>CAKSPZ010000001.1 GCA_934486635.1 uncultured Eubacteriales bacterium
GAAGATGCCAACTTTTTGCTTTTGTTTTATAGGAAAAGTGCAAAATGTTTCACGTGAAACATTTTGACAAGGCAAATGAAAAAATTTTACGGAAAAAGAATATTATTGTTCTATATTAGAATAATAATAAGTAAAGTTTAATTCTACAAAGTAAATAATCCTCTTTAGCTCAGTCGGTAGAGCGTACGGTGCAGTAACATACCGGAAAACAAAAGATTGAGCTTGGTGGAAATAAACAAAAAGAAAAAGCAAAAATTTAAAAAAATATATAATCCTCCTTAGCTCAGTCGGTAGAGCATGCGGCTGTTAACCGCAGGGTCGTTGGTTCGAGTCCAACAGGGGGAGCCAAGAATAGCAGCAAGCTTTTTGGTTTGCTGTTATTTTTTTATGCTTTTACAGGACCAGAGAATTTTACAGCCGCACTAAAGCGGGTGTTAACTGATTTATAACGTGCCGCGCCGGTGGGCGATGAAGGCTCTTTGACGAATAGGAAGAAATACAGAGCGATGAGAAGCGTTTCAAGCGAACAGCGCGACAATATTTCCGATAACGTGTTATATGTCAAAATAAAAAAATACAGAAAATTGTGAGCCTGAACTCGTTGCATGACAATGGCTTTAACCGAAAATATTGTTAGTTCAAGGTGGACAAGGGAGAATCGGAGTTAAAAGGGTTTCATTAAATTTTTTATGATAACCTTTTGTTTATATTACTACAATTAACAGATGCCAATTAGATTGTGGATACAAATTATCTATGACTGTAAATTAAACCATATGAAAATGATATATAATATACACAACTTTATGAATAAAAGTGAGTAGGATTAGGATGCTTTTGAGCATGTAGACCTTTTGTTTAAGGTTAATGATAAATATTTAAAAAATCTATATCAAGTTTTTTGTGTAACTTTTTGCTTCGCTGCGATTGTATAAATATTGAAAGATAAAGTAATATGCATCGGCGCAGTTTCCTAAATCGCAAAACTGCACTCGATGCAAAATATTTATTTTTATGTGTCTGTAAATACTTGAAAAGGTAGTGTCACACTATTTCGCGTGACGCTACCTTTCTTATAAATAAAAAATTAATTTATTTATACTTCTATTAAAAATCCTTTTTTTAGAGAATTATTAGTAATGTTTTTTATTGGAACTTGAGTGGTTCTTTTTACAAAAGTTTTTTTATTTAAAGGTAATTTAAAAGAAGTGGCATAAATTTCATTTTCAATTCTTAAAAGACGATTATATTTAGAAACTCTATCACTTCTACATGGAGCTCCGGCCTTAATTAATCCGCAATTTGTAGCAACAGCTATATCTACTATAAAATTATCTTCTGTTTCTCCTGAACGATGAGATACAATAGTTGAATATCCAGCATTTTTTGCGGTTTCAATTGTTTGTAATGTTTCAGTTAAAGTACCAATTTGATTTGGTTTAATTAGTATTGAATTAGCTACATTTTGTTTTATACCTTGAGTTAGCCTAATTGTATTAGTAACAAAGAGATCATCGCCAACTAATTGAATTTTATCACCTAAAACTTGAGTTAAAGTTGACCAACCATTCCAGTCACTTTCACTTAATGCGTCTTCTATAGATATTATAGGAAATTTATTGCATAGGTTATACCAGTATTCAATAAGTTCATCAGTACGAAATGTTTTTTGTTGTTTGGGTAACACATAATGATCATTTATCCACCATTCACTACTTGCAGCATCAATAGCTATTTTTATTTGATTTGTATTGTATTTTGCTTTTTGAATTGCAGATAATATTAATTCAATAGCTTCTTCATTTGAGGATAAATTAGGAGCAAAACCACCTTCATCTGCTACAGCCGTAGAATATCCTTTGTTTTTTAGAATAGTCTTTAAAGTATGATAAATTTCAGAGCACCAACGTAATCCTTCATGAAAGGTTTTAGCTCCGGTAGGGACAATCATAATTTCTTGAATGTCAATATTATTGTTAGCATGAACACCACCATTTATAATATTCATCATAGGAACAGGCAATTTAAAAGCGTTTATTCCACCAATATATCTATAAAGAGGAATATCAAATGAATTTGCCACAGCACGTGCAACTGCAATGGAGACTGCTAAAATAGCATTTGCACCCAATTTTTGTTTATTATTTGTACCATCAAGTTCAATCATGGTTTTATCAACTATTCTTTGATTCCAAGTTGATAAGTTAATTAAAGCAGGTGCAATAATATTATTTATGTTTTCAACAGCAGTTTTTACCCCTTTTCCAAAATAACGACTATCATTTGAATCCCTTAATTCAACAGCTTCAAACATACCAGTAGAAGCTCCTGATGGAACACTAGCCATACCAGTAGATCCGTCAGCAAGTGTGACTTCTGCACAAACGGTAGGATTTCCCCTGGAGTCTAAAATTTCGTATCCAAAAATATTTGTTATGTTTTTATTCATAAAGATTCTCCTATCTTTGACATAATTTTAGTAATATTATTACAAAAAAGTTTTCAAATATTCTATAAAAATATTTCATTCTTTTATATTGACGTTTTATACAAATAATGATATTATTATATAAAATATTTATTTAATAGTAACATTTTTGTTTCAAGATAAATGTGTTGTTGAAAAGGAAAAGGGGTAAAAAATGAAAGACAGTATATTTAGAAAAAAAAGTCTTGACAGGATATCATCTCCAGAACAATTGAATGATTACATAAAAGTTTCAAATACGAGTATATGGTTAATTATAATAGCGTTGTTTATAATCGCAATATCTTTTTCTGTATGGGCTATTAGCGGAAATATAACGACCGAAATATCAGGAAACGGAGTATTTACTGGAAAAGATTCAGATATTGTTGATTCTGTAATATGTTATATTGATGCAAACCAGGCTTCTAAAATATCTGAAGGTATGCAAGTGCGAATATATGATAAATTAAAATCACAAAATGCATTTGTAACCGGCAAAGTATATAGAATATCAAAAGAAGCTGTAAAACAAGAGGATATTATGCAGTCTTATTCAAGTGAATACATTGCAGATAGTATTTTAGATGCGGAATATGGTGTAGGAGTTTTGATAACTTTAAATAAATCATTGGATGACAATTATGTTTGGGCAAATAATGAAAAAGGTGATGAATCATTTATTAAAATTAATGAATTATGTAAAATTGATATAATAACAGAATCAATTACTCCTATAGAGTTTTTATTTAATCAATATAAATAAAAGGAGGGATTTTTACAGTGGCAAAATATAAAGTTGCAAAAGTTCCTGTTGTTATGCAGATGGAAGCTTTAGAATGCGGTGCTGCAGCACTTGATATGATACTTGCATACCACGGTAAATGGGTCCCTCTTGAAAAAGTTCGTGCAGATTGTGGGGTATCACGAGATGGAAGTAATTTAAGAGATATGGCAGCAGCAGCTAACTTTTATGGATTAAAAGTAGATGCCTATAGGTGTGGCTTGGATGATGTTAAATCTTTTCCTGTTCCTGCTATTATACATTGGAATTTCAATCATTTTGTTGTTTTAAACGGTTTTAAAAAAGATAAGGCTGTCATAAACGACCCGGCTAGAGGTACTGTAGAGGTTTCAATGGATGAATTTGATAGGTCGTTTACAGGAGTAATAGTTTGTTTTGAAAAAACAGAAAAGTTTATTGCAGATGGAAAACAAAAAAGTGTAATGGAATTTGCTAAAAAGAGATTGAAAGGAACCTTAGTACCTTTTATTTTCGTGATTTTAACGGGTTTATTAGTAACTTTTATCGGAATTATAAATCCTGTTTTTACAAGAGTCTTTATGGATAAAATTTTAACAGGTGAAAACCCCGATTGGTTGATTCCGGTAATATCAGGAATGGCAATTTTAATAGTATTTCAAATAATTGTTCAAGCAATTAATATAGTGTATATGTTAAAAATAAAAGGAAAATTATCTATTGTTGCAAATTCAATTTTTATGTGGCATGTTTTAAGGTTACCAATGCATTTTTTTTCACAAAGACAAATAGGTGATATTTCTATGCGACAGACTTCAAATGAAAGCATAGCTGATACTTTAATTCAAAGTTTAGCACCTATTGTTTTAAATGTAATAATGTTGGTTTTCTATTTTTTTATGGTTGTAAATATTAGTTGGCAACTTACTTTATTAGGTTTGACTGCGGTTATTATAAATATGTTTTTAGCAAATTACATATCTCAAAAAAGAATAAACATTACAAGAGTACAAATAAGAGACGCAGGGAAATTAGCATCAACTACAGTATCGGGTATTGAAATGATTGAAACTATAAAATCTGCAGGTGCTGAGAATGGTTTTTTTGAAAAATGGGCCGGTTATCAAGCATCAGTGAATTCATCAATAGTAAGATTTTTAAAAGTTAATGAATATATAGGTTCAATACCTGATATATTACAAGGTTTTACGAATATGGCAATATTATTAATCGGTGCTGTGTTTATAATGCAGGGTACTAATGGGTTTACTCCGGGTATTTTAATGATGTTTCAAGGATATTTAGGAAAATTCATAGAACCACTAGAGTCATTTAGAGGTATAGGACAACAATTACAAGAAATGAGAACCAGCATGGAACGTATAGAAGATGTTATGAATTATGAACCTGATGTGGATTATAAGGATTCAGATTTTGATGAGAATATAGAATATACAAAATTAACAGGAGAAGTGGAGATTGATAACATTTCTTTTGGTTATAAACCTTTGGGTGAACCGTTAATTAAAGATTTTAATTTAAAATTAAAACCAGGTTCAAGAGTAGCTTTTGTAGGTGCATCCGGTTGTGGTAAATCAACACTTGCTAAATTAATTTCAGGTCTTTACACTCCTTGGTCAGGTGAAATAAAATTTGATGGACAACCTATAAAGAAAATTAAAAGAGAAGTGTTTACAAGTTCTGTGGCTGTAGTGGATCAAGATGTAATTTTATTTGAAGACACGATTGCAGCCAATATAAAAATGTGGGATGACTCCATAGAAGATTCATCTATGATTATGGCAGCTAAAGATGCTCAGATTCATGAGGATATTATGAAAAAAGATGGTGGATATAATCATAAGGTTCTTGAAGGAGGTAAAAATTTCTCAGGAGGTCAACGACAAAGAATAGAAATAGCAAGAACTTTAGCCCAGGACCCAACTATAATTATCTTGGACGAAGCAACATCAGCACTTGATGCAAAAACAGAACATGATGTTATAGAATCAATTACCGACAGAGGTGTGACTTGTATAATAGTGGCCCATAGATTATCAACAATACGTGATTGTGATGAGATTATAGTTCTCGATAAAGGAAAAGTTGTTGAGAGAGGTACACATGAAGAATTATTTAAAAATAACGGAGCATATGTAAAATTAATTACAACTGAATAGAAAAGAGGTGATACTCGTGGGATGGTTTAGTGAACAATTAAAAAACAGAATGAGAAAAGACAAATCTGATTTTGAAAATTCATTTATAGGCTTATCATCAGTTATATTGGGCGAATCGGTTATGTCAAAAGCACTTAATAACGATAGAGAAAAAACTCAGAATGCTATCGAAGAAGTATTAAAATTTTATAAAGCAAAAATTATTAAGTTGCCAACTAACATCGATGATATGAATAAACAATTAGAATATATGTTAAGACCAACAGGAATAATGAGACGAAATGTATTACTTAAAGGAAAATGGTGGAATGATGCCATTGGAGCAATGATAACTCAAACAAAAAAAGGAGATACAGTTGCTTTGATTCCTGATGGGGTAAAAGGATATACTTTTTTTGACTATGAATCCGGTAAAAGGATAAAAATAAATAATAGCACTAAGGACTTATTAGAGGAAGAGGCTTTTTGCTTTTATAAACCGTTTCCTTTAAAAAAATTAAATTTAGTTGATTTGAGTAAGTTTATATTATCTACTTTATCAAAATCAGATATAAATTATATGATTTTTGTGGCATTACTTGTTCAGATAATAGGAATGATATTACCTTTTGTAAGTAAACTTTTATATGCAGGTGTTATACCAAGTGGAAAGATAGGTCTATTAATCCCTTTTGCAGTTTTGTTGATAGGAATGACTTTATCTCAAACCGTTATAAAAATTGCTGATAAGTTGGTGTCTGCAAGAATAAGTTCGAAAATGAATATCTCAGTACAAGCAGCTACAATGAGTAGGGTAATGTCTTTGCCTGCGAGTTTTTTTCCTCAATATAATTCAGGAGATTTATCATCTCGTGTAGAAGGTGTACAGAAAATCTGTTTGATTTTAAGCGGAATGTTTTTTGATGCAGGTTTATCAACAATATGTTCATTTGTTTATATATTTCAAATGAATCATTATGCACCACAACTTGTAATTCCGGCAATCTTTTTTGTATTAATTCAATTGTTTGTAACTATATTAAGCACTTTAATATTACTAAAATTAAGAAGAAAAAAAATGAATATAAATATAAAATTAAACGGTCTTATTTATTCTTTGTTTTCAGGAATACAAAAAATAAAATTATCAGGTTCAGAACGAAGAGCTTTTTCAAAATGGGCGAATACGTATAAAGAAGGAGCACAAATAGATTATAACCCACCGATTTTTATTAAATTATTACCTATGATTTCAGGTGTAATATCAATGACAGGAACAGTGGTTTTATATTATATAGCAGGTTCTACCGGAGTAGAAGTAGCTGATTTTATTGCGTTCAATGCAGCTTTTTCAGTAGTTAGCGGAGCATTGTTAGCTTTAGCTCCGATAGCAAGTCAATTTTCAGAACTGAAACCATTAGCTGAGATAGTTGAACCTATTTTGAATGCAGAACCGGAAGTAAGTGAAAATAAAAAAATTGTTACTACATTATCAGGAGCAATAGAACTTAACAATGTATCGTTTAAATATAATGAATCGGGTCCGTTAGTTCTTGATAATATTAGTTTAAAAATCCATCCAGGACAATATATAGCCATTGTTGGTAAGACCGGATGTGGAAAATCTACTTTAATGAGATTATTGTTGGGATTTGAGAAAACCAGAAACGGTGCGATATATTATGATGGACAAGATATAAATTCATTAGACTTAAAATCATTACGTCAAAATATTGGGTCAGTTATGCAAAATGGAAAACTCTTTCAAGGGGATATTTTTTCAAATATTGTGATTTCTGCACCATGGCTGACACTTAATGATGCTTGGGAAGCTGCAAAACTTGCAAGTATAGACGAAGATATAAAAGATATGCCAATGGGTATGCATACTGTAATTTCAGAAGGTAGCGGAGGAGTTTCAGGAGGCCAGAAACAACGATTAATGATAGCAAGAGCTATTGCACCAAAACCAAGTATATTAATGTTTGATGAGGCAACCAGTGCCCTTGATAATATTACTCAAAAACAAGTATCAGAAGCTTTGGATTCATTAAAAAGTACTCGAATTGTCATTGCACACAGGCTTTCTACTATTAAAAATTGTGATAGAATTATAGTAATAAACGAAGGAAAAATTATTGAAGATGGAACTTTTGATGAGTTAATTAATGCAAATGGTTATTTTACTGAATTAGTAAAACGTCAACAGATAGATGGATTAAATTAAAAATATTTTTCAGCAAAGGATGTGATTCTTATGAAGCTAGAAGAATTTTTTGCAAAGGGGGATTGGAGTCTAATGGAAAAAGCAGCAAAATGTAAAAGTATAACTGAGTTTTCAAATTTTATTAAACAAAATAATATCGAGATAGATGAAAAAGATTTTAATAATGTGTATAACTTTATGTGCAAAAGTAGTGCACTAAAAAGTATTTCAGAAGATGAATTGTATATGGTAGCGGGAGGAAAAACTACAAACGAAAATGCTTCATGTAATGAATTTAATCCAAGAAATAGTGATTACATAAAGGAAGTCTGTTGTGAAGCATGTAGCCATGCAAAAAAAGCTAAAGGGAACCTTTTTATGAAAGAACGAATAGTTTGTGATATAGGAAAGGGTAAAGGCTATAAGAGCCCAAATAATATATTTAATTAATGAGAAAAAGCATTAAAAAAGATGGAGGGCGCCGCACTTATGATATATTGTGCGGCGCCCTCCATTATATGCTATGGCGTCCCCGAGACGATTCGAACGTCCGACCTACTGCTTAGGAGGCAGTTGCTCTATCCTACTGAGCTACGGAGACAAATACATTACATTTTGATTTTATATTAATTTTATATATTTGTCAATCAATATTTGTTTTATATGTTTTGTATCATGGAAAATATTTTTGCTATTTAAATATTGCATTATATTTTTTAGTATGTTATAATAATTCGTAATGGTTACGGTTTTTAAGAAAGAGGTGACAATATTATGCAAGAAGGATTACATCCTAAATACAATAAAACTACAATTACTTGCGCATGTGGTAATGTGATAGATACTGCATCTACTAAAGAAGATATTAGAGTGGAAATTTGTTCTAAATGCCACCCATTTTTTACAGGTAAACAAAAACTTGTTGATACAGGTGGACGAGTAGACAGATTTAATAAACGTTTCGGTAAAAAAAATTAGTAATTGTTTAAAAAATTTAGCGGTGCAGTAATGCACCGCTTGTCGTTTTATTTAATATAAATCTCTTACTGAATATTATAGGAGCTAATATATGGTAGACTCATATATGACTGTATCTAAAAGTTCAACTTTTGAATTTATTGAAAAAAAATCAAAATTTATAGCTTATGTAAAACCAATTCAATGTGAAAATGATGCGTTAGATTTTATAAATGATATAAAAACAAAGCATTGGGATGCAAGACATAATGTTTATGCTTACGTTTTACTCGATAACAATATATCTAGATATTCTGACGATGGAGAACCTCATGGTACAGCCGGGGTTCCGGTGTTGGATATATTAAAGAAAAATAATTTATATAATGTTGCTATTGTTGTTACAAGATATTTCGGGGGGATATTACTTGGTACAGGTGGGCTTGTGCGAGCTTATTCTGCTGCGGCTGCAGGAGCTATTAATACTTCTGGGATAATTAAAATGTCTCATTGTTTTGAATGTGAATTGTTATGCGACTATAACCAATATGGTAAGATATCTAACATTATTAATGAATGTGGTGGAATAGTTATTAATACTGATTTTACCCAGGAAATAAATGTGTGTTTTTATTTGAAAAAAGAGAATTTATCAATTCTATCAAAAAAAATCCTTGAGATGTCTTCCGGAGCATTGAATTATAAAATTATAAGTGAAAAATTCTATAATATTTAAAAAAATATTTCTTTTTTGCAGGAAATATTTATTTTTTATTGTATATATTTATATCTAATACTTTTTCATAGCACGGTAGGAGTGGTTTTTTATGAATGTAAGAGAAAAACTTGAAAAAATAGAAGTTCAAATATTATCACCAAATGCTGCTTTATCTCAAAATAGTAAAGGTCGATTGGTACCAGATGAGCAGTGCAATCTTAGAACAGTTTATCAAGTTGACAGAGATCGTGTTATACATAGTAAAGCGTTTAGAAGATTAAAACATAAAACACAAGTATTTATTTGTCCAAGAGGAGATCACTACAGAACTAGGCTTACGCATACTTTGGAAGTTTCTCAAATAGCTCGTACCATCGCTAAGTCTTTATTTTTAAACGAGGATTTAACTGAAGCTATAGCTCTTGCTCATGATTTGGGACATACGCCATTTGGTCATGATGGAGAAGTAGTTCTAAATGAATTATCAGATTGTGGTTTTAAACATTTTGAGCAGAGTTTAAGAGTTGTAGATTTTTTAGAAAAGGATGGAAAAGGATTAAATTTAACTGCCGAAGTAAGAGATGGTATATTAAATCATACCAGGGGCGATTGGCCAGAAACTTTAGAAGGAAAAGCTGTACGTTGGGCTGATAGAATAGCTTATGTTAACCACGACATAGATGATGCCATAAGAGCCAACGTTATGAAGTTTTCAGATATACCATCTGATATTATTGATGTTTTAGGTCAATCAAAAACTAATAGAATTAGTACGCTTATTAATTCTATTGTGGAAAATAGTAATGATGATGTTCTTTGTATGTCAGAAGAAGTTCAAAAATCTTTTGATAAGTTACATTCATTTATGTATGATTTTGTTTATACGAATATGGAATCTAAAAAGGAAGCAGTTAAAGTACCTGCCGTAATTACAGGTTTATTTGATTATTTTATAAGTCATTCTGACAAGTTGCCTTATCAAATGAAATTAATAGCAGAAAAAGAAGGCCTTAATAGGGCTGTTTGTGATTATATAGCTGGAATGACTGATTACTTTGCCATAAATTTTTTTGAAAATATATTTATTCCAAAATCGTGGAATATTTAACTTTTATTCGGAGGTTTTTTTATGTCATTGCCAGACAGTTTTATAGAGGAAATAAAATTTAGAAATGATATAACAGAAGTTATTTCATCATATGTAAATTTAAAACGTCGTGGCAGAAACTTTGTGGGTCTTTGTCCTTTCCATAACGAAAAAACAGCTTCTTTTAATGTTTATCCTCAAAGTAATTCCTTTTATTGTTTTGGCTGCGGTATCGGTGGAGATTTAATTACTTTTATTGAAAAAATAGAAAATTTAGATTATATGGAAGCTGTTAAATTCTTGGCTCAAAGAGCTGGGATAGCTATGCCGGAAAATAATAAAAAAGAAGAGCAATTATCGGAATTAAAACGTAGAATATTTGAGATAAATAGAGAAGCGGCTAGATTCTTTCATGCAAATTTATACTCTGAAAAAGGTAAAGACGCTTTAAATTATCTTTATAAAAGAGGATTATCAGATAAAACTATAAAAAGATTTGGCCTTGGTTATTCGCCTAAATTAAAATATGAACTTATCAATTATTTGAAGTCAAAAGGATTTAAATATGATGAAATGGTAAATGCTAATCTAGCTTACCCTGGAAAATATCAAAATATTTCTGCTCGCTTTTTTGACAGGGTAATGTTCCCTATTATAGATTTGCGTGGAAATGTAGTGGCTTTTGGTGGAAGAATAATGTCCGACCAAAAACCTAAATACTTAAATACATCAGATACGCTGGCTTTTAAAAAGAGTTTAAATTTATTTTCACTTAATTTTGCCAAAAATGATAATAATGGAACATTGATATTAGTAGAAGGATATATGGATGTTATTGCACTAAATCAGGCAGGATTTAAAAATACTGTAGCAACTTTGGGAACTGCTTTAACTTCTGAGCAAGCTAAAATAATGTCAAGATATGCAAAAGAAATTGTGATTTGTTATGATTCAGACGGTGCGGGTCAAAAAGCAGCATCTAGAGCAATTGACCTTTTAAGGCCAACAGGTGCTTTAATAAAGGTTATTACTATTCCGAATGGAAAAGATCCAGATGAATTTATGAAAATGTATGGCTCTGAAGGGCCAATTAGGTTTTCTCAATTAATAAAAAATTCCGGAAATGATGTGGAATATAGATTAAATAAAATTGCTCTTAATTACGATTTAAACCAATCGGAAGAGAAAATTTCATATTTAAAAGATGCAGTGAAATTAATAGCAACTCTTGATGATGCTATAGAACAAGAAATTTATGCGGGAAAATTAAGTGAAAAAACAAATGTAGCTAAGGATTCAATTATGATTCAAATCATGAAAGAACGAAAAAAAAATAAAAAATTAAAGGATAAAAAACAATTTATTCAAATTCAAAAAGATATATCAGCAACAAATGACAAGGTTAATGTGGACAAGTCAAAAAATCTTAGAGCATCCATAGCTGAAGAGGCTATTATTGCTTATGTTATTAATAATCCGGAATTCGCTAAGTTGGTATTTTCAAAAATATCATATGAGGATTTTTGTACTAGGTTTAATCAAAAAGTTTTTAAGGTTTTAAAAGAAAGATTGGATACTTTAAGACCATTTAGTATTACTGATTTGACTCAGGAGTTTGATAAAAATGAAATATCTGCAATAGCATCAATGTTGGCAAAAGAATCAGATAGAATGTCAACTAAAGATGATTTATTTGAGTATATAAATGTGGTTTTATATGAAAAACAAAAATTAGATAAAGAAAAAATTATTTCTGCACAGGATAATGAAATTATCGAATATATGAAAAAACTTAGGGAACATAAAAAATAGGGGGATTTTTAAAATGACAACAACACCAATTAAAGATAAAAAAACTATAGTGAAAAATTTATTGGAGAAAGGGAAAGCTCAGGGGCATATTAATACAAAAGAAATACTCGATGCAATGGGCGAAATAGATTTTGAACCGGAACAACTTGAAAAACTTTATGATGAAATGGAGTCTATGGGAATAGAAATAATTGAGGATTTTAGCAATATTAAATCAGACGATTTGGAATTTACCCATGAAATGGCAACTGAACATCTCGATACACATGACGACTTAAGTTTAAATGAATTTCTTACGGTTGATGATCCGGTTAAGGTATATTTAAAGGAGATTGGACGTGTACCTCTTTTAAGTTTAGATGAAGAAATTGCTTTGGCTGTTAAGATTTCAGAGGGTGATACTAAGGCCAAAAAACGTCTGTCTGAAGCTAATTTAAGATTGGTTGTAAGTATTGCTAAAAGATATTTAGGTAGAGGTATGCAGTTTTTAGATTTAATTCAAGAGGGAAATCTAGGACTTATAAAAGCAGTAGAAAAATTTGATTACAAAAAAGGATTTAAATTCTCAACTTATGCAACTTGGTGGATAAGACAAGCTATAACTAGAGCTATTTCAGACCAGGCTAGAACTATTAGAATTCCAGTTCATATGGTCGAAACTATTAATAAAGTAAAGAAAGTATCAAGTCAATTACTTCATGCAAATGGTCATGAACCTTCGGCAGAAGATATCGCTGCTGAATTGGATATGCCTGTTGAAAAAGTAAGAGAAATTATGCGTGTAGCTCAAGAACCGGTTTCTTTAGAAACTCCTATAGGTGAAGAGGAAGATAGTCATTTAGGCGATTTTATTCCGGATGATGAAGCTTTAGCTCCCGCTGACGCGGCTTCACATGTTTTATTAAAAGAACAATTAGCTAATGTCCTTTATACGTTAACACCTAGAGAAGAAAAAGTGTTAAGGCTAAGATTTGGCCTGGAAGACGGTAGAGCCAGAACTTTAGAGGAAGTAGGAAAAGAATTTAATGTTACAAGGGAACGTATAAGACAAATTGAAGCTAAAGCTCTCAGAAAATTAAGACATCCAAGCAGAAGCAAAAAATTAAAGGATTTTCTAGATTGATTTAGCTAGATACATATAGTAAAGTAGGGAGGCGGCACCGCGCGATATAGTGCGGTGCCGCCTCCCATTTCTTTATTTTTATTTTTGAAAAATTATAAAGTATAATCTATAATATCTGATATTTTACATTCTAAGACAAAACAGATTCTAGCTAAAACGTCAAGATCTAATTTTTCAACATTATTGTTATACCATTTGTCAATAACCTCGAACCTAGTGTCAGCAGATCGAGCCAAAGCATTTCTGGTTAAATTTTTGGAGTTGAGAATTTCTTTAAGTTTTAAATTTATTTGTCCATATTCTTTTGTTATAAGAACAGACCTAATATCTTTCATCAAATCACCTCGTAACAATACTATGTTTATAGTACACTATTGACAATTTACATATTAATAGGTGCTATTATAGTAGTATCTATTAATATTAATTATATTCGGGAGGTTTTTGCATGAAGGTGGCAATTGTTGAATCTAGAAATTTAGATGTGGACATATCTAAGTACATCCCAGAGAAAACAACTACGATTGTGACAGGCGGTGCAAAGGGAATAGATTGTTTAGCAGAAGAGTTTGCAGATAAAAATAATATAAAAAAAATTATTTTTAAACCTCAATATGAAAGGTATAAAAAGGCTGCACCTATCATGAGAAATATTTTAATTGTTAATGAGTCAGATTTAATTGTTGCCATTTGGAATGGAAAATCAAAAGGAACAAAGTTTACAATAGATTATGCAAGAAAAATGAATAAGGAAGTTAGAGTATTTACTAAAAAATAAAATATAGGCACCGCACGGTATAGTGCGGTGCCTATATTAATTTTAAACTGATTAATTTACTTAATTTATGCTTATAAAATCATGTAAAAAACCTTATTAGAAAGGCTTGACATCATTGCAAATATATAGTAAAATAATATACTGCGTCATAATGGAGACATGTATCCTAAACACGATAATAATAACATTATTTAAACAAAAAATCAATAGTTTTTAGAAGTTTTTATATTTTTGTGTCGTTTTATTATGATTTAAGTTGTATATACCTATTATATGGTGACAAATAGATGGATTGGAGTGGATGAACCTATGCTAAATGTCAAACCTGTGCATATGGGCAAAAATGTAAGAATGAGTTTTTCACGCATCGATGAGGTACTGGATATGCCTAATCTTATTGAAGTGCAAAAAAATTCATATCAATGGTTCCTTGATGAGGGACTAAAAGAAGTGTTTAAGGATGTATCTGGAATTACAGATTATACCGGCAATTTGGTTTTGGATTTTATTGATTATCATTTGGATAGCGATAAACCAAATTATAGTGTAGCTGAATGTAAAGAAAGAGATGCTACTTATTCAGCAACACTTCGTGTAAAAGCTCGTCTTTTAAACAAAGAAAATGGCGAAATTAAAGAATCTGAAGTGTTTATGGGCGATTTCCCTCTAATGACAGATAGTGGTACTTTCGTCATTAACGGTGCTGAACGTGTTATTGTTTCTCAGCTCGTTAGATCTCCAGGTGTATATTATAAAATGGAATATGATAAAACAGGTAAAGAATTATTTAGCTCTACGGTTATTCCAAACAGAGGCGCTTGGCTCGAATATGAAAATGATGCTAATGATGTATTTTATGTTCGTATAGATAAAAATAGAAAAATCCCGATTACTGTGTTTATACGTGCGCTAGGTTTAGGGACAACCGATGAAATTATTGAGTATTTCGGTAGGGATGAGCGCATTTTAGCTACTATAGAAAAGGACCCTTGCAATAATACTGAGGAAGCTTTACTTGAAGTTTATAGAAAATTAAGACCAAGTGAACCACCTACTTTGGATAGTGCTAAGTCTCATATGGATGCGCTTTTCTTCGATGAAAGACGTTATGATTTATCAAGAGTAGGTAGATATAAATACAATAAAAAACTTGGTATTTCAAATAGATTATTTGGAAATGTTATATCTCAACCTATAGTTAATCCTTCTACTGGCGAAATTATGGCTGAACCAGGTGAAACTATTTCTTACGATAAGGCTGTTCTCATCGAAAATGCTGGTGTTACAGTAGCTTATGTGAAAAATGAGGATAAAGAAATAAAAATTATTTCTAACGGTATGGTCGATATTAACTGTTATGTAAATTTCGATGCAAAAAAAGAATGTGGAGTTAAAGAAAAAGTTCGTTTTAGTGTGTTATCAGAGATTTTAGAAAATTCTAATAACGATGAAGAATTAAAAGAATCCATCATATCAAGATTAGGGGAACTTGTTCCTAACTACATTACTATAGATGACATTTTTGCTTCTATTAACTACATGAATTGCCTTGCTTGCGGCATCGGTCAAACAGATGATATAGATCACTTAGGTAACAGAAGAATTCGTTCTGTAGGTGAATTATTACAAAACCAATTTAGAATAGGTTTTTCAAGACTCGAGAGAGTTATTAGAGAAAGAATGACTCTTCAAGCTCAAGATTTAGAAATGTTAACACCTCAATCTTTGATTAACATAAGACCTGTAGTTGCTGCAATAAAAGAATTCTTTGGTTCATCACCTTTATCACAATTTATGGACCAAACAAACCCATTAGCTGAATTGACTCATAAAAGACGTTTGTCAGCTCTTGGACCAGGCGGTCTTTCAAGAGATAGAGCAGGTTTCGAAGTTCGTGACGTTCACTACAGCCACTACGGTCGTATGTGTCCTATTGAAACCCCTGAAGGTCCAAACATTGGTTTGATTTCTTATCTTGCTACTTTCGCAAGAATCAATGAATATGGTTTCATAGAAGCTCCATTTAGAAAAGTTGATAAAGAAAAAGGCGTTGTAACTTCTGAAGTAGTTTATATGACTGCTGACGTTGAAGACGACTTTATAGTTGCTCAGGCTAATGAACCTCTTGATGAGGAAGGCCATTTCTTAAATGCAAAAGTAAATGGTAGGTTTAGAGATAATTTCGTTGAAGTCGAAAGTAACCGTGCAGATTATATGGATATTTGCCCAAGAATGGTTGTATCAGTAGCTACTGCTATGATTCCTTTCCTTGAAAACGATGACGCAAACCGTGCCTTGATGGGTTCTAACATGCAACGTCAAGCTGTGCCACTATTGAAAACAGAAGCTCCTATTGTTGGTACCGGTATGGAATATAAAGCAGGTGTGGATTCAGGTGTATGTATTCTTTCTAAAGATAACGGTGTTGTAGAAAGCGTTTCTGCTGATAATATTAAAGTTAAATATGATTCAGGTAAAACTGAAAACTTTAAAGTTACTAAGTTTATGCGTTCAAACCAAGGTACTTGCATAAATCAAGTTCCGGTAGTTGATAAGGGTCAAAGAGTACAAAAAGGTGAAGTATTAGCTGATGGACCTGCTACTAATAACGGTGAAATTAGTTTAGGTAAAAATGCTCTTATTGGCTTTATGACTTGGGAAGGTTATAACTACGAAGATGCTGTTTTAATTAATGAAAAAATAGTTCGTGATGACGTTTATACTTCTATACACATTGAAGAGTATGAAACAGAGGCTAGAGATACAAAATTAGGACCGGAAGAAATCACTAGAGATATACCAAATGTTAGCGAAGATGTTTTAAAAGATTTGGATGAGACCGGTATTATTAGAGTCGGTACTGAGGTTCATGCCGGAGATATATTGGTCGGTAAGGTTACTCCAAAAGGAGAAACAGAACTTACAGCTGAAGAAAGATTACTTCGTGCTATTTTCGGTGAAAAAGCAAGAGAAGTTAGAGATACATCCCTTAGAGTTCCTCATGGAGAATATGGTATTGTAGTTGATGTTAAAGTCTTTACTCGTGAAAACAGTGATGAATTACAACCTGGTGTAAATAAAGTAGTAAGATGTTATATCGCTCAAAAACGTAAAATCTCAGTTGGAGATAAAATGGCTGGTCGTCACGGTAACAAGGGTGTTGTTTCTAGAATATTACCTGTTGAAGATATGCCATTCTTGCCAGATGGTACCCCACTTGATATAGTTCTTAATCCTTTGGGCGTTCCTTCTCGTATGAACATAGGTCAGGTGCTAGAAGTACATCTTGGATATGCAGCTAAGGCTCTTGGTTGGAAAATCATGACTCCTGTTTTCGATGGCGCTCATGAGGAAGATATATTTGAATGCTTCAAGATGGCAGGATACAGCGAAGATGGTAAAACTTGGCTAAAAGATGGTAGAACAGGTGAATATTTTGATAATCCGGTTACTGTTGGTTACATGTATTACCTTAAACTCCACCACTTGGTTGACGATAAAATCCATGCAAGGTCAACTGGTCCATACTCATTAGTTACTCAGCAACCACTCGGAGGTAAAGCTCAATTCGGTGGTCAACGTTTCGGTGAAATGGAAGTTTGGGCATTGGAAGCTTATGGTGCTGCATATACACTTCAAGAGATATTAACCGTTAAATCAGATGACGTTGTCGGTAGGGTTAAGACATATGAAGCTATTGTAAAAGGTCAAAATATTCCTAAACCTGGTATTCCTGAATCGTTTAAAGTTTTGATTAAAGAACTTCAATCTTTAGGTCTTGATATTAAAGTTCTAAATAAAAACGATGAAGAAATAGATTTAAAACAAAATTTTGATGATGACGATAATATGGGATTAACTCCAGTAGAGGAAACTTTACAAGAGGATTCAGTTGTAACTTCACTTGATGGTTTTACTTTGGAGGACGATCCAAGTGGAGAAAATATATTTGATGAGACAAGTTTAATTGATGATTCCGATGAAGATGAAATTTTAGAGGGCAATATGGGCGATGAATTTATGGACGCTGATATACCAACTGAAGATGAGGAATTTTAGGGGGTAGTAAAATGGAGTTTAATGTATTTGAATCGATTAAGATAGGACTTGCTTCTCCCGACCAGATAAGAGAATGGTCTCACGGCGAAGTAAAAAAACCAGAAACAATTAACTATAGAACTTTAAAACCAGAACGTGATGGTTTGTTCTGCGAACGTATTTTTGGTCCCCAAAAAGATTGGGAATGTCATTGCGGAAAATATAAAAGAATTAGATATAAAGGCAAAATTTGCGATCGCTGCGGTGTTGAAGTTACCAGAGCTAAAGTTAGACGTGAACGCATGGGGCATATTGAATTAGCTGCCCCTGTATCACACATTTGGTACTTTAAAGGTATTCCTTCAAGAATGGGTTTGATTCTTGATATTTCACCACGTATGTTAGAAAAAGTATTATATTTTGCGCTTTATATAGTTACCGATCCAGGAAAGGCTAGAGAATTAGTTAAATATCAATTCCTTACTGAACGTGAATACAGAGACTTAAAGGAAAAATATGATGACGATTTCGAAGCATTAATGGGTGCTGAAGCTATTAAAAAACTTTTAGAGGAAATCGACTTAGATGCACTCTCAAAAGAATTAAAAGATGAACTTGAATCATCTACAGGCCAGAAACGTGTACGTATATTAAAAAGATTAGAAGTTGTAGAATCTTTCCGTCAATCAGGCAATCGTCCTGAATGGATGATACTTGATGTTGTTCCTGTTATTCCACCGGATATTAGACCTATGGTTCAATTAGATGGCGGTAGATTTGCAACATCTGATTTGAATGACCTTTACAGAAGAGTAATTAATAGAAATAACCGTTTAAAAAGACTTTTAGAATTAGGCGCACCTGATATTATAATCAGAAATGAAAAACGTATGCTCCAAGAAGCTGTTGATGCGCTAATAGATAACGGTAGACGTGGTCGCCCAGTTACTGGCCCAAATAACAGACCTTTAAAATCTCTCTCTGATATGTTAAAGGGTAAACAAGGCCGTTTCAGACAAAACCTATTGGGTAAACGTGTTGACTATTCAGGTCGTTCTGTTATCGTTGTTGGTCCAGAACTAAAAATGTATCAATGTGGTTTACCAAAAGAAATGGCTCTTGAATTGTTTAAACCATTTGTTATGAAACGCTTAGTAGAAACAGGCGCTTCTACTAACATAAAATCAGCAAGAAAAGCTGTAGATAGAGCAAAACCTGAAGTTTGGGATGCTTTGGAAATAGTTATTAAAGGACATCCGGTTCTTCTTAACCGTGCTCCTACTCTTCATAGATTGGGTATACAGGCTTTTGAACCAATTTTAGTTGAAGGTAGAGCTTTAAAACTTCATCCGCTAGTATGTACAGCTTATAATGCTGACTTCGACGGAGACCAAATGGCTGTTCACGTACCATTATCTGCAGAAGCTCAAGCTGAAGCAAGATTCTTAATGTTGGCAGCAGGTAACCTTTTAAAACCTTCAGATGGACGTCCAGTTGCAGTTCCTACTCAGGATATGGTTCTAGGTTCTTATTACTTAACACTCGATAAAGACGGTGAACCTGGTGAAGGAAAAGTATTTAGAAACTTCGATGAAGCTATAATGGCTTATGATGCTAAAGATATTAGTCTTCATGCAAAAATAAGAGTAAGAAGAACTGTTACTGTAAATGGTGAGGAAGTTACAGGAATTATCGATACAACTGTTGGTAAAATTATATTTAATAATCCAATTCCACAAGATTTAGGATTTGTTGAAAGAAATGTTCCAGAAGATTATCTAAAATTAGAAATAGACTTCTTAGTAGGTAAAAAACAAATTCAAAAAATCATCGATAAATGTATAAAAGTTCACGGAACTCAAAGGACATCTGAAGTGCTAGACAGCATAAAAGCACAAGGATTTAAATATTCAACAAAAGGTGCTATTACTGTTGCTGTTTGTGACGCAGTTATACCACCAGCTAAAAAAGAAATTATCGCTGATGCTGAAAATCAAATTGAAAAAATATCTCAACAATTTAAACGTGGTCTTATTTCAAATGAAGAAAGAGAATCTCATGTATTAAAAATATGGGATAAAGCTACCAACGGGGTAACAAAAGCTTTACAGGATAACCTTGATAGATATAACCCAATATTTATGATGGCTGATTCAGGTGCTCGTGGTTCTATGAGTCAGATACGTCAATTGGCTGGTATGCGTGGTCTTATTGCCAATACATCAGGTAAAACCATTGAAGTACCTATTCGTGCAAACTATCGTGAAGGTCTAAATATCTTAGAGTACTTTATTTCATCTCGTGGTGCTAGAAAGGGTCTTGCTGATACAGCTTTACGTACAGCTGACTCAGGTTACCTTACAAGACGTCTTGTTGACGTTTCTCAGGACGTTATCATAAGAGAAGATGACTGTGGGGCTACAGAGGGTATTACAGTATTTGAAATTAAAGACGGTAAAGAATCTATAGAAAGTTTACATGAACGTTTACTTGGTAGATATCTATGTAAAGACTTTATAGATGAAAAAACCGGGGAAGTATTAGTTTCAAAAGATAAAATGATGGATGACCATGATGCTGATATTATAGTTGGTTCCGGAGTAGAAAAAATAGATATAAGATCTATACTTAACTGTAAGGCAAGACATGGTGTATGTAAAAAATGCTATGGTTCAAACCTTGCTAATGGTATGCCTGTAACTGTAGGTGAAGCTGTAGGTATTATCGCAGCTCAATCTATAGGTGAACCAGGTACACAGTTAACAATGAGAACTTTCCATACTGGTGGTGTTGCTAGTGCAGAGGATATTACACAAGGTTTGCCACGTATAGAAGAATTGTTTGAAAGCAGAAAACCTAAACATTTAGCTATTATTAGCGAAATTTCAGGTGAAGTTAGATTTGAAGAGATAAAAAGAAATCGTCACATTGTTATATACAATAAGGAAACCGGTGAACAAGTATCTTATTTAATTCCATTTGGTTCAAGAGTTAGAGTTAGCGAAGGCCAGAAAATTGAAGCCGGTGAACGTTTAACAGAAGGTTCTGTAAATCCACATGACGTTTTAGCTATTAGTGGAACAGATGCAGTTCAAAACTATTTAATCCAGGAAGTTCAAAGAGTTTATCGTATGCAAGGTGTTGATATCAACGATAAACACATTGAGGTTATTGTACGTCAAATGATGAGAAAAGTACGTATAAAAGATCAGGGTGATACTACTTTATTACCAGGTTCAATGGTAGATAAATCTGAGTTTATCATCGCTAATGATGAAATAAAAGAAAGAATAGCAAACGGGGAAAAAGATTTACAAGAAGCTACTTGTATTCCAACTTTATTGGGTATTACAAAGGCTTCACTTGCTACAGATTCATTCTTATCTGCTGCTTCTTTCCAAGAGACGACTAGGGTATTAACAGATGCCGCTATTAAAGGTAAAGTTGATCCGTTAATTGGACTAAAAGAAAATGTTATCATCGGTAAATTGGTACCTGCCGGTACTGGTATGCATCGCTATAGTGATGTAAAAGTCGAAAAAGTTAAAGAGGATTTTGACTTGACAGAAGATGCCGAAGTATGATAATATAAGATATTGTGGAAGATAGTACACGCAAATCATCCCAAAAGGATGATTTGCGTTACTTTTAAGTTAAAACTTATTTTTCTTTAAACGAAAAATAAGTTAGCAAAATTTAATGTTTATTTTTGGTTAAAGAGTCCAAACTAATATATAGGACTTTTAACATATATATACTATATTGAGGAGGTGTCATATGCCAACCTTTAACCAGTTAGTCAGAAAGGGTAGAGAAGTTTCTGAAAAGAAAGCTAAAGCTCCAGCTCTTTTAAAAGGATGGAACTCAAAGAAACGTGAGGCTATCGACCAAACATCCCCACAAAAACGTGGAGTTTGTACAGCTGTTAAAACTGCTACACCTAAAAAGCCTAACTCAGCACTTAGAAAAATTGCAAGGGTTCGTCTTTCTAATGGAATCGAAGTAAGTTCATATATTCCAGGTGAAGGCCATAACTTGCAAGAGCATAGCGTTGTTCTTATTCGTGGTGGACGTGTAAAGGATCTTCCTGGTGTTCGTTACCATATCGTAAGAGGAACTTTGGATGCTCAAGGTGTTGCTAAACGTATGCAAGCCCGTTCAAAATACGGTGCAAAGCGTCCGAAGGCAGGCGCAGCTAAAAAGTAACGAAAATGACAAATACTTAACGACTGCAGATTGCAGGTAGCAATGCAGAAGTGTTTATATATAACGCCTCTGTGTTGGCCTACGGAAGTTTTGTCGCTTTCGAGTACCTATGATATCATTACTATGAAGGAGGGAAGAAAAGTGCCAAGAAGAGGTTCTATTGCAAAACGTGATGTTTTGTGCGATCCAATGTATAATTCAAAATTGGTAACTCGTCTAATAAACAATGTTATGTACGATGGCAAACGTGGTGTATCTCAAAAAATAGTTTACGGTGCGTTTGACATTATTAGAGAAAAATCAGGAAAAGATCCGTTGGAGGTTTTTGAACAGGCTATGGAAAATATCATGCCTGTATTAGAGGTTAAAGCTCGCCGTGTAGGTGGTGCTACTTACCAAGTTCCTATGGAAGTACGTCCTGAAAGACGCCAAACTTTAGGTCTTCGTTGGTTAACTAATTATTCAAGAGCTAGATCTGAAAGAACTATGAAAGAAAGATTAGCTGGAGAAATAATGGATGCAGTTAACGAAACAGGCGGAGCTGTAAAGAAACGTGAAGATACACATAAAATGGCTGAGGCTAATAAAGCATTTGCACATTATAGATGGTAATTCGCATTTCATTATAATTAAAAAAATTATCTCCCTATTTAGAAATATTTTTGGTTTTTACAGGGTATATCAATAAAACCAAAAATATTTCTTTGGGAAAATAAAAATAAAGAAAGGAGAGAGTTTAAAGTTATGGGAAGACAAGTTTCACTTGATCTTACACGTAATATCGGTATCATGGCTCACATAGATGCCGGTAAAACAACTACGACTGAGCGTATTCTTTTTTACACCGGTGTTAACCACAAAATTGGTGAAACACATGATGGCGCTGCTACAATGGACTGGATGGCTCAAGAGCAGGAAAGAGGTATTACTATTACTTCTGCTGCAACTACTTGCTTCTGGAAAAAACACAGAATAAACATTATTGATACCCCAGGTCACGTTGACTTTACTGTTGAAGTTGAACGTTCACTTAGAGTTCTTGATGGTTCTGTTACAGTGTTGTGTGCAAAAGGAGGCGTTGAACCACAGTCAGAAACTGTATGGCGTCAAGCCGATAAATATGGTGTTCCTCGTATGGTTTATGTAAATAAAATGGACATCATGGGTGCAGATTTTTACAACGTTGTAAAAATGATGAAAGAACGTTTAAAATGTAATGCTGTTCCGATTCAGTTGCCTATAGGCGCTGAGGATACTTTTAAAGGTCTTATTGACTTAGTAGAAATGAAAGCTTATGTTTATTATGATGATTTGGGTAAGGATATTAGAGTAGAAGAAATTCCTGAAGATATGAAGGAACTCGCTGAAAAATATCATACTGAAATGATCGAGCATGTTGCAGAACAAGACGAAGCTCTCTTTGAAAAATATCTTGAAGGTGAAACCTTTACAGAGAAAGAAATAAAAGATTGTATTCGTAAGGCAACTTTAGCAAATGAAATGGTTCCTGTAGTATGCGGTACTTCTTACCGTAACAAAGGTGTTCAAAAATTACTCGACGCTATCGTTGATTATATGCCTTCACCTACAGATGTTCCTGCTATTAAGGGTATTAACCCAGAAACAGAACAAGAAGAAGAACGTCATTCTTCCGATGAAGAACCATTTGCAGCATTAGCTTTTAAAATCGCTACAGACCCATTCGTTGGGAAATTATGCTTCTTCCGTGTATATTCAGGTAGCATTAGTGCTGGTTCTACAGTTTATAACTCAAACAAAGATAACAATGAGCGTTTAGGAAGAATTCTACAAATGCACGCTAACCACCGCCAAGACATAGAAACAGTTTATGCCGGTGATATAGCTGCTGCTGTTGGATTGAAAAATACAACTACAGGCGATACTCTCTGCACAGAGAAAGCTCCAATTATATTAGAATCCATGGAATTCCCAGAACCTGTTATTAGAATTGCTATAGAACCAAAAACTAAAGCAGGCCAAGAAAAAATGGGTATAGCTCTTGCTAAATTAGCAGAAGAAGACCCAACATTTAAGGCTTACACAGATGAAGAAACAGGCCAAACAATTATTGCTGGTATGGGTGAGCTTCATTTGGAAATTATAGTAGACAGACTTTTAAGAGAATTTAAGGTTGAAGCTACTGTTGGTAAGCCACAAGTTGCATATAAAGAAACCATTAGACGTAGTGCTGATGTTGATCAAAAATATGCAAGACAATCAGGTGGTCGTGGTCAATACGGTCATGTTAAAATTAAAGTTGAACCAAACCCAACTAAAGGTTATGAATTTATAAATTCAATAGTTGGTGGTGCTATTCCTAAAGAATATATCCCAGCAGTTGACCAAGGTATCAGAGGTGCTATGCTTTCAGGTATACTTGCAGGTTATAACGTTGTGGATGCTAAGGTTACTCTTTATGATGGTTCTTATCATGAAGTTGACTCATCAGAAATGGCATTTAAAATTGCCGGTTCTATGGCATTTAAAGAAGCTATGAAAAAAGCAGATCCGGTTCTTCTTGAACCAATTATGAAAGTTTGCGTTACTGTTCCTGAAGAGTACATGGGTGATGTTATAGGTGATATAAACTCACGTCGTGGTCTAATTCAAGGTATGGAAGCAATTTCAGGTGCTCAAAGAATTAATGCTATGGTTCCTTTATCAGAAATGTTTGGTTACGCTACTGATATGCGTTCTAAAACTCAAGGTAGAGGTCAATATACTATGGAACCTAGCCATTATGCAGAAGTTCCTAAATCTGTTTCTGATAAAATTATATCTGCTAGAACAAAATCAGAATAATTTTATAAGTTTCTATTGATTTTTAACATTAAACTTGTTAAAATGTAGACATTGGCAAACTTTTTAAAATATTATTTTATTGTATCAAAGGGAGGAAAATTCCAATGGCAAAGGCTAAATTTGAAAGAAACAAACCTCATGTAAACATTGGTACTATTGGTCACGTTGACCATGGTAAAACTACTCTTACAGCTGCTATTACTAAGGTTTTAAATCTTGGTGGCGCTGCAGAGTTCGTAGATTATGCAAATATCGATAAGGCTCCAGAAGAAAGAGAACGTGGTATTACAATTAATACTTCTCACGTTGAATATGAAACTGAAACTCGTCACTATGCTCACGTTGACTGCCCTGGCCATGCTGACTATGTTAAAAACATGATCACTGGTGCTGCTCAAATGGACGGAGCTATCTTAGTTGTTTCTGCTGCTGACGGTCCTATGCCTCAGACAAGAGAACACATCCTTCTTTCTCGTCAGGTTGGCGTTCCTTATATCGTTGTATTTATGAATAAGGCTGACCAAGTTGATGACGAAGAATTACTTGATTTAGTTGAAATGGAAATTCGTGACTTATTAAATGAATACGATTTCCCTGGCGACGATACTCCTATCATCCGTGGCTCTGCTTTAGTTGCTTTAGAGTCTACTTCTAAAGATCCAAATGCTCCAGAATATAAATGTATTCATGAGCTTATGGATGCTGTTGATAAGTTTATCCCAACTCCAGAACGTAAAGCTGATCAACCTTTCTTAATGCCTGTTGAAGACGTTTTCACTATCACTGGTCGTGGTACTGTTGCTACTGGTAGAGTTGAACGTGGTCAATTAAAAACTGGTGAAGAAGTTGAATTAGTTGGTTTAACTGATGAACGTAAGAAGACTGTTGTTACAGGTATCGAAATGTTTAGAAAAATCCTTGATTACGCTGAAGCAGGAGATAACGTTGGTGTTCTTCTACGTGGCGTTCAAAGAGATGAAATTAAACGTGGTCAAGTTCTTGCAAAACCAGGTTCTATCAATCCTCATACAAAATTCAAAGGCCAAGTTTATGTCTTAACTAAAGAAGAAGGCGGCCGTCATACTCCTTTCTTCAATAACTATCGTCCTCAATTCTATTTCAGAACTACTGACGTTACTGGTGTTATTAAACTTCCAGAAGGCACTGAAATGTGTATGCCTGGCGATAACGTTGTTATGGACGTTGAACTCATTACTCCTATCGCTATAGAAGAAGGTCTACGTTTCGCTATCCGTGAAGGTGGACGTACAGTTGGTTCAGGTGTTGTTACAGCTATTAATGAGTAATTTCTTTAATTGTTTGTAATACTATTTTTGGTTATTATATAAAAAGCGCGCGCGCCCGAATACAAATCTTGTGCACGAGATTTGTATTCGGGCTTTTTTGTGTATAGAAAATCTAATAAATTTACAAATGTAACGTTTTATACACAAAAAATGAATTGAAAATAAGAATTTTCAATTCTAGCGCGCGCTTTTTATATAATAAAAACTGGGAATAAATGCTTAAAGTATTTATATAATAAAAGAAAAAGTAAATATACAACTCCATAAAATGCGTGAATTGCACATAAAAATGCTAATTAACAAATATTTTTTATATATAACATAGAAAATAAGCTGTGCGATAGTATTTTATTGAATTTATTGTGATTTAGTGATAAAATAATTACATGTTTGTAATAAAAATATCTTAATTGAAACAAAAAAAGTGGAGGAATATATTTTGAAGAATCATATTAAAATTCTATGTGGAATTATAGCAGCAGTATTTTTAATATCATTTTTTGATTTTAATATAAAGGAAGTTTCAGCAGAAGAGGATCAAATTTCAAGTTTAAAAAGTCAACAAAGTGAACTTGATAAACAACAAAGTGAACTAAATGTTAAGTTAGAAAGTTTAAAAGGTGACATTAATAAAAAGAAAGAATACAGAAAAGAAATACTTGCACAAATGAATACTTTACAATCGCAAGTAGATATAGAGTCAAAAAAAATAGATATATTGGACCAGGAGATAGCAGAACGAGAGACTAGGATGCAAGGGGTTCAAAAAGAAATAGATGATAATATTGCTTTACTTTGTGAAAGATTAAAGGTTATTTATAAAGCAGGTGAAACACCTGAATTAGCAATATTTATGGGAATAAAAAGTTTTGATGATTTTTTGGATGCAGCAGAGATTATTCAAAAATTAAGTAAATATGATAATGATTTAATTAAAAACCTAAAAGAAAGTATATCGGATGTACAACAAGAAAAAGATTTATTGGAAAATGACAAAAATGAGATTATTAAATCTAAGTCAGTAGTTGATGAAAAAAGGCAAGATTTAGATAGTTTACAACAAGAAAATGAGCGTATTATAATAGATTTACAAAAAGAAGAATCCCAAACAAAATCAAAGGTTAATGAAAATAATTTAAAGAAAAAAAGTTTAGAAAATAAAATTGCTAAGTTAAGCAATAGTAATACAGGGACTGTTTCAATGTCTGGCTATAAAAAAGGGAGATATGTTTGGCCTGTACCTGGATACAGCAGAGTTTCATCTGAATGGGGTGACGGTAGGAATCATAATGGTATAGACATACCTGCACCTCAAGGAACAAAGGTTGTAGCAATGGCAGACGGAGTAGTTTCTGCAGCAAATTCATCAAGTTCATGGGGTTCAGGTTGGGGATACTATGTAAGGATAAGTCATGGAGATGGATTCGAAACAATATCAGCACATTTAAGTAAGGTTTATGTAACGTCTGGACAGCCAGTGAAAGCAGGCCAAGTAATTGGATTGGTAGGTAATACAGGTCATTCTTTTGGAAATCATCTACATTGTGGAACAGCTAAAAATGGAAGATGGTATAATCCAAAAAAAGAGTTATAATATAGAATTTTTATTGAAAAATTGGATACAATTATATATAGTTTAATTTTTTTAAACCCGAGTTGTCTTGTTTGAGGCTACAAGGGTTTAAATTTTTATAATATTAGAATATTCTATTAGATTAATATTTGTTATAGTTATTTGTATTTGAGGAGATAAAAATTTTATGATTCAAAAGAAAAACTATTTAAAGTATTATAAAAAAGTGTATTTAACAAAAAGAAAAAATAATTTAAATGTAATAGGCATTTTTACTCTGATTGTTATTATGTTAATATCAACAGTGTTTCTGTTTTATATTTTTATTGGACAGGAAAATAATTCGGGTAAAAATATTAATTCAGAGAATGTAAATCAAGTGGTAAGTATAAAGAAAAAAGGTTTACGTAAAAATTTTAATTTGTGGAATAAAAAATGTGATTGGAACCTTTTAATTGTAAATAATGATAATTACATTCCGGACTACTTTACGTGTTCATTAAAAGAATATGGGGATATAGAAGTGGATGAAAGAATAATAATGGATTTAAATGAAATGGTACAAGAAGCACGTAAAGAAAATATAATATTATGGGTTTCATCAGGATATAGAACTATAAATAGACAAGAACAACTTTTTAACCAAGGAGTTAAAGAGTTAGAACAGAATGGCTTAAATAAAGAAGATGCAATAAATGAAGCTGTAAAAGTTTTTTCAAGACCTAAGGCCAGTGAGCATAATACTGGTTTGTCGGTAGACTTTAATGCGATGGGGGAAGAGTTTAAAGATACTAAAGAATATGATTGGCTGTTAAAAAATAGTACAACCTATGGATTTATTTTAAGATATCAAGAGGGTAAAGAGTATATAACCAATCATGTTTTTGAACCAGCCCATTTTAGATACGTTGGAGAAGAACATGCACAAATAATGAAATCTCGAAATTTATGTTTGGAAGAGTATATATCAACTCTTATTGAATGATTAATTGCAGCTATTAATTGATAAAATTTTTAATTTTGGTATAATTAATATAATGAATAAAATATTAAGTTATAAATATCGAAAGGACGATAGAATTATGCCAAACAATAAGGTTCGCACAAGATATGCACCAAGCCCTACTGGTTTTATGCATGTTGGAAATTTAAGAACAGCATTATATGAATATTTAATTGCAAAGTCTATGGATGGAGACTTTGTATTGAGAATAGAAGATACTGACAGAGAAAGATTAGTTCCGGGTGCTGTGGATGTTATATATAATACTTTAAAAGCTGTAGGATTAAATCACGATGAAGGACCTGATATCGGTGGGGAATATGGTCCATATGTACAGAGTGAAAGAAAAGATTTATATAAACCGATGGCTGAAAAACTTGTAAAAGAAGGAAAAGCTTATTATTGTTTTTGCACTAAAGAAAGATTAGATTCTTTGCATAATGATAAAGAAAATAATGGAGAATTTTCCGGTGGCTATGATAGACATTGCAGAGATTTACCAAAAGAAGAAATTGAGAGGTTATTAGCTCAAGGAACACCTTATGTTATAAGACAAAAAATGCCTCTTGAAGGCTCAACCACTTTTGAGGATGCAGTTTATGGCTCAATTACAGTAGAAAATAGTGAAATAGAAGATCAAATTTTACTTAAAACAGATGGATATCCCACATACAATTTTGCTAATGTAATAGATGACCATGATATGCATATAACACATGTTGTACGAGGCTGCGAATACTTATCTTCAACACCTAAATATAACCTTTTATATGATGCATTTGGATGGGAAAAACCAACATATATACATTTACCTTTGATTGCAGGGAAAAATCCTGACGGAAGCATATCAAAACTATCAAAAAGGCATGGAGCTACAGGATTTGAGGATTTAGTAAATGAAGGATATTTACCAGAAGCTATTGTAAATTATATAGCACTTTTAGGTTGGTGCCCGAAAGATAACAGAGAAATATTTACACTTGATGAATTAGTAAAAGCTTTTTCAATAGATGGAATAAGTAAATCTCCAGCTGTGTTTGATTATGATAAGTTAAATTGGTTTAATGCAGAATATATTAGAGCTATGTCAATAAAAGATTTTACACAACTTGCTATGCCATATTTTAAGTCTGTATTAAAAAATGAGTTTGATTGGGAAAAATTAGCTTCAATATTACATCAAAGAGTAACTGTACTTACACAAATTCCAGATATGATAGGATTCTTTGCTAAGTTACCTGATTATGATAAAGATTTATTTGTAAATAAAAAAAGTAAAACAAATTTAGAGAATTCTCCGGTAATGTTATCAAATGCAATTGATGCTTTAAATGATTTATCAGAATGGACCCATGATTCGATACATGATTGTCTTATAGGATTAGCATCTGAATTAGAAGTGAAAAACGGAACTTTAATGTGGCCAGTTAGAATAGCAGCGTCAGGTATGACCGTTACACCAGGTGGGGCTATAGAAATATTAGAGATATTAGGGAAAGAAGAAGCTCTTAATAGGTTAAATAAGGGACTTGCAAAGTTATCATAAATAAAGATATAAAGGAGATATGACGATTGGTTAATATTGATAAGGAAAATAAAAATTTAGAACAATCAGAAAATATAGAAGAAAATAATAACTTTATAAAAGATTTTATAAAAGAAGATTTAAAAGAAGGTGGACGCTTTGAAGGTGAAAAAATTCATACGAGATTTCCGCCTGAACCTAATGGATATTTGCATATAGGTCATGCAAAAGCTATTTGTATTGATTTTGGAATGGCTGAAAAATTTAATGGTATTTGTAATCTTAGAATGGATGACACTAACCCAACTAAAGAAGATGTTGAATATGTTGATGCCATAAAAGAAGATATAAAATGGTTAGGTTTTGATTGGGAAAATAGATTTTATTATGCATCTGATTATTTTGAGGATATGTATAAGTTTGCTTGTGACCTTATAAAAAAAGGTTTGGCTTATGTTTGTGAATTAACTCCTGAACAAGTAAGAGAAAATAGGGGAGATCTTTCAAGGCCTGCAGTTAGTCCGTTTAGGGATAGACCTATTGCTGAAAGTTTGGATTTATTTCAAAGAATGCGCAATGGTGAATTTGAAGATGGAAAAATGACTCTTAGAGCTAAAATAGATTTAGGTTCAGGAAACTTTAATATGAGAGATCCTGTACTTTATAGAATAAACCATGCAAAACATCATAGAACAGGAGATAATTGGTGTATCTATCCAATGTATGACTATGCACATCCTATTGAGGATGCATTAGAAGGAATTACACATTCATTATGTTCTTTAGAATTCGAAGACCATCGTCCATTATATGATTGGGTTATTAAGAATATTGATTTACCATCAGCACCAAGACAAATAGAATTTGCAAGACTCGGTATTAACAACACTGTAATGAGTAAAAGAAAATTGCGTGAACTTGTTGAACAAGGTTTTGTAACAGGTTGGGATGACCCAAGAATGCCAACTTTATCAGGTTTAAGAAGACGAGGATATACACCTAATTCAATTCGTAATTTCTGTGAACGTATAGGTGTTTCAAAAGTTAACAGTACCGTAGATTATGGATTTTTAGAACATTGTTTGCGTGAAGATTTAAATCTAAATGCAAAAAGAGTAATGGCTGTTTTAGATCCAATAAAATTAATTATTACCAATTATCCTGAAGATAAGGTAGAAAAGTTTGAAGTTGAAAATAATCCGAATAAACCTGAAGATGGAACTCGTGAAATTACTTTTTCTAGAGAATTGTTTATTGAGAGAAATGATTTTATGAATGAACCTGTTAAAGGATATTTTAGATTGTTCCCAGGTAATGAGGTCCGTTTAAAAAGTACTTATATTGTTAAATGTACTGGTTGCAAAACTAATGAAGATGGAGAAGTTATAGAAGTTTATGCTGAGTATGATCCAGAAACTAGAGGAGGTAATACTCCTGACGGAAGAAAAGTTAGAGGAACAATTCATTGGGTAGATGCAAAAACTGCTGTAAATGCTCAAGTAAATCTTTATAATAATTTATTCATTGTACCAGATCCGGAAAATGGAGAAAAGAATTTTATAGAGTATGTTAATCCGGATTCTTTAGAGATTATTAAAGACTGTAAAGTGGAAAGTAATTTAATTGATGCGAAAGCTCCTAATAGCTATCAGTTTATGAGGTTAGGTTATTTTTGTGTTGATAATGTGCAAAGTAAACCAGGAAACTTAGTATTTAATAGGTCAGTTTCTTTAAAAGATGGATTTAAGAAAAAACAATAAGTAAAAAATGAGGCCCGATACCATTAAAATGGTATCGGGCCTCATTTCGGGGGGCACCGTATCCCCTAAAAAGGTTTTTTAGGGGTAGCAGGTAAAGTTTTAACTTTACCTGCTGGTGCATTTTTCTTTTTAAAATGCACATACGGTGTCCCCCTTCTTTAAAAAAGCAGTGCAAATCATGAATTATAAATACTTTGTGAAATTATTTCAGAATGATTTACAGAAATAATAGTTTTAGGATTTAACCTTACTAATAAGTTTCCATTAACATCTATATCGAATGCATATCCAGATACTAAGGAACCATTAGAATATAATTTAACAAATTTATTTAAAGAACAACAAGCATATTTATATTCATTTATAATACTATTAAATTTTGATAAATTAAATTTATTATAATATATAAAGAAATTATGCAAAATGGAATTAATTAAAGTTGACCGAGAAATTTTATGATTTGATTCAATAAATATAGAAGTTACTTTTTCAGAGATAGATGAATCGAATATTTCATTATTTACATTTAGTCCGATTCCAATAATTGTAGCAGGTTTATTTGCATTCAAAAAGAAATTTTCGCATAATATACCGCAAATTTTTCTATTATTAATTAATATATCATTAGGCCATTTTATGTTACAAGAAATACCGGTTAATTCATTGACAGAACGGTAAACAGCTAATGCAGTACACAGGCAAAGTTGCTGCAATTTATCAATGTTATTTTTTGGAAACAATAATATTGTCATATTTATTTGGTTACCCTTAGAACAAATCCAATTTCGGTTAAATCGTCCATATCCATTAGTTTGCATATCAGCAATAAAAACTGCAGATTTAGGGTTATTTTGATTTTCAAAATAAAAACGTTTAGCCCATTTATTTGTGGAATCTATTTTTTCTTCATAAAATATATTGTCCAGGAAATCACATTTAATTTTTTTACAATTCATAATTTTATATTCCTTTTTTTATTTAATTATATATTTATACCAAAGAATTTACAATAAATATTTGATGTATAATGATAAAAATGATATACTGAATATTATATATGTTTTATTATATATTTTGATTGGTGGTGTTATATTTGGACGTAAAAGTAGGAGATTTACTTGAAATGAAAAAGCCACATCCTTGTAAAGGAAATAAGTTTATGGTTTTACGAGTAGGAATGGATTTTAAATTAAGATGCGTGACTTGTAATCATGAAGTCATGGTTAAGCGTTCAAATATTGAAAAAAATATAAAGAAAATAATAGGACAACAAGATATAAAATAAAAAAAGGTGGTTGTTAGTTTGTTTGATAAATTAGAGGTTTTTAAAAAAAGAAATGATGAAATAAATGAAATGCTATATGATCCCAATATTTTATCTGATCAAGAAAAATACAAGTCACTTATGAAAGAACAGAAAAATTTAATTTCTATAGTAGAAAAATATGAGGAATATAAAAAGGCTAAAAAAAATGCAGAAGAAGCTAAACAGCTTTTAAATGATGGAGGTCTTGATAAGGACTTTAAAGAAATGGTTGAACAGGAATTAGAAGAATCCAGAGATGCAATTGACAAAATATCAGAAGAATTAAAAATATTACTTTTACCAAAAGATCCAAATGATGATAGAAACGTTATTGTAGAGATTAGAGGTGGAGCAGGCGGTGAAGAAGCCGCACTGTTCTCCGGAGTTCTTTATAGAATGTATAGTATGTATGCGGAAACAAAAGGTTGGAAGACTGAAATTATTAATGCTAACGAAACAGAACTTGGAGGATATAAGGAAATTAGTTTTATGATTTCCGGTGAAGGAGCATATTCAAGGCTTAAATACGAAAGTGGAGTTCACAGAGTTCAAAGAGTTCCGGAAACAGAAGCTCAGGGAAGAATCCATACATCAACAGTTACTGTGGCAGTTTTACCTGAAGCAGAAGATGTGGAAATAGACATAAATCCTTCAGATTTACAAATAGATACTTTTAGAGCTAGTGGAGCGGGTGGTCAGCATATAAATAAAACAGAATCAGCTATTAGAATTACACACTTGCCGACCGGAGTAGTAGTAGAATGTCAAGATGAACGTAGTCAATATAAAAATAAAGATAAAGCAATGAAAGTCCTTAAATCAAGGCTCCTTGAAGCAAAAATGAGAGAACAAAATGATGCTTTAGCTCAGGAAAGAAAAACTCAAGTTGGGACAGGAGACAGATCTGAAAGAATCAGAACTTACAATTATCCACAAGGAAGATTAACTGACCATAGAATAGGATTAACTTTATATAGGTTGGAAGATATATTAAACGGAAATATCGACGAAGTTATAGATGCGTTGATTACAGCTGATCGAGCAGCAAAACTTTTAAATACTATGGAAAATAAAGAGTAAGAAGTGTGTAAAAATGAAAACACAAATATTATCAAGCAAAGATATAAAAATTGCAGCAGATATTTTAAAATCGGGAGGATTAGTAGCTATACCCACAGAAACAGTATATGGTTTAGCTGCTAATGCACTTGATGGAAAAGCTGTTAAAAATATATTTAAAGCAAAGGGTAGACCTTGTGACAATCCCTTAATAGTACATATTTCGCATGTTGATGAAATATATAATTTAGTTAAGGAATTTCCTCCTGTTGCACAAAAATTAGCAAGTGAATTTTGGCCGGGACCACTTACAATGATATTAAAAAAATCTAGCATTATACCTGATGAGGTAAGTGGAGGTTTAGATTCAGTAGCTATTAGGTTACCGTCTCATCCTGTAGCACGAGCAATAATAAAAGAATCAGGTTGTGCACTGGCGGCTCCTTCAGCTAATTTGTCCGGAAGTCCTAGTCCTACTAAGGCATCACATGTTATTGCAGATTTAAATGGAAAAATTGATGCAGTAGTAGATGCAGGAGTTTGTAATGTTGGTCTTGAATCAACGGTTGTTTCATTATGTACAAGTGTACCAAGATTACTAAGACCAGGAGCTATTACGCCGGAACAATTAAAAAATGTATTGGGTGATTTGGAAATTGATCCGGCTGTAGTTAATCAGCTTCAAAAAGATGAGGTTCCTTTATCACCAGGTATGAAATATAAACATTATGCTCCTAAAATAAAAGTTGTTATTTTAAAAGGAAATAAAGAACATTATATAAATTATGTAAATGCTATACATAATAAAAATATTGCTGCATTATGTTTTGAAGAAGATATAAAAGATTTAAAAGTTAAAAGTATAGTATATGGCAAAGAAAATGAATCAAGTTTGCAAGCAGAGATGCTTTTTGATGCACTTAGAGAGATTGATAAACTTAAAGATATAGATGTTGTTTATGCGAGATGTCCCAGTACGAAAGGTGTGGGATTAGCTGTATACAACAGATTAATACGTGCAGCTGGATTTAATATAATTGAAATTTAATTTTTATAAATCATAGTGGATTTTTAAGGAGTGAATTTTAATATATGATTATAATTGGTATAACAGGACCTACAGGTTCTGGAAAATCCACAGTATGCAAGTATTTTATAGAAAAAGGTTATTATGTTATAGATGCAGATAAAATTGCTAGGTACGCTATAAATGAAAGTAATATATGTAAAAAGCAGCTTGCAGATTACTTTGGAGACGATATTTTAGATTATAATGATAATTTAAACAGGGATTTATTATCTGAAAGAGCTTTTGAAAATTCAGAAAAAGTTAAAATTTTAAATAATATAACACATCCAATTATAAAAATTAAAATAGAAGAAAAACTAAGTAAATGTAGAGTAGACAAAAAGAAATTAGTTTTTCTTGATGTACCATTATTATTTGAGTCTGGTCTAGATAGGCTATGCAATTATACGGTGGCAATACTTTCAAATGAAAATATTAGACGTGAAAGATTATTAAAGAGAGACAAGTTAAACGAAAGTCTAATAAATATGAGAATGTCTATTCAAAATAAAAATAATTATTATGAAAAAAAAGCTGATTATATAATAGTTAATAATGAGTCAAAAGATGTCTTATATAAATGTGTAGGAAAAATGATATCAATAATAATTGGGGAGAATAATGAAGCTAAAGTTTAAATTTTTTATTTTAATTTTAACAATTTTAACATTTATAATTTCAGTTGTTTATTGTGGATATATTTTTTTCTTGAAAAGAGCATACCCTATTGAATATGATGAATATATAAGTGTAAATTCTAAAAAATATAATGTGGAAAAGGAATTAATTTTATCAGTTATAAAATCAGAAAGTAATTTTCGACCAGATGCTCAATCTAATGCAGGAGCTATTGGTCTTATGCAAATAATGCCTGATACATTTGATTGGTTGCAAACACATAATTTAATTGAGTATAAAGATGTTGGGCATTTAAAAGACCCTAAAACTAATATAGAATATGGAACATATCTTTTATCAATATTGCAAAAAAGATATGCTACCATTAATGAAGTTATATGTGCATATAATGCAGGCATTGGTACTGTAGATAGGTGGCTAAAGGATAAAAAATATTCCACTGATGGAAAAACATTAAAAAGTATACCGTATCCTGATACAGCTGCTTATGTAAAAAATGTTTTAAAAAGTCGCACAATGTATAAAAATTTATACTTTAATAAATGAAAGGAAGATTAGTTTATGTATATGAATGAAAATGCGAGTGAGAAAGAATTAACTAATGAGGTAGATACTTTAAAAAAGAATTTATTTATGGTCAAAAAAAATGGGTCTTTAATTATGGAAGATGACCAAATATGTAACGCTGATGAATTTTGTGAAGGATATAAAGTGTTTTTAGATATATCAAAAACAGAAAGAGAAACAGTGGCTTGTGCTACAAGTATGGCTGAAAAAAAAGGCTTTAAAAAGTTTGATGTTAATAAACAATATAAACCAGGTGATAAAATTTATTATGTTAATAGAGAAAAGTCTATTATAGTAGCGATAATTGGAAAAAATGGTGTTAAAGAGGGCGTTAAAATAGCAGTGGCTCATGTTGATTCACCTAGATTAGATATAAAACCAAATCCATTGTTTGAATCTAATGATTTAGCTATGTTAAAAACTCATTATTATGGTGGAATAAAGAAATATCAATGGACTACTATGCCGTTATCTTTACATGGAAAAATAGTTAAGAAAGATGGAACCTCTGTTAATATAAGAATAGGTGAAGATGAAAATGACCCGGTATTTTGTGTAACAGACTTATTACCGCATTTAGCTAAAGAACAAATGTCTAAACCTTTACAAAAAGCTATTGACGCTGAGGACCTTAATATATTAATTGGTAGTAGACCGTTTAAAAGCGATAAAGGTTCAGAGCTTGTAAAGTTAAATATAATGAAACTTTTAAATGAAAAGTACGGAATAGTAGAATCTGACTTTTTATCAGCAGAACTTGAAATGGTACCTGCTTTTAAAGCAAGTGACGTTGGATTCGATAGAAGTATGATTGGATCTTATGGTCACGATGATAGAGTTTGTGCATATCCTTCGCTTATGGCAGTTCTCGATTATAATGATATACCAGAAAATACAATCATGGCTATTTTGGCAGATAAAGAGGAAACAGGTAGTGATGGAAATACAGGCATGAAATCTGCATTCTTTAGGTATTTTATAGCTGATTTAGCTAAAATGGATGGTGTTGAATATAGACATGTATTAACTAAATCAAAATGTTTATCTGCCGATGTTAATGCAGCTTTTGACCCGACTTACAGTTCAGTTTATGACCCTGCTAACAGTTGTTTTGTTAATGGTGGAGTTGTTATTACCAAATATACCGGAAGTGGTGGAAAATACGGGACATCTGATGCTTCTGCAGAGTTTATGGCATATGTTAGAGATTTCCTTGAAAAAAATAAAATATTATGGCAAACAGGTGAATTAGGTAAAGTCGATGCAGGTGGCGGAGGAACTATTGCTAAATATATGGCTAATTTGGATGTTGATGTTGTAGATTTGGGTGTTCCTGTTTTATCAATGCATGCACCTTTTGAAGTAGTTTCTAAGCTGGATGTTTATATGGCATATAAAGCAGTTGATGCGTTTTTTAATGCAAAATAATGTTACTTTTGTGTTGCTCCATAAAATATTTATAGTTTTGGAGGATAAAAATGCTTTTAGCAATAGATATAGGAAATACAAATGTAACTATAGGTGCATTTAAAAATGATGAATTAATTTTTGTTGCGAGACTTTTAACTGAATCTAAATTAACAAAAGACCAATGTATTGTTAATTTAATGGAAGTTTTTTCGATAAATCATGTTTTAGCTAAAGATTTTAATGGTGCGATAGTAAGTTCAGTGGTTCCAATGTTAACTCCGGCAATGACGGATGCAGTAAAAAGTTTGATTGGATGTATGCCTATAATTGTTTCTCATGAGTTATGTACGGAGATTGACTTTAGTGCAGTGGATGAAACTAATTTGGGTGCGGATTTAATTATAGGAAGTGTAGCTGCTGTTTCTAATTATAAATTACCGTGTATTATTATTGATTTAGGCACAGCTACAACTGTTACTATAATTAATAAGAATAAAAAATTTCTTGGCGGATGTATAATTCCAGGAGTAAAAGTTTCTTTAGAAGCACTTACTCAGAGAGCCTCATTATTACCAGATTTAAGTTTGGAGTTGCCTAAGTCGTTGATTTGTACTGATGTAACCGATAGCATAAGGTCAGGATTGATTTATGGGACAGCTTCGATGATTGATGGGTTAATAAGTAAAATAGAAGCTGATTTGGGTTATAAGTGTACAGTAATCGCTACCGGCGGTCTTTCCGAGATGATTGTACCTTTTTGCAACAAAAAGTTACATTCGATATATTTAGCTAAAAACCTTGTATTATATGGACTTTTAGATATTTATAAATTAAATAAAAAATGCACCTCAGGTAACAGATAAATATAAATTGTAAAACCTGAGGTGCATAAAAAACAAGGTGCACCGCACTATATCGCGCGGTGCACCTTGTTTTACTATTTTTTAGTTATACTTGCATTTACTTGATAATTACCATAAGCCCAGCATTTATTAAAGGAAGAATTAAATTTAATTTTAACAGGAAATTCAGTTTGGCCAATGAAATCAGACTTATCAGAGAGATCTATTTCTAAAATAACATCTGAAGGTGTAATTGACCGAAGCTGGGAATAAGGGCCAACGATTTGTACAGGTAAACTGACAATATGAGCTTCAGCGGATTTATCAGATGCAAGATTTTTAAATAAAACATTAGTAACGTTTATTGATTTAGATTGAAATCCAGACAAGTTTATTTTTAATACAGAAGTTGAAATATTATTAAGATTTCTACATTCTGTGGGTATCTCAAGAGGAACTTCAAATTTAGTATGTTCAGGGTTAATTTTTGAAAAATCAATAGGTTCAAGGGAAATTTTATTAATACTATTTAATATATCTTCAGGTGCAGCTATTTCTACAGTAGAAGGCAGTATTTGTACAGATAAAGAAGAAATATCAATATCTTTTGGAACAGAAGTAAATTCTGGTGTTATATTTACAACTTTTCTAGGCAAAATTGTTATTGTTGCGTTAACTGAGGTAACGCTTAAGTTTAAATGTTTAGTATTAATCTTGTTTCCGGCACTGTCAAAAAGATTAAGTTGAAGATGATTTAAAGAAGTGGTTTTATTTAAAGTTCCGGAAATATTTCCTTCAACTGATACAGATGCAATAGTAGATATAATAGAGTCAGGGCCTGAAATAGTTACCTTTGAGTCAGATAAAGCCACAGGAGATACAAAGTAATCAGGATTAGCAGTGTATTTTATATTAGGTGTAATTTCAAATTCCTGGCTTTTATACCTATCAACAAATACTGTAATAAATTGAGGCGAAACGGAATTAGCAAATTCATAGTCAGTAAGCATACTATTTTTTTTAGCAGATAATTCTAAAGTATATTTGCCTGGTGAATTTATCATATTTGCAGATTGTTGAGCATTAATTTGAATATCGTTTTTAGTTAATTGACCAAGTATAAGACGGTTTCCGCTAACAGAAATTTCAGCTTTAATATCTTCAGCACCAAATACCACTAAACCACTGTCCTTAGCATTTTCAGATAAAGGAACATTAATTGGGATATCTGTTATGAGTTTAGTTGTAGTTTCAGTAGAACTGGTAGAAAGAGCAATCCAACTGACAAATGCTAAGATTATAGAGAAAATTAATACAATTTTATTATTGTAAAATAATCGTCCTAAGTTTAATTTACTTATTTTCATTTTTTCTTCCTCATTATAGATTCTATAATTTGATGTTTAACTTTTGGCTCATTATAATCATTAAGAACATTTTTTTCTAATAAACTAATTAATTTTTCTTTAGTATAATCTCTGGTAAGGGTACCGTTTATAGCTACAGAGACGTTACCGGTTTCTTCTGAAACTACAATAGCAATAGCATCAGAGATTTCACTAATTCCAATAGCTGCACGATGTCTGGTACCAATATCAGGATGAATATCTTCATTTTTGGTTAAAGGTAAAATACATCCGGCAGCATAAATATAAGAACCTCTTACAATCATAGCTCCGTCATGTAAAGGGGCTTTATTGAAAAAAATATTACCTATAATAGGAACAGAGGGGCGTGCACGAAGAATAGTTCCTGTATTGACAATATCACCTAGTTTAGTTTGTCTTTCAAAGACAATAAGAGCGCCGGTTTTCGTTTGTTGTAATAAAAAAATGGCGTCGACTACAGTGGTAATACATTTTTGCTGTAACTTATAAGATGCAATATTAAAATTGTTAGGAGAACTTGAAGACCAATAACGACTTATTTTGCTTCTGCCAATTTGTTCAAGGGCTCTTCTAAGTTCAGGTTGAAATACAACAAGTAATGCAATTATTCCAAATTCAAAGAATTTGTTTAGTAAATAGCTTAACATTCTAAAATTAAAGTGGTAAGAAAAAATGTAAGCAATAATTAAGATGATTATCCCTTTTACAAGCTGACTGGCCCTGGTTTCTCTAATTAATTTTATAAAATTATAAATAATAAAGGACATAATTGAGATATCAAGAAAATCAGCAATAGTAAAAGTTTTCATCAATGTAAAAAAAGCATTTAAATTATTGGTTATAAATTCCATGATTTTCTTCCTTCTGAGAGTCACTCTCTATTTTAAAATTAATTGACTTTTAAAGTATACTAATCCTAAAAATGTGTATTAATAAAATTTATTAATACACATTAATTTTACCATATTTATTTAGTTATGCAAATAATTTTTATATATTTACTTTTTTATTTTTTTTATTGTATTTAATAAAATATCTATATCTTGTTTTTTAGTAAAGGCACATGGACAAACTCTTACAGCACCTCGTTCTAAAGTATTACAAAACTTATGAGCACAAGGGGCACAATGAAGACCGGGTCTAACATAAATATCATTTTTATCAAGAATAGCGGCAACTTCTTCACTAGACATGCCTTTTACGTTAAACGATATAAGTGGAACAAAATATTGGGGGTCTGGTTTATTCATATATAGTTCTATATGGTCTAATTTAAATAAGTTTTCATATAAATAATTTATTATATTATGTTCATGTTTTGAAATATTTTCAATTTTTTGAGATTTTAAGAAGTTTATTCCTGCACGCAGACCAGCTATACCAATTACATTCGGAGTTCCACTTTCAAATTTTTCAGGGGATATTGATGTTTGAATATATGACTGTGAATTTGTACCGGTACCGCCTTCTATAATTGTTGATAACATATCACCATGCTCTGTAATAAGTACTCCAGTACCCATTGGTCCATAAAGTCCTTTATGACCAGCAAGACATAAAAAATCTATTTTGGTCTTAGATAAGTCTATCGGAATATGTCCTGCACTTTGTGCTGCATCAACTAGCATAGGAATTCCATATTCATGTGCCATAGCACAAATGCGCGATATTGGTAAACGGATTCCCCATACATTTGATGCATGTGTGCATGCAATAAGTTTAGTTTTAGAATTAATTGAATTTCTAAATGATTCAAGTGTTAATTCATTATTACCCGGGTATACTTTTGCTTCAGTAAATGTTATACCTTGAGTTTCAAGCGCTTTTAATGGTCGCGTGATGGCATTGTGTTCGAGACAAGAAATAACAACATGATCTCCGGGTTTTAAAAGACCTTTTATTACCATGTTTATAGCATGAGTACAATTTAATGTGAATATAACACATTCAGGACCTGGTGCGTTAAAAAATGTGGAAATATCTTTTCGACATTCATATAATTCAATCGCAGAAGCTATTGACATCTTATGACCACTTCTGCCGGGATTAGCTCCAAATTTTTTTATTGCATTGTTTATTGCTAATGATACATTTTGTGGTTTAGGATACGTTGTAGCAGCATTATCTAAATATATCACGGTGTGTCCTCCAATTCTATTTTATCAATAACTTTTATTTTAAATTTAGATAGTATATCTTCAGCTTTTGCAGGGTCACTTGAAATCAAAATGCCGTATCCGCAACCTGATAAGATTTTGTTTTTCGGAACACGTTTGATTACTGCATTAATTCCTTGATTATTTAATATATCTTTAGATTTCATTGCATATGTTATAGAACTGAATATCAGTATGTGTTTATTCAAAATAAGTCACTCCTGTTATGTTTTATGATTGTAATATTGTATGTTGCAGTAGTGTAGTTTGTGAAATCAACCAGAAATAATAGGGGGCAGCACCTTTTATAAATAATATCCATGTAAAATAGATATTATTTATAAAAGTTTCCCGTGAATGATTTATATAAATCATTCACGGGAAACTAAAAAATGCGAAAAAGCATTTTTAGGTGCTGCCCCCATTGCTGGTTGATTTTAAATTAGTTTAAAATACAAACAGCGTGAGCAGAAATACCTTCGAGCGAACCGGTAAATCCGAGATGTTCTTCAGTAGTAGCTTTAATATTAATTTGAGATATATCTATGTTACAGACATTAGCAACGTTAAGACGCATAGATGATATATAAGAAGCTAATCTAGGTTCTTGCGCAATAATAGTACAATCTATATTATTGATGGTATACCCGAGAGATTTTATTTTTTTACAAACTTGTTCAAGTAATAATAAACTATTAGCATCTTTAAATTGAGGATTGTTATCAGGAAACAATTTTCCGATATCTCCAAGGGCACAAGCACCCAATAAGGAATCCATTATAGCATGGACTAAGACGTCAGCGTCAGAATGACCCAATAATCCAAGTTTATAGTTTATTTCACAACCACCAAGTATTAATTTTCTATTTTCAACTAATCTATGTACATCATAGCCATGGCCAATTCTCATTAATTATTTCTCCCTTACATTTAATATATTTTCAAAAATTATTATATCATCGGGTGTAGTTAATTTAAAATTAGTGTAATTACCCTGTATTATATGAACAGGGACTCCTAAGTTTTCAATTAGTTGGCAATCATCAGTATAATTATTTTTATTATTTATTGCATTGTTAACGGCATTTATATATAAGTTTTTCTCAAATACCTGAGGTGTTTGAACTGCCCATAAAGAATTTCGATTTGGAGTATTAACAACAAAATTATTATTATCTAAAATTTTTATAGTATCTTTACAAGGTACCCCTAATGTACTTGCTTGGTGTGCAAAAGAATCCAGTATAACTTTATTAATTTCTTCAGGGGTAATAAGGCATCTAGCGGCATCATGTATAACATAATGAGATGTGTTTTTATCGGATTTATTTATCCCGGAAAAAACGGAATCTTGACGTGAGGAACCACCTAGAGCAAAGCATTTAAATTTACTTATATTGTGTTTTTTTATAATATTATAAATGTTATCTTTGTCTAGTTCTTTGCATACCACAATAATTTCGTTTATTAAATTTGATTCTTCAAAAGCTTTTAATGTATAAGCAATGACAGGAGTATTTAATAACTCTAAAAATATTTTATTTTTTCCCATACGGCTTGAATTACCTGCAGCTACTATTACTGCAGAAGTAAAATTATTTTTCATAAAGACCTCCATAAAAATATAATTTTTATGTTTTGTATTATAATTATTAATCAAATAGATACAAGTAGTCAAGTTAATGTTAGAGAAAAACATTAAAATTAAAACACAAAAAATAATAAAAACCAATTTAATTATGTTAAAATAAAGATGTTGATAATGCAAAATGTTGAATTTATATAATACATTTTAAAATCAAAGTTTACAGCATGATACACATACTTAAAATTAGGACAAGTATGTAAGGAATCACATTTTTTTGTTTTTTATATACTGTAAAAAATTTTAAAAGATAAATTAAAAACTTAGATTAAGAAGTTTATTTATGAAAAATGGAGTAAATCCAAATCCAAACACAATATATCCTATTCCGGGTTATGACAAGGAAATTTATGTGAAGCCAACTATAATAAATTCTAATATTATTGTAGGAGACTTTACGTATATTGCAGATTCTGAATTTGAAAGTCATGTATCGCATCATTATGATTTTAATGGAGACAAGCTTATTATCGGAAAGTTTTGTCAGATTGCTTCCGGAGTAGAATTTATAATGAATGGAGCTAATCATCAAATGAACGCAGTATCAACATTTCCTTTTTATACGCTTGAAGGATGGAACATGGAAGCTCCCAAAGTAGAGGACTTACCTATAAAAGGGGATACCATAATAGGAAATGATGTTTGGATTGGTCAAAATGCAGTAATTCTTCCCGGTGTAAATATTGGGGATGGGGCAATTATTGGTGCAAATAGTGTTGTAGGCAGAAATGTTGATCCATATACAATTATAGCAGGAAACCCTGCAAGGAAAATTCGTAAACGCTTTGACGATGAACTTATTAATATATTATTGAATTTTAGATGGTGGGACAAGCCCATTGATGAAATTGATAGACTAATTCCAATTTTGACAAGTAGCAATTTAGAAGAAGTAAAAATGAAAATAAAAAAACTGCTTAAGTCATAAAATTAATCTTAATTGGCAAAAATTTAATTTCGAATAACTAAAACACCAATCAAGATACGCACGGTATCATAATTGGTGTTTTCATTTGGCCCGCTCGAAGGGATTTGAACCCCCGACCTCCAGAATCGGAATCTGTTGCGCTATCCAGCTACGCTACGAGCGGATAATAATTATAATTGTATTATACTATAATTATATAAATTTTTTCAATATAAAAAATGTAAAGTTTATATACTTAAAAAGTGCATTGCTTGATATATATTAGATTGTATGATAAAATTAATAAATAGATTTTTATAGATTTTTCAGGAGGCTTTATATATGTCTGGACATTCAAAATGGAGTAACATTAAACGTAAAAAAGAAAAAACTGATGGCGCTAGAGCTAAAATCTTTACAAAAATAGGAAGAGAATTAGCTGTAGCTGTAAAAGAGGGTGGTGGTTCAGATCCATCTGTAAATTCTAAGTTAAAAGATTGTATAGCTAAAGCAAAAGCTAATAATGTGCCTAACGATAATATAGAAAGAATTATAAAAAAAGCGGCCGGTTCTAATGACAGTGATAAATATGAAAGTAATGTATATGAAGGTTATGGCCCAAATGGAATAGCTGTTATAGTTGAAACTTTAACAGATAATAAAAATCGTACAGCTGGTGACTTGCGCCATTATTTTGATAAATTTGGTGGAAATTTAGGTACACCTGGATGTGTTTCCTTTATGTTTTCAAAAAAAGGTGTTATAGTTATCGAAAAAGATGATTTGGATGAAGATAAGGTTATGGAGGATTCACTTGAAGCAGGTGCTATAGACTTTTTAGCAGATGAAGATGCTTTTGAAATATACACAGAACCTGAAGACTTTAGTGCAATAAGAGAAACTCTCGAAAATAAAGGATATTCTTTTGTGTCAGCAGAAGTTGAAATGGTTCCTAGTACATATACATCAATCGAAGATGAAGAAAATATTGTGAAAATGCAAAAATTGCTTGATATCTTAGAGGACAATGATGATGTTCAAAATGTATGGCATAACTGGGAAATGCCTCAAGAGTAACATTAATTGAACCAATTTGATATACAGCTTTTTAATGAATAAAACCAATCAACTACTTTAAATTTTATTTCGTATTTTTCGCCGCTGTTGATTACGTCTTTTTCGCTATCAGTTAAGACGGAATCTTCAGCGGTATCATATTTTGCGCTACTAAGGCACATTTGAGGAAAAATAACACACCACCAATTGTGACCTTTACCACTGCCTATTAAAATTCTAAGAGCATCATAATGACCAGCAGGAAGAGTTCTTTGCCCATATTGTCTGGTGGGAAAATACATATCGGTTAGCTCTATGTGTACAGGATAATTAAATCCTTGACGTTTTATTTCTTCCTCTGCAATTTTTTTTATGTTTTGTATGTTATTTAATGTGCAATTCTTTGCATCAATTTTATTTTTTGCACCATTTAAAAAATCACTTGATTTTTCTATAATTTTATCTCGAACTTTTATTTTTAAATCTTGGTCCGTTTCACTGTCAGAGTTTGCTAATATATGTAAACGTAAAACCTTTGTACTAATATCGTCACATTTATTTGCAAAGCCTGTTAAGCTGAAAAGAGACGTAAATAAAACACCTATTACTAATGCTTTTTCTATAGTTTTCAATTTAAACACCGTCCATATTATTTTGTTATCAGAATTATGGACAGGTGTTTTTTATATTATACAAAAAATTAAAATAAAAAAAGTAATCATAATTTTATATGATTACTTCTCTGAAATATAGCATCCATGAGTTATAGGATTAACTAAGAAAACTTCTTTATAATAACTACTAAGAATATTTTTACATGTATTGGCAGACTCTTTGTTATCAAATATTCCGAATACAGCAGAACCAGTACCAGTCATACATGAATTAATAGCACCATGTTTGTTTAAAATATTTTTTATTTTATCTATCTCACTTAATGACATCACAACTTCAAATCGATTATATAAACCCTTAGCGATTTTTTCAATGTCACAATTCTTTACAGCAGACAAAATACTATTAATAGTTTTATTTTTATTGATAGGAAATTTATCAGAAGCTGTGTACGCAGCTTTGGTAGAAACAAAAGTTTCAGGTTTTACTATAATTATATGACAATCAGGCATATTAACAAGTGGAGCCAAAGTAGTACCAATACCATCTGCAAGCATTGTTCCGCCCAACACACAAAAAGGAACATCAGCACCGATTTGCCTGCCAATGAGGGCAAGGTCACATTTTGAAAGATGGGTTGAAAATAAATGATTTAAAGCTACAAGAACAGCGGCGGCATCCGAACTACCGCCTGCTAATCCTGCACCAATAGGAATCTTTTTTTCAATATGTATGTTTATTCCTGGGTTATTTAAATTATTTTTTTCAAAAAAAGCTTGTGCTGCTAAATAAGCAGTATTTTTTTCTATAACACCAGGAAATGTATGATTACTGGACAATTTTATACCAGAATGTACATCTTTTAACACAGTTACTTTATCAAAAAGACTAACAGTTTGCATTATCATTTCTACATTGTGGTACCCATTATCTAATTTATTTAAAATGTTAAGGTATAAATTTATTTTTGCCGGGGCATTTATAGTGACTTTCATTTTAACTCCTTAGTTAATTTATTTAAAGAATAAATCCAACTTTCTTCATTACTTTATTTAATGTTTTATTAGAAATATATAATGCTTTTTGTGCACTTTCTTTATAACATTTTTCAAGGAATGTTTTATCGGCGATAAATTCCTTATATTTATTTTGTATAGGTATAAGATGCTCAACTACACATTCTCCTACAGCAGTTTTAAATTCTTTATAGCCTATACCATCGAATTCTTTCTCTATTTCATCAAACGTTTTTCCGGAGATACATGAATAAATAGTCATTAAATTTTTAATTCCAGGTTTATTTTCATCATATTTAACACAAGAATCAGAATCTGTTACGGCACGGCTAAATTTTCTGATGATATCATCAGGTTTATCTAAAATTAATATGTGAGAATTTACGTTGGAATCTGATTTAGACATTTTTTTAGTTGGATCTTGTAAAGACATTATTTTTGCACCGTTTTTAGGAATATAAGGTTCTGGTACCGTAAAAGTAGGACTGTATAATGAATTAAATCGTTCAGCTACTGTTCGTGTGAGTTCAAGATGTTGCTTTTGATCTAATCCAACAGGAACCATATCTGCCTGATAAAGAAGAATATCTGCAACCATTAATGCAGGATAAGTAAATAATCCGCAATTAATGTTATCTGCATGTTTTTTTGCTTTATCTTTAAATTGAGTCATACGTGATAATTCACCAAATTGTGTATAACAATCTAAAATCCAAGCTAACTGTGCATGGGTATTAACTTGACTTTGAATGAAAAACAGACTTTTTTCAAGGTCAATGCCACAAGCAAGTAATAAGGCGTATGCTTCAAGTGTATTTTTTCTAAGATTTTTAGGTTCTTGTCTTACGGTTATAGCATGTAAATCTGCCAATGCAAATATACAATTAAAGTCTTTTTGTAAGTCTATCCAATTCTTTATGGCTCCAAGATAATTTCCAAGTGTTATAGATCCGCTTGGTTGGATAGCACTGAAAATAGTTTTTTCTTTTGGTTCCATATGAGTTTCTCCTTTATTTATTTTTTATTTGAATAACTAATATATTTTTATACACTAATTATTCCCCAATTAACAATAATATCATTATTTTATATCTTTGACAAGTTTTTATGAATTTAATGTGTAAATCATACAATTATTCTTTTGAAAAACTTTATTGATATTTTTGACAATATAAAAATTATAATATATTCTTTTAAGTATATTATAATTGTGGGTGAATGTTATGACTTATGAACAAGCTTTACAATATGTAAATTCGTTATCAAGATTTGGAATAGAACCGGGACTTAGCAGAGTAAAAAAATTATTAAATATTTTAGGTAATCCACAAAATGATTTAAAATTTATACATGTAGCAGGAACAAATGGCAAAGGGTCAACTTGTGCTTATATATCATCAATTTTAAGTTGTTCCGGTTTTAAAACAGGTTTGTTTATTTCTCCGTTTATAATTGATTTTCGTGAAAGAATGCAAATAAATAAACAAATGATACCTAAAAAGGATTTGGTAGAACTTATAAATTATATTATACCGTTTGTAAATAATATGGCAGATAACGGAGAATTTATAACGGAGTTTGAATTAATTACTGCTATCGCTTTTTTATGGTTTAAAAAGGAAAAATGCGATATAGTAGTTTTAGAGGTCGGGTTAGGTGGACGATTAGATGCCACTAATGTAATAAATAATGCGTTGGTTTCAGTGATAACGTCTATATCTTTTGACCATATAAATATTTTAGGTAGTTCTATAAAAGAAATTGCTGGTGAAAAAGCAGGTATTTTAAAACCTAAAGGTACTTTAGTTTTGTATCCGCATCAATCAGCAGAAACGTTTGATGTAATTAAAACAAAAGTAAAAAAATTAGAAAATAAATTAGTTGTACCGGATATCAACAAAATAAAAGTTGTATCTACAAGTTTACTTGGAACAAATTTTGTTTATGACAATCAATCATTTTATATAAAGCTATTAGGTGACTATCAGGTAAATAATGCGGTTACTGCTATAACTGTTATAAATGAATTAATAAAGTTAGGCTATTATATATCTTTCGATGATTTAAAATTAGGTTTGAGCCAAACAGATTTTCCATCTAGATTTGAAGTTATATCTAAAAAACCATTGGTTATTTTGGATGGAACCCATAATAAGGGTGGAGCCATTGCATTATCAAATACTATTAGTCAATATTTAAATGGAATGAAAATAAAAGCAATTGTAGGAATGCTAAAAGATAAAGATGTCAATGCAGTTATAAATATATTAGGTAAACATATATCGAGTTTTATTTTAACGCAACCTAATAATACAAGAGCTATGAGTAAATACGATTTACAAAAAATTGTTATGAAGGTTTGTTCTGATTGCATAGTAGCAGAAGACGATATTGATGCGGTAAAGTTATCGTTTGAACATGTTGATGAAAATACGGCAATTATTGTGTTTGGGTCACTATATTTAAGTTCTCAGCTTAGACCAATAATTAAAAGGTACTGTAATTAAAAATTATGTAAATATTCAAAAATTTATTTGTTCGCATAATTTGAGTTATTTTGCTAAATAAATTTATTATTATTTATTTAGCAAAATTTTTATCTAATTGCTTTGCCTGTATAAACGGGGCCGCATTGCTCAAATTTTTAAATTTGAGCAATGCGGCTGATAAATTCGTCTTATTTAATATTAAATTTAGATGTTAATTTATCAGCCGCATAGTGCGAAAAAGTCGCACTATGCGGCCCCACTTACACAAAGCAAGTTTTTAAATTTAAAAATATTTACATTAAAAAGGTGGTGTTTAAAGTTTTATGGATGTGAAATTAAAAAAAGAAAATGATATAGTTACAGCAATGATATATGGTGATATAGATCATCACAATGCGAAAGAAATCAGGGAAACAATAGATGTTTATGTAGAAAAGGAACATCCTAAAGTTTTAAATTTAGATTTTTCAAAGGTTGAATTTATGGATAGCTCCGGAATAGGACTAATAATGGGAAGATATAGAATAATGCAAATGTTAAATGGGTCTGTAAAGGTTATAAATATTCCGGATAACATAAAAAGGATAATAAAACTTTCGGGACTATTAGGTTTAGGAGTAATAGAGGAAGGAGCTATTGAAACTTATGAAGCAATTAAAGAATGAAATGAAATTTGAATTTATAAGTAAATCTGCAAATGAGGGTTTTGCAAGAGCTACTATTTCTGCCTTTATAGCACAACTTGACCCTACAATATCAGAATTAGCAGATATAAAAACAGCAATATCAGAAGCAGTCACTAATTGTATAGTACATGCATATGGAGACAAATTGGGTAGTATATACATATCGGTAAAAATTTTTGATAATGGACAAGTAATAATAAAAGTAAGGGATAAAGGATGTGGGATTGAAAATATAGATAAAGCTATGGAGCCACTATATACTACAGGAGGAGCAGAAAGAGCAGGGTTAGGGTTTGCAGTTATGCAAAGTTTTATGGACAGCATAAAGGTAACATCTAAAAAAGGTAAAGGAACCACAGTCATTCTTACAAAAAATATTATACCAAGAGTATCTAATAATGGATAAAAGAGGACAAACTGTAAATAATAATATAGGACTTGTCCATGCATGTGCAAGGAAATTTAATGGACGAGGCATTGAATATGATGATTTATTTCAAGCGGGATGTTTAGGATTGGTCAAAGCGGTAGATGCATTTGATGAGTCTAGAGGAGTAAAATTTTCAACGTATGCGGTACCTGTAATATTGGGAGAGATAAAACGGTTGTTTCGAGACGGTGGGTCCATAAAAGTAGGCAGAAGTTTAAAAGAATTATCGTTAAAAGCAACTAGAGTTATAAATAAGTTTATGTCTGAAAATGCAAGAGAACCCAGTATAAATGAATTAGCAGAAGTTTTAAATGTGGAACCGGTTCAAGCAGCGCAGGCATTGGAGGTTTCAAGGGTACCTATATCACTTACTTCAGATAGAGAAGATGGTCAATGCCAAATTGACATTCCAACAGAAGCTCCGGATGAAAAATTATCAGAGATAATAGCCTTAAAACAAATAGTAGAAAAACTTGAAGATAGAGATAGATCACTTATATTATTGAGGTTTTTTAAAAATCAGACTCAAACTCAAACTGCAAAAGTTTTAGGGATGACTCAAGTGCAGGTATCCAGGCGAGAACGAGTAATATTGAAAAATCTTAGAATACAGTTAAGTGGTTAATAATTTTATTATGTAAGATGTGATAATTTTGAAAAAAAAATCTTTACCGATAAAAGCACTAAAAGTATATAAAATATGGGCAACAATTTTTATGAGTATATTATCGTTTATTTCTGGAATGATAGCAGTATTTGATGTAAATACTGCTATTATTTCTATGGTTATTTTTATAATATTTTATGTTTACACAATATTATATTATTGTCCGAAACGATATATGAGTGAAAAATATGTTATATCACGTTTTAAAATTTATAAAGAAAAAGGGGTATTTTTTAAACAACAAACAGAAATAATGTCTGATAAAATACAGTGTGTAAAAATAATAACAGGCCCAGTACAGAAATTTTTTGAACTTTATACGGTAGTATTTTATTCTTCTGGGTACAAAGAAAAAATTGCATTAGTTGGTTTTTCTGAGGCAAAAAGTATAGAAAAATTTTTTTATGAAGGAGGAAAAAATGAAATATAAATCAGTTAGCGTATATACTGTGTTGATATATTTATCAAAGTTTTTATTTTTACTTATAATACCATTAATCCAACAGATACTTTTAAGTATAACAGGTATTAGAGAAATCATATATACGTTATGGCCAAGTATAATAATAGTAGGCATTATATTTTTTATATCTTTTATAAAATATAAATCAGTGAAGTATTCAATAAGTAAAGAGATTTTATTTGTAAAAAAGGGTTTTTTAATAAAAAAAAGATTTATTATACCTATAAAAAATATTAATGCAATTGACAGAAGATGTACAATTTTATCCTCAATTTTTAACAGTGAAAGGGTAAGTTTTTATTTGAACACAAAATGTGAAAAAATAAATGCTTTAAATTTAAGAAAAGGGGAATTAAAAGATATATTTTATGAGGATACTGTAAAAAAGGTTATAAAATCAAAACCTATAGAAATATTATTTATGGCAATATCATGGTCAAATCCTGCTATTAGTTTATTAATAGCAGTTCCTTATGTTAATAAACTTGGGAAAATCGTAGGAGAAGAAACTACTAAAAGACTTTATTCTACAATGAATACGACTCTAAGACTTATAAAAATAGGAATACCACCTTTAATAGCCAGTATATCTTATTTATTATTGGGGACATTTTTTATTGCAGTAATTATACATTTTTTTAAATATGCAAATTTTACAACTATAATTACTACTAACAACATAGTTGTAAGTAATGGGCTTATAAGCGAAAATCATAAAACAATTAGAAAAGATAGAATAAATGCACTAGTAATAAAGCAAAGTCTTTTTATGATAGTTTTAAAAGTGTATAGCATATATGCGGGGTTAGTAGGAGCTCCAAAAACAAAGGGAGAATATAATTTATTATTTGCTAGTTTAAAAAAAAGAGATGTAAAGAATGTTGTTAATGAATTGTACGGAAATAATTCAGATGAGTTATTTTGTGTTAAGCCTCATAAAAAAAGAATAATAAATTTTTTATTGTTTCCAATAGTTTCTTTTTTGAATTTAATCTTTTCTGTAATAATTTTTTTACAAGATAAGTGGTATGATAAAATAATTATATTTTCATTATTTTTTGTTACTATTTTTATATTATGGTGGATAATGATAAGATGTTTTGCATATAAGTATGCAGGAGTAAGTGTTTCAAAAGGAATCTTAAATATAAATGGATTTAAATGGCTATCACTGTATTATGGTGTTATACCTGTAAAAGAAATTCAAAGCATATGTATAGAAAGAAATCCATTTTTTAGATGGTCGAATTTATGCAAATTTAAAGTAAAAACCTACTCAGAAAAAGACAATAAATTTATATGTAAGTATTTGGATTATAGTGAATTAAAAAAATTATTAAACCTTATAAATTAGTAATTGTTTTTTGGCCTTTGTCGGAAATGTACAATAAATAAATTTTAAAAGTTTATACAATTAAATTTAGTTTAAAACTTTGTTGAAAGTGTTGAAAATGTATTTTGGAAATGCGGAAATAAATATATTTTTAATACAATTTTTAAAATAGTACCATTTATAGGCAACAAAATCCATGATATGGCATAGACAACAAGCTTTTTTACTTAAGTTAAATAAGCTTGTTCAAAACTTTGTTGAAAGTGTTGATAAATATATTGTTGACTAAGGAAAATAAATTGCAAAAATCGACAAAAAATATTTTTGTCGATTAATTCATAAATTATGAAAAAATAAATAAAAAATTAATGCAGAGAAAAAGTGTAAAAATTATATCCATGCAAAACACGTTAAAATGTGAAAAAAGACTTTATACGACAAAAATCAACAAATTTAAATTAAACTAACCAATTTGTATATTAAGTGAGAAGTTTTTTCAGCAACAATAAATTTAAATTTATTGTAATCTATATGGCTTTCGGTGTTAGCATTATCAGATATTACTCTTAATGCAATAAAGTCAATGTTATTTACATAACATACATGACCAATACTACCTGATTCCATTTCACACGCACTAGCATTAAATGTATTCTTTATATGTAGTAATTTTTCTGCAGAAGAAATAAATTGGTCCCCGGTTGCAATGATTCCAACATGGATATGCTCATTTAATTCGTTACAAACAGAAATAACTTTATCGTTTATAGCTCTTGAACAAGGAATATTTATAATATTGATTCCGGAAATAAATCCTTTTTCATCACCGACAGCAGAAGTATCAACGTCGTGTTGAACAACAGAATTAGCAAGTACAATATCACCTATTTTAATATTTTCGGTTAATGCACCAGCTACACCAGTATTAATAATAACTTTTGGGGAAAATTTAGAAATCATTATTTGAGTGCAGATGGCAGCATTTACTTTTCCAGGGCCACATATGGAAGCTACACAATCTACATTGTTTAACTTTCCAATATAGAAAGTTATATGTGCAATGTTTTCCGTTTTTATATTAGTCATAAGATTTTTAATAGCTTCAATTTCAATATTCATAGCACCAATTATTCCAATCATGAAAAAAACCTCCTAAAATAAGTTTAATAAAAATATATTAACACACAAAACAAGATGCTGCAAATTGAAAAGATGAGGTTATACAACTTGCAAAAATGTTTATCAATATTCGACAAAATTTGACCAATATTTTTTACGTTAAAAAGATTAAATATGTTAAACTTACATATGTGAAATAAATCTAACAAAAAAATATTTACAAATTTTATTGACAATAAGAAAATAATGATGTATCATATAACAAGATAAAAAAAGAGACTGGCACAGTACGTAGGAGGTTTTTAATGAGCTTTTCAAATACAGAAAATGACCTCCATTTTTTTTCTGATAAAGAACTTTGCTCAATGGTTTTGAATAATAATGAGCAAGCTTTTTCAGAGCTGGTTTCAAGGTATAATTATTTAATCTCATTGAAGGTTTCATCTTTCTGCAGGTATGATTTGGACTTTGATGATTTGTTTCAAGAGGCTGTATTGGGTCTTTTGAGTGCAGCAAGTACATATAATCCTCAAAGAGGGGCTGCATTTAAAACCTATGCTAGCATATGTATTGAAAGAAAAATTATAAATTTTTGTAAGTCATCATTAATTCAAAAGAAAACTGAAAAAAATAACTTGCAGGGTTATGATGAAAATGAATTGCAACAGGCAAACAATAATTGTCAAGTAATAAATCCTGAAGATTTTATTATCGACATTGAAAATTTAAAAGGTAAAAAGGAAAAAATTAAAAAACTTTTATCTTGCCTTGAATATAATGTATTATCTTTGCATTTGAGTGGGCATAATTATAATGAAATAGCCAAAAAGCTTTCAATTAATGCTAAATGTGTGGACAATGCACTACAACGTATAAGAAAAAAGTTAATAGTTTTAAAAAAGGTCTAAACATGCCCATGTAGCTTACCTAGAAGAGCGTTGGTAATCATCAAAGGCGTCGGTGCAAATCCGTCCGGGGGCAAATATTATATAATCCAAAGCGAGGTATATTAAATGTACGAAGATAAGACTCTCATCTGTAAAGAATGCGGCAAGGAATTTGTTTTCACAGCAGGAGAACAAGAATTTTATGCATCAAAAGGTTTTGTAAATGAGCCACAAAGATGTAAAGAATGCCGTGATGCACGTAAAAACGCTGCTAGACCAGAACGTGAAATGTACACAGCAGAATGTGCTTCTTGCGGATGCGAAGCTAAAGTTCCTTTCAAACCACGTGAAGATCGCCCGGTATATTGCAGCGAATGCTTTGCAAAGATGAGGGAAGAATAGTTTATAAACTTACTTTAAGGTTTATTGCCCCGGTATATTTTTATGTATGCCGGGGTGTTTTTTTGTCGCATTTTATAATTGACAACTTTACAGATGAAGTTTAATATAATACTTATGTGTTTATAATAATTATGTATTAAAAATTTAGGAGGAAGTTTAAAATGACAGTTACTAAAGATACAATTATCGGAGATATATTAGATTTTGATGAAACAACTGCTGAATATTTCTTTGAAATTGGAATGCATTGCTTGGGTTGTCCATCGTCAAGAGGCGAAACAATAGAACAAGCTTGTATGGTTCATGGAACTGATGCAGAAGCATTGATTAAAAAAATTAATGAGCATATTAGTGCAAAGTAAAATTTTTAATTTTTTTGTGACCGCTCGGGGTAAATTTTCCGGGCGGTTATTTTGACAAAAAGTAAAGAAATTGAAATTTTTTATGGAGAAAAGCAAAAATATGAAGCTTGATAATAGACTGCATTTATGCGCACAATCAGTAAGAAACGGAGCTAGAATAGCAGATATAGGAACAGATCATGCGTATCTTTCTATATGGCTTATGAAAAATAAACTAATATCACATGCAATAGCTGCAGACCTTAGAGAAGGTCCGTTACTTAATGCCCAAAACAATATAAAAAAATATGGCATGGAACAATATATAGAAACAAGGCTATCTGATGGTCTTGATAATATAAATGAAAATGAAGTTGATGATATTATTATAGCTGGTATGGGTGGAGAACTTATAATAAATATTATAAAAAGGGCAGGTTGGCTGAAAAACCAAAATAAAAGTTTGATTTTACAACCGATGTCTGCAGAACAGGAATTAAGAGAATTTTTGTTTTCAGAAGGATTTAATTTAAATACAGAAAAAGCAGTGGTATCTTATGGAAAAGTCTACAGTGTAATGTCTGTAAATTATAAAGGAAATCTTAAATATCATGATAAACTTTATCCATACATAGGACCATTGACAGATAATTTGACTGATGAGGCTCATTTATACATTGAAAAAGAAATAAGAAATTTAAATAATAAAGTAATAGGATTAAATTCAACAAATCAATATGAAAAAGCAGCATTTTTACGAGATATAATAGATGAATTAAAGAAAATATAAAAGGAGCGATGAAAATGTCCAAGGTTTGTGAGATTTTTCAATACATTAATAAAATAGCACCTTTTGAAACAGCTATGGATTTTGATAATGTAGGCCTTTTAGTTGGAGATTCTAATGAAAATGTAAAAAAATGTTTAGTTGCTTTGGATATAACAAATAATGTTATAAAAGAAGCAAAAAAATTACAGGCTAATTTAATTATTAGTCATCACCCGGTAATTTTTAATCCTATAAAGACTTTGGATGTTAATACTGTGCCATATAATTTAGTTAAAGAGGGAATATCAGCGATTTGTGCACATACAAATCTTGATATGGCTATTTTTGGTGTAAACTCTTGTTTAGCAGATGCACTAAATATAAAAAATGTGAAAGCATTGTCAATATATAAAGTATTAGGAAACGAATTACCTATGGGATTAGTTGGCGAATTAGATGAGTATTATAACTGTGAAGAATTTGCTAAATTGGTAAAAGATAAATTAAATTGTAATGGGGTTAGGTATACAAATATCCCAAAAAGAATAAAAAAGGTTGCACTTTGTTCTGGTGCAGGAGGTAATTTAATAAGTGAAGCTAAAAAAAGTAATGCAGATGCTTTTATTACCGGAGAAATAAAACACCATGAAATATTATATGCTGTAGAAAATGACATTTGTGTTGTGGATGCAGGTCACTTTAAAACAGAGGATATTGTAATTTTACCGCTTATTTCTAAGTTGAAAAGTGAGTTTAAATCAATAGAATTTATAAAATCATCAGCATGTACAGACAAAATAGATTACATGGTTTAAAAAACTTTTTGTTTTGAACTATATTTTTGGAGGTGATATTATGGCGCTTGATGGGGCTTTTTTAAGGCATATGAAAAATGAAATAGAAAACACAGCAATAGATGCAAGAATAGATAAGATTCATCAACCTAATAAAGAGGAATTTATTTTTTCATTTAGAGGAAAAACAGGTGTCTATAAGCTTTTATTATCCGCAAGAGCAAATAGTTCAAGAGTACATTTTACAAAAGATATACCTGAAAATCCTAATGTGCCTCCTATGCTATGTATGTTATTTAGAAAAAAATTACAGGGAGCAAAGCTGATAAGGGTACGCCAAAAAGACCTAGAAAGAGCTTTATTTTTAGACTTCGAGGCAACAAATGAATTAGGCGATAAAGTTTTATTAACAGTTGTTGTCGAAATAATGGGTAAATATAGTAATGTCATATTAATTGATGAGAATGAAAAAATAATTGATGCATTAAAAAGAGTCGATTTTTTAATGTCATCAAAAAGACAAATACTACCTTCAATTAAATATGAGTTACCACCGGGACAAGATAAATTAAGTTTATTAAATGATAGTATTGATGTTATTATTGATAAGGTTACAACCTCATTGCAAAATTATTCATTAGCAAATGCTTTACTTAATAATGTTCAAGGAATATCTCCTATAATATGTAAAGAAATAGAATATAACATAAAAAATAATAAAGATACAACTTTATATAAAGAGTTACAAAAGCTTTCATATATAATAGAAAATTGTACGGGAATTCCTGTGATGATTTGTGAGAATGATAGACCAAAAGATTTTTCTTTTATTAACGTTAATCAATATCAAAATAAATTAAATATAAAAAAATATGATAACTTTTCAATGCTATTGGATGACTTTTTTAGCGACAGAGATAAAATAGACAGAATGAAAGTAAAGTCATTTAATTTAAATAAGCAAATTAATAATATTTTATCAAGACTTAGAAAGAAAATAAAAATTCAAGAAAAAGAAATAGAACAAAGTGAAAATAAAGAAAATATGAGGGTGTTTGCAGATATTATCAATGCAAATCTTTATAAAATAGAAAAAGGTGCCAGCGAAGTAACACTTGAAAATTTTTATGATGAAAATTTAGAGAAAGTAAAAATAAAATTAAATCCTATGTTGTCAGCCGCTAAAAACGCGCAAAACTTTTATAAATCTTATAGGAAATCAAAAGTAGCAAAAGAAGTTTTAGAAAAAGAAATAGAAAAAGCAAAAGAGGAAATAAGTTATCTTGAAACAGTAAGTGACTGCTTAAATAGAGCAGAAACAGAAAATGAATTGATTGCAATAAGAGATGAGATGACGGCACAAGGATATATAAAAGAAAAAAAAATAAATCATAAAAAGCAGGTTGCATTGTCACCAATAGAATATATTTTGGATGATAAAGTGAAAATATTAGTTGGCAGAAATAATCATCAGAATGATAAGTTAACTTTAAAAACAGCATTAAAAAACGATATTTGGTTTCATGTAAAAGATATACCTGGTTCACATGTTATTTTATTTACTGATAAAGAAAATATAACAGATGAAATATTAAGTCAGGCAGCACAAATTGCAGCTTATCACAGTAAAGCTAAAAATTCATCTAATGTGCCAGTTGATTATGCATTGGTGAAGGATGTCAAGAAACCTAGTGGAGCAAAACCAGGCAAAGTTATTTATAATAATTATAAAACCTTATATGTTACACCTGATATAAAATTTATTAAATTTTTAAGTAAAAAATAAAGTCAATTATCAAAAATGTTAAATATAAAAGTGTATATGTAGTCAATACGCCTATTATGTTTTTCATGCATTGACTTTTATCTATATATAGGGTATAATTTTTAAAGTAATCTAAATAAAATACTATATCTTGTATACTGAATTTTAGGAGGAAAAAATATGATTAGCACTATTGTAAAAAGAGATGGAAGAAAAGCAGAGTTTAATAGGGATAAGGTTGCGCAAGCAATTTTTAGAGCAGCTACTAAAATGGGTGGAAATAATTATGAATTAGCAGAAAGTTTAGCTAATCAAGTTGTAAAATATATGGACGATGAGAATTTTGGAGATACTGTTACGGTAGAACATGTACAAGATGTAGTGGAAAAGGTTCTTATAGAGAATGGCCATGCACAGACAGCTAAGGAATATATATTGTTTAGGTCTGATAGAACTCGTGTTAGAGAAATGAACACACGATTAATGAAAATTTATGAGGGACTTACATTTAAGGCAGCTAAAGATAATGATGTAAAAAGAGAAAATGCAAATATAGATGGCGATACAGCAATGGGAACTATGTTGAAATATGGTTCGGAGGGTGCTAAACAGTTTTATGAAATGTATATATTAGACCCAAGATTTGCTAAAGCTCATGCACAAGGCGATATACATATTCATGACCTTGACTTTTTAACATTAACTACAACTTGTTGTCAAATAGATATGGATAAATTGTTTACAAATGGATTTTCAACAGGCCATGGCTTTTTAAGAGAACCTAATGATATAATAAGTTATGCAGCTTTAGCATGTATAGCTATACAAGCTAATCAAAATGACCAACATGGAGGACAGAGTGTACCTAATTTTGATTATGCTATGGCAAAAGGTGTTGCAAAGACTTATAGTAGAACATATAGGCAGAATTTAATTAGAGCTGTAGAATTACTTACAGATGAAGCTGATGCAAAGGGAACCTGTGAAAGTATAATATCTCAAGCAGAACAAGAAACAAATGCTAAGGCTACACTTCAAAATGGTGAAGTGTATATGAAGAGGGAACTTGAAATTTTATCTGAGCTTTTTGGAGAAAGTATAGCTAATAAAATACAAAAATTTGCATGTAAACATGCTAATGAAGAAACAAATAGATCTACATATCAAGCAATGGAAGCTTTAGTACATAATTTAAATACAATGCATTCAAGAGCAGGAGCACAAGTTCCATTTAGTTCTATAAATTATGGTATGGATACAAGTCCAGAAGGTAGATTAGTTATAAAAAAGATACTTTTAGCTACCGAAAGAGGCCTTGGTAACGGAGAAACACCAATATTTCCAATTCATATTTTCAAAGTTAAAGAAGGCATAAATTATAACCCTGAAGATCCAAACTATGACTTATTTAAGTTAGCTTGTCGAGTAAGTTCAAAAAGACTATTTCCGAATTTTTCATTTATTGATGCACCGTTTAATTTACAATACTATAAGCCAGGACACCCAGAGACTGAAGTAGCTTATATGGGATGTAGAACAAGAGTTATGGCTAATCATTATGACCCAACAAGAGAAATTGTAAATGGTAGAGGTAATTTAAGTTTTACATCAATCAATTTACCAAGACTTGCTATAGAAAGTAATAAAAATGTAGATGCATTCTATAAAATGCTGGATGAAAAAATTGATTTAGTAATAGAACAACTTTTAGCTAGGTTTGAATTACAAGCAGCAAAAAAAGTTAGAAATTTTCCATTCTTAATGGGTCAAGGCGTATGGATAGATTCAGATAAATTAGGATTAGACGATGAAGTTAGAGAAGTGTTAAAACATGGTACATTGACTTTAGGCTTTATTGGGTTAGCGGAATGTTTAAAAGCTTTGATAGGAGAACATCACGGAGAAAGTGAAAAAGCACAAAAATTAGGTCTTGAAATAGTTGGACATATGAGAAAACGTATGGATGAAGCTACTGAAAAGTATAATATGAACTTTTCTTTGATTGCAACTCCTGCAGAAGGATTATCAGGAAGATTTGTAAATATGGACGCTAAAAGATACGGAAAAATTCCGGGCGTTACCGATAGAGATTATTACACTAATTCTTTCCATATACCTGTTTATTATAATATTTCCTCTTGGGATAAAATAAAAAAAGAAGCTCCATATCATGCACTTACCAATGGTGGACATATTTCGTATATTGAACTTGATGGAGATCCAACTAAAAATATTGATGCATTTGAGCAGGTTGTTCGTTGCATGAAAGAGTCAGGAATTGGATATGGTTCAATAAATCATCCAGTTGATAGAGATCCCGTTTGTGGATATACAGGAATAATAAATGACGTTTGTCCTATGTGTGGAAGAAAAGAAAGCGATGGGGGTCCAAAGTTTGAACGTATTCGTAGAATAACAGGATACCTTGTAGGAACAGTAGATAGATTTAATAATGCTAAACAAGCAGAGGAACGTGATAGAGTTAAACACTCTGTAAGTATGCCTTCATGTGATTGTGAGATGAAATAAATTTTGGATACATTAAGAATATCAGGGATTATACCTGAATCAATAGTGGACGGACCTGGAATAAGATTTGTAGTTTTTTCACAAGGATGTAAGCATCACTGTAAGGGTTGCCATAATCCATCTACTTTTGATTTAAATGGTGGGTCTATTGTAGATATTGAAAATATAATGAACCAAATAAAAAAGAATCCATTATTAAAAGGAGTTACTTTTTCAGGTGGAGAACCATTTTTACAAGCAAGAACTTTTTCTAAACTTGCTAAAAAGTGTCATGATATGGGATTAGATGTAATTTCATATACTGGTTACACTTTTGAGACATTGATTAATGGATTTGAGCAAAATCCTGATTGGAAAAATCTTTTGGAAAATATAGATATATTAATAGATGGACCTTTTATAGAAGAGAAAAAAAGTTTGATGCTTTTATTTAAGGGTTCATCAAATCAGAGAATACTTGATGCAAAACTTTCACTAAAACAAGGTAAAGCAGTAATCAAAGAACTATAACGGTATAAGAGGTAAAGGGCGGTGCAAAGAATTTGCACCGCCCTTTAATTAAATAATAAATCCGTGCATAATTTTTATTTAAAATTATGCACGGATTTTATCTTAATCATTAATTATTAATTATTTGTCTATTCCACAACACTTTTTATATTTTTTACCACTTCCGCATGGGCAAGGATCATTTCTGCCGATTTTTTCAGTATTGCGGACAGTTTTTATCTCAGGAGCAACATATCCGTCAGAGGAAACAGTAGTAGGAGCATCATTGTCGTGACGTTGAGGAGTTTGGTTATTAGTTAATGAAAAAGTTAAAAGAATCTTTACCGTATCATCGCGAATAGAATCAATCATTTCGTCAAACATATCAAAACCTTCAAGGCGATACTCAACTACGGGGTCGCGTTGTGCATATGCTCTTAATCTAATTCCACGTTTTAATTCTTCCATAGCATCAATGTGACTCATCCAATAGGTATCAACATTTTTTAGAAGAACAACACGTTCAATTTCTCGCATCATTTCTTCACCAAATGTTTTTTCACGTTCCTCATATATTGATAATGCTTTTTCTTGAAGTTTTTTTGTAATATCTTCAGCTTTTAATTTTTTCAATTCATTATCATCATAAACAAGGTCATTATCATTTATTAGCCAACCTAAATAGAAATCGCGAAGTCCAACAAAATTCCAAGATTCATCATATTTATTTGATGTTAAATAAGTATTAACTGTTTTTTCTATAGATTGTTTAATCATATTAACAATTTGACTGCGAATATCGTCACCGTCAAGGACTTTATTTCTTTGGTCATATATAATTTGACGTTGTCTATCCATAACATCGTCAAATTGAAGAACATTTTTACGAATACCAAAGTCACGCCCCTCAACTTTTCTTTGAGCACTTTCAATTGCATTTGTAATCATTTTAGTATCAATAGGTTCATCTTCAGGGACATTTAACTTATCCATTAAACCTTTTAAACGTTCGCCACCAAATAAACGCATTAAATCATCTTCAAGAGACAAATAAAAACGAGTTTCACCAGGATCTCCTTGACGTCCTGAACGTCCACGTAATTGGTTATCTATACGTCTTGTTTCATGGCGTTCAGTACCGATAATAACAAGTCCACCAAGTTTACGTACTTCTTCAGCTTGACCTTTAATTTCTGCTTTATGTTTAGCTAAAAGATTATTGTAAATTTCTCTGGCTTCTAGAATTTTCTCATCTTCAGTATCCGCAAAACCACTAGCTTCGCTAATAACTTCTTCGCTTATTTGCATACGACGCATTTCAGCTTTAGCAAGGTATTCAGCATTACCACCAAGACTAATGTCGGTACCACGACCGGCCATGTTAGTAGCGATAGTGACAGCTCCTTTTTTACCCGCTTGAGCAATTATCTCAGCTTCTTTTTCATGATATTTTGCGTTTAAGACAGAATGCTTTATACCATTTTTCTTTAGTAGGTCACTGAGCCTTTCAGATTTATCTATTGAAACAGTACCTACAAGCACAGGTTGACCTTTTTTGTGATATTCAATAATATCTTTTATAACTGCATTAAATTTACCCTTTTCTGTTTTAAAGACAACATCAGACAAGTCTTTTCTAATAACTGGTTTATTAGTTGGAATTTCAACTACGTCTAATTTATAAATTTCACGGAATTCGTCTTCTTCAGTCATAGCAGTACCAGTCATACCTGATAATTTTTTATATAACCTAAAATAATTTTGGAATGTAACAGAAGCTAAAGTTTTTGATTCTCTTTCTACTTTTACATGTTCTTTAGCTTCTATAGCTTGATGAAGTCCCTCATTATACCTACGTCCATACATTATACGACCGGTAAACTCATCTACAATTAAAACTTCACCATTTTTAACTACATAGTCAATGTCTTTAGTCATTACACCGTTAGCTCTAATAGCTTGATTGATGTGATGTTGCAAGTTAATATTATCAGCATCAGTTAAATTTTCAATATGAAAATATTCTTCAGCTTTTTTAACACCGTTTTGAGTTAATGTAGCAGATTTAGCTTTTTCATCAACGATATAATCAGCATCTTTATACAATTCATCAGTATCTTCTTTTGAATCTGTTTCAGCAACTTTTACCATTTTAAGAGTTTTAGCAAACTTGTCAACAATATTATAAAGTTCTGTTGATTTGTCTCCAGGACCGGAGATAATAAGTGGAGTTCTAGCCTCGTCTATTAAAATTGAGTCGACCTCGTCAACTATTACGAAGTTATGACCGCGCTGAACGCGATTTTCTTTGTAAGTAACCATATTATCACGAAGATAATCAAATCCGAGTTCATTGTTTGTACAATAAGTTATATCTGCGGCATAAGCTTTTTGTCTTTGTTCATTGTCCATATCTTGACTTAGAAGACCGACGGTTAAACCTAAAAATCTAAATATTTTACCCATTTGCTCAGAGTCACGTCTTGCCAAGTAATCATTTACGGTAACGATATGAACACCTTTACCTTCAAGTGCATTAAGATAAGCAGGTAAGGTTTCAACTAATGTTTTACCTTCACCTGTTTTCATCTCGCTAATTCGGCCTTGATGTAATATAATACCACCTATAATTTGAACAGGATAATGTGTCATTCCAAGAACTCTGGAAGCAGCTTCACGGCATACAGCGAATGCTTCAGGTAATATATCATCTGTGGTAGAACCATTTTGCAATTTTTCTTTTAAAATTTTTGTTTGATTTTTTAGTTCTTTATCGCTCATGTTTTTATAAGTATCTTCAAGCGCGAGAACAGCATTGCATAGAGGTTGAATTCTTTTAACTTCACGTTTACTGTAATTTCCAAAAAGTGTTTTTAAAATATTCATATTATCACCTTCTAATAAAATTGAGTGTTATTTAAATTATAACACAAAAGATATGTAAAGTCACTATTTTTTTTATGTGTTTTTTACAATAGCCTTTTTCCTACAAATAAGTTAAATTTTTTCATTCTTTACAATAAAAAAATCACCTATATAGGTGATTTTTTTATTGAGTAGGTATTACAGGGTTATTTGATACAAAACTATTGTATAGTGCAGAAATCATATTAAACGTTCTTTTATTAATTATTCCTGAGGGTTCAAGGCCAAAATATTTTTGCAACGTTTTTATTACAGCAACACTAGGCTCGTCATGTGTACCGCTGATGTTTAAAGTTCCCATATTATTAAAAATCGTGGAAAGTAAATATAACATTGCTTGAATTGTATATAAATGGTTATGTTCTTCATCTGGATTTATAGAAAAGTTATTACCTGGAAAGATTTGAGGAGTCCAAGATTCTTCTTCATATTCATTAATTTGATTATAAATTAATTGAATATGATTCCAAGTTTCAAAATCCACAACACCGGTAATGGGTAAATTAAATGTTTTTTGAAATCCAATAACAGATTCTGTAGTTTGTTCGGAGAAAATACCATCAGGAATAACCGCGGGAACTGTGTTGTAATAATAAGAAATATGTCTTAAGAAATGTTGAAGATTTCTAATCGGTTCACCTGCATTTAAATTTGTTCTTTTCATAATTTTATTTTTTACCACCTTTCATATAAATTTACATAGTGCTATCCTTTTGACCTAAAGACATTTTATATCCGGGATATTGTGTAGGTTGAGGATTATTTGCGCTTACAATATCCAAATAAGTGCTTCCTATACTGTTCCAGGTAGTTCGATCTACTGTTCCGGTAACTTTTAGTCCAAATTCTTTTTGGTATTGCATAACAGAATTCATAGTAGCTTGGTTAAATTCACCAGTTACTGCAACAGGTGAAATATTTTCATATACAGAAGAAATGTTATTGAGATATTGTTGTAAAGTAGTTACTTCCTCCCCACTAGAGCCTACCTGCAATGTAGTACCAGCAAATGGGATAAATGTTTTAGGAGTAGCACCAGGTTCAATTACAGTAGTTACAATGCCACGAAAGTCACGGTAAATTTCATTCCAGGTAACATCATTAACTATGCCGGTTTGAGGAAGGTTTTGAGATTTTTGAAAAGCAATAACAGCATTTTTAGTGTCATTCCCAAAAGTGCCGGTGATGGCGATAAATGGAATGTTATTATAAAATTCAGCTAATACTGATAAAAAATACTGTAAGATAAAGACCTTTTCACCACGATTTCCTTCAGAAATAGCATCAGGATAAGAAAGATTTATTCCAAATAAGCGTTGACCTTCGGATTCAAGTTCACCTAATTTTTTTACAGCAGTGTATAAATAAACAAGTTTATACCAAGTAGATTTTCCTACAATTCCATCGGGAGTAAGATTAAATATTTCCTGGAACCTTAAAACAGCAGCTTGAGTACTAGCTTCAAATATTCCATTTACAGGTGATATTTTAGGAATGGATGGATAATTTTGGGATACTCTATTTAATGAAGTTTGAATAACAACAACGTTATCACCGGTATTTCCGAGTTGTAGGGGATAACCGGGATAAGATGACTGTAGACCCATAACAGGTGCCTCCTGAACTAATTCTATATTATATCCATAATAATATTTTAAAATATTTATCGAACTATAACCTTGACTTGCAAGGTCTTCACTTCCCCATTGAGAAAGGCCATTACATGTTGAGGTGGTTCCATTGCAATATATAGCAGCTAATGGTTCGGCATATCCCATACGACGAATATAATCATTGAATATATCATCAACAATTCTACTAATATTATCAAAGATATTTCTGCCGGGAGTAAATGCTTGGTCATATGCAGTTGAATTAGTAATATTAAATGAGTACCCTTGACTACGATAATGCTCTAAGTATATCCTGTTTAATGCGAATGATATTTGGGCATAAATATTAGCGTATATAGCAGATTCATTCCAAGTAGGATAAATTTCACTTGAAGCTACATTTTTTATGTAATCAGGAAATGATACGGTTACATTTTGGGCATTACTGCTGGGTGTACCAAGATGTACAGTAATGTAACTCGGTACGTAAGGAGTTATTATAGGCATTATATTTCCTCCTCGAATTTATAAATTTTGTTGGGGAATAGTATTAGTTATAGTTCTATTTTGAGGTTCGCTATTTTCTGTTAGTGGAATTAGTTCGACGTTTTGTACAGTTTTAGTATTAGCAAAAACCTGTACGTCATTTATTATCATTGTATAGTACAATGGATGAGTTACTCTAATGTCACAAGAAGTAAAAGGTTTAACGTCTGTGGGACTCAGTGAAAGCTCTAAACTTGGGGTTTCAATAGAAATAATACCAGATGCTCCATTTTCATCGGTTGTCCGAAAACCTAGAAGATTTATGTTAGGAGAAGTACTGGTCGAAACAGAGACAAAAGCATTTTTTATTGGAATTTGAGAACGAGAGGTATATACATTTACAATAATATATCCTACTGCCAAAGTTATTTCCTCCTTATGAAAAAATTAATACTGTAAATAATATAAAAAAATTTTTAAATTTATGATAAATTGGCAAAATTTTATCATTAAAAAATTGTTATAGGGGGTGCGCCGCACTATATCGCGCGGCGCACCCTATTTTAGTAGATGTAAAGATTATATATTTTTGTTTAATTAATATTATTTACCTGCATTACCCGATTTGTATTGATATAAAAAGCCTAAAACTATCAGCGGGTTAAGACATACTGTGACTTTAATATAATGTATAATTATTTTATTAAAGATTTAGCTGATTTATACTAAAATAATAAAAAGTGGGTGATATAATGAAAAATACGGGGTTAATTACGACTACGGGACAAGCAATAAAAACATTAGTACCAATAGAGCAGATGAGAATAATTGCATCTAATATTGTATATTTCATTTTAGGATTGTTTATTTCGAAAGGAACAGTTTTTGGAATATATTCACCGTTTGGAACTGCTTTTTTAGTTGCTGTTCCTTATCATAATATATTATCTGCATTATTTGGAACAGTAATTGGCTATATATTACCATCTGAAATAAATATTGGAATAAGATATATTTCTACAGCTATTGCTGTTTGTGCAATACGCTGGACGTTAAGTGATTTACCTAAGGTTAGAGAACATAAATTATATACACCAATATTAGCTTTTGCTGCTACAATCTCAACAGGACTTGCAATAAATTTTTCTAATATTAGTGACATGAGTGAATTTGCTATGTACATAACTGAATCCATTTTGTCGGCGGGAGTTGCATATTTTTTTCATGAAACAATAAACATTTTTTCAAATAGAAAAATGACAGTAAAGCAATCAGAACTTATATATGCGTGCATGACAACGTTCATAGTAATATTATCTTTAATATCAGTACATATAGGACCAATTTCTTTTGGAAAAATAATTTCTATATTAGTAATATTATTTTGTTCAAAGTATCTGGGTATAACAGGTGGCAGCATCTCTGGAATATCAGCAGGTGTGATTTTTGGATTAGCAACACGAAATCCTTCATATGTCATGGGTGCGTATGCATTTGGAGGGCTGATATCCGGATTAGTATCGTCTTTTGGGAAAACGGTATGTTCAATTGCATTTTTATTATCTACTATAATTATTTCTATGCAAACAGCAGATCCATCTATTATTATTTCCGGGATATATGAAGCAATAATTGCAGGAATGATATTTATTTTATTGCCGGATGATATAGGCAATAAGTTTGTAGGTATTTTTTCTTCATCAATAGACTATAGCAGACATAATGGACTAAATGAAGCAGTTGTTATGAGACTGGATTTTACATCTAAGGCGCTAATGAGTATATCTGATTCAATAAATACTGTTTCTGAAAAGTTATCTAGCATGTGTAAAAATAGTGTAGAAGACATATACATAGACTCAATAAATAAAGTTTGTAATAATTGTGGGCTACATGTTTTTTGTTTTAACACTAGAGAAAAAGAAACTATAGACTCTTTTTCTTATTTAAATAATACGTTAAAAGGTAAAGGTCAAATTAGTAGTGAAAGCTTTCCTAAAGAATTTACTAAAAGATGCTGTAGAATTAATGAGTTTGTAAAAAATATAAATCAACAATATAAAAATTTAGAAGAGAAAAAAATATTAGATAAACGTGTATCAGAAGTAAGAAATTTTGTGTCAGAACAATTTTCAGATATAGGTAGTTTATTATCAGATATAGCCATTGAATTTACAAATTATGATACGTTTGATATGGATTTATCTCATAAAGTAGCATCTACTTTAAAATGTATGGGAATATTGCCGTTGGATGTGAGCTGTAGACGAAATAAATTTGGAAGATTAACTATTGAAATAGAAACTTTATGTAATGAAAAAAATATTATAGAAAAAATGTCATTATTAAATGAATTATCAAAATTATGTAATAAAAAATTGGGTATGCCATGTATTACTGAACTTACAGATAGGTGTAGAATACAAATATCAGAAAAACCTATTTTTGATATGCAAGTTGGAGTAGCACAGCATGTTTATAAAGATGGAGTTTTATCAGGGGATAACTATACTTATTTTAATGACGGTATGGGCAGAATGATATTTATATTAAGTGATGGCATGGGAACAGGTGGAAGAGCAGCCGTAGAAGGAGCGATGACATGTCAAGTAATGGAAACTCTTGTGAAAGCAGGAATAAATTTTCAAACGGCGGTAAAAATAACAAATTCAGCACTGTTAATTAAGTCTGAAGATGAGTTTTTGGCAACGCTTGATATGTTCTGCATCGATTTATTTAATGGAAATATTAATATAATAAAAGCAGGGGCTCCATTGACATTGCTTAGAAAAAATGGAAATATTATAAGAAGTGCAAAGTCCTCGTTGCCAATAGGAATTTTAAATGAAATAAATATTTCAAATTATAATGATATATTGTCCAGAGATGATAGGGTATTAATGTTGTCAGATGGAGCAATATCTCAGGGTGACGATTGGCTTAAAGATGAAATGAAAAATTGGAATGATGAAGATGCTCAAAGTTTTGCAGAGTATATTGTGGATAAGGCTTTAAAAAATAAAGATGAAAAATTTGATGATGATATAACAGTTCTTGCAATGAAAATGATTGATTATTAATCTAGATTTATTAAGAGTATTTACAAAAGCAAAAGGAACGCCCCCGGCTATGCCGGGGGCGTTCCTTTTGCTATAATTTAATTTTATTAAATAGTCTTAAAGTGTTTTCTTTAGCTGTAGATATAAGTGCATTGACATCAATATTGCGTTCAGAAGCGATTTTTTCTGCAGTATATTTTATCATGCTAGAATCACAACGAGTTCCACGAAAAGGAACAGGAGTCATATAAGGACAATCGGTTTCTAGTAATATTTTATCTATAGGGACGTTTTTAGCAACCAATATAGGATTTTTAGCATTTTTAAAAGTAACTGAACCACCAAGACCAATATACATACCTAGTTTAATAATTTCATTAGCCATCTCAAGGCTAGCAGAAAAACAATGAACAACGCCACGTGGTTGATATATTTTTAAAAGTTCTAATGTATCGGCATGAGCTTCTCTGTCATGAATAATAACAGGAATATCTAGTTCTTTGGCCAATTTTAATTGCTCCTCAAATATTTTCTTTTGTACATCACGTGGAGAGAAATCATAATGATAATCAAGACCAATTTCACCAATTGCAACAGTTTTTTCTAAAGATAGGTAATCACGAAGAATTTTTAAATATGAAGAAGTTACATTAGATGCGTCTTGAGGATGAATACCTACAGCTGCCCAAATGTGTGAATATTTATTCGATAGTTCAACACTAGTTTTAGACGTTTTTAGGTCACATCCTACATTTATAATACCACTTATATTGTTATTAAAAAGATGAGTTAAAATGCTATCACGATCGTCATCAAAAGCTTTATCATCATAATGTGCGTGAGAGTCAAATATCATAAAGTCACCTCAAAAAATATTAATTAATTAAATTATTAAGTTCGGTGAGTTCTTTTTGTACATCAATTCTAGGGAATAATACATTACCTTTTTTTATTTCAGAGGTAACAGGTAATGTACCCCATTTATTAGCATTGTCCCAAGAAACAACTGAATCGAACGCACCAATTTGATTTTGAATTAAAGGTGAGGTGTTTGGCATAAATGGAGTGATTAGTATAGAGATAATTCTTAATGTTTCACATAAATTATATAAAACACAAGCAAGTCTTGGTGCATTTTGAGGGTCACGACTTAGAACCCAAGGCATAGTTTCATCGATGTATTTATTGGCACGAGAAATAAGTTTCCAAATTTCAGATAAAGCATTTGAAAACTGGAATTTTTCCATATAAGTTTCGTACTTATCACGAAGAGAAACTGCCATAGAAATTAATTCATTATCAATATCGTCTTTTAAAAGAGTTTGTGGAAGTTTGCCGTTAAAGTATTTTTCTACCATAGCTGTAGTTCTAGATACTAAGTTTCCAAGATCATTAGCAAGATCAGAATTAATTCTATTAACTAATGCTTCATTTGTAAATACACTGTCAGACCCAAAAGGAATTTCACGAAGTAAAAAATATTTTATTGCGTCTACACCATAACGATTACATAACACTTGAGGGTCTACTACATTTCCCTTAGATTTTGACATTTTAGTTCCGTCACCAAAAAGAAGCCATCCATGACCATATACTTTATGTGGTAATGGTAAATCAAGAGCCATAAGTATTGCAGGCCAAATAATAGCATGAAATCTAATTATTTCTTTTCCTACAAAATGGACATTCGCAGGCCAATATTTTGTAAAATCAGAGGTATCATCAGAACCATAACCAAGAGCAGTAATATAATTGGTAAGAGCATCTAACCAAACATATACAACGTGTTTATCATCAAAGTCAACAGGAATCCCCCAACTAAAGCTTGTACGAGTTACACAAAGGTCATTTAACCCACTTTTTATAAAACTAATCATTTCATTTCGACGACTTTCAGGTTCTAAAAATTCAGGATGCTTATCGTATAATTTTAAAAGTTTATCAGCATATTTTGATAATTTAAAGAAGTATGCTTCTTCTTTTGTTAGATTTACTTCACGACCACAGTCAGGACATTTGCCATCAACTAATTGTGTTTCTGTCCAAAATGATTCACATGGGGTACAGTACCATCCTTCATAGTTGCCCTTATATATTTCACCTTTATCATATAAATCTTTAAAGATTTTTTGAACAGCTTTTTTATGGTGTTCATCAGTTGTTCGAATATATCTGTCATTTGATATATCCATAATATCCCATAATTTTCTGAAACGAGCAACTAATTTATCAACGTATTCTTTAGGTGAAATATTTTCTTTAGATGCATTTAGTTCTATTTTTTGGCCATGTTCATCCGTACCGGTTAAAAACATAACGTCATTACCTTTTAATCGTTTGTATCTGGCCATAGCGTCTGCAGCTACAGTACAATAACTGTGTCCAAGGTGTGGATTACCAGATGGATAATATATAGGTGTTGTTATATAAAAAGTGTCTTTGTTCATAAAAAAAGCTCCTTACTAATGCAATATAGATAGAAACAGGGAACCAAACATTAAAAAAGCACAAACGCTGGCAATAATTTTAACTATTACACTATATGAACTTTGAAAATTGTTTTTTTTATCTTGTTTTTGATTTTTCATTCTAAGGCTCCTTTTCAAAAATTTCTTACATTTAATTATATTATATTATGTAGATTAATTCAAGAAATAACTGAGAATAGTATGATATTTGAAATATTATAAGTAATTTTATTATTGTGAACTTTTAATATAGAAACATTAAGTTTTGTTATAAAAATTAATATTTTTGATTTACAATTTTAAATTTGTGAACTGAGTAAAGGCCCCGACGCTTAACATAATAAAAATAGAAAAAGGTGGCGTCGGGGCCACTGCCTAAAAATCTACGATTTTCAGGCAGAATATATTTAAGATACTGGTAATTTAAGTTTTTTTATCATATAATTATCAATGAACTTAATTAATGTGAGGAAATATAATATGGAAAATAAATTTATGATTTTAAAAAGCGGAACAGATATACGAGGAATAGCAGTAGAAGGGGTACCCAATGAACATATTACATTGACGGATGAAATTATAGAGAAAATAGCATTATCTTTTGCACATTGGATATCTGATAAAAAAAGTAAAAAATATAATGATTTACATGTAGCAATAGGACATGATTCAAGAGTATCTGCAAATAGAATAAAAAAGCAATTAATAGATACTTTATCTAGTGTAGGAATAAATATTTTTGATTGTGGGTTATCGTCAACACCAGCCATGTTTATGTCTACGATTGATTTAAGTTGTGATGCCTCAATAGAAATAACTGCAAGTCATCACCCATTTAATAGAAATGGATTAAAATTTTTTACAAGAGACGGAGGACTTGACAGTTGTGATATAGAAGATATATTAAACTATGCCAATAAAAGTGATATAAAGGTTTCAACAAATAAAAAAGGAACTGTTGAAAAAGTTAACTATATGGAGACCTATGCAAAAAGATTACGTAAGATAATTTGTAATGGAATAAATTGTACAGAACAAGAAAAACCGCTTTCTGGATTTAAAATTATAGTAGATGCAGGAAATGGAGCGGGTGGTTTTTATGCAAAAGATGTACTTTTACCGTTGGGAGCAGATATAACAGGAAGTCAATTTTTAAATCCGGATGGATATTTCCCAAATCATATTCCAAATCCTGAAAATAGGGTTGCAATGCAATCTATTGTGGAAGCAACAATAAAAAATAATGCGGATTTAGGATTGATTTTTGATACGGATGTAGACAGAGCAAGTGCTGTCGATAATAAGGGTAATGAAATTTGCAGAAATAGTTTGATTGCGTTAGCTTCAGAAATTGCTTTAGAGGGTAATGAAAATGGAACAATAGTCACAGATTCAATTACTTCAGATGGTTTGCATGAATATATTGAGGAAGTATTACATGGTGTGCATAATAGGTTTAAAAGAGGATATAAAAACGTTATAAATGAAGCGAAAAGATTAAATTTACAAGGAATTAATTGTCCACTAGCAATAGAAACATCAGGTCATGCAGCTATGAGAGAAAATTATTTTTTAGATGATGGAGCATATCTTGTTACAAAAATTATAATAAAAATGGTAAATTTAAAAAAACAGGGACAAAATTTAGGTAATATTTTAAATAAATTGAAAAAACCAGAGGAAAGTTTAGAGTTTAGGTTAAATATAATTAATTCAGATTTTAAAACATATGGTGAAGATATAATAGATGATTTATATAGTTATGCACAGAAAAATGATGACTGGCATATAGCACCGGATAATAAAGAAGGAATACGAGTATCTTTTGATGAAAATAATGGTGATGGTTGGTTTTTATTAAGGCTTAGTGTTCATGACCCGGTAATGCCCCTTAATATAGAGAGCAATAAAATTGGTGGTGCAAAAGTAATATTAAATAAATTTAAAAAATTTATAAAAGATTATGAAGGATTAGATTTAAAATCTCTTGAAGAAGGCATAAAATAAAGGAGTAATATTTAAAGTTGAAAAAAATTAATAGAAAGATTTTTATAACGACAGCTTTACTTTTAATATTATCACTTATTGTAGTTATAGTTTGCGGTTTTGGAAAAAACACTGAGCAGACTTTTTTAAATCAAGAAAATAGTGAAAGTTTATCTATACATTATATTGACGTAGGTCAAGGAGATGCAGAACTAATTTGTTTTCCTGATGGACAAATTATGCTAATAGATACAGGGTCAAATGAAAGTTCTAGTGATTTAGTAAATTACATAAAAAGATATAATGTGGAAAAAATAGACTATATGATTTTAACGCACCCACATGAAGATCATATAGGGGGTGCTAATAAAATACTTGAAAATTTTTCAGTTTCTAATGTATATATGCCTAAAGTATCTACTGATATGATGCCGAGTACGAAAACATATGAAAAAACTTTAAAGTCTTTAATTGATAAAAAAATAAATGTTAAAGAAGGAAAAGCCGGTATAATATTAAAGCAAAGTTCAGATTTGCATGTTGAAATTCTTGCACCAAATAAGGAAAGTTATAATGACCTTAATGATTATTCTATTGTAATAAAGCTGGAGTATATGGATAAATCGTTTATGTTTATGGGTGATGCACAGTATGAGTCTGAAATGGAAATATTGGATAAATTTGATGTAAAATCAGATATATTAAAATGTGGTCATCATGGAAGCAGAACTTCAGGCTGTAAAAGGTTTTTAAGTAAAGTAAATCCCAAATATGCAATAATATCCTGCGGGAAAGATAATAAATATGGACATCCACATAAGCAGGTTATTAAGAGATTAGAAAAAGAAAGTACTTTGATATATAGAACGGATTTAGATGGAACTATAGTGGTTGAAGTTAAAAATAAAAATATTAAAATAAATACGACTAAAAAAAGAGCTACAGAATAAATGTTTATTCTGTAGCTCTTTTTTATATTTGCTTGTGCATTATGAATATATTTTTTAAAAAAAATAAAAAAATATTGACATTTTTGTCGATATAGAGTATAATTCATATATGCAATATAAACATATATATTTTAATTTAAAAAAACAATATAGCAAAAATTCACGTTGTTATAGAATGCATTAGCTACCGGTGATGTATTCTTAAAGATTATTAATATTTTTCCCGGTAGAGAAATGGAGAAAAAAATGAAAAGGTTATTAGGATTAATTATGGTTATGATTTTTTCTGTAGCAGTTATTACAGGATGTACAAACTCTAACAATTCTACCTCAAAATTACAGTATGGTGATTCTTCAAAAATTAAAATAGCTGTTCTGGGTTCAAATGAACAATTTGAAGCAGGACGTGACTTTTTAATTGGTATGGATTTAGCTGTTAGCGAGTTAAATGCTCAAGGTATGAATGTTTCATATGAAAAAATTGATGATGGTTCAAGTAGAGATAGTGGTGTGGCATTGGCTAAAGACATTGCTACAAATGATGAATACACTTTAGCATTAACTCTACAAACAAATGAAACTGCAGATGTTGTATCTTCTATTTTTGAGGATGCAAAAAAACCACTTATAATAATTAATGAGTGTTTTGATAGCACTATGAATAAAGGTTATGAATACCTACTATCAGGGGTAATTTCCGCAGAAGATAGTGGAAAAGTATTAGCCCAATATTGTGAAAAAAATGATATAAAATGGGTAGGAACAGCTCATTCAGAAAACCAATATGAAAAAGCACTGGCTAAATCTTTTGGTGCTAATGCTTCTAGCAGCCAAAAGATACAAATATTAGATTCTACTGGAGGTATAAGCAGAACAGCAGAATTAATGGAAGTTTTGCAAAGATGGGATACACTGGGTATAGGTGCTGTATTGGTAACATTTGATGATGTCGATTGGGAATGTGAAGTTATAAAAGAAATTAAAGCATTAAAACCAAATATGGTTATATTTGGAGATACAGGCTTAAATGATATTAGATATCTTCAAAAATATAAGGATGTACTTGAAGGAGTTATAGTACCAGCTTCATATACTATTGATTCAGAGGAAAGATTACAAGATTTCTATAATAAGTATGAATCTCAAGTTAGAAATGATTTAGATTTTGACATAACCAGTGTTACAGCTGAAGGATACGATATTGTAAACTTTATAGCATTAAGCTTAAAGGACTCTTCTTCAGCTAGTGACTTTATGAGTAAAATGAAATCTTCTGAAGGATATGAAGGAGTTACTGGAATTAAATTTAAAGCCAATGGTCAAATTGATGAAGAATCAAGCTATTGGATTGTAAGGGATGGACAAATGTATAGAATGAGCTAAAAAGGAGGAATAAAAATGGCTGAAAATAAATTGTTTAGAAAAAGTGCAATGGAAACAGTTTCTAATCCTGAACAATTAGATCAACATGTAAGGGTAACACGACCAGCTTCATGGGTTATTTTAACAGCTATTGTTGGATTAGTTTTAGGAGTTGGAATATGGGCATTTACTGGAAATATTTCAAGTGGTACAGATATAAATGGTGTTATTTTTTCATCAGAAGGTATTGTTGTAGCTAATGCTGTTAGTTCTGGTGAAGTTGTAGATGTTTTAGTAAGTGAAGGGGAACAAGTTGAAAAAGGCGATTTATTAATGGTTATCCCTAATGAAAATTTATTGGAACAAATAGCACAGAAAAAAGCTGAGTATGATGCAGCAAGTGGAAGTGCAAAAGCATCAATAGGTACAACACTTGACGCTTTAAAATATCAATATAAAATAAGTTCTTTTGTTTTAGCAAGTAAAAAAGGTACGATAAATAGTGTACCTTTGCTAGGAGATGAAATTTCTGAAGGACAACAAGTTGCTGTTAACTTTTCTGAGGAAGCAATGTCAGGCTCTAAAGAAATAATAGCTTATGTACCTTACACAGTAGCAAGTGGATTTAAAGTTGGTGGAGAAGTGCAAATTTCACCAAATAGTGCGCCAAGAGAAGAGTATGGGTATATGACAGGAAAAATAACCAATATAGGTTCTACAGTTGTAACTGAGGAAAGCATAAAAAGAACAATGGGTACAACAAAATATATTAGCTCTTTAGAAGTGTCTTCTGATAGTGTTGAAGTAAGAATCAGACCAAATGTAGATTCTTCAACAAAGAGCGGTTTTGAATGGTCAAATTCTAAAGGGGCTCAGTATATTACAGCAGACATAGGAACAAACTGCGCAATTAAAGTTATGTCAGAAGAAATGCATCCTATAGATTTAATATTATAATAAGTACATAAATAAAGTGATGATAAAAATAAAAAGAAAGGATGGAAAATATGGCTAATCAAAAAGTGAAAAAGGTACCTATCATTCTACAGATGGAAGCTCTTGAATGTGGAGCAGCATCTTTAGCTATGATATTTGCGTACTATCATAAATATATTCCTCTTGAAAGATTACGTCTTGAATGTAGTGTATCAAGAGATGGATGTAATGCAAAAAATGTTTTGGAAGCTGCCAGGCATAATGGATTAAAGGCAAAAGGATTTTCCTATAATGATATAAATGCATTAAAACAAAATGTTCAATTGCCAGCAATTATTCACTGGAATTTCAATCACTTTGTTGTTCTTTGTGGATTTAAAAAAGATAAAGCAATCATAGCAGATCCGGCATCAGGTATGAGAAATGTACCGATGGAGGAATTTGAAAAATCCTTTACAGGAATAGTTTTAACGTTTGAAAAAACAGATGAGTTTGTAGCGGATGGAGAAAAGAAGAGTGTTATAGGATATCTTGTGAAACGTTTAAATGGAGCAATTGTTCCATTGGTGTTTGTTTTGATAACTGGACTTCTTTTAGCAATTGCAGAATCAGTAACATCTTTATTTTCACAGATATTTACAGATAATATACTAATATCTTCAGATAAAAGTATGATGATGCCATTACTTATGGCAATGGGAATAACTTTAGTAATATCATTTATTTTGGAGACGTTCCAGTCTGTATATCTTTTAAAGATAAGAGGTAAAATGAGTATTACTTCGGGAAGACAATTTATGTGGCACGTTCTTAGAATGCCTGTAGAATTTTTTTCTCAAAGATTTGCAGGTGATATTAGTTCAAGACAAAGTAGTACAGATACAATTGCTAATATTATTTGTACAAAAGTTGCACCAATTATATTAAATATAATAATGATAATTATATATTTGTTTATTCTTCTTTATTATGATATAACTATGTCATTAATATGTATATTAGCTGCCGCTGTAAATATATTCATATTGAAGATGGGTTCAAAAAGGAATGAAAATGATTATAAAACTGTATCTCGTGATGCAGGTAAACTTCAAGGTACAACTGTTGCCGGAGTTAGTATGATAGAAACAATAAAATCGAGTGGGTGTGAAGCAGGATATTTTCAAAAATGGATTGGTTATCAAACAAAATATAACAATTCATTGCAAAGTTTGAGAGAATCAAATGCATTTGAAAATACTATTCCAACACTTGTACAGGGACTTGCTAATACGGCAATATTATTATTGGGTGTATATAATATTTTAACTGGTAAGTTTACAATTGGTGCATTGATGGCATTCCAAGGCTTTATGAGTTCTTTCTTAGGACCGGTTAATGAGCTTGTTGGAATTGGTCAAGACATACAAGCTGTAAGTGGTGACATGGAACGAGTTGAGGACGTTATGAATTATGCACCTGACGTTGAAATAGATTTTTCAGAAGTAGAAAACGATAAATCATCAAAAGAATACAAGAAATTAGATGGTGAAGTAGAAATACAAAATTTGAGTTTTGCTTATAGTCCTTTAGGGGCTCCACTTATAGAAGACTTTAGTTTACATGTCAAAAAGGGTCAAATGGTGGCCTTGGTTGGTGGCAGTGGTAGTGGTAAATCAACTATTGCAAAAATTATTGCGGGTTTATATGAACCTCGTTCAGGAAAAGTTTTATTTGATGGAAAAGAAAGAAAAGATATTGATAGAAGCGTATTTAGAGGCTCTCTTGCTATGGTTGATCAAAATGTAACAATGTTCCAAGATACAATAAGAAATAATATTACAATGTGGGATGATAGCATTGACGATGTTACATTAATAAGAGCAACTCAAGATGCCCAAATTCATGAAGATATTCTATTAAGAGCTAATGGTTATGACCATGAACTTGTTGAAAATGGTAAGGATTTTTCTGGGGGTCAAAGACAAAGATTTGAAATCGCTCGTTCGTTTGTTATGGATCCAAGTATCATGATTTTGGATGAGGCTACATCAGCACTGGATCCTACTACGGAGAAAAAAGTTATGGATGCAGTAAAGAGAAGAGGAATAACTTGCTTTGTGGTAGCACACAGACTTTCAACTATAAGAGATGCTGATGAAATTATTATGCTTGAATATGGACATGTTGTTGAAAGAGGTACACATAAAGAATTGATTGAGTTAGATGGAAAATATGCTAAATTAGTAAAAAGTGAATAGAAGGGAGGTTAATATAGATGAACTTTTCGGATAAAGTTAAAAAACAAAAACAAAGAGAAAAAGAGATGTTTATACTTTCCTGTGAAAAAATAGAAGATACAGCATTAGGGATAAAAAATAAAAAAGCTAAGGCAGATCCGACGATGGATCAACAAGAAAATCAAATGATTAATGCAATAAATAGAGTTACACAATATTATAATATTGCAAAAATACCGATACCTAAGAGTGCTTTTCATGATGATGGAATGTTAGATACAGTCCTTGGAAAAACGGGTCTTACAAGAAGAAAAGTTGCTTTAACAAAAAAATGGTGGGTAAGAGGTGAAGGACCTATTGTTGCGTATAACAATGATAATAATGTTATATGTTTGGTTCCTTTAAAATTTGGTGGATACAGTTATGTAGACCCTAAAACAGGTGAGACAATCAGATTAAGCCGAAAAACAGCCTTTAAGATCTCGGGTGAAGGGTATTGTTTTTACAAACCATTCCCAACTTCATCGATGACTATAAAAGATTTTATGATGTATATTTTTAAGACATTTACAAAATTTGATATAGCATTTTTGATGGTATTAGCACTGGCTGCAGCACTTTTAGGATTAGTTTCACCGGCAATTAATCAATTGATTTTTAATACGATTATCCCATCAGGTACGATAAAAGATATATATCCGTTAATGGCACTTATGATAGGTGTTCTGGTTTCAACGACAGCATTTAATTTATTCCAATCATTGTGGATTTTAAGAATAGGAGACAAAATACAGTTTGGAACACAAGGTGCTTTATGGATAAGACTTTTAAACTTACCAATAAAGTTTTTTAAACAATTTAGTTCTGGTGATTTGTCCATGAGAACATTTGAGTTAAATCAAATATGTGAAACACTTAGTAGTAGTTTGATTCCTACGACTTTGTCAGCAGTATTCTCATTTGTATATTTGGGTCAAATATCATCATTGTCCCCGTCACTTTTTTTACCTACATTATTGATTATAACTTTAATGTTAGTGACATCTTTACTAAATGGATGGATGAATACAAAATTGAATAAAAAGGCTTGTGAATATTCACCTAAGCTATCTGGTTTAGTGTATCAGTTATTTACAGGTATATCAAAGATAAAAATTGCTGGTGCAGAAGTAAGAGCATTTTCAAAATGGGCTGATATTTATTCTAAAATGGGTAAAATTAAATTTAATCCAAATGTATTTATAAAAATTTCAGGTGCAGTAAGTTCAGCAATAAGTTTGGGCGGAACAATGTTAATTTATTTTATTGTATATCAAAACAATTTGGCTCCGGCGGATTATATTGCATTTAATACAGCTTTTGGTGCATTTTCAGCATCAATTATGCAAATTTCAACAATAGTTTTACAAGTAGCAAATTTAAAACCATCAATAGAACTTTTGGAGCCTATTTTAAAAGAAACTCCAGAATCCAATGAAGCAAAAGAGAGAGTTGATAAAATTAGCGGTAAAATTGATATAAATAATTTAAAATTTAGATATACTCCAGATGGTCCACTTATTATAAATGACCTTAATTTATCAATTAAACCAGGAGAATATTTAGGAATAGTAGGTTCTACAGGTTGCGGTAAGTCTACATTATTTAGGCTTTTATTAGGTTTTGAAGAACCAGAGTCTGGAGCAATATACTATGATGACCAAAATTTGGACAACTTAGATTTGCATAGTGTAAGAAGAAATATCGGAATAGTATTACAGAATGGTTCTATGTTCTCAGATAGTATTTTTTCAAATATAACCATAACAAATCCTTCAGCAACTATGGATGATGCATGGAAAGCAGCAGAAGCAGCAGGTTGTGCTGAAGATATAAGGAAAATGCCTATGGGAATGCATACCATGGTTTCAGAAGATGGTGGAGGAATTTCTGGAGGACAAAAACAAAGAATGATGATAGCAAGAGCACTTATTTCTTCGCCACAATTGTTGATGTTTGATGAAGCTACAAGTGCACTTGATAATATTACGCAAGCAACAGTTGTGGAAACCTTATCTAAAATGGATATAACAAGGATAGTTATAGCACATAGACTTTCTACTATAAAACAATGTGATAGAATAATCTATTTACATAAAGGTAAGATAGTAGAACAAGGAACATACGATGAGTTAATGGAGAAGGATGGCTATTTTGCGGAGCTTGCTAGACGACAAATTGTATAGGAGGCAAAACGTATGGATGAAAAGCTAAAAAACTTTTTTGAAAGATTAATGAATGAACCTGACTTTAGAGAGATATTTTCATCTACTAAAACAGCGTATGAAGGGTATACTATGGCTATGCCTTATATTGAAGGAGTAAGTTTTGCTGAATTCAAAGATGGGCTTACCTATATACATAACAAGGTTCCATATAGGAAAAAGTTACTTAATAAGGACCTTGAAAATGTTTCAGGTGGTGTAGATATCTTTGAGGAAGTTTTAAGTATATTAGATCAATATAAAGGAAAAATTTTTTAAAAAGGTATTTTGTGCTTAAAAAGCACTTAATATAAATTTAATAAAACAGAAAGAAGGAATAAAAATGGAAAAATTTTTACAAGCAATTACAGAAAATAAAGAAGTAAGGGAAGACTTCTTAAAACAAAAAACACCGGAAGGTGCATATAATGTTGCTAAGCCTTATATTGGAAATATGAGCATGGACGATTTCGCAAAACAATTGGTGGGATTAGCAAGTGCTATGGACAAAATGCAGTCAGGAGAACTTGATGAAAATTCCTTGGAAGCAGTATCTGGAGGTAAAATGAGTTGGGGTTCTGTTACTAACTTCTTTAAAAGTGCAGCAGAAAAAGCACCAGAACTATCAAAACAAATAACTGCGATTGGAAAAACAGCATCAACTGCAATAAATGATATGAAGAATCCATTCTCAGAATTAAAAAATACAATTAAGAAATAGTAAAAATTAAAAATATATAATTAAAAGTGGCTTTTATAGAGGATTTAATAGTATTAAAATAAATAATATTTTTATTTGATTATTAATATCTTTAATAAAAGCCACAAGTTTATTTAAAATAATTATATATTAAATAGATTGCTTATTAAGGAGGAACATTTTATGTATGATAACATAGAAGAGTTTAAAGAAAGACTAGATGAAGATGCAGAATTTAAAAAATTATTTTTAGATGTTGTAAACTTAGATGAAGCGGTAGCTCTTGCAAGAGAAAATGGTTATAACTTAGATATGGATGAAGTAGTAAATGATGTAAAATTAGCTGATGATATTTTAGATGTCGTAGCAGGTGGCAGTGATAAAAATGATTACGAACCATATGATTTTTAAAAATATTTAATTGAAAAGAAAAAGGTGATGGAATTGAAAAATAAAAATGATTATAAGAAAGTTATAGAAGATTTAGGTGCAAATGAGCAAGTATGCAAGGAAGTATTAGATTATTGTGATAATAAATTTGACGTTAAGAATTATAAACAGGAAATTATAGAAGATGAACCGTTTATATATTCTTGGAAAAATATAATTAATAAAATACATGATGGAAACATAGTTGAGGTTATGAATGAGAATATTCCACATGGAAATGAAGAAATAAAGTTAATATCACCGGAAAAAGTTAATATAGAGATTTATAATTCTATAGCAGGAAATATACCTGTGATTTATGCAAAAGATGAAAAGGATTTTTATGAAATAGTTAAAAAGTTAATATATAGAGGCAAACCAGCTCCAAATCTTGAAAAAACAGGAGCAAGCTTTGCATATGGAAAAACGAATAGATTTATTGTACTTTCTAATAAACCATATAGTAATATTCCAGCACAAAAGTTAGGTTTAGAAGAAGAACAATGGAAAACTTTTTCAGTTATTATAAGAAGAGAACATGAATGTACACATTACTTTACAAAAAGATTTTTGGGCTCATCACAAAATAATTTACACGATGAATTAGTAGCAGATTTCACAGGAATAATGTGTGCAGTAGGAGAATTTAAATCAAGTTGGTTTTTAGCTGGAATGGGTCTAGACCTATATCCACAAAAACAAGAAATAGGTAGATTCCCAGTATATACATCTAAGGTTTCACCGGAAGCTGCTGAAATTTTGAAAAAAATAATTGTTAAGGTTTCAAATAATGTAGAGGCTTGGTCTAAAAAGGAACAAGTAAAAACAATGAGCAGAAATGAAAGAGTGCTATTTTTATGTGGAAATTCACTTTTGGATTTATACTTAATGTAAATGAAAAGATTGGACATTAACGTTGTGTCCAATCTTTTTTATTTTTTTATAATTATAAAAAGTTAACTGTGTCATAGATTTTTTTTTAGCATATTATAAAATGTGATGATTTTATAATATTACTACTTATTGTGGGAGGATTAATAATGTCAAACATAAATAATAATGATGCTTCGTTTGGACAAAATTTAGATTTAGCAAAAGTATATGGATTAGATAATAATAACACACAACAAGATTTAGAAGATTTAACTGGGTATGACTTTAGCCAATCACAATCAACTAGAAATATGCAAGAAGATAATTTAAGAACAAATAATAACAATATGGGTAGAACTTCAAATAGAGAGATGGCAATGGCTGCTAATGACATGCCACAAATGAGCAATAATGTAACTAATAGAAATACAGGATCGTCAGGACTAAATGAAAGTGAAAGTATGCAGCAAGATATGATAGATTTGCAGGATAATTTTTCAGAAAATAATATGCAAAGAACAAATCCATCTAATCAATCTACTCCGAAAAGACAAGAACAAACTTTACCATTATCAAGAGGAATGGCGTCTAATAATATGAATGTTTTTAGTCAGGGGACACAAGTTCAACTTCAATCAACTGGGACGATGAACTCATTTTTACAGACTCAAATAGGTAAAAATGTAAATGTTCAGTTTTTAATTGGAACGAATACATTGGTAGAAAAATCAGGTATTCTTTTAGGAGTAGGGAGTAACTATGTAATTTTAAGAGAAAATGGCTCAGATGATGTTTTGGTTTGTGATTTTGATAATATAAAGTTTATTAGGTTTGGTGAAAACAATAGATAATTACAGTGTAAAGGCAGTTTTAATATAAGACAATAAGCCTCTGCACGACCGATTTCCAAATCAAAAAGGCTTTTGCTCTTTTGATTTGAAAAAGAAAAAATATTATTTTTTCTTAATAAATATTCATTTTATTGAATATTTATAATACGGTCGTGCAGATGCTTATTGTAAAATAAAAACAAACAATATACGAATGTATATTACTTGTTTAGTGGTATAAAGTTGTGGTATAATATTCTAATAAAGAAGAAAGGTGTTTAAACATTTATGAATATTATATCATGGAACGTAAATGGACTGAGAGCTTGTTTAAGTAAAGGGTTTATGGAATTCTTTAAAGAAAAAAATGCAGATTTTTTTTGTATTCAAGAAACGAAGATGCAACCGGGACAAGCAGAAGTAGATACGGATGGGTACTATCAATATTGGAATAGTGCGGAAAAAAAAGGATATTCAGGTACGGCAATTTTCAGTAAACATAAGCCTATCAATGTAACAAATGATATAGGAATTTCTGAACATTCTCATGAAGGACGAGTTATAACTTTAGAATTTGAAAATTTCTTTTTAGTAAATTGTTATACACCAAATTCCAAAGAAAAATTAACACGAATAGAATATAGAATGCAATGGGAAGACGACTTTAGAAAATATCTTTTAGAATTAGACAAGAAAAAACCTATAATATTATGTGGAGATTTAAATGTAGCTCATAATGAGATAGATTTAAAGAATCCAAAAACTAATCATAAAAATGCAGGTTTTTCAGATGAAGAAAGAGGAAAAATGACGGAACTTTTAAAATCCGGTTTTTCAGATACGTTTAGAGAATTATATCCAGACAGAGGTTCAATATATACGTGGTGGTCATATAGATTTAATGCACGAAAAAATAATTCAGGGTGGCGAATAGATTATTTTATAGTATCAAACCGAATAATGAATAATGTTAAAGATTCAATTATACATGATGATATATATGGAAGTGACCATTGTCCGGTAGAATTGATAATAAAGGAGTAACAGGCTTTGAGTAATAGGTATAAAGCAGCAATATCATATGTTGGAATATATTTTACAGGGATTTTTTTTCTTATTATTGAAAAGGAAAATGAATTTGTAAGAAAATCAGCAGCACAGTCAATTGTGTTGGGCTTAACAGCAGTTTTAACACATAACTTTCTATTGTTTTTGCCGTTAATAGGTAGAAATATGGCAACGATATTTGATGTTTTGTTTTTATTATTATTAATATTTTTGGTGATAAAAGCTTTAAATAACATCTATTTTAAAATACCATTTATCAGTGATATATCTGAAAAATATATAATACACTGGTTTAAATAAAAAATTTTTTATAAGGAGTGGAATGAATGATTGAAGTTAAAAATTTAAGTAAAAAATATGGAACTAAGACGGCAATAAAAGATATTAATTTTACTGTAAATAATGGAGAAATTTTAGGATTTTTAGGACCTAATGGAGCGGGGAAATCCACTACAATGAATATTATAACAGGATACATATCATCAACATCAGGGACAGTTACAATTGATGGAGTTGAAATAATGGAAAATCCTATTGCAGTGAAAAGAAAAATAGGTTATTTACCAGAACAACCTCCACTTTATCTTGATATGACAGTTAAGGCATATCTTGAATTTATATACGATTTAAAGAAAGTAAAATTAAATAAAAAAGACCATATTAATGAAATATGCAAACTTGTAAAAATAGACAATGTATATAATAGACTTATAAAAAACTTATCAAAAGGCTATAAACAAAGAGTAGGTCTAGCTGGAGCATTAATGGGAAATCCAGAATTGCTAATTTTAGATGAACCTACAGTAGGTCTTGACCCAAATCAAATTATAGAAATTAGAGATTTAATAAAATCATTAAGTGATAAGCATACAATAATACTTTCATCACATATTTTGCCAGAGATACAATCAATTTGTAATAGGGTAATAGTTATCAATAATGGAACAGTTGTAGCAGATGATACAACTGAAAATTTATCACGAGGATTATCTTTAGATAACAGGTTAGTTTTGTGTATAGAAGGTAATCAGGAGGCTATAATAAGTGCTTTAAAGCAAATAAATGGAGTAAAGACTGTTAAACTTGGTGGAAACAAAGGAAACAATAGTTTTGAATACATAGTTAACTACGATAAAAATGAGGATATAAGGAAAAATGTTTTTTCATGTATGGCAACATTGCAATTTCCTATAATATCTATGAGCAATGAGAATTTATCACTTGAAGATATATTTATAAAATTAACAAATGAAAACCCTAAAGAAGAAGTAAATAAAAATAAATCTTCTAATAAAACTTCAATAGACAAAACAAATAAAGACGAAAAAGATATTAGTAATGAAGATATAAAAGATAAAAAGTCTGGGGGAGAAAAATAATGTTAGCAATAATGAAAAGAGAACTATCAGCGTATTTTTTATCACCAATAGGGTACATAGTATTAGCTGCATTTTATGCTTTTGGTGGGTTGTATTTTTATATGGCTACACTTTTATCAAATACTACCAGCCTATCTGACGTTTTTGGAAATTTATTTATTATATTAATTTTTATTATACCAATTTTGACAATGAGACTTTTTAGTGAAGACAAAAAACAAAAAACTGATCAAGCTTTACTAACAGCACCGGTTAGCCTTATAGCGATAGTATTAGGTAAGTATATTGCAGCGCTTATTATGTATTTAATTTGCATATCAATTACAATTGTTTATGCAATTATTATATCTTTTTTTAATTCTCCGGCTTGGCCAACAGTTATAGGAAACTTTATCGGTATTTTTCTTTTAGGTGCGGCTTTAATAGCAATTGGAATGTTTTTATCATCGCTTACAGAAAATCAGATAATAGCAGCTATTAGCGGTATTGTAGTAGGGTTATTTATATTTATGATAGATTCAATAGCAGGTGCAATAGGAAATAATTTTGTTAGTGATATATTAAAGAAAATTTCATTTATGTCGCACTATAACAATTTTACTATAGGAATATTGAATTTAGCAGATATTGTATTTTTTATAAGTGTAAGTGCAATTTTTACGTTTTTAACAGTACGTGTTTTTGAAAAGAAAAGATGGAGCTAGAAAGGAGAAGATATCATGAAAAAAAATAATGAAATATTTGTAAAATTTAAAACAAGAAAATTTAAAGTTGGAAGTATAGCAACTGCAATAACTATAATTGTTGTCGCAGCTATAATAGTTTTAAATTTAATAACCAATCAATTGACTAATAAATTTAATTTAAGTCTAGACCTTACTTCAAATAAAATATTTTCTTTAACTCAAGAATCAATTGATTTTATAAAAAAACTTGATAAAGATGTTGAGATAGTCGTTTTAAGTGATGAAGATACGTTTGTTCATTCAAATGACTATTTTGCACAGGCTAATGCTGTATTAAAACAATATGCATCAAATTCTGATAAAATAAAACTTACATATATTGATACAGTCAAAAACCCAATGTATTTAAAAGATTATCAAAGTGAAAATATAACTGAAAATAGTGTAATAGTTAAATGTGGAGACAAGCATAAGACTATTACAGTACAAGACTTATTTAATATACAAAGAAGTTATTATGGTAGCAGTATAACTGGGTCAAAAGCAGAACAAGAACTTACGTCTGCAATATTATACGTATCAAGTAATAATCAAATGAAAATTACTGTACTAAAAGGTTATGGAGAACAAGATTCTACTGCATTTGTAGAACTTTTAAAGAAAAATAATTTTGATATATCTGAGGTGTCACTTTTAACAGAAGATATTCCTGAAGATTCAAAAGTAGCAATAGTTTACGGTCCTGAAAGAGATTATGATTTAACATCTATTGAAAAGTTAGAAAAGTTTTTATCATTAGGGGATAAAAATTTAATTTATGCATTAAATCCGGCTCAAAATGATTCTCCTAATTTAAAATCAATGTTTGAAAAACACAGCATAAAAATTAAAGATGGATTAGTCTATGAAACTAACATGCAAAATGTGGTAACAAACGTATTTGAATCAATTAATGAATATGTAGATGAAGAATATAAAAATGGTTTGAAAAATACAGATATACCTGTATTAATGCCATTTGGTGCTCCTATCGAAACTACAAACTCTGAAAATACAAAAACATTACTACAATTTTCACAAACTACAGGAATATTCCCAAAAGGGGCAGGTCAAGACTTTGATTTTAAAGGAAATATATCTGGCCCGATTGCTTCTGTTATTTTGTCTTCACAAAAAAATGATAATGATAAATTATCAAATGTAGTTGTTGTTAGTTCATATGGGGCAATGAGTGGTGAATATTTATCATCAAATGCACTTAATAATTCTGCTTATTTTATTAATATGATTAATAAAATGACAAATAAAGAGGACACTGGTATAACAATAGAGTCTAAAAATTTAGGTGGAGAAGAGTTAGGAATAAACAAAGAGTTATCTAGTATTATAGGTATAATTATGGCAATTATTTTGCCTATAGCTATTTTAATTATATGTGTAATAGTTTTCATTAAGAGAAAAAATAAATAAAGTTAGCAGGTGATTTTTTGCTTAAACGAAAACATAATTTAATAATAGTTTCAGTAATATTTGTACTTTTGTTAGGTGTTTTATTTTTATTAATATCATTACCGTCTTCATCTGATGAGAATAAATCTAAAAATGAAAGTGTACAGACATTTGATAATATTATAAATACATCTGATAAAAAGATATCAAATATAGCAGTACAAAATTTATCAGGAACTTATGAAATCAAAATTAAAACTGATGGAGATAAGGAAGTTTATACTATACCTGGTCAACCGGAAGATAAAATTTCACAAAATTTAGTTAAAGTTTTAGTGGAGGATATAATTAACTTAAAGCCTATACAAATTGTTAGTGAAGATGATAAAGATTTATCAGTATATGGTTTAGATAAAAGTAAGGCAAATATAGTTATTACTTTTGATAACGGTGAAGAAGTGAAATTGATAATAGGAAATGATGCACCACTTTCTAAGGGAAGTTATATGATGAAAGAAAATGAATCAAAAGTATACTTAATATCTTCAACAGACAAAGAAATGTTTTTTAATGATGAAAGTTTTTATATAGAAAAAGAATAATAAAAAAATGCACTATTTATTAATTTTATAAATAGTGCATTTTTGATATTGTTTAACAAAAATATTGACTAAAATATAAAAGTTGTGTATAATATCATCAAGAAAACATATATTTAAAAAGAGGGGGAGGTTTTTTATTATGGATTTACAAGATTTTAAATCATTAAAACCAGAGTTCGTAAGTGCAGCTAAAAATTGTAAGGATGAATCAGAATTTACAAAATTAGCAGAAAAAAATGGAATAAAATTTGGGAAAAATTGTTTGGAAAAAGCGTATGACTTATTTTGTATACAGAGTAACGGAGAACTATCGGAGGAATCACTCAAAAATGTTTCAGGTGGGACAGACTTTAATATATCCGAATTAGGATTGGGGTATGGAAAAGACACATTTATATTTACAGATAAATAAAAAAACAGCTCACAAGATTGTGAGCTGTTTTTTATAGATTGATGTTTACATAACAACTATGTGAACAGTTGAGTAAGTTAATTGTAATAGGAAATTTGAAAGATAAGTAATAATATCGTCAAAATTTTCCCCGACTTTTGCCATTTTAAATTTACTAAATACATTATTTTTATTTTTTAAGTTAACAAAAGAACAACGATTATCATCTTTACAAGCATGTACTGCATCGATAGTAACAGGTATGCTTGCAAAAACTGCCATTATTGCAGCGATGATGGCAGATGCACAAATTCCATCAAAAATAACTGAAAGCAGTTGACGAGAAAAGCTTTTAGTTGTTTTTTTATTAGATTTTATAGATGATTCAATGTTAGCTAATGATTTTTTGATTGAATCTATTTCTTCTTTGCTGATTTTGTTATTTCTTGAGATTTCAGTTAAATCTTTTTTTACTGTTTGTAAGTTTTCTTCGTTTACTTCACTTTTTTTGGAGAGGTTAGTTAAATCATTTTTAAGTTTTTGAATTTCTTGTGTTTCTTGTAATTGTGTAGGTTCTGCTGCATAACAAAAAGTCATATTTGCAGGAACGATTATCATAGAAAGAACAAGAATTGATGAAATTAATTTTTTAAACATAGTACCATACCTTTCTAATTTATATTAAATTAATTATAGCACATTTAATTTGAAAATCTATAAAAAAACAAAAAAATATTATTATCGATATAACATTTGAACTTAATTAATACTTTTAGTATATATGTAATAACGCCAGATTTAATTAAAAAAAGAGGGGCTCGCGCGGTTTAGTGCGAGACCCTCTTTTTTATATGGCTTTAATTATTCCACAAGCAATTCGTATACCGGAATTACCTGCAGGTTGACTTCTAAAGTCATCTGGACTTTGGTGTATAATAGCAGTTTTTCCAATAATTTCTCCCGGGGTAAATTTATCTGTATATACAGCCATAAAAGCATATCCATGATTTGAAAAAAGTACAGGTAAGTCACCAGCATGATTGGGATGATTATTAGAACCAGGATTATAATGACTACCAGCTAAAGAGAATGCTTCTGGGCCTTCTGTTGGTTTACACTGATTTCCAGAGTGAATATGAAATCCAAATGGGCCAATTTGGGGACTGGTAGAAGTGGCAGGTGAGAATTCAGGAAGTCCTTTGGCATCAATTACAACTAAAGTGCCGCTATTAAATTTGTAAAATAATATTTTTGCCAAAAGATTTGGCGCAAGGCCACTACCTTTTAAAACTGCATAAGCGGAAGGTTCTTGTGATAAAGTAGAAAGAAAAGGTAACTCATTTTTATACATAATTTGTCTCCTGTTCAATAAAATATTATATCAATTTATTTTATGAAAAATATAGGATACGTGAGACTTTTATTTATGTATGAATAGTATTTTTTATCCATTTTATGTCACTAGACTTTATTGTACCTGTTAAAAATAAAGTTATAATGTATAACATAGTACTAAAAATTACTTCAAAACAAGTTTTGATAAATATAGAATTAATAGGACAATTTGAAGTAATTAACATAGTAAAAATTGATGAAAAAGAAGAACAAATTAATGGACGAATAATCCAATCCATTAAATTTAATTTTAATTCAGTGACTTTTAAAAGTCTGGCAATGCTTAATGTAGAATTTAAAATAGTACTTGTAAACATCATTATTATGAGTCCATTAATACCGATGACTGGAAGTAAAATAAATATTAGTATTATTCTTACAACGGAATCAATAATATTATAAGACAAGTAATGCAATTGTTGATTTAATCCTTTTAACATTCCATCAACTACTTTATCTAAATACATTAGTGGTACAAGTGGAGATAAAAGACTTAAATAAGTACCACATTCACTACTTGAATAAATGCTTATGCCTAAATCTTTAGAAAAAAATAAAAATATATTCATAGTCATAATAGAAAACAATAAAGTAATTTTTAAGACTTTAGCAGCCATGTGATTGATATTTTTTTTATGATGGACAGCATTAGCTTCAGACATTTCAGGAATTAGTAACATGGAAAAAGATAATAAAAATAATGTAGGAAATGTTATAATTGGCATAACCATACCAACAATCATACCGTAAGTTGATAATGCTTTAGTTCCAGAAGCTCCAAATCGTTTTAGCCCAGATGGAATCATAACGTTTTCTACAGTACTTAGTCCGGCACGAAGAGAAGCACTGGCGGTAAGCGGCAAAAAAATAAAAATTATTTTTGACGATAATTGAGATTTTAATTTTCTTGTTATGCTAAATTTTTTAATATCATAAATGTATAATATGTATGAATATATGCAAGAAAAAAATTCAGATACACTAGTACCTATAACTATGGCTGCGCAAGCATATTCAATTCCAAGTGGAGCTAATTTTCCAATTAGTATAATAAAAACAATAATTTCAATTATTTGCTCAAATAGTTGTTCGCTAACAGTTTTTATTACACGTCTTACTGCATAAAAATATCCTCTAAAACAAGAAGATATGGCTACAAAAGGGAGACTGGGGGCTAATATTTTTAAAGACAAAACAGAACGATGATCCTTTAAAACGTAGGTTCCAATTTGGTCAGCAAAAATAAACATAATACTACCAGCAACAATGCTTATGAATATGCCTAAAATTAAACACTTAATTATTACATTTTTAGCTTTTGCATACTCTTCTTTTGCTAAAAAATCAGTTACCAATCTAGTTACCGTTAAACTAATACCTGTAGTGGAAAAAGTGGCTGCAAAAAAATATATAGCCGTAATTAATTGATAAAGTCCTATTCCTTCAGCTCCAACTTTATTTGACATATATATACGAAAGAACATTCCTATACTCATGTTGATAAGCGATGCACAAGTTAGTAATAATGCATTTAACATAAATGTTTTCTTTTTCATAAAATTATTTACACTCCATTTCATAATTAGATATATGCAGAGTAATTTTTTATTATGTTCTGGTATTTAATGCAAATCTATGGTAAAATTAATGTACCTTTATATGGAGGATTGTTTATGGATTTTGATAAAATATTTGAGATAATGGATGAAGCTTTTCCAAACAACGAAATGAGAACTTATGAAGAACAAAAAAAATTATTGAGTAATGAGAGGTATCATATATATAAAGAGTATAGCAATGGCAAAATAATTGGATTTTTAGCATACTGGGATTTAGAAAATTGCTTATTTTTAGAACATTTAGCTGTTGATAAAAATTTTAGAGGGCATGGAACTGGTGCTAATATAATTTTAAATAATATAAAAAATGTAAATAAACCGGTTTTTTTAGAAGTAGAACTTCCTACTACAGATTTAGCAGCTAGAAGGATAAATTTTTATAAACGTCTTGGTTTTTTCTTAAATGAGTTCACTTATGTCCAACCAGCATTAAGAAAAAATGAAAAAAGTCAAAATCTTTTTATAATGAGTTATAAAAAACCAATATCTGAACAAGAGTTTATTAAATATAAAAATGAAATTTATAAAAATGTTTATAATTTAACGTCTAAGGAGATTTAGTATATGAATGATTATATTATTTTTACAGATTCAACTTGTGATTTAGAAAAAGAACATATTAAAGATTTGGATATAAAAGTAATTCCATTAAAGTTTATGTTTGAAGGAAAAACTTATTGCGATGGAGAAGGGCTATCATATAAGGAATTTTATGATTTATTAAGAGATAAAAAAAATGTAACTACAAGCCAAATAAATACAGGTACGTTTGTAGAAGAATTTGAACCATATTTAAAAGAAGGTAAGGATATATTATATATTGCTTTTTCATCTGGGCTTAGTGGTACATATGCATCAGCTAAAATTGCTCAAAGTGATTTATTAGAAAAGTATCCGAAAAGAAAAATTATAGTTATAGATTCACTTTGTGCGTCTATGGGAGAGGGATTATTGGTTCACTATGCTGCTTGCAAGAAAAAAGCTGGGTTATCTATTGATGAGTTAGCAAATTGGATTGAAAATAATAAATTGAAAATATGTCATTGGTTTACAGTTGATGATTTGTTTCATTTAAAAAGAGGTGGAAGAGTTTCATCAGTAGCTGCTGTGTTTGGAACTATGCTTGGGGTAAAACCAGTTATGCATGTCGATAATGAAGGACATTTAATACCAATGGAAAAAGTAAGAGGACGAAAAGCAGCTTTAGTTGCATTGGTTGATCACATGGAAAAAACTGCTCAATTAAATTCAGATGATGTAGTATTTATTTCACATGGAGATGCTATTGATGATGCAAATATGGTGAAAGACCTTGTTCTAAAGAAATTTAATGTAAAAGATGTAAAATTAAATTATGTAGGCTCAGTTATTGGGTCACATTCTGGTCCCGGGACTATAGCTTTGTTTTTTTTGGGTAAAAATAGATAAATATTTAATTAAAAAACGGATGCCGAGCGCGGTATAGTGCGAGGCATCCGTTTCAGTTTTTGGTGGCGGCCGCACTATATCGCGCGGCCGCCACCTGTTTTTTTATAAGTAATAAATAAATTTTAATTTTATTTAAGGTTGTTTTATATTATAAGAATGTTTTAATTTTAATTTGCATAACATTTATAAAAAACGAAGTGTGAGAGGGTAACAATTGGATAACATATTTTTTTATATAGAGAAAGTAAATAATGTTGTAAATTCTATTGTATGGGGTCCGTTAATGTTAGGACTAATTATGATAGTTGGAATACAATTTAGTATTAGACTTAAATTTTTTCAATTATTAAAGTGTAAGTTGTGGATAAAAAAAACCATAGGCAGTATGTTAAATTTAAAAAAGCAAAACAAGAAAAACGGAATTTCATCGTTTCAGGCAGCTACAACAGCACTAGCTGGTGCGATAGGAACTGGAAACATTGTAGGAGTAGCAACAGCAATAACTTTAGGAGGACCAGGTTCTATATTTTGGATGTGGATGGCAGCCCTTTTGGGGATGATGACAGTATTTGCAGAAAATATTTTAGGTGTAAAATACAGAACCAAAAATAAAAATGGTGAAAATATAGGGGGCCCAATGTATTATATTGAAAAGGGCCTTGGTCAAAAATGGTTAGCATATTTTTTTGCAATAGCATGTATTCTAGCTTCTTTTGGAATGGGAAATATGACTCAATCAAATTCAATTTCAGTGTCCCTAAAAAAAAGTTTTGGATTTTCACCGGCAATAACAGGAATAGTTGTTGCAATTATAGTTGGCATAATTATTTTTGGAGGAATTAAACGGATTGCAAGAGTAAGTGAAAAAATTGTTCCATTTATGGCTATAATATATATTTTAGGCGGACTCATTATAATATTTACACATATTAATAATTTACCTAAGGTTTTATTTAGTATAATATATGATGCATTTAATTTTAAATCTATTTCAGGTGCAACTGGTGGATATATTTTGTCAAAAGCAGTAAGATATGGAATATCACGAGGAGTATTTTCAAATGAAGCAGGGCTTGGTAGTTCACCTATTGTACATTCGGCAACAAATGAAAAAGAACCTGTTATACAGGGAATGTGGGGAATTTTTCAAGTTTTTGTAGATACTATATTAGTATGTAGCATCACAGCTTTTTGCATTTTGACTTCGGGAGTATTACCTGAGGATAAAGATGGAGCATTACTTAGTATTCAAGCATTTAATACAGCATTTGGCAATGTAGGTGAATTATTTGTAACGTTATCTATTGTTTTATTTGCGTTTGCTACAATAATTGGTTGGTCATATTATGGTGAACAATGTATGTATTATTTATTTGGAGATAGAAATATAGTCATATACAAATCAATTTATGTAATAATGATATTGTTTGGTGCAGTTATGAAGTTAGACCTTGTTTGGAGTATATCAGATACTTTTAATGGACTTATGGCTATCCCAAATCTTATCGCTTTGATATTTTTATCAAATGAAGTAATAAAAGAATGCAATAGATACTTAAAAAAAAATTCCCCTTAACAAAAAAAGTTAAGAGGAATTGAATATTATTTTTTGCTAGTATTAGAATAAGTTTGTTTAATATTTTTTTTATCTAATGAATTATTATTTTTATAAGTAGAATCTTTAGTTTCTTTTATTGTCTGTTTTTGTTTTTCGGGCTTATCATTAGATACTTTACTTTGAGTTTTTACAGTTGTATTTTTTGAAGTGCTGTTTGATTTTAAACTTTTATCATTCTTGGTCTTATTGCTTTGAGGTTGGTTATTTTTAGAACTGGAATTTTGTTGTATATTAGATGACTTAATTTTTTCGCTAGAAGAGGTGCTTTTAGATGCCTGAGAAGAATTTTTGCTTTTGGTAGTTTCTTTAGATGTTGATTCGGTAGTGGAAGAATGTTCGGATTCTTTAACTGAATCTTCATAAATAAATTTAGCAAGGTCTAATCTAGCTTTATTTATGTCTTTTATGGCAATTACACTTGCACCATTTATATTTTTACCTTCCATATTATTATTTTCAGGTAATCGAAATTCAGATAATTCATATTTTAAGTATTTAATAGAGTTTTTTCCAAGTGTTATAATTTCATTCTTTTTAAAGTTGGTATTTATATAAGGACCAGCTTTTTCAATTACACCTAATAATTGGGGTAAACTACATGTTTTTAATTTATCAATTACAAGAGATATAACACGTCTTTGTCTAAATGTTCTTGCATAATCATCATGCATGCCTTCTGCTGTTGGAACTTTACGACTTCTTGCATATTGTAATGATTGTGCCCCATTTAGGTGATGCATGCCGTCAGTTTCTTCAACTAAAGGAGAATTAAAGGGTGTAAGGCCACCTTCTTTTAATGCAGCATCAAGTTCAGTGAGAAGTTTATTAATATGATGAGCTTCTTGTTTGGTTATTTCTATATCAAGACCACCGATTATATCTATAATATCTTTGAATCCTTCAAAGTCTACAGTACAGAATCTATCTATTTTTATTCCAAAATTTTGTTCAATAGTTTTTATTGCGAGCGATTCACCACCATAGGCTATAGCTGTATTAATTCTATTTGACCCATGGTCAGGAATATTAACCCACATATCTCTCATTAATGAAGTTAATTTTATTTTTTTGCGTCTACTGTCAAGTGATAAAACTAAAATAGAATCACTTCTACTTTTTACATCAGCTTCTGCGTGTCTGTCTACTCCAAAGAGTGCGACGTTTAAAACCATAGGGTCTTGTGCAGTACCGGAGATATAATCGACATCGTCATCGCTTTTCATGGGCTGATAGTTTAAGGTATCTAACATATGATATGCATATATGAAAGTAGCACCTAAAATTCCTAATATAATTGAAAAAATAATTGCAAATGAAAATAATATTTTTTTGTTCTTTAATTTTGTGGTTTTTATGTTTTTATTACTGTTACTATATATATATCTGTCGTTATAATCGTTATTTTCATTACCTTTGTGACTTAATGACATAGATTCACTCCTCTTTTTGTCTTAAAATTTACAACCAATGCATAATTATACAACATTTATTTACAAAAATCAATTAAAAATGTTTTTTATTAATAGTGGACAAGCCATATTAAAATTTTTTAAGGTTTATTATTTTAGGTATACATATTATTTAAACAAGTCAAAATGAACTGATATACTTATTTTTTTCCCCAGATATATTAATGTACTATTCTAAAATTAATATTGAAAGGTATTATGAATTTAATTTATATTTTGTAAAGGTAAAATATATAAAAAGTGCTAACTTTTAATGTTGCAAATACACTGTCTGAATAAAATATATTCAGGCAGTGTGATACAATTAAAAATTAACTAGGGTTTTATTTAAGATGTTTAATTTTTGAGGCAATAAAGGTAAGAAAAAACCATGATAAAGAATATATTAATAATTCTATATTATGTATTTCAGATAATCCAAAACTAAAAATAAGTGAAGAAACTAAAAAAATACTGAACAATAGTTCAAGTGCTTGAATAATACTAATAAGTTTAATATTATTTTTTGCATTTTTGCAAGCACATACGCAAGTTATTAAAGAATAATTAGAGCCAAGGGTAGAAATTAGGGCTTTAGTTTTAGTAAATGATTTATTACAAAAATTATCAATAAGTTGGGCTTCTTTGTATGTTAATAGTGTTACATTTTTTTGATTAATATTAAAGTCGGATATGATTTTTTTTAATGAAATGTTGCTGTCTACAGTTTTAACAAATATCTTTATATTATTTTTTACGCAAGAATATAAAACATCATAAATTTTTTGAGAAGGGGTATATTCAATTATAAACATAGCAACTAAATCGTGACCAATAGCAAAATAAGTTAATTCACAATTTGGTAGACAATGTTTTTTTTCGTAATCTCGACTTGGAGGTCCAACTTTGTATTCTTTTAATAACTCACGGTTTCCAACCAAAACTCTTTGACCATTTACCCAACCAACAACTCCTTTGTTGTCTTTATAAATAACATCAGATGCCTTTGTTAAAATTGTTCTTTGACCCATAATAATTTTATCAAAAACATGACTAATCGGGGCATTTAAACTGCAAATAACAGCTGCTGCTGATAATATTGCTTCATCAATTCGTTGACCATTGAAGGTTTTTATACCTCGTAAAGTTACGTTATCTGAGGGGTACAAATCAGAATCTGTTAAAGTTAAACTTTTAACTTTAGATAATTTTTGAATGCTATTTCCGTTAACTATTAATGCTTTATTTTTTAAGCCGTATTTACACAATGAGGAGGTAATTAAATTTGAGATTAAGGATAAAGTTATAGGAATACAAAAAATTAATGAAGATATATTTAATGCGGATAATGTAAAATTTAAGTTTTTTGTTAAAATAAAGCTTGTTACTCCGCTTAGTATGGAAAAAATAATAATACATGGAATAAGTTTTGTATTAATTAAGTCTATAGTACTCATTTCATGAGAACTACTAATAAATTTATTTAAAAAGTTAGTTTTACATTGATATGCAAAAGTTAATTTTTGCTTTTTGTTTTGTTTATTGGTTGATATAATATTGTTTAAATTTAATGTATTAATAGTGTATTTTTGTTTAAATGATGTTACAAAGTTTAAATTATTTAAAATTCTTTTTTTTATAGTTAATAAATTACAAATTATAAAAATTAAATTTAAAATGAAGATACATAAGAAAGAATCAGATAATTGAATTTGTGGAGCCAAAATTGAGACAATTAAAGAGTAAATACCATAAAAGAAAGTAGTGATTACAGAAAATATAATTGATGTATCAAAAGTAAAAATATTTTTAAATAAATGAATAAAAGAAGATTTAATTATTTTAAAACAAATAAGTAAACTTAAGAGGAAAAGAAATAATTCACTACTAAAATATAAAATATTAATATTAAAAGGAATTAGTGATAAAAAATTTGGCTTTATCCTCAATATAACATCAAAAGAAATAGTAAGTAAGAAAATTATGTATAAAGCAAATACTTTTATTCTTAAAGATTTTATTTCTTTTTTTAATGTTTCCCTTATAACTTTTGCATTTTGACGTTTTATATATTCAGGATATTGTGAATATATTTCACTAAGAAGATACTCTGGTAAATTATTGGTTTCTTTTATTTTTTCAACTTGTTTAGATAGTTGTGGTTGAAAATTTTGATTATTTTCACTTTGAATATTTTCGTCATCTATTTCAAGTGGGTTTGTGTTTTTTGTGTTTATTTTATTTTCTGTCGTACTAAAAATTTCTTCATATTGAGTATGACTGCACTTTTTGTTAAAAAATTTACTAAAAAAGTTATTCAAAAAATTAACTTTCTTCATACTAAAAATCGAGATAATCTCGAATTTCTCCTCCTCACGAAAATTAAAATTATTTAGCAGATAAACCTAGTCTTTGCCTTGTTACTTCATACATTAAAATTCCTGCAGCAACGGATGCATTAAGAGAATTTATTTTTCCACAAAGCGGTAAAGATAAAATACCGTCACATTTTTCCTTTACAAGTCGGCCAATACCAAAACCTTCACTTCCAATGACAAGCGCAACAGCACCTTTTAAATTGGTTTCACAATAATTTTCTCCATCCATATCAGCACCATAAACCCAAAGACCGCGTTTTTTTAATTCATCAAGAGTTTTAGCAATGTTTGTAACTCGTGCTACTTTTATATGTTCGAGAGCACCTGCAGCAGATTTGGAAACAGTAAAAGTTAACCCAGTAGCACGTCTGTTAGGAATGATAACACCATGAGCTCCGGCACATTCAGCAGTACGAATAATAGCACCAAGATTATGAGGGTCTTCTATTTCATCTGCTACTACGATAAACGGAAGTTCCCCTTTATTAGTGGCTACATCAAAAATATCATCAAGTTCGGCATATTGATGAGCGGCTACCATAGCAATAATTCCTTGATGACGGTTTCCGTTACATAAATAGTCAAGTTTTTTAGAATCAGTTTCTTTTATTGGAATTTTAAGTTCTTTAGCTTTTTTAATTATATTGTTAATGGCCCCACTACGGTCACCTTTTGCAATTAAAATAGAATCAATACTACGACCGGATATAAGAGCTTCCTTAATAGGATTTCTACCTATTATAATCTCATTTTTTAAATTTTTATTTTCCAAAATGTTACCTCTTTATTGTAATTTAAAATTTTTATTTAATTATATCATATTATTAATGAATTCGACATATAATTTTTATATATAAAAAATTGAAATTTACTATTGACAAAGGTTATTATGATTGATATAATTAATCTTGTCTTAAAACAAAAGGGCCATTAGCTCAGTTGGTTAGAGCAACCGGCTCATAACCGGTTGGTCCGGGGTTCGAGTCCCTGATGGCCCACCAACATGTAAACCGTCCTTATTAATTTAGGGTCGGTTTTTTAGTTTTTATTTGTAAGGTCTGAACTTTTGTGGCAATAATATTTATTATACACATAATATGTCTTAAAGTTTATATAAATTTAAAATTGAGGGTGAACTTATTATGCAACTCAAAAAGTTATTTGAAAATATAAATTATTCGCTTGTGAAAGGTAGCTTAGACCTTAATATAAGTGACATTTTTTATGATTCAAGAAAATGTATAAATGATTCAGTTTTTGTATGTCTTAAAGGATGTGAGGCTGATGGCCATAAATTTATTACAGCAGCCATCTCAAGGGGCGCTGTTGCAGTTGTTGTTTCAGATGATATAAAAATAGACGAAAATATTACAGTTATAAAAGTAGATGACACTAGGGTTGCATTAGCTTTTATGTCAGCTGCTTTTTTTGAGTACCCTGCTTCACAATTAAAAACAGTGGCAATTACCGGAACAAAAGGTAAAACTACAGTTTCTTGCATGATTCGTACAGTTTTGCAAAAAGCAGGAATAAAAACCGGCCTTATAGGTACTCTCGGAGTAATCATTGGCAATGAAGTGATAAAGACTGTAAATACTACACCGGAATCTTATGAAATACAGAAATTTTTAAGGCAAATGGTTGATAACGGTTGCAAATGTGCTGTTATGGAAGCATCGTCATTGGGCCTTAAATGGCATCGTATGGATGGATTTGTTTTTGATTATGGTGTGTTTACAAACTTTTCTATGGATCATATAGGCGGTAACGAGCATGAAAATATGCAAGAATACCTTGAATGTAAAGGTTTATTGTTTAAACAATGTAAATTAGGACTTATAAATATTGATGATAAAAATTATAGAAATCTTTTAAAAGGTCATACTTGTGAAATAGAAACTTATGGCTTTTCACAAGATTCAGATATTATGGCATTTAATGAAAAATTAATTTCTCAATCGGGGTATGTTGGAATACACTTTGAAACAAGTGGTAAAATTGCACTGAGTGTTAATGTAGATATACCAGGTAAATTTAGTGTATATAATGCTTTAGCTGCTATTTCTGTATGTCATCATTTTAATATACCAGAGAAATCAATCATAGATGGTTTAAATGAAGTAAAAGTCAAAGGAAGAATAGAATCTGTACCGGTAAATGGTAACTTTACTTTATTGATTGACTACGCACATAATGCTCTTAGTATGGAAAATGTTTTAACTACTCTTAGAGAATATAGACCAAATAGATTAATTACTTTATTCGGTGCAGGAGGAAACCGCCCTAAAATAAGAAGATATGAAATGGGTGAGGTTTCTGGTAAATTGTCTGACCTATCTGTAGTTACAGCCGACAATTCTCGTAATGAAGATGTAATGGATATTATTTCAGATATTGAAGTGGGTCTTAGAAAAACTCGCGGTAAGTTTATAGTTATTCCGGATAGAAAAGAAGCTATTAAATATTGTATTTCTATAGCAAAGGATAATGATATTATTGTTTTAGCCGGTAAAGGCCATGAAGATTATCAGGAAATAAAAGGTCAAAGAATTCATTTTGATGAACGAGAAGTAATTTCAGATATATTAAAAGAATTAAGTGAGGTCCAGTAAATTTTATGGAAAAACTATATATAAATGAAATTTTATCGGCAGTTAATGGGAAACTGCTTTGTGGAGCAGATTCAGCAGTAATTAGTTCAGTAAGTATAAATAGTAAAGAAGTAAAAAAAGGTTCTCTTTTTATTCCAATAAAAGGTGAAAACTTTGATGCACATAATTTTATAGAAGATGCGTTTAATGCCGGAGCAATAGCTACTTTAACTTCAAATCATGATAAAGTGGATTCAGATAATATATATATAAAAGTTAAAGATACTAAAAAAGCATTGCAAGATTTAGCTGCATATTATAGAAGAAAATTTAATATACCGGTTATAGGAATTACCGGTAGTGTAGGAAAAACATCTACTAAAGAAATGATTTCAGCAGCATTATCTTCAAAGTTTAATGTATTAAAAACAAGTGGAAATTTAAATGGACAAATTGGATTGCCGCTTACAATATTTAATTTGGAATCACAACATGATGTAGCTGTTTTAGAAATGGGAATAAGTGAACCATGTGAAATGGATAGATTATCTTATATAGCTAAACCTGATTATGCGGTAATGACCAATATTGGTGTTACTCATATTGAAAATTTACATACAAAAGAAAATATTTTGAAGGAAAAATTTAAAATAACTAAAACATTAAATAAAGATTCGGTGCTTTTTATAAACGGTGATGATGAATTACTTAGTAACATTGAAAATAACTACGAATATAATGTTGTTTCTTTCGGAATAAAAAATGATTGTACTTTTAAGGCAACAAATATTTTTCAAAACGATGAAACGACAGAATTTGATGTTATATATGAAAATATAAAAGAACGTATTATAATTCCAACAATAGGTGAGCATAACGTTTATAATGCTATGGTGGCTATTGCTATCGGAGTTTGTTTGGGCATAAATATATATGATTTAAAAAAGGGCCTTTTAAAGTTTGAAAATCTTAATATGCGCCAATGTATATATCACTTGAATGAAGTTACTTTAATTGACGATAGTTACAATGCCAATCCGGATTCAATGAGGAGTGCTGTAAAAGTTTTAATTCAAGTTGCAAAAGGAAAAAGAAAAATAGCAGTTTTAGCAGATATGTTAGAACTGGGAAATATGTCAAAATCTTTACATTATGATTTAGGGACATTTATAGCACAAATGAATGTGGATATACTAATAACTATAGGTGAAATGGCAGATTATATTGCTAAAGGAGCTATTTCTTGCAGTAAAAATATAAATGTATATTCATTTGATTCAAATGAGCAGGCAATTAATTGTTTAAAAAATATAGTTTGTTTAGGAGATACTATACTTGTTAAAGGTTCAAGAGGTATGCATACAGAAAAAATATCACATAGCATAATTTTTGCTTGCAAAAACTAAAAAAAGTATTTATTTTTACTAAAACGTAGTGTATAATAATTTAAAAAGGAATATGTGTTTTATAAAGGAGTTTTTGTATAATGTGGTTTAATAATTTTTTGGAGGCGGTTGGTAATCGTCTTTATGTTTATATCTTAGTTCCGCTTTTAGTAATAGCAGGGTTTTACTTTTCTTTTAGAACAAGATTTGTTCAGTTTAGATTATTAAAGGATGCGTGTAAGTCTATTACAGAAAAAGCAGAAAAAGGAAAAGTTTCTTCATTTAAATCATTGATGATATCTACAGCATCAAGAATTGGAGTTGGACATATTGCAGGAATAGCTTCTGCGATAATTATAGGAGGTCCGGGTTCAGTATTTTGGATGTGGGTGATGGCTATTTTAGGGAGTGCATCAGCATTTATAGAAAGTACTTTAGCTCAAATTTATAAAGTGAAAGATAAGAATGGCTTTAGAGGTGGGCCAGCTTATTACATGCAAAAGGCCTTTGGAAAACGTTGGATAGGCATATTATTTTCCGTACTTTTAATAGCAGCATATGCATACGGATTTAATGCGCTACAGTCATTTCAATTGTCGTCAGCTTTAACTCCATATGTACATAATTATAATCAAAGTTTTTATCCTATTATTGTAGGTGCTGTTTTAGCAATTGTAACAGCCCTTGTTGTATGGGGTGGTACACATAGAATAGGATTTATTTCAGTATATGTGGTACCGGCTATGTCTATAGCTTATATTATATTAAGTCTTTATATCGCATTTAAAAATTACGAAAAAATACCAGAAGTTGTTTCAACAATATTTAAAGAGGCGTTTAATTTTAAAGCAATATTTGGTGCGACATTTTATAAAAGTGCCTTGATGATGGGAACTAAAAGAGGCTTGTTTTCAAATGAAGCAGGTATGGGTAGTGCTCCTAATGCAGCAGCTACAGCAGATGTTTCTCATCCAGTAAATCAAGGGTTAGCACAAGTTTTGTCAGTGTTTATTGATACTATACTTATTTGTAGTGCTACAGCATTTATTGTATTGCTTTCAGGTGTGGACTTAAAATGTGGTCTTTCAGATATTCCTTTTGTACAAGAGTCAGTTAATAGTCAAGTAGGTTCTTTTGGAATACATTTAATCTCATTTTCTATATTTGCTTTTGCATTTACTTCAATTATAGGTAATTACTGCTATGCTGAAACCAATATTTTATTTATTAAAAATAACAAGGTTTTACTTAATGCATTTAGAGTTACTTGTATAATTGCGGTATTTTTAGGGGCGCAAGCAGATGCTAAAACAGTTTGGAATATTTCAGATTTGCTTATGGGATTGATGGCTGTTGTTAATATTGTAGTAATATTATTAATAGGAAATATAGCAATAAAAGCATTAAAAGATTATTCTAAACAGAAAAAAGAAGGAAAAGTTCCTGTGTTTGTAGCAAAAGATATTGGCATTAACGATACGGAATGCTGGAAATAATTAAATTTTAATTCAGTATAAATATTTAAAGGCCCCCGGAACAACTATTTTAGTTGTTCCGGGGGCCTTAGCTTGTGCCTTAAATTATTGTACAGTAATTTTATGACTAGTTACAGAGTTGGATTGGTATGTATTATCAGCAGCTTTTATAGCTGTAATTGTAAATTCGCCAGTACCTTTAATGATTAGTTTTCCGGAATTATCAATATTGGCAACGTTTTCGTTACTTGATGTGTATGTAATTTCACCTGTGCCATTACCACCATCCACGGAAACTATAATTTCCTTATCTTCAAGAGTATAAGTGTCTTTTAATTCGTTAAATATTAATGGCTTTTGATATATATTGTTATCCAGATTAAAGCGTACATTGTCTACGGTTTTAGCTTGGTATAAACACATAGTATTACCAGTTTCATCTATTTTTCCATTAGAATCTTCGCGACCTGCAATCCAAAATTGAATAGGGTTACCGTTAAAATCGGTTCCTAAGTAAATTTTTTGATTAGATGGGTTCATACCACAAAGTTCGGTGGTAATATCTTCATCGTCACTTTTATAGATGGAAGTAACGATATTAGAATAATCTTCATCTGATAATTTGGACATATCTCCCCATGAACATTTAAGGTCATCTTTAAGCGCAAAAACTCGTGTGTTTTTATGAGTTGCGGAATTTTTATTTAATAATGTACCGGTAGAACCTTCCCAGATGCTTGGAGTGGTAGCGTGTGCCATAACACAATTTTCAGGAGTATATTCCATCCATATCTGTAGAGTATATCCGTCTAAGTTAGAAATACCCCAATCTGCAACATCAATGCAATCAAATCCAGTGCCGTTTGATGTGATTTTTTTGGTAGCACATAGTGTTTCAGTTTCGTTTAATAAGTCATCATTTTTATATGCACAAACTGTTATATAATTATTTATAACAGCATTGTTGTAACTTATGTTTAGTGTATTATTATTAAAGCTTACATCCGTTATAGAAAAGTTTTTATTAGCGTTATCATATATTTTTAAGTACATACCGTAGTCAGGTAAACTTTCATTACTTCTAGTACCATATTTGTCAGAACCTAAAATAGATATTTTGTTGCACCCACTACCTAAATTGTTATTATCAAGATTGTTTGATGATGCAACGGATGCAAATGAAACAGGTTCAATATTTAATCTAAAAAGAGGTGCGAGACAGTAATCTAAATCAACAAATAAGTTGTTTACATTGTTTGCATGATAAGTATCAAGAGCAAGACTTGTAAAGTTATAATAAGGCGAACGTAACCAAGTAAAATCATAATCATTGAATTTATTATAACGCCTTGATGCCCAATAACTTATAGGAATTATTCTGGATGAATCCTTTTTATTTAATACATATTCTGAGTAGTTATTGTTATCACTAATATCTGCATTACCCCAACTTATAAGTTGATCACTTATCACATTTCCACTTGGTAGAAAAAATTTGTCAATTGTGGTATAAGGAATAGATGTATATTGAAAAACATCTAAAATATTTGTATTTATCGTACTTGGTTGAATTAAATTATATTCATCGTTGTTAAAATGTGCAGCATACCCACTTTTATTGTTGCTAAGTTGGGTTGAATCAATTTGATAACTTTTATTGCTTATGTGTCCAGCGGCGTCAATATTGCCAAGACCATTGTTTAGATAAGCTCTAATATCGCTGCGCCCCCAGTGATTTGAGTAAGCTTCTGTATTAAAAAAAGTGTTCTCAGCATTTGCTGTAAAAGTTGAACAGTTAATAAATAATAAAAAAGTAAGAGTGATTGAAAAATACTTTTTCAAAAATGCAAGTTTAGATGGAAATAGTTTTTTTATTAAGTATTTCTTCAACTGTGTGTCCTTTTTTAACATAATACCATTCCTTTCTAAGATAAATATCAACGCATAAAATATACCATAAAATAACTTGAAAGTCAATGTTTTCTATTTAATATAACGAAAGCAGAGGTTTGGATTTAATAAAATGTTTAATTAAAGTAAATTTATTGTAGGAATTCATAAGTAAATACAATTTTATTTATATAATTAAGTTTGATATATATTTTAAGGGGTTAAAAAATAACTTTTATTATATAAAAACTTGAATACAACTTATGGTAATGATATTTTTGATAAAAGAGGATGTTATGAAAATAAATTTTAAATTTATAGCCAAATAAAACTTAAAGCCGCACCTATTTTAGGTGCGGCTTATTTCGTCATGAAAGTATGTATTTTTTAGTAGTTATAAAAGGATTTGAGATTAAGTTTGCGTACAAAAATAAATAAGTCACGCTCAGACTACGAGTGTGACTTATCACTGGGGATTCTCTGGTACCGGTGGTGGGACTCGAACCCACACGCCATTGCTGACAACAGATTTTGAGTCTGTCTCGTCTGCCAATTCCGACACACCGGCATACTTACAACATTGATAATTATATAATAAAAAAAGTAAAATATCAAGACTTTTAAAGAACTTTTTAAAAAATACGTAAACTATATAAAATACTAACTATTGACTAAGAATAAGTTGTTTGATATAATTACCTCAGGCATAGGTGTGTTATGCTGGAGTAACTCAGTTGGTAGAGTACATCACTCGTAATGATGAAGTCGAGAGTTCAAGTCTCTTCTCCAGCTCCAGTAGTTTACTGATTAAAAATTGGAATAATATATTGTTAAAACTAGCAAATATAATATTTGCTAGTTTTTTATTTATAAAAAATAGCGCCCCAATGTGTTTATATATAACACATTGGGGCGCTGTATGACCAGACCTATAAGCCGAGTTCTGTCGAGAACAGTTATCTATCTTGACTGGATGTTACCATCGCAGCTCAATGCCACCTTCTCGGGATACGTCGGGCAAACGTAAAATATCCCTCTGCGGTGTTGCTCCGGATAGGGTTTGCAGAGCCATATAGTCTCCTATATGCTGGTGAGCTCTTACCTCGCCTTTCCACCCTTACCTAGAAAAACTAGGCGGTATATCTCTGTTGCACTTTCCCTAGGGTCGCCCCCGGCGGCCGTTAGCCGTTATCCTGCCCTATGGAGCTCGGACTTTCCTCGGTTACATCCTTTCGAACTTATAACCGCAACTGTCCAGTCTGCTCATAGTTTACATTTTAATATATATAAATATTTATGTCAATATACAGTAGTGCGAGTTATATAATTGAAGAGTATTTGCTAAACACTGTAAAGCATATCTGAATATGTGGGGTATGGCCATAGATTTTTATCAGTATTTTCTTCAATTTTATCAGCTAGAGATCGAAGTTTTTTCATAATAGGAATAACATTATCTCTATAGAATATAGAACGTTCACTTGGATCAGGATATTCATGTATTTTATTTAGAGTATTTTCAAGTTCAATAACTTTTGTATAAATCTGAGATGAAATATCTGATAACAATTTTATAATGTTTATTTCCATTGAACATTCAATATCCGAACTTATTTGTTTTTTAGAAAGTACAGTGTCGCTGAGTTGTTTAATATATTTTGTTACAGAAGGAATAATTTGTTTTTTAGACATATCAAGCATAACTTTAGATTCAATATATAAAACACGACAATAGTTTTGTAAAAGAATATCATGTCTGGATTTTATTTCAGCTTTTGTATATATTTTATGTTTAGCAAAAAGTTCTATATTTTTTTTCGATATTAACTGAGGAATGGCATCAACAGATGTTTTCAAATTATAAAGGCCACGTTTTTTAGCTTCTTTAACCCATTCTTCAGAATAGTTGTTTCCATTAAAAACAATACGTTTATGTTCTCTTATAGTTTTTGCGATTAATTCATTTAAAGTATCATTAAAATTAGTACAACTTTCAAGTATATCTGCAAATTGACATAATTCTTCTGCTACAATAGTATTTAACATAATATTTGGGCAAGCTATAGAAAGGTTAGAACCAACCATTCTAAATTCAAATTTATTACCGGTAAATGCAAAAGGAGAAGTGCGATTTCTATCGGTATTATCTTTTTGGAATTTTGGCAAGGTATGAACACCAATTTCTAAATTGGTTTTTGCTTTGCTTCCATATTTTATACCTTTTTCTATGGCACTTAAAATGTCTGTTAGCTCATCACCGAGAAAAATAGATATAATAGCAGGTGGAGCTTCACTAGAACCTAATCTATGGTCATTTCCTGCAGAAGCAACTGAAGCACGTAATAGGTCTTGGTATTCATCAACTCCTTTAATGACAGCACAAAGAAATAATAAAAATTGTGCGTTTTCAAAAGGAGAATTACCTGGTTCAAAAAGATTAGCACCGGTATCGGTTGACAATGACCAATTGTTATGTTTACCGCTACCGTTTACACCTTTGAAAGGTTTTTCATGTAAAAGGCAACAAAGATTATGACGTTCAGCGATAGTTTTCATAATTTCCATTGTTAGCTGATTATGGTCAGTTGCGATATTTGTAGTTGTAAACAAAGGAGCTAATTCATGTTGTGCAGGAGCTACTTCATTATGTTTGGTTTTTGCAAGAACTCCAAGTTTCCAAAGTTCTTCGTCAAGTTCTTTCATATATGCAGATACTCGTGGTCTGATTGATCCAAAATAATGGTCTTCCATATCTTGTCCTTTGGGTGGTTTTGCTCCAAATAATGTTCGACCACAAAAAATTAAATCTTCACGTTTATCGGCTACTTTTTTATCAATTAAAAAATATTCTTGTTCGGCACCAACAGTTGGAAAAACTCTCTTTACAGAATAATTCCCAAATAAACGAAGAATTCTAAGAGCATGAGTATTAATGAGTTCCATGGATTTTAAAAGGGGTGTTTTTTTATCAAGAAGTTCTCCGCTAAATGAACAAAATGCGGTTGGAATGTAAAGTGCATTATCTTTTATGAATGCATATGAAGTTGGATCCCATGCAGTGTATCCCCTAGCCTCAAATGTAGCACGTAATCCACCAGATGGGAAACTAGAAGCATCGGGTTCACCTTGAATTAATTCTTTACCTGAAAACTCCATTATAACTTTACCATTTCCGTTTTTAGAAATGAAACTATCATGTTTTTCAGCAGTGACTCCAATCATTGGCTGAAACCAATGCGTAAAATGAGTAGCTCCTTTTTCAATTGCCCAATCTTTCATGGCATTGGCTACTACGTCACTTATTTCAAGGTCTATAGGTTTACCTTCATAAATTGTTTGTTTTAATTTTAAGTATATGTTTTTTGGAAGACGTTCTTTCATAACGCTTTCATTAAATACAAGACTACCAAAGTCTTCAGGAATATTGGTCATTAAAAGGACTCCAATCAAATAAGAAGTTGAAAAATAATAAGATGCAATAACTTATAGTTAAAGCATCTTTTATAATTATACGATATTTATATTATAATGTGAATATAAAACTTAATTTAATCTTTAAAATAAATATTATACCAAACAAGGAAGATATAAACAGTCCATATTTTACGGCTATTGTCTTCTTTATGATAATAATGTCTATCAAGGTACCTAAGTAAAATGTCTGTGTTAAAGAATTTTTTTGCAGTGTCGGAAGTAAACATTTCCTTAACGATTTTATAGTATTTTTCTTGACATAACCAGACTCTTATAGGGACAGGAAATCCAAGTTTTTTCTTTTGTGCAGTGTGTTTTGGTAGATGCTTTAAAGCAGCTTGCCGCATGGCATATTTTGTGTTTTCATTGTTGACTTTTAATCTGGTTGGAATGGTTCTAGCTATGTTAAATACTTCTTTATCTAAAAAAGGTACACGCAATTCTAATGAATTTGCCATACTCATTCTATCGGATTTAAGAAGAATATCTCCAACCATCCAAAGATTTGTATCAAGGTATTGCATTTTAGTGACGTCATCATAGTTTTCAACTTTTTTATAAATTTTTTCACAGAATTCTTGTGGTGTGCAAGCAAGTTCTGGATTCTTTAAAAGTTTTTTCTTATCTTTTAAGGAAAACATAAAAGCATTGCCTATAAATCTTTCGGTAAGTTCCTTTGAACCCCTTATAATAAAGTTTTTACCTTTGAAGTTAGCAGGAATAGCGTTAACTAATAAAGCTAAGCCTTTTCTTAAAAATGCGGGCAATTTTTGATATTTATATAAAGACAATGGTTCATGATATATATTGTATCCACCAAATAATTCGTCAGCACCTTCACCTGATAAAACAACTTTTACATATTCACTTGCAAGCTTTGAAACAAAATATAAAGCAATGCAAGAAGGATCAGCTAAAGGTTGATCCATTATATACTGAACATGCTCAATATTACCCCAGAATTCATCCGGAGATATTACTTTGCTGTGATGGTCAAGGCCAACTTCTTCAGCTAAATCTTTAGCAAAATTTATTTCATTATATTTTTCATCTGTACCAAAACCTACTGTAAAAGCTTTTTGACCAGAAAAGTAGGTTGAAACATAGCTTGAATCAACACCACTTGATAAAAAACATCCTACTTCAACATCACTAATTTTATGCGAATTTACTGAGTTTTCAAAAACAGTTTCTATTTTTGATATAGCTTCATCAAGAGTTAAGTTTTCATCTGGTTCAAAAGTTGGGTCAAAGTATCTTGTTATTTCTATATTTCCATCTTTATACCATAAATAATGACCGGGAAGAAGACAGTATGTATTTTCAAAAAAAGTTTCAGGCGGAACAGAGTATTGGAATGATAAATATTTATCAAGAGCTCTTTCATTAAATTTCTTTTCTACTTTAGGAAATTGCAAAATGCTTTTAATTTCAGAACCGTATACAAAATGATTATCAGCAACTGTATAATGAAGAGGTTTTATTCCAAAAAAATCTCTTGCTAAAAATAAGGTTTTATCTATTGTATTAAATATAGCAAAAGCAAACATTCCACGTAGTTTATCAAGAAGCTTTTCATGCCATTGTTCAAACCCATGAACTAAAACTTCTGAGTCAGTATCAGTATAAAATTTATGACCATATTCAATTAATTCTTTTCTTAATTCTTTATAGTTATATATTTCACCATTAAAGGTCAAAACTAATGTTTTATCTTCGTTATATATTGGTTGGTTACCTTGCTCTAAATCAATAATACTAAGACGCCTAAAGCCCATTGAAATATCTTCAGATGAGAAAAAACCTTCACTGTCAGGGCCTCTATGAGTGATTACATCTGCCATATTTTTTAAAATATTTTCTCTATTAGTTATTTCACCGGTAAAACCACAAATACCGCACATACTATTCACCTTCTTTATTGTTTAATTGATAGAATCAATATAACAAATTGTCAGGAAGTATTTTGTCAGATTTAGTTCAGTATTTTTGTCAAATAAAATATTATTGCTGTGAAAAAAGACTAATTTATAGGCTTGCGAATAATAGATACTTTTGATATGCGTCTTTCTACTATTTCTTCAACAATAAATTTTGTATCATTGATAACAATACAAGGATGTTCATTATTTTTAGGAATACGGCCAAGATAATTAAAAATTAACCCGGCAATTGTGTCATAGTCGCCTTTTGGGAGATTAAAACCGACTAAATCGGATATTTCATCTATTGAAGTTGCTCCATCAACAGTAAATTTATTTTCATTTATTCTTTTTATTTCTTCATCTTCATTGTCATATTCATCTTGAATATTACCAAGAATGGATTCAGTTAAGTCTTCAATAGTTATAAGTCCTTCTGTACCACCATATTCATCAACAATTATAGCTATTTGAGTTTTTTTATCAATTAATTCTCTAAATAATTCACGGCATCGTTTTGTTTCAGGAATATATATTGCAGGTCTCATAATTTCTTTGAGTGTAATCTTGTTTGTTTTTTCATTATTTACGATATATTTTAATAAGTCTTTTACGTAAATAATACCAATTATATTATCTATATCGTTGTGATATATTGGAATTCTAGAACAACCTGATGAAATAGCTAATTGTACAGCATCAAGTAAAGAACAAACATCACTAATTGCGATTATTTCTGTTCTATGTGTCATAATTTCTGTGGCGGTTTTATCATCAAAATCAAAAATATTTTCAATGATATTTTTAACTCCACCTTTAATAACACCTTTTTCTTCGCCTGCATCGACTAACATTAATATTTCTTCCTCTGTAATAGTTTCAATGTTTTTATCAGGCTTAATTCCCATTAACTTGACAATAAAATTAGTTGATGCAGATAAAAATTTTATAAAAGGACTAAAAATTTTTTGAATAGCGGATACAGTGCCAATTATTTTAAAAGAAATTTTTTCTGCATTTTGCATTGCGATTTTTTTAGGAACGAGTTCTCCTAAAACTAATGAAAAGTATGATAATATTAAAGTTATAATTATTGTAGAGACACCACTTAATGTGTTTTTAGACAGCGGTAAAAATGATAATATATCTGCTAATTGGTCTGCAAATAAGGTGGATGCTGAGGCAGAAGTTAAAAATCCAGACAAAGTTACTCCAACTTGTATTGTGGCTAAAAAATTACTTGAGTTTTCTGTAACCTTCAAGATTTTAATTGCACCTTTATGTCCCTTTTTTGCTAATTTTTTCATTTTATTATCATTTAAAGTTATTATAGCAATTTCGCTCATAGCAAAAAATGCGTTAATTAAAATTAAAATCAATAGTATAAATATTTGAAAAAATGAATTGGCTATGAAATTACTATTTTCTGCATTAGAACTAAGAAAAAGTTTATTTAATAAAATAACATTTTTCATTTTTTACACCTTCTACATATTATTAAAGTAAATGACATAATTTTATATATAAATTATATTTCTTATTAACAATTAAGTCAATTGATGAATATACATAAGTTACCTAATTATATATCTTTACATCATTTCATAAAAATGATAAAATCTAATAAAAACAATGTCATTTCATTGTAAAATTTAACAGAACAAAATAAGGGAGGAATAATTCATGCCAAGAAAAATGAAAACTATGGACGGAAATAGTGCAGCAGCTCATGTATCATATGCTTTTACTGATGTAGCTGCAATTTATCCAATTACACCGTCTTCAGTTATGGCAGATGAAACGGATAAATATTCTGTGGCCGGTAAAAAAAATCTTTTTGGAAGACCGGTAAAAGTTACAGAAATGCAGTCGGAGGCGGGAGCAGCCGGAGCTGTTCATGGGTCATTGGCAGCCGGAGCTTTAACTACAACATATACGGCATCTCAAGGACTTTTATTGATGATACCTAATATGTACAAAATGGCAGGTGAATTATTACCGAGTGTAATACATGTGTCAGCTCGTGCACTTACGAGCCATGCACTTTCTATCTTTGGAGATCATTCTGACATATATGCTTGTAGGCAAACAGGCTATGCTATGTTATGTTCTAATAACCCTCAAGAAGTAATGGACCTTAGTGCAGTAGCACATTTATCTGCTATAAAAGGTAGAGTTCCATTTTTACATTTTTTTGATGGATTTAGAACTTCTCATGAAATTCAAAAAGTAGCAACTTGGGATTATAAGGACCTGGATGAAATGTTGGATTGGGATGCTGTAGCTGCGTTTAGAAAACGTGCTTTAAATCCTGAACACCCAGTGTTGAGGGGCTCAGCACAAAATGACGATATTTTTTTCCAAGCACGAGAAGCTTGCAATGTTTACTATGATAGGATACCCGAAGTAGTAGTAGAATATATGAATAAAGTCAATGAAAAAATAGGAACAGATTATAAACCGTTTAATTATTATGGTGCACCTGATGCTGAAAGAGTAATAGTTGCTATGGGTTCAGTTTGTGATACCATAGAAGAAGTAGTCGATTATTTAAATGCAGCAGGCGATAAAGTAGGTCTTATAAAAGTAAGATTATATAGACCATTTGTTGCAAAATATTTATTAAGTGAATTACCTAAAACAGTTAAAACAATTTCTGTTTTGGACAGGACAAAAGAACCAGGTTCCATAGGAGAACCTCTTTATCTTGATGTTCTAGCTGCGCTTTCTTTAACTGAATTTGATAATGTCTCAGTTTTTTCAGGAAGATATGGTTTAGGTTCAAAAGATACTACTCCAGGAGACATTGTGGCTGTGTTTAGAAATATGCACACAGCTATGCCTAAAAAACGTTTTACAATAGGAATTGTTGATGATGTAACCAATTTATCATTAGATGTATTAACTAATCCAGATACGACTGCTAAAGGAACTCGTTCTTGTAAGTTTTGGGGACTTGGTTCTGATGGAACTGTTGGTGCAAATAAAAACTCAATTAAAATAATTGGAGATAGAACAGATTTATTTGTACAGGGATATTTTGCATATGATTCTAAAAAATCGGGTGGCCTTACTGTTTCACATTTAAGGTTTGGAAGTAAACCGATAAAATCCACTTATTACATAAGTAAAGCTGACTTTGTAGCATGTCATAATCCGTCATATGTGAATAAGTATGATATGGTTCAGGACTTAAAAAAGGGTGGAAGCTTTTTACTTAACTGTCCATGGACTGAAAATGAATTAGAAGAAAAATTACCGGCTAAAATGAAACGATATATCGCTGAAAATGATATAAATTTTTATATTATAAATGGAATAAAATTAGGTAAGGAAATTGGATTAGGTGGCAGAATAAATACTATATTACAATCAGCATTTTTTAAGATTGCAGATATTATTCCCGCTGATAAAGCTATTGATTATATGAAAGAAGCCGCTACTAAATCATATAGCAAAAAAGGTGAAAAAATCGTAGCAATGAACCATGAAGCAATAGAATGTGGAATGAGAGAATTGCAAAAAATAACTGTACCAGAAAGTTGGAAAGGATTATCTATAGAATCAGAAACAGAACCTGCTACTGGAGAAAGAAAAGATTTAGTAAAGTATGTTAATGAAATTTTAAAACCAGTAAATGAGTATAAGGGCAATGAACTACCTGTATCAGCATTTATGGACCATATTGATGGGACTGTTCCTCAAGGTGCAGCAGCTTATGAAAAAAGAGGTATAGCTATTGATGTACCTGAATGGAATCCTGAAAATTGTATACAATGTAATTTTTGTTCATTTGTTTGCCCGCATGCAGTTATACGTCCTGTTGCTATGACTGAAGAAGAACTTAAAAATGCTCCTGAAGAAACAAAAGCAAAAGATATGACGGGAATGCCAGGTTTAAAATTTACAATGACAATATCACCACTTGATTGTACCGGTTGTGGGGCTTGTGCAAATGTATGTCCTGGAATGAAAGGTAATAAAGCACTTACAATGAAACCAATTGATACTCAAATGAAGGAACAAGCTGTATTTGAGTATGCTAATAAATTACCTAAAAAGCCTGAGGTTAGTGATAAATTTAAAGAAACTAGTGTAAAAGGAAGCCAATTTAAACAACCATTACTTGAGTTTTCCGGAGCATGTGCAGGTTGTGGAGAAACACCTTATGCAAAACTTGCTACTCAATTATTTGGAGATAGAATGTTTATAGCAAATGCAACGGGCTGTTCATCTATATGGGGTGGGTCAGCTCCGGCTACACCATATACTGTAAATAGTGAGGGTAAAGGTCCGGCTTGGCAAAATTCATTGTTTGAGGATAATGCAGAATTTGGTTATGGAATGGCTATAGCTCAAAATGCCATAAGGGATAAGCTAAAAGAATATGTTAATGAAGTTAAATCTCTTACTCAAGATGAAAATTTGGTTCAAGCATGTGATGAGTATTTAAAAACTTCAGATAATAGCAAAGATAACCAAATAGCTACAAAGAATTTAATTGAAGAATTAGAAAAAATACGTAAACAAAGTAATTTGCTTGGAAAATTCGCTAAGAAAATATTAAAGGAAAAAGATTATTTATCTAAAAAATCAATGTGGATATTTGGTGGAGACGGATGGGCTTATGATATTGGCTTTGGAGGCCTTGACCATGTAATAGCATCCGGTGAGAATGTAAATATTTTAGTGTTTGATACAGAAGTTTATTCAAATACCGGAGGACAATCTTCAAAAGCAACGCCAATTGGTTCTATTGCTCAATTTGCAGCGGCAGGTAAGTCTGTAAAGAAAAAAGATTTAGCAGCTATAGCTATGAGTTATGGGTATGTTTATGTGGCACAAATAGCAATGGGAGCTGATTATAATCAATGTATAAAAGCTTTTAATGAAGCAGAAAGTTATAATGGTCCATCTATAATAATTGCTTATGCACCTTGTATTAACCACGGCATAAAAACCGGTATGGGTACATCACAAGAAGAAGAAAAAAAAGCAGTGGCATCTGGATATTGGAATTTATTTAGGTTTGACCCAAGATTACAGGCTGATGGAAAAAATCCATTTGTTCTTGATAGTAAAAAGATTACTATGAATTATAGGGACTTTATTATGAACGAAGTTAGATATAATTCACTGTTAAGAATGTCACCTGATAGAGCAGAAAAATTGTTTGATGAAGCAGAAAAACAATCAAAAGATAAATATGAGCGTTTGTTGAAAATGTCTGAATCTAGTGAATATTTTGAGCAAAATAACCTAAAATAATTAAAATCTTCATATTTCTTTAAGGGAAATATGAAGATTTTTTTGCTATTTACATTATTAACAAATTTAAAAAAATATATTTGAGTTCATTAGACAAATGGGAGAAAAATCTAAAAAATTTGACCACAACATGATAATAATGATATAATATTAACCATAATAAAGTATAGGAGATTTGGTGATATTATGAAAAAATTGATAGCAACAAGCTTAGCATTGATAATGATGTTAAGTTCTGTTTCATATGCGACATTTGCAGAGGAAAGAATTATTCCTGTGGATTCGTTAATCAAAAATTACGATGAAGATGAAACTGTATTTTATTCAGAAAAGCAAACTCTTAATTTTAAAGGAAAACTTGAAACTAATGATTATATAAATGTATCTGTAGCCGAACCGAAAATGAGAAGATGCTGGAATCCTTTCAAACCTAAAGAGTTTTTAAGAAAAACAGTTAAAGTTAATCCTGAAATAAATAGGTTTTCAATAAGAGGGCCTGAATATAAAGCACCTTGGTGGAACATTAAAGATAAAATAAAATATTGGTGGAATCCACAAAATATTTATATAGATTATGCTTTAGTTTTAACTAGCAAGGACGATGAAAAAATACTTGGTGCTGAAGAAGCTAAAGAAGGTCAATTAAAACCTGAAATTGTAAAATTTAGGAAATTCAAAGAGGCGGTAGAAAAAGAAAACGGTAAAGACAAGATATCTGAATTTAAAGAGACTTATCTTGAAAGAGTATTGGATAAATTGAAGAGTGAAGGAGTAGATGCAGATGCATTTAATATGGTTGAACGTGGATTCATTGATAGACTAAGAGTTGAAGAAGATGATTTTATTGAAGATTGGTATTATACTAAAAAAGAAGCTGATGAGTACAATAAAAAATTAAGAGAAGATAAAAAGAAAGTTGTTGAAAAACTTGCTCAAAAATCAGATCAAGATTTAATTACTTCGGGTAAAATAGCAGAACTTTCTAAATCTAACAAAGAACAAACTTTTAGATTAGTTATAAATAATCACTTAAATAATAAAAAATCTGCTGATGTAATGTCAATGTTACTTAGCAATAAAGATGATTTTGGTGATTTTCCAGATGAAGATTTAATATTAGAATTTGATTTAAAAAAGGTTCATCCGTTACCAAAACGTTTGCAAGAAGCAAACAATACATTTGAACAAAGAAAATTAGATAAGATAAATAAAGAAATAGACAAATGTAAAGTAAAGTTGACGCTTAAAGAATCAGTGAAAAAACGCTTAAAAGACAATGACTTTATTGATTTGTGCTGTGACATCGTTAATGGAATTGACAGCGGAGTGAAAAAAATAGCAAAACATATTTCTAATGCTAAAAAAGTTGATGATAGGAAACTTCCTAATGATCGAAAACCTGAGTCAAAAGAAAGCCCTAAAAAGGTAGCAGAACAAGAAAAACAAGTAAATGAAAATAAGACCGCTGCAGTTCAAGATCAAGACGATGAAATAATAATAATACCACATGTCAAGATAAAGGTAGATAAAATATTTGCTAAACAAGTTGATGATAAGGAACTTCCTAACGATCAAAATCCTGAATTATATGAAGATTTTGAAGAGGAGGAAGAAGAGCAGGAACCAGAAAGATCAGAAAGTGAAAATAATGATGCTGCAGCGCAAGTTAAAGATAAGGATGCAGTTAATCAAAACGCTGATGATAGGGAAGTTCTTAACAATCAAGATCCTGAAGAGGGAGAAAATAAACAATAATTATTATTACTTTTTTTTGGTGAAATAGATTGAGGGCTGCGGGTACATGCGAATGTATGTGCCCGCAGCCCTTTATTTTAATTTACTAGCCTGGAGATACACGGACAAGGGTGTATCTCCGGGCTAGTATTCTAATTTATAAAAATTCTTTTTATTTTTTGTTGAAGAGAGCAAGGTAATGATTTTTAAAAGGGATATATGAGATGTATTAATTTTCTAAAATAGCAAAACTGTAAGGGGGTAATATAACAGATGAATTTTTTATTTTAACATTGCCTAGAGACAATGTAATGTTTTTAGAGTAAGGAGGGATTTTTATAATATAATCGTGATTATACATATTAAAAGCATTTAACAAGAATTTATTATTTTTATATCGCATATATGATATAAAATGTGCATCAATATGGTATGGAGAAAAATATCCATCAGATAAGACAGAAGAATTATTCCTAAAATTACCTATTTCTTTATAAAATTTTAAAATGTACTGGTTTTCATGGTTCCAAGGAAAAGTTGAACGGCAAAAAGGATCTTTGCCACCATAAACACCAACTTCATCACCGTAATATATACATGGAATACCAGGTAAGGTATATTGCATAGCGATGCAAATAAAAAATATTTTTAAAATATAATTATAATTATCAATAGAATTATTTAATGTACCAACATCATCATTATTTTTGTTTGAGATAATGCTTAAAATACGTTCTGTATCATGAGTACCAAGTAAATTCATTAAAGAATCAATGACTGGTTTTGGGTAATGTTCTATAATTGTTAAGATATTATCCATGATTATAAATGCATTATTTCCTTTAATAAAATCAATAATTGCACTGCGAAAAGGATAATTCATAACGCTATCTAGTTCATCCCCAAGCAAATATTCACGTTTAACAGAGTAACTTTCTTTATTAGAAGCATCTTCCCATACTTCACCGATTAAAATAGAATCTTTATCATATGCTTTCATACAATTTCTTATTTTCTTAATAAAGGAATCAGGTAATTCATCGGCAACATCAAGACGCCAACCGCTGGCACCTAAACTTAACCACTTTTTTATTATACCATTTTTCCCACATATAAAGTTACAGTAATCATTATTATTTTCATTGACTTCAGGTAAAGTATCAAAGTTCCACCAAGAAGAATATATATCTGGCCAACGAGAAAATTTATACCAATTAAAATAAGGAGAATCAGTACTATTATAAGCACCTTTATTTGGATATCGATTTTCCTTATTAAAATAGATACTGTCGCTACCGGTATGACTGAATACACCATCAATAATAATTTTAATATTTTTATTTTTAGCAGATAAACACAGATTATAAAAGTCTTTGTTAACTCCTAATAAAGGGTCAATATTATTAAAATCGGCTACGTTGTATCGATGATTAGAATGAGCTTCAAATATAGGATTAAGATAAATGCAAGAAACACCAAGACTTTTTAAATAGTCTAATTTTAATTCAATGCCTTTAAGGTCACCTGCATAATAATCATTATTTTTTATAATACCGTTAGAATTAGGTTGATTATTAGGTGGACATTCCCAATCTGAATTAATTATTCTATCATTTGGAACGTTATTTTTATGAATGCCAGAGTAATTAAATCTATCAGGAAAAATTTGATACATAATTCCACCTTTTAACCAATCTGGAGTAACAAAATCCTTTTTATATACTGTTTGTTGCCAAAAAGATTTTTTTTGCTCAATATTATCTACTATTTTACTTACCCCTAATATATCTCTAATAATAAATTTTGTACAAGTATCTGTATTTATTTTAAAATAGTAATATAAAACACCTATGTTTAATGGGGTAAAATCACATTCCCAAGCTTCTGTATTATTTTCAAAATCGCCACACCAAAACATAGAATAATTTTTTATAATATTAAAATTATTGTTTAGTATTATAAGTGAAGCATTTCTACAACACAAACCTTTATCAAGAAAAATTTTAAAATGTATATTAGATTTTTCTTTGCAAGCGCCTATAGGGTACTTATAGTCAGTATCAAAAGAATTAAAAGAAACGTTCATATTTAAAACTCCAAAGAATTTAATTAATAGGAGAAATTCCCCAAATATCATTTGCATATTTTTTAACGGTATAATCAGCTGAAAATTTTCCTGCAGAAGCAATATTGTAAAGTGACATACGATTAAATTTTATTTTATCATTATATAATTTAGAAACTTTTTCATGGATATCATTATAATCAGCAAAATCAGCTAATATCATGTATGGGTCAATGTTTATTAAAGAATTTACAATGTTATCAAATTTTATTCCTAAATCTTCATCTTTTATACTATCTATTGCTTTTTTTATTGTGGAATTATTATTGTAATATACATAAGGATTATAGCCATGTTTTTTTAGTGTATTTACTTCATTTGCGTTCATACCAAAAATAAAAATATTTTCATTCCCAACAGCTTCTTTAATTTCAATATTAGCGCCATCTAAAGTTCCAAGAGTAATAGCACCGTTTAACATGAATTTCATATTTCCGGTACCGGAAGCTTCTGTGCCAGCTAAGGAAATCTGTTCACTTATTTCAGCTGCAGGAATAATAATTTCAGCTAATGATACTTTATAATCCTCCATAAAAACAAGTTTTAATTTATCCTTTATATCTGGATCATTATTTATTACATTGCTTAATGTATATATAAATTTTATAATTTCTTTTGCAAAGTAATATCCCGGAGCAGCTTTAGCTGCAAATATATAAGTTTTCGGAACAAAAAATTGATTTGGGTTTTCTTTTAATTTAATATACGTTGATAAAATATGAAGAGCATTTAAAAGTTGTCTTTTGTATTCATGTAAACGCTTAACTTGAACATCAAAAATAGAATCAGGATTTATTATTATGCCAGTTTGCTTTTTTATATAGTCAGATAAAAAGCTTTTATTTTTTAATTTAATTTTTCCAAGTTCAGAAAGTACTTCATTATTATCTTTAAATTTTAAAAGTTCAGAAAGTTTATTTGCATCATTAATGTAATTGGGACCAATTAAATCTGTAATAAATGAAGCTAAAGGTTTATTACTTTGATTTAACCAACGTCTATGAGCAATTCCATTTGTAATATTTTTAAACTTATTAGGTCTAATTTCGTAAAAGTTTTTGAAAGTTTTTTCTTTTAGGATGTTGGTATGAAGGGCCGAGACACCGTTTATACATTTACTGCAAGCAACAGCTAAATTAGCCATATTAATAACTCCATTATCAATAATGGACATTTGTGAAATTTTATAGTTGTCTATTCCTTGCTCAGTTAATTGTTGTACAAGTCTTCGATTTATTTCTTTTATTATTTGATAAATTCTAGGTAAACGTTTTTTTATAAGTTCACAATTCCAACATTCAAGGGCTTCTTGCATGACAGTATGGTTAGTGTAAGTAATAGTATTTGACATAATTTCAAAAGCTTTTTCCCAAGTATATCCACAGTCATCTAGCATTAATCGTAATAGTTCAGGAATAGCCAAAGTTGGGTGAGTATCGTTTAAATGAATAGAAACTTTATCTGCTAGGTTATCAAGGGTATTATATAGATTTAAGTGACGCCTTATAATGTCTTGAATGGTGGCAGAGACCAAAAAATATTGTTGAGTTAATCTTAAGCTTTTGCCTTCTGGGTGGTTATCTTCAGGATATAAAACCTTGGTTATAGCTTGAGCCATAGCATTTTGTTCCATCGCTTGTATATATTCACCGTTATTAAATAGACTCATGTCAAAATCGGTAGATACAGCTTCCCAAAGTCGTAATTTATTGATTCCTTTTGAATTATAACCTGGTATTAACATATCAGAAGGAATTGCAATTATTTTTGTGGCATTTTTTATTTTAACTTCATGATAGGAAGCGTCCCAGTGTTCTTCAATTTGTCCATCAAATAAAACTTCAATAGCTTTTTCCGGATATCTGTTTAACCAAACTTCACCGTATGGTAGCCAGAATTCAGGAAGTTCAGTTTGCCATCCATCAATAAGCTTTTGTTTAAATATTCCATATTCGTATTTTAAGGAATATCCTATTTCTGAATAATTGTTGCTAGCCAAAGAATCAAGAAAACATGCAGCTAATCTGCCTAGCCCACCATTACCAAGTGCAGCATCAGGTTCTACCTCATAAATATGTTCTATATTAATATCTATTTTTTTTAATGCATCACTTACAGTTTGTTCTAGGCCAAGATTAAAAAGATTGTTTTTTAGGGACCGTCCAAGTAAAAATTCCATACATATGTAGTATACATGCTTTTGATTTTGAGCTTGTATGTCTTTAATAAACTTACTTCTTTTTTCTATTAAAATTTCATTTACGATATTAGCAATGGATTTGAAAAGTTGTTCATATGTAGCCTCATTTACATTTACACCGAAATTATGAGAAAGTTTTTTAGATATTAAATTTAACATAGACTCATCAGTAAATTTATTTTCCATATAAGGCTCCTTCTTTCAAGAAAAGTTTTCATAACTAAGTTTATGTTGTAAATTTCTAAATATTTATATAAAAGTATAATTGTAAAATAATTAAAGTAAAAAAAGACAAAAAATGAAATAATGCACAAAAATATTGACTTAAAATAGGATAAATGTTATAATATTAACAGTCGAAAGGGGATTTTATAGGTAAAAATAATTGTAAATTTTTTCTTATAAATAAATATAATATTTAATTTGAGAGGGGGGATGTAAAATTGTGATAGCATTAGATAATTTTTAATTTAAAGAAAGGATGTTGGATATGAAGAGACCAATTATAAGAAAAGTGTGTGTAGGCTTTTTAAGTTTGGTGATATGTTTTTCTTTTATAAGAACGACTTCGTTTGCTTTTTCGAGTAAAACTCACCAATATACAACACATAGAGGAATTGAAATTTTTGATAAGGTACAAGGAGAAAAGTATTCTGATTTTTTTACAAAAAAAGATAGAGAACAAATTTTTAAATATTGTACAATGCCTGATGAAGATGAAGCAATGGGTGCTTTTAAATATCATTTTTATAATCCTGCAACAGAGAAAAATTTTATGGGGGAAGATGATTCTGCTTTAGAAAGGTATAAGAATCATTATCATAAGGCAATAAACCAATTTAAAAATGGAAAAAGAGAGGATGCTTTTGAAGAATTGGGAAGATCTCTTCACTTCTTGGAAGATTTAAATACACCGGTTCATACAAATAATCAAAACTTTATTGATACAGCGTATAATGTTTCTTTTCATGTTAGCTTTGAGAATAAATGTAAAGATATTCAATCGAGGGTAATATCATCGCTTTTGAAAAAGGAATTTAGATATTATAAAGAAAATACAATTGAAAATATAGGAAAAGCATGTGCCTTTTTAGCAAATGATAACTTTTATGCTTTATATGAAAAATTATTACCAAGAGAAACAGTTGCAGCTAATTCCATAAAAAATGCGCAAAAAGCAGTTGCAGGTATGTTATATAAGTTTTATTTAGATGTTAATTAAGAAGAAAAGTAGAAAAAGATAAGGAGGGGTTTTATGAGAAAGAAATTATTAAGCTTAACAGTAAGTTTAGTAATGCTTGTAAGTATGTGTCCGGTTATTTCTTTTGCTGATAATAAAAGTACTCCAGAAAATAATTTTTGTTGGGAAATAAAAGACCTAAATAAAGTAGTTTTAGGAAATGAAGTATATAATAACATAGATATAAATGTTAGTAAACCACATGAAAGAAAAAATGAAACCGGAAGGTCTGAGTATATAAAAAAGGTTGAATTAAAAAATAAATTTTTTTTGTCGGGAACTAAAGATTATATTTCAGGTCATATAAAAAATATTTACTTTAAATATGATAACGAAAATGTGGGTGTAGAAGACGAAGGAATAGAATCATCATCTGTATATAATTCTGATTTATGGAAAACATCATGTAGTGAAGAAACGTACGTTACTCCAAAGCAGTGTATAAGTTCTCAAAAAATTTATGTATTCAAACGAGTTAATATGCAAAAAAATTGGAAAAATTCTGATGAATTTCACATTGATGTCATATGTTCACCAAATGGAGAGATAAGTTTTAATATTAAATCAGTAGAGGATGAGTATAATAAAATTAAAGAGACAAATGCAATGGAAAATAACAAAAAAATAAAAAAAGGCATAAAAAGATATGTAATTGAGTCAAATAAGGAATATACTAATGATTTAAAAGATGATACCAGGGATAAGTATAGATATGTTACAAAGGAATTAAAAGTAATATATAAAGATGAGTATGGAGATTATTTGGGAGATTCTTTAATAAAAGCAAATTTTAGATATAATAAAGCAACGAATGAAGTACAGTGTTTAAGTACTTCACATCAGGAAAGTTCAAGTCGTATAAAAGTAAGCATAAGAACAGGTAACGAAACACGTACGTATGGTGGTGCATATGGAGAAATAAGTTTAATTTATATGTCGGGTTGTACAAGTGCAAATTATGAAGAATCAGTAGTTATAAAATGTGACTCTAAAGGAAATATAAGTAGTCAATTCATATAAATTTGTATTGATTTTATATAAATTTAAGTTTATTATAAACTTAAATAGAAAACTGTTACAATGTAGTTAAAATTGGAGGTAGATTATGCATTGCATGAGATGTAATACTAAAAATTTAGACGATGCGAATTATTGTTACAAGTGCGGAGAAAGTTTTAATAGAATAAATGAAAAGAATATTAGACATAATATACCTATGAAAAAAAGTTTTTCTTTTAAAGAACTTGTTTATGAAAATATAATTTTATCGAAAAAAAAATATAGAAATGTATTTATTTTATTATCGATAATGGTCTTATGCAGTGTGTTATCTATTCCCCTATTAAAGGGCTTACCGCAGTCTTTTAATTCAGCAATGACGTTGGTTGAATTTGGAAAAAATCAATTGGCTGAAAAAGTTTTAAAAAGTCAAACAGAACAATTATTTAGAGATGTATTTCTAAGATTTATATTTATTTTTGTGTTTTATGCTGTGTTTATTTTTAATACAATAACGTTAATTTATGCTTATATATTAAAAAGAAAAATTAAAAAAGAAAATAAAAATTAATTATTGAGTTTTAAAAAAAATTGGTTTATTATAAATTTAAAATGATATATGGGGGAAATAAAAATGGAATTTTTGAAAAACTTAGGTGAAACAGTAAACGGTGCAGTAGATTTTGTTATAGAGAAAAATAGAAAGTTTAATAAAACTACTAAAATAAAAAAACTTATAAAGAAAGAGTCTAATTCAATTATTAAATCATATATTACACTTGGAAAATATTATTATAATGAATTAAGAGATGTCCCAAATTATGATATGCAGAAGATTTGTAACGACATTGAAATGTCGCAAAAAGAGATAAAGAGACTCCAAAAGAAACTTGAGGATGTTGGTAATGAAGTAAATTTATCTCAATTTGAAAATTTTATAGATGATGAGGACCAAGCAGAAGTTACTTTAAAAGATGATGTTAGTGAAGATGAAGATATAGTAGAAAATGAAGAAGATAAATAATAAATTTTATTTATAAAGTTTATTAAGGACGGAGATTTTGCATATAGGCAAAATCTCCGTCCTTAATTTTTGTAATTAAACAAGTTTATTTAAAAGGAATATGAAAAACAATACCACGTTTAGCATCAACTGTAACAAATTCCTTATCCTTTAAAAGTTCTGTAGCGTGTTTTGCACCAGTAATAACTGGTTTATCAAGCGCAATTCCCACAATGGCAGAATGTGAATTAATACCGGAAGTTTCAGTAATAATTGCGGTGGATTCTTTTATTATATCTAAAATGTTATTGGAGGTTTCAGGAATAACTAAAATATCACCCGGATGAAATTTTTTAAAAGCATCTTCTTCATTTTTACATATACATAAATTTCCTTGTACAGTTGAATTAGTTATGCCTCGTCCGGAAATTAAGATATTGCCTACTAGGTGGACCTTTAAAAGATTGGTAGTACCGGTTTCTCCAAGTGGAACCCCGGCAGTAATCACTACTAAATCACCATCTTTTATATATTTTTTGTTATAAGCTGCGTTTGTAATTTGATTAAATAATTCATTAGTTCCACTTACTTCTTCCTCCATATAAAGTGGACAAACTCCCCAAAGTAAATTCATTTGGCGCATAACACTTTTATTGGATGTGCCACCTATTATGGGACAACTTGGTCGATATTTTGAAACGACACCAGCAGTGCGTCCTGACTGTGTTACAGTTAAAATAGCAACGGCAGAAAGATCAATTGCAGTTGTACAGGTTGCATGAGATATTGCAGATGTTACTGTAGGTTTTGATTCTAATTTTATTTTTAAAAATCGTTTGTTATAATCAATATCATTTTCAGTTCTAACAGCGATTAAAGCCATAGTTTTTAAGGCTTCTACGGGATATGATCCGGCAGCAGTTTCACCTGAAAGCATAATTGCACTGGTACCATCATAAATGGCATTGGCAACATCAGTTGATTCAGCTCTGGTTGGACGTGGATTTTTTATCATTGAATCGAGCATTTGTGTGGCCGTTATTACGTGTTTACCGGCATTGCATGCTTTTCTGATAAGTTGCTTTTGAATAACAGGAATATCTTCAATTGGAACTTCAACTCCCAAATCGCCTCTTGCAACCATTATTCCATCAGATACACGAATAATATCATCAATGTTGTTTACACCATCAGCATTTTCAATTTTAGCAATAATTTTAATATGAGAACCACCAATGTTATTTAGTTCCTTTCTGAGAAGTTGTATATCTTCACTTGAACGAGTAAATGATGCAGCAATAAAATCAAAATCTTCATCTACAGCAAATTTTATATCACTTTTATCATTTTCACTAATAAACGGAAGAGAAAGTTTTACTCCGGGAATATTTATGCTTTTATGAGAAGAAAGTTTTCCGTCATTTAAAACAGTACAGGTTATTGAATCGCTATTGACTTCTTTAACAGATAGTTCAATTAATCCATCATCAATTAAAATTTTATTTTTCGGAAAAATATCGTTTACCAAACCTTTGTAACTAATGCTTACTGTGTTTTCGTCGCCTAAAATATTTTTAGTTGTTAAAGTAAAAACTTGACCCTTTTTTAAGTTAACAAAATCTTTTTTTAACTGCCCTGTACGTATTTCAGGACCTTTTGTATCAAGTAATAGAGCTATCGGTAGACCTAATTCTTCTCGAAGTTTTTTAACAGAGTCAGAACGTCTTTTTTGATAAGTTTGACTTTGATGTGACATATTAAGACGAGCAACATTCATTCCGTTAATCATAAGTTCTCTAAGAATATTTTCGTTATCTGTAGATGGGCCTAGCGTACAGATGATTTTTGTTTTACGCAATATGGTTCAACTCCCCAATTTGAAGGTAATTTTTAAAAAATAATTCTTTATATAATACATTATAGCATAATATACTAAAATTGTAAAAAATGTCTTTAAAAATTTTCTTTGTATTTTTATATGACTTATTGAAATTATTTTTGATAAGGTGTAAACTGTAAAAGTTAGAGGTTTTAAAGGAGTTATTGTTGTATGAAAGATTTTTTTGTCAAATATAAAAATTTGCCATTAACAGTTAAAAGATTTGCAGATATATCGGCAGAACCGTTATTTGCGTGTAATGAAAAGAAAAAAAATTTATTATCTTGTTTTTTAAGTAAAAAAGTGTCTGTATGCAGAAAATGGAACAGAAAAAAAACTGTTAAATGTTTATGTGTTATATTACCTATTGCCATTATGCTGATATTTACCGGTGGCATATGTATTTCTGTAAAAGAAAAAAGTAGCCTTTTTAAAAATGAAGAAAAGTGTATAAAAAAAGACTTTACATTATCGGATAAAAGTAAACCCAAAAGTTTATTAGTAGTAAATTCAAAAACACCTATTCCAAAAGATTATTCTTTAAATTTAGCTAATTACAATACTATAAAATGTGATGGTAGCATTATTAAAAGTGTTGATTCTTTAATTGCAGATGCTAGAAAAGAAGGCTATGATTTTGAATTATTTAAGGGCTTTATAGATGAAAAAGATGTGGAGAAAATGTATAATGATAAGGTAGAGGAATTATTGAATGAAGGGTATACTGTGGTTAGAGCTGAGTCACAAGCAGAAAAATTAGTATCTTCTCCATCTAAGAGTGAGTATGAAACAGGTCTTTTAATTGATATAAAGGCCAAAAATAAAAATTTTGATGAATTCGTTGCATCTCCTGAATATAAATGGTTATTAAATAATTGTGTTGATTATGGATTTATTCAAAGATACCCTGTTGGAAAAGAAGATAAAACAGGTAAAGATTTTAGCCCTTTTGCGTTTAGATTTGTTGGTGTTGAAGATGCGAAAAAAATGAGATCTATTTCTATGTGTTTAGAAGAATATGTTAGATATTTAAAATTGCAATAATATAATTTTACAAATCTGCAGGGTACCACGCGGTATAGTGTGGTACCCTGCAGATTTATTGCATTAATGCACAAATTTTATTGCTAAAATTTTAAGTGAAAATTCACTATAATTTAATGATTTTTTGAAGTAAATATGTTATAATGTGAAAAAAACGATAAAGAAAAGGAGAAAATAAATATGATGAATAAAGAAAATAGTGTACATAATTTGTCGAATGAGCAATTAAACGAAGTAAATGGAGCAAGTTGGTTTGAACAGGAAATAGACCATGAGTGGTATGCAAAATCAAATTACATATCGTATGATACTAATGAAAAAAATGAACAATATCAGTTTTTATTTAAATAATAAAAATGAAGTGCTTATTGTAAAAAGATAAGTGCTTCTTTTTTTATGTTTTATGCAATTAAAAAATTTGGTAATTTTGACATGTAAATATTATATATTTTTTGTGCAATGGCATTCTTATTTTTTCTAATTTTAATATTAATTGTTTTCATTGACATAGATGTGTTTAATTATTTATACTGATATTAACCTAGCAAAAAATAAAATAAAAGAGGTTTTTGTATGGATTTAAAAACATCACTTTATAACTGTCATCTAGAAAGTAATGGCAAAATGGTTCCTTTTGCAGGATATATACTTCCGGTGCAATATAAATCTGGAGTAATTAATGAACATATGGCTGTTAGACAAAAAGCAGGCCTTTTTGATGTATCTCATATGGGTGAAATTATTATTTCAGGAAAAGATGCACTAAAGAATATAAATTATATTTTTACAAATGATTTTACTAATATGAAACCTTTAAAAGTAAGATATAGTACCATGTGCGATGAAAATGGTGGAGTGGTTGACGATTTATTAGTTTATAAAATTAATGATGAGAAATATTTTGTTGTAGTAAATGCTAGCAATAGACATAAAGATGTTGAACATATAAAAAAATATTTATTTGGTGATGTGAATTTTAAAGATGTTTCAGATGAAATCTCACAGGTAGCGCTTCAAGGACCAAATTCTGAAAAAATATTATTAAAACTAATGTCAAAAGAAAATATTCCACAAGGATATTATACTTTTGTGGAAAAAACAAACATAAATGGTATGGAATGTTTAATTTCTAGAACGGGATATACCGGAGAAGATGGTTTTGAAATATATATGAAAAATGAAGATGCTCCTAAAATGTGGAACTTGCTTTTAAAATCAGGCAAGGATGAAGGATTAATTCCTTGTGGGTTAGGAGCGAGAGATACTTTAAGATTAGAAGCAGCTATGCCTCTTTATGGCCATGAGATGGATAATACTATTACGCCACTTGAAACAGGTTTAGATTTTGGTGTAAAAATGAATAAGTTTGATTTTGTAGGTAAAAAGGGCATAGAAAATAATTTACCAATAAAAAGAAAACGGGTAGGCTTAAAAGTTATAGGCAGAGGTATAATAAGAGAACATCAAAAAGTTTATGTAAATGGTGAAGAAATAGGATTTACAACTTCAGGAACATTCTGTCCGTTTTTAGGTAATGCTGTAGCTATGGCAATATTAAATATTGACTTTGCAAATTTAGATTCAATTGTACAAGTAGATGTAAGAGGTCGTATGATTGATGCACAAATTATAAATTTACCTTTTTATAAAAAGGCTTAACTTAATATAAATAAAAATTAATTTTGGGGGAATATAAAATGAATATATTAAATGATCGTATGTATACAAAATCACATGAGTGGGTTGAATTTTTAGATGATAATAAGGCAAAAGTAGGATTAAGTGACTATGCACAAGATTCTTTAGGTGGATTAGTTTTTGTTAATTTACCTGAAGAAGGTGAAGATGTAACTAAAGAAGAAAGTTTTGGAGATGTAGAATCTGTAAAGGCTGTATCTGATGTGTATAGCCCTGTTTCAGGAACAGTTTGTGCTATTAATGAAGAACTAATGGATTCACCGGAAAAAATTAATGAAGATCCATATGGTGCTTGGTTAATAGAAGTTGAAGGAATTTCAGATAAAACAGAGTTATTAAATGCAGAAGAATATGAACAATTTTTAAAAGAGGAGGAATAATATTGGGTCAATATATTCCATCATCTGAAAAAGAAAGAAAAGAAATGCTTTCTATAGTAGGAGTTAATTCATTAGAAGATTTATTAAAAGACATACCAAAAGAAGTTAAAATTAAAGAACTTAACATTCCTAATGGGTTATCTGAACTGGAAGTTAGTCAAAAAGTAGAAAATATAGCAAATAAAAATAAAGTATTTAAAAGTATCTTTAGAGGTGCAGGAGCCTATAATCATTACATACCATCCATTGTAAAAACTGTTACATCAAAAGAAGAATTTTTAACAGCGTATACGCCATACCAAGCAGAAATCAGTCAAGGAATATTACAATCAATTTTTGAATATCAAACAATGATATGCGAATTAACAGGAATGGAAGTATCAAATGCTTCTGTTTATGATGGAGCTACAGCGGCTGCAGAAGCAGTAGCCATGTGTAATGAAAGAAAAAGAAAAAAAGCTTTAGTATCGTCTACTGCACATCCTCATGTAATAAAAACAATAATGACATATTGTGAAGGAAATAATACAGAAGTAATAATGATACCTGAAAAAGATGGAGTAATTGATGAGACTGCACTATCATCATTGATTGATGACACAGTATCTTGTGTATATATTCAACATCCTAACTTTTATGGGTTATTTGAAAATGCTCAAAGTATTTCACAAACAGTTCATGAGCATGGAGCTAAATTTATAATGGGTTGTAATCCGATTGCATTAGCTATAATGAAAACACCATATGAATGCGGAGCAGATATAGCTGTAGGAGAAGGACAACCACTTGGTATGCCACTTAGTTTTTGTGGCCCGTATCTTGGCTTTATGGCAGCTACAAAGGCGATGTTAAGAAAATTACCGGGTAGAATCGTAGGAGAAACTGTAGATAAAGATGGCAAACAAGCATTTGTTTTAACACTGCAAGCAAGAGAGCAGCATATAAGACGAGAAAAAGCCATATCAAATATTTGTTCTAATCAAGCTTTATGTGCCTTGACAGCATCAGTTTATATGTCAGCAATGGGACCAGATGGAATGAGAGAAGTTGCTACACAATGTATGTCAAAGGCTAAATATTTAGCAGATAAATTATGTGAAATCGACGGAATTAATTTAAAGTATTCAAAGGACTTCTTTAATGAATTTGTTACAACATGTAAAATGAATACAACATTATTACTGGATGAATTAGAAAAACATGACATACTTGGTGGATATCCAGTTGAGGATGGAATTTTATGGTGTGCAACTGAAATGAATTCAAAAGAACAAATAGATCAAATGGTATCGATAGTTAAGGAGGTAATGAAAAGATGAGCTTAATTTTTGAAAAAAGTAGAGAAGGAAGAGCTTTATCAATACTTCCAAATTTAGATGTACCAAGGGTTAATTTAAAAGATAATTTAAAGAGAAATCAAAAGTTAAATTTACCGGAACTATCGGAGATTGATCTAGGACGCCATTATACGGAGCTTTCTAAAAAAGTTCATGGTGTAAATTGTGGCTTTTATCCATTGGGTTCATGTACAATGAAATATAATCCTCGTGTTAATGAAGAAATGTCAGGATTAAAAGGTTTTACAGGTATTCATCCATTGCAACCGCAACATACGGTTCAGGGCTGTATGCAAGTTTTAGATTTAGCTAGAAAATATTTATGCGAAATTACAGGAATGGATAATATGACATTTCAACCTGCTGCAGGTGCACATGGGGAATTTACAGGCCTTTTATTAATAAAGGCTTATCATAAGTCAAAAGGTGATACTAAAAGAATTAAAATAATAGTTCCTGATTCCGCACATGGAACTAATCCAGCAAGTGCAGCTATGGCAGGATTTGAAGTTGTAAGTATTAAATCCGGTGATGACGGTTGTGTGGATATTGAAAAGTTAAAAGAAGTTGTTGGTGATGATACAGCAGGACTAATGCTAACTAACCCCAATACTGTTGGTCTTTTTGAAAAAGATATATTAAAAATTTCTGAAATAGTTCATAATGCCGGAGGTTTGGTATATTATGATGGAGCAAACCTTAATGCGATTATGGGGCAAGTTAGACCAGGAGACATGGGCTTTGATGTTGTTCATTTAAACCTTCATAAAACTTTTTCAACACCTCATGGAGGAGGAGGCCCAGGAAGTGGACCAGTTGGCTGTAAGGCATTTTTAGAGAAATTTTTACCTGGCTATGTAGTAGTTAAAAAAGATGATAATTTAGCTTTTGAAAAACCTCAAGATAGTATCGGAATGGTTAAATCTTTTTATGGGAACTTTCTTGTTATAGTAAAAGCATTGACTTATATTTTAACCCTAGGCAAAGAAGGAATAAAATCAGCATCACTAAATGCAGTACTTAATGCTAACTATATGAAAAAACTTTTAAGTGAACATTATGACATGGCGTTTGATGGATTATGTATGCATGAATTTGTAATTACTATTGAGAAATTACATAAAGAAAAGGATGTTTCTGCTATGGATATAGCAAAAGCACTTCTTGATAAAGGCATACATCCACCAACAATGTATTTCCCGCTAATTGTTCATGAGGCACTTATGTTAGAGCCGACAGAAACAGAATCTAAAGAGACTTTAGATGAGGCAATTAAGGTATTTAACGAAATATATGAGACAGCGTTAATTAAAGCTTCAGAGTTACATGAAGCACCAATTGATACGCCGGTTAGACGCTTGGATGAATTAAATGCAGCTAGAAATCCAAGACTTAGATATATTTTTAAATAGAAAAAAGAGGCTGAAAACTTAGGTTTTCACCTCTTTTAGTTTATAGGTGTAGGGAGATTTTTTATGATAACAAAATTAAAATATATAGTTAGTGATAGTTTTTTACCATATGAAAATTTAGCTTTAGAAGAATATTTACTTTATTCTGTAAAAAAAGATGAATGCATTTTATATCTTTGGCAAAACAAAAATACAGTAGTTATTGGAAAAAATCAAAATGCTTTTAAGGAATGTAAAGTGGAAGAATTGTTAAACAGCGGGGGTCACATTGTTAGAAGGTTATCTGGTGGAGGAGCTGTATATCATGACTTAGGAAATCTTAATTTTACTTTTTTAGTTAGAAATGAAAATTATAATGTGGAAAAGCAACTAGAAGTTATATTAAGAGCAGTAAAAAAATTTTCCATTAATGCCGAAAAAACCGGAAGAAATGATATTACTATTGATGGAAAAAAGTTTTCAGGGAATGCATTTTTCAAGGCAGGCGATTTTAGATATCATCATGGAACATTGCTTGTAAACGTTAATGTTGGTGAGTTATCAAAATATCTTAATGTGTCTATGGACAAATTAAAATCAAAAGGTGTAACATCAGTAAAATCTAGAGTAACAAACCTTAATGAGTACAATAAAAATTTAACTGTAGATAATCTCAAACTTAAATTAATAAAATCATTTGAAGAAGTATACGGTTTAAAAGCAGAATGCGTAAATGTTTTCAGTATAGATAAATGTAAAATAGAAGAATTAAAAAATAAGTTTTCATCTAATGATTTTATTTTTGGAAAGAAAATAAAATCTGAGTATGAGTTTTCAAAAAGATTTTCTTGGGGAGATATACAATTTAGGTTTAATTTATCCGGGGGGGTTGTAAAAGACTTAATAATTAATTCAGATGCTATGAATGTTGATATAATAGAAGAAATTTCAAGTAGACTAAAAGGATGTTTATTTTCAAGCAGAGAATTTTGTTCTAAATTAGATGAATTAAAGCTAAATAATGATATAATATTAAATTCAATGATAGATGATATAAAAGAACTAATACATACAAATTTAAATTAGAAGGTGTTCGTATGGATAATAAATTTGATTTAGTAGTTATTGGAGCGGGTCCGGGAGGATATGTTGCAGCAATAAAAGCTGCCGACCTTGGCATGAAAGTTGCAGTTATTGAAAAAGATAATGTAGGGGGAACTTGTCTTAATAGAGGTTGTATACCTACAAAAACATTAATTCATTCTACAGAATTAATGAATGAACTTAAAAATGGAGAAAAATTTGGAATTAATGCAGATAATGTAACTTATGATATAAAAAAAATACACGAAAGAAAAGATGAAGTTGTAAATAAACTTAGGTTGGGAATAGAAGGTTTATTTAAATCAAGAAAAATAACTTTAATAAACGGAAAAGCTAAAATTTTATCAGAAAATAAAATTATAATCGATAATAATATAGAAATAACAACGGATAAAATATTAATAGCAACCGGGTCTATGCCAATAAAACCCAATATATTGGGAATAAATCTTGAAAATGTAATGACAAGTGATGAAATTTTATCAATGAATGATAGAGTACCTGATTCAATGGTGATAATTGGAGGAGGAGTAATAGGTGTAGAATTTGCAACTATATATAATTCCCTTGGATGCAAGGTCACTATAATAGAAGCTATGGACAGAATTTTACCCACTATGGATAAAGAAATTTCTCAAAATTTAACTATGGTTTTAAAAAAATGTGGAGTAAATATAAATACGTCTGCAAAAGTAGAGTCAATACTTAAAGAGGATAATCTTAATGTGAATTACATTAAAAATGAAAAAAACTGTATGGAAAAAGCAGAAGTAGTTTTGGTGGCGATAGGAAGAAAAGCTAATACAGAAGGTCTTTTTGCTGATACAGTGAATTTAGAAATGAAAAAAGGTGCAATAGTTGTTAATGATAAATTTGAAACCAGCATTAAAGGAATATATGCAATAGGAGATGTGATTTTTGAGGGGATACAATTAGCTCATATGGCATCTGCGCAAGGAATTAATACAGTACTTATGATGAATAATAAGAATCCACAATTTAATCTAAATGCAGTACCTGCTTGTATCTATACTTCTCCGGAAATATCTTCAGTTGGAATTACACAGGATGAATCAAAAAAACAAAACTTAGAAGTAAAATGTGGAAAGTTTTCAACACTTTCTAATGGTCGGTCAATTATTTCAAATCAGGAAAGAGGATTTGTAAAAGTTATTTTTAATGAAGAAAATGGAGTATTAATGGGTGCTCAAATGATGTGTGCTAATGCCACAGATATGATAAGCGAATTTACAACAGCTATAAATAACAAATTAACATATGAAAATTTGTTGTCTGTCATTAGACCTCATCCTACTTATAACGAAATTACAGTAGAAGCTATTGAAAATGCATTTGGAATATCAATTCATAGTATAAAGAAAAAATAATATAGAGACTAAAGGTCGTATTATGTTGACTTTAACATTTGTCGGAGTTATAATTATATGGAATTTATTTTTGGAGGAATGTGAAATGGAGGATAAGGAAGTTAATATCAGCAATGAAAATTTCACATTTTTTTGTGCGAATAATAATACTTATAAAATTACAAATTCTCAAAAGGTTTATTTGTTTTTTAAAAGATTTATTGATATTATATTATCTCTTGCCACATTAATTTTTCTGTCGCCAATATTTATTATTTTAGCTATAGCAGTAAAATTAACTTCAAAAGGTCCGATTATTTTTTCTCAAGAAAGAATAGGACGATATGGAAAAACAATAAAAATATATAAATTTAGAACTATGATGGATAAGGCCCCTAAAAGTAAGGCGACAAACGACTTTGATGATGCTAATGAGTATATAACGAAGTTCGGAAGGTTTTTAAGGGTAACAAGTCTTGACGAGATACCCCAGTTGCTTAATGTTATTAAAGGTGATATGAGCATAATTGGACCAAGACCATTAATAGCCGACGAAGTTTTTATACATAAACTTCGCGAAAAAAATGATATTTATATGATACGACCAGGTATTACAGGGTTAGCTCAAGTAAATGGCAGAGATTTTTTAGAAGCAGAAGATAAAGTTAGATTTGATACGCAATATCTACACAACTTATCATTAAAATTAGATATTATGATATTTATAAAATCAATAATAGTTGTATTTCGACAAGAGGATTCTTTAGATGCAAGAAGATAAATTCTTGTTAAAACCCTAGACTTTACATAGTAAAATCTAGGGTTTTTTGTATATTATTTTTGAAACCGATCAAAAATAGACAATTTTAAGAAATAGCTATTGGAAATATTGCATAGGTTTTATCTTGAAAAAGTTTGTCTTAAAATGGTATAATAAAAGAAATTAAATGTATAAATTGAAATGGAGGATTCATATGAAAAACATGAAAAAGGTTGTGGCTTCTGTAGTAGCAGTTTCTATAGCATTTTCTTCTGTGCAGGCTACATCTTTTGCAGAAAGCCCTGAATGTAGCGGTGATAATATAAACATAGAATGTTTATTAAAAAATGGGGTAGAAAAGAAAATTGCTAAAAAAATAATATTCGATTTAGAAGATTTAGAAAAAGCTAATGTTTTAAAAAATATTACAGGAGTAGATATAACAGCCCCTATTATAGCTAGAATAGTTAACAAAGCAGTACCACAAGAAAAAAAAGGTCCATTTGGGAAACTTACGTCGCTTGTTGCTACTAATCCATTTTTAAGTATGCTTTTGTATTCATTGATTTATCGACAAGTCAATAATTACTACAAAAAAATAGTAACTCAGTTTAAAGCAGGTAAAGTTGAAACTGCAATTGACCCTGTTAGTACAATGAAACTTCTTGATACAATGATGTTTTCAGTAAAAGGTCAAGAAAACGCTAAAAAACAAATCAGAAGTGCTGTTTTAAATATAGTTGATAGAAATGCACAGTATAAAGCTAATCCAAATAAAAAATCAAAAAAAGCAGGTCCTGGAGCATCAGTGATTTATATGGTAGGTCCGTCTGGTGTTGGTAAATCTTTTTCAGCAGAAATTATGAGAAAAATTCTTAGTGGTTTTGGAGCGGAGCCTTTTGTTTTAGAAGCTTCTGATATTGACAGACAATCAAAAACTAGTGCAACAGAGCAATTATTCGGTATGAGGGAAAAACAAGTTAATGGTGGTACTATTATGGAATATTCACCTTTTATTACAAGAATAAAAGCTATTCCAAATAGTGTAGTTATTATAAATGAATATGACAAAATGCATACTCCTGAACTAGATGAGAAGTTAAGAACTATAATGGATCAGGGTTACATAAATGTTAATGGAGAAAAAATAGATTGTTCTGCAGCTACATTTATTATTACTTCAAATGAAAGTAATGGTTCTGTTAAAAAGGGAAATTTAGAAAAAGATAACAAAGACGATGGCACAGGTTCACGTACTTTTATAAACCATGATAAAGCATTTTTAAATCGTGTTAAGTTAATAGAGTTTGATAACCTATCTGCACCTGAATATAAAGAAATAGCAGCTGTACCATTTACTAATTTAGCGGTAAGATATTTACAACAATATAAAATAGATATAGATTTAAATGGAACCGTAGATGAAGTATCACAAAAAGTTGCAGAATTAAATAAGGGCGCAAGACCTATATTTGATTATGTTGAAAAATTAAATGATAGATTATTAAATGGAGTTGTATTAAATAATGTAAGTAATAACGGGGAACCAGTACATTATAAAGTTTCATTTGATAAAAATACAGAAGAATTCAATTTAGAACGTGTTGAAAATAAAGAAAAAGATAAAGAACCTGAAGCTGAAAAAGTACATTTATTAGATTTAATAAAACATAATCAAGAAAGTAAACCTAAAGTAGAAGCAAAAAACAACTAAAATAGAAATTTTTTAAGAAGCAATGCAAAAAATAGCATTGCTTCTTTGTTTTTTGTTGAGTTATATGGTATAATTACTCTATTAATTATTAAGGGAGTGGATACTTATGAAAAAAATATATAATAATGTTTTATGGGGTTTAGCATTTGTAGCCATTGGCATAATTGTTTTATGCAGCAGTTTGGGATTAATTAATATTTCAACTTTTTTTAGAGGTTGGTGGACATTATTTATAATTATTCCAGCTATATCTGGGCTTTTCAATAAAAATTCATGGGCTTTTAGTGCAGTAGCTCTTGTTTTTGGAGTTACAATGCTTCTTGAAAAACAAGAATTAATAAAAGATGGTTTAGTATTTGGAATAACAGCAGCTACTGCTGTTATTGTGATAGGTATAAATATGATATTTTCATCGTTCAAAAAGACAAAATGGAAATTACCAGAATACAATGAAGCAGGAATAGAAAATTATAATGCTGTATTTAGTGGCCAAGAGAGAAAATACTTTAAAGAACCATTTTTAGGAGCAGATATATTAGCATTATTCGGAGGCGTACAACTTGATTTAACAGACGCTATAATAAATAATGATGTAAGAATAAATGTAAAATCAATATTTGGTGGTTGTGAATTAAAGGTACCTTCTGGAGTGACAATAAAAACGACTGAAACTAACATTTTTGGAGGAGTAAAAAATAATTGCAAAAACCAATTGAATAATAATATTACAATTTATATAGAATCAGTATCTATTTTTGGAGGGTTAACCATTAAATAAAATGGTAAGTAGTTATGAGTAATTATAGGATAGAAAAAGATACATTAGGTGAAATAAAAGTACCTGAAGATAAATATTGGGGTGCTCAAACACAAAGAAGTTATAATAATTTTAAAATAGGCAATGAAAAGATGCCTATTGAGTTAATTAAATCATTTGCAATGTTAAAAAAAGCATGTGCTATTGCAAACTTTAGATTATCTAAGTTGAGTAAAGATAAGATGGATTTATTATGTATGGTATGTGACGAAGTTATGTCGGGAGATTTAAACGGCAACTTTCCGCTATCTGTTTGGCAAACAGGTAGTGGAACTCAGACTAATATGAATGTAAATGAAGTTATTGCAAATAGAGGCAATTATATAAAAAATGAGAAACTTTTACATCCCAACGATACAGTAAATATGTCCCAAAGTTCAAATGATACATTTCCCTCCGCAATGAAAATTTCATCGGTGTGTGAAATAGAAGATAAGCTTTTGCAATCACTAGATAATTTAATTTTAGTTTTTGACAAATTACAAGAAAAAAATGAAGATATTATAAAAGTTGGAAGAACACATTTACAAGATGCAGTACCATTGTCTTTTGCACAAGAAATAAGTGGTTGGAAGACTATGTTGATAAAAAATAAAGAAATGATAAAAAAATCGCTCAAGTCATTAAAAGAACTTCCAATAGGGGCAACTGCAGTTGGGACAGGACTTAATGCACCTAAAGGCTTTGATAAAGAAGTAACGAAGGTTTTATCTGAGCTATTAAATAAAGAGTTTATTCCGGCAGAAAATAAATTTCATGCATTGACTTCAATGGATGCATTTGTTTTTGCACATGGCTCTTTAAAAGCTTTAGCATCAAATTTAATGAAAATAGCTAATGACATAAGGTGGTTATCTAGTGGTCCGCGTTGTGGATTGGGTGAAATAGAAATACCTGCAAATGAACCGGGAAGTTCAATTATGCCGGGGAAAGTAAATCCTACTCAATGTGAAGCTGTTACTATGGTTTCAGTGCAAGTAATGTCAAATGATGTAGCAATTGGATTTGCAGCTTCTCAAGGCAATTTTGAATTAAATGTATTTATGCCTGTGTGTATTTATAATTTTTTACAATCAGTTAAACTTTTATCAGATGTAATGCAATCTTTTGCAAATAATTGCGTTTATGGAATAAAACCAAATAAACAGAAAATGTCAGAAAACTTAAATAGGTCTTTAATGTTAGCAACAGCGCTTAATTCTTATATTGGGTATGATAATGCAGCGAAAGTTTCAAAGAAAGCTTTTAATGAAAATATTTCATTAAAAGAAGCAGCTATAGAATTAGGATTTTTAACAGAACAAACAGCTGAAGAAATTCTTGACCCTAAAAAAATGATATAAATTTATAAAAGAGGTATTTTAAAAAATGGATATAAGCAAGGAATCATTAGATTTACATTATAAATTAAAAGGAAAATTAGAAGTAAAATCAAGATACAATATTAAAACAAAGAAAGATTTAGCTTTAATGTATACACCGGGAGTAGCAGAAGCTTGTAAAGAAATAGAAAAAGATTACAGTAAATCTTTTATGTTGACTAGAAGAGCAAATTTAGTAGCTGTAGTGACTGATGGAACTGCAGTTTTAGGTTTAGGAAATATTGGACCGGCAGCTGCTATGCCTGTAATGGAAGGCAAATGTGCTTTATTTAAAGAATTTGCAGATATTGATGCTATACCGATTTGTATTGATACAAATGATGTAGATAAGATAGTAGAGACTATAGCATTAATATCTAAAAGTTTTGGTGGTATTAATCTTGAAGATATTGCAGCACCTAGATGTTTTGAAGTAGAAAAACGTCTTAAGGAAATTTGTGATATACCTGTGTTTCATGATGACCAACATGGGACAGCAATAGTAGTAGCAGCAGCCTTAATAAATTCTTTAAAAGCAACTAATAGAACAAAAGAACAAGTAAATGTAGTAATTAATGGAGCAGGAGCTGCAGGCATAGCGATAGCAAAATTATTGCTTAATGTTGGATTTAAAAATGTAACTATGTGCGATATCAACGGAATAGTCTGTATGGGAGACAACAGCTTAAATGAAGCACAAAAAGAAATTGCGGTGTATACTAATAAAGAGCGAAAAATTGGAAAACTTAAAGATGCTTTAATTGGAGCAGATATTTTTATAGGTGTATCAAAGCCAAATCTTGTAACAAGAGAAATGATAAAGACTATGAATAAACCAATAGTTTTTGCTTTAGCTAATCCAGTTCCTGAAATCATGCCGGAAGAAGCTTTAGTAGGTGGAGCTGTTATTATAGGAACAGGTAGATCAGATTTACCTAATCAGATAAATAATGTTTTAGCTTTTCCAGGAATATTTAAAGGTGCTTTAAGCGTAAATGCTAAGGAAATAACTGAAGAAATGAAAATAAAAGCAGCATATGCCATTGCTGATATGGTAGATGAAGTATCACTTAATAAAGGTATTGTGGTGCCGGATGCTTTAAATAAAGAAGTAGCTAACAATGTTGCTAAAGCAGTTGCATCATGTTGCAAATAGTATTAAAGGAAATGCTATGCAAAATAAAAAAATTTTGTTTTATTGATAATAGGAATAATAGACTTATAAAGAAGCGATAGATTTAATTAAAAATCTATCGCTTTTTTTTGTTAAAGGCATGATGTAAAAGGGATATAATCAGTAGTTGTAAAAAATAAAAATTGAGCAAATTCATATATTTTTATACTGTGTAAAAGACTTTGCACATTGTGTATTATTTATATCAATAAAGTGAAATAAAAAATAATTAAAAATAAAAGGCATCCTATGGACAAGGGTGCTTTTCTTTATACTGAATTATACATAACTTTAATAATTTTTACATATAGATAATTGATAACTTAACTGTCTGGAGGGGTTATATGTGAAAGGAATTGTTGAAGAAAGAGCTGTAGAGCTTGGTGAATATATTTTAAAAAGTAAGGCAACTGTAAGAAGTGCAGCCAAGAAATTTGGTGTAAGTAAATCAACTGTACATAAAGATGTTTCGGAACGATTAAAATATGTAAATCCGAATTTATATAGAGAAGTTAAGTCAATATTAGAATTAAATAAATCACAAAGACATATAAGAGGAGGAATGGCTACAAAGAAAAAATATTTAGATAATCAAATAAATCATTCTAAGTAAAAAAAGAAGCTCGATATATATCGAGCTTCTTTTTTATTAAGCTTTTTTACCTTTTCCTGTTACTATAGCTTTGCCTTCTCTATTGTAATAAATGTTATTTATATCAACAATTCGTGCTGAGCCACCGCTAACAGCATCTAAAGCATCAGAGCTTATTTCATTAACATTTTGATTTTTAATTAAATCAAAAGCTTTTTTTAATTTTTCATCAGAAGCAAAAGTAATACCTGCTTCTTCAATTAATTTTTTAAACTCATCTAAGCTTTTGCAGTTTGAGGCATTTTTAATAGCAGCAGGATTGTTTTCTAAAAATTCTTTTAGTGTCATAAATAACCATCCTTATTATTTGTTTTTATAAACTACTATAAAAACAAATAAAGATTTGTTTTTCTTTACCATAGTAGCATTAAGCTTTATGCCCTTTACCTATGGTCATTAGTTCTCCAGTTTCTCTGTTATAAAAAACGTCTTTAGCGTCATAAGTACGTGATCTGCTACCACCACTTACAGCGTCAAGAGCATCTTCACTTAACTCAGTAGTATTTTGATTCTTAACAAGGTCAAAAGCTTTGTTTAGCTTTTCTTCAGTTTCAAAGGTAATACCAGCTTTTTTAGTTAAATTTTTAAATTCGTCTACATTTTTACATTTTGCTGCTTCCTCTAAAGCAGCAGGATTTTTTTCTAAAAATTCTTTTAATGTCATAAATATCGCTCCTTACTTTTTTTATTTTAGTGTGCTATTTTTTTACCTTTATCAGTAGCCATAGTTAATGAACCTGTTCTACCTGTTGGATCATAACTAAATGATCCTGCTTCATGAATATAAACCTTTTTACCGCCACCACTTACAGCGTCAAGAGCATCTTCACTTAGTTCAGTAGTGTTTTTACTTTTTACGAGGTCAAAAGCTTTGTTTAGCTTTTCCTCAGTTTCAAAAGTAATGCCTGCTTTTTCAATTAATTTTTTAAATTCTCCCACGTCTTTACATTTTTCAGCTTCTTGAATAGCTGAAGGATTTTTTTCTAAAAATTCTTTTAGTGTCATGTTCATCTCTCCTTACTTTTTAATAATAAAATTTATTTTTACTTTACACATATAAATTTATATGATGTAAAGGTAAAAAACTACGCTGATAATATTATACAACTAAAAACTAAAAAAGTCAATATTTTTATTAAAATTGTACTGAAATATAACTTTTTTCAAGCAAAAATCCATAGTTAATTAAAAAAATGTGTTGTTTAAATTCATGATTATATTTCCTTGTATTAAAAAATATTGATTGTGTTAATTTATATTTTTTCTTCAAGCATAACTTCGTAGAAAACCTGTCTTTTTACATCTTTAAAATAAATATCATTGATTTTATCGGCATTAGAATTTTTTAAGTTAATAACGCACATTGAAGAAAAATTAGGGTATTTTTTATCATGATTTTTAATACAACTATTTAAAAGGTAGATACCAATTGCAAATTTTTGATATTCTTTTTTTACAAAAAATGTTTTATAAAATATTGTTGAAGGAGAAGTTTTTAATCCACATAGCCAACCAACGATATCCTTTCGATTAGCAACAGCTACAAATGTATTTATTTGTTCAAGTGATTTACAATGATCTATAGGAAATAAGGCATAATAATCTGGATAATCAATATTTATTTGTTTTTTTGTATTTTCTAGTAATTGCAATGGGACTTCACTAAGTGGTAGTATTTCAATTTCTTTATTAGGAACCAAATGAGAATTAAGAACATTTTTTATAAATGGACTATTTCTAACAGAATCAGGATCATAAAAAATATAAACCTTTGAAACTATTTTCAGTGCTTTAAAACCATAATTTTTTAGAAATAAATTAAACTGTTCTATGTCTTGGTGACTTGCTACGGAATTGAAAATAATATTTTTATAGTTATTTTTTTTACATAGTTTAATAAATTCATTGAGAAGCTTAGTGGCAACTCCTTGACGACGAAAAGGTCCATCTACTAATAAAGATTCTATAATATATGTGTTATCAATATCTTCATAATCTTTTCGCGCAAGTAAAACACCACAAGGAATATTATTAATAGTTGCACCTAACCATAGACAGTCAGGATCAAAACAAATACTATCAATAAATTTATAAAATTTATTAAAAGCTTTTTTGTCAATCCTATTTATTTCTATCATATTATTCACACCTAACAAATAAAAATTCAAAATTTAAAAAATTATATATATTATAAACTATTTTTTTGAATTTTACAATATAAAATAATGATTTATTGTAAATATATTTTTTCTGTGATATAATAAAAATATTGTAGAAATAAAAATTTTTTGTTAAGGTGGTGGAATTGTGAATCCGGACCCATTTGGGACTATACTAAAGTATATAAGTTTTTTAAGGGATCATTTTTCCGCCAGAAAGAAGTTCCCTTTTTAATTTTTTTAAAATAAAGGGGACTAAATAATGGTGAATTATTACAAAAATATTAATGGCAAAATTGTTGAAATTGAGTCTTATGAAATTGGATGTTGGATAAATTGTACTGCTCCTGATGATGATGAGTTAGAACAATTAATTAGCGATTTTAACGTAGACCCTGATTTTTTAAGGTCAGCTCTTGACGAAGAAGAGTCGTCACACATAGATTGTGAAAATGGAAATACTTTAATAGTTGTGGATGTACCAATAGCTAAAAAGAGTGAAAAAAGTATAACTTACCATACAATGCCATTGGGAATAATTATAACTAACAATAATGTAATTACATTGTGTCTTAGAGAAAATATAGTTATTGGCGAATTTGCAGAGGGTGCTGTAAGAAATGTTTTTCCACAATTAAAAACTCAATTTGTATTACTTATTATTTTAAGAGTTGCCATGAAATATTTGCAGTATTTAAAGCAAATTGATAAAATAAGTGACCACGTAGAACATGAATTAAGAAAATCAATGAAAAATAAAGAGCTTATTCAACTTCTTGAGGTTGAAAAATCATTGGTTTATTTTTCTTCATCATTAAAAGCTAATGAAGCAACTTTAGAAAAGATAATGCGAGGACGCTTAGTAAAATTATACGAAGAAGATCAAGAATTACTTGATGATGTATTAATTGAAGTAAGACAAGCTATAGATATGTCAAATATACATTTGAATATTTTAGCTAGCACTATGGACGTTTTTGCCTCAATTATATCTAATAATCTAAATATTGTTATGAAGGTTTTAGCTTCAATTACATTACTATCATCCATACCTACTATTGTTTCTGGAATTTATGGCATGAACGTTGAATATTTACCATTTACACAGAAACAATACTGGTGGTTTCCAGTTGTATTTACAGGAGGCTTAATAGCTTTAGTTGCGTATATACTAAAGAAAAAAGATATGCTATAAGGTTAATTTTTATGTAAAAGAACAGGTATTTTTATAAATAAAAATACCTGTTCTTTAAAAATAGGGAGTGCAAAAATTCAGCTAAAACTGAATTTTTGCACTCCCTTATCATTTTTTATATTTATTTTCTTAATGACAAAGTATATTTAACTAGCATATTTTTAACAGCAGTATTATCAGTTAATTTTAAAATATTCATTGAAAGCTTTTTTACATTTTGGTATTGTATATGCGAAATATCTTTTTTACATTTCAATAAAAAGTTTGGATTAACAGAAATATTTTTTAAACCAAATCCGATTATTGCTGGTAATAATAGTGAATTTGCAGCAGCTTCGCCACATATATTACAAGGAATATTATATTTTTTTGCGGATTTTACAGTATAATTAATAAGACGCAAAACAGAAGGATGATATGGAGAGTATAGATTTGCAACTTGTGGATTATTTCTGTCGGTGGCCATAGTATACTGAATTAAATCATTAGTTCCAATACTAAAAAAGTCACACTCTTTAGCAAAAATATCAGACATTATAGCGGCGGATGGAGTTTCTATCATTATACCTAATTTTATTTGTTTATTATATTTTATATTTTCATTATCTAATTCTTCTTTTACTTCATTTATAATATTTTTAGCAGCTATTAGTTCAGTTAAAGAAGATACCATTGGAAGTAAAAGTTTTACATTACCATAAATGCTAGCTCTAAATATTGCTTTTAATTGAGTTCGAAAAAGAATAGTTTTATCAAGACAAACTCGAATTCCACGATACCCAAGGGCTGGATTTTCTTCTAAATTATGTTTAAGATATGGTAAACTTTTATCTCCACCAATATCAATAGTCCTTATTGTAACAGTTTTATTTGTAAATATTTTAATAATATTTTTATAAATATCAAATTGTTCATCTTCACTTGGAGGAATTGATTTGTTTATATAAATAAATTCACTTCTAAATAAACCTATGCCATCAGCTGCATTTTCGGCAGCTTTTTTTGCTTCGGCAAGACAAGTAATATTTGCATACAGATTTATTTTTTCTCCGTCAGCTGTAATACAAGGACTATTTTTAAATGTATTGAGGTAAGATTTTGCCAAAATATTATTGGTATTTGTAAATCTATACTCGAAAAGTTTATTTTCGTCAGGATTTATAACAATTTCTCCTGTTGCTCCGTTTAATGCAACTAAATCTCCATTTTTTACAAGTGAGAAAATATTGTTAATATTAAAAACAGCAGGAATTTCAAGGGATCTTGCAATAATACAAGCATGAGAATCTTTTCCACCTTTTTTCGCTATTATACCTGAAATTTTTGAAAAATCTATTTTCATAGAATCAGAAATAGTAAGTTCTTCACATACTAATATAGTATTTTCAGGAAATTCTTTAATGGGTTTATTTTTTACATTTAAAAGTACACCTAAAAGACGATTTTTTATATCTGTAATATCTAAAGCACGTTCTTTAAGGTAATCAAAGTCCATTGTTTCAAAGGATTTTGCAATAACATTAAGCCCATCATTTACAGCAGCTTCGGCATTAAAGTTTTTTTCTTCGATAAGTCTTAACACTTCTGAAACAACTCGACGATCTTCTATAATCATAATATATGCATTTAAAATTTCAGATTTTGTTAAATTCTGCTTTAAAGATTTATCATTGTATATTGCTTTAGTTTCATTCTTAATTTTGTTTAGTGCTTGAAGAAATCGTTCGGATTCCGCTTTTTTGTCAGAAATTTTATATCTTGGAATTATTATTTTTTCTTTCTCTAAAATTACAGTTTTGCCAATGCCAACACCAAAGGAAACTCCGAGACCTGATATTTTTTTTGTTTCTATCATTTTTAAAAGTCACTCCCAAAGAAGTAAATTTTATATATCTTAGTTTAAGAATAGAATAACATATTTATTTAATAAAAAATAAATTATTTATACCTTTTATGAACTTTACTTTTTTTGCGCCTAAATCTTTTATTATGAGAGAAAAACAATATTATATAAGCGACAATAAGAATTGCTACTATAGCAAGTGAAATTTTAAACCAAATAGAACTTATTATATTACTTATACACTGAATAAAAAATAAAATAAAATTTCTGTTTACATCTTCTCCAGCAACTAAATCGATACGAGCTAGTTCTTTATTAGCATATGATAATAAAGCTGTACCCACTTTTTGACCGGTTTTAATTGGAGCATCAACAGAATCAGGTTTTTCTATTTTTATGTCTATACTTGATGTATTTACATTTTTAGGTAATAAAGCTGAATAATTTTCGGAGGGATAAAGTAAGATACAATCCTTATCAGTAGAAAGATTAACAGGTATTTCTGTTAAAGGGTCATTTTTTTTCAACACAGGTTTTAGTTCAAGATTAGTTAATGCCCATTTGTATAAGGACTTTGAGTCAAGCATAGCATAATTATCTGTAACTTTGTTACCGGCAGTATCTTTAATTGGAGCCCCAAGTGCAACACAAAGATAAGAGTAGCCATTATGAACAGCAGATGAAACCAAACAATAACCAGCTTCTTCAGTGTTGCCATTTTTTATACCTCTTGCATACTGATAATAATATTTTCCTCCTCTGGATAGGTCAATCATACTGTTTGTGGTGACTAAAGGATATTTATCTTCACCCATAATATAAGAGGTAGATGAAGATGAAATATCAATAAAATTAGGTAAAGTCATAGCGTATTTTGCTATAATTGATAAGTCCTTAGCTGTAGTATAATGATTTTCATCGTGTAAGCCATGCGGATTCATAAAATGAGTGTTTTTACAACCTAATTCAGTAGCTTTATCATTCATCATTTTGACGAAGTTATCAATATTACCATTACCAACATAGTCAGCTAAAACCAATGCAGCATCATTGCCCGATTTTATCATGAGACAATGGAGAAGTTGGGTTACTGTTAAATTATCGTTTGCTTTAATGTTAGCAATAGAACTACCGGTACCAAGCAATTTGTCAATTAATTCTTTACGAATGGTGATTATAGTATGGTCAAAATCTTTAACGTGTTCAGCAGTAATAATATATGTCATTATTTTAGTTAAAGAAGCAGGAAACATTATTTTATCACTGTTCTTTTCATATGCTACTGTGTCTGTATCTAAATTTAATAAATAAATAGCTTCACATGATGGGGTAAAATCTATATTAAAATTTGCGGCAAAAGAAACCCTTGGAATATAGTAAATTAAAAATAATGCTGATAAAAATAAACAAATGATTTTTTTAAGCATGGAAATTCTCCTCTTAATGTGTTATTATAATTTATATTCTACAGCAATTTTATTGTATTGGCAAATAGTAAAAATTTATTTTAAACATTATTTTTTTTATGTGGGAGGAATGATGATTTGGTTTACATAACAGGAGATTTACACGGGGATATTTCAAGACTTGAAAAGATGAATTTAAAAAAATATGATACACTTATTGTATGTGGAGACTTTGGTTTTATTTGGGATGACAGTGAATTAGAAAAAAAATATATAAAAAAAATTAGTAAGCTACCATATATGATTCTTTTTGTAGAGGGTACTCATGAAAATTTCGACTTATTAAAAAAATACCCTGAGAAAGATTTTGCTAAAAGTCAAGCAAGGCAAATAACAGATAATATATATCAATTGTTACGTGGCCATATATACGAGATTGATGGACATACATTTTTTACATTTGGTGGAGGAGAAAGTGTAGATAAAGAAATAAGACAAGCTTATAATAACTATTGGCCAGAAGAGCTCCCAACTGTAAATGAAATGAAAAATGCTGTTGCTAATTTAGATAAAGTAAATAGAAAAGTTGATTACATTATAACTCATGAACCATCTGCAAGAGTAAAAGGCCTTTTTTGCGATAAGATAGATAACATTAATACTTTAAATAGATTTTTCGATGATGTTTCAAAACAAGTGCAATATAAAAAATGGTTTTTTGGAAGTGTACATAAGGATAGACAAGTTCCACCTAATTACATGGCAATGTTTACGTCTGTTTTAAGTATTGATGAAAATTAATTTGGAGTATTTATTTTATGAAAATTTTACATACATCAGATTGGCATTTGGGAAAGGTAATATATAATGTGTCAATGATAGATGATCAAAGATATTTTATAAATGAAGTGCTTTTTAAGATTGTTTGCAGGGAAAAACCGGATTTATTAATAATTTCAGGAGATATCTTTGATAGACAAATAGCTTCTCTTGAGGCAATAAAATTGTTTGATGATTTTCTAACTGAAATTTGTAAAAAACATAAAATACCTGTTGCAATTATTACTGGTAATCATGATTCAGCAGATAGAATTTCTGTAGCATCAGAAATTTTAAAGGATAATGGAGTTTATATTGTATCTTATTTAAATGATAAAAATAAAAACATTGCTGTTTTTGACAGTACTGAAAAAGTAAATGTTGTTTTGCTGCCGTATTTTGATTTGCAGACAGCAAGAAGTTATCTTAATAATGAAGAAATATCCTTGAGTGAGGCATATAATAAAATTTTATGCGAAATAAAAGAAAGCTTAAATGAAACTGATTTTAATATTTTGGTGTCACATTGCTTTGTTACAGGAACTAAAAATTTTAGTTCAGAAGAAAATCTTTCTGTAGGTAGTGTTGATGAAATAAATAATGAAGTTTTTAGTGGATTCGATTACGTTGCTCTTGGTCACATACATTCACCACAGAATATTAATTCAAAAATAAGATATAGTGGGGCTCCTTTAAAATATTCATTTGATGAACCTGATAAAAATAAGACAATTTCTTTAATAGAAATAAAGGGTAAATCGTTTAACATTAAGGAAATAACTATAAATCCAAAACATAACATGAGGACAATAAAAGGTAATTTTAATGAGATAATATCTCAGGCCAAAATAAATCCAAGTAATGATTATATTTGTGTAGAGCTTACTGACGATAAGCCAATATATATGCCAATGCCACAGTTAAGAGTATATTATCCAAATATTTTAACTGTAAAAAGTGAATGGATAAAAAATATTAATGTAGATAATGAAAATATTTTAAAAAATAAAATAATATCATGTAGTGAAAAAAATGAAAAATATATTTTTACTCAATTTTTGAAAGAAATATGTAACATCGAACCAGAGAAGGATGATTACGAAATTTTTGACAAAGTATGTAAAGAATTGAGAAAGGAGGAAGAAATGTGATACCTATTTCAATTACTATGCAGGCCTTTGGTCCATATGAAAGTAAAAAAGTTATAAACTTTAATGGGCTTAATAAAAAAGGCCTTTTTTTAATTACAGGGAAAACAGGTTCAGGAAAAACAACAATCTTGGATGCAATATGTGTAGCTTTATATTGTAAATCTACAGGAGGACTTAGAACTTTTAAAGAGTTAAGAAATGTATCCTGCGATGAATCAATTGATACAATTGTAGAATTTGTATTTAACTTGAGAGACAATACATATAAGTTTCAAAGGCTATTACATATGCATAAAATAAAAGGAAAAGAGAAAAAAGAACTTAGAGATGAACATAATTGCTGGAAAAAACAAGATAATCAATGGGTTTTATTAAGTTCAGGTGCAGAATCAAAAGTTAGAAGCATGGCTCAAGAAATTATTGGCCTTGATTGTGAACAATTTTCTAAGGTTATAATTTTACCTCAAGGAGAATTTAAAAATCTTTTAGTTGCAAGCTCAGTTGAAAAAGCAAAAATATTTACAACTTTATTTAAAACAGATAAGTACCAGAAAATAATAAATAGGTTTCAAAAAATATCAGAAGATTTAAAACTAACTATAAACAATAGTTTAATAATTAAGAAAAATCTTTTGAATGCTCATTCGGTAAATAGTTTAGAAGAATTAAAAACTAAAGTGTCTGATACAGAAAATTCGTTAAATGAAAATAGGGAGAGACAAAAAGAACTTACAAGAAAGATTAGTTTGTTAAGAAAAAAATTAGAATTTGAAAAAATGTATGAAACTTTAAAAAAAGATGAGCAATTAAAGTATAATGAAAAAAGTAAGTTTGAAAAAAATTTAAAATTAGCAGAACAGCAGTATAATGAAAAAAAGGATTTTAACTATAAAATTGAGCAATTAAAGTTAAAAGAACAGACTTTTTTTAAAATAGTCAATGACTTAAATGGAAACTTAAATAAAATTCAAAAGTACTCAAGTCTGAATAATGAGAAAATTAAATATGAGGCTTTGTTAAAAGAAATTTTACCTCAAGTACAGAACATGAAAAAGAAAATAAATGACATAAAAACAATAATTACAGAGAAAAAAGAAACACAAAAAGAATTGGAACGAATAACAGAGAATTTGCAAAACACATATGTAAAATTTCAAAAAATAAAACAAGAAAATGAACAATTTAAGTTACTAGAGCAGTTAGGATTAGAAGTAGAAAAAGTAAAAAAAGAATATAACTTAATTGTTGGAAACTATAATTCGCAAAAATTAAAATTGGATATCTTAAAACAAAAGAAATTTGAAATAGAAGAAACTTTATTTTCGCGCGAATGTGTAAAAATTGCTGAAAAATTGATTGAAAATGAACCTTGTCCGGTTTGTGGTTCAAGAAAACATCCTCATGCAGCAAATAGAAAAACAATAAATGAAGAAGATTTTTCAAGTATGCTTAAAAATGTTAATGATTTAATTAAAAATGAAGAGGAAATATTTAACCAAATAAGACAGGATAAGGAAAATAAAATGGCACTATTAAATTTATACGAGAGGAATTATGATAAACAAAAGAACATTTGTGAAACTTTAAGTATGTCTGAAGAAGAAAATATTAAATATTTAGAAGCGCTTGAAAAACAATTAAAAAAAGAAAAAAAGGCTGATGAACATTTAAAAGAATTGAAAAAACAAATAAATGAATGTGAAAGTTCTTTAAAAAAAGAAGATGCTATTTTTAATGATTGCAAAATAAAACAAGAAAATGCTCAGAAAAATATTGAAATTATCAGTGAAAAACAAAAATATTTATTAGCAGAAAAAATGCTTTTTACTGAAGATGAAGTAAAACAAAAAATTCAGGAAAATACAGAAAATATAAAAAAATGTGAGGATTTGCAAAAACAATTATTAAATAGTTTGCAAAAATCAAAAATGGATGTAGAAGTTAATGCTGAACGCTTAAAAAATGCACAAATTGCCTATAACAAAGCTAATGAAAAACTTGAAGAACTTTTAATTGAAAAAAAAGAATATGATACGCTTTTAAATGAAAAATCAGAACAAGATTTAAATGAATATATTAAGAAAAATGATTTTATAATAGAAACTATAGGTAAATTATCTCAGATAAAATTGTCTTGTTTGGAATCTGAAAATCAAATTTTAAAACTTGATGAAGATTTAGAAAATTTAAGATTAAAATATTCTAAAATAGAAAAATTATCACAACTTTTATCAGGAAGTAATCCTCAAAAGATGCCAATAAAGATTTTTGTTTTGGGAATAATGTTAGATGAAGTTTTATGCCGAGCAAATGTTTATTTTGCTCAGTTCAGTAATAACAGATATAGTTTAAGTAGAACATCAAAATTAGCAGTTAAGGGGTATAGTGGATTAGACATTGATGTTTTTGACTCGTATTATGGTGCAGTAAGGCCGGTAAAAACTTTGTCTGGAGGAGAACTATTTTTAGCCTCATTATCCTTAGCGTTTGGTTTGTCGGATGTTATACAAAGTTTCTCAGGCGGAATTAGATTAGATTCAATATTTATTGATGAAGGATTTGGTTCGCTTGATTTGCAATCACTTGATACAGCAGTAAATGCCTTTTCAAGTGTTATAAAAAGTGGTAGAATAATAGGGATTATATCCCATGTTGATGAGTTGAAAAATAAAATAGAAGCTAAAATCCAAGTTGATTAAAATTTGATTTTTACTGAGGTGAATGTTTTGAGCGAAATAAATAATAAAAAAATTATATATAAGGTGAGTATAAACACGGTGATAGTCAACTTTGTTTTGACTATTATAAAATTAATAGCTGGAATTGTTGGGCATTCAGTTGCGATGATTTCAGATGCGATACATTCGGGGTCTGATGTTTTAAGTACTTTCGTTGTCATGATTGGAGCAAAGTTGTCAAGCAAAAAAGCAGATGAAAAACATCCATATGGGCACGAAAAAATAGAATGTATAGCTGCAATCATTTTAGCTTTAATGTTATTGGTTACTGCAATTACTATTGGAGTTTATGGTGTAAATATTATTAAAAATATTTTAAATGGGGAAATAGTTATTCCATCAGCTATTGCTGCCATATCCGCAGTTTTATCTATTATTGTAAAAGAATGGATGTATCAATATACAAGAAAAGCAGCTAAAAAAATAAATTCTACGTCTTTGTATGCGGATGCATGGCATCACCGTTCAGATGCATTATCATCCATAGGTTCTTTAATTGGTATAATAGGTGCTATGTGTGGGTTTCCATTACTTGACCCCATTGCTTCACTTGTAATTTGTTTTATAATTGTAAAAGTAGCATATGATATATTAAAAACATCACTTGCACAAATTATAGATACTGCAGCACCTGAACAGGTTGAGAATCAAATTAGAGATATAATTTTTAGCTACAATGACGTAAAAAATATAGATATGTTAAAAACAAGACTATTTGGAAACCGTATATATGTGGATATAGAAATTGAAATGGATCAAAATATGAGCTTTAATGAGGTTCATGATATAACACATAAATTACATGATGATATAGAAAGTAGCAATGCTTTAATAAAACATTGCATGATTCACGCAAATCCAACTAGATAAATTCACGGTTTTTTTCCCAAGGTATATACTAAAAATAGGGTATATGATTGGGGTGAAGGACGGTGAAGAAAAAAAAATACAAGTATAGGAAATGGTCAATAAAGAAAAAATTTATAGTGATTTCAATTGTATTTTTGACTATTTCTATTTTAATTGATCACCAAATGAGACCACTTGTAAAATCCATTGCATCTACTCAGGCACAAATAGTTTCAACAAATGTAATAAGCCAAGTGGTAATAGATGAAATTTCTAGGCTTGATATAGATTACTCTGACATAGTAGATATTCAAAAAGATGAAACCGGAAAAATTCTAGCTATTAAAACTGATATGAAAAAAGTTAATTCTTTAAAATCTTCAATTACTATGTCAGTACAAGAAAAAATAACAACTATGGGCAAAAGAAAAATAAATATTCCACTTGGTACTTTCTCAGGAACAGAAATTTTGAACGGGCGAGGACCTAAAATTCCATTGAGTGTATCAATGTCAGGAAGTGTAGTAACGGATTTTAAAAGTGAATTTTTAGCAGCAGGAATTAATCAAACAAAACATAGAGTATATCTTGATGTTAGCACAGAAGTTTTTGCGCTTATACCAGGATACCCTGTTAATACAGCAGTAAATACTAGTGTATTAATAGCAGAAACTATAATTGTTGGAGATGTACCAGCTTTATTTGCAGGAAATAATCAATAAATGAAAAGGTTGGAAAAAGTTAAATGAATAAAAATGAAGCAATAAAAATAGCAGAAGATTTAAAAAAGCAAATAAATTATCATAACAAAAAGTATTATGAAGAAGATGCACCTGAAATATCTGATTATGATTACGACATGTTGTTAAGACGTCTTGAAAGTATAGAAGCTAAATTTCCAGAGATAGTAACTGAAGATTCACCAACTCAAAAAGTAGGTGGCTCTGCAGCAGATAAATTTAAACCCGTGGAACATGTGGTTGTTATGGAAAGTTTACATGATTCTTTTTCGCATGATGAATTAAGAGATTTTGACAGGCGGGTGAAAACACTTTTAAATAATGTGAATTATGTAGTAGAACCTAAGGTAGATGGGCTATCAGTATCCGCTGAGTATATAAACGGTGTTTTTGTCAGAGGGTCTACAAGAGGCGATGGGGTAATTGGTGAGGACATTACTGAGAATTTAAGAACAATAAAAACTTTACCAATGCATTTAAATGAAGATATTCCCTTTATTGAGGTTCGTGGCGAAGTTTATATGTCAAATGAAAATTTTTTATCATTAGTAAAAGAACAAGAGTTAAATGAAGAAAAACCGTTTAAGAATCCTAGGAATGCAGCAGCTGGGTCTTTAAGGCAAAAAGATGCAAAAATAACAAAAAAACGTAATTTAGATATAATTATGTTCAATATACAAAGAGTAGAAGGGAAAAATATATCTGGACATAAAGAATCCCTTGATTACCTTAAAAAGTTAGGTTTTAACGTATCTGCGACTTACAATATATTTAATAATATAGATGACGTAATAAATGAAATAGAGCGTTTGGGCGAAACAAGAAATGAATTTCCATTTGCTATTGATGGAGCTGTTGTTAAAGTAGATTCATTTGAACAACGGAAAAAACTTGGAAGTACTGCAAAGTTTCCAAAATGGGCGGAAGCTTTTAAATATCCTCCTGAGGAAAAAGAAACTAAGCTTTTATCAATAGAAGTAAATGTGGGCAGAACAGGAGCTTTAACCCCTACAGCGATTTTTGAACCAATACAATTAGCAGGGACTACAGTTAGTAGGGCTGTTTTACACAATGAAGATATGATACATGAAAAAGATATAAGAATTGGGGATAACATTATTGTAAGAAAAGCCGGAGAAATAATTCCTGAGGTTGTTGCAGTTAAAAACCATAATAGTGATTCAGTTGAATTTAAGATGCCTTCATACTGTCCTTCTTGTGGAGCTAAAATTATAAAAGAAGAAGGTGAAGTCGTTATAAGGTGTACAAACACACAATGTCCGGCTCAACTTCTAAGGCATTTAATTCATTTTGTATCAAGAGATGCTATGGATATAGAAGGTTTAGGACCAGCTGTTTTAGAACAATTAGTTGATAATAATTTGATTTTGTCTCCGGTGGATATTTATCATTTGGAAAAAGAAAAATTAGTTTCTCTTGAACGAATGGGTGAGAAATCTGCAGATAATTTATTAAGTGCAATAGAAAAATCAAAAAGTAGAGAGTTTTATAGGTTTATTTATGCGCTTGGAATAAGACATATAGGAAAAGGTGCTGCCAAGATTTTAGTGGAGAGGTTTCCTAATATTGAAAGTATATATAATGCGAAAGTTGAGGATATGTCTGCTATTGATGGGTTCGGGGATATTATGGCTCAAAGTGTTTTTGATTACTTTTCTATTAATGAAAACAGAGATTTAATTAATAAATTATCTGAATGTGGTTTAAATATGAAGGCAGAAAAAAAATCAATAGGAAGTATCTTTATGGGTAAAACCTTTGTATTAACCGGAACTTTACCTACTTATACTAGGCAACAAGCAGCTAAAATAATTGAAGATAATGGTGGAAAAGTATCAAGTAGTGTTTCAAAAAAAACAGATTTTGTTTTAGCCGGTGAGGATGCCGGGAGCAAGTTAATTAAAGCACAAAATTTAGGTGTGAATATTATTTCTGAAGAGGATTTTTTGAAAATGTATAATCAATAATTATTTATAATTTTTATACTAGCGGGGGCCGCGCGATATAGTGCGGCCCCCGCTAGCTTTTTTTTTAGCTTGGTTCTAAATGTTTTATGTTGTCCATATTATTAGTACAAAGGAGGACAAAGGTATGGATGAAAAATATAATCAGGCAATAGAATCTTTGTGTACGGATTTATATAATGTATTAAAAAAAGTATCACCGCAATTACAGTACAATATAAGAGAAATTTGTTTAAGGGTAGAAAAACCAATTATTGTTATGTCTAATAAAGGTTTTTTCTTTGTATGTAAAAATGGGAAATTAACTAAAAATATTAATTTCCCGTTAAAGATAGTTTCTAAACAAGAAATACAGGATAGTATGAAAATAATGTGTGAGCATTCTGTTTATTGTTATAATGATGAAATTAAAAACGGCTTTTTAACAATAAAAGGTGGACATAGGGTCGGTATTTGTGGAACAGCTGTTATTAAAGAAAATACCATCGAAAATGTTAGGGATATATCTACTCTTAATATTAGAATTGCAAGGCAAATAAAATATATAGCTGATGAGTTTTTATCAAGTATTAATTATAAATTTAGAGGGATTGTTGTGGCAGGAGTTCCTGCAAGCGGGAAAACTACAGTTTTACGTGAGGTTGCAAGAAATTTGTCTTTAAGAGGAAACAAAGTAAGTGTTATAGATGAACGTAATGAATTTTCGGGGACGTATTCAGGTATGGCACAGAATGATTTAGGCTTTTGCGATATTTTAAATGGATATCCAAAAGCGGAAGGATTAATACAATCAATTAGAGCTTTGTCACCGGATATTATAGTTTGCGATGAGGTCGGTGGGGAAAAGGATGTATTAGCAATTAATCAAGCGGTTTATGCTGGGGTAAGACTTGTTGTTGGGATGCATGCAGGAAATATAGATGAGTTTTTAAAAAGAAAACAATGTATGAATGTTTTAAAAACAGGTGCTTTTGATACTTTACTGATGATGACATCCAAAAATGAGCCAGGTAAAATTTCAGGAATATATAAGGTGAGTGATAATATTGATAAAATTGACAGGGTCGATACTATTAATACTTTCATCAACTGTAATGGGATACATGATATCGCATAGATTGTCTGTGAGAGTAAGGTTTTTACAGCAATATTTGCAATTTGTATCTTACGTTGAAACAGAAATTAGATATTCTAAAAAAATACTTTATGAAATTGTAAAAAATTATAACAATGAAAATGAGTTTAGCTATTTTTTAACAGATGTCTGTATGAATGTTGAAAGTTCAATTTCTTTTGATAAGTCTTGGATAAAATCTGTACATAGTTTACCAAAATCTTATGGGCTGTTAAGCCAGGATATTGAAATGCTTTGTAATTTTGGAAAAGAACTTGGAAATACAGACATAGATGGGCAAATTTCATTTTGTAATGTAAATAAAAGTTTGATAAGTATGATGCTGGAAAATGCAAAAGATGAAAAAAATAAAAAAAGTAAATTGTATTTTATGTTGGGAAGTTCTTTAGGATTATGCATTACAATAATGCTTTTATAAAATTGCGTTTAGATTTAAAAGAATGGAGGGAGCATAAGGCTTTTAAGATATTGTTAAAAAAGCTGTAAATGCAAAAAAATGGATATTGATTTGATTTTTAAGATAGCTGCAATAGGAATTATTGTTGCAGTATTGAATCAAGTTCTTATAAGGTCAGGAAGAGAAGAACAGGCAATGATGACTACTCTTGCGGGACTTATTGTTGTTTTAATGATGGTGGTTAAAGAAATAGAAATATTGTTCCGGACAATAAAATCAGTTTTTGGGTTGTAGATATTATGAATATTATGGCTTTGATAGCGGTTGCTATTGTTGCAAGTATAATCTCTGTAATGATAAAAAAATATAATCCGGAATATTCGATGTTGATTAGTATTGTAGCAGGTGTTTTTATATTGTATATGATAATGTCAGAGCTTACCCCTGCTATTAATAAAATAAATAATTTAATTTCATCAAGTGGAATTTCGTTTGAACATGCAAAAGTTCTGTTTAAAGCTTTGGGAGTGTGTTTTTTAGTCCAATTTGCCTCAGACTCGTGTAATGATGCTGGAGAAAATGCACTTGCTTCAAAAATAGATCTTGCTGGAAAAGTTATAGTAATAGGACTGTCGTTACCATTATTTGAAGAAGTTATAAAAATTGTTTCAGGACTTTTAGGAGGATAATATGAAAAAAATATTGTGTATTATTTTTTTTATTTATATTATTACCCCCAATAATTTAGTTTTGGCTAAAGAAAATATTTACGATGAAAAAATATATAATGAACAATTTAACAATAGCGGTGCGGATAAATTATTTGATAAGTTACCACAAAATGTAAAAGATTCATTTGATAGTATAGGTGTTGACAATAATAATTTTAACAATCTTATGGACATTTCTTTAGAATCAATATTTAAAAATATTTTAGATACAGCAAAAAAAACAGCCCCAGGACCGATAAAATCAATAAGTATGATATTAGCCGTTATACTTTTAAATGCTATTTTTAATGCCATTAAAATGTCTTTAAAGGATGAATCTTTGTCCACTGTTTTGGGAGTTGTTAGTACGCTTTGTATTTGCATGATAATTATAAGACCAATTGTTAATTTTATAGTAAAAGTGTCATCGATAATAAAAGGGATAACCGCTTTTTTATTTTGCTACATACCAGTTATGGTTGGAATTATGATAGCATCAGGGCAAGCAATATCTTCAGCAGCGTTTAGTTCTATGATGATAGCTTTGGGTGAAATAATAACACAGGTATCATCAGGTTTTTTAGTTCCACTTTTAAATGTATTTTTAACAATTAGTATTACATGTGCAATATCTCCACGATTCAATTTTTCAGGAATATGTGAACTTTTTTCAAAAGTAATAAAATGGGTTTTAGGTTTTATAATGACAGTGTTCTCCGGGTTATTAAGCGTGAAAAGTTTAATAGGTTCAACTGTAGATAATGTTAATAGCAAAACAATGAAATTCGTTTTAAGCAGTTTTGTTCCCATAGTGGGAAGTGCATTGGGAGATGCATTTTCAACAATACAAGGTTGTGTAAAGTTATTAAAATCCGGAATAGGAGCATTTTTTATTATAGCAGTTGGTTTTATTTTTTTACCGGTAATTATTGAATGTATCATATGGATGTTTTCTTTAAATATATGTGCTGCTGCAGGAGACGTTTTTGAGTTGTCTACGATATCAAAACTTTTAAAAAATATTGAAAAAGTTGTTAGTACATTAATGGCCGTAATTCTATGTATAATGGCTGTACTTATTATATCTACCGTTGTTGTTGTAACGTTAAACGGAGGAACATAATGAATGGAATTAAATCATGGGCAATGATAATTTGTTTCGTTTCTGTTATTTGCACTATTGTCGAAATGATGGTACCAAGTGGAAAAATGGAAAAAATGTTTAAATTAATAATTGGAATATTTATGTTGTGCTCAATATTAATACCACTTAAAAATACTATTTCTAATATAAGTTTCGACGTCAAAAAAAGCAAAAATTTTATTAAGGATGAAAGTAAACTAAAAGATATTATAGATAATCAAACAGAAACAACCGCTAAAGAAAATATAAAAAGTATAATAAAAAATTTCTTAGATGCAAAGGATATTAAACCAGAAAAAATTAACATAATTATGGATACAAAACAGGACAACTGCATATCAATTAAAAAGATAGAAGTTTTTTTGGTAAGAGGTGATGAAAGTAAAAAAGATATGATAAAAAAAGAATTAGAACAGAAGTTTGAAATAAAAACTGATGTTATTGTCGGGAGTGGATGAATTTTTAATGGATAAAAATAGGAAAAATTCAAAAATACAAGATTTATTGCTAAAAGATAAATTTAGGAAAAGTATAATTGTTTTGGGAATTTTAGGAATTGTTCTTATATTTTTTTCAGGCTTTTTTAAAAGCACAAATAAAAATAATAAAAAAAATAATGATGATTACAGCACACAAAGTTATGTTGCGCATCTTGAAATGAGTTTAAGAGATATGATTTCAAGTATAAAAGGTGCAGGCAATACCAGGGTTTTAGTTACATTGGAAAATACAGAAGAGACTGTTTATGCAACAGAAGAAAAGAAAAATAAACAAGCAACTGAAGATAAATCTGAGGGGCAGATGAGTAAAAAAAGGGAGAGTGATGATTGTGAAAAAAAATATATAACAGTGAGAGACGCTGATGGAACAGAACGTGCATTATCAGTTACTCAAATACAACCAACCGTCAAAGGTGTGGTAGTGGTATGTGAAGGTGGAGATGACCCTCAGGTACAGCAAAGAGTAACTGACGCTATAAAAACTGCACTTAATATTACTTCAAAAAGAGTTTATGTAACAAAATAATTTATTAAATTAGTAGGAGGAAAAATATTATGGGTTTTGGAAAAAGACAACTTATCTTAGCGGCATTAGTTTTAGCATTGGGAACAGCAGTTTATTTGAATTGGCAATTCTCTTCCAATAAAGATTTGATTGACGAAAATTCAATAACATCTACTAAAGAGTTAGGTGAGGCACAATTTGTAAATAATACTGCGTCAGAGGAAACAAAAGAAGAAAAAAAAGATGAAGAACCACAAAATTCTTCAGAGTATTTTTCTAAAGCAAAAAGTACTAGACAAAAAGCCAGAGATGAAGCAACAGAAATGATAAAAGAAATTCTGGAAGATGCAAAATCATCTGAGGAAAATAAAAAAGAAGCTATAGAAAAGGCTTCTGAAGTAGCTAAACATATAGAACAAGAAGCTAATATAGAAAATCTTATTAAGGCTAAAGGTGTAACAGACTGTTTGGCTTTTATACAAAATGAAGAATGCAGTGTTGTGGTTGGCACAGGAGAAGCCTTAAATGAGAATTTAGCAGTAGCAATTAAAGATATAATTTCAGGTCAAGGCGGGATTGCTCCAGATAAAATAAAAATTGTTGAGGCAAAATAGGTTGATTGTTTTTTATTTTATGATATACTTATATTATACTAAAAAGTAATTGGACCATTATAACTTTATTATTTGTTTGCGTTTGCTTTGTGGTTATTTGCCCTTTACTTATTTTTAAGTAAAGGGTATTTTTTTTTATGGAGGTTTAACATGAATAGACATGAACAACGAGAATTAGTTTTTTTATTGACTTTTGAAAATATATTTACACAGTGCTCGTTAGAAGAAATAAAGGAAAACAAGCTTTTATTGGATGTATGCAATGAAAATGATTTTAATGATTTCGTTATAGGATATTTTAAGGGGATTACAGATAATTTAAGTGAAATCGATGAAATCATTGAAAGAAATTCATTAAAATGGGGTAAACATAGGTTATCAAAGGTAGCTACTGCAATTCTTAGGTTAGCTATATATGAAATGATTTATAGGGATGATATACCTACTAATGTTGCTATTAATGAAGCGGTTGAACTTTCTAAAAAATATGGTGCAGATAAGGAATCTGCTTTTATAAATGGTCTTTTAGGTGGTATAAGTCGGGAGATGGGTATCTAAAATGCAAAGCGTTATGGGACTTGATACAAGTAATTATACTACATCGGTTGCGATTTATAGCGAAAATGGAGCATTGAATCAGTCAAAAAAATTATTACCGGTAAAAAAAGGTGAAAAAGGCTTAAGACAAAGTGATGCGGTGTTTCATCATGTTAATCAAATACCCCTGGTTTTTGATGATGTAATGTCAAAAATAAATTGTGTACCGAGTGCAGTTGGTGTCTCATCGAAACCTCGCGATGAAAATGGTTCTTATATGCCGTGTTTTAATGTAGGTGTTTCCTTGGCTCGAGTTATATCAAGTCTTTTAAAAATACCTTACTTTGAATTTTCACATCAAGTTGGACACGTTACAGCTGCCTCATATTCAGCTAAAAGGTTGGACTTATTAAAAAAAGAGTTTGTAGCATTTCATGTTTCAGGCGGTACGACAGAGGCTTTATTAGTAACTCCTGATAACGAAAATGTGATAAAAACTAAAATTATTGCAAACACATTGGATCTTAATGCAGGACAATTAATAGACAGAACAGGGGTTATGTTGGGACTGGATTTTCCTGCTGGGACAGAACTTGAAAATTTAGCAATTAAGTATAATAAAACCTTTAATATAAAACCAACTTTAAAAGGATTTGATTGTTGCTTATCTGGAGTTGAGAATATGTGTAAAAAAATGATGCTTGAGAATCAAAACAAAGAAAAAATTTCAAGGTTTTGCATAGAATATATTAAGCTTACTTTAGATAAAATGTGTGAGTCTATATTAAATGAGTATGGCGATTTGCCGGTTTTATTTGCAGGCGGTGTAATGTCAAATTCAATAATTAAAAAATATTTGCAAGAAAAATATAATTCGGTGTTTGGAGAACCTAAATTTTCTTCAGATAATGCTGCTGGAATAGCTGTTTTAACAGCAATAAAGTCAGGTGTATTAAATGAATATTAATGTTCTTACTGTTTCACAGCTTAATCTTTATATAAAATCTGCTTTTGATGCAGATAAAAACCTTGAGAATGTATTTTTATCTGGGGAAATTTCAAATTTTACCGACCATTATCAATCTGGACATCTATATTTTTCATTAAAAGATAATAAGTGTGTAATAAAAGCAATGATGTTTTCAAGTTTTGCTAAAAGAATAAAGTTTAAACCACAAAATGGAATGAAAGTTATTTTACGAGGCAGGGTTTCAGTTTATGAACCGTCAGGCGTTTATCAAATATATGTTGAAGACATGCAACCTGAAGGCTTGGGAGCATTGAACCTTGCTTTTGAACAACTAAAAGAAAAGCTTTCAAAAGAAGGACTTTTCGATGAACAACGTAAAAAACCGTTGCCTCAATACCCTCAAAGAATTGGTGTTATTACATCAGATACTGGTGCGGTATTTTGGGATATACAAAATATTTTAAAAAGAAGATTTCCATTAGCAGAGATAGTTTTTAGGCCAACTTTAGTGCAAGGTCAATTAGCAAGTGGAAAAATTATAGATGCAATAAATGAGTTTAACAAAGATTCTTTGTGTGATGTTTTAATAATTGCACGTGGGGGAGGGTCTGTTGAAGATTTATGGGCTTTTAATGATGAAACTCTTGCAAGAACAATCGCTAATTCAAAAATACCAATAGTTTCAGCTGTAGGACATGAAACAGATTTTACAATATGCGATTTTGTGGCAGATCTTAGGGCTCCTACACCATCAGCAGCAGCAGAACTTGTTGCACCGGATATAAAAAATTTAATTTCTTATTTAGAATATAACTTGTCTTATATCAGATCGATGACTTTATGTAAAATAAGTGATTATAAAAAGAATATTGATGATTTAACGAAACGTGGAATGCTCAACAGTCCTCAAAATATTTTGAGTGGAAAAAAAGCTGTTGTAGATGCGTTATCAGGAAATTTGAAATTAAGCTTTAAAGATTCATTATATAAAAATAAAGAAAAATTTTTATTTTTGGCAAGTAAGCTGGATGCCTTGAGTCCGTTAAAACTTATGGCTGCAGGGTATAGTGTGGCTGTCGATAATGAAAATAAGATTGTGAATAGTGTAAATGATGTAAAAATAAATGATAAAATTAAATTAATTGTGCCGGATGGAAAAGTATTATGTGAGGTAAAAGAAGTATTATAGGGTGGTGATATTTTTGAAAAATGAAAAATCTTTCGAAGGTGAATTAAAAAAACTTGAGGCAATAGTCAGCAAACTTGAAAATGGTTCGGAATCATTAGAAGATTCTTTAAAATTATTTGAGCAAGGTACTAAAATAGCTAACTACTGCCATGAGGTTTTACAAACTGCAGAACAAAAGATAATTGATTTATCAAAAAATAAAATATATGAGGAGAAAAATAATGAGTAATTTTAACGATTATGCTGAATTAATAAATAATAAATTATTGGAGTATTTACCTGATAAAAATAATTTGCAAAAAACTGTGGTAGAAGCTATGGAATATAGCCTTAAAGCAGGAGGAAAAAGAATAAGACCTGTTTTAGCATTAGAATTTTGTAGAGTTTGTGGGGGAGATATTAATAAAGCCTTGCCATTTGCTTGTGCAATTGAGATGTCTCATACTTATTCATTAATTCATGATGATTTACCATGTATGGATGATGACGATTTTAGAAGAGGAAGACCTTCAAATCACGTAGTGTTCGGCGAAGCTATGGCAACCTTGGCAGGAGATGCACTATTAACAAGAGCTTTTGAAATTATGTTGGCTCCTGAAACAGTAAAAAATGTGGGCGCTGATAAGGCAGTAAAAGCAGCTTCTTGTTTGGCAGATAATTTGGGTGTTTATGGAATGGTAGGTGGCCAAGTTATTGACCTTGAAAGTGAAAATAAAATAGTAGGCCAAGATGTTTTAGATAATATGCATAAATTAAAAACCGGTGCCCTTATTACTGCATGTGCTAAAATAGGCTGCATAATAGCAGGCGCTAGTGAGGATAAAATTAAAGCAGCGGTTAATTATGCAAAAGCCATTGGCCTTGCATTTCAAATAGTTGATGACATACTCGATGTAACTTCTACTACAGAAAAATTGGGCAAAAAAGTTGGTAGTGATAAAGACGAAAATAAATCAACTTATGTATCAATTATGGGATTAGATAAATCAAGACAAACTGTAAAAGAGCTCACAGATAAAGCTTTAAGTGCTCTCGATGAGTTTGGTGATGATAATGAGTTTTTAAAGAATTTGGCGATATCTTTGGCCAATAGGGAAAAATAATTTGAATATTATGTATTATAATGATACAATATGAGTTATTATACGAAAAGGTTTGATAAAAATGTTACAGAAAAATCTTTTGGGTGGAATTAAATCCCCTAAAGATATAAAAAATATGTCCATTGAAAATTTGGAGGAACTTTGTGCAGAAATAAGAGAAAAAATAATAAAAACGGTTTCTCAAAACGGAGGTCATTTAGCTTCTAATTTGGGAACCGTTGAGCTTACGGTAGCAATGCACAAGGTTTTTGATTGTCCAAAAGATCAAATAATCTGGGATGTGGGACATCAATGCTATACACATAAAATTTTAACTGGTAGATTGGATAAATTAGATACTATAAGAAAAGAAAATGGGATATCCGGTTTTACAAGAAGAGATGAAAGTGTTTATGACCCGTTTAGTTCAGGACATAGCAGTACTTCTATTTCAGCAGCTTTTGGCCTTTTAAATGCAAAAAATATTAAATCTGAATCAGGAAAAGTTGTAGCAGTAATTGGAGATGGTGCACTTTCTGGTGGTCTAGCTTATGAAGGAATCAATAACGCTGGTGCATTTAAAAAGAATTTTATTGTTATATTAAATGACAATAAAATGTCAATATCAAAAAATGTGGGTTCAATGGCAAGATATCTTTCAGCTATTAGAACGAGAGGGATATATCTTAGAACAAAAAGCAGAGTCGATAAGGTTCTAAATAAAATTCCTGTAATGGGAAATTTTACGAGGAAATTAATCTTAAAATCAACATCAACTGTAAAAGATTTGATTTATAATGGAACAATATTTGAAAATTTAGGATTTATGTATTATGGACCAATAGATGGTCATGATATAAAGGCACTTATAAAAGTGTTACAGGTAGCAAAAGAAAAAGATAGACCAGTTTTAATTCATGTTAACACTACAAAAGGAAAAGGATATTCATTTGCAGAAAAAAATCCAAAATTGTTTCATGGAATTTCGTGTTTTGATGTAAAAACAGGAGAACATGGTGTATCTACAGGGGATTTTTCTTCGGTATTTGGAAAAGAATTATCTATGATTGCAAAAAAAGACGATAGAATTTGTGCTATCACTGCAGCTATGAAATTAGGAACAGGTCTTTCATATTTTGCAAAAAATTTTAAAAATAGATTTTTTGATGTGGGAATTGCTGAAGGACATGCGGTTACTTTTGCAGGAGGACTTGCAGCTGGTGGAATGATTCCTGTTTTTGCTGTTTATTCTACATTCTTACAGAGAAGTTATGACCAAATAATACACGATGCGGCTCTTCAAAAATTAAAAATAGTTTTAGCCATAGACAGGGCTGGAATTGTAGGAGAAGATGGGGAAACTCATCAGGGACTTTTTGATGTTTCTTTTTTAAATGCAATTCCTAATGTTACTATTTTTTCACCAAGTTTTTTTGATGAAATTGGGCCAATGTTAAATAAGGCTATTTATGATACAGAAGGTGTTTGTGCAATTAGATACCCAAGAGGGTCTCAAATGTATATGCCTGAAGATTTTATTTTAAGCGGAAATACTTTCGATATATATGGAGATTCTAAAAATTGTGATAATTTAATAGTTACTTATGGAAGAACTTTTTCACAAGCATGTATTGCAAAAGAAAGACTGGAAACACAAGGTGTAAATGTTTGTATTATGAAACTAAATCAAATTAAACCTATAGATGATGAAGCTATATTATTTGCTAAACAGTTTAAAAATATATTTTTCTTTGAAGAAGGTATGCTGTCAGGAGGAGTAGGCGAAAACTTTAATTATAAGCTTACTTCTATCAACAACTATAAGGGAAATTTTTATTTGACCGCTATTGATAATAAATTTGTAGTACAAGCTACTGTTAAAGATACATTACATAAGCTAAACCTTGATGCAGATGGAATAGAAAAAATAATTATACGGAGAGTTGGTCGTTTTGGTAAACAAAAAAAGATTGGATGTATTAGTGTTTGAAAGAGGTATGGCACAGAGTAGAGAAAAAGCACGTGCAATTATAATGTCCGGAAATGTTTATGTGGAAAATCAAAAAGCAGATAAGCCCGGGACAGTATATAAAGAAGATATTAATATAGAAGTGAGAAGTCCTCAAATATCTTATGTAAGTCGTGGTGGGCTGAAATTAGAAAAGGCAATAAATTCTTTTAATATAGATTTAAATGATAAGATTACTATGGATATAGGTGCTTCTACAGGTGGATTTACTGATTGTATGTTACAAAATGGTGCAAAAAAAGTTTATTCAGTTGATGTAGGTTATGGTCAACTTGCGTGGTCTCTTAGGAATGATAGTAGAGTAGTTAATCTTGAACGAACTAATATAAGATATATAGATGAAAATGCGGTACCAGATAAACTCGATTTTTTTAGCGTAGATGTATCTTTTATATCATTAAAATTAGTTTTACCTGTTGCAAGAAAATTTATGAAGGATAACGCGACTGCAGTTTGCTTGATAAAGCCTCAATTTGAAGCAGGTAAAGAAAATGTAGGCAAAAACGGTGTTGTCAGAGATAAAAATATACATGTTGATGTAATAAAAAATATTTGTACCTTTGTTTTAAATAATGGATTTGATATTTTAGGTTTGGATTATTCACCAGTTAAAGGTCCTAAGGGAAATATTGAATATCTTATTTATATAAAAAAATCAGATAGTATCGAAAGTTCATTGGATTTTGATATTTGTAATTTGGTTGAAGAGTCACATAAGGAGCTTAACAAATAGTTGTATAAGGTGATCTGTAATATGAAAATAGCCATTTGTCCCAACATTATAAAAGATAAGTCGTTTTTTTATACACTTCAAGTTATAGAAAAATTAAAAACTCTTAAAGTGGAAATTTTAATGAGTAAAGAATATTTAAAATATATAAATAATAATGAAAGTATATATTTTTATGATGATATAGAAGATTTAATATATAATAGTGATATAGTGTTAACTATAGGCGGAGATGGAACATTAATAAAGTTTGCAAAGTATGCAGCAAATTATGAAAAACCAATTTTAGGTATAAACCTTGGTAGGGTAGGATTTTTGACTGGCCTTGAAAAAAATGAGCTTTTTAAATTAGATTTGTTGTGTAAAAATGATTTTAAAATACAAAAAAGAACAATGCTTAAGATTACAACTGAAAGTGAAACAAATAAAACCTTTTTTGCAGTTAATGACATGGTTGTTTCTAGAGGGGAATTGTCAAAAATTATAGATTTTTCTATTTTTCTTGATGGGAATGAAGTATGTAATTATCGTGCGGATGGAATTATTGTGTCAACTTCAACTGGCTCTACGGCATATTCACTTTCAGCAGGTGGACCGATTGTTGATCCATCGCTTGACTGCATGATACTTACTCCAATATGTTCACATTCAATGTTTGCAAGACCAATCGTTTTTTCAAACCAAGCGTCTGTAATTGTAAATGTAAAATCAAGAGAAAATAGTAAAGTGTTTTTGTACGTGGATGGAAATAATGTGTTAGAAGTGACCGATTGTAATAAAATAAAAGTAGAATGTTCTAACAAAACAATAAGTATGATATCCTTTGATGAGCGTAGTTTTTATAAAAGATTATCAGAAAAATTATCAGCTAGGGTAAATTAAAAAGCTTTGTTAGTTTAAAATAAAAAATACAGTTATTTTAAAATCTTGATGTGCATATATACAAAATTCACTTTTTTTCGAAAAAACAAAAATAAGTGACTTAAAGTATGATAAAATAAATTAATATAAAGTAAATTTTTAAATGGAGAGTATGCTTATGAAAAAAATGTTATCAGTTATTTTATCTTGGTCTCTTCTTTTAACACCAGTAAATACAACTTGTTTTGCAAAGACATATTATGATTCCCAATATTGTGAAAATAAAGAGCAAAGAGTTATAAGAGAAAACAATGATAAACCTATTATAATAAATAATAATATAAGTGCTAGAGCAGACGCTAAGGCTGAGGCAGGTAATAGTAAATTTTTAGGATTATTAAAATTATTAGTAGGGTTAGTTGGAATTTATGCAGCTGCTAAAATTATTAATCAAATTGTGGATTCAACCAAGGAAGCAATGGCTCCTCTCATTTCGGCAATGACATCATTAATAAATAAAAAAGAAGCAGACTCCGGACAGCATAGTAATGATTTTAAAGATGATAAAGAACATAACTTTTCAACAGATGAAATGCAAAGTTTAGATATATTTTCAATGGTTTTAAAATTTGTTAAAAGTACGTTCGTTTCTAAGTTTTCGGCTGAGTCTTTATTTTCTAAGTTTTCAACTGAATCTTTATGATATTTAATAATTAATTTTATAAAATAGCCAAGGAATATTCCTTGGCTATTTTTAATCTTTTATTTGTTTGATTTTTTTAGAAATTTCAACAAGTTCATCATGTGATAAGTTAGGAAGGTTTTCAAGTTGATCTAAAAACAGTAATCGACTTTTTTTAACTTTTAATTTCAAAGTTTCAGAATAAAGACTTACTACTATGCCGGGAATAAGTGCAACTATAAACACAGCATAAATACTAAGAAGTATAGATAAAAATCTACCAAGTGAAGTAATAACTTTAATATCACCAAACCCAATAGTGGATACGACAGAAAAACTGTACCATATACCGTCAGAAAAATTGTTTATATTAGGTTCAATGAACATAAAACATAATGATGATAAAAAGAAAAATAAAATAAAGCCAGTAAGAAGTTTATCACTATCAGTTAGTTTTAAAATTTTCCAAACTATTTTTATTTTTTTCACGTAACCAACTCCTATATACATTTATAAGTATATAGTATAATATGTTTTTTTATATTTCAATAATTTAATTAAACTTAATTTTAACTGCATAAGTCTTCCAGTAATGTATTAAGTTCAACTTGACTGTTAACAACAATACCTTCTTTTAATCGTTCCTGATCTAATTTGGGTAAAGTATTTGTACAAACTTCAGTTACCTTAAAAGGAGTATCTGAGTTATCTTCAAAGACAGCAATGTTACCGTTGAAGTCTTTAATAATATATGATAAACTATTACTTGGTGTTTCAGCGTTATTGTTTGATGCATTGGATTTATGGTTTATTATAGGAATAGCAACTACTGATACCAATACACATAATAAAACAAAACAATATGAACTAATTATAATTTTCCTCATAATATCACCTCAAAAATTCACTGAGTACGTCTATTTGCTGATATTATTTGAGGATTTTTTAAAATTATTCCTATTTGTTAAATTGTTTTTATTTGAATATTTATAATAGGAGAGGGCTTATTAATGTTTAGAAAGACAGATATAAATAAATATAATGAAAATATGTCTGAAATTGTAAAATATAAAAAGTTTAATAAAGAAAAAAGTATACCAGTAAAATGTTTGATGACCACAGGTATAATTTTTTTAATAAATATAATTATTTTTTCTGTTATATTTATAGGTTACATATTTAGCGTGTCTGGAGATAAAATTGAATATGATATAAGAGCAAATAAATTAAAGCTTACCAGTATAATATACGTGATGGATGAAAACGGAAATATGACTGAATATAATAAGGCATATGGTTCAGAAAATAGAATATGGGTAGACTTTGATGATATTCCTCAACATATGAAAGATGCTATTATTGCAATAGAAGATAAACGTTTTTATAATCATAAAGGTGTTGATTTTATTAGGACAAGCGGTGCAACATTTAATTTATTAATAGGAAAAGGCAGTTACGGTGGGTCTACATTAACACAACAGCTTATAAAAAATTTAACCGAAGAAAATGGAGTTAGTATTACCAGAAAGGTAAAAGAAATTTTTAGGGCAATTAATTTTGAAAAAGATTATTCAAAAGATGAAATCTTGGAAGCATATTTAAATATTGTTAATTTTGGTAATGGATGCAGAGGAGTACAAGCAGCTGCAACTACTTATTTTAATAAACCTATAAAGGATTGCTCTATAGCTCAATGTGCAGCTATTGCGGGAATAACACAAAATCCTACAGCTTTTAATCCGCTGGTACATCCGGAAAATAATCAAAAACGAAGAGAAACTGTTTTACATGAAATGTTTGTACAAGGAAAAATTACAGAACAAGAATATAACGATGCTATGCTGGAATCTAAAAATATGAAATTTGCTTCAAATAAATCGATTAATTGGGAAAATGAAAATGTACCTATTAGAAATTGGTATGCAGAAGCTTTATTTAATGACATAATATCGGATTTGACAGAGAAGTATAAAATTAGTAAAGCCTCTGCACAAGAAATATTATTTAAACAAGGTTTAAAAATATATTGTGCAGTTGACGAAAAAGCACAACAAGCAGCTGAATCTGTTATAGCAAATGATTCATTAATGCCAAAAGATAAAAATTTGGAGCTAGGGTATATGATGATGGACTTTGATGGGCGCGTGCTTGCAAGTATAGGGTCAAGAACTAAAAAGACAGGAAATATGCTTTTTGATAGAGCTAATGCTGCAAAACGTCAACCAGGTTCAAGTATAAAACCAATTTCTGTTTATGCTCCAGCTATAGATATTGGCCTTTATAATTATGCATCTACAGTTAAGGATGAACCATTACCTAATTTTTATGGTGAAGGAAAACCAGGACCTAATAACTGGTATAAATCTTATAAAGGAAATGTGTCATTAGTATGGGCTATACAGCAGTCAGCTAATGCACCTGCAGCACAAGTATTAAAAGAGCTTACTTATCAAAAAAGTTTTGACTTTTTAACTAAGAAATTAGGATTTCAAAATTTGACTGAAGAAGATAAAACTTCAAGTGGGGCCCTTTCATTGGGTGGACTTCACAATGGATTTACAGTTAGAGAAATGACTGCAGCCTTCCAAATATTTGGAAATAATGGCGTGTATAATAAACCGTATACATATTTTTATGTACTAGATAGAAATGGAAAAGTACTGCTTGATAATAGAGATAAGGTTGGAAAAAGAGCGATAAGTTCGCAAACTGCTACTATAATGAATAGACTGTTAAGAAATGTTGTAGTTAGCGGAACAGGTAGAGGTGCTGATATAGAAAATTGGGAAGTCATTGGAAAAACAGGAACTACAAATGATGATAAGGATAGTTGGTTTATAGGAATGACACCTCAGGCTGTTGCAGGAATATGGACAGGATATGATTCACCTAAAAGAATAAAGGAAACAACGTTTGCTAAAAGAATTTGGCGAGAAATAATGTCTAGGTATTTAAATGGAAAATCCCCTAAGCAATATCAATATGATAAAAATGTAAAAGAATGTCAATATTGTTTGGAGTCCGGCGAAATAGCAATTCCAGGAGTTTGTCCGTCTACGGCTACAGGATATTTTTCAAATAATAATATGCCAGGAGCTTGTTCAAAGCATACAGGATTTGAATTTAAAACAGACGAAATTAATAACTCAACAGCAGTCCCTGACCAGGAAATACCAGAAGATTTAATAGAATAGATTTTTGAGGCATAATTTAAATTTTTTTATATTATGGAATATAAGCATGTATTAAAATAAAATAGTAAACTTTTGAGATGGAGATGTAAACTATATGAGCTTAATAGTTCAAAAGTTTGGAGGCACTTCTGTTGCTAACGCGAAATTAATATTTAATGTGGCGAATATTATAACTAGAGCATATCAAGAAGGAAATGATGTGGTTGTAGTTGTTTCAGCACAAGGTGATATGACAGATGAATTGATAGGTAAAGCTAATGAAATAAATGAAAATGCTTCTAAGAGGGAAATGGATGTTTTATTGTCATCAGGTGAACAAATTTCAATAGCCCTTTTGTCTATGGCAATAGAAAAATTGGGATTTCCAGTGGTTTCTTTGTTGGGGTGGCAAGCAGGAGTTATGACTAGCTCAACTTATGGAAGTGCAATGATTACAAAGATAGATCCCGGAAGAATAAAAAAAGAATTAGATAAAAAAAATATTGTAATTGTAGCAGGATTTCAAGGACTTAGTCAATATTATGATGTTACTACATTAGGAAGAGGTGGCTCTGATACCAGTGCGGTGGGAATTGCTGTAGCTTTAAGTGCAGACCTTTGCCAAATATATACTGACGTGGAAGGTATATATACAGCTGATCCGCGTTTTGTAGATAACGCTAAAAAGTTATCACAGATATCGTATGACGAAATGCTTGAATTAGCAACTTTAGGTGCGCAAGTACTTAATAATAGATCAGTTGAAATCGCAAAAAAACATAATATAGAATTGGAAGTATTATCAAGTTTTATAGATGTTCCAGGTACTATAGTTAAGGAGGTCACTAATATGGAAAAAATGTTAATAAGTGGTGTGGCAAAGGATGTTAATGTCGCAAAAATTTCGATTACAGGAATACCGGATGCTAAGGGGTGGGCTTTTAGAATATTTTCGAAGCTTTCAGCTCGAGATATAAATGTGGATACAATTTTACAATCTGCAGTTTATAATGACAAAAGAGACGTTTTCTTTACGGTTTCGGAAGATAAATTAAGTGATGCGGTTGAATCATTAACTAAATATTGTGAATCAATCCCTGGAGCAAAATTAACTTATGATAAAAATGTAGCTAAAGTCTCTATAGTAGGCGCTGGAATGCAAACACATTCAGGTGTGGCAGCTAAAATGTTTGAATCCCTCTTTGCAGCTAATATAGATATACAAATGATAGCTACAAGTGAAATTAAAGTATCGGTAATCGTTTCTCAAAAGGATACAGATGAGGCGGTAAGAACTGTTCATAATGCGTTTTTTACTACAATTGATTAAAGAAAAAGGAAGTTTAATATGATTACAAAAGAAGAAACAATTAAAATGTCGGAACTTGCAAGAATTTCTATTACTAATAAGGAAGTTGATAGGTTTACCGACAGCATTAATGATATATTGTCATTTGTTGATATGATTTATGATATTGAACATGAGAATGTAAATTTTTTAGGACTTAATGGATTAAAAAATTGTCTAAGAGAAGATAATATAAATTTGTCTTTAACAAATGAACAAGCCCTTATGGGTACAGAATATAAATCTGATGGATATTTCGAAGTAAGAAAAGGAGTATAAGATTATAAATTATGAAAAGTACCGGAAAAATAAAATATATACAAGGGTTACTCAAAACAAAACAAATTTCTTGCCTAGAACTTACTAATGCCTTTTTAAAAAAAATAGAAAAACACAACAAGGAGCTTAATGCATATATTAAAATAACAGAAGACACAGCTAAAAAAGTTGCAAAAAAAGTAGATGAAAAGATAACAAAAGGATTACCGTTAATGCCTTTAGAAGGAATTCCACTTACTTTAAAAGATAATATTTTAACTAAGGGTATTGAAACAACATGTTGTTCTAATATGTTAAAAGGGTATATCCCAAGTTACGACGCTACGGTTTGGTCTATTTTAAAAAATCAAAATGCAGTCCTTTTAGGAAAGGCAAATATGGACGAATTTGCTATGGGATGTTCTTGTGGGACATCTTGTTTTGGAGGTGCCAAAAATCCACACGATACAAATAGAGTACCCGGTGGAAGTTCAGGTGGCTCTGCAGCTGCTGTTTCAGCAAATTTAGCAGTGTATTCATTAGGAACAGATACAGGAGGCTCAATTAGACAACCATCAAGTTTTTGTGGAATAGTTGGATTAAAACCTACATATGGTGCACTGTCAAGATATGGAGTTGTAGCTTTTGCATCAACTCTTGATCAGGTTGGACCGATGGCACAAACTGTAGAGGATGTATCAATTATATATGATAATTTGGCAATAAAAGATAAAATGGATTCAACTTCTCTTGGAATAATGGGAGAGAAAACTTATCAAAACTTAAATAATGATATAAGTGGTATGAAAATAGGTTTACCAAAGCAATATTTCGAAGGCCTTGATATAGATGTAAGAGCTTCTATAAATAATGCAATAGATGTATACAAATCATTAGGTGCGGAATTTGTAGAACTTGATATGCCTAATATTAAATATTCTTTGCCTATTTATTACATATTAGCTACAGCTGAAGCATCATCAAATTTAGCTAGGTTTGATGGGATACGCTTTGGTCATAGGTCAAATAATTATAATAATGTTATTGAACTAATGGCTAACAGTCGTGCTGAAGGTTTTGGTGAGGAAGTAAAAAGAAGATTATTGCTTGGAACTTATATGCTGAATTCAAGTAGTAAAAATGCTTATATAAAAGAAGCAAAGAAAATTAGGGGAGCTACATTAAAATCATTTGACGAAGCTTTTGAAAAATGTGATGTGATTTTAAGTTCAACTGTGCCAAGTACTGCTTTTGAACATGACTTTGTACCAGAAGATCAAATGCAAGCTTATATGACAGATATTTGTACTGTGCCTGTAAATATAGCAGGGTTACCAGCTGTGTCAGTTCCGTGTGGAAAAGATTCTAATGGAATGCCTATTGGAATGCAATTAATCGGTAATAGATTTAAAGAATCTACTATTTTAAATGTAGCAAATAAATTTGAAAAAGTAACAAACTTAAGATTGCTTGATGATATAAATATGGGGGTGAGACTGTGAAATATGAAGTAAAAATTGGGATAGAATCTCACTTCGAACTTTTAACTAAATCTAAACTTTTTTGTGGATGCTCTGTTGAATTTGGAAAACCTGCAAATACACAATGTTGTCCGGTATGTTTAGGATTGCCGGGGTCTTTACCTGTGCTTAATAGACAAGCTGTTAATTTAGCAATAAAAGCAGGAATAGCTACACATTGTGACATAAGTAGTATTTCTGGAATGGACAGAAAAAATTACTTTTATCCGGATTTATCAAAAGGTTATCAAATAACACAACAAAATATGCCCATTTGTAAAAATGGATATGTAAATATTAATGATAATAAAAAAATCCACATTGATAAAATACATATAGAAGAAGATGCAGGAAAGTTAGTTTATAAAGAAAATAATATTTTAATAGATTATAATCGCTGTGGCGTGCCTTTAATAGAAGTTGTATCAAAACCAGATATGAGTTCTGCAGATGAAGTACGTATTTATGTGGAAAAATTAGTAGATATCATGAGATATGTAGGTGTTTCAGATTGCAAAATGCAAGAAGGTTCTATGCGATGTGATGTTAATGTTTCAATTAAAAAATATGGAAGTAATGAGGATGGAACAAGAGTTGAATTAAAAAATTTAAACTCCATTAAATTTATTACTAAAGCTATAGAATATGAAGTTGACAGGCAAATTTCTGAATTAGAAAAAGGTAATAAAATAAAAAAAGAAACTAGAAGGTATAATGAGTTAACTAAAAAAACAGAAGCGATGAGATTGAAAGAAAATGAATCAGATTATAGGTATTTTAAAGATCCTGATTTAGTGAATTTTGACATTAGCAAAAAGGAAATAGATGTTATAAGGTCGAAAATGCCGGAAGATTTTGATGCAAGGGTAAACCGTTATGTTAAAGAATATGGATTGTCTATGATTGATGCAAGAAATCTTTTAAAATATAGAAAAGCTTCAGATTATTTTGACAAAGTTTCTAAAAACTTATCAAATAAAAAAATAGTTTCAAATTTAATTTTAGGTGTATTTTTTTCTCATTTAAAAACCAAGGAACAAAAGTTAAACTTTAATGTGAGCATAAGCAGTCAAGAATTAAGTCGGTTATGTGATTTGATTGAAAAATCAGAGATAGAACTAAACTTTGCAAAAGATGCAATTGATAAAGCTCTAAACACAAATAGTGATTTACAAAAAGTATTGAATGTTAAAAATATTACAAAAATTGACGAAAAAGAAGTAGAATTGCTATGTGATAAAGTATTATCTTGTAATGAAAAAGCAGTTAAAGATTACTGTAAAGGCAAAAGTCAATCAATACAATATTTAATAGGTGAAGTATTAAAATTATCTAAGGGAACATTAACTGTTAATTTAGCAGAAAAATGTTTAAAAGAAAAATTAATTTTAATTACAAAAAATAAATAAAAAATTTGTCGGACACGCACGAAAAACTTGTCTTTTACATAAACTATTTAGAGTATGTAAAAGAGGAGGATTTTGTGGTGATAAACGTGGCTTTTGGTGGAATAGTAAATTTATTGGTATTTATATTGCATGTTACAGGTGCAGGGTCATTTCCTCAACCGCTGTCTTCAAAAGAAGAAAGAGAATGCTTTAATAGGATGAAAAATGGAGATAAGGATGCTCGTAATAAATTAATAGAACATAATTTAAGATTGGTTGCACATATTGTAAAAAAATATTATATGTCAATTAGCGAGCAAGATGATTTAGTTTCAATTGGAACTATCGGTCTTATTAAAGCAGTTGATACTTTTGATGTGTCAAAAGGAATACGTCTTTCGAGCTATGCCGCAAGATGTATAGAAAATGAGATTTTAATGTTTTTTAGAAATTGTAAAAAATCAGCACAGGATGTTTCAATGAATGAACCTATTGACACGGATAAGGATGGAAATGCACTTATTTTAATGGATGTAATGGCAACCGAAGATTTAATTGTTGAAGAGTTAGATACAAAAATTAAATCGGAACAATTATATAAATACATAGAAGAAATTTTATCTCCAAGAGAAAAAATAATAATAAAATTAAGATATGGTTTAAATGGAAAGTTACCATTAACCCAACGAGAGGTAGCTAAAAAACTTAACATATCAAGATCATATGTTTCAAGAATAGAAAAAAAATCACTTCTAACCCTTAGGAAGCGTTTTAACAAAGGATAAAATATAAATGATGTAAAAAGAGGGATGAACTTTGATTAAAGTAAATTTGATTTCTTATACTAATGAACCAGAAAAATTAATAGCTTGTGCAGCGAAACTTTGTTATTCATCTGTAGGAGTTGAAAAAATACGTGAAGGATTAACAGATGAAAAAATTAGTAATTTTGTTAATATGTTGTCTGAAATAGGTCACGAAAGCCCGATTGAGCATGTGACATTCACTTTTTCTATTGAAGGGGTATCAAGGTCATTACTTGCACAGCTTACGCGACATAGAATAGCATCGTATAGTGTACAAAGCCAAAGATATGTTAAAGCTGATGAGTTTAAATATGTTTTACCACCAGAAATAGAATCTATACCTGAAGCAAAAAAAGAGTTTATAAATGCTATGAATGAAGATATGGACCATTATGAAAGTTTATCAAAAATTTTAAAACAGAAACATAAAGAAGATTTAATGAACAGTGGAAAAGAAGAAAAAATAGCTGATAAATTAGCAGAAAAAAAAGCAATTGAAGATGCAAGATATATTTTACCAAATGCTTGCGAAACAAAGCTTATCTGTACTTTTAATGCAAGGAGTTTATTAAACTTTTTTGCAAATAGATGTTGTAACAGAGCTCAATGGGAAATAAGAGAACTTGCATCAGAGATGCTGAAATTAGTTTCTAAAGTTGCACCGAATATATTTAAGAAAGCAGGTCCTCCATGCCTTAATGGTATTTGCCCAGAAGGAAAAATGTCTTGTGGAAAACAAGCTGAAGTAAAAAAGCAATTTTCACAAATAAAAGGAGAAGTAGTATGTCAAGAGGAAAGCTTATAGTTATAGAGGGACTTGATGGAAGCGGAAAGGCAACTCAGACTGATTTAATTTGTGAAAGTCTTAAAAATAAGGGGAATTCAGTTTGTAAATTGAGTTTCCCTGATTATAATGACCCTTCTTCAGCTCTTGTAAAAATGTATTTAAATTCAGAATTTGGGTCATCACCTGAAGAAGTCAATGCATATGCGGCCGCTTCTTTTTTTTCAGTTGATAGGTACGCAAGTTATAAGAGATTTTGGAAAGATAAATATGAAAATGGTCAAATTATATTAGCAGATAGATATACTACTTCAAATGCAATATATCAATTGGCTAGATTAGAAAAATCTATTTGGAATGAATATATTACATGGCTTGAAGATTATGAATATGGTAAATTAGGGTTGCCAAAACCAGATATGGTTATTTATCTTGATATGCCAATAGATATATCTCAAAAATTTATGACAAAACGTTATGATGGAGATGAATCTAAAAAAGATATATATGAAAAAAATGTAGATTTTTTAAAGAAATGTAGAAATACTTCTTTATATGCAGCAGAAAAATTAGGTTGGAAAATAGTTAATTGCAGTACCAATGGTCAGCCCAAAACCATTAAAGAGATAAGTGATAATATTGAAAATCTAATTGAGGAAGTGATTTCTTAATATGTTAGAGTTTTTAACCCCTACATTAAAGGACAAGCAGTGGGCTAAGTCTATTTTTGAAGATTCAGGTTATATTAGTTCAGATAATGCATTCGGAACAGCATTTATTTGGAAAGATGTGTATAATTTAAAAATTTGTAAATATAATAATTTTTTATTGAGATTGTATGAGGGAAAACAAACTTTTTACGGCTTTCCATTAGGTAAAGGAGATTTAAAAGAAGTTATTGAAGTATTAATTAATGATGCTCAAAAGAGAAATATAGATTTTTGCTTTACAGGAATTACTGCGTCTATGATATTAATTTTAAATAAAATTATGCCTGAAAAGTTTATCTTTAGTGAGACAAGAAATACTGCAGATTATATTTATGAGTCTAAAGATTTAATTAATTTAAAAGGAAAAAAATATCACAGCAAGAGGAATCATATATCAAAATTTAATAATATGTTTGATTTTGTATATTATAATATTACTAATGAAAATATAAATGATTGTAGGGTTATATTAGAAAAGTGGTATGATGAAAATGAATATAAAAGTAATGAAAGTTTATGCAAAGAAAAAATGGCTTTAGAATTAGCTCTTGAATACTTTAATGAGCTTGAATTTAGTGGCGGAATTATAGCTATTGACAAAATGCCAATAGCATTTACAATAGGTGAAAAAATAAATAATGAAGTTTTTGTTATACACTTTGAAAAAGCGCTAAGGGAGTATATGACTGCCTATAGTGTTATAAATAATGAATTTGCTAAAAATAATTTGTGTAAGTATAAATATATAAATAGAGAAGAAGATTTAGGTTTAGCTGGTCTAAGAAAAGCAAAGCTCTCATATCATCCACAAATTCTTTTGAAAAAATATGATGCTTTTTTGAGGTGATTTTCAGTGATTTTAACTATGGCTCAAAATTCAATGCAACCAGAATTAAGAAATATTTTAAAGGTTTGTTTTAATGAAAAAGATGAAGCTATAGATTTATTATTTAAAGAAAAATTTAATGAAAATAATACAGTAGTTTGTATTGAAGATGGAAAAATAGTTTCGGCTGCTTATATTTTTGATAATTATATTGTTTATAACAAAAAAAAATTACCTTCATGCTATATGTATGCAGTTGCAACTTTACCGGAATATCAAGGTAAAGGCTTTATGAGGAAACTTTTAAAATATGCAGAGGATATATCAAAAGAAAATGGAAAGTTTTTTTCTACACTTTACCCAGCAACAACTAGTTTATATGATTTTTATGAAAAGCTGGGGTATAAGTATTTTTTTAAGACAAGTATTTTAGAAGTTGATGATTATAAACTAAAAAATATTTTGGATAATAGTGTAGATAACAAAGAAAAAAAGACAATAAATTTTTCTTATATATTTAATTTAAGAGAAAATTTTTATAAACAATCTGGGCAAGCGTTTTGGGATGAAAGCACAATAAGGTACGCATGTAAGGCAAATAATATTTACGGAGGAACTACGATAATTAGTGGAAGAAGTTATGCAATATGCAGACGGGAAAAAGATAGTGTTATTGTAGTAGATAGTGCTATTTTGCCTGAAGATGCTAAAAGTATAATTAAGAGCATAAAAGATAAATATAATGCTAAAAAATATCAATTTCGGTTGCCTGTTGGAATGCAACTTTTTGGGGTTAGTGGGAAAGATATTCCTTTTGGTATGATAAAACCATTAGTCAATAATAGTGTTTGTGATAAGATTTTAAAAGAAATTAAAAATCCGTATTTGGGATTAGTAATGGATTAATAAGTGGGGGTGCAGTATGATTTATGTTTTTTTAGCAGATGGGTTTGAAGATATAGAAGCAATTGCTGTAGTAGATATTTTAAAAAGAGCAAATTGTAATGTAAAAACTGTTGGAATTGGTAAAAATGATATTACTAGTGTAAATGGATTAAAAGTATATACGGATATGAAAGATAGTGAATTAAATCTTGATGATATAAGTGGAATTGTTTTACCAGGCGGAATGCCCGGAGCTGAAAATTTACGTAGGTCAAATATAGTTTGTGAATCTTTAAAGTATTGTGAAAAAAATAAAAAGTTAATATCTGCTATATGTGCAGCACCATTCATTTTAGGAGAGCTTGGACTTTTAAAAGGTAAACAAGCTACGTGCTATCCAGGTTTTGAGGATAAATTGATTGGTGCTAATGTGGTACCAGATAGTGTTTGTATTGACGGAAATATAATTACAGCGAAAGGGCCTGGCGTAACATTTGAATTTGCATTTAAAATTATTGAATATTTATCTGGTAGAGAATTAGCGAGAAGTATTGGAGACTCTATGCAATGTGTTTTAAAGATTTAAATGCTAAGAAGAAATGGTTAAGAGAAAAATATTTAAATAAAAGAAAAAATAAAAATAATTTACTTAAAAAAATTCATGATAAATTAATAATTGAAAAATTATTTACGTTGGATGAATATAAGAAGTGTAATACGCTTTTTATGTATATGTCAAAACCTGATGAAATTAATACTTACGAATTATTTGAAAAAGCTTTATTGGATAAAAAAATAGTGGCATTGCCTCGATGTATAGAAGAGAAAAAAGAACTTCAATTTTTTATGGTTAATTCCCTTAGTGATTTAGAAAAAGGAAAATTTAAACTGATGGAACCCATAAAAACAAAATGTTTGCCAATATCAAGTGGTGAAAATGATCTATGTATTGTTCCTGGTATTATATTTGATATGTCTGGCTATAGGTTGGGTTACGGTGGTGGATATTATGACAGGTTTTTAACTCGGTTTAAAGGTAAAACAGTAGGGCTATGTTATGATGATTTTATAATGTCGACTTTGCCAAGAGATAAATTTGATATGAATGTTGATGCAATAATAACAGAGAATAGAGTTATAATTTAAGAAAAATTTATATGTCTTTAATAAGGAGTATAAAAATGAACGATAAAAATAAGAATGATCAGGATATGAAATCTCAAGAGGAAATTTTATCTGAGAATATTAAAAAAAAGGTGGAAAATTTTGAGGTTAATATTGATCATACATATAATGAAAAAGAAAACATAGAAAATTTAATGAGTTATAGTGAAAATAAAAAGAAAAAGCATGATAAAAGTATAAAACTGAAAAAAGTAGATAATAAAATAAAAAGGTCATTTGAATATGTAAAATTTTTTAAATCAATATGGATTTTTTTAATTTTTTCAGTGTGCTTGATTTTAGGTCAATTTGTAGTTCTTGGTACGCTTGATATGTTGGCTATTACAAGAAATGATAGTATGGTAAGTATTGAAATCCCCAAAGGGACTAGTAAGACAAAAGTTGCAGATATGCTATATGACAATGGAGTTATTAAACAACCAACGTTTTTTAAATTGTATTTATTTCTTACAAAAGGTTCTCAAAAATTTATTCCAGGGAGTTTTGAAATAAAAACAAATCTTGATTATGAAGCGACTATAAATTATTTACAGTCGAATGCTAACAGGATTGATTCAGATGTAGTAAATGTAACTATCCCAGAAGGTAAAAATGTAATGGAAATTGCTGAAATATTAGAAAAAAATGAGATTTGTTCAGCAGAAGAGTTTATGGAAGCTTGTAAAACAGGTGATTTTGATAAAAATTATGATTTTATAGAAAATAACAAAAATGATGATGTGATATATAGATTTGAAGGTTATTTATTCCCAGATACGTATAGTTTTTATAAAAATGTTGAACCAACTTCAGTTATTAAAAAGTTTTTAAATAACTTTAACAATAAAATTTCTAAAAAAATCCTTACAGATGATTCAAATGAGAAGGTAAGTGTAAGAACGTTAGCAGAAAGAAAATCTTTATCTGTAAAGGATTTAGTGAATTTTGCGGCTATTGTTCAAGCAGAGGCTGCAAATGATGCTGATATGAATGGTGTATCTGCAGTTATAAGCAATAGATTAAATACCGTCAATACTGCAGGTATGTCGCCTTATGGGGATGCAATAAATGGTTGTTTATCTGTAGATGCTACTGTTTGGTATCCTTATAGAAACAAAGATAAGGTTCCGGAAAGTATTGTTGACAATTATGAAAGTCCGTATAATACGTATAAGTTTAAAGGGTTACCAATAGGACCGATTTGTAATCCCGGATTGACCGCTGTTGAATCTGTGCTTAATTTTAAACCAACACAATACTATTTTTACTGCCATGATAATAAAGGAAAAACCTATTATGCACAGACTTTTGCAGAACATAATGTTAATTTAAAAAAAGCCGGTATTAAATAAGTTTTTATAGAAAGAGGACAAGTTATTTTGAATAATAATTTTATTTTAGAAAAGCCAGAAATTTTATCTCCTGCAGGAGATATGGAAAGATTGATTACTGCGGTTAACTTCGGTGCAGATGCAGTTTATTTAGCAGGTCAAGAATTTGGGATGAGAACTTCTTCTTCAAATTTTGATAATGACCAGCTTGCAAAGGCAATTAAATTTGCACATGATAAAAATGTAAAGGTTTATTTAACATGTAATACTTTACCAAGAAATAATGAAATTAATAGATTACCGTCATTTATTGAAAATGCTAAAGATTTAGGAATAGATGCTTTTATTGTAGCGGATATAGGTGTTTTACAATTAGTGAAAAAATATGCACCAAATGTGGATATACATATATCAACTCAAGCTGGAATTGTTAATTATGTTACAGCACAGTCGTTTTATGACATGGGTGCTAAACGAGTAGTTTTAGCAAGAGAATTAACTCTTGACGATATTGCTACAATTAGAGCAAAAACTAATAAGAACCTTGAGTTGGAGGTTTTTGTTCATGGTTCTATGTGCGTTTCTTTCTCTGGAAGATGTTTATTATCAAGTTATTTAACAGGTAGAGATGCCAATAGAGGGGATTGTGCTCAACCGTGTAGATGGAAATATAATTTAGTTGAGGAAAATAGACAAGGTCAATTATTTCCTATTGAAGAGGATAAATCAGGAGCTTATATTTTAAATTCTAGAGATTTATGTATGATAAATTACATACCTCAAATTGTTAAGGCTGGTGCTTCTAGCCTTAAAATAGAGGGAAGAGCTAAATCATCTTATTATGTTGCAGTGACTACTAATGCGTATAAGGCGGCTTTAAACAACTATATAAATAATCAAGCTGCAGAGAGTTGGATGTTTGAAGAATTAGATAAAATTAGTCACAGAGAATATAATACAGGATTCTTCTTTGGAAATGAACCAGGACAAGTTTATTCTAATGGCGGCTATGTTAGAAAATATGATGTAGTAGCTGTTTGCGATGGTTATGACAATGGCATGATGCAAATTTCACAAAGAAATAAATTCTTTAAGGGAGATTGCTTAGATGTTTTGGAACCAGGTGGAAAACCTTTTGAGTTGCATGTAGAGAAAATTATCGATGAATGGGGTAATGAGGTTGAATCAACTCCTCATGCAATGCAAAAATTATTTATTCCAGTTAATAGAGAAGTTCTAAAAGGTGCTTTTTTAAGGAAAAAAAGACTAAATTAAAAAATGTGGCCGCGCGGTATAGTGCGGCCACATTTTTACATAAAATAAAACTGATTTTACTTTATATATTATTTGCTATGTTTTTTAAGTATTCTTTAAATTCAGGTCCTATTTCATTGTGAGATAGGGCAACTTCTACACAAGCTTTCATGATACCAAGTTTATTTCCCATATCGTAACGTTTACCAATAAAGTCAACAGCGGTTACGCCGGTTGTAGTTGCTAAAGTTTTTAAAGCGTCAGTTAATTGGATTTCTCCACCGGCACCTGGTTGCGTTTTATCAAGTATATCAAATATTTCAGGTGTTAATATACATCTGCCTAAAATAGAATAAAGCGACATTATTTTATCTGGAGTAGGTTTTTCTATCATGTCAGTACATTTAAAAATGTTATCTTTTAAATTTTCAACTTTTAAAGAACTATATTTAGTAATTTCACTTTTTGGAACTTTATTAATGCCTAAAACACACTTGTGATAAGTTTCATATGCTTTTATTAGCTGAGCACATACAGGTTCTTTACCTATAATAACATCATCTCCGTAAAGTACGGCAAAAGGTTCTGAACCTACAAATGAACGAGCACAACCTATAGCGTGCCCAAGACCATGAGTTTCTTTTTGGCGTAAAAAGTATATATTAGCAAGTTTTGAAATTGATACAATTTCTTTGTGCATTTCAATATTTTCATTAGATAAAAGACGTTGTTCAAGTTCAGGGCTTCTATCAAAATGGTCTTCCATAATTTCTTTGCCACGATTTGTTATTATTAATATATCGGTAATACCGGATTGTACAGCTTCTTCTACTATATATTGAATAGCAGGCTTGTCAACTATAGGGAACATTTCTTTGGGTAATGCTTTTGTTGCAGGTAAGACACGTGTTCCCAGTCCAGCCGCCGGTATAACAGCTTTTGTAACTTTCATATGGGACTCCTTTTATACATTTTTTTCTATTTAAATTATAGATTAATCTTAACTTTAAGTCAATATTAAGAAAGATTAGATGCCTTTATGGAGAGTATTTTTTAAAAACGATTTTTTATCAAAGCTTTATTAGAAGTTTTCACTTCTTTTTTTAAACGTAAATTTGTTAACAAACATTGCAATTATAATGCCAAGACTTGTATCTATAACTCGATTAATCACATACATCAAAGTATCCGTTACATTTTCAGTTGGCCACATTACCACACTTAGAACAACTATACATGAAATTACAACAGATTCAGGATAATTTATTAAATTACATATATATATTACAATTAGTATGGAAATTGGTGCGATAAGCAAGTCAGAAAAGCTTTTAAGTGGTAGGTTATGGGTAAGAAGTAATATTAAATAACCAATAATACCACCTATTAAGGTTCCAACAAGTCGCCGAATGCCAGTCAAAAAAGTTTCACTGTATGTTGGTTGTATACATATAATAGCTGCAATACTTCCAAGTAATACGTCTGACCTATTAAAGATTATAGAGATTAACAAACACAAAAAAACAGAGATAGCTGTTTTTATAGCACGTAAGCCTAATTTGTATCGTGGATTCATAATTACACACACCCTAATATAATTTTTTAATATCCTCTTTGACCTGATAACGATTCATCTTCATTTATCCAATCGTTAACATCTATAACCTTAAATTTATTTTTGTCAATTCGAACAACTACAGTTTTTATTCCAGCATTTATAATCAATCTTTTACACATGGAACAAGAGCAAGTATTTTTTACATAGTCATTTGTTGATACTTCTTTACCAACCAAATATAACGTTGAATTTAACATTTCTTTTCTGGAAGCATGTATAATAGCATTTGCTTCAGCATGTACAGATCGACATAATTCATATCGTTCACCACGAGGTATGTTTAAAATTTCACGAGTGCATTTGCCAAGAGTAATACAATTTTGACGTCCTCTAGGAGCACCTGTATATCCTGAAGATATTATTTGGTCATTATTCACAATTATTGCTCCAAAGTTTCTTCGTAAGCAGGTTCCACGTTCAAGAACAGTTTGAGCTATATCTAAATAGTAGTTTCTTTTATCAACTCTTTTCATAGTGTTTATTGTTCACTCCTTTTATACGATATTATAATTTATTATTTTATGTTAATCAATACTTTTGAAAAAGTGGACTTTATGATATACTTAAGTTTATAAGTATGGTAGGTATTTTGGAGGTTATATGGAAAAATTATCTGATATAAATACAATAAAAAAAATATTAACAAAGCACGGCTTTAATTTTTCAAAAGCTTTAGGTCAAAATTTTTTAATTAATCCAAATGTATGTCCTAAAATGGCAGAATTGTGTGGTGCTAATGAAAATATCGGAGTTATAGAAATAGGTCCGGGAATAGGCGTTTTAACTTGTGAATTAGCTAAAAGAGCAAAAAAAGTAGTAGCAATAGAGTTGGATAAAAGGTTAATACCTGTTTTAACTGAGACGTTATCGGATTTTAACAATGTAAAGATTATAAATGAAGATATTATGTGTATCGATTTGCAAAAATTAATAAATGAAGAATTTTTAGGTATGGACGTTGTGCTTTGTGCAAATTTACCGTATTACATTACTTCACCAATTATTATGAAGTTGTTGGAAGAACATTTAAGATTAAAGTCTATTACAGTTATGATTCAAAAAGAAGTTGCAGATAGAATTTGTGCAGGAGAATGCGATAGAAAAACGGGAAGTATTAGTTTAGCTGTAAGTTATTATTCTGAGCCAGAAATGCTATTTTCGGTAAGCCGAGGAAGTTTTATGCCGGCACCAAATGTTGATTCTGCAGTAATTAAATTGAATATTAGAGAAAATATTCCATACAACGTTATTGATGAAAAATTGTTTTTTAAAATTATAAAGGCAGCATTTTCTCAAAGGAGAAAAACTGCCATTAATTCGTTAAGCAATATGTTGGGAATTGATAAAAATAATTTAATAAAGATTTTTGAAGATTTATGTATACCAGTGTCAAGTCGAGCAGAAAATATTTCTTTAGAACAGTTTTCAAAACTTGAAAATGCTTTTAATAATAAAAGTTAAAATAGTTTAATAGTGTTTAAAGTTTTTTAACTAGTAAACGGGAATATATGTACAATTTATTTCAGTTGATTCTGTGAGTTAGTAATTTTTTATGGCTAGTAATTTTATGCAATTTTAAAAACCAAAAATTAAACAGAGGTAATTTGTTGTTTGCGTTTATTTTTTTGATATAAAATAATTAATATGATTATTACAGCAATGGTAAGTGTTAAGACTAAAATAGTAGTAAAAATGTTTTTTGTATCTATTATAGTTATGTTTTTAAATTGATTTAATTTGTTGGTACTAAACTCAAAATATGGTTTACCATCAATTTCAGTTACTGTACCAGAAATTTTAATATCATTATTATCACCGTAAACTATATTTAAAGCTTCAATATCATTTTTATCAAAACTATAAGGGATAGGAATTCTGACAACAACGGTTTGATTTTCTTTTAGTTCTATGTTTTTTCCGTTTTCTAAAACTTCAATGTTATATATATTTAGTTTTTGTACGTTTTTTGCCTTATCTGAATCAAGTCCAGAGACGGCCTTTTCATATTCAGCGGAATTTGTTTCAAGCTCAGTAACTTTAAGTTCTGCATTTTTAGGATATATACCGCTTGGAGCAAGTACGCTAATACCGGTGGAACTATCAGTTTTTTTGAACATTGGATAGGAATCATCTGAGTTTTCTGAACAATATGCACAGTTAATTGTTAAATTAAGTAAAATTAAAATAAAGAAAGAATGTAGCACAAATTTTTTAAAATTTATCATATTAATACTCCTTTTAACAAATATTTTTATATAATTTTAACACAATAAATAATTGAGGTCAACAATTAAAGACATTACAAACAATATTTTTTTGTAAACTTATTTTTTTTTGTGCTTTTTTGAAAATGATTATTGTAAATATTAAACATTATTAAAAAATGTTAATTTTTAATGTTTGTTGTTTTTTAGATTGAAAATCCTGCGAATAGTGTGATATAATGTCTTATAGTAAAAAAAGGAGGCTTTATTTTTTTATGAAAGTTGTACTTTTAGCAGGAGGTTTTGGAACCAGAATATCTGAAGAAAGTCATTTAAGACCAAAACCAATGATTGAAATAGCTGGTAAACCAATTCTTTGGCATATAATGAAAATATATTCAAATTATGGTTATAATGAATTTATAATTTGCTGTGGCTATAAGGCTCATATGATAAAAGAATATTTTGCTAATTATTATTTACATTCAAGCGATGTCACATTTGATTTTACAGATAATAATAACATGATACTACATAGTAATTTTGCGGAGCCTTGGAAAGTTACTCTTGTGGATACTGGACTTAACACTATGACTGGTGGTCGTATTAAGCGTATTCAAAAATATGTTGGAAATGAACCTTTTATGCTTACTTACGGTGATGGTGTAAGTAATGTTAATATTGAGGAATTAGTAAAATTTCATAAATCACATGGGAAAATTGCTACTATGACCGCTGTTAACGTTGGACAAAGATTTGGCGTTTTAGATATTGACGAAAAAGAAAATACTATCCGGTCCTTTAGAGAGAAAAAACATAATGATGGAAGCGTTATAAATGGTGGGTTCATGGTTCTTAATCCCGAAGTTTTTAATTTTATAAAAGGCGACGAAACTGTATTTGAACAAGAGCCTCTTGAAAATATTGCAAAAATGGGTGAGCTAAAAGCTTTTAAACATGAGGGATTTTGGAAATGTATGGACACTCAAAGGGATAAATGTCAACTTGAAGAAATGTGGGCAAGTGGAAATGCTCCATGGAAAATTTGGAATTAAGTAAGGAGTAGTCTATGAATTTAAACTTTTATGAAGGAAAAAGAGTTTTTATAACAGGACATACAGGTTTTAAGGGAACATGGCTTTGTAAAATGCTTATTAATGCAGGCGCAATAATTACAGGATACTCTAATGAACCACCTACACAGCCTAATCTTTTTAGCTTGGCTGATGTTGAAGAAAAAATAACTTCTATTATTGGAGACGTAAGAGATTTAAATGCATTAAAAGTTGCTTTTAATAAAGCAAATCCGGAAATTGTTTTTCATTTGGCTGCTCAGCCTATAGTTAGAGATAGCTATAAGGATCCTCATTATACTTACGAAACTAATGTAATGGGAACTGTAAATATTTTAGAATGTATTAGAAATTCTAAAACAGTTAAATCTTTTTTAAACGTTACCACTGATAAGGTGTATAAAAATAATGAATGGGAGTGGGGTTATAGAGAAAATGAGCCGCTCGATGGCTTTGACCCTTATTCTAATTCTAAATCTTGTTCGGAATTAGTGACTCATAGCTATAAGTCTTCTTTTTTTGCGGATGGAAAAATAGCTATATCTACTGCTAGAGCTGGAAACGTTATAGGTGGTGGAGACTTTGCAAACGATAGAATTATACCGGATTGTTTAAGAGCTGCCATTAATAAAACTAATATTATTGTGAGAAATCCTTTGTCAACAAGACCGTATCAGCACGTTTTAGAGCCGTTATATGCATATCTTATGATAGCTCAAAAACAATATGAAGATGAAAAGTTTTCTGGGTACTATAATGTTGGTCCTGATGATTGCGATTGCGTGACAACAGGAGAGCTTGTTAAATTGTTTTGTGAAAAATGGAACGATGGTTTAAAAGCAGAAATAAAAAAAGTAGATGGACCTCATGAGGCTAATTTTTTAAAACTTGATTGTTCAAAATTAAAAAGTACATTTGGATGGAAGCCTAGATGGAATATTGATAAGGCTATAGAGAAAACAGTAGAATGGTCAAAAGTATATTCTTCGGGCGGTAATATATCTGAAATTATGGACAAACAAATTGATGAATTTTTAAATTAGGAGTTTTTTTATGTTTTTAAATATGACAGAACAACAGGCCAGAGAAAAAATTTTAGATTTAGTGGATGTGTATTGCAAAACTTATCATAAGCCTAAAAATTTCGACGAAAATAATCCTTCAATATCTTATGCTAGAAGAGTTTATGACAGCAGAGAAATGATTAATTTAGTCGATAGTTCTTTGGAATTTTGGCTAACTTCAGGTAGGTATACAGATAAATTTGAAAGCGAATTTGCAAAGTATTTAGGAGTAAAATCTTGTGCTTTGGTTAACTCTGGTTCATCAGCTAATTTGTTAGCTTTTATGACATTAACATCTCCACTTTTGGGAGACAGAGCAATAAAACGTGGCGATGAAGTTATTACAGTAGCAGCTGGATTCCCTACTACTGTTACACCAATGATTCAATATGGTGCAGTACCAGTATTTGTAGATGTTACAATTCCTCAATATAATATAGATGTTAATCAACTGGAAAATGCTTTATCGGATAAAACTAAAGCTGTAATGCTAGCCCATACTTTAGGTAATCCTTTTGACTTAAAAAGTGTAAAGGCTTTTTGTGATAAGCACAATTTATGGTTAATAGAGGATAATTGCGATGCGTTGGGCTCAAAATATACAATAGATGGTGAAGAACGCTTTACCGGTTCTATTGGAGACCTTGGAACATCAAGTTTTTATCCACCTCATCACATGACTATGGGTGAAGGCGGTGCAGTATATACAAGTAACCCGCTCCTTGCTAAAATCATGCGTTCAATGCGTGACTGGGGCAGGGACTGTGTATGTCGTTCAGGAATGGACAATATGTGTAATCACAGATTTGATAAACAATATGGGGAATTGCCACTTGGTTATGACCATAAGTATGTGTATTCGCATTTTGGATATAACTTAAAAGCAACTGATATGCAAGCTGCTGTTGGTTGTGCTCAACTTGAAAAATTTCCAAGTTTTGTGGAAAGAAGAAAATATAATTTTGAACGTTTAAAGAAAGCTTTAGAACCTGTAGCTGATAAGCTGATTTTGCCTGAAGCTGCTGAAAATGCAAATCCAAGTTGGTTTGGATTCCTTATAACTTGCAAAGATGGAATAGATAGAAATAAACTTGTTAAGTATGTAGAAGACCATGGTGTACAAACAAGAATGTTGTTTGCAGGAAATCTTACAAAACATCCATGCTTTGATGAAATGAGAAAATCAGGCGAAGGTTATAGAATCGTTGGAGAACTTAAAAATACCGACAAAATTATGTATAATACTTTCTGGGTAGGAGTTTATCCGGGTATGACAGAAGAAATGATTGACTATATGGCAAAAACTATTATAGAAGGATTAAATCAATAAGTTTTAAAGGATGTTTTTATGGATAATTTATTTTCAACAATAAAACAATTTTTAAAGTTTGGCATAGTTGGAGTTTCAAATACTTTAATATCACTTGGAGTATATTATTTACTCTACTTTATAGGTGTTAATTACTTGATAGCTAATACAATGGGTTTTATTATTAGTGTTTTAAACTCGTATTATTGGAATAATCGTTATGTTTTTAAAAAGACCCAAAAGGGGCATCTTAAACCATTAATGAAAACCTTTATGTCATATGGATTGACTTTTCTTTTGTCTACAGGTTTATTATTTTTAATGGTTAATTATCTTGGAATTTCAAAAGTTGTAGCTCCTATTATTGCAATTATAATTACTATACCAATAAATTTCCTTATGAATAAGCTCTGGGCATTTAAATAGGAGGCTTTTTATGAAAAAGGTTATTATTACAGGGCCCACGGGAACAATAGGAACAGCCCTTGCAGATATATTAACTGATAATGGTTGCGAAGTTTATGCGATTTGTCGTCCAAACTCAAATAATATTGAAAATTTAAAGAAACATCCATTACTGCATATTATTGAATGCGATATATCCAATTTAATATCATTAAAAGATAAATTAAAAGGACCATTTGATGCGTTTTATCATTTTGCATGGAATGGCACTTTTGGAGATTCAAGAAATAATATTAATTTACAAATCAATAATGTAAAATACACAATCGACGCACTTGACCTTGCCAATGCGCTTGACTGTAAATGCTTTATTGGAGCTGGTTCACAGGCAGAATATGGGCATTTTACTCAACCGGCTGATGAAAATACAAAAACATATCCATTTACATTATACGGTGCAGCTAAATTATCAGCAGGCCAAATGAGTCGAGTATATGCACGGAATTTAGGAATAAAGCATATTTGGTTTAGAATTTTTAGTGTTTTTGGCCCATGTGATGACAGCAGGACATTAGTATCATATGTTATCAATGAATTAAAAGAAAATAGGTGTCCAAGCTTAACAAAAGGAGAACAAGTTTGGGATTATCTTTATAGCTATGATGCAGCAGATGCTATGATTAAAGCAGCTATAAATGGCAAAGATGGGTCAATCTACTGCCTTGGAAGCGGAGAAAAAAGATTATTAAGAGATTATATAAAGGATATAGCAGAAGTAGTAAATCCTAGCGTGCAATTATCTTTTGGTCAAAAACCATATGGGGAAAATCAAGTAATGTTTTTATCAGCAGATATTACAAAATTAAAAGAAGATACAGGTTTTATTCCCAAATATGATTTTAAACAAGCTATTAAAGAAGTCGTAGGTAAATTAAATTAATAGTATCACTAAATGTTTAAGTGGAGTTGATTATTTTTGAAAATAAAGGTATCTGATTATATTGCTGATTTTCTTAGCAATAACGATATAAAAGATGTTTTTACTGTTACAGGCGGAGGTGCTATGCATTTAAATGATGCATTAGGGCATCATCCTAAATTAAAATGTACTTATAATCATCATGAACAAGCATGCGCTATAGCAGCTGAAGGATATGCCAGGTATTCTGGGAAAATAGCTGCGGTTTGTGTCACAAGCGGTCCTGGCGGAACCAATGCTATAACTGGAGTTTTAGGTGGTTGGCTTGATTCAATTCCAATGTTTATTTTATCAGGTCAAGTAAAAAGAGAAACAACAGTTGGTTCGACTAATTTACCACTTAGACAGCTTGGAGATCAAGAATTTAATATAGTTGAATGTATTAAAATAATGACTAAATATTCAAAAATGATTACAGAACCAAATGAAATAGCTTATCATTTGGAAAAAGCTCTTTATATAGCTAATGAAGGTAGAAAAGGACCGGTTTGGCTCGATATACCGCTTGATGTGCAAGGAGCTATGATAAATACAGAAGATTTGATTCATTTTAATAAGGATGAGCTATCAAGTACAATTGTACCTAAGGTATCTAGCGATGTTATTAATAAAATTATAGATAAAATTAAATCATCAAAGCGCCCGGTTATAATTGCAGGAACAGGAATACGACTCGGCGATGCTTATGAGGAATTTTTAGAGTTAATTGAAAAACTCAATATACCAGTAGTTACGGCATGGAATGCACATGATGTTTTATGGAATGAACATAGACTTTTTTGTGGAAAACCAAGTACAGTTGGAACAAGAGGTGGAAATTTTGTTGTTGAAAATAGTGACCTTATAATTTCTTTTGGTTGTAGGTTAAATATTAGACAAATAAGTTACAATTATAAGAATTTTGCTAAGAATGCATATAAAATAATTGTAGATATAGATGAAGCAGAATTAAAAAAACCAACTATAACCCCTGATTTACCTATTCATGCCGATGTTAAAGATGTAATAAAACAACTCATTAGTGCTGATTTCATTAATGATAATGATTTACATAAAGAATGGCTGGACTGGTGTAAAAATGTAAATAAAAAATATCCGGCTTGTTTACCGGAATATTATAATAAAAATATTCCTATGAATCCATACGCCTTTATAGATTCATTATTTAAAGTTTTACCGAAAGATGAACCAATAATTTGTGGCAATGGAAGTGCTTGTGTTATTACATTCCAAGCAGCAAATATTAAAAAAGGACAACGTTTATTTACTAATTCAGGTTGCGCTAGTATGGGATATGGATTCCCTGCAGCTCTTGGTGTAGCCGTATCCCAAAGTGGAAAACGGGTTGTTTGTATTGACGGGGATGGAAGTTTTCAGATGAACTTGCAAGAAATGCAAACAGTTGTCCATAATAATTTGAATATGAAAACGATTATTTTAAATAATAATGGATATCATTCTATTAGGCAAACACAAACAAATATCTTTTCAAATCATTGCTTAGTTGGTGTTTCAAAGGATAATGGAGTAAGTTTTCCTGAATGTGAAAAAATTGCAAAATGCTATGGAATGAAGTATATAAAAATAGAAGACATTAGAGAAGTAGAATCTAAAATTAAAGAATTATTAAATTATGATGGCCCTGTTTTATGTGAGGCTGTAGTAGATGCAGCTCAAAATTTTGAACCTAAACTATCTTCAAAAGTAATGCCGGATGGAAAAATAACTTCACCTTTAATTGATGATATGTATCCATTTTTATCTAGAGAAGAATATGAAAGCAATAAATTTTAAAAAATTATATTAAGGAGTTTTGTATTATGAACGCAACAGAAAAAAGAATGTTAGACCTTTTAAAATCATTAAAAAATGACCATAATGTTTTAGCAGTTAAAGCAGAGTTTGAGGCTGAGGGTTCTAGAACAGATGAACTTGTAAAATTAAATGAAATAGTTTTTAGGGCTGATATGAATCTATTTATCAAAATAGGTGGCTGTGAGGCTGTGAGAGACCTTGACCAATGTAGATTACTAGGTGCTAGCGGAATTATGGCACCTATGATTGAAACCCCTTTTGCAATGAAAAAATTTGTTGGTGCAGCTAAAAAAGTTTATGGTGATGAAATTAATAGTGTAGAATGGATTATAAATGCAGAAACTAAAACTTGTAGGCAAAACTTTGATGAAATATTAAATGAAGGTAAAGGATTTTTAAATACGATTTCTATTGGTCGTGTTGATTTATCTTCATCTATGGGTCTTACTAGAGACGTAATTAATGGACAAGAAGTACTTGAAGCTTCTCAATTCTTTGCTAAAAAGGCAAAAGCTGCCGGTGTAGTTGTTGGCTTTGGAGGAGGAATATCCTTCGATGCTATTGATTTCATTAAATCTATGAAGGGCTTAGTTGAAAAATTTGAAACAAGGAAAATTGTGTTTAAATACGACGATAATGAAGATAGATTAAAAGCTGGGATCTTAAAGGCAATGGAATTTGAAGTGCTATATTTAAAAAATAAATGCGATTTCTATGATAGAATGGCTAATGAAGATAGAGCTAGAATGAAAATGTTAACTGAAAGATTAGAATTAGCAAAGGCAGCGTTTAATAAATAAAATGAAAAAAAAACTTGTAATTTTTGATTTTGATGGAACAATGGTTGATACTATAATTGATGCAGCAGTTTGTTTTAATAAAACTTTAGATTTTTTTGGCTTTAAAACTTATCCTATTGAACAATATGCAAATTTGTTTGGAGGAAATCTGGAAGTAATTTTTTCAAGACTTTTGGATGAAAAGGATAGAATACCTGAGAATATATCTAAGTTAAAAGAGAAGTACAGAGAAATATACTCAGATTATCCTAAACCTAATACAAAGCCATTTGATGGTATTATAGATGTTTTGAAAACGTTGAATGATAATAATATTTTGGTTGCAATTAATACAAATAAAGCTCAAAAATTAACTGAGGAACTTTGTAAGACTAAGTTCAATGGGTTTAAATTTTCTGGGATATTTGGGTATTGTGATGAAAGACCTTCTAAACCGGATCCTTATGGTGTTAATGAATTAATGAAAATAAATAATGTACAACCTGTAGACACCGTATACGTTGGGGATGGCTTAACAGACATAAAAACAGCTGAAAATGCTGGGATTGATTGTATTTTAGTGTCTTGGGGTCAAGGAAATATAGAAGCCTTATCTAAAGAAAATGCGGTTTCTTTTATTGCTAATACTCCTTCTGATATTTTAAGATTTATATGATCACTCATAAGTGCTTCTAATAGCTTTTCTTTTAGAAGCACTTAAATATTTATTTTTAAAGGATTGAAAATAATGAAAAAAATAAGTGTTTTAGTTCCTTGTTTTAATGAAGAAGAAAATGTTGAACCATTAAGTAAAGCTATAATTGAACAATTAGAAAAATTAGAAAAGTATGATTGGGAATTACTTTTTATTGATAATTGTTCTACTGATAATACAAGAAAAATTTTAGAAAATTTGTGTAGTCAAAATAAAAAAATAAAAGCTATTTTTAATGCGAAGAATTTTGGACAGTTTAATTCACCGTATTATGGTCTTTTACAGACTACAGGCGATTGTACAATTAGTATGTGTGCGGATTTTCAAGACCCTGTGGATATGATACCTAAATTTGTAAAAGAATGGGAAAATGGATATAAAATAGTTTGTGCTATTAAAACAACAAGTAAAGAAAATAAATTTATGTATTTCCTTCGTTCTTGTTATTATAATTTGATTAAAAAAATGAGTGATGTTGAACAAATAGAACATTTTACTGGGTTTGGACTATATGATAAAAGTTTTATAGATGTTTTAAGATCTCTTGATGATCCGACTCCTTTTTTACGTGGAATAGTTGCTGAGCTAGGTTCAAAAAGAAAAGATATACCTTATGAACAAGCTCAAAGGCGTGCCGGTAAAACAAGTAATAACTGGTATAGGCTTTATGATGCTGCTATGCTTAGTTTTACTTCTTATACCAAAATAGGTTTAAGGTTAGCTACTATTATTGGATTTATTTTTTCATTTATTAGTCTTTTGACAGCTTTGTGTTATTTGATTTTAAAATTGTGTAATTGGTATGGATTTTCTGCAGGAACAACACCTATTCTTATTGGAGTATTTTTGTTTGGTTCTGTTCAGCTTTTCTTTATTGGGTTAATTGGTGAGTATGTAATGAATATAAATACCAGAGTTATGAATAGGCCTTTAGTAGTTGAGGAAAAACGTATAAATTTTAATGTTGATAATACCGAATAATTTTTTTATTAATGGCGGGTGCAATGCACGATATACGTAGGTATCGTGCGTGCACCCGCCATTTTATATATTTTTTAAAATTTATTTACATATTATTACATGTTTAGAAAGTTGTTTATAGTTAAAAATAAAATTAAGTTAAAAAGTATTTTTAGATTTTTTAATTATATAGTTAGTTCTTTTGGTTTATTAATAATTTTGGAGGTGAGTAATTTCAACTTTTAAAAATTAAAAAATAAGGAATTAAAAAATTTATTTATAAAGGAGAATATTATATGAATTTAAAAAAATTTAAAGTAGTAAAAAATGTATTTGCAGGCGTATTACCATTTGCATTATTATTAGCAATAATGACTCCAATGAATATAGCTCAGGCTGCAGCTCCAACTACAGTAAATATTTTGCCAGAAGCTTCTGATGCTACACTTACAGCTATAACTAATGGACAATCACGAAATTATGCAACAGGTGCAGGTCATAAAGACAGCACTGGTAAAGCGGGTGCAGGTAGAGGAACAATTTCTTATTCAACTACAAGTGGAAATGGTGTTTTAACTCTTGATGGTGTGGACCTTACTACAACAAACGGTTTGATTTCTGCAACAGGGGGAACAGGAGATTTAGAGATAGTGCTTAAAGGTACAAACTCTATTACTTCAGATGCAAATACAATTTTAGCCACAAGTAACAACCTGAAATTTAGTGGTGATGGTACTTTGACTATTAGTCAAAATAATGCAGGTAAGGCAATTTCTACAACTACTGCTGGTAATATAGATTTTGCATCTGCGTCGAACATTACGTTAAATCAAGCGGCGGCAGGTTCTGCTATAGATTCAGTAAATGACCTTGTATTAACTAGTGGAACTGTTAATGTAAAACAAACAGGTGCAGCTGATGCAGTAGTAGTAGGTGGAAATTCTACTATAAATAATGGTACTTTAAGTATAACTCAAGACAATGCTAATAATTCTTTTAATGGAACAGGCACTTTTAACATGAAAGATGGAGTATTATCAACTAAAAATAATGGAGCAACAGGTAATGGATTAAATGTTACTGGAGCTATAAATATAACAGGTGGTACCGTGGATTCATCGATAGTTAATACTACCTCTACAGGTTTGCCAATGTATGGGGGCAATACTATTACTATTAGTTCAGCTAATGTTAAAGCGATTGGTGCAGCAGGAACTTCCCCTTATGGAATTTCAAATGCTTCCGGAAATGCTATCACAATTAATAAGGGAAGTATGATTGAAGCTGTAGGAAATACCAATGGTATAAAACCTGAAAATTTGGATATAGATAACACAGTATCATGGGTTGCAATAGTAGGGCAAGCAGCAGATGTTGCTAAAAGATTGGATGTAAACAAAGGCTCTGATATAGTAACTGCATTAAAAAACGGTGGTCAAGATTATGTTAAACTTTACAATGAAGTGACATTAGATCCAAATTCATCAATTTTTGATAAAGATGCATCTTCAGAAAATCATACTGAAGTTACTGTCGCTTTAAATCTTAACGGAACTGGACTTACAGAAATCTTAACAAATGGTACACCATTAAAAATTGGCACAGATTATGTTCTTAATTATAACGGAACAGATTTAGTATCAGTTACATTCCAGGTTAGAGAATATCTTCAAAATCAAGATGTAGGAACTCATATATTGAACTTTAAATTTAATAACGGAACAACTGCTGATTTTACCCTTAATGTTGTTGATTCGTCATTAAATAAGAAAGATGACCTTCCAAAAACAGGTGATACAACTAATGTAATGCCATATATTTTATTGTTAACAGCAGGTATTTTTACAATTATCATGGCTGTTAGAAAAAAAATTTTTGAATAGTAAAATAGTGAGTACGGAATTTTGATTCTGTACTCACTACTATATATTGATTTGTTAAAGGGCAGGGTTGACAATGAAAAAATTTGCATTGGATGAAAAAAATTTTTTAAAATTAGCTCTTTTAATGGCAGGTTTAGTTATGGTGTTTTCTTCTGTTAGCTATATAATTATGTCTTATAGTACACCTATTATTCCACAAAGAAACAGTATGTCAAACTCTATAATAAAAAAAAATTTGAATAATTTAAATATAGATAATAAAAAAGTGCTTTCTGCAGCAGAGTCAATAATATCGACAGAAAATAATATGCAAATGTTGCCGAATATGAGTACAATTTATGAAAAAAATAATGATGTTGTGGGATGGATAAAGATTAATGATACTGTAATAAATTATCCAGTTATGCAAAGTAAAAATGATGGAGAATTCTATCTTTATAGAAACTTTTATAAGGATAAGGATATTAATGGGAGTATTTTTATTGACAAACATTGTACACTGTCACCTAGGAGCACTAATTTAATTTTTCATGGACACAATATGAATAATGGCTCAATGTTTGGAGCTTTAATAAAGTACAAATCTAAAGATTTTTATCAAAACCATAAGCAAATTGCTTTTGATACTTTATATGAGAATCAACTTTATGAAATAGTATCGGTATTTATATCAAAAGTTTATAATGTTACAGATAATGTATTTAAATATTATAGATTTTATAATGCAAATAATAAAGAAGAGTTCGACTATTTTTTTAATAATATTAAAGAAATGTCACTATATGACACAAATGTAAATGCAGAGTATGGAGATAGCTTTATTACTTTATCAACATGTGAAAATTCAATTAAAAATGGAAGATTTGTTGTAGTAGCTAAAAAAATATAAAAAAGATTCTGTAAAAATACAGAATCTTTTTATTAATTAATAACAGTAAGCAGAACCTAATTGCGATTCTGAAACAAGATATTTTCCAAGTAAACTATCAATGTGGAACCAAGAACCATTAACATTTACTTGGTTCCAATAATAAGGCTGGCCACGTAGAGTTCCTTGAATAATTTTAGCAGAGTGTCCAGCAGAAGTTAACATTTTATACATAAGTGCAGAGTAATGCTGAGAAGTTCCTCCACCATTTTCTAAAGCATAATTAACTAATTGTTCTAAATTGCCACCAGGAGCCTTGATAAAATGCATATGACTTCTAACATAATTGTAAATTTTATTGATGTCTTTGCCACATGAGTCTAATATAGATGAAATGTTTATTTTGTCAGAATCATCGACAGTTACATCAGAGTAGCTTGGCGTTGCATATGTTTTTGGGACAAAGGTAGAAATGCTTGGTTGAGAAACAACAGGTGATGCTTGCTGTTTGTTGTTTTCTTGTTGTTTATTGTTTTTTTGTTGTTTATTATTTTTTTGTTGTTTATTATTTTGCTTATATGATACTTTTGCAATCTCTTCAGATAGAATTCCTTGTGAGTTAAAGTTATATGTTTTATTTCCTATTTTTTGAATTCCAGTTACTCTCTGGCCATATTGATTTTTATAATATTTTTTACCATCTACAGTTTCCCACCCTGTGGTCAAGGAACCATCATCATTTAAATAATATTTATGTTTACCTATTGTTTGGGTACCGGTGAGTTTTTCACCGTTATTAAAGTAAAGCTTCTGATTATCAATGGATATCCAACCATTGGCTAGATTATATGAGCTGTCAAAGTATAAATTTTTATTGTCTACATTTACATATCCATTGATTAAGTAACCATCTTCATTTGCATAGTATGTATTGTTTCCTGATTTAATAAGTCCAAATTGAACAGTACCATTTTCATTAAAAAAATAATTTTTTCCTTCTATATTTTGTAAACCTGTTTGAACTATACCATTTGGATCAATATAATATTTTTCGCCGTCTAATTCTAAAAAACCAGTTTTCATAAATCCGTGGTCATCATTGTAATATTTAAGACTATCAATTTCATAAAAACCTGCATGAAATATACCAGAGTTATTATCAAAATGATAGTTTTCACCTTTAATTATAACATCGCCTTTTTTTAGTACATTATTGTCATCAAAATAATATGTATTTCCATCTATATTTTGCCATGAAGTAACAGCAATTCCATTATCATTAAAATAATACGTTTGTCCATCTATATCTGTAAAGCCAAAAGCTTTTTGATGGTCTTGAGTTATATAGTATTTTCCTTGGTCGGAATTATGCCAGCCAGGACTTGCAAATGCAATATTATTTTGTAATAACAGAATGGTAGCTAAAAATATTGAAAATATTAAGGCAATAGAGAAAAGTAAAATATTTCTTTTGCACTTAATTTTTTCACATAAATTATCAATCATTTTATTCCTTCTTTCCTAAATATTTACTTTTTAACCAATATTAACATAAAAAAAGAAAAAAATCAACACTTTCTATTTAAAATATTGACATAATAGAGTTTTTGTGATAAAATACTTGTAAATCGACAATCAAAATAGTGCTTTTTTGACAAAAGGAGGAGAATTTTATGTCAAGAGAAAACGTTAAAAAATTTTATGACCTAGTTGAAAACGATGCTTCTTTAAAAAAAGAGTTGGAAGGCTTAGACGAAAAGATAAAGGTAAGTCAAACGGATTTAAATAATCTTAGAGGACTAGTAGAAAAGGAAATTATCCCTGTTGCTAAAAAAAGAGGTTTAGATTTTACTGCCGAAGAACTTTTAACTTATGCAAATGATAAATATATGAAATTAACTGAAGAGGATTTAATGGATATAAGTGGAGGTATATCTGCTAAAAATTCTGCCATTGGATTGTCAGCAGTTTTACTTCTGTCTTTAGGTTCAACTGCAGCTATAAACCTTTTAACTCCAAATAATAATTTAAATCAGTCTATTTCTAGTAGTAAACCTAAAGATACATCAGAAGAGAAAAATGATGATGTAGATAATAAAGTAGATAATAAGAACGATGACGTAAATAATAAAGTAGATAAGAAAAATGATAATATTAGAAATGCTAATAATGATAATAATTCAAGAGATTTAAAACTAGCTAAAAATGAGTTAGAGGCATTAAAAAATAAAGAAATTGAAGTTCCAAATGTTAGAAGAAATGTAGAAGATAATGCAGGAGGAAATAGCTCAAATAATGTTAAAGAATTCAACAATGAAACTATAATTAAACAAAATCCAGAATATAATATGCAAAATTCTAATCGGAAACAAGCAAAGACATTAAAAGACTTTTTAGAAGAGGTGCTTAGAGTTCAAAAAGAAAAAGCCGCTGGAGCCGCTAAAAATGATACTACTGCTAATTTTTCTGGAGAAAATTCTAAGGAAGAAACAAGAGAAAAACAAGTTAAAGATGATCACAACTATAATGAAGATGTAAATCAAAAAGAAGAAATTAAAGCACAAAGTAACGTTGGAGAACAAGAAACTAGATTGGAACTTTATAGAGATGTACACGCTCAAGACGCTCAAAATCAAGATACTCAAGACTCTCAAAATGCTCAAAACGTTCAAAGTGCTCAAGATGCTAATAAAGAAGTAGCTCAGGGTGAAGATACAAAAAAAGAAACCCCTAAAGTTGATAAAAAATTAGAGAAAATAAATGCCAAGAACGCTGTAAATGATGCAAAAGAAAAAATAAAAGAAAATATAATAAGAATATACAATGATGCGAAAAAGGAAAATGGAGGTATATTAGACGAGGCTGGCATAGCAAAATTGATTCAACGAAGTGACATAGCAGATAATATACCTTTTAAAGAAAATATTCTTATTCAAGTTGACCTTGGAGAAAAAAATAGCACAGTAGAAATAAAATATAATAATAAAGAATTAGATGTTACACAAGAAGATAAATTAGATGTAGGAAAAGTATTAAATGATTTAAATAAGAAGGCAGCAGCAGAACAAATTAGAAAAGAAACAGAAGCTAAGAAACAGGCAGAGCTAGAGGCAAAACAAAAGGCTGAGGCTCAAAGAAAAGCCGAGAAAGAAAAAGCAGAACAAGTTAGAAAAAAAACAGAAGCTAAGAAACAGGCAGAACAAGCAAAAGAAAATCTAAAGTCAAGTTATAGTGGGTTGACAGGCATTACAACAGCTAGAGTGACAGCAGCCAATAATTTAGCAGAGTTTTTATATAATAATGTAAATATTAATGAAAACGATAGTAAACAAGAAATTAAAGAAAAAATAGAGAAAAATGTCAAATTAACTGATATGGAACAATTGATAAATGACATAAATGAAATAAGAAGCTATATTTCTGGAAATGAGCAAGATGGTTACAGTATAAGACGCTCAGATGTAATAGCTCATTTGCCATTTACAGCTAAAGAAGATAATATAGAAACAGCTAATGCAAAAATGATTATTAATGTTTATGATGCTTTAAACTAAAATATTATTAATAAAATATAAGGTATCCCATGGTAAATGGGATACCTTTTTTAGTTCGGAATTTTCAAAACTTGACCAGGATATATTACTGTTGAAGTAAGACCGTTTAAAGACATGATTTCTGTGTATCTAGAACCATCTCCGAGAAACTTTTTAGCAATGTTCCAAAGATTATCTCCAGAGACTACTATATAAGTTTTACTGGATGGAGTAGATGAACTGGGAATTTTTAAAATTTGTCCGGGGTATATTCTTGTTGAAGTAAGACCGTTTAAAGACATAATTTCTGGGTATCTGGAACCATCTCCTAGAAATTTTTTAGCAATGTTCCAAAGGTTATCTCCAGAAACAACTGTATAATTAAAAGTGTTGGTCGGTACGGAAGGTGGTGTGCTGGGAGTATTATTAAATCCATTTAATTGTTTGTTTTTTATTATTGATGGATAATCTCTATAGGATATGTTAAGATCAACATTTTCATTTATTCCATTTACATTTCCTTTGGATGAATACTGCCATATACCATAATTACCGGAATATGTTGGCGAATTTCCCCATTGAGCTAACCAGATATCAAATCTATTAAGTTTATTCATGTCTAAATAGTTTACTATCCAATTTAAATTTGCATAGATCATAGTATAATATCCGGCTTTTTCAACAGTATCACAGAATGTTAAAGCAATATCGCTTAATTTTTCTCTCCCTAATGATAATAATGGTTCATATTCTAAGTCTAGTGCTACAGGATAATTAAATTGGTATGGGGCTATTGTATCAAGAAAATGATTTGCTTCATTTAAGGCTTCCTGTGTGGATATTGCATAGCAAAAATGATAAGCGCCCCGAGCTATAGAAGTTTCTGCTATATTGTTAATATTGTTTTTAAATTGTGGGTCTACGCCGTCACTTCCGTATGAAGCACGTATAATAGCAAATTCAATACCGCTTTGAGCTACTTTTGCCCAATCAATATTACCTTGATAAAAACTTACATCAATACCTTTATATGACATATAATTTTTCCTCCGTTTTTTAAATTTTTCTACTTTATTATTTATGTAATTTTATTTAGTTCTGTGAATTTTTAGAAATTAAAAAAATTTTTGCTTAAAAATAAAAAAATTGTTGACAAAGTTATAATATCATGATATAGTATTTAACTGTAAGGTATGTGTTCGCTGGTGTAGCTCAGTTGGTAGAGCAGCTGATTTGTAATCAGCAGGTCGGGGGTTCAAGTCCGTCCACCAGCTCCATTTTATTTTTACACATTATATAAATGGGAGATTTCCAGAGCGGCCAAATGGGGCAGACTGTAAATCTGTTGTCTACGACTTCGGTGGTTCGAATCCACCATCTCCCACCAGATTGTGTCACATTTTTAGGTGCTTTTTTATTCTTTAGGAGTATACAAGAGTTTGTATACTCCATTTTTGTATTTTTTATTAATTAAATGAGGACGCTTACTTAATTTCTTTGGTTAAACATATTTTGCCTTCTTTGTACAGTTGATGTGCATATACGGCAATTCCAGCAGACAATATGCCTTGAAGTGTTGCATCTACGCCGAGAGATAAAATGAGATTGCATGCTATGATTCCTATTATGCTGAGTATATATGGTATTGACCAATTAGGGATGTGAGGAGTTCTTTTAAGAAAAAGGCCTATTATAAAAAGAACCACTGAGACAATGTACACATTTTGATTTAGAAATTCTGTAAAGTTCATTAAATTTCTCCTTTTTTATGTTTTTATAAAATTATTATGTAGACTCAGGTCTATTAATGATTTAAAATAGAATTAACTATAATTTTATTTTTATTTGGGAGAGTGTGCTTTTTACATGATAGATGAGGTTAAAGTAGAAAATGCAATTAATGATTTATTAACAGCTTTAGGAGAAAATGTTGAAAGAAATGGACTTTGTGAAACTCCTAAAAGAGTATCAAAAATGTATAAGGAAATTCTTTCAGGAATGGAATCAGATCCAAAAAAACATTTAAAGTTTTTTGTTGAGGATAATTTAAATTCAAACGCAATTATTATTAAAGATATACCGGTAAAATCTATTTGTGAACATCATTTATTGCCTTTTATAGGTCATGCACATATAGCTTATATTCCTAAGAATGGGAAAATAATAGGTTTATCAAAGTTTTCAAGAATAATTGATTGTTTTGCCAAAAGGTTACAAGTACAAGAAAGATTAACTAATCAAGTAGCAAAGTTTATTTATGAAAATGTTGAGCCAGAAGGTGTTGCTGTGATAATAGAGGCGGAACACTTATGCATGACAATGAGAGGGACAAAAGCAGTAGGTTCAAAAACAAAAACTATGTCGTTTTATGGATGTTTAAATGATGATATTCAAAAAAGAACCGAAATACTGAGTATGTTAAAATAAGGAGATTAATTTATGAATATTTTTAAAGCCGGTAAATATGAACTGCCATTAAATAAAAAAACTTATATTATGGGAATTTTAAATGTGACTCCGGATTCTTTTTCTGATGGAAATAAGTGGTTTGACGTCGAATCAGCAATAAATCATGCTATATATATGCAAAATGATGGAGCCGATATTATTGACATAGGAGCACAATCTACACGGCCAGGATATACAAAAATTTCTCCAGAAGAAGAGTTGAAAAGATTAATTCCTGTTTTGGAAAGATTAAAAGGGAAAATTAACATACCTATTTCTATTGATTCTTTTTATCCGGAAGTTATAGAGAAAGCATTAAAATACGATATAGATATAATAAATGATGTAGATGGGTTCAAAAATGAAAAAATGATGAAATTAGCTAGGAATTGTAACTGTGGTTGCATAGTTATGCATGACGGACCAAATGATGAAATGAAGGATTTTTTTGTACAGCAAATTAAAAAAATGACCGATTTGGGAATTTCTAAAAATAGAATTTGTTTGGATCCGGGCATAGGCTTTGGAAAGACATATGAAGAAAATTTAGATGTTATAAGGAATTTAAATAAATATATTTTTGAGGGGGTATCTATGTTAATTGGCGCATCTAGAAAAAGAATGATAGGTGTGCCTTGTGGAAATCCTCCTTTTACGCAAAGGATGCCAGGTACAATAGCGGCGCATACGATTTCTATTTATAACGGTGCTAACATTATAAGAGTTCATGACGTAAAAGAAGCAGTTCAAGCTGCAAAAGTGACAGACGCTATTTTAAAGAGGTAAGGTGATACATTTTGGACAAGATTATTATAAAAGGATTAAAAGTTTTTGCTTACCATGGAGTGAATAAAGAAGAAAAAATTAATGGTCAATTTTTTATTTTGGACATTACGGCATATAAAGATTTAAAACAAGCAGGACAAACAGATAATATTGATGATACTGTAAGCTATGCTAAAATTTTAAAAACTGCAATTCGAGTAATGAATGAAGAAAAGTATGATTTAATAGAAAAAGTAGCACAAAGAGTAGCAAATCAAATCCTTTTTGAGTTTGCAGAAATAAATTCGGTGGATATATGTTTGAAAAAACCACAAGCACCAATAAAAGCTCAGTTTGATTATGTAGCAGTGGAAATATCACGAGATAGGAGCGACATTTAAATGAAAAAGGCTATTTTAGCTTTGGGTACAAATTTACCAAACAGAGAAAAAAATTTGTTAATGGCAATAAATTCATTAGAAAAAATTCCAAGAACTAAAGTTAATAAAGTTTCCTCAATATATTCTACCAAGCCTTTTTTAGTTCCAGATAAACAGGACGATTATCTCAATTGCTGTGCTGAAGTGGAAACAGAACTTTCACCTAAAACATTGCTTGGATGTTGTTTTGGAATAGAAGCTGCAATGGGAAGGTTAAGGCCTTATAAAAATGCAGCCAGAATAATAGACATTGATTTACTTTTATATGAGAATGAAAATTATTATGACGAGGATTTAATTTTACCACATCCACGAATTAAAGAGCGTGCATTCGTTATGGTTCCGCTTAATAATTTGCTGGATAGTAAATGTTTTTTTGATTTTAATTTTTCAGAAAGTTTTAATGATATAGATAAAAGTGGTGTTTCTTTATATAAAAATACTTTAGAGGGAGAATAGTATGTCCGGATATACTTATTTTGCTGATTATTATGATGATTTAATACAAAATGTTAATTATAAAAAACTTGCTGATTATGTTTTAACTATATTAAAACAAGAAAATGCACCTACAGGAACAATATTAGATTTAGCTTGTGGGACAGGTAGTTTGTCTATAGAATTGGCTAAAAATGGCGTAGATATAATCGGAGTGGATTCTTCTTGTGAAATGTTGTCTTTAGCTAAGGATAAAGCAATAAATGAAAATTTGGATATTTTATTCATTTGTCAAAAGATGCAGGAATTGAATATCTGTGAACCAGTGGACAATATTATATGTACATTGGACAGCCTTAATCATCTTAAAAATTTTAGTGAAATTGAAAGAACTTTTGAAAAAGTTTCAGCTTTTTTAAAAAAAGGTGGATATTTTATCTTTGATGTGAATACATTGTATAAACACGAAGTTGTTCTCGGTAATAATACATTTGTTTATGAAACAGATAACATCTTTTGTGTTTGGCAAAATTATTTTAATAAGAAAAATGGAAAAGTTAAAATAGTCTTGGACTTTTTTGAAGAAAATAATGGAGTTTATAATAGAGAATCAGAAGAATTTTTTGAAAATGCTTATGAGATAGATAAAATAAAAAAAGCTCTAGAGAATGTTAATTTGCAAGTTATTCATGTGTATAATGACTTTACTTTTGGAAATCCTACAAATCAAAGCCAGAGAGTTTCTATAGTTGCAAAAAAAAATTAAAAATTTTTAAAAAAAGTGTTGACAGATTAGAAAAGATGTTGTATGATTAATATCGTCGCTGAGAGATAAAGTTCCAGCAAACAGCGATTGTATTATGTGGGAGCATAGCTCAGCTGGGAGAGCACTTGCCTTACAAGCAAGGGGTCACAGGTTCGAGCCCTGTTGTTCCCACCATCAGATGGCCCGGTAGTTCAGTTGGTTAGAACGCTAGCCTGTCACGCTAGAGGTCGACGGTTCGAGCCCGTTTCGGGTCGCCATCTTTTGCCTTTGTAGCTCAGTCGGTAGAGCAGAGGACTGAAAATCCTCGTGTCGATGGTTCGATTCCGTCCGAAGGCACCAATATGCGGATGTAGCTCATCTGGTAGAGCGCCACCTTGCCAAGGTGGAGGTAGCGAGTTCGAGCCTCGTCATCCGCTCCATTTTATTTTTTAGGTAATTTTTCGTTGGCGCCATAGCCAAGTGGTAAGGCATGGGTCTGCAAAACCCTGATCCCCAGTTCAAATCTGGGTGGCGCCTCCAATAAAAAGAACTTCGCAGAATATGCGAGGTTCTTTTTGTTGTGTCTTTTTTGTGTTGAAGAGATTATAAAAAAATGTTAAAATATAAAGATATGATGTTGTTGGAGGTACTTATAATTGGAAAATATCGAAAAAAATAATTATTTTGAACTGATAAATAATTTGTTACTACAAAAAACAAATGGAAAATTACCAAAAGCGTTAGTTAGAACTTATGGATGTCAACAAAACGTTTCTGATTCAGAAAAAATTAAAGGTATGTTGTCTCAAATGGGTTGTGAGTTTACTACAGACAGTGAACAGGCTGATATAATTGTTTTTAATACCTGTGCAGTTAGAGAACATGCTGAGGATAGAGTATTTGGTAATGTAGGGGCATTGAAAATATTAAAAAAGAAAAAGCCGCATATGATTATAGCATTATGTGGATGTATGATGGAACAAGAACACATAGCTAATAAAATAAAAAATAGCTTTCCTTTTGTTAATTTAGTGTTTGGTACGCATTCTTTACAGAATTTCCCGGAATTAATATATAAAACTATAACAGAAGAAAAACGTGTTTTTGAAACAGGAATAGATGATAACACTATAGCAGAAAATATTGAAATTAAAAGAGATGGAACATTAAAAGCTTTTTTACCGATTATGTACGGTTGCGATAACTTCTGCTCATATTGTATTGTTCCGTACGTAAGAGGTCGTGAGAGAAGTAGAAAATCTGCGGACATTTTAAATGAAGCCAAAGATATTATTACTAAAGGATATAAAGATTTAACTTTATTAGGTCAAAATGTTAATTCCTATGGTAAAAAATTAGATGAAAAAATAAACTTTGCAGAGCTTTTAAATAAGGTGGATAATATAAAGGGCGATTACTGGTTAAGATTTATGACGTCTCATCCTAAAGATGCGACTAAGGAATTAATTGACACCATGGCACAAGGCGAGCACATTTGTCATCATTTACATTTACCTTTTCAATCAGGTAGTGATAGAATTTTAAAATTAATGAACAGACATTATACAAGAGAAAAATATCTTGAAATAGTTTCATATGCAAAGGAAAAAATGCCTGATTTAACAATAACAAGTGATGTTATTGTTGGTTTCCCTGGAGAAACTTATGAAGATTTTTGCCAAACTCTTAGCCTTATAAAAGAAGTTGGATTTACTTCTTTATTTACTTTCATTTATTCAAGAAGAGTTGGAACCCCAGCAGCTAAGATGGATGACCCGATTAGTGAGCAAGAAAAATCAAAATGGTTTAATGAATTGTTAAAAGTGCAAAATGAAGTGGCAACTATTCAATGTGAAAAATATGTGGGAAAAACTATTAAAGTTTTAATAGAAGATAAAGCAAATGAATTAGGAAAACTTACAGCTAGAACTCAAGGAAATATTATTGTTGACTTAATCGGAGATGAATCATTAATTGGAAAGTTCGCTATGGTTAAGATAATAAAGGCTCAAAATTGGTATTTAAAAGGTGAACTGGTAACTGTATTATAAAGGAGATTTTTGTTTATGGATATTTTTGATTTGACACGTGAGTTGGGGAAAAAAATACAAGAAAATGAAAAATATTTAAATTTAAAACTTGCATCTCAAATTAATGACGAGGATGAAGTTTTACAGGATTTAATTGGTAAATTTAATTTAAAAAGAATTAGTGTGAGCAATGAGGCGTCTAAAACAGAACGAAATGAAGAAAAAATAAAAATTTTGAATGAAGAATTAAAAAGTTGTTATAAAGAAATAATGGAAAACGAAAATATGATTAATTATAATAATGCTAAAAATAGTTTTGATGAGTTTATGAGAAAAATAAATACTATAATTATAGGTTCAGCAAATGGAGAGGATCCTATGACAATAAGTTTAAGTAAGTCTTCGTGTACAGGTGATTGTACAGGTTGTTCAGGATGTCATTAATTTGTAAAAGGAGTGAATAGTAAATGGCAGAATTGTCTCCTATGATGAAGCAATATTTTCAGGTAAAAGAAAAATGTAAGGATTCAATCGTATTTTTTAGATTGGGCGATTTTTATGAAATGTTCTTTGATGATGCCATTCTGGCTTCAAAAGAATTAGAATTAACACTTACAGGTAGAGATTGTGGCCAAAAAGAAAAAGCTCCTATGTGCGGTGTACCATATCATAGTTGTGAAGGATATATAGCAAGATTGGTTAATAAAGGCTATAAAATAGCTATTTGTGAGCAGCTTAGCGATCCTTCTGCTAAAGGAATAGTTAAAAGAGATATAACTAGAATTATAACTCCAGGAACTGTAATAGAAGGAAATATGTTGGATGAATCTCAAAATAATTACATTTGTTCTCTATATAATGCTGAAGGCTCAGTAGGAATTTGTTTTTGCGATGTGTCTACTGGAGACCTTTTTGCCACTTCTTTGTTTGGAAATGATTTAAATAAAAAAATTATTAATGAATTGTCTAAATTTTCTCCAAAAGAATTATTGTTTAGCGGAGAAATAAAAATATTAAAAGGTTTACAGCAATTTATAACAGATAAATTAAAATGTACAGTCGAAATCAAAAATTCTGATAAATTTTCTTTTAATGAACATGAAAAAATAGTAAAGAATCAATTTTCTGTAAAAGATTTTAGCGAGATTTCTTTGGAGGATAAGTCAGATATAATTGTCTCTTTATCAGTTTTATTTGCTTATTTGAAGGAAACACAAAGAATAGGTCTTGAAAGAATTAACACAATAGATGTTTATAGTGAAAGTCAATTTATGAAATTAGACCTCGCAACACGGAGAAATCTTGAATTGACCGAGACAATGAGAAATAAAGAAAAAAAAGGGTCTCTTTTGTGGGTACTAGATAAAACGAAAACTGCTATGGGAAAAAGGTTAATTAAAAATTATATAGAACAACCTTTACTTAATCCTAATGCTATTGCTAGAAGGCAGGAAGCAGTTGAGGAAATAATGTCCGATATAATTTTAATGGATAATTTAAAAGAACAATTAAGTGGAGTTTATGACCTTGAAAGGTTAATGACAAGAATAGTTTATGGTTCTGCTAATGCAAGAGAATTACGTTCATTATGTTATACTTTTTCTAAGTTTCCAGATATAAAAAGAATTTTAAAAGAAGTAAAATCAACTATGTTAAAAGGAATTAATGATAACATAGATGATTTGAATGATATAAAAGATTTAATTGATGAATCAATAGTTGAAGAACCTCCAATTTCTGTTAAAGATGGTTATATAATAAAACCAGGATATGATTCGGAAATAGATACATTAAAAAATGATATGTCAAACGGAAAAGGAATAATGGCAGAACTTGAAGCAAGAGAAAAAGAAAAAACAGGCATAACAAAATTAAAAATAGGCTACAATAGGGTTTTTGGCTATTACATAGAAGTATCAAATTCATTTAAGGATAAGGTTCCTCAGGAGTATATAAGAAAGCAAACTTTATCAAATTGTGAACGCTACATAACAACTGAATTAAAAGAAATAGAAGGAAGAGTCTTAGGAGCAAAAGATAGAGCAATGCAACTTGAATATGAACTTTTTTGTAAAATAAGGAATCAGGTTGCTCAAAATTTAAAAAGAGTACAATCTACTGCAAAAGCTATAGCTAAATTAGATGTATTACTTTCATTTGCAATTACTTCGTTTGAAAATAGATATGTTAGACCTATTGTAAATAATTCTGAAAAAATTGTTATTAAAGACTCGAGACACCCAGTCGTTGAAGAACTTATGGGAGATTCTTTATTTGTCCCGAATGATGTGACTCTTGATAGATCAGAAAACATGATTGCGGTTATTACAGGGCCTAATATGGCAGGTAAGTCTACTTATATGAGAGAAGTTGCTATTACTGTTTTGATGGCTCAGATTGGTTGCTTTGTGCCAGCTTCTTATGCGGAAATAGGTATTGTCGATAGCATATTTACTAGAGTAGGTGCGTCAGATGATTTGGCCAGTGGTCAATCAACATTTATGATTGAAATGATGGAAGTTGCCCAAATTATGAATTTAGCAACGTCAAAGAGTTTAATTGTTTTGGATGAGATTGGAAGAGGAACATCAACTTTTGACGGCATGAGCATAGCAAGGGCTGTAGTAGAGTTTATAGCTGACCATAACAAGTTAGGCGCCAAAACTTTATTTGCTACTCATTATCATGAGCTAATCGAACTTGAAAGTTTACTACCCGGTGTTAAAAATTATAATATTGCTGTGAAAAAACGTGGAGATGATATTATTTTCCTTAGAAGAATAGTTCGTGGCGGAACCGATGACAGCTATGGAATAGAAGTAGCAAAATTAGCAGGAGTTCCAGAATGGATTATAAATAGAGCAAAGGATATTTTAAAAGATATAGAAGCCGGTAATATTCCTACTCACATTAAAATAGTAAATGAAGAAAGTAATATAGAAAAAAATAATCACAATAAGTTGAATGATTCACATCAAAAAATATTTGATAGGATTTTTAATTTAGACTTAAATGCAATTACTCCTATTGAAGCTATGGGGGTACTGTTTGAATTAAAAAAAATTATGAAAGATTAAGTAAAAAAGGATTTTAAAAATGGGAAAGATTAATGTTCTTGATAAACATATTGCAGAGTTAATCGCTGCAGGAGAAGTTGTTGAAAGGCCAAGTTCAGTTATAAAAGAGCTTATAGAAAATTCAATAGATGCAAATGCAACTAAGGTGAATATTGAAATAAAAAACGGTGGAATTACTTACATGCGCATAACCGATAATGGTTGTGGTATTGAAAATGATGATATAAAAAAAGCTTTTTTAAGAAATGCGACTAGTAAAATAAAATTCGCCGATGATTTGAACTTCATATCTACTCTTGGGTTTAGGGGTGAAGCACTTTCTTCAATTTGTGCAGTTTCAAAAGTTGAACTTATAAGTAGAACCTCTAATCAAAAAATGGGGTCACACTACATCATTGAGGGCGGAGAAGAAGTTTATTTTGATGACGAATATGGTTGCCCAGAAGGTACGACAATAATTGTAAGAGATTTATTCTATAATACACCTGCGCGAATGAAATTTTTGAAAAAGGATAGTTCTGAAGCAAATGCTGTTTTAAAAATAATTGATAGAGTTGCATTGTCACATCCTGAAGTAAGCTTTAAGGTAATTAAAGATAATAAGCAAGAATTAAATACACCCGGAAATGGAGAAATTGCTTCAGCTGTTTATGCGGTATATGGAAAAGAGTTTTTTCAGTCATTAATAGACCTAGACTATAATTTAAATGGGGTAAAATTAACAGGATTTATAAGTAAACCAACTCAATCTCGTGCAACTCGAAATATGCAACATTTTTTTATAAATGGTCGTTATGTTAAAAGTAGAACTGCTATGGTTGCTTTGGAGGAAGCTTTTAAAGGCTCTATTATGGTTCAAAAATTTCCAGCATGTGTAATGTATATTGACATTCCTTATGACACTGTAGATGTAAATGTACACCCTTCTAAAGTGGAAGTTAGATTTGTTAATGAAAAACCTATTTTTGATGCTATATATCATGGAGTAAAAACAGCTTTAATGAAAAAAGACAATTCAGCTTTATTTAATACTAAGGAAAATGTTAGTTTACCGATAAAAGATGTTTCAACTGAGACTATTAAAAATTTTAAAAGTATAAATAATATTTCTGAAAATTATGCTTTAAATAAAAATGATATTTCTAAAAATATTATTAAGTCATTAAATGAAAATTTTTATAATTCTAAAAAAAATAAAGTTGAAGGTGTTTCTAAATCAAATTATATAGAAACCCAAATACCTAAAAATGAAAGTTTACCGGAGATTTTTATACCAGGTAAGGATAAAAATGGGTATATCAATAAAAAAGATAATGTATTTTTGGAAAACTTAAATGATAACAAACAAGAGAAAGATATAATAATACAAAAAGAAAATAATATTGTATTTGAAAAAAAAGAAACTTTAAAAGAAACTGATTGCAACTTTAGAAATGATAATGTTCAAACAGAACTTTTACCAACAGACGATTTTAACATTAAAATTATAGGTGAAGTTTTTAATACATATGTAATAGTTGAAAAAAATAATAGTGACCTTATTTTGGTGGACAAGCATGCAGCTCATGAAAGAATGATATATGAAGATTTAATATCTAAAAAATCTGCTCCAGTTTCACAATTGTTTATTGAACCTATTATAGTGTCACTTAGCAAGGACGAATATAACGCTATTATTAATAATATTGAATTATTTACTGCAGAAGGATTTGATATAGAGGATTTTGGTAATTCGTCTGTAATTGTAAGAGCTGCTCCTACTTATCTTGATAATATAGATGTTAAAAATATTATAATTCAAATGGCAGGATATATTTTAGAAAATAAAAAAGATGTATCATGTGATTATGTAAACTGGCTATATGAAAATATGGCATGTAGAGCAGCTATAAAAGCCGGAAAAGAAGCTAAGTATGAAGAAATGCAAGAATTAATAAAAAAAATATTAAAAGAAAATCCTAAATATTGTCCACATGGACGTCCAATCGCTATTACATTGAAAAAACGAGATATTGAAAAGAAATTTGGTAGGGTGTGATATTTTGAATAAAAATAATAAAATTGACATTGTTGTTATAGTAGGGCCAACTGCGTCTGGAAAAACAAATTTGTCAGTGCAACTTGCTAAAATTTTTAACTCAGAAATAATTTCAGCAGATTCAATGCAAATATATAAAAAAATGAGTATTGGAACAGCTAAACCAACAATAGACGAAATGCAAGGAATTCCTCATCATTTAATTGATTTTGTGGATATAAATAAGAACTTTAGTGTAGCGGATTACGTAAAGTTAGCAAAAGAAAAAATATTTGAAATAAATGAAAAAGGAAAATTACCAATTATTGTGGGCGGGACAGGACTGTATGTAAATTCATTGATTGATAATATTAATTTTACAGAACAAAATTCAGATCCAGTTTTAAGAGATAAATTAAAAAAAAGAGTGGAAACTCAAGGTATACAGTCTTTAATTGAAGAACTTAAGACTTTTGATATAGAATCAGCTCAAAAATTACATCCCAATAATGTGAGTAGAATTATAAGAGCCATTGAAATATATAAAACAACCGGAATCACTATGACTGAACAAATAAAAAATTCTAAAAAATTCGATTCGCCATTTAATCCGATTATGATAGGACTAAATTATAAGGATAGAAATGTTTTGTATGATAGAATTAATAAAAGGGTTGATTCTATGATTAAAAATGGACTTGTAAATGAAACTCAAGAAATATTATCCGATAACTGCAGTAAAACAGCTATGAATGCTATTTGTTATAAAGAACTAATACCTTATATAAATGGAGAATGTAGTCTTGAACAAGCAGTTGAAGTATTAAAAAGACAAACTAGGAGGTATGCAAAAAGACAATTAACTTGGTTTAAAAAAGATAACAGAATAAATTGGATTTATATAGATGATTATGTTGATTTTAAAGAAATTTTAGATTTTTGCACAAAAACTATAGAAAATTTCAAAAATATGTGATATAATATCATAAAATAATTATGTTTTAGAAAATACAAATCGTTGAAAAGGTGCCCAGGATGAAAAAAAGTTTTTTAAAAAAAGTTGTATATATTCCCTTAATATGTTTAGTTTCGTTTTACGTCTTGTACCATCTTTTTTCCTTTATATTTCCTACTATTAAAACAGAAACAGCTTATATGTCTCATTCATTTGACGCTATTGATTCAAATGCTTTTATAATAAGAGATGAAAAAAGTATATTAAATGATACAGATGGATATGTAAACTTTGTTTTAACGGATGGAGATAAAATATCAAAAGACGGAGTAATCGCTCAAGTATATTCGACAGAGGAACAAGGATTAGTAAAGAAAAAAATAAAAAATATAGAAAATGAAATAGAACGCCTTGAAAATCTTGAAAATTTTGGGATAGCATTGTCTACAAGCCCAAGTTCTATAGAAAGACAGGCATATCAAGAACTTAATGGGTTATTAAAATCAGTAAATAATTCCGAATATCAAAAATTGCAAAAATATAGAAATAAAATTTTATCTTTGTTAAATAAAAGACAATTAGCAATAGGAAATACATTTAATTTTTCAGATAAAAAAATATTATTAAAAAAGGAGATTGAGGATATAAATGTTAAAAATGATGGCGAAATAAAAAATATTTTAGCAGAAGAATCAGGATATTTTTTAGGTAAGACTGATGGTTATGAAAATATCTACGATTATAATAATGTGCTTAATATAACTTCAGACAAAGTTAAATCACTAATTGAAAGTAAAGAGCCTTTTGAAAAAACTTCTGCTAAGTTAGTGAAAAGTTCTATGTGGTATGCAGTGTGTAATGTGCAAAAGGATGAAGCATTAAAGTTTCATATTGACCAATATGTGAGCTTGTCTATGCCACTTGCTAGCTCTGACAAAATAAAGGCTAAGGTTGTTGCAATTAATCAAGAAAATAAAAATTCCCCAGCAGCAATTGTATTTCAATGTGATTACATTGATAAAAATGTATTGTCTATAAGAAAAGAACCTATTAAAATAATTATTGAGGAGTATAGCGGAATATCAGTAAATAAAAAAGCAATCCATGAACAAAAAATTATGGTTGACAATAATGACGAAGAAAAAAGTTTTGAAAAAACTGTAAAAGGTGTTTATGTAAGACAAGGTAAACAAATTGTATTTAAAGAGGTCGATATTGTTTTTTCATCGGATGATTATGTGTTATGTAATCCTATACCAGATAAAACTAATTTTAATTCGGATAATACAATAAAAGAATATGACGAGATTGTTGTACAAGGAAAGGGGCTATATGATAAAAAAATTGTTAGATAAAGAATGTATATTAAAGGAAAATTTAGAAAAAATAAAGTATAATATTACAAATGCAGCTGTGCGCGCAGGAAATTCCATAAACGATATCACTATTGTGGCGGCTACAAAAACTATAAGCAACGATATTATTAATATGGCAATAAAAAATGGTATTACGGATATCGGTGAAAATAGAGTCCAAGAATTATTAAGCAAATTTGACGATATAAGTAATGCAAAAGTTCATTTTATAGGTCATTTACAAAAAAATAAAGTAAAAAATATCGTTGGAAAAGTTAATATGATTCAATCAGTCGACAGCTTTGATTTAGCCAAAAAAATCTCACAAGTTTCATCAAACTATGGTTTGTGTACTGATATTTTAGTTCAGGTTAATATAGGAAATGATAAAAATAAGTTTGGCTTGAAAAAGGATGAGACTAAAGAGTTAATATATAAGCTTAGTAATTTATCATCAATAAAAGTTCGTGGATTAATGTCAATTTTACCAATATGTGATTCAAAAAAGGCTCTTTATAATTATTTTAATGATATGAGAAAGTTGTTTATTGACATTAGTAAGGAAAGAATAGATAATATTAGTATGGACTTTTTGTCTATGGGTATGTCATCAGACTATATTGAAGCTGTAGAATGTGGAGCAAATATGGTACGCATAGGTTCAGCACTTTTTGGAACCAGAAGTTAAAAAGTAAATTTTTTATAGGAGGTTGAAATTATGTCCGGTTTAGTACAAAAATTTAAGGAAATGTGGACTCCACCTGAAGATGAATTTGATTATGAATATGATCAAGACCAAGAACAAGATAATTATGAAGATATTAGACCAACTAAAGAATATAGAAATCAGCAATCTAAATTAAGTAATCAAAATAATAAAGTTGTAAATATTCATGCAACAGCACAATTACAAGTAGTTCTTTTTAAACCAGAGCGATTTGGGGAGGATACCAGAGCAATAGCAGACGAGCTTATTAAAATGCATACAGTTGTTTTAAATCTTGAAAATACCAATAAAGACGTTTCACGACGTATTATTGACTTTTTAAGTGGTGTAGCTTATGCAAATAGTGGCAAAATTAAAAGAGTTGCAACTAGTACTTTTATTATTACCCCGTATAACGTAGACTTAACTGGGGATGACCTTTTAGATGAGCTTGAAAACAGCGGCGTTTATTTCTAATAAGATTTATAAAAATTTTTTGGAGGGAAAAATATGTTGACTGTTAATGATATTAAAAATGCTAAATTTAGAAGAAATAATATTGGTGGCTATAAAACTGAGGACGTAGATTCATTTTTAGACCAAATCCAAGTTTCTTATGAAAAATTACAAAATGAAAATTTGGACTTAACTCAAAAAATAAAAATTTTAGCGGATAGAATTAGTCAATATCGTAAAGATGAAGATAGTGTAAAATCAGCTTTAGTTAGTGCACAAAAATTAGCAAATTCATCTATAAATTCCGCCAAGAGAGAAGCAGATGACATAGTAGAAGACGCCAAAAGAGAAGCAGCAATGATATTGCAAAATGCTGAAGATGAAATAAAAGAACAAAAAGAAACTTTAATAAACTTGAAAAGAGCTGTTAAGGACTTTAGAACCCATATCCTATCTTTATATAAAGACCATTTAAATCTTGTAAATTCTTTAAATGCAGAGGATAGATTTCCTGCAAGTGTTTTGGAGAAAATAGAAAAATCAAATGTAGAAAATAAAAAAGAAGAAGATACGACAAAAACAGATTTTGTTCCAAATGTTGAAGATATTTCTAAAGAAAAAAAAGTAAGTAAATTTACTGATTTGAAATTTGGAGAAAATTACGAAATTAGTAATGATAAAGAAGAATCACCACTGGGACTGTTTAATTAATGCAGTCCCTATAAATATTTTTTTAAGGAGAGTTATACTAAATGCCAGAAGATTACAACAGTACATTAAATCTTCCTAAAACCGAATTCCCTATGAGAGCAGGTTTACCTAAGTCTGAGCCGATTCTTTTAAAGGAATGGGAAGATAATAAAATATATGAAAAATTGATGAAGAAAAATGAAGGTAAACCACTTTATATTGTACATAATGGACCACCTTATGCTAATGGCAATATTCATATGGGTCATGCGCTTAATCATACTTTACAAGAGTTTGTTGTTAGATATAAAAATATGTCAGGCTTTAAGTCCCCATATGTTCCAGGTTGGGATACACATGGTTTACCAACTGAATTAAAAGCAAGAAAAAAAGCCGGAGTTAGTAATTCATCGGACATTTCAGATATGAAATTAAGAGAATTATGTAAAGAGTTTGTAATAGGGTACATTAATGACCAGCGTAATCAATTTAAACGATTGGGAATTTTAGCTGACTGGGATAATCCTTATATTACTTTACAAAAAGATTATGAAGCTAAACAGATTGAAATATTTGCTGAGATGGCTAGTGAAGGTCATATTTACAGAGGACTAAAACCTGTGTATTGGTGCCCTGACTGTAATACAGCATTAGCTGAAGCAGAAATAGAATATTCAAATGACGTTTGTTATTCTATTTATGTTAAATTTAAAGTAAAAAATGATAATGGAAAACTTTCAAAATTTAATGTGAATATGAATAACACCTATTTTGTTATTTGGACAACAACCGCTTGGACCTTACCGGGAAATGTGTCTATTTGTGTAGGCGCTAGTTTTGATTACTGTATAGTAAAATGTGATAATGAGTACTACATAATGGCTCAGGAACTTTGCAAATCAGCAATGGAAAAAGCAGGTAAGGAAAATTATGAGATATTGGGAACTATAAAAGGTTCAGAGCTTGAATTTATGGTGGCACAACATCCGTTCCTAGATAGAGATTCTTTAGTGATTGTTGGAGACCATGTAACTTTAGAGTCAGGCACAGGCTGTGTTCATACAGCTCCTGGTCACGGAATCGAAGATTTTGAAGTTTGTCAGAAATATAAAGAACTTGACATTATAGTGCCAGTTGACGATAAAGGAATATTAACAAGTGAAGCAGGACAATTTGCTGGGTTATCTACAGAGAAAGCAGGTAAGCCAATAACACAATATCTAGACAGCATTGGAGCTTTATTTGCAACAGAAAAAATAGAACATCAATATCCGCATTGTTGGAGATGTAAAAATCCTGTTATATTTAGAGCTACAGAGCAATGGTTCTGCTCTATTGATGACTTTAAAGATAAGGCATTAGAAGAGATTAAAAATGTTAAATGGATTCCGGCATGGGGTCAAGACAGAATGACTTCTATGGTTAAGGATAGAAAAGACTGGTGCATCTCTCGTCAAAGAAAATGGGGGGTACCTTTACCAATATTTTTCTGTGAAGAATGTGGAGAGCCTTTAATAAATAAGGAAGCTATGATGGCTGTTTCACGTATGTTTAGAGAGTTTGGTTCTGATTCTTGGTTTATAAAAACAGCAGATGAGATTATACCACACCATGTAAATTGTGAAAAATGTGGGAGTCACAAGTTTAGAAAAGAAACTGATATTATGGATGTTTGGTTTGACTCTGGGGTTTCTCATGCGGCTGTTTGTGCTCAGCGCGATGAGCTTAAATGGCCAGCCGATTTATATTTTGAGGGTGCTGACCAGTATAGAGGTTGGTTCCAATCTTCACTTTTAACATCTGTAGCAACGACAGGAAAAGCACCTTATAAAACGGTTGTAACGCATGGTTGGGTAGTAGATGGAGAAGGTAAGAAACAATCAAAATCTTTGGGTAACGGAATAGAACCTTTGGAGATTATAAATCAGTATGGCGCAGATATTCTAAGATTATGGGTTGCTTCTTCTGATTATCATGCAGATGTCAGGTTATCTCAAGAAATATTAAAACAATTGTCTGAAGCTTATCGAAAAATAAGAAATACTGCAAGATATATTTTGGGTAACCTTTATGACTTTAATCCGGACGAAAACTTTGTTGATTTAAATGAACTTTTACCAATGGATAAATGGGCTATTGATAAATTAAATAAACTAATTGATAAAGTGAAAATGTCATACGATGAATTTGAATTTCATCAGGTATATCATAATATAAGGAAATTTTGCGTTGTGGATATGTCAAATTTTTACCTTGATGTACTAAAAGATAGACTTTATGTGGAAAAAGCTAATAGCATATCAAGAAGAGCAGCTCAAACTACAATATATATTATATTGGATGCAATGACTAAATTAATAGCACCTATTCTTGCATTTACTTCTGAAGAAATTTGGAAATATATGCCTCATAGGAAAAGCGACGAAACAGAATCAGTTTTATTTAATTCAATGCCTGAAAAAATAGATATTAATGTAACAGAAGATTTTGTGCATATGTGGGATGAGATTAGTAATATTAGGGAAGATGTAAAAAAAGCTCTTGAAATTGCTAGGAAAAATAAAGTAATTGGATCCTCTCTTGAGGCTGAGGTTACTTTATATTGTTCAGGAAGTTTATTTGATTTTGTATCTTCTATTGAAAAAAATTTAAAAGAAGTTTTTATAGTTTCGCAAGTAAATGTAAAAAATGTCGGCCAGGGAGAATACCTTGGTGAAAAGGTTAATGAACTGTCTATATCAATTTCTCATGCAGATGGGAAAAAATGTGAACGTTGTTGGAGTTTTAGTGATACGGTTGGCAAAAATAGTACAAAAGAAAACATTTGCAGTCGATGCGCAGCTATATTAAATAGATAATTTTTAAGATTGCGATGTGTTCTTTTAGATACATCGCAATCTTTATTGATTATTAAAAAGTGGTGAAAATAATGTGTATGGCTTTTTGGATAGTACTTTTAACTGCAATAGATCAAATTTTAAAATTTATTGCTAGAGATTATATTAAACCAGTAGATTCGATAACAATTATACCGAATATACTAAATTTTACGTATGTTGAAAATAGAGGCGCTGCCTTCGGTTTATTTCAAAATCAAAGATGGTTTTTTATTGCATTTGCGGCTATTATGATTTTTGTTTTTGTCTATTTAATTACTTATAAACATGTACAAGATAAATTGTTTATTGTTGCTGCTGTTTTAATTATAGCTGGAGGCATAGGTAATATTATAGATAGATTATTTTTAGGTTATGTTATTGATTATATAAAGGTATCGTTTTTTCCACCAGTATGTAATTTTGCGGATTATTGTATAACTTGTGGAACTATATTATTAATGATATATGTTTTATTTATTTATAAAGAAAAAAATGTGGAAATTAAAGAAAAAGATAAAATTTGTTAGGAGATAATTTTTTGTACAATTTTGTTGAATTAAAAGTTAAAGAAGAATTTAATGGAGAACGATTAGATAGAACAGTTGCATTGAATATAAATGAGATTACTCGTTCTTATGTACAGAAACTTATTGAAAATGGCAAGGTTTCTGTTAACAAAAAAATCATATATGATAAAAATTATAAAGTGTTAACTGGTCAAAATATAAGTGTAAATATACCAGAACCTGAAAAATTAGATATATTACCGGAAAATATACCAATTGAAGTAATATACGAAGATAGGGATTTATTACTTGTAAATAAACCAAAGGGCATGGTGGTTCATCCTGCACCAGGCAATTATAGTGGAACCTTGGTTAATGCACTTATGTATTATTGCGGGAATAGTCTTTCGAGTATAAATGGTATTATTAGACCGGGAATTGTTCATAGAATAGATAAGGATACAAGTGGAATTTTAATAGTAGCAAAAAATGACTTTGCTCATAAAAACTTGGCTGAGCAAATAAAACAACATTCGTTTTCAAGAGAATATGAAGCTGTGGTTTATGGACATTTGAAAAATGATGGTGGGACAATAAATGCTCCAATTGGGAGACATAAATTAGATAGAAAAAAAATGACTGTTATTTATGAAAATTCTAGAGATGCAATTACACATTATAAGGTTTTAAAAAATTATAAGGGATTTTCCCATGTGAGATTAAAATTAGAAACAGGAAGGACCCACCAAATACGAGTTCATATGTCGTATATTGGTCATCCTGTTGCAGGAGACCCGGTTTATGGGCCTCGAAAAATTATAAAGATTTTAAATGGACAATGTCTTCATGCCAAGCATATAGGCTTTGTGCACCCGAGAACATCAAAATATATGGAATTTGAAACTGAATTACCTCAATATTTTAAAAATTTTTTAAATACAATTGAAGTATAATAATTTTTAGAAAAGGGGATTAATATGGAAAAGAAAAAAAATGCTAGTATGGCTGCACTTATTAGTATAGAACCAGATTTGGTTAAAATGAGAATATCAAAATTAAAGGATAACAGTTTAATTGATATAGAAAGATTAGAATGTCAGACAAAATTGGGCCATGAAATATTTAATTATGGAAAAGTAAGTTTTGAAACATTAAGAGAAATATCTGAAATATTAAAAGGATATTCTAAGATATTGTCTGAGTACAATATAAAAAATTGTAAGGTTATAGCTTGTGCACTTTTAAATGAAGCAGAAAATAATGCTTATGTGGTTGACCAAATAAAAATTCAAAATGATATGCATGTGGAAGTTTTAGAAGATAGAAAAGAAAAAAGTTTAATTTATTTTAATATGATAAAAACATTGGAAAATTCAACATATAATGAGCTTAATAAAGCTTTGATTGCTTATATTGGAGCAGGAAGTATAGGTTTTTCAATTTATGATAAAGGAAAAATTTTGTTTTCTCAAAATATTAATATAGGTTCTTCAAAATTATATGAGCTATTAGAACCAATACAAGAACAAACGTCTGACTTTAGTATAGTTGTAGAAGAGTATCTTAATAGAATTATAGGAAGAATTAGATTTCCAATTAATCAGTCTGATATAGAAAATTTAATAGTAGCAGGAAATGAAATAGATATAATAGCAGAATTATGCGAAGCAAAAATACAAGAGTCAATTTATGATATAGATTTAAAAAATGTAAACAAACTTTATAATGAAATTAAAAACATGACGGCGCAAGCTATTAGTGATAAATATGATATTAGCCTTAATAAGGCACAACTTTTATTTACTGCATTAGCAATTTATTCTAAAATATTAAAAATGACAAATGCAAAAAAAATACTGTCTCCTAAAGTTGAACTTTGGGATTCTGTTATTAAACAAGAGTTATCTTCAAAAATAGCAAAACAATATGAAGAGCATGTAAGATCAAGTGTAATTTGTTGTGCAAAAATATTGTCTTATCATTTTTATTTTGATAAATTGCATATTGAAAACACATATCAGTATGCTACACTAATCTTTGACAAATTAAAAAAATTACATGGTCTTGATAAAAGAAAAAAATTATTGCTGGATTTGGCGGTAATTTTACATGAAGCCGGATATTATGTTAATTCAAAAGACCCTAGAATAAGTACTTTTGATATAGTTAAAAATTTAGATCTTTATGGTTTAAGTGAAAAAGAAGTTAGTTTAATTGCAAATATTGTAAGGTATAATGAATTTACAAATCCCAATAAAGATGATTTTGAGTATTCTAAGTTACCACAAGAAGATAGGTTAATGGTGTCTAAAATGGTTGCAATTTTTAGGCTATGTAATGCTTTGGATAAATCTAAAAAACAAAAATTAAAAAATATGAGAGTTAAATTATCAGATGAAAACTTAACTATTACAGCAGAATGTGATGATAATGTATATTTAGAAAAATGGGCTGTAGATAGATGTAAAAAGTTTTTTGAAGAGGTTTTTGGAATTAAAATTAGCTTGATAGTAAGGACAAATTTATTATAATTTTGTTTTTAGTATAGGAGGATTTTTATGGATATAAAAAAATGTTTTCCTTATAATAATCGAGAAATTAGTTGGATTGACTTTAATGACCGTGTTCTTGATGAAGCTTTTAGAAAAGATAATCCTGTGCTTGAAAGGGTTAAGTTTTTGGCTATTTCTGCGTCTAATCTTGACGAGTTTTTCATGGTGAGAGTTGCAGGAATAATGGAACAAATAAGTTCTAGCTATAAGAAAAAAGATCCGTCTGGATTGACTCCAAAACAGCAACTTGAAAAAATAAATATAAAAATACGTGATTTTTTAAACCGTCAATATCAATGCTTAAAAAAATCTATTAAACCAGCCTTAATACAAAATAATATTTATTTTTTAGAAATAAAAGATTTAAATGATGCGCAAAGAAAATATGTGAATGATTATTTTGAGAAAATTATATTTCCAGTTTTAACTCCTTTAGCAGTTGATCAAAGTCGCCCCTTTCCGCTTCTTACAAATAAAAGTTTGAACATTGCAGTAAGATTATCAAAAGAAAATGAAACTAATTTTGCTTTAGTTCAAGTTCCATCAATTTTACCAAGATTTTTAGAGTTACCTAGTGAAGATAAAAAGGCTTTTATTTTAATAGAAAATATTATAATAGATAAATTGTCTCAACTGTTTGAATTGCATAAAATAAAAGCTTGTTGCCAATTTAGAATTACTAGAAATTCAGATTTAGACATAGATGAAGAAGCAGAAGATTTATTAGTTGAAATACAAAAATCAATAAAAAAAAGAAAACGTGGCGCTCCGGTTAGGCTAGAATTGTTAAAACGTTGCGATACAAAAACTCGTGACTTTTTAGTTAAGATGTTATCAATAGAAGAAGAAGATATTTATGAGCTTTCAGGACCACTTGACCTTACATTTCTTATGAAATTTGCTACTATTGATGGCTTTGACAACTTAAAATTTGAACCAATAGTGCCAGTTGATCCACCGGCCGATTTTTGGGGATTTGAGTCTGCTTTTGAGGCTATAAAGCAAAAAGATAGATTAGTTCATCATCCTTATGAAAGCTTTAATTCGGTAGTGAGATTTATAAGACAAGCAGCTGAAGATGAAAATGTTTTAGCAATTAAACAAACATTATATAGAGTAAGTGGAAATTCACCAATAATTGAAGCGCTAATTAAAGCTGCTGAAAATGGTAAACAGGTAACGGTATTGGTTGAATTAAAAGCTAGATTTGATGAAGAAAATAATATTAACTGGGCTAAAAAGTTAGAACAAGCAGGATGCCATGTTATTTATGGACTCTATGGACTTAAAACACATTGTAAAATATTACTTGTTGTTCGTAGAGAAGACGAAGGGATAAAACGATATATCCATATGGCAACAGGAAATTATAATGATTCTACGGCGCGGTTATATACTGATATAGGGCTTTTTACCTGTAAGGAAAGTTTTGGTTACGATGCATCTTCATTATTCAATACATTAACCGGATATTCAAGACCTCCGGAGTATAGCAAGTTAATTGTAGCACCTCTTAAAATGAGAAAATTTTTTGAAAAAATGATTGAGAATGAAATTCAAAATGCTAGTCAAGGATTACCTGCTGAGATTACTATAAAAGTAAACGCTCTTGTCGATGAAGAAATGATAAGGTTATTATATAAAGCATCAAATGCAGGAGTAAAAATAGATCTTATTGTTAGAGGAATTTGCTGCCTGGTTCCAGGTATAGAAGGAATAAGTGAGAATATTACGGTGAGAAGTATAGTTGGAAAATTGCTTGAACACAGTAGAATTTATAAATTTTCATGTGCAGGAAATCCTAAATTATTTATTGGAAGCGCTGATTTAATGCCTAGGAATCTTGACAAAAGAGTAGAATTGATTTTTCCAATAGATGATGAACAATTAAAAGAAAGAATTTTTGGAATACTTGAAATTATGATGAGCGATACAACAAATGCAAGAATACAATTGCCTGATACAAGGTATGTTAGAATAGATCAAAGAGGAAAAGATAAAATTAATAGTCAAAAATATTTTACAGAATCTGCAATACGTCGTCTTAAAGAAAAATCAAACCTTGATAAATAATTTATAAATATAAAAAATTTTTAGGAGAATATAAATATGAACAAAATAGAAAGTTTTAAAGTGGACCATACTAAGATAAATAAAGGAATGTATATATCAAGAATAGATGATGATATAGTAACGTATGATATAAGAATGGTAAAACCAAATACCCCACCTTTTCTTGAAAACGCAGGATTGCATAGTTTTGAACACATTTTTGCAACCTTTATGAGAAATAGTGAGTATGGAAAAAATATAGTTTACGTTGGCCCAATGGGATGCAGAACAGGATTTTATCTTTTAACAAGAAATATGTCTCATAAAATAGCTTTAGAGTTAACAAAGCGTGCAATGGATTATATATCAAACTTTACAGGAGATTTACCAGGAAGAAGTGAAATAGAATGCGGAAATTATCTTGACCATGATGTCAATAAAGCAAAAGAATATGCCTTTAATATGACAAATGTATTAAAAAATTGGACAGTTGAAGATTTAATGTATAAAAATTAAGAACCCATATGGGTTCTTAATTTTTTATCTGTATTAATAATTTTTATTTTGCCCATAATAATTTTGGGTGATTTTTCATGTATAAAAGAATTATAATACTTTTTTCAATTATTATGGTGGCATTTGGAATTGCTATTATGAATACTTATAAAATTTCAAAAGGAGATATGCTATGTGATGCAGCGGCTCAGCAAAGTTTATATAAGTTAAAAGTAGCTTCAATGAAAGGAAATATATATGATTGTAATAAGAAACCACTTGTTGGAGAAGAACAAGAGACAGTTATTTCTGTAATACCTAATATTAATACACCTTCAATTTTATCAGAATTATTATCAGAAAAAGAAAAATCAGAAGCACTTGAATATATTAAATCAGGAAAACCTTTTGTTTTAAAATTATTAGATAATAAACAAATTATTGCAAGTGGAATAAATACGTTTAAAGTTCCAAAAAGATATTCACAAAATCAATTAGCGGAACATATTATTGGATATTTAAATTCAGATATGCAGGGTGTTTGTGGAATAGAAAAAGCATTTAATGATTATTTAAATAGTGCTCAAGGAAACATATTTGTTAAGTATAAGGTTGATGCGATAAATAGGAGAATACCAGGTGAGAATACAATTATTGATAATACTATGTATAAACATAGTAAAGGTGTTGTCTTAACACTTGATGAAAAGATTCAAAAAATTGCTCAAAATGCGGCACAAAAATATATAAAAAAAGGAGCAGTTTTAGTTACAGAAGTTCCTGATTGTGAAATTAGAGCTTGTGTAAGTACCCCTTCATTTTCTCCAACAAATGTTTCAGCTGTATTAAATGATAAAGAGTCACCTCTTTTAAATAGAGCTTTTTTACCATATAATATAGGTTCTGTTTTTAAGTTGATAACAGCTGCAGCCATATTAAATTCTAATGAAAATGTTAGTAAGGAATATGAGTGTAGTGGAAAATGTAATGTTGATGGACATGAATTTCATTGCTTTAACGGAAAAGGACATGGTAAAATAAATCTTGAAAAAGCTGTTGCTTTTTCGTGTAATACCTATTTTATAGAAAAAGCATTAGCCATAGGTGGAGATACTATATTGGATTTAGCTGAAAAAATGGGTTTTTCAAGGGAAATAGAATTAGCTCCAGGAATTGTATCTAAAAAAGGTGTATTACCCCCAAGAGAAAGCTTAACTAATAAAAGAATTTTAGCTAATTTTTCTTTTGGGCAAGGAAAACTTTTAACAACGCCGGTGCAAATAGCTGCTTTGATGAATACAATAGCATCAGGCGGATACTATTGTGAACCACAACTAGTTTTAGGATTAGTAAATGAAAATTTGAATTATACTCAAAAAGTTAATAAAAAAGAAAAGGAAAAAGTTTTAACAGATGAATGTGCTAAAAGTTTAATTGAGTATATGAAAGCTTCTGTGGAATATGGGACAAGTTCTAAAGGAAAACCAACTGAGGGGATAGCTGCGGCAAAAACAGGAACAGCACAGACGGGAATAAAAATAGATGATAAACCCGTTATTCAAGCATGGTTTTCGGGTTTTTATCCTGCTGATACCCCAAAATATTCTATAGTAGTATTTGCTGAAGATGCAGTTGGAGGTGGGGAAAGCTGTGGACCGGCATTTAAAAAAATTGCACAAGATATTTATTATGAAATATTGAAAAATAAATAAAAGTCAATTTTGTTTTAATAATTAAACTTTTATGACTTTGGAAGTCATTTCATATCCACATTTTTGAACTGAAGGAAGCATTAAATTATATAGGTCATAAGCTCGGCATTCGGTTTCCCAAAATGTCATTGCGACTTTATCTGACTTTATCTTTTTTATATCAGATAGATTAGTTACTATAGGTAAAGTTGCAGTTTGGCTTATTGTATGCAAAATTTCTTCACCTTTTTTATTAAAACCAAGTACTTTTATATAAGGTGGAGAGTACTTTAAAATATCTTTATTTATTCCTAAAAATGCAGATATAAGTATCCGCTGAATGCGAAGCTGAGTATAACGTTTAGTCTTTATTTTTAAATATATTTCATCGAGAGTGGTAGATTCTTTAACAGCTTTATAAATTTTGTTTTCAAGCCCTTCGGAGACATCTTGAATATTTAAAAAATCGCTAGCTTCCATGCGCCTAAGTTGAAATAAAATTGCTCGTTCACAATTTAATAAATTTGCAGGAGCAAAACCATGTTTTACATTATTATATAATAATGTAAAACAACTGTTAGGAACAAAGTTTTCTATATCATAGTTGTTATTTAAAATCATATTGCGCAAAAATGTTGAACTGGCAAAATTATTTACTGAAAATGTGCTATTGTGATTTACTCCGTGACGTAAAATAGGAAGAGGATTTATGTTTGACTGAAGAGCTTTTAATGACTTAATATATTCAATTGCTAAAATATTGTTTGATTTTGAAAATAAGTGTGCCAAGTCTTCACCGTAAATATCTTTAATTGAATAGTATCGAGCTTTAGCAAATGAGATACCATTTTTTAAATATTCTTTTGTTAGTGTAATTGTTTTCTCGTCATTAGCAATTTCTGCAGCTTTTTTTAAAAGGCTAATATTATTGTTTTCGCAGCCAAAGCTTAATAAATCAACACATCCAAGAGAATTTGTTAAAAATGTTGCACCATAAGCAAATTTTTCAGCTCCCGCAATAGAATATACGGTTGGGAGTTCTATTATTAAATCACAGCCATTTTTTAGAGCAATTTCGGTTTTGATGTGTTTAGATAGAATTGATGGGGTACCTCGCTGTGTAAAATTACCACTCATTATAGATATGATATGGGTAGCTCCTTTTTTTTTCGTTTGTTCAATTTGATATTTATGTCCATTATGAAAAGGATTATATTCACTTATGATAGATGATATTACCATATTTTTTTACCTCTCATATAAAATTTTTTACGTATTTTCTTGAATTTATAATTTTACTATATTATTATATAATATGTCAAATCTATTTATTAAATTTAATAGGAGGAACATTATGAAAATACTCGTCATTAATGCGGGCAGTTCATCTTTAAAGTTTCAACTCATAGATATGAACAATGAAATGGTTTTGGCTAAAGGTATTTGTGAGAAAATAGGTTTAGAAAAAGGAATTGTAAATTATAAAAACTACAAGGATAAAGAAATAAGTTACTGCAAAAATATTAATAACCATGAAGAAGCTTTCTGTATTGTAAAAGATTTATTAATTAATAATGATTGTGGTGTTATAAATAGTTTAGATGAGGTATTTGCTATAGGACATAGGGTTGTTCAAGGTGGAAAGTTTAATGGGTCTATGATTATAAATAAGGATGTAATAGACGAAATTGAAAAATTAATACCGTTGGCCCCTTTGCATAATCCAGCGCATTTACAAGCAATAAAGGCTTGTATGAAAGTCTTGGGTGATACGATACCACAAGTAGCAGTTTTTGATACAGCTTTTCACTGTACTATGCCAGAAAAAGCTTATGTTTATCCTATTCCTTATAAGTATTATGAAAAATATAAAATCAGAAGATATGGATTTCATGGAACTTCTCACTACTACGTTAGTAGACGATGTGCAAAACTTTTGGGCAAAAATATAAAAGATACAAAAATTATTACCTGTCATTTGGGAAACGGTTCTTCTATAGCAGCTATTAATGCGGGTAAATCAGTGGACACTACTATGGGATTTACTCCGACTGATGGGATTATAATGGGTACAAGATGTGGTTCACTTGACCCAGGCATTATAAACTTTTTAATAGAAAAAGAAAATTTGTCTCCGGCACAAATAGATAAAATTATTAATAAAGAGTCAGGTCTATTAGGAATTTCAGGAATATCAAGTGATGATAGAGAGATTACTAAAAAAGCTGCTTTAGGAGATAAAAGAGCTATTTTAGCTCAAGATATATTAAAGTATCAAGTAGGCAAATTTATTGCAGGATATATTGCTGTTTTAGGTGGCTGCGATGCAATTGTTTTTACTGCAGGTCTTGGAGAAAATCAACCAAATCATAGAAAAGGTATTTGTGATATGCTTTCTTTTATGGGATTAGAAATTAATGATGAGCTAAATAATAATGCAATAAGAGGCAAAGAATCTGAAATATCAACAGCAAGTTCAAAAATAAAAGTTTTTGTAATTCCTACAAATGAAGAATTAGTGATTGCACAACAAACAAAGAGTATGATTGAAAAAAAATAGAAAAAGCAGAAATTATTTCTGCTTTTTCTATTTTTAATTATTATTAAGGAATATTAATCCTAAAGTGTTAGGGCCACAGTGAGATGAAACCGTACAACTTGCATCAGTTATGTGAATTTCATTAAAAACATTAAGGTCTTTTATATGATTGTAAACTAACTCTATTAATTCAGGAGACTGCATAGTATGTGTTATAAAAATTCTTTCTTTATTAATTTTATCAATATTGGCCAATTTTTCATCTGTATACTGAATAAGAACTTTATCAAGGGAACCTCTATATTTTTTCCCTAGGGCCATTGTTCCAGTATTATTATTTACTTCTATACATGGTTTTAACTTCAATATATTTGCTCCCATTGCTGATAATGTAGAACATCGTCCACCTGCGCACAAAAATTCTAATGTATCAAGTACAAAACTGGTTTGAACATTTTGTGCTAAGTTTGTAATTTCTGTTTGAATTTCTTTTGCTGATAACCCATTTTCTATTCTTTTAGCAGCTTCAATGACTAAAAGACCCATACCTGTAGTAAGATTTTTTGAATCAATTGGGTATACACCGTCAAGTTCATTTGCTGCAATACAACAATTTTGATAAGTACTTGAAATAGAAGAACTAATATTTATATGAATGACTTCAAACCCTTTATCAGTCCATTGTTTAAAATATTCGTAATATTCACCAACACCTATTGCGGAAGTTTTAGGTAGGTTCTTTGTTTGTCGGTAAATAGTAAAAATATCATTTGAAGATAAATCAATACCGTCTAAGTATGACCGGTTATCAAGTAAAATATGAAAACGAGAATAATTAACGTTATATTTGCTTTTTAAGTGAGGCCCTAAATCACAAGAGCTGTCTGCACTTAAAATAATTTTTTTTAGACTCATAAAGTATTCACTCCGATAAGTTATAATTTATTTTTTAAAAGTAATTCTTTTTTTATATTCCATAATTTTTGTGATAAGTCAACACAGTATTTATGCGGACTTTGAAATCGAGTTATTTCCTCCCATAACATAGAAACTTGTTGTTTACAAAACAACTGTGTATCTTTTATAGAAGGAGACTTATAACAGCAATTACCTTTATTAAAAATCATTTTTTGTAATTTTATTGTAGTAAAATTGTCAATTACTTTTCGTTTCCAGGTATTATCTGGATCAAATATCTCATATGGACTAGAAGAGTCAATTTCTTCATCACGAAGAGTAATGAGGTCTGCTACGAATTTCTTAGTTTTATTATCTAATAATCTGTAAACATTTTTAAAACAAGGAGTGGTGATTTTTTCTGTATTTTCACTTACCTTTATTTTAGGAATATATGTATTATTTTTTTCGATAGAACTTAATTTATAAACACCACCTAATATTGGATTTGATGCAGATGTGATTAATTTTTCACCTACACCAAAGCAGTCAATTTCAGCACCTTGAATTAGCATATCACGAATTAGATATTCATCAAGAGAATTTGATACACAAATTTTGCAATCCTTAAAACCAGCTTCATCTAAAATATGTCTAGCTTTTTTGGAAAGATATGTTATATCACCGCTGTCAATTCTAATTCCTAAGGGACGTATTCCTTTTGGGACTAATTCTTCATTAAAAACTTTAATTGCATTTTTTATGCCAGATTTTATTGTATCATACGTGTCAACAAGTAGCATACAGTTTTCAGGATATTTTTTGGCATAATTTTTAAAGGCATCAAGCTCATTATCAAAAAGCTGTATATAACTATGTGACATTGTACCAGAAATTGGAATACCAAATTTTTTTGCAGCAAGAGTTAATGATGTACCACTGCAACCGCCAATAAATGCAGCGCGAGTGCCGTAAAGAGCACTATCACTACCTAATGCACGTCTTGCACCAAATTCAAATACATCACGTCCATTGGCAGCCCTAACAATTCTGTTAGCTTTTGTTGCTATTAGACTTTGATGGTTTATTATTAATAAAATTAGAGTTTCTATAAGTTGAGCTTGAATATATGGACCACGTACAGTTAAAATTGGTTCACCAGGGAAAATAGGAGTTCCTTCAGGAATGGCCCATATGTCACAAGTTAATTTAAAATTTTCTAAGTACTTTAAAAAGTTATCATCGAAAATTTGAAGACTTCTTAAGTATAAAATATCTTCCTTGGAAAAGTTAAAATTTTTGAGAAATTCTATTAGAGTTTCAAGACCTGCCATTATGGCAAATCCAGCATTATCAGGATTTTTTCTGAAAAACATATCAAAATAAGCTATTGTATTGCATAAATCACTTTGAAAAATGCTGTTTGCCATTGTGAATTCATAAAAATCAGTTAATAAAGCTATTTTTAAATTATCTATATTTAAATTAATAGTATAATCTCCTTTCAAATAATGAATCGTATTGTAAGTTTGTTATTGTTACTGTATATTATTATATCAACTTATAATAAAAACAACAAATTCTATTTAAAAAATTTTTTAAATAATTTTTTTTTTGAAAAAAGACTTGTAAAAGCTTAAAAAATATTGTATAATATACACAATATGTTAAATAAATTAATTTTATTTTTATAGGAGGTGCTTAAATTGAGGTACAGAGAACAGGAATTAGGAAAAAGAAATATTATAGGAAAAAAAGTTGAAGAAGAAAGAAAACGACAAGGAATGAAACAAAAAGAACTATTAGCCCAATTACAAATTTCGGGAATCGATATTAGTGCATCAGGCCTTTCAAAGTTAGAGGGTCAATTAAGATTAGTAACAGATAGAGAACTTTTAGCTATAGCTGATACTTTAAATGTTTCAATAGATGAATTACTTGAAAGACCCAAAAAGAGAAGAAGAAAAAAATTTACAAAAAATTGCGCATAGAAAAAACTCCGAGATTTTCGGAGTTTTTTTAGTTTATTAAAAGTATATAAGTTTTTAATTACAAAAAAAGTCACCCTAAGTATTTAGGGTGACTTTTTTTCTGATTAGTAATGGCTTGCTTTATGTCTTTTATTTTTGTAATTTTTCCCTTTTGAAATTTTATATAGTTTAACTGAAAAAAATACGATACCTAGTAAAGATAAGGTGATTAAAATAATTCCGGCTATAAGTAAGAAGTACCCATTATCAGCTAAGTTAGAAGATTCAAGATTTTTTTGAATGAAACTAAATTCCTTCGAGTCATTTTTATCATCTACAACGATTTTCCAATCTTCATTGGAAAGTGTATTTGAGTTGGATGTCTCTGGTTGAGAATTTGAGGATGATTTTGATTCTGCATAGGATGGCATCGTAATTTGAAAGCTAAAAGTAATCATTAGAATTAATAGTATCGTGTTCAAAATATACTTTATTTTTTTCATATTATAAATTCCTTTCTTAGGAAGAATGTTTTTTATAACTCTATAATAACACAAGTTTTAATTTAAGTGTAGTATCATAGAAAAATTTTTTATTTTTTTAAAATTTTTGATATGTTTCTTTAAAAAAGACAAAAATTATTGTTTTTTTATTGTTAATTGAAAACATAAAAAGGAGGGATATAATGAAAAAAAATTATAATAAAGGATTAACACAAAGAGAATATAAGTTTTGCCATAGCTATGTTAACACCGGAGATATAAAAAAATCTGCAATTTATGCGGGATATAAAGTGGACCCTGAGAATGCAGGAAATAAATTGTTACAAAGGGAAGATATAAATTCTAAGATAGAAGATTTATATGTGCAAAAGAAAAAAAATCTTTTATATAAGGCGTGTAGCGGTTATGAAAAATTAGCTTTTGGAAGTATAGCTGATGCTATTAAACTTTTATATTCAGATAAAATTAGCCTAGATTTAATTTATAAAATGGACCTTTTTAATGTATCAGAAATAAAAAAGCCCAGAGATGGAATGTTGGAAATAAAATTTTTTGACAGATTTAAAGCTTTAGAAAAATTACAACAACTTGAATTTTTAGATTCTAATCAAAATAGGTCTTTTTATAATGCTATTGAAAATGGCCTTAAGGTAATAACTGATTCAAAACAATTTAGTTAGAGGCGGGTGCGTATTTGGAATTTAAATTATTTTCTAAAAAACAAATAATTGCACTTTCTTGGTGGTATGATTCCAGCCCTTTAAAAAAATATGATGCAATAATTTGCGATGGGGCAATAAGAAGTGGGAAAACACTTTGTATGGGAATATCGTTTATTGCATGGGCAATGAAAAATTTTAATAGCGCTGTTTTTGCAATTTGTGGAAAAACTTTGGGTTCAATCAAAAGAAATTTTATCTCACCCTTAGTCCCAGTTTTAAATGATATTGGTTTTAATTGTAGTTTCAAAGTTTCAGAAAATTTACTTGTTGTCAATATTGGAAAAATAGAAAATAAGTTTTATTTGTTTTCTGGTAAGGATGAAACAAGTGCAGCGTTTATACAAGGAATAACACTTTCAGGAATTTTATTTGATGAAGTAGCATTAATGCCACAATCTTTTGTTGAACAGGCACTTGCTAGATGTTCTGTTGAAGGCTCTAAGTTTTGGTTCAATTGTAACCCTGAATACCCGAATCATTGGTTTCACCAAGAATGGATACAAAAATCTAATACTAAAAATGCGCTGTATTTGCATTTTACTATGGAAGATAATCCATCATTATCTGAAAAAATACGACAACGTTATAAAAGTTTATATACTGGTACTTTTTATGAGAGATTTATAGAAGGAAAATGGGTGGCAACGCAAGGAATTATTTACAACCAAATGTCAAAACCAGAGGCTTTTGTGAGTGTTCCGAATGTATGTTTTGAGAAATATGCCATATCTTGTGATTATGGAACTGTTAATCCAGCATCATTTGGATTATGGGGAAAATTTGATGGAATATGGTTTAGAATACGTGAATATTACTATGATTCCCGTAAAATAGGGGTTTCTAAAACAGATGAAGAACATTATGAAGGACTCTGTCAATTGGCAGGTAACCTTAATATAGAGGCAATTACAGTAGATCCTTCTGCGGCAAGTTTTATTACTTTGATAAGAAAAAAAGGAAAATATAAAGTGGTTCCTGCCAAAAATAATGTTGTTGATGGAATAAGACAAGTATCAAGTGTATTAAAAGATAATAAAATAAAAATTTGTAATACGTGCAAAGACAGCATGAGGGAATTTTCCTTATATCGTTGGGAAGATTCTCAAAGCAAAGATGTTCCTGTTAAAGAAAATGACCATGCGATGGATGATATAAGATATTTTGTTACTACTTTAATGGACAATAACGACGATGGATTCTTTGCTTTTGCTCAAAAAAGATATTAACAAAAAGGAGTGTGATACAGTGAGGTTTTTTAAAAGCAAAAAAAAAGAAGAATATTCAGCTGTTCAAACAGTTAGGAGTTCAATCAAAAAAAATCCTTTTGATGCGGTAAACGTATATAACCGAAAGAATGACGTTGAATATGAACTTTACAAGGTATTAAGAGAATCAGTTCCGATTATTGATGCAGCAATATGTAAAACGGTTAGATTAGTAGGGGATTTCAAAATTATATGTGAGGATAAAATTGCAGAAGAAGAATTAAATTATTTTATTGATAACGTTAAAGTTAATTCTTGTGAAAATGGATTAAATTCATTTATTTCCACTTATTTAGATCAAATGTTAACTTATGGTACAGCTATAGGAGAAATAGTCCCTAATTCATCTGTAACAGATATAGCAGCACTTTATAATGCCCCACTTAAAAATGTAGAACTTAGAACTAATAAAACACCATTAAGCTTAGAGGTTTGTAAAAAAGATCAAAAAGGAAATTTAGTTCCACTTAAATACCAAAATTTATTGTTAGTATCTCCACTAAAACCAGAACCAGGTAGAATTTATGGGACATCAATATTAAAAGGGTTACCATTTATTAGTGGAATCTTACTTAATATCTATCATAGTATAGATGCAAATTGGGAAAGAGTAGGTAATGTACGTTTTGCCGTTACATATAAACCAGGCAATGATGCAGGAGAAAAAGCTTATGCAAAAGAAAGAGCTATGCAAATAGCTGATGAATGGAGCAGAGCTATGAGTTCAAGAAATGGTATAAGCGATTTTGTTTCAGTTGGTGATGTAAATATAAAGGTTATTGGTGCAGATAATCAAATTCTTGATAGTCAGGTTCCAGTTAAACAAATGCTCGAACAGATTGTAGCTAAATTGGCAATTCCGCCTTTTATTTTAGGATTATCTTGGTCTACTACCGAGAAAATGTCAACTCAACAAGCAGATATTTTAACCAGTGAATTAGAGTTTTACAGAAGATGCCTTAATCCAGTTATTAAAAAAATTTGTAATAAGTGGCTTGCCTTTAAAGGTAGATCTGCTGTTTTTGATGTTTTTTGGGATAACATTAATTTACAAGATGAAGTGGAAACAGCAAATGCAAGGTTAATGTCAGCAAGAGCGGCAGAAATCGAAAAAAGATTGGAGATAAATTAATGAAAGAAGGATATGTTTTAAAAAATACGCAATCGTGTGTACCGGAAAAAAATGAACTAAATTTGATTAATGATTATACCAGAAGAGATTTAACTAAAGACGAGGTTTATGTTTTTTCTGTTGTATTGTGTGATAACGAAGTTGATAGAGAATATGAAAAATTTACAAAAGACGCACTTGATAAATTAGCTGAGTTGTTTATTGGAAAGACAGGAATTATGGACCATGAGGCAAAAAGTGAAAATCAGTTAGCTAGGATTTTTTCTTGTTATGTAGAAGAAGTTAAAGGAAAACAAAATTGTATTGGTGAACAGTATTATAGGTTAGTAGCAAGGGCATATATGCCAAAATCAGAGAAAAATAACGATTTTATTTTGGACATAGATTCAGGAATAAAAAAAGAAGTTAGCGTAGGGTGTGCAGTGAAAAATATGGTGTGTTCTGTTTGTGGCAGCAATATTAAGTCTAGCCCGTGTGAACATATAAAAGGTGAAGTATATGACGGAATGGTTTGCCACACAGTATTAAGCGAACCACTGGATGCCTATGAATGGTCTTTTGTTGCGGTTCCAGCACAAAAAAATGCAGGTGTCATAAAAATGTATGATTCTAAAATGAAAGGAGGTGCTAAATCAATGAATGAAATTATTAAATCATTAAAAAAAGGTGAAGCAGTTACTATTACAGCAGAACAAGCTCAAAAATTATCTGACTTAATAGAAGAGCTAGAACGTCTTTCAAATCAAGGAAAAGAATATTATGAAGATTTAAAACGTGAAGTTATGAGACTCTGTGCTTTAACTCAACCTGAAATTAGCAGTGATGTTATGGATAGTGTTACTTCAAAAATGAGTATTAATGAATTAAAAGCTTTTAAAAAGGCTTTTAACATGAAGACAAATGAAATTTTACCGGTAAAACCTCAATTAGCAACAATGAAAAAAGAAAAGATTAATCAAAAAAATATAGACTTTAAAATGTAAAATAATAAATTTATTAATAAACTGGAGGAATAAAAATGGCTTTTTATGATTCAATAAAATTGGAAAAAGGTATGTATAATTTAGGATTTACAAAGACTTTGGAATCAATTGATCCATCAGAATCTTATGAAGGAACTGACCTTGCAGGTCTTGATGCATATGAACGTCAATTAAAACGTTTTAATATTAAAGTTAAAGGCCAAAATTCAGATGTTGTTGAAACATTTTTTAAATCTAGTGATTCGTCAGTTCTTTTCCCGGAGTTTGTAAGAAGAAGTGTAAAACAAGGAATGGAAAGTTCAAATATTCTTTCTTCTATTGTGGCAACAGTAACTAATGTAGAAAATAATGACTACAGAACTATAAAATTAACAACAGATAGTACAGCTGCAAATGCTACAAGTGAAACAAGTGAGTTACCAAAAACAACAATTAAAAGTAAAGCAAATCTTGTAACAATGAACAAAAGAGGCAGAACAATAGCTTCATCTTATGAAGCACTTCGTCATAAACGTCTAGACCTTTTTGCTGTTACTTTAAGACAAATAGGTGCAGATATTGCAAGAGCACAATTGGGAGACGCAGTTGGAGTTTTAGTTAACGGGGATGAATCAAATAACGCAGCAGGTTCTGTAACACCAGCTAGTGCAACAGCTGTAGCTTATGGTGATTTGATTGAATTATGGGGTAGTTTGGCTCCTTATGAGTTAAATTCCATTTTAGCTAATACGGAAACAATGCAAGTTTTACTTGCGTTAACTCAAATGCAAGATGCTCAAACTATTTTAAACTTCAAAGGTGTAGGACAAGTTGTTACTCCATTAGGTGCTACTTTACATCGTGTTGATGCTGTAGCCGATAAGACCATTATTGGTTTTGATAAAAATTGTTCCTTAGAAATGGTACAAGTAGGAGATTTAGTCGTTGATTGCGATAGACTCATTGATAAACAGCTGGAAAGAGCAGCTGTAAGTGCAACAGCAGGCTTTGCTAAAATATTTGATGGTGCAGCTAAAAAAATTACTTATACAACAATCTAATTTGAAGGGACGATGGGTTTTGGAAGTACAAAAAATTGTTGAAAAGTTTGCTTTAATTTCCGGCATGGACTTAGAAAAAGCAGGTATGTTTACATATATTTGTAATGATGCAAAAAATGAAATAATTTCAAAACTTTTACCCGATATAGACATAAAATTGCACAGCGAGCGGCTTATTGCCGCAGCTGCTGCATTGAGTCTTTATAAATATATGCAGTACAAGGCAGTAGGACAAACTACAGAGTCTTTTTCAGCCGGAGATGTAACGATAAAAGAAAATCTAAAGCAAGCTTTAGATACTGCTTATGAAATTTGGATTTATGAAAAAGCCAAAATAGTTGATTTATTAAGGGACGATGATTTTATGTTTTGGCGGGTGAATTAATATGTTTAGTAATTGTGTTATTAATATGATTGATAAATTTGGAAAAAGCATAGAAGTATGGCCTAAAAATAATGATATCATTTATACAAAAGCTTTTATTCAACCCCTGAGATATAAAGATCAAATGTATATGGGAGGAAAATGTATAGATATTGGATACTTAAATGGAAACAGTTATTTATATATTGGAAATAAAAATTTGAGGCTTGACCTTTATCCTTTTAATACTCTTATAAAAACAGCTGAGGAAAACTATGTTGTAAAAAGGGCTCAAGCAGTGTATATAGGTGATGACATATTGTATGTTTGGGCAATACTTCAAGTGTATGTGGAGGATGAAAATGAATGAGTATTTTTAACGATATAGTGAATACAATTAAATCTAATCTTTCACAAAGTTCTAGCCTTTCTAATGTGAAATTCATAAATTCAACAGTTATGAATAAAGTTCCTAATCCAATTGAAAAAGTATATGTTTCAATTGGAATTAATAATATAGAAATAAAAAATGGAGCAATGAATTCGTATCTTGGGATTGGCAAAAGTGGCGAAAAGTATGGGAACAATGCTGATATTGACATTGAAATGAAAATTTTTTCACCAAAAGAAAACGGTTTAGAAAATTGTTATACGATTTTTTCATCAATGTATGAGGATATACTTTGTAAAAACCAAATATATAATGTAAAAAGTGTGTCTTGTGGGCAGGTGTCATATAATAGTGATATTTTTTCTTTTGAGCTTATTTGCAATATTAAAATAAATTTATTTATTGCTTATGAAACTAACGACATAAATATTAGCAATATTGTGATTGAGAAAAAAAGATAAGAGGTGATTTTTTGGCTATCATAGCAAGAGAAAGGCCTGGAGTGTATTCAGATTATGAAACATCAGGAATATTATATACGAAAAATAAAGGAAAAAGTATAGCAATAATAGCAAAAACGGGAGGACAAGCTAATAAAGTATATACAATAACAAGGTTAACAGATGTAGAAACAATATTTGGGACAAGTGGATTAATGTTATCGCTGTGCAAAACAGCTTTTGAAAATGGTGCTTATAGTATAACAGCTGTTTCAGTAGGAAGTTCAGATGAGAATTATGAAACTGCATTTAACTTAATTGAAGAAATAAGTAATGTAAGTGTTGTTATTTGTGACAGCTCAGATACTACAATTCAACAGCTTTTATTGCAAAGTGTTAATAATGCATCACAAAATAAAAGAGAAAGAATAGGCATTATTTTTTCGGGTACGGAACAAACAGATATTAGTGAATGGGCAAGTAATTTTAATAATGAACGAATAATTTTAATAGCTCAAAATCCAATTGATTCAGAAGGAAAAGCCTTATCAGGGGGAATTTTGGCAGCAGCTATGGCATCTGTAATTTCACAATGTACAGATTTTTCACAGTCTTTTAATGGAATGAGTTTGGAAGGAATAAGTGGGTTAAATGAGACGCTTAGTGAAAATGAAATAGATTCGTATATAACAAGTGGAATCACACCTTTTGAAATTATAGCAGGAAAGGTTGAAATTATAAGGGCAATAACTTCTAAAACAAGTACAAACGGAGTGACAGACAAAACCTTTAAAGAATTAAATACAATTTTAACTATTGATGAAGTTATAAAAGCAGTAAGAGATATGCTAAGTAAGAATATATCTCACACAAGAAATAATGTCACAACAAGAAGTGCAATTAGTAGTCAGGTAACAGTTAAATTACAAGAATTTTTAGATTCTAATGTTATAGATTCATATGTGGTTCCTAATGTATATCAGTCAGAAGATGATGCAACTGTATGTATTGTAGAACTTGATTTTACAGTGGCTAAGGGTATAAATCAGATACATATAATAGCAAATATAAATGTTTAAAGGAGAGGTGATTTATGCTTAATATAACGTTTCCAACCAGCCGAGATATATATATTGAAATAAATGGGAAAAAAGTAGCGGTAGTAGAAAGCTATAAGGCAAAATCAACTTGTGAGAGCCAATATATTGAAGCATTTGGCCAAAGTGAACCAGTAGGAACTGTATCAGGAAAAATACGACATACAGTTGAACTGTCAAGAATATATGCTTGTGAGGACAATACAAGTAATAAAGTGAATTTTTATAACCTTAGTAATTTTAATTTAGTAATAGTAAAGCCTGATAAAAAAATTATTTATTCGGGATGTGAGTGGTCAGGAATTAATGAATCAGCATCTGTTAATAGTACTGTTATAGAAAATATTACGTTAATAGCAGCAAAGCGTATGGAGGTTAACATTGGATAAAGGTATAAAAACATTTGAATTTTATAAAGGCAAAATTAGAAAACGTATAAATTTATTTAGTAATAAAATAAGTTACGTTAATTTGTTATCTGTATATGATATGTTAATATGCGAAAGAATGGCAAAATCCCTTGTTGTAAAACTTATAAATGAAGGCTTTGAAAGAAGAAAAGCTATAACGGTAGCCGAGAATTCTTGTTTAAGTACACTGTGTTTAACAGATGAAAATGCACAAAGTATTTTTGAAAATACAGCTGATTTAATGAAAAAACTTACGGCTGAAGATGTGTTGTTTATAGTAAAAGAGTATAATACACTTCGGAAAGAGTATATGGGTTTTGATGAGTTTAACAATGAACAGCTGGAATGTATAAAAAAAAACTAAATACACCGTTTGAAAGAATACGATGGGAAGTATTAAAAAAGTTCAATAAATTACCAAATGAAAAGGCTGTTAAAGAAATGACAGAACAAGATTATTTATATTGCTATATTAATATGATACTTGACAGGGAAATATCGTATGGAGAATGTTCATTTAATACAAGTTTTGATATGAATGAGTATAAAAGAAAGTGCGGTGTATGTTAATGGAGATATTTAATGAAATATTAGAGCAATATATGAGAATTGGATTAAAGAATAAACAATATAAAAATAATTTGCAAAGTTTATTTGTTAATAACAAAATAAATGGTACAGAAAATGAATTAGATAAAAATTTAAAATCACAGACAATCAACATTTTAAAGGAAACAACCAATGAACCAAAAGAATATATAAGTGGAATTATTGATGTGAAAGAAGTTTATGATAAATTAGAATTTGATGCGAGAAGATATAATAGAAATTTTGATTCTCAGACTGGAGCGGTCTTATTATGAATTTAAATGTCATGAAGTATAAAAATTATGTATGGCCAAATAACCCATCCACCATAGACATTAGTGTAAAAAGAGATTTGAAAGATATAGAAATGCCTTTTAATTTGGGTGTAATACAAGATTTTGGAAGACAAAAAAGAATAGTATCAGGGCAAGGCAAGTTTTTTGGAGAAAATTGTTTAGAACAATTTGAGTCTTTATTTACAGTTTTAAAACAAGGTGGAACAGGATATCTTTGCTTACCCGGAATGACTCCTTTTTTAGCAATATTTAGTGAACTTCAGCTTATAGGTGAAGCTATGCCTAATGTTATAAGTTATAAATTTGAGTTTTGGGAAGATTTAAGTTCAAGCTTTGTAAGTGATAATTTAGACCAAACTTATCATACAGTTTTGGATGGTGATACTTTATGGTCAATTGCAGCGAAATATAATGTTTCAATAGAGGATTTGATAAGCTTAAATTGCAATATAAAAAACCCTAACCAACTTACTGTGGGTGAAAGGGTGTACTTAAAATGATATATATAGCAACCACAATTGAAAATGAAAAAGTAGACTTAAAAAATCCATACAGTACAGAAATTAATAAATCATATGAAGCTCCAGCAGATATTTTAAAGGTAATTTTTGCAAGTGAAAGAAAACATTTAGAATATAAATATATTGAGGTATACATAACTGAGGGTATAAAATTTTTTTCAGGAATAGTAGATGAGCAAAAATTTGAAGTGACAGACAAAGGATGTTTTTTAACAATAGAAGCAAGAAGTATAACAGCGTACTTAATTGACAATGAGGCAAGTCCTCAAACTTATAAAAGACCATCTCTTGATATTATTTTTAAAAGACATATAGAACCTTATGGGTTTAAAGCAATTTATGGAAATACTTCTAACTTTAATACGACTATTGACGTTGTAAAAGGGATGAGTGAATGGGATGTACTAGAGCAGTTTTGTAGTAGCTGTTTAAATGTATTTCCTATTGTAAATGCTGATGGAACAGTAGATGCGACAGGAAATGTTGAACTTGAAAAACTATATTTTTCAAATATAAAAAATGGAATTAATTATAATTCAATTAAAACAAGTTACAAAAGATATAAGTTAATTTCAGAAATTATTGTTTGCTCGCAATATGAAGCTATTTATGTAGCGGATATAAAAGACCAAGAGTCTATTAACAAGGGGATAAAAAGGAAAAAATTTGTAAATATGTCGACAGAAGAAAATAATACAAAAAAGATATCTGTTGATACAGCTGAAAATATGATTAATAATTCTAAGAAAAAGGCTCATGAGATTATAATTAAATGTCCGGGCGCCGTTAATGCAAGAATAGGAAATCGGTGCGAGGTAAATGATTATATATTAGGCAAAATTGAAAATCTTAAAGTTTATGAAACAGAATACAGACTTAATTACAATGGTGAATTTACAATAATTACGTTATTGGAGGAATGAGTATGTGGTTATCAAAACAAATTAGTAATGCTTGTAAATTAGCTAAAAATGTGAAAATAGGGAAAGTTACTTCTAGCAACAGTAATAGTGTAACAGTACAGTCAGATCAAGAATATAGACAGATAAATACAATGGCACCTTTTGGAGTAATTTCAAATCCACCAATAGGAACAAAGGTTGTTATTACGCCTGTTGAAAATGGTTATATTTGTACTGGGAGCTTAAGTCCAAGTTCAACATTGGAGCCGGGGGAACTTATGCTGTATTCAAAAGGTGGAGCAAGTATTGTTTTAAAGAATAATGGACAAGTTTTAATAAATGGGACTTCGATAGAATAGAGGTGAGATTTTGGATACAGCAGTGAGCAATGGGGATTTTGTTTGTGATTCTCGAAAAAATCCAATAGAAGTTAATGGATATGAGGAGCTTTTACAACGTATTTTAATAAGGCTTGGAGTAAAAAAAGGTAGCTTTGTTTATGACAAAGATTTAGGAAGCAGACTTTATACATTGAAGTCTACAGATATGAATTTAAACGAAAAAGCATTGTCATTAGTTAGAGAAGCTTTAATTGATATAAATGAAGTAATTGTAGAAGATGTATACACTAGATTAAGTAATGACGGGGAAGATTTAGAATTGAGTATAGTTTTGTCAATTGGAAACAAAACGGAAGAAGTGGTGATAAAAGTATAATGGAAACATATGAAGAAATTTTTGAAAAAATGAAAAATAAATATACAGAGTTAAGTGGATCTAATGTTAATGATGACTCAGATTTAGGAATAAGGATGAAAGTATTGGCAGGAGAAGTTTTTTCCTTACAGAATAATATAGTATGGTTAAAACAACAGATGTTTGCACAAACTGCTGTAGGGCAACAGCTTGAATATATAGCTTTGGAAAGAGGCATAAATAGAAAGACATCAGTTTGTTCAACTGGAACACTTAAATTTTCACGAGATACAGCACTTGGCTATGATATAGAAATACCAAGTGGAACTATTTGTTCAACTATTGGAGTGAATCCAATAAGAGTAAAAACAACAAGTGATGCAGTTTTAAGTGCAGGACAACTTTCTGTAACAGTAGCGGCTCAATCGGAAGAAGGTGGAATGTCAAAAAATACAAATGCAAATACCATAACTGTTATGGTTACACCACCAACAGGGATAAATTCTGTAATAAATGAGGAGGCATTTACTGGAGGAGCTGATGCAGAAACAGATGAAGAATTACGTTCTAGAATTATAGATAGCTATAAAAACATATCAAATGGAACAAATTGTGCTTTTTACAAAGACCAAGTCCTTAAATATGATGGTATTTATTCTGCAAGTGTAATACCAAAGGAACGTGGAGTTGGGACAGTTGATATTTATGTAGGAGCTAAAGGTGGAGTTCCAAGTGATGAGCTTATATCTCAAATACAGTCGGATCTTAATAAATTAAGAGAAATTAATGTTGATGTTAAGGTACATAAGGCTTCAACTATACCATTAGCAGCAGGAGTTAAGATAAGTATAAAGGATGGGTATGTCTATAGTGAAGTAAAAGAAGAATGTATTAATAATATAAAAGAATACTTTAATTCATTGAAAGTTGGTGAAAAATTTCTTATTGCAGGTATTGGTAATGCAGTTTATAAAGTTGACGGAGTTGAAAATTATTATATTTTATCCAGTGTAAGTAGTGATTTTCCTGTAACTAAGAAACAACTTGCTATAAATGGTTCTATACAAATTTCAGAGGAGGTGTAAGTAATAATGAACTCACTGAATTCGATGAAACAGAAACTCAGGCCATTGGGTTTTTATAATCTCAATGATAATAGTTTAATTAGTGCAGAGCTTAATTCATATGCAGAAGCATTAGATAGTATAGAATCAAGTTTAAGTGAAATAGAAAGAGAATGTTTTATAACTACTGCTGAAAGTTATGGATTAGGAATGAAGGAAAGAATATTTGGTGCGGAACAAAATAATATATCAGTTAACAAAAGAAGAGAAATTCTTATTTACAGATGCTCTATAAATTCAAATAGTTTTAATCGAGAAAGTATAGAAAAAGTTTTAGAAGTAGCTGGTATAAATGGTTATATTATAGAAGTTCCAAGTAAAAATATAATGTATATAAATTGTTTAAGTTTATCTGATAATAGTATAGACAAAGATAAAATAAAAAAATTTATAGAAGAATATTTACCGGCACACCTGGATTGTATTTTTGATTTCAGAGACTTAAAATGGGATACAATAGACAGTAATAATAATACGTTTAATTATATAGATTCAAAAAATTTAACTTGGAATGATATAGATAATTTTAATGAAATATAAGGAGGGTATTTTATGCCAACAGAGAATAAAACAACGAATTTAAGTTTAAATAATTGGCTTGGAACAGATAAACCTCAAAGAAATGATTTTGTGGAAGACAATCAGATTTTGGATGAAGTAATCGGAGGCCATCTTAGTAATTATACTATGCATTTTTCATCATCAGATAGAGAACTTTTTAAAAATCCATTTGCGATAGGAGGGTTAGCTGGAGATGGAAATGCCACATGTACACATACATTTGAATTTAACCCTAGATGTGTATTCGTATTTTTAAAAAATGCTCCGTTTTTAGAATATGATGCTGCAAATGGATATACCATATGCAATAGTGCAGTAGTTACAACAAGTAGAGGCGGAGGGACCTTAGGAGCTAGTTTATTATTAAATGAATTGACTTTATCACAAAGCACAACAGCTGAAAATGGTAGATTTATAAATTTAAATAAAGACGGAGGTCAATATTTTTATATTGCTTTTAAATAAGACAGATTCGGAGAAGTACAATGTACTTCTCCGAATTTATTTATAATTATTATCTTTTAGAAAATTCACATCCACAGTAATTTTGTCTATACAAGTTATATTTTTTAGATAATTCAATAGAACGTTTATATCCATTTTTTTTCTTAAAATCAGAAAAAAGATAATTTATTCCGAATTGCTCTGATAATTGTTTACCAATTTCATTTAACTTATCTGCATTTTTATGTGGGCTGACTGTTAAGGTTGTAGTAAAATAATCAAAATTATTTTTTGCAGCTAAAGTAGCGGTTTTAAGTAGACGTAAGTAATAACATTTAAAACAGCGAGTAGAGCCTTCTGCACATAATTCCAAGCCTTTTGACATGTTAAAAAAAATCTCAGGTTCATAATTGTCTTCAATAAAACTAATTTCTGTAGATAATCCCATTTCAGATACAAGACGTTTTAATTCATCTTTACGAAACTGGTATTCTGTTTCTGGATAAATATTAGGATTATAAAATAGTAGAGTTATATTAAAATAACTTGATAAATACTCAAGAACATAGCTACTGCAAGGAGCACAACAACAATGAAGTAAAAGAGATGGTTTTGTTTGCACTAATTTTATGGAAGACAATAGTTGATCTAGAATAAGTTGATAATTATTTTTGGCCAGATTTACCATCTCCTACTAATCCGGGTGAAAACTTAAGTAATAACTTAAAAAATAAGTCATGTCCAGGAATACTTTTTATTATCTTTTCAGCAAAATGAAATAAAATTAAACCTGCAGCAGTTATTCCAATGCAAATACCCAAAATTTTTATAAAAAAATTAATTACTTTTTTTAATGCCCATTGAAGACTTCCAAAGCTAAGCTTTTTTATATTTTGCAAAGTGGAAGAGTGTGTAGGTTTATTAGAAGTGTCATTATAATTTTTTATTAAGGAATCCATAAATTTCTTATCTTTAGATAGTTCTAATAGAGCCGAACGTAAACTTTCTTTTATTTGCTTTTGTTTTTCTGTGGTATATGAATTTACATTATTTGAAACAGAAGATTCATTACTTTTATTTTTACTATTTTCAGCGTAACATGAAATGTTATAGCTGAAAATAGTTATAGACAGAATAAGTAGTAATGCAATAAATTTTTTCATTTTTTACCTCGATTTATAAACTTATTCTTCAGTCATAATATTTAATATTTCAATATCGGTTTCCTTCATTCCGTTTTTACCAAGACGCCAAATATTATGAATTGTTTTTTCAATATTATCACCTATAATTCCATCGCCGGCTAAAAATTCGTGTTCATTAAGATACATATGATAACCTAATATTCCGGCTTCAACAGAACTTGCTATTTTTGCGGCACAAGATGATTTAGCTCCATCACATATTATACCTGATACAATAGCTAAAGCATTTGAAATTGTGTATGAAATAGCCTTTAAATCGCCACCTAATAAATATGCGATACCGGCACCGCTACCACATCCAGCGCAAGTAGCGCCACAAAAAGCAGATAAACTACCAATACCGGCTTTAAGGTAAATGGCAATAAGGTTGGATAAAACTAAAGCACGGTATAGAGTATCGCTATCAATATTATATTCGGTAGCGTATTCAATTACAGGAACACTAGCAGTAATTCCTTGATTTCCGCTACCTGATACAATAATTACAGGTAACTCACAACCATTCATTCTAGCATCAGAACCAGCAGCAGCTTTTGCTTTTGCGCGGATTTTAATATCGTTACCATACATTTTTAATAAAACTTTTCCAATGCTGGCACCGTAATTATTTTTTAGACCTTCTTCGGCAATATTCATATTATATCTGATTTGTCGAGATATTATTTCTTTAACATCATTTATATCAACTATATTTGCAAATTTGAATATATCATTTACATTAAGTAATTTTTTATCATTATTATGTTTTGTATGAGAATTTATTTTGCCGGGTTTATAAAGAACTTCACCATTTTTTTCAATTAATACAATATTTGTATGGTCATCTATAATTCGAAGTTTAGCATAGGAATCACCCTTATAAAGAGTAATAACTATATCAAAATTTAAATCGCTATGAGCAGGAGAAACACTAATTTTAGTACTGTTTAAAAATTGTCTGATTTTTAATTTCTCATCAGAAGACATATCGGATAAGACTTCCAAAACTTTTTCATGTTTAGCAGATATAATTCCAGCAGCGACGGCAGCTTTAATACCTTTTAAACCGTCCGTATTGGGGACAACAACGCTCTTAACATTTTTTATGATATTTCCGCTGACAATAACATCAACTTTATCAGGAATTTCGCCAAGTATGTATCGAGCTTTAGCAGCGGCATAAGCCAAAGCTATAGGTTCAGTACAGCCCATAGCAGGAATAAGCTCCTCTTTTAAAATTCTAAGATATGCATAATAAGATTCAGTTTTTTGTTTCATGATAGGTTGTTTTAGAGTATTTGTAATCATTTAAACATCCCTTTCAATAATTATGTAAAATATATTATTAATATTAATTTTTACACAGTAACTTTTTATATAAATCATATCATTTTTTAAAATAGTTTGCAATAATAAAAATGAAATTATTGGGAGGGAATTTCTTCAATTAATCCGGTTCGATATGCATTGAGTAATTGCTTTAAATCATTGATGGTAGAAATAATTTCAAGGCCTTTATCGGTTTGTCCGACTGTAATTCTTTTACTTACTTTTTCAGATACAACATAAGTTGAAAAAATGTCAGTATTATTATTAATAGCTTCCTTTATTCCTTCAAAGGAGGCATGAGAACAGAGTTTTAACCCATATGAATTATACACTAAGGTGTATCCAGCGGTTCCTGTAGTTGCTTGGTAAGCCCTACAAAAACCACCGTCTATTACTATTAATTTACCATTAGCTCTAACAGGTTGTTCACCATCCTTTGATTTTACAGGTATATGACCGTTAATTATATGTGAGTATTCGCTACATAACCCAAAAAGTTCTAGTAATTTTCTACAAGTTGATTCATCGTATGTATACTTGTAGTAAGCATTTTTAGTTTCAATGTGAGAATTTTTATCGTCGATTAAGAGACGTTCAAAAGTAGTCATTTTATCTTTACCAAATAAAGGTGAAAATTTTCCACACCATAGATACCAAAGAAAATCAGTACACTTTTTCTTTGTAATTACATCATTACAAAAATATCCTTGACGAATTATATATTCAGCATAGTCAAGAAATTCTTTGCCGTAACGAAGCTTGCCATCAAAGTAAAACTCCATTAATGACCCGTCTTTATTCAAAGGGATGCATCCATGCAGGAGTAAATTTGAGTTATAACACTTATATATATTACCGTTAGTATAAATGAATTTTATATGTCGCTGAAGTTTTTCGCTATGTAGAAATGCAGATTGTAGTTGTGAAATAAGTTCATCTTCTTCAGGAGTTAATCGATATGGATTGTTCTTGTCGACTGTTGGAAAGTCAATATCTTTTAGAGTATACTCAATGTTATCAATACATATAGTTTTCTTTTCATAGTTAATTCTATGAAGTAAAAGGCGGTCATCCATTTTAAATTGAGGATTTCTTTTTATAGTTTGCCCTTCAAGTTTAAATCTAATTATAGAAATCGCTTTATACATTTTTGATATTAAATCCATATCGTTAAAAGTAAAGTTTTTCAAGAAATTTGAATTTTTTGGTTTAAAGCAAGAAACGTCGCAGTCCTTATAAATTTTTGAAGCAAAAAAAGCAAGGGGGCGTAAATTTATTCCGTAACCTTCTTCTAAAAATTCAAGGTTATTGTAATTAATTGAGTTACAAAGTGCTACGGAAATACAGGTAGTATTACCACAAGCAGCGCCCATCCATATAATATCGTGATTTCCCCATTGAATGTCGATTGAATGATGCTTTATAATAGAATCCAAAATAATATCGGCACGCGGTCCTCTGTCGAAAATGTCTCCAACAATATGAAGATGATCAACGATAAGACGTTTAATAGTATCGCAAATAGCAATTATAACAGCATCAGCTCTACCAATGTCAATTATAGTATCAATTATATTATTATAGTAAAAAGTTTTATTTGGATCGTCATAGGTATTTTGAAGTAGTTCTTCTATAATATATGCAAAGTCTTTATGTAAAGCTTTTCGAACCTTACTTCGAGTATACTTAGATGCAACTAGTCTGCACACTTCAATTAATCTATTAATATTAATTCGGTACCATTCTTTTGTATTAGATTCATTTACAGAAATTTCATTTAATTTTTCCACGGGGTAATATATAAGAGTGGAAAGTTTAGCACGTTCCTCACTATTTAGTATGGATGAAAATAATAAGTCAATTTTTTCTCTTATGGCACCGGAGGCATTGTTTATAATATGGTAAAAGGTTTCATATTCACCATGCAAATCAGATATAAAATGTTCAGTTCCTTTAGGCAAATTTGTAATAGCTTGAAGATTTATAAGTTCAGTAGCGGCTGCTTGTATATTTGAATATTTTTCAGATAATAATTTTAATCGCCCAAAATCATTTGGTGAAATTTCCATATGAATATATCCCTCCAACATTAAAAACTTTTTTATGAAAATTATTCTAACATAAAAACAAAGTAAATCCAATATAAAACATAGTGCAAATACCATAAGTATATGCACTATGTTTTTTAATATATGTTTTTTTGTAAGATGGCAGCATTGATTGTATTTTTCATAAGAGTAGTAATAGTCATAGGTCCAACACCACCAGGAACGGGAGTGATGTAAGAAGCAATGTTTTTTACACTGTCAAAATCAACATCACCACATAATTTACCATCACTGTTTCTATTTATTCCCACATCAATAACGACAGCATTTTCTTTTACCATATCAGCAGTTACAAACTTTGGTTTACCAACAGCAACTATTAAGATATCTGCCATTTTGCATATTTCGTTTAAATTTTTTGTCTTACTATGACATATAGTCACAGTTGCATCACGATGTAACATTAACATGGACATAGGTTTTCCAACTATGTTACTTCTACCAATTATAACACAATGTTTACCAGAGATAGCTATTTTATAGTAATCTAAAAGTTGCATAATTCCAGCAGGAGTGCAAGGTAAAAATTCAAAGTTACCTATCATAATTTTGCCTACATTAATTTCATTAAAAGCATCAACATCTTTGAGGGGGTTAATGTGTTCAATAACAGATTTTTCATTTAAATGGGTTGGTAACGGTAACTGAACAAGAATACCATTAATATCTTTGCGATTGTTTAATTTAGAAATAAGATCAAGTAAATCTTTTTCAGATGTGTTACTAGGCAATGCAAATTCATATGACTTTATACCAATTTCTTCACAAGCTTTTTTTTTGTTATTAACGTAAACTTTAGATGCAGGATTATCACCTACAATTATTACGGCAAGGGATGGATATATATTCTGTGTATCTTTTAAATTATTAACTTGATTTTTTAAATTTTCACGAAGTTTATTTGAAACTTTTTTACCATCAATAATATTATTCATTAAATCTACTCCTATGTTATTATTATGCGGGCGTATCGGTCCTGAAAAACAACCGATACACTCCGCATTATCTATATCATATAGTTTTACTTTATAATCAATTAACACGAGACATTATCATGAATTTTGCCAAACAATCTATTTATTTCAGCTCGTAAAGTGCTGTGTTGTGGGAAAGATAATAGTGGATCCAATTTTAATATATCTAAAGCTGCATTTTTTGAATCATTTAAAATATTAATGTCTTTAATAAGTCCGGCAATATGTAAATCAGGGAGTCCATGTTGACGTTCACCTATAAAATCACCAGGCCCTCGTAATTTAAGGTCTTCGTTAGCAATTTTCATGCCATCATTTGTTTTACAAATAATACTTAGTCGTTTTAAAGTATCTTGATTTTTATTATCAGAGATTAAAATGCAATAAGATTTGTCTTTACCGCGACCAACACGCCCGCGTAATTGATGCAATTGAGATAATCCAAATCGTTCGGCATTTTCAATAAGCATAACAACAGCATTAGGTACATCGACACCGACTTCAATAACTGTAGTTGAAACTAATATATCAATGTTGTGTTGAGAAAATTCATTCATAATATAATTTTTTTCATGAGCATTCATTTTGCCATGCAACAAACCAATTCGATATTCTTTGAAAAATTCATTTTGAATTTTCAGAGCATATTGTTGTGCAGACAATAAATTAGAATCATTTTCATCCACTAACGGACATACTATATAAGCCTGTTTACCCTCATTAATAAGTTTTTTTATAAAGTTATAGGCACGCAATCTTTTTTCGGAGGAAATAAGAAAAGTATCTACAGATTGACGTCCTGGAGGCATTTCGTCAAGAATAGAAATATCAAGGTCACTATAAATTATCATAGCGAGGGTTCTTGGGATAGGAGTGGCAGACATAACAGCAACATGAGGTTTATTTCCCTTAGAAGCTAATTTAGCACGTTGGTTAACCCCAAATCTATGCTGTTCATCAGTAATTACTAGTCCTAATTTAGAAAAGTAGACATCATCAGAAAGTAATGCGTGAGTTCCTATAATAAGATCAATTGCATTAATTTCCAAATAGTCTTTAATTTTTCTTTTTTTAGATTTAGGAGTAGCACCAGTTAAAAGTTCTACCTTAATACCAATGGGCTCAAATATTTTTCTAAAAAAATTAAAATGTTGCTCGGCCAAAATTTCTGTAGGAGCCATAAAAGCAGCTTGAAAACCTGACTTTATAACAGAATAGCAAAGAGCAGCAGCTACCGCAGTTTTTCCTGAGCCAACATCTCCTTGAATAAGTCTTTGCATTGACGAAGATGAAGCCATGTCATTTATACATTCAGACACAGTTCGTTTTTGTGCGACAGTAGGCTCGAATGGTAATAATCCCCAGAACTCGTCTGAGTAATCCTGAGAAATTTTAAAGTTATTTCTTTTTCGATTGTTTAATTTCATACATGACAGGCCTGTTTGCAAAAGAAACAATTCTTCAAATACTAAGCGTCTTCGAGCGTCTTCTAAATTTTTCTTGTCTGAAGGAAAGTGAATGTTTTTGATGGCAAAATCAAGATTACATAAATTATATTGTTTACGAATTTTATCCGGAATAGGGTCTTTAATACTATCAGGCAATAAAAGAAATGCTTGTTTTACTGCGGATTCAATTTGTTTTGAATTTAATCCTTTAGTTTGAGGATAAATAGGTCTGATATGTATAGAATTAGAGGCTGACATAAAAGAAGGTGATATCATTTCATACTTGTTATAGTTTCTTTTTATAATGCCATAAAATAAAAAATCTTCACCTATTTTAAGTTTAGATTTTACAAAATTATTATTAAAGAAAGTTATGTGAATGTCAAAATTGTTTTCATCACATACGCGCAATTTATATAGAGTCATACCACGTCGTATAAAGTGTTCAGTAACAGGAGAAACGACAGTTGCTTTTATACAACAGGGACTATTTATAGGAGCATAAGCTATATTGGTATAAAAATTAGACCAGTCTTCATAATTTCTAGGGTATAAACGTAATAAAGCGCCGATAGTAGACACTTTAAGTTTTTCAAATAAAACTTTGCGTTTACTACCGACACCTTTCAAAAATTGTATATCTTTTTCAAACAATGATGCCATAGTTAAGGCACCTCCACAAGATAAAAATATAAACTATTCTACAGATACAATAAAATAATCAAGAGGTTGTTGACCATTAATAAGTGTTATATCAACGTAAGGACCAACCTTAGATTTAATTTGATTAAATGCAGACTCAGCTTGCTCTTCGGTAATTTCGTGACCGTATACAATGGTTATAAATGATGTATTTTTATCAATCATGGAATGGACTAATTTAACAACAGATTTTATTGGGTCTTTAGCTTTATGAACTAATTTACCATTTGTAAAAGCTAATATATCATCTTTTTTTATTTTGAAGCCACCGTATTCAGAATCTCTAGCGGCAAAAGTAATTTGACCTGATTTTACATTTGATAAAGCTTCATTCATTAAAGTGAAGTTTTCCATAATATCCAAATCAGGATTAAATGCGAGCATGGCAGCTAATCCTTGCGGAATAGTACGTGTAGGTAAAACGATAATTTTTCTATCAGTTGCAAGGTCCACAGCTTGTTCAGCTGCTAAAATAATGTTTTTATTATTTGGCAAAACAAAAACATTTTTAGCTGGGGTTGCAAGAACTGCCTCTAAAATATTTTCCACACTAGGATTCATAGTTTGACCGCCACCTACAACGTTTAGGCAACCAAGATCGTTAAATAGGGTTTTAAGTCCGTCACCGGCAGCCACAGCTACAAACCCTACTTCTTGTTCAGGCTCTACAGGTTCTAATTTTAGTTTTTTATTGTTGCCGGCTTGTTTAGCAGCTTTATTTTGTTCTTTCATATTTTCTACTTTAACTTTTAAAAGTTGACCGAAAGAAAGTGCTTCTTGAAGAGCAAGGCCAGGGGCTTCTGTATGAACATGGACCTTAATAATTTCTTCATCATCAACAACAACGACACAATCACCAATAGTTTCAAGATAAGATCTAAGGTTTTCTGGAGAAGTTAAAACGTTAGTGTCGCGGCCGACAATATATTCTGTACAATAAGTAAACCTGATATCAGTATCAAATTCACTGATAGCTGCGCTAAATTCATCGTCGAAGATTTGAGTGTCAACGGATTCTTTAGAAACATCGTTTTCGATAATGGTACCATCTCTAAACACAGACATCATCCCTTCAAATATTAAACAAACACCTTTACCACCAGCGTCTACAACACCTGCTTTTTTTAACACAGGAAGAAGTTCAGGGGTTGTGGCTAAAGCTTCAGTTGCGCCTTTACAGATTTCTTCCCAAACATACACAGGGTCATCACTTATAGTTGAAGCTATTTTTCCTTTTTCATAAGCTACTCTTGCTACAGTTAACATGGTTCCTTCGGCTGGTTTCATAACAGCTTTATAAGCTGCATCTACACCAATAGATAAAGCATTTACAAGGTCACGTCCAGTTGCATTTTCAAGGTCACAAAGTCCTTTTGAAAAGCCACGGAAAAGAAGAGAAAGAATAGTTCCGGAATTACCTCTGGCACCTCTTAATAAAGCTGATGCAGTAATAGAAGCAACTTTTCCGATAGGTAAATCAGCTTCTGTTTTTTGGAGTTCGTCCAAAGCAGCGCTCATAGTCATAGACATATTTGTACCGGTGTCGCCATCTGGAACAGGAAATATATTTAATTTATCTACTAAATCTTTATTCTTTGTAATATTATTTGTTCCCGAAATGATAGCATTTAAAAGACAATTTCCATTAATCAAAATAATGCACTCCTTTAATAAATAAACACCCAAAAGTAATATTTAAAAACAAAACAGGTGTTTAATTTTAAACAGAAAATAGAAGTTTCTGTTTTGCATAACTCTAATTATAACATAAATTTCACATATTTTCAATTAAAACATATATTTCAACTTTTTAAGGTTTTAATTTGCTTGTAATTACATTAATTATAGAACAAGTTACCATAGTTAGAATATTAATAAAAACGATACCGGCTCCAGTAGGAAGGCTAAAAAGAAAAGAAATAAACATACCTATAATAAAACAAAAAATTGAGATAATAGCTGAAAAAATTATTAATCCTTTAAAACTTCGTGCAAATTTTTTAGCTATTACAGCAGGAAAGATAATCAAGCTAGAAATTAATAACGTACCCATCATGCGCATACCAATAACCACAGTGAGTGCAGTTAAAAAAGAAATTAAAAATTGATAAAAAGTAACATTTATACCACCTGCTCTTGCAAAATTCTCATCAACGGTTACAATAAATAATCTGTTATAAAAAATTATAAAAATAGTAATAACGATTATTGATAAAATAATACTCATGGTTACATCGGTGTTTGTCATAGCTAATATACTACCAAACATATAGCTGTATACATCCATATTGAGCCCATTTGAAAGTGCGGTAATAATAACTCCAAACGCGAGAGCCCCTGTTGAAAATACACCAATAGCAACGTCTCCATTTATTTGTTTACGTTGACTTATATACATTATAATGAATGAAGTAATAATAACGATGGGAGTTGAGATGTAGATAGGAGAAATGCCTGTAGCCATAGCAAGAGACAGAGAAGCAAACCCAACATCAGCTAACCCGTGCCCAATGAGGGAGTACCTTTTTAAAACTAAAATGACTCCAAGTAAAGAGGCACATAAACATACAAGTATACCAACGATTAAAGCACGAGACATAAATGGATAAGATAAAATATCAATAAATTTATTTATATTCATTTTGCATTACCTCCAAAGGCTGAATTTTCAAATTCTTTAGAGGAACCATAAAATAAAATTTTTTTATTTAATACAATAATTTTAGAAGCGTATTTTTTTACAGAATTAATATCATGAGATACCATAATAATAGTGGTGTTATTTTCTGAATTTATTTTATATAATAACTTATAAAAATTTTCTGAGATAATCGGGTCAAGCCCGGTACACGGTTCGTCCAAAATTAATATTTTAGGATTTTTTGCAATAGCTCTTGCGAAAAGTACACGTTGTTGTTGACCGCCTGACAGTTCACCGAATCTTCTTTTGCTAAATTGCGTTATTTCGGCACGTTCCATAGCAATTTGTGATTTCTTTTTATTTTCTTTAGTATAAAATAAGGATTTATTATTGTTGGTTTGTGTACCGGATAGTACAATTTCATCAACTGTTGCCGGAAAATCCAATGAAATACTGTTATCTTGTGGCAAATAAGATATTTCATCTTTCGAACAGTTTTTAATTATTTTACCGTTGGAAATTGGAACCAAATTTAATAGGCCTTTTACTAAAGAACTTTTTCCAGAACCATTATTTCCGATGATACAGATATAATCGCCAGAATTTATATCAAAACTTACGTTTTTTAAAGCAAATATATTCTTATATCCAATTTTATATGTTATTGATAGATCATTTATTTTTATAAGGTTCATTTTAGTTTAATCCCTGCCTTAAATTTTCAAAATTTTCGAGCATTAAATCAATATAGGTTGAGTTATTTTCAAGTTGTTCTCGTGTAACGTTGTGAAGGGTGCTAAATTTTAATGATTTTGTACCTGTTTGTTCAGAGATAGAATTTGCAATTTTGGGTTCAGAGAATTCTTCATAATATATAACGGGAATATTGTTTTTATTTATAAAATTCACTATATCGGAAATTTTCTTTACGCTAGGTTCAGACTCAGTGGAGCAGCTATCGAAAGCGGCAATATAATCAAGTCCATATCGTTCAATAAAATATAAATGAGCAAAGCGACCGGCAAAAACAACAGATTTACGTTTTGAGGAATCTATCATATTTTTAAATTTGTTATCAAGATTTAATAATTCATTTTTATAATTTTCGGCATTACTTTTGTAAAATTCACTGTTTGAAGGATCTTTAACACAAAATGTAGAGGCAATATTATCTACCATTTTTGCAGCAAGTGTTGGATCAAGCCAAATATGAGGGTCATAATTATGAGTATGATGTTCTTCATGGTCATGCTCATCATGTTCATCGTCATCAATAGATTTTTTTAAATCTATTCCTAAAGATGTATCGCATATTATTAGGTTATCATTTTTTATACTATTAACTATTTTATCAGCCCAAGGCTCCATTTCTTTACCGGTATATAAAAAAATATCAGAAGTTGAAATGTTTAAAAAATCACTAGGACTTGGGTCAAAAGTATGACTCTCAGTTCCAGGAGGAAGTAATAGAGTTACATCAGCTTTGTCCTTTGCAATTTGTTTTGCAAAGTCGTATTGTGGAAATAATGACGCAACCACTTTAATTTTATCATTTGAGTTTTGATTAGATTGAGAAGAACATCCGGAGAACATTATGCTTATAATTAAAAAGGTTATGCATAAAGAGAATATTTTTTTTGCTTTACTAAAATAAAGTAACAACGAATTCAACGCCTTTCTATACTCTTAAATTTATTTATTCATACATTTTTTACAAATACCGTAGAAAACTGACTTAGGGTAATCAACATAAAAGTTGTTATTTTTATTTATTTTGTTAAAAACATCAACAAGTTCTTTATTTTGAAAGTGTACAGTTTTAGAACATTTAGAACAAATTAAATGAAAGTGATTGTAACAAGATTTATAATTTTCAACATACTGATAGCAAGCGCTGCTATGCTCATCAAGTTTAATTTTTCTGACTAAATTTGCTTGCACTAGTTTATTAAGATGCCTATAAATAGTGGTAATACTAACAGGATTGGAAGTATTGTTTAAAAGATACTCAATATCTTTAATAGTTAAATGTTTTTGAGAATTTTTTTTTAAGCATTCTAAAATAATTTCTCGTTGACGAGTGTTACGTGAAACCAGTTCAATTCACTTCCTTTTATTGGTTAATGATAATGATTTTCAAGAACAATAATAACAAAATTAAAAAAGAATGTCAACAAAAAGGCATAGGTGTTAATTATATGAAGTCTTTATTTTATTTTACTAAAAGTGTATAATATAAGTATAATAATTTTAATGGAGATAAATATAATGGGTAATAAATTTGTTCATTTGCATGTTCATAGCGAATACAGCTTACTTGATGGGGCATGTAAAATAGATGATATGATAAAACGAGCCAAAGATTTAGAACAACCAGCTATGGCAATAACAGACCATGGAGCAATGTATGGTGTGATAGATTTTTATAAAAAGGCTAAAAAGGAAGGGATAAAACCAATTATAGGTTGTGAAGTTTATGTTGCAAAGAGAACTAGATTTGACAAAATTAGAGAGTATGATTCAGAGATTTATCATTTAGTTTTGCTTTGCAAAAACAATGTAGGCTATCAAAATCTTATAAAAATGGTGTCTCAATCATTTACAGAAGGCTTTTATAATAAGCCAAGAATAGATGAAGATTTATTAAAACAACATAGTGAGGGGTTAATAGCATTATCGGCATGTTTAGCTGGTGCGATTCCTAGGGCCCTTAGCAGAAATGATTATGAATCCGCTAAAAAGATAGCTCTAAATTATGAAGCTATATTTGGAAAAGAAAATTTTTATATAGAATTACAAAATCATGGGATAGCAGAGGAGATAAGAATCTTGCCAATGCTATCAAGGCTATCAAAAGAAACAGGAATACCTATGGTTGCAACAAATGACTGTCATTATATCACACAAGCAGACAGTCGTATGCATGAAGTGTTGTTATGTATACAGACTAACCATACAATAAATGATGAAGATAAGATGGAATTTGGAACGGATCAAGTTTATATAAAATCAGAAGATGAGATGAAAGAACTTTTTTCTGGTTATGAAGGTGCCATTGAAAATACATATAAAATAGCACAAATGTGTAATGTCGAATTTGAATTTGGAAAAACTAAACTACCTCATTTTGAAGTTCCAGACAATAGGGACCATTTTGAATATTTTAAGGAACAATGTTATAATGGATTATATAAAAATTATGGAGAACAACCGGCTCAAGCTCTTATTGATAGATTAGAATATGAACTTTCAACTATTAATAAAATGGGATATGTTGATTATTATCTTATTGTTCATGACTTTGTAAGATATGCAAAAAGTGTAGGAATTTCTGTTGGACCGGGAAGAGGTTCAGGTGCAGGAAGTTTAGCAGCATATTGTATTGGAATAACAGGGATAGACCCAATTAAATATAATTTACTGTTTGAAAGATTTTTAAATCCGGAACGAGTAAGTATGCCGGATTTTGATATAGATTTTTGTTATGTTAGGCGTCAGGAAGTTATAGACTATGTTGTAAAAAAATATGGGTATGACCATGTAGCACAAATTATAACGTTTGGTACTATGGCGGCAAGAGGTGCAATACGCGATGTAGGACGAGCTTTAGCAATCTCATATGCGCAAGTTGACGCAGTAGCAAAGCTAATACCAATGGAATTGGGAATGACCATAGACAAAGCTCTTAAAAGTTCTACAGAATTAAGAAAAATATACGAAGAAAATCAAGATATAAAAGATTTAATAGAAATGGCAAAGAAGCTTGAAGGGATGCCACGCCATGCATCAACTCATGCAGCTGGAGTAGTTATCACTGAACAACCGGTAAGTTATTATGTACCGCTTGCTAAAAATGATGAAGCAGTAGTTACACAGTATACAATGACAACGCTTGAAGAGCTAGGTCTTTTAAAAATGGATTTTCTTGGTCTTAGAACGTTAACAGTTATAAATGATACAGAAAAACTGATAAAAGAAAAAGATAAAAATTTTAACATAAATAATATAAATTTACGAGATAAAGAAGTTTTTAATATGATGTCAAAAGGAGATACGCAAGGAGTATTTCAATTTGAATCTACAGGAATGAAAAATGTTTTAACTCAATTAAAGCCAGACAGTATAGAAGATTTAATAGCGGTTATTTCACTTTATAGACCGGGACCGATGAGTTCTATACCTCAGTATATAGAAAATAGGCATAATCCGGATAAAATAAAATATAAACATCCACTGTTATCTGATATTTTAGATGTAACCTATGGCTGCATTATATACCAAGAACAAGTTATGCAAATTTTTAGAAAATTAGCAGGGTTTTCACTGGGAAGAGCAGACATTGTAAGACGAGCCATGTCTAAAAAGAAAAAAGATGTAATGGAGAGAGAACACCAAATATTTATACATGGGCTTGTAAATGAAAAAGGTGAAGTAGAAGTAGATGGTTGTATAAGAAGAGGAATAAGTGAGCAAATAGCTTCAGATATATATTCTGAAATGGAAAGTTTTGCTTCATATGCATTTAATAAATCTCATGCAGCTGCATATGCATTTATATCGTATCAGACTGCATATTTAAAATGTAAATATCCATGTGAATATATGGCAGCATTACTTACAAGTGTATTGGATAATACCAATAAAGTGGTTTCATATATAGAAGAATGTAAGAATTTAAAAATAAAAATTTTACCTCCGGATATAAATGAAAGTGTGGAGCGGTTTACTGTATCTGGAAAAAATATAAGATTTGGACTTTTAGCGATAAAAAATTTAGGTAAAGCACCGATTGAAAATATTATAGAAGAACGAAAAAATGGGGACTTTAAATCTCTTTATGATTTTTGCCAAAGAATGTATGGAAAAGATATGCAAAAAAGAACAATAGAGAACTTAATACGCAGTGGTGCATTCGATAATATGGGTTCAAATCGTAGGCAAATGTTAACAGTTTTGGATAACATAATGGAATCTTTAAGTATAGAAAAAAAGAAAAATATAGATGGCCAATTAGGATTTTTTGATACAATGGAGAAAAAGGATAATGTAAATCCTATATCTATGCCAAATTTAACAGAGTTTCCGTTAGATAAAATATTAAAAATGGAAAAAGACGTAACGGGACTTTATTTATCCGGACATCCAATGAGTGAATTTTCTGAACTTATAAAATTACAAAATTATGCTAAAATTGGAGACATTTTATCAATTTCAAAAGAGGAAGATAATTTATATAAAGATGGTGATAGGATAAAAATTTTGGCAATAATTTCAGAAGTTAAATTAAAGACCTCGAAAAATAACAAAACATTTGCATTTGTTAATATAGAAGACATGTATGGAACAATGGAAATGATGGTTTTTGGTTCAACCTTTGAAAAAATTTCTTTCCTTTTAATGCCGGGAAATATAGTTGAAATACAGGCTAGAATTAGTGTAAGAGAAGATGAAGAAGCTAGGCTTATTTGCGATGATATATTACCGTTAGATAAGGTAAACAAAGTACCAATTCAAAATAATGAAATTGAAAAAAATACAAAAAAAGCGACTAAAAATCCTGGACTTTACATAAAAGTAAAAAGTAAAGAAACTTTTGAATATGATCGGGCAATATTACTGTTGAGTATATTTGAAGGGAATACACCGGTATACATTTTCCTGGAAGATGAAAAAAAATTAGTTATAGCTCCTAGAAAATTGTGGGTATCGCTTAATGATGTATTAATAAAAGAATTAAAAAATAAAATTGGGGATAAAAATATAGTTATAAAGCAATAAAGAAGTATTTTTTAGTAGTATTTATAAGTAAGAATAATACATTATAATAAAGGTAAAATGGTATATGGAGGGACTTTTATGAATGAAAAGAAAAAAATAGGTGTCCTGACAAGTGGAGGTGATGCACCTGGAATGAATGCGGCTATTAGAGCTGTAGTTCGTGCGGGAATAGATAGTGGAATGAGAATGCTTGGAATAAGAAGAGGTTATAGTGGGTTGCTGACTTCAGATGTACTATACATGAGCTTAAGAACAGTGTCAGATATAATAAATTTTGGTGGTACTATTTTGTACACGGCAAGAAGCCCAGAATTTATGACTAAAGAGGGGCTTTTAATTGCACGAGATAATTGCAAAAGGTTAGGACTTGATGGCCTAGTAGTTATTGGTGGGGATGGTTCTTTAAGAGGTGCTAAAGCACTTAGCGACGCGGGAATACCATGCATTGGAATACCGGGTACAATAGATAATGATGTAAGTTGTAGTGAATATACGATAGGATTTGACACAGCTATGAATACCGCAATACAGATGGTGGATAAAATACGTGATACAGCAGAATCACATGAAAGATGCAGTGTTGTGGAAGTAATGGGGAGATGTTGTGGAGATATAGCATTACAAACAGGAATAGCAGTAGGAGCTACGGCAATATTAGTTCCCGAAATACCCTATGATTTTAAAAAAGATATAATAGAAAGAATGAGAATAACACAAAAAACAGGAAAAAAACATTTTATAGTTATTGTTTCTGAAGGAATAGGTTCAATTGATGAAATATCTAGAAAAATATATGAAGAAACTAATATAGAAGTAAGGACTACAGTTCTTGGCCATGTTCAAAGAGGAGGAGCACCGACCTTGAGAGATAGATTAATTGCAAGTCAAATGGGTGCTAAGGCCATAGACTTATTATATAAAGGGGAGGAATCAAGGGTAATAGCAATGCAATCTGGAAGAATAGTTGATTATGACATTGCTCAAGGATTAAGCATGAGGAAAGCTTTTGATAAAGATTTATACAGAACTGCATTAAGGATTTCGATATAAAAAATGTCGTTATGCGTACAAAAGTGACAAATATTGTTTATCTTATTGACATTTATTATTAAATATGATAGAATCTACCTAACGATAATTAAGGAAAGAGGTTTTATTTTATGAAAAAATTACTTGTTTTGTTAATGATCTTATCTATGTCGTTATTTTTTGTAGCATGTGGGGAAGAAAAAAGCAATGCATCTATTTCTGGAGATTATCAATCAGATAGTAGATATGAAGACAACACTCAAGAACCAAAACCTGAAACAACACAAGAGGGAAATGGAACTATAGGAGACTATGATGTTTCTATACTAGGTTCACAATTTACAACATCTAAACAAGGTAAAAAAGCAATTTTAGTAGCTTATTCATTTACAAATAACTCAGATAAAGTTGCTAAGTTTGCAGATGTTTTATCAGCAGAGGCATATCAAGACAATGCAGCTTGTGCCCAGGCAGGAATGGTGAACCAAGACTATGATATAGAAACGATGTTAGCTGAGGTAAATCCTGGTGAGACAAAAGAAGTGTATGAAGCATATTTATTAAAGAATAATTCTGACGTAACTGTAAGAGTTTCAAAAGCAGGTCAGACAACACAAGAAGAACAAAAAGATACAAGTATGGTGACAAGGGTATTTAAAGTTGAATAGGTAAGGCTATATCTTGTATAGATTTAATAAGGTTGCACTCTATGCAACCTTATTATTTTTTTATAAAGTAAAAATATATATTTTATAAAAAATGTGGGAGGCGCAGATTCACTATATCGCGAAGTTGCACCTCCCACATTTTTTACTTTTTATTTTTTAATTGCATAAATCCCATTATAAAAAGTAGAATGGCAAACAGTTTAGACAAAACTTTTCCATCAATAAAACAAGCAAGATATGCCCCAATTGAAGCGCCAACCAATCCTAATAAAGAGAAAATAAGAGCTAATTTTAAATTAATCAAATTTTTTTTAAGATAAATAATTATGGCTACTATAGCAGAAGGAATAAAAAATAAAAGATTAATGCCTTGTGCTAAAACTTGTGAAGTATCGGTGAAAAGATTAAGATATATTATTAAAACTCCGCCACCGCCTAATCCCATTGCTCCAATGATAGCTGACAAGGTGCCTGCTACAGCAGCTAATAACCAATTCATTTAAGAAGCAGCTGAACAGCTGCCCATAACATAAATATCCCAAAAAGTTTTCTTAAAAAATTTTGATTAATTTTAGATAAAATAAATGAACCAATAATAGAACCTATTACGCTGAAAGGAAGATAAGGTATGGCATCATTTAGTGTAACTTGTCCTTTAATGAGATAAATTATAGCACTTAAAATACATATAGGAAGTATAATACATACGGATGTAGCATGTATAGAGCGTTGATCAAGGTCATATTTTTCTAATATAGGAACTATTAAAAGGCCACCTCCAGCTCCTAAAAGTCCATTTAGTATACCAGCAAATAGTCCCAAAATAGGGTATAATTTTTTTTTCAAAAAAACACTTCCATTAAAAGTAATATTATAAATAAAAAAATAATAAAATAAATAGATAATTATTTAAAAAGGTGATAATAATACATGAACATTAATAAAAAACAAATACTGATATCGATTCCTGTACTATTTATTTTTGGAACAATGTTGCATTTTTTATTTAATATAAGTGGAAACATAAAGATAATTGGGTTAATAGCACCTGTAAATGAAAGTGTATGGGAACATTTAAAGTTAGCATTTTTTCCGATACTTGTTTGGTGGATATTTAAAATATCTCAAGAAGGTTTAAATAATAAATATAAAAAGCTTATTGCATTGGCAGTATCGTCAATATTATCCATTTGTACTATAATAAGTTTTTTTTATACATATACAGGTGCTTTTGGAATAAAATCTTTAGTTTTAGATATTTTTTCTTTATTCTTAGGAATATTAATAGGTCAAATAATAGCTTATTACACATTTATATATTTAGATGTAAAGAAAAGTTACGTATGCATTAGTGTAATTGCGATTATGACAATTTTAATATTGTTTTTTATATTTACGTTTTATCCACCTAACATACCATTATTTAAAGATCCAAAAACAGGATTTTACGGGATATTTTCAACTATACTGTAACAGGTTCTAAGGATGTGCCTAAAAGCTCTTTACAATCTTCTATATTATGTTGTTCTGTTGCTAAAAGTTTATTTGCAAGTGTATATATTTCTTTATATAACATACCGGTATATTGTTTTATACGCCTAGTTATCTGTATAACCCCCATTGTACTTCCTTTAATAAGCATTTCAGCTATATGGTCACTGCTTTTATCACTAATTGTTTTTAAATCTATCATCATATAAGTCTCAAATTTTTGTAGAGGAGATGTACCTTTAGCCTCGTATCCAAATTTATTTAAAGCAGTTTCAGCTACATCAAAAATAATTTTATATTCTTTAAATTGACGCTCTAATAAATTCCTAAGTTTTGAATCATCTTTTATAATGTCTAAAAGATGATTAATAGAATTTTGTCCCATTTGTGCATTTTTATAAATATAATTTAACATTTCAATATTTGCATTCATTTTATATCCCCCTTTTTGCTTATAGTATAAACAAAGTTTTTATAAATATTATAATAAACAAGGTTTTTACAGATAAAAAGCATTTGACAGTTTATAAGAAATAACTATCAAATGCTAAACTAATTTTTATTTAGGAGCGGTTAACTTTTTTGTTTTTTAAAATGAAAATGCAAAGAATAACACAGAAGGTAGAGACAATAATGAAAATAACAGGATTAAAGCTATTTTCTTTTACAATAAGAGGAGTAGCTTGATTAGCAGAGGAATCAATGGATTGAGAAAAATTGGATGTATCAGTGGAGCTTAAAGTTTCGTCTGTATCCAATTTTTCGTCATCATTAGTGTTAATTAATTTCTTTATTTTGGATTCTTCTTTTGTACATCTATTAACCGTAACTTTATATATTTTTCTGGATTTTTTGTCAGCTGATATAACTGTAATAGTAATATCAGTTGACGTACCTGGAGTTTTTAGTGTTTTTCTGTTAACTTTTACTGTAGAGTCTTGGTCAACTGGTTCAGCGTTAAATTCTATGGTACTTTTAGAGTAAGGAACATCTAGAGAATAATTAACAATATCAGATGAAAAAGCTGGGGATAAATTGTAGCCATCAGTATTAAGGCGAAGCAAGTCACAATTTCCAGTGCCAGATTGAGAAATCGTAATATCAATAGGATTAATGTCAGAGGAAGAAATTTCTTGTGCGTTGTAGTTACACAATCCATCGATAGAAGCAGAAATTGTTGTGTTACTGATTTTAGCAGAAGATAGTACTTTAAAGTTTAATTCTACTAAAGTTTGACTTGAATTAGCTGCAATGTCAGTGCCATTCTCAGAAGTAACATATAATAAAGTGAGCTCATTATCTTGTAAGTTACTTTTAAAATCATCCATATTTATATCAGAATAAAAATCTTTGTAATAAACCTTAGTGTTATCAAAATTAAATTTTAATCTAAAAGATGAAATATTTATTTTATTATTTGAATTTACATTTAAGTAAATGTTGAATTCTTCGCCGACAACAGGAGTAACATTATCACAAGAAATAGATAAATCAACATTGTCAATGGCAAAAGAAGCTTTTAGTGGAAGTGTAAATGACAATAAACTAAAGCATAAAATAAATTTAATAACATTAGACAATTTTATCACCTTTTTTAGTTTATATATATTTAAAATTATATCATATTTTTTTTAATAATCCAATATTAATGTAAAAATAAGTATAATAAATCTATTGAATGTAAAATTTTGTTTTGTTATACTATAGTCAAAAGGAAATCTTAATAATTTTATTAATAGGAGGAATGTATTATGCTAACATGTAAAAATTGTGGAAAAGAAATTTTAAACACAGAAGAAAAATGTCCTCATTGTGGTAAAATTGTAAAAGAGGAAATTACATTAAAAAATGATTCTATTAATGAAGACGACGTTAAAAAAAATAAGTTTATAGCATTGTTATCGTATTTATCGATACTAATATTAATTCCACTCTTTGTTGCGCCGAATTCTAAATTTGTAAGATTTCATGTTATACAAGGCATAAATCTTATGATTTTAGATGTAGTATATGTGATTGTAAGTTGTTTACTGAGCCTTACTATATCACCAAATTATGTTTTCGGTGTATCTACTACTCCGATACCAATATTTATTTTAATATTTAATTCAATCTTAGGAATATTTATAACGGTTTTGTCTATAATAGGTATAATAAATGCTATTACAGGTAAAACAAAAGAATTGCCTATAATAGGGAAAATTAAGTGGATTAAATATTAATAAAATCCATATTTATTTGATGAACTGATTATCTTGTATAAATGCGAAGATAATCAGTTCATCTTTTGGCTTTATTTTATTTTTGATTTAATAGAGTTTTCAGTTGACTGAATTAAATTATATAAAGAAGATGCATACAATGAATAATCTACTGTTAATTTACTGGGTGAAAGAACAATTTTTCTTACATCATTAACTTTGACATCTTTGTTTTTATTTGAGTTATTAATTGTATCATTAATATCTGATTCAAGTAAACAAAGAGATGCATTTGTTAAAGATTTATACTTAACACTTTCAATACTGAATAAGCCTTGAGGGTTTTTAGGATTTGCTGAATAGATAAACCTAAATGCGTTATATACACTTATCATTATGTATGCAGATATACTTTCAATAAGGTGTTTATTATTGATTTTTTGCAGTAAATCAAATATAATGTTTATTGAATTAAACAATAACTTTTTATTTAAAGTTGGTAAAACACTACCGGTAAATACATTATCTTTTAAAATGGTCGGATCTGGAATATCTTCTATGGTAAGTTTAGTTCCATCTTTATTTGGAGTCAAACCAAGTAGGTAATCACACGATACATTGTAATAATTAGATAATTTTATTACAAAATCAAGTCCACATTCACGAATTCCTTTTTCATAATGAGATAATAGTGCTTGAGAAATATTTAAATCAGTTGCTGCTTGCTTTTGGCTTAACCCCTTTTCTTTTCTGAGTAAAGTTATAATTCTAGAAAAATCTTTATTCATTAGGTGCCCCCTGTAAGCTGAATTGTTTAGTAGATTTTTTATTAACGACTGGTAAATTATATAACATTATAAACATTTTGTAAAGACTTGTTTTTAAAATTATTATATCATAAGGAGATTTTTTATGAAAACTTATCAAATACACCTTATTCGTCATGGGCTAACGAATGAAAATTTAAGGGGTCAATATATTGGGTCAACAGATGTAGCATTATCTAATGAAGGGATTAATAGGTTAAAAGAACTTAAAAGTAATTTTACTTATCCAAATGCAGATAAAATATTTAGTAGCCCATTATTGAGATGTAGGCAAACAGCTGAATTGTTATATCCAGAAAATGAAATTGTTAAAGTTGATGGATTATCTGAATGTAACTTTGGAGAATGGGAAGGAAAGAAAGCTACTGACTTAAAAAATAATGAAAAATTTAAACAATGGTTAAATAATTCAAATGAAGTATCTCCGGATGGGGGAGAAAGTATGAATGAGTTTACTACTCGTATTTTTGTAACTTTTGAAAAGCTAGTTGAGGATATTATAAGAAATAACTATAAGGATACTGTTATAGTTACTCATGGTGGAGTTATTATGACTATTCTTGCAGCTTATGGAGTTCCAAGAGCTAAATTTTATGATTGGGTTGTTAATAATGGCTGTGGATATTCAATTAGGTTAATGCCTAGTTTGTGGATGCGTCAGAAGGTTGCAGAGGTATATTCAAAGATTCCATGTGATTTGACTCGTGAAAATAATGAGGAATCCATGTATATTCTAGATTTAGTTCGAGAAGCTTCTGACAGGGCTTATGGTAATAAGGAAAATTAATTTTGTATATTAAAAAGCGGCACACTATACCGCGTGTCGCTTTTTGTTACATTTTATGAGAAGTATAATAAAAAGCATAGTACTATATTATTAACGTAGTACTATGCTTTTTTATATGATGGTGGATACAATGGGACTCGAACCCATGACCTCTCGCGTGTGAAGCGAACGCTCTAACCAGCTGAGCTATGCGTCCTTTTATATTTTCCTAAAAAACAAAGCCCTTAAAAATAAAGGGCTTTGTTTTTATATAATTTATGGTGACCCGGACGGGAATCGAACCCGTGTTACCGCCGTGAAAGGGCGGTGTCTTAACCGCTTGACCACCGGGCCATAATTTACTTAATGGTAGCGGTAATTGGATTTGAACCAATGACACTCCGGGTATGAACCGAATGCTCTAGCCAACTGAGCTATACCGCCTTATGTTTGTGATTCACTTGAGCAGTGAACGAGTTTTATTATATTACATAAAAAAGCTATTGTCAACAGTTTTTTTAAAAAATTTTTTAAAAATTTTTTTACCAATTATCTATACCAGAACGCTGTATTGCACCGACTATTTTTTTTCTAAGATGAGGATAATTTTTTTCAAGATTTACTAAAAGTTCTTTTGCATCTTGACGAGCAGTATTACCGTTAGCAGGACAAGCACTTTTTATAATGGGTAAATTATTTCTTTGTATAAATGAAATGATTTTATTTTCTTCACAAAAAATAAGTGGCCGAATCATATACAAATTTTTTCTTGATAAGTAAGTGACAGGAGAAAAACAACCAATATTGCCGCAATTAAAGAGATTCATTAAAAAAGTTTCAGTGACATCCTCAAAATTATGCCCGAGGGCGATTTTATTGCAATCTAATTCGTTAGCAAGATTATGTAAGATTCCTCTACGCATTCTTGCACAAAGACTACAAGGATTAGATTCTTTGCGTTCGTCAAAAATTAAAGGCCCAAGTTTACTGCGTTTAATTACGTAAGGAATGTTTAATTTTTTGCAAAGTTCTTCGACAGAAGAAAAATCGGTTTCTACACTATTGAAACAAGGATCAACAGTAATAGCCGTTAATTCGAATTTTTGTGGATAATAATTTTTTATTTGAGAAAGTGCATTTAAAAGGAATATAGAATCTTTTCCACCGGAAACACATACTGCAATTTTGTCACCGTTTGATATCATATTATATGTGTCAATAGCGGCACGTACTTTTCCTATTAAATTTTGCATAAAACAACACACTCCTCTTTTTTATTTAGTTATAGATTATATCATACTTTGTATTTTTTGAAAACTTTTTTGTTTAAAATTAAAACAACAATTTAATTTTTTTAAGATATAATTATTTTTTATAAATAAAAATAAGATTTAGATTAAATTAATTTACAGCAATGTTGATTTTGTACAAAATAAAAACAGCTGTTTTATAGAATTTAAACCTTTTGATGTAAACATAATAGACAATATTTTTGCATTAATAATAAAAAAGTTTTGTATAAGTGCTTGATTTTTCAGAAATTTTATATTATAATTATGAAAAATAAGTGGTGAAAGGTGGGGTAAAGTAGAGCAAGGTGGTTTATGTTGCTCGTCTTTATCTATTTGGGTAAGCGTTATGTTGATAGGAGAGTACCAACATAATATTGATTCCAAGGGTAGAGTTGCGGTTCCGTCAAAGTTCCGTGATGACTTGGGTGCGCTTTTTTATATTACCAAAGGCCTTGATAATTGCTTATTTGTTTTACCACAAGAAGAATGGATTAAGTTAGTTGAAAAGGTTAAGTCATTACCAATTTCTAAAGCCAGAAGTTTGCAAAGGTTTTTTTTCTCTGGTGCAGCAGAAGTAATTCCAGACAAACAGGGGAGAATTTTAATTCCTCAACAATTAAGGGAACATGCAGCGCTTGATAAGGAAATTACCTTTATAGGAACTTCCAGCAGGGTGGAAATATGGAATAGCAGAAGGTGGGAGGAGTTTAATTCAGAGCTGACGCAGGAAAGTATTGCACAGGCGATGGATATGCTCGATTTGTAGAAAGGATATAAGCCAATGAAATTTTCACATATACCAGTTTTGCTATCTGAGGCAATTGATGGACTGTCAATAAAGCCATCTGGAACTTATATAGATGGGACAGCAGGTGGAGGAGGACATTCTGAAGCCATTTTAAAAAGATTAAAGACAGGTAGGCTAATATCAATAGATCAAGATCCAGATGCGATTGCCTTTTTAAAACAAAAGTTTTCAAAATATAATAATTCTATTATAATTCAAAATAATTTTGAAAATATGGATAATGTTATCAAAGAATTATCTATAGATTCTGTAGATGGAATTCTTTTGGATATAGGAGTATCCTCACATCAATTTGATACTCCGGAGAGAGGTTTTTCTTACCATTATGATGCACCACTAGATATGAGAATGAGTCAAAGTGGAACAAGTGCTGCTGATTTAGTTAATACACTTTCGTGGCAAGAATTAGCTAAGATTATTAGTGACTACAGTGAAGAAAAGTTTGCTAAAAATATTTCGCTTGCTATAGTTAAAGAAAGAGAAATTGCTCCGATTGAAACAACGGGAAGGTTGGCTGAAATTATAAAATCGGCTGTTCCGGCTAAAGTTAGAAGAGAAGGTGGCCATCCGGCAAGAAAAACTTTTCAGGCACTTAGAATTGCGGTCAATGGTGAACTGGATGTATTATCAAGGGGGCTGGATGCGGCTTTTTCTATACTAAAACCAGGAGGAAGATTAGTTGTTATTACTTTTCACTCGCTTGAAGATAGAATTGTAAAAAAAAGAATGGCAAGTTGGTGTGAAGGTTGTACGTGTCCTCCAGACTTTCCAATATGTGTATGTAATAAAAAACCGCAAGCAAAACTGATTAATAAAAAAGTTATAGAAGCATCGCCTCAAGAATTATTGGATAATCCAAGAAGTAGAAGTGCAAAGCTTAGAGTTTGTATGAAAATGTAATTTTGTATGATAGGAGTTGATAAAATGGCATTAGGAGAGAAAAACGTAGCTTATGATATATCGTTATTTGAAGAACATAAGCCTTTAGATGTAAATAAAAATAATGTTTTAAAGTTACCTAAAAATAATGTCAATGCAAAATTAAAAGCTAAAAATCATCTTATGACATTAGTGTTTACAGTATTAACTTTTTCACTTAGTGTTGCTATTGTTGGAACAATGGTTTTTAATCAAGTTCAACTTACAGAAATTACAGATAAAACAAATAAAATAACAAAACAATTGGAAGAAAGTCGCAGTGAAAATACTCAATTACAAATGAAGGTAAATGAAAAATTAGCACCGGGAATGGTAGAAGAATATGCTAAAAGTAAATTATTAATGGAAAAAACAAGTCCTTGTCAGGTTGAATATTTTAGTTTGTCGACTGGAGATAAAGTGGAAGTAACTCAAAATAAAGGGAAAAATATTATAGATAATTTTTTAACGTTTATGGGCATAAGATAAATTTTAACTAAATAAATATTAATGATAGAGAGTTAAGATATAAGTCTTGACTCTCATGATGTTTATGGAGGATCAAATTATGGCAAAAGGAACCACCATTAGAATGTGGCGCAGAGCACTTTTTGTATTAATTGCACTTATTGTTATTGGCTTTGGTGTAATTGTATTTAGATTGGTACAATTACAAATAGTACAAGGAGAAAGCTTGCAACAAATGGCAACAGAACAACAGCTTAAAGATACAAAAATAAATGCGCAAAGGGGAACAATTTACGATTGCAATATGAAACCTTTGGCTCAAAGTGCCACAGTATGGACGGTTGTTTTGGAATCGGCTTACTTAAAAGATGATGACACTAAAGAAAAAGTAGCTAATGGATTATCTCAAATATTAGATATGAATAAGGACGAAATACTTGAAAAGGCAAATAAAAAGTCATTTTATACGGTTATAAAAAGAAAAGTAGAAAGTGATATAAAGGATAAAATTATAGAATTTCAAAAAGATAATAAAATAACCACAGGAATTCGTTTGGTAGAGGATTATAAAAGATATTATCCTTATGGGGACTTTGCTTCTTGTGTAATAGGATTTACAGGTACGGATAGTCAAGGTTTATCTGGACTTGAGAGTTATTATAATGAATATCTTACAGGTCAGTCAGGTAGATTGGTAACCGCAAGAAATGCTATTGGAACAGATATGCCATTTGATTATGAAAAAATGATTCCAGCACAAAATGGAAGTAATTTAGTTTTATGCATTGATGAAGTAATTCAACATTTTCTTGAAAAAGGGTTAGAAGAAGGAATAATAAACAATAAGGTTATGAATAGAGCCGGTGCTATAATGATGGATGTAAATACCGGAGCTGTATTGGGAATGGCAGTTAAGGGCGGATATGACCTTAATCAACCTTTTGAAATAGCTGATGCAACAGTAAAAGAACAAATTGAATCATTACCAGAAGAAGAACGCTCAAAGGCAAAAGCAGAGGCGTTGGAAGCACAATGGAGAAATAAAATAGTAAATGATACATACATGCCAGGTTCTGTTTATAAGCAAATAACTACAGCAATGGCTTTTGAAGAAAATTTAATAAACGAAAAAACTAATTTTAATTGTACAGGGAGTTTTGTACCGTTTAATGGAGCAAGGCCTATTAAATGCCATAAACATGGTGGACATGGAAGTCAATTATTTGAGCGAGCTTTTTGTAATTCATGCAATCCGGCTTTTATTCAAATAGGACAATTAATAGGTGCTGAGCGGTTTTATAAATATTATCAAGCATTTGGTTTTACAGAAAAAACAGGAATAGATTTACCTGGAGAAGCTAAAGGAATTTTTTTTAGTAAAGATGGAAGTATGGGACCAATGGATTTAGCTGTTGCTTCTTTTGGACAAAACTTTAGTATTACACCGTTACAAATGGTGACAGCGGCAGCAGCCATAGCTAATGGGGGGCATCTTGTTAAACCTCATGTAGTAAAACAAATAATTGATAATGATGGAAATATTATAAAAAATTTTGATAGAGTGGAAAAAAGACAGGTTATTTCTGAAGATACGTCAAAGAGAATTTGTAAGTTATTAATGCAAAATGCAATAGATGGAGGAGCAAAAAATGGATATGTTCCGGGGTACAGAGTAGGAGGAAAAACTGGAACTTCGCAGAAAATAGGAAATAGTGGTCCTGATGGTATGGACTATATTGCATCATTTTGCGGAATGGCTCCAGCAGATAATCCTAAAGTTATTTTATTAATTTATTATGATACACCCAAAGGTCCTAGTTATTATGGTGCAGCAGTAGCGGCACCGACTTTTGCAAAGGTTATGCAAGACGCGTTACCTTATCTTGGAATAGAAAGAAAATATACTGATGAAGAAATAGAAAAACTAGATATACCGGTTCCTTTTTTAGTAGGTTCTTCAGTTTCACAAGCAAAAAATCAAGCTATAAATTTACAGTTAAATCCGGTAATATACGGAGAGGGAGAATCGGTAGTAGCACAGATACCGGAAGTTGGTACAAAAATTCCAAAAGGCGGAAAAATAGTATTATATACAGATGAAGATAGTTCAAATAAAAAATCAGTTGTGCCTAAATTTACTGGACTTAGCTTGTCTGCGGCAAATAAAGCAGCGGCAGAAGCAGGTCTTAATATAACGATAAAGGGAGCATCACTTTCAGGAAACTTATCCGTTTGTGCAAGTCAGAGTATAGCGGAAGGGACGCAAGTAAATCAAGGTACAGTTATAACGCTGGAGTTTTCGCAAAGTAAATCAGAAAATAATGACTGATTTACATGAGTGTTTTTGTATATTAAAAATTTTCAATGTATGATATAATTTAAAATAAGTTAGTTAATGACAAATATCAAGTTTTCAACATCTTGATATATGAGAGGTGGAAAATATTATGGCAAGCATTTGGGTACTAATAGTAATAATGATTTCTTTTATTTCAACATGGCTTTTGGGAAAGAAAGTTATACCGTATCTTCATAAATTAAAATATGGGCAAACAATACTTGAAATTGGGCCATCATGGCATAAAAATAAACAAGGAACACCTACAATGGGGGGAATAATATTTATTTTTGGAATATATTTGTCTTTGATTTTATGTATGCCATTATATTTAATTTTCTCTTCAAGTAATATACGTTTTCAGGAACCACCTTTTATGACGTTAAAAATAATATCAGGTCTTTTTATGGCTCTTGCTTATGGTATAGTGGGATTTTTAGATGACTATATTAAAATAGTAAAGAAACGTAATCTTGGACTTACAGCATTACAAAAATTAATTTTACAATTTCTTATTGTAGCATCATATTTAATATCTTTATACTTTGCAGAATCAAGCTATGGAGGAACTAATGTAACATCAACAATAATACCTTTTATTGGAAGAGTGGATTTAGGAATATTTTATTGGCCAATAGCTGCGATAGTAATTGTAGGAACGGTAAATGCAGTAAATTTAACAGATGGAATAGATGGACTTAGTACATCAGTTACTTTTTTTGTAGCTATTTTCTTAATGCTAATCTCAGGATTTTTAGGAATGATTAGTTTAAGCTTAGTTTGTGGAGCCTTAATTGGCGGTTGTTTTGGATTTTTAATTTATAATATACACCCTGCAAAGGTTTTTATGGGAGATACAGGCTCGTTGTTTTTAGGCGGATTAATTTGTGCAATAGCATTTTCTATGAATATGCCAATAATTTTGCCTGTTGTAGGAATAATTTATGTTATAGAAATGTTATCAGTTATGATACAAGTAACTTATTTTAAAATAACAAAAGGAAAAAGATTATTTAAAATGAGTCCTTTACACCATCATTTCGAAATGTGCGGTTGGAATGAAATGAAAATTTGTACAGTATTTGACATAATTACTATCATATTTGGAATTTTAACAGTTATCTGTGTAGTGTATGGTTATTAATTTATACTAATATTGTTGTTAAGGAGGGGCAAGGTTGAATAGAAATTATAGTAGTGCAAATAGTGTAGCTGGGAATAGAAAAAGATTCGGCAATGAAAGAAAAAATCAAAGAGCTCGTCATAAATTTTCTGAACCAAGAAAATCTTCTGTAAAAAGAACTTTGAATCCAGTAAAAAAGAAGTTTAAAGTGTTTTCTATAAGATCTGGACTTGATATGCCTTTTTTCTTTATTAACATGGCTATATTAGTAATAGGACTTATAATGTTGTTTTCTGCATCATATCCAAATGCTTATTATTATAAACATGGGGACAGTTATTACTTTATAAGAAGTCAATTAATTTGGGCAGCTATTGGTATAGTAGCAATGATATCAATATCTTATTTTGACTATCACCATTTGCATAAGTTTGCAATACCAATATTGGTTGTTTCGTTTATTTTATTAGTATTAGTACTTTTTATGCCGACAATTAATGGGGTTCGTCGTTGGATACAATTGGGACCATTAGGATTTCAGCCATCTGAGATTACTAAATTTGCAATAGTATTGTCGTTTGCGCATTTTATTTCGATTAATTTTAAAAGAATGGATACTTTTAAATATGGAATTTTACCATATGGGATAATACTAGCAATAACAGCCTTTTTATTATACCTTGAACCACATATATCCTGTTTGATTATTATAGTATTGCTTTCAGGAGGTATGCTATATATTGGTGGTGTAAAATTAAGATGGTTTGGGCTAGTTTTAGCTCTAGCTCTAGCTGCGGTAGGCTATGTTGTTTTATTTACCGATAAATTAGGTTATGCAAATGGTCGTGTACAAGGCTGGTTGGACCCGTTTACTAACAACCCAAATGTTGATACTTGGCAGACAAAGCAAGGTCTTTATGCCATAGGTTCAGGAGGGCTTTTAGGGCTAGGGTTAGGTCAATCGCGACAAAAGTATCTTTATATCCCTGAACCGCAAAATGACTTTATTTTTTCTGTTGTTTGTGAAGAGCTTGGATTTGTTGGAGCTTTAATAATTTTAATTTTATTTGCGATGCTTATATGGAGAGGAATTATTATTTCAATGAAAGCTAAAGACAAATTTGGAGCTCTATTAGGGATAGGACTTACAGCTCAGGTGGGGTTACAAGTAATTTTAAATATATTTGTTGTGACAAATACTATTCCGAATACGGGAATTAGTTTACCTTTTTTTAGCTATGGAGGAACGTCATTAGTTATGTTACTAGCTCAAATGGGAATAGTATTATCAATTTCACGAACTTCAAAGCTTGAAAAAACTTAAGAAAGAAGGATAAAAATGAGAATAATTTTTGCAGGAGGAGGAACAGCTGGACATATAAATCCTGCGTTGGCTATAGCAGGTTATATTAAAGAGCATGTTCCGGATGCACAAATATTATATGTAGGTGCAGTAGGTGGAATGGAAGAGCGCTTAGTAAAGCAAGCAGGTTTTGAATTTAAAGGTATTCATATTTCCGGTTTTAGCAGAAAGTTGAATATTAATGGAATCAAGAAAAATGTAGGTACATTAAAAAAATTAATTACATCCAGCATAGAGTCTAAAAACATTATAAATGAATTTAAACCGGATATATGTGTAGGGACAGGTGGATATGTTAGTGGACCCATTTTAAGAAAAGCTGCTAAAATGGGAATTCCTATTATCATTCATGAACAAAATGCATTCCCTGGAGTTACCACAAAAATGTTAGCACATAGGGCTAAATGGGTTATGTTAGCAGTACCTCAGGCTAAAAAGTTTTTTGATGATAAATGTAATGTTGTAGTAACTGGAAATCCAATTAGAAAAGAAATTATTACTGCATCAAAAAAAGAAGCCAGAGAAAAATTAAAACTTGATAATCGTCCAGTGATATTATCTTTTGGGGGCAGTCTTGGAGCAAGAAAAATAAATGAATCTATGATTTCTTTGATAGTTGATACATGTAAAACAGATAAATTTCAACATATACATGCATATGGTCAATATGGAAAATGGTTTTTACCGACACTTTTAGATAAAGGTGTAAATGTTTCAAATCATCCAAACCTTGACATAAGAGAATACATAAATGATATGCCAACATGTCTTGCTGCAGCAGACTTAGTTATATGTAGAGCAGGGGCTATAACATTAAGCGAAATACAAGCCCAAGGTAAAGCTGCAATATTAATACCGTCACCTAATGTAGCAGAGAATCATCAGTACCACAATGCTATGGCATTAGTTAATAATAAAGCAGCAAGTATAATTGAAGAAAAAGATTTAACAGGTGAAGAACTTATAAAGAAAACAAAAGAAATGTTATCAAGTCCGGAAGTTTTAAAGGAATATCAGAAAAATGCGCAAGAAATGGCAATATATGACGCTAATGAAAGGATATACTCTATAATAAGGGAAATAATCGATTAGCTTATTCACAAAATGACCTCTAAGGGCATAGTATAAAATCAGTACAATGACTGTATTTTTATATGTCGGAAGGGGTGGCAATAATGGAAGAACTTATAATAGAACATACTGAAAAGCTGTCAGGTGAAGTATTGGTACAAGGGTCAAAAAATAGTGCGTTACCAATATTGGCGGCAACGATTCTTTGCAATGATACTTGTATTATTGAGAATTGTCCACACTTATCTGATGTAGACTCAAGTATAGACATTTTAAATTCACTCGGAGCTAAAGTAAAAAAAGATAATGGTGCCATAGTTATTGATTCAAGTGGGATTAATAATTATAAAATACAGAAAAAAATGATGACAAAAATGAGATCATCTATATTATTTTTAGGTGCGATTGTATCTAAATTAAACAAAGCTGAGATTTATTTTCCTGGAGGTTGCAAATTAGGGCCAAGGCCTATTGACTGGCATTTAAAGGCTTTATCACAAATGGGCCTTAAAATAGACATACAGGATGATTTATTAAAATGTGAGCTAAATGGAAAATTTTCAGGGGCAAAAATAATATTACCTTTACCCAGTGTAGGTGCCACAGAAAATATCATATTAGCGGCAGTGTTAGCAAAGGGAACAACGCTTATAAGTAATGCAGCTAGAGAGCCAGAAGTATGCGATTTGTGCAATTTTTTAAATTCATGTGGGGCCAAAATATCCGGAATGGGGAGTAGTATTATAGAGATAGAAGGTGTTACTAAATTACATGGAACAAGACATAGGGTTATCCCGGATAGAATTGTTGCGGCAACCTTTATGGCGGCAGTAGTAGCTACTACAGGTGAAGTAGTAGTTAAAAATGTTATCCCAGAGCATTTAAAGAGCATTATTAGTACTATAGAGAAAAGCGGTTGTGAAATAAACTGTAATAAAGATTATTTAAGGGTAAAGTCCTTAAAAAGAGCAAATGCAATAGGCCAGGTAATAACTGTACCGTATCCAGGTTTTCCTACAGATGCACAGGCTTTATTAATGGCGATGTGTACAACTGCTAAAGGAAAAACAGAATTTATTGAAAATATATTTGAAAATCGTTATAAGCATGTAGATGAGCTTTTAAAGCTTGGTGCAGATATAAGTTTATTAGGGAAAAAGGCTGTGGTTACAGGAGTTAAAACGTTATATGGTAACAAACTTAAGGCACATGACTTGCGAGGAGCTGCTGCACTGGTAATAGCAGCGTTACAAGCAGAAGGAGAGACAAGAATAGAAGGACTTTGGCACCTTGATAGAGGATATGAGACTTTTGAAGAGTACTTAAAAAATATAGGTGCAAAAATAAAAAGGATTTAATGCTTTATGAAAAAAGTTAAAGAAAATAAAAACAAAAAGTTAAATGTAAATAAAAGACATAAAACAAAGTCTTTACATTATTATAGAGTAAAGTTGATTTTAACTTACATGGTTATATTTTTAGGAATATCTTTTTTATGTTTATTTATTTCGTCAACGGTACTTTTTAAGATAAATACAATAGAAGTACAGGGAGATAAAGTATGTAGTGAGGAAAATATAATTAAAAAAAGTGGAATAAAGATTGGAGATAATCTTTTTTTTACAAAGATGAGTCTTGCAAAAGAAAAATTAGAGAAGGAAATTCCTGAAATTGAAAAGGCTACAATAAAAAAGAATATTCCTAACAAAGTTATTATAGATGTAAAAAGGGCAAATAAAGTTTTTGATATTGAACAAGAAAACCAACATATTTATACAAATGAAAATGGAAAAGTATTGGAAATATCAAATGCTCGAGATGAAAATTTAATTTTTTTACGTGGTGTAGAGTTAAAATCAGTTGACGTAGGTTCAAAAGTTGTATATAATGACAATTCAGTAGGGAAAAAAGTAAATGAACTTATCAATCAAATGAAATCAAAAGGTTTGTACAACATTACTGAAATTGATTTCAATAATGGATTGGACATTATAGTTAATTATGATAATAGAGTTAAGATGAATTTTGGTTTTTATGAAGATATTGACTATAAAATAAGGACTGCTGCTGAAATTTTAAATAAAAAATTAGGAAATATGGAAAAGGGGACACTTGATTTATCTGTTGTATCTGCTGAAAATAGATCATATTTTACTCCTAGTTATTAAAAAAATGAAGTTAATTAACTTTTATATTATTGAATAAATAAAAAAAACTTTATAAAAAATTGGAATTTTTGCAAAAAAATAAATAAATTTTATTAAATATATTGAATTTTTTATATTAATATGTTAAATTAAACTTATAGTTATATTTTGAAAAAAGAACTAAAAAACAGGGGGAATATTTTATGCCATTTGAATTGGAGAATGATTTTGATAATATAGTGCAAATAAAAGTAATAGGAGTTGGAGGCGGAGGAGGAAATGCACTCGACCGCATGGTTATGGCAGGTGTAAAGTGCGTTGAATTTGTTTCAATCAATACGGACAAGCAGGCCCTTCAAAGATCAAAGGCTACTCAAAAAATTCAAATAGGTGAGAAAATTACACATGGTAAGGGAGCAGGTTCTAAGCCAGAAATAGGCCAAAAAGCAGCGGATGAAAATAGAGAAGAAATAGCTAATGCAATTAAAGGTACAGATATGGTATTTATAACAGCAGGTATGGGTGGAGGCACCGGTACGGGTGCGGCACCGGTAGTAGCTCAAATTGCGAGAGAAATGGGAATACTTACTATAGGTATAGTTACTAAGCCTTTTGCTTTTGAGGGAAAAAGAAGAATGGAACAGGCAGAAGCTGGAATATCTAATCTTAGAGAGCATGTTGACTCATTGGTGATTATACCAAATGAACGTTTAAAATATGCAAGTGAACAAAGAATTACTTTACTTAATGCATTTTCAGTTGCTGATGATGTTTTACGTCAGGGTGTGCAAAGTATATCAGACCTTATTTTACTTCCAGGTCTTGTAAATTTAGACTTTGCTGATGTTACTGCGGTAATGAAAGATGCTGGATATGCTCACATGGGTGTTGGTAGAGCAGCTGGAAAAGATAAGGCTGAAGTAGCTGCTAATATGGCTATATCAAGTCCATTGCTAGAAACAGCTATAAATGGAGCAAAAGGCGTAATTATCAATATTACTTCATCACCGGACATTGGTCTTGATGAAATAGAAATAGCGTCAACTATGATAGCAGAGCAGGCTGACCCAGAAGCTAATATTATTTGGGGTGCAGCTTTTGATGAAAGCATGGAAGATGAAATGAGTGTAACAGTAATAGCAACTGGTTTTTCAACAAAAAATGTGTCAGGACTTACCCCTAATACAAATTTAGCTTTTTCGGGAAAAACTACAAACGACAATACAGAGAAGAAGTCTATAGTTTCTAATGAAGAGCAAAAGGAAGTAGAACAAAAAAGTGAAACCGTGTTAGAAGGTTCTGTGATGAAAGATACGAAACCTAGTCAAGCAGTTAGCTTTGATGAACAAGAAGAAGACACTTTTTACGATATAATGTCAATATTTAATCGAAAATAAAATAATAATATGAAGTGTGTGGTGAATTTATTTTTTTATTAAATTCACCACATTTGTTTTTGTGTGCAACTATTCCTCTTGACACTTAAAAATATTGTAAGTTTTATGCAAAATAGAGTTTTTTGTTGTGGCTTCGATATAAGAAATAAGAGCGAAAGAAACTGTGAGATAATTAACGAAAATTATTTAACTAAGGAGGATTTTTATCATGAAAAAATTATTAGCACTTGTTTTAACATTGTCAATAGGGCTAAATAGCGCACAATTAATGTGTAAAGCAGAAGGAGCACCTGAGTCGAATGCAAATAAAACTCAGACTCAAGTCAAAGATGAGGTAAAGCAAAAGACAAGTATTCAAGTTGAAGAAGCAGGGAAGGAGAAAAAACCGACACGCAAGCTGGAAAAGACAGCAGATAAAGGAAAAGATAGCCAGAATCAAGTGAAAAAAGCAGAGCAGATATTATTAAATGCGATAACTAAGTTAAAAAAGCTGAAGAAATAGTGTTGGATCTTTGTGTTACATTTTGTGCTGCTTGCGATGTTTGTTTTATTATATCAACAGTAAAAGATTTTTTAGATGAAAAACGTGCGAGTAGATATGAATATGTATATAAAGTTGGTTATGAACAGGCCAGACAAGAAATGTTGAAAAAATGAGAGTGTAATTTTTCAAAAGTAGCGCTTCATATTTAGCAAGTTGCAATAGAAGCAAAGAAATCTTGTTAAGTAAATAATATTTTTTAGACGGTAAAAGTTATAAATAAAAAGTTCCCGGGAACTTTTTGATATAATTGACTTTTATAAAGGTTAATGCTTGAAAAAATTTATATAAAATGATAAAATTAAATGTATTTTTAAATAAAGCAGGTGTAAATGTTGGGAATAAAAAATTGGACTTTGTCAATTCTTGATAAATCTAATGCACAAAAAATAGCTTGTGAAAATAATATACCTTTTTTTCTTGCTATGATGCTAGATATAAGAAAAATAGAAAAGGAAGACATTGTAAATTTATTATCAGAAAATATTAAAATTTCAAATCCGTTTGATTTTATAGATATGAATAAAGCAGTAAAAAGAATTCAATTAGCTATAGAAAACTTTGAAAAAATTTGCGTATATGGCGACTATGATGCAGATGGAGTAACCGCAACAACTCTTTTATACTCGTATCTTGAAGATAATGGTGCCAATGTTATGTACTACATACCTGAAAGAAATACTTATGGCTATGGTATGAATATATCTGCTATTGACAATTTACATAATGCTGGAGTGCAATTAATCGTAACAGTTGATAATGGGATATCTGCATATAATGAAATAGAATATGCAAACTCTTTAGGTATAGATACAGTAGTTACAGACCATCACCAGCCACCTGAAGAATTACCAAATGCAATAGCAATAGTTGATCCTCATAGAAAAGATTGTAAAAGTGCATTTAAGGATTTTGCCGGTGTTGGGGTTGTATTTAAGTTGATATGTGCTTTAGAAGGAGAAATGCTAGATATTGATTTAATACTTGAAAACTATGCAGAGTTAATATTAATAGGTACTATAGGTGACATAGTTCCATTAAAGGGCGAAAATAGATATTTAGTAAAAAGAGGTCTTGAGTGCATCGAAAACACAGATAAATTGGGAATAAGAGAAATATTAAATATAACAAAATTAGAAGGGAAAAATATAACCTCATCAGATATTACATTTAAAATTGTCCCTAGAATAAATGCAGCAGGAAGACTTAGCTCAGCTGAAAAATTAGTTTCTCTTTTAATTTCAGAAAATAAAGAAGAGTGTGAATATATTGCATCAATAGTTGAAAAGGAAAATATAGAAAGAAAAGAAATAGAATCTGATATTTTACAGCAAGCAGAGGAACTTTTAAAAAAAGAACCAGAAAGACTGGACCAAAGAGTTTTAATTGTAGAAGGGGAAAATTGGCATCCAGGAGTTGTTGGAATAGTAGCATCTAAACTTCTTGAACGCTATGGAAAACCAGTGATTGTAATTTCTTTAATGGGAGATATTGCTAGGGGCTCAGGTAGAAGTATAGAGGGGTTTTCTTTATATGAAGATATAAAAAGTTGTTCTGAGTATCTTATAAGGTTCGGAGGGCATCCATTAGCAGCAGGCTTTGAGCTAAATGCGGATGATGTAGAAAGATTTAGATATGATGTAAATATTTTTGCTAAAAATATTCAGACAATGCCTTATCCACAAATAAATATAGATTGTAAACTTAATCCTAGTGCTTTGAGTATAGAATTGTTAAACCAATTAGCACCTCTTGAACCATTTGGAAAAGATAATCCTGAATGTATATTTGGCCTTTATAATATGAAAATTTCTGAAATTGTACCTGTAGGAAATGGAAATCATTTAAAATTAACATTTAAACGAGATAATAAAAAAATTACGGCAATGAAATTTTTTACAAATATTACGGATTTTTCATATAAAATTAATGACTGTGTAGATTTAGCGGTAAAATTATTAAAATCGGAATATAAAAATGAAGAACAATTAACAATAGTTATAGAGGCTATAAAGTTTAGTGATATAGATAATCAAGTAATAATTAATCAGCAACGTTTATATGAATCTATAAAGTTAAATGAAAACATAAAGTTTGAAAATATACTTCCTCACATACCAGAAAGAAGCGATTTTTCAATACTATATAAAATACTTAAGAAAAATCAAATACTTAATATAGATATATCAGTTCTTTATTATAGATTAAAAGATTTTAAAATAAGTATGTGTAAGTTATTAATAATGTTGGATGCTCTTAGTGAATGTCAACTTATATTGGTAAAAAGAAATGCAGATATCTATAATATAGAAGTGTTACCGATTACAGGAAAAAAAGACCTTGAGTCTTCCCTTATAATGAAAAATTTAAGGAAAAGAGACGATAAAAATGAAAGCTTATTATAATGACTATGAGCAACTAAAAGAATATTTGGAAAAAGATAATAAGATTTATGATATGGCTTTAATAGATAAGGCCTATAATGTAGCACTGAAAGCACACGAATCACAAAAAAGAATATCAGGAATACCATATATTTTACATCCTACATCTGTTGCTTGTATATTAGCAGAACTCGGTATGGATACACAATCTATAGTAGCGGCACTTTTACATGATGTAGTTGAAGATACATCATATACATTGGATGATATAACGAAAATGTTTGGTAAAGAAATAGCACTTTTGGTTGATGGAGTAACCAAATTAGGAAAAATACCGTTTTCTACGCAAGAAGAACAACAAGCAGAAAACCTTAGAAAAATGTTAATTGCTATGGCAGAAGACATTAGAGTTATTATTATCAAGCTAGCAGATAGACTCCACAACATGAGAACTATAGATTGTATGAAACCACAAAAGAGGCGAGATAAGGCACGCGAAAATATGGAGGTTTATGCACCAATAGCTCATCGTTTGGGTATTCGTACTATAAAAGAAGAATTGGAAGACTTATCTTTAAAATATCTTGATCCTGTTGCATATAAAGAAATAGAAGCAGCTCTAGAACTAAGAAAAGAAGACAGAGAAAAGCTGTTAGGAATAATAAAGAAAACAATTGAGCAAAAAATTTCTCCATTTATACCAGACCTTTATTTAGAGGGTAGAGTAAAAAGTATAAATGGCATATATCGTAAAATGTTTATAAAGAATTATTTAATGGAAGAAATTTATGATATATATGCAGTTAGAGTAATAGTAAATACTGTTAATGACTGCTATAATACTTTGGGTGTTATACATGAAGCATTTAGGCCTATTCCAAATAGGTTTAAGGACTATATATCTACGCCAAAACCTAATATGTATCAGTCATTACACACTACAGTTATAGGAAAAGAAGGAATACCTTTTGAAGTGCAAATAAGGACCTGGGAAATGCATCATACAGCAGAATATGGAATAGCAGCTCATTGGAAATATAAGTTAGGTCTTAAAGATAAAAAGGATTCTCTTGAAGAACGGCTTGCTTGGATTAGAAATATGATAGAAAACCAAAAAGATGATGGAGATGCGATTGACTTAGTTAGGACTATAAAATCTGATTTGGTACCAGAAGAAGTATTTGTATTGACTCCAAGGGGAGAAGTTGTAAACTTACCTATGGGAGCAACAGTTATAGACTTTGCATATGCAATACACAGTGAAGTGGGTAACCACATGATAGGTGCAAAAGTAGACAGAAGAATTGTACCCTTTGATTACAAAGTTAAAACAGGTCAAATTGTTGAAATTCTTACTACAAAAGAATTAAATCATGGTCCCAGCAGAGATTGGCTAAAAATAGTAGCTACCAGTGAAGCTAGAAGCAAAATACGACAATGGTTTAAAAAAGAAAGACGAGAAGAAAACATTATTCATGGAAAAAGTGAACTTGAAAAAGAGTTTACAAGAGTAGGAATAAGATTAGATGAAGAAAAAATGAAAGATTTTCTTTTATCTATAGCAAAACAACAACGCTGTGAAACAATAGAAAAGCTATATGAATCAATTGGTTATGGTGGCATAGTAATAAGTCGTATAATGCCAAGAGTTAAGGATGAATATAGCAAATTAAAACAAAAAGATGAACCAATGGTTATAAAAGAAGTGGCAGAAGAAAAAAGCAGTAATGCCAAGGGTGTAATAATAGATGGAATAGAAAACTGTTTAGTTAAGTTTTCAAAATGTTGTAATCCTATTCCGGGTGATGAAATAATTGGTTTTATAACAAGAGGTTATGGAGTATCTTTGCATAAGAGAAATTGTGTGAATGTACCTGTGAATATAGAACATGCTGCAGAACCTAATAGATGGATACATGCGCACTGGGCAAATAGTGCAAGAGAAGAATTTAAGTCTAGCATAAAAATAGTGGCACTTGACAAAGCTAATATAATAGCAGATATAACTATGCAAATTTCTTATTTACATGTTGATATACAATCTTTTAATCTTAATAAAGCCAAGGATGGAAATGCACATATATATATATCAATTTCAGTAAAAAACATGGAACATTTAAAATCAATCATGTCAAGACTCTCAAAAGTAAATGGAGTTCTCTCTGTAAATAGAGCATAAATAAAAGGAGATTATGATGTTAAACATAGAAAAATATAAAGTAGGACCACTTGAAACAAATTGTTATTTTATTACCGATGCAGATACAAAAAAGTCAGCTATTATAGATCCAGGAGGAATATCATCTGAACTAGATAAAAGAATAAAAGCGATTGGTAAAGAAAATATAGAATATATATTGATGACTCATGGACATTTTGACCACATAAGAAAAGCTATGCGCTATAAAGAATTGACAGGAGCAAAGCTTATGATTGGTGTAAATGAAAAAGAATTTACAAAAGATAGACATTTAAATCTTTGCCGTATAGAGATGCCTGCTTTTGATGTGGATTTATTATTAAATGACGGGGATATTATTGAACTTGGAAATACAAAAATAAAGGTTTTAAATACCCCAGGCCATACAATAGGCGGGGTTTGTTTTATTACAGGAGATAGTATATTTTCCGGAGATACAATAATGAAAGGAACTATAGGCCGATGTGATCTTGAGACGGGTAATATTACTCAAATGATGGATTCTGTTTCAAAAATAGTACAGCTAAGTGGAGAATATAATATTTATCCAGGACATGGTGAAGAGACAACACTTAATAATGAAAAAAAGAATAATATATATTTTAGAAAGGTTTTAAAATGATACTATATGCAAAAGGACATAAATTTTTTTATGAACTAGAAAAATTATGTACCGTGTTTTTCCCAAATGAAAAAATAGAAGGAGTAGAATATAAAAATCAAAATTTAACTCCACCATATGTATACACCGAAGTATGTGATTTACACAATAAAAGAAATTTAATTGTACATGTATCAATAAACGATAACTTTTTAGAAGATAATAGAATTTTAAACAGTGATATATACGAAATAGACGATACCACAGAAAAAGTTTTAGCACAAATGATTTTTAAATTATTAAAAAAAATAACAGGACAAGAGCCTTCATGGGGAATACTTACAGGAATTAGACCGGTCAAATTAATGAGAAGGCTAATAAATGAAATGGGCACAGATGATGCTATAAAATATTTTAATGATGAATTTATGGTTTCTGAAGAAAAAACTAATTTATGCTATAATACTGCTTTAAAACAACAGAGTATTATAGATTTATCGTCTGATCGTTCATTTAGTCTTTACATAGCAATACCGTTTTGTCCTACTAGATGTTCATACTGTTCGTTTGTTTCCCAATCAATTGAAAAATCAGCAAAATTAATACCGGAATATTTAGATTGTTTAATAAAAGAGATAGAATATACTTCGAGTATAGTGAAAAAATTGGGATTAAAGTTAGAAACAGTATACATAGGAGGAGGTACACCTACTACTTTAAGTGCAAATCAATTAGAAATTTTAATAAATAAAATAAATGAAAATTTTAATGTGAATGATTGCCGTGAATTTACAGTAGAGGCAGGAAGACCCGATACAATTACAGAGGATAAGTTATTAGTACTAAAAAAGCTAGGAGTCACAAGGATAAGCATAAATCCACAAACATTAAATGATAATGTATTAGAGCTAATAGGAAGAAAGCATACAGCCAAGCAAACTGTTGATGCATTTTATTTAGCTAGAAAATGTGGTTTTGATAATATAAATATGGATTTAATAGCAGGATTACCGGGAGATGAATATAATAGCTTTAAAAATACAATTAATGAAGTTTGTAAATTAAATCCAGAAAATATTACTATTCATACACTTGCAATGAAACGTTCCTCACGTTTAACTGATCAGGGTAATAAACTTGACAAAGAGTCTGCGAAACTTACTGAGAAGATGATGGAATTCGCTAAAGAAATATTATTTTCTGAAGAATATATACCATATTATCTTTATAGGCAAAGCAAAATGCTCGGAAATCTTGAAAATATAGGGTTTTGTAAAAAAGGTTATGAGAATCTTTATAATGTGTACATAATGGAAGAAACTCATACCATAATTTCTTGTGGCGCAAGTGGTGTTACTAAATTAAAGGCACCCAAAGGTGACTTTATTGAGAGATGTTTTAATTTTAAATTTCCTTATGAGTATATACAGCGTTTTTCTGAAATTATTAACAGAAAAGATAAGGTGTTGAGTTTTTATGACGATTTCAAAAAATTACTATGAACAGGATGGCTGGAATTTAAGTACAATTAATGAAGCGGCAGAAAAAGAACCAGAACAGTTTGTAAAACGTATAGAGTGTTCATTTAAAGCACAAATAGAGGAAACAGCTGACTATGTTATAAAGAAACAACCAGAATGTAAAATTTTAATGATAGCAGGTCCATCTTCTAGTGGAAAAACTACGGTCGCAAATATGATAAAAGCAGAATTTGCCAAAAGAAATATATGGAGTACGGTTATTTCGCTTGACGACTTTTATATAGGAATAGATAAGTTACCAATTTTAAAAAATGGATCTAAGGATTTTGAGTCTATAAATGGTCTTGATACTTTTCAAATTAAACAAACGTTAAAAGCTATTATTTATGATGGACTTTGCGATATGCCAATATATGATTTTTCTAAAATGGCTCCATCTAACAAAAGACGGCATATAAAGGTTCCATCAAATGGAATGATAATTATTGAAGGATTACATGCGTTAAATCCTATAATAAGTGATGGGCTACCAATTGAGAGTGTATTAAAAATATATGTTAGTGTGCAAAATAAAGTTATGTTTAATGGACATGAATTTATTTCTCCTGAAGATATTAGATTAACACGAAGAGTTTTAAGGGATTATAATTATAGAGACACTATGCCAATAAGGACAGTAATGATGTGGGCGGATGTATGCAGAGGAGAACAATTATATATAAAGCCATTTGAAATGGAAAGTAATATATCAATAAATTCATTTCATGCATATGAGATTTGTGTAATGTCAAAAGAAATGTTGGGGCTAATGGGGTCAATTCCTAAAAATATACAAGAATATGAGCATATAGTGAAATTAACTGAAAAGTTAAGAGAATTTAAAAATATAAATAAAAGTTTAGTGACAAGTGATTCGTTAATAAGAGAATTTATAAAATAAAACAAAAATATACTTGAATTTTATTGTATAATGAAGTATGCTGGTTTAGTTCATTAAAAATAAGGAGAAAAATAATGCAAAGGGATGTAAAAAATCAGCTGGTAAGAAAAATTGTAGAAACAGCAATCATAGCAGCACTTTATGTTGTTCTTACTTTTATTTCTAATATCTTTGGCTTATCTTATTCAGGAGTACAACTTAGATTATCTGAAGCATTAACAATTTTACCGGCACTTTCGCCTTTTGCTGTTACAGGACTTACTATTGGATGTTTTATTTCAAATTTGGCAAGTCCTCTTGGAATAATAGACATAGTATTTGGTACGCTATCTACTTTTATTTGTGCGCAACTTACTCGGATGTGTTCTAAGGTAATAGTCAAGGGAATACCAATATTAGCACCGTTACCGCCAGTTTTGGTAGGTTCAATTTTAATAGGTTTGATGATTGCTTTTATTATGCCAGAGGGTTTTAGTTTTTATGCTTTTTTAATATCTTCAATAAGTGTTGGCATAGGAGAATTTATAGTTTGCTATGGATTAGGAATACCTTTATTTTTATTTATAAAAAAGTCAAAAATTTTAAAGTAATAGAATTTTAAATTAGGAGGTCTATTTAATTATGGGGAGCTTAGAGAAAAGGGTTCCAAAGTCAATAAAGGAAATGTCACCTGTTAGGCTAATTGTATCGAGCTTTTTAGCGATAATAATTTTAGGAACATCTCTTTTATACTTACCAATCGCTTCAAGAAATATGGAAAAGGTTCCTTTTATAGACGCACTTTTTACTGCAACATCAACTACATGTGTTACTGGTTTAACACCATTTGATACTTATTCCAGATGGTCTACTTTTGGGCAGGTTGTTATTATTTTGCTTATACAGTTTGGCGGTCTTGGAATAATAACATTTACTACAGGTTTTACTTTATTTTTGCGCAAAAAAATAGGTTTACGCGACATGCAAATTGCTAAGGAATATACAAGTGGAAGTGTACTAAATTTACCCAGACTTATAAAGACGATAATATTTTGGTCACTTGGTTGTGAATTTATTGGGACTTTGTTACTTTCAATCAGATTTATACCTCAATTTGGTTTCTTAAGAGGAACGTGGATGTCGGTTTTTACAGCAATTTCGGCTTATTGTAATGCAGGTTTTGACATAATGGGTTATGTAAATCCGGGAAGTAGTTTTATTGACTATGCAACAGATCCATTAATTTCGTTAACAATATCATTTTTGGTTATTTTAGGTGGAATTGGTTTTGTAGTAGTAAGTGATATTTATTCTTGCATAACTAAAAAAATAGAAAATCCTAAAAACCATCCAAAATTAAATTTACATTCTTTTGTTGTTATTACAATGTCAATTATATTATTGATAATAGGTACAGTGTTATTTATGTTTTTTGAATACCATAATACTTTATTAAATTATAATTTTTGGGAAAAGTTAAATATATCTTTTTTTCAATCCGCAGTAGCAAGAACAGCTGGATTTTTTTCAGTACCTATTGGGCAAGAAAAAAGTTTAACTAAATTATTAATAATCGTGCTAATGTTTATAGGAGCATCTCCGGCATCTACAGGAGGAGGAATAAAAACTACAACATTTGTTGTAATTTTAGCAACTTTACGAGGCGTTGTTAAGGGGTATAATGACACAATTTTACTTAAACACAGAGTGGAAAAATCTACAGTCTATAAAGCATTCTCTTTGACGACACTTGCAGTTTTTTTGATTTCTATTGTAACGGTGCTTATAGCTATTGTGGAAGCACCAAAAAATATTACAGTTTTAGATATAACTTTTGAAACAGTTTCAGCATTTGCAACAGTTGGTGTAACAGCAGGGATAACAAATCTTTTATCGGTTGTTTCCAAGATACTTATTATAATAATGATGTTTATAGGTAGAGTAGGCCCTATTTCGTTTATATTTGCAGTATCATTAATAAAAGATAAAAATTCTGCGAAGGTTTTACCTTCAAGTAAAATAATTGTAGGTTAAAAAATTAAGTCGGGGTGAATAAATTGTCTAATGAAGAAAATAAAATACGTACTAAGGATTTAAGTGTAACGAATAAAAGCTTAAAAAAAAAGTTATCTAAAAAACATTATATTATTATTTCTATAATATCTTTTTTTATAATTTTATTACTTATAATTTTCGGATTTATTTTTTTTAATAATAGTGTAATTGGTTCTTGGGCTAAAGGTGATTCAAATATTAACTATGTATTAACTATTAAAGAAAATGGATTAGCAATTGTATCAAAAGATGATATGAGTATAAATGGGACTTATAGTCTAAAAGAAAATAATATTATAAATTTTGATATTATTATAAATAAAAAAAAGTTTTTAGTTGGAGATTATAAATACAGGGTAATTTCTAATTTTTTAGAAAAGAAGTTAGAGCTAACTAATGAAGACGGAACAATAGAAAAATACAATCAATATAAAAGTACGGAGCCAATAGTGTTTAATGATTTTTCTATAGTTGAAGAGATTTTGGGAAGATGGAAAAACGAAAATCTAAATATAGAATATGAATTTTTAGATAATGGATTAGCAAATGTCAAAAAAGATAATATAACAATAAATTTTATATACAAAATTAAAGACCAAAAGATTATATTAAAAAGTAAAATTTCTGGGCAAGAAAAAGAAAGTGAAGTTGATTATGAGATAAATAATGGAATATTAAAAGTCGGTGGGGTAGAATATATAAAACAATAATAAATAAGGGAAGCCGTCGCTTTTACAATTAAAATAAGTAGCGACGGCTTCATTTATTGTGCTGTAATACCCAATGATTTTTTTATTTCATTTATAAAGTTTCCAGATTTTATAATAGCTCCATCTATTACACTTATTTCCATATCATGGGCTCTGGTATAGGTATAGGAACGTTTTTTGTTTATGGTACTTACAACTACAAGGGCGCTTTTTGAATGAGTTCCACCAAAATAGGATGGATACATGCTCAATTCGCGTAAAGCATCGGCTGAAGGTTCAGATAGTTTACAAGATATAAAGTAAGGATGAATACCATAAAAAAATGTTATATCAATTTCATTGGTTATTTCCATAGATTTATTTTTTGAATTATTCCATTCAAATTTTACACTCATTCTAACATCATGAAAAAGTTTGCTTCGTTTTAATTCTATATAACAAAAAAGTTCTAACCAAATACCAAAATCACTAAGATATTTCTTTACTTTTTTATCGCGATAAAAAAAAGAAATTTTGTTGGAACTAATATGTAATTTATATATTAATTTTAACTCTTGTGCTAATTTTAATAAATCAAAATTATCAATAGAAATTTTTGATTTACCTGTATTGATGTTTTTGGGGGCTTTAAAAAAAAGATTATCAAAGCCTTGAGAGAAAGACGTATTGCCTGTTTGAAGATAAAGACATAATTTTTTCCAAGAATTAACATCGTGAAAAACAGCATTACAGAATTTTAAGATGCTATCGAAAAGATCAGCGGAAGGACTAGCATGGTTATACCCAGTTATAAGTGCTCCATGTAACGAAAAGATATTCTCAATATTTAGTTTTGGCATAATAAAGTTTTTTTCAAGGGATTTGCATCCATATATATTTATAAGATTACCACCTAAAACGTCTATTTTAAAAATAGGTGTAAAAGTTTTTCGACAAGCTTTATATGCACCAATTGCACCAAATTCACCAGCACCAGTTATATCAAAAAAACAACTTGAATTTTTATGGATTACAGAAGTACATGTTTTTGTAATATCATCAATATTTAACCCGTCATAACCGGTACTTTCTATATTAATATTAGGAAGTTTTAATATACAAGATTTTTTTATATATTCAATATTTTTTAATTTAGTATATCTTTTATCATATAAAATGACGACATTTTTTGGTTTAAAAGAGAAGATAGGAAGTAAGTTATTTATTTGTTCATTATCGTACAAAATAACAAGACATTCCATATTATACCTCCTAATAATTCATTAGTAGAAAAGTTAAATTTGGCTCATTTTACGCATAAGCAACAAATCAATAGAATTAACTTCACCATCATTATTTATATCTGCAGCTTTTAGATATACTCCTTCGAGAGAAGACTTACCTAAAAGATAATTTGTCATATAGGTTATGTCACGTGAAGTAATAGTTCCTGTTCCAGTTAAATCACCTTTTACAATTAAAGTAAATGAAAATACCTTTTTGCCATCTTTAAGAAAAGTTAAAATGTTACCGGTTCCAACTTTAGTCTTATACCCACTTTTATGTTTACCTTGGGCATCTGTAAGACTTAAGTTATATCCGTTATAATTAAGACTATTTTTAAATTCAGCTAAAGTAGTTCCTGGATTTATTTCAGATATGGTGAAGTTTTCGTAGTCAATATAGTTTATGCTACTAGTTATTTCATCGTCAATATTATCATATGGATCGTTTTGATTTTGGTTATTATCAGAATAAGGTTCAGAGGGTGCAGGATCTGGGTCAACTGGAGGTGTTACAATATCTTTAAAATCAGATTTTGAAATTAAAAATATATTTTTTATATCATTATTTTTAGTAATAGCAATAGTTTTGTCTTTTGAACAAGAAATGAATATAATATTTTGTTCCAATGTAAGCTTTTGTGTGGCGGTACCGTCTGTACAATTAATTTTATAGATAACATTGTCTGATACTTTAGCAAGCACAGATGATGAATCAAATCCGGATATACAAACACATGAAGGGTAATCTTGAAATGTTATATCACAAGAAGAAATAATTTCAAATTTAGATGAACTAAGATTATAAATTCTACCAGATGAGGATATTAGAGTATTATCACTTAAAAATTTATAGTTTGTATAGAGACTTTGCAAATTATTGTCTATGATATCAGAAGAAAAGTAATACTTGTTGGAAGAGATGTCATATTTTAATAGACTATATGAATTCGTTAATGCATAAAGATTATTCCCAGAAATATCAGTTAAAACAGATACTATATTGTCATTATTATATTCTAAATTTGTATTTTTTATTTCACCGTCAATGGTATATGCCGAAACGCATGTTGAATTATCACTTTTTATAATAAAAATGGTATCATTTTTACCAACTGCAATCTTTTTGCTAGAATTTAAAACTATGTTAGGTAAGATTAAATAATTGGTAAAAACACATTTATCTTTTAAAACAGTGTATTTTTCAATTGTTGTACAGGTATTATTATTTGTAAGTTTAGATATGTAAAGAGAATTATTAAAATAGTTTACAGTACTATATTTGTAGTTAATAGAGGAAATTTCACCTGAGGATTCAAGAATTTTAAGCTTGGTTAAGCAAGGATTAGTAGAAGATGCGTTAAAATAAGAGATAATAGTTTCATTTTTTTTAAGATCGTAACTTAAAATAAAGAAATTTCCTAAATTATCAGGGACGACATCGATTTTATCGTTGTAAATAAGATCATTATTATATTCTAAAGCTGTTGCGTAATTAGAGGAGAAATTAAAAGTTAAAAATAAACCTAAAAAAGAAATAAAAATAATAAGTGCAGTAAAACTTTTTAAATTTATCATATTATCACCATAAAATTATATATTTAATTTTATTCTAGCATATTTCGTTAAAATTTTCAATCGAATAAATTTTATTTTATAAAAAACGAATAAAAGCATATTAGGTCGCCGCACTATGCCGCGCGGCGACCTAATAATTAATTATTTAATTTTTTCATATCTACACGTATTAATTTTCTTAGCAATTCTTTGCCATCAAAAGGGATTAAAGGATAAAGATAGCTTTTTCCTGACACAGTTTTATTTAAGGCAAGAAGAGCGAATATTATTATTATTCCAGCTATGAACCCCCATATATTAATAATGTAGGTTAAAATTAAAAGAAAAATTCTCATAAATTTTAAGGAATATCCGAGTTCAAAGTTTGGTTGAGAGTAATTCGCCATAGCTACAAAAGCCATATAAAGTAAGGACTCGGTAGAAAACCAACCGGTATCGACAGCAAATTCACTTAAAATAATTGCGCCAATTATACTAAGTGATGTATTTATAAAGGTTGGTGTATTAAGAGCAGCTAATCTTAATCCGTCAATAATTATTTCTAATAAAATAAGTTGCCAAAATATGGGAATATTTATTGAACTATCAACTAAAAGAAATTTTAAGAAGTCTGGAGTTATTTGCGGATTTTGTAAAAATAATAGCCAAACAGGGGTTAAAAATAAAGTGGCAATGGTAACTAAAAATCTGGTAATACGAAGATAAGTTCCGGTAAATGGAGGAAAATAATAATCATCAGCTTCCTCTAATAAATCAAAAATTGATGTAGGCAAAATTAAAGCAGCAGGAGCATTATCAACTAAAATAGCAATATTTCCTTCGATAATAGAAGATGCAGTACTATCTGGTCGTTCACTATACTTTATTTTAGGAAAAGGATTGTACCATTTATGAGGATAAATTGCTTCAACAAGACTTTCTTGATTCATTGTTAAAGCTTCTACATTAGAATTTTTTAAAGAGTTTGATATTTTATTTAGTAATTTTTTATCAACTTTGTTGTCCATATAGCAGAGGCATACATCGGTTTTAGAAACATTTCCAATTGTAAAAATTTTTATAGTGAGCTGAGGATCTCTAATCCGTCTTCTGATTAAAGCAGTGTTACTTACTAATGTTTCTACGAACCCATCTCGTGAACCGCGCAATACCTTATCTTTAACTGGTTCTTCTACACTTCTGTGAGGATAAGTTCTAGCATCAATTATAATACATTTGTCAAAGCCATCAATTAATAGAAGTATCATCCCAGATAAAACATATTGTACAAGCTTATTTATATCATCCGAAATGTCTACTTCAACATAAGGAACACAATTTTCAGAAAAAGTATGTGGATCAGCAAGAAAATTTTCATCTGTTACGTCGAAAAAAAATTCCAGGATTTTTTCAAAAACTTCGTCTTTTATAAATCCGTCAATAAAGAATAAACAGGAAGTTCTATTTTTAATTTTTATTGTACGGGAGACAAGATCAAAACTTTCGTCAACTCGTAAAGTATCTTTTAAAATGTTTATATTATTATCTATATTTTTATTGAGTTTCATAAATTCACCTCACTTGATAGTGTTTTCTAAATGAGGTTTTTTATTCTTTTTTATGAAAATAAAAGTTTAACAGTCAGTACTGAAATTATAAAACTGGTTAGATCAGCAGTAAGTGCAACCGGAATAGTATGTCTTGTATTTTTTATTCCTACAGAGCCAAAGTATACAGCAATAGCATAAAAAGTAGTTTCTGTTGACCCCATCATAACGGAAGCAACTCTACCGGGTAGACTATCTGGTCCGCAACTTTTAAATATAGAATCTACAAAGGCTAATGAGCCACTACCGGAAACAGGTCTTAAGAACATTAAGGGAATGGTTTCTTTAGGAATACCTAAAAAGCTTCCGACAGGAGCAAAAAAAGAAGTTATAATATCGAGGGTTCCGGAAGTTTTAAGCATAGATACAGCGACAATTAGGCCGATTAATGATGGTGCTATTGAAAATGTAGATAATAAGCCTTCTTTAGCACCGCTAATAAATGTATCAAATAAAGGAACTTTTTTAAAGAAGCCAAATAATATTATAAGGCCTACAGTGCATGGCATGATATAAAAACTAAATGTATTCAATATTAATTCCTCATTTTTCAAAGATTTTTGCAAGAACAATTCCAACAATAAGAGCACAAGTTGATGTTATCCATATAGCGGGAAGAACATCAAATGGAGAAGCAGAACCATATTTTTGTCTTAACATTGACATCATAGTAGGGATTAATTGTATAGAAGCAGTATTCATCACGGTAAACATAACCATACTGTTATTTGCAACAGATGGATTTTTATTTGTTTTATTCATTTCTTTCATGGCAGAAATACCCATAGGGGTAGCAGCATTTCCAAGTCCTAAAATATTAGCTGTAATGTTCATACATATGTAACGAATTGCTAAACTATCTTGGTCATAATCTTTAAATAAACGGCGAAGTAAAGGGTTAAAAAATTTAGCTAAAATGTGAGTAATTCCGCCTTTTTCAGCAATTTTCATTAATCCGGTCCAAAGACTCATCATACCGGCAAGAGAAATTAAAAGGTTTACAGCGTCTGAAGCACCTGTGAGAATACCGGATGAAAGAGAACTGATTTTTCCAGTAAATACAGAACATATAATACTAATAATTATTATAGTTCCCCAAATATAGTTTAACATTAAAATCACCACTTTGCTTAATATACCAAAAGTATATTCTAATAAAGCATAAAGATATGATAAATTTCCATTATTTACATCAAAAATATATTTGACAAATTTGTAAAAAAATAGTATTATAAATACGATATATAACCAAATGTCATAAAAAACGACAAATAATTTATTTATTATACATAGGAAGGATAATTTAGTATGAAATCAACAGGCATAGTACGTTCAATCGACGAATTAGGAAGAATAGTTTTACCAATGGAACTTAGAAAGACTATGGATATTAATAGTAGAGATAAATTAGAAATTTATGTTGAGGGATCAAATGTAATATTAACAAAACATCAAGAGTCCTGTATTTTTTGTGGCTCATCAGATGATATAGTTGAATATAAAAATCATAGCGTTTGTAAAAAATGTATAGAGGATTTAGGAAATAGATAGTTGAGTGTTTATATCTATTACTTTTTCATTTAAGGGTATCGATAAGATGCCCTGATTTTGTTTATAAAGGATTTTTTTTGTAAGTCCACTAAAGACAATATAAAAAAATGGAAGAGTAAAAAACATGGGTAAAATAAAAATATTTGCAACAAGGTAATAGTAAAATGACTTGAAAAATTTTAATGTTATTTTACGGTTTGAACGCATTAAAAAATTTGAACTTTTTATGCAAGTAAGGATATTGTATTCATTGTAATTTACAAATATAAAATTAGAAAAAATTTGTGTAAATAAAGTATTTATAAAAAAAGTCAGACCAATTAAAATAACAATTGTAGAACATATTATGATGAGTCTTAATAGTATTTGGAATTCACTTTGACATTCATCTAATTTAGAACAGGCAAAAATGAATGTAGATATTGTTGTTACCAGAAAGATGCAAAAACTGAATATTAATTTAATTGTAGATGCTAGCTTAAATAAAATTGCTTTTAACATTTTTTTAAAACTTGTATAATAATGGAATATAATTAATATTGATATATTTTTTCCTTTTTCTAATTTTGAAAACCATAAATAGGTACCCATTTTAAGCGGAATAAATGATAAGAATGAAAAAATTGACAAAGTAATTAATATGGAGCTTAAAAGTATCCTGTTATTATTTTTGACATAATTAATTGGGGCTAAAAAGCTAGAGAAAAAACTTGTATTAGGAACTGTATATTCAGTTAATGAATAAATTGATAAAATAATAAGTAAAAAGAGTAACACAAAAAATAAATTATTTATAAGTAAGATTATATTTGATTTTATAAAATTATTTCCGGAAAGCTTTTTTAAGCTTTCTTTTTTTATGTTGTTCACATTTATTCCTCCAACCATATTTTTTACGTTCCAGTTTTTTGGGTGTAATAGTGAATAAAAAATAAATACAAAGCAAAATAAGAGCGATACTTCCTTTTGAAAAATAACAGTCTGATTTTTCTGAGGATAGTATTAATTTTATTGTTGCTATGGACGTTTTAGTTCCCAAAGTAATAAATAGAAAGAGAGATATAATTGTGCTCAAAACAGCATGTAAAAATCTAAATAATATAAATTTAAGTTTAGAAAAGTTTATTGATTGTGTTATTGAGAATATTTGCAAATGAACACAAATACCGGCCCATCCAAGCATGAATGAGATAAGTTCAGTTGGTGCATAATTGTTTATTATTGCCATACAGCCATTTGTTACTTCAAGTATAATAGGAAAAATACATTTTTGCATTTGAGGATTAATGTTAAAGTAAGAAAGGAAATTTAAAATTGTATTTATAGCTGATGATTCTTTTATTATATTTAGAAGAGCGGAAAATAATATTACAAATGCACACATGTTAAACATTGACTTAGCAGATTCCAGACAAGATTCAACTAAAGCACAAGAAAACGATTTGTTTGTAAATGTAATCTGGGATTTTGAATTATCAACATTATTATGGGAATAAAGTCCGATAAATATTCCTAAAATTAAAGATGACAGAATTTGAGATGAAAAAATTATTATTCCAATTAAATAATTATGAGAAAGCTGTGAACATACTGCGCCAAAAACAAAAGCAGGGCCGGCTCCAACAGTAAAGCAAAGCATTTGTTCAGCTTGTTTCCTTGAGATTTTTTTTTGTTGATAAAGCTCATTTACACCAATGGCGCCAGAGGGATAACCACCAATTAATCCCATTAATATAGTTGTTGCAGTACAACCAGGCAATTTAAAGATGAATTTTGTAATAGGTTCAAGGAGACATCCAATATTTTCAGCAATACCGGATTTAACAATAAATGATGACAGCACCATAAATGGAAACAATGATGGAATTAAAGTATTGCTACAAAAGTTAAGACCAATTTTAACACCTAATGCAGAAATTTTAGGTGTTATTATTATAGTTGCGCACAAAAACATTATAGAAGAATATATTAGCAAATCTTTAAGGAACATTATGCAGGAATTTTTAAATATTTTTTTTAACATAATTACCCCTCCGATAATATATATGTGTATTTGTGATTTTTATTAAATTTGTAGCATATTTTATTAATAATGTGACTTTAATTAGACATCAAAGAAGTTTTTAATTTTAGGAGGAATGATATTTGATTGGACGAAGAAAAAATAAACGTAAAAATAATGAAAAAATACAGGCAATGTTATCAAATATGCAGCTACCGGCAGGTGCGGCACCAAATTGTGCACATTTTGAAATGAATTCGAACAGAGAAGTAATAGTAGAAGGTTGTAAGGGAATTTTACAATATGATGAAAATTTAGTAAGAATAAATACAGGTAAGATGGTAACATCGTTTTGTGGAAGAAATTTATCAATCAAATGTCTGACTACGGATTCATTAATAGTGGAAGGATTTATAACATCAATAGAGTTTATAACATAAGGAGAGGTATATGTGCTCAAGATAATAAGACTTTTTTGGGGTTATGTTGTTTTTGTAGTATCGGGAGCATTCCCTGAACGATTTATGAATCTTACTGCAAGGGCAGGGATAAGCCTTTTTGATGTTAAAAAGAAGGGAAATAAGCTATATTGTTCAGCTATGGCATCGGAGTATAGAACGTTAAAAAAGTTATCTAAAAAATCGTCAGTAAAGATAAAAATAAAGGAGAAGCATGGGTTGCCGTTTTTTATAAATAAATATAAAAAACGAAAAGGAATTTTTGTAGGAATAATATGTTTTGGAATGGTACTTTATTTTTTATCTCTTTATGTATGGTCAATAAACATAAGCGGAAATAATACTATTGATAACCAAACTTTAACAATGTTGATGGAAAATTTAGGAGTAGGAGTAGGAACATTAAAGAGTGAAATTGACATACCAATTATAGAAAAGAATATTATGAATAAATTTGAAAATATATCTTGGGTGTCTGTAAATATAAAAGGAAGTACTCTTAATCTTGAATTAAAAGAAAGGATAGACCCGCCTGAATTAATACCAAAATCGAAACCGTGCAATGTAAAGTCAACAAATAATGGTCAGGTAATACGAATGGAAGTGTACGAAGGTACCCCAGAAGTAAATAATGGAGATGCGGTAGTAAAAGGACAACTCTTAATAAATGGTGTAGTTGAAGATGACTTTGGGGTTTGTAATATAAAACACGCAGATGCTAAAGTTTATGCATTAACAAAACATGAAATAAGAAAAGAGGTGGATTTATGTGAAACTAAAAAAGTCTTTACAGGAAAAAATGTAATAAGAAAACGACTAAAATTATTTGGGATAGAATTGCCATTAACTTTAGTGGCAAGTCCAGGCAAGGAATATGAAAAGAATATATACATAAATAATATAAAGATTAATGAAGTTTCTTTGCCAATTACATACTATAAAGAGGTTTGGTCTCAGTTTTATAATAAAAAAGAGATATTAACAAAAGAAGAAGCAAAAGATAAAGCTATGAAAGAATTAGAACAAGAAGAAAAGAAAGAACTAAAAGATATGAAGATAATAAACAGGAACATAACTCAAAAAGAACAAAATTCAAAAATATTAATAATTGCAGACTATATTTGTGAGGAAAATATAGCTGTTTGTGAAGAAATAAATGTTGAGCCATAAGTGGAAAAATGTAAAAATAAAGAAATTTTTAAATGTGATATATTATCACTTTTCACGAAAATAAAAAACAAGGCATTTTTTTGATGACTTTGTAGAAAAAACATGTTACAATAGACTAAATTTAATTCATAGTTTAGTGCATAAAAATAATTATTTTTTAATTGTGACGCTTTAAATTTCGAAAAATACACTTGAAAAATTATCCTTAATATGTTAAAATTTATATTTAGTGTGCTTTATTTGAAAATTTGATAGGTATGTACAAGGAGGGTAAAGTTTACTTGATTTTTTAGTATTTAATATGTGTAATATTATAAAAAACGGTAAGCAAATTTTTTAGTATGGATAAAATTAGAGTAATTATTAACAATAAGCAAAAAGAAGTAAAAATACCAACAGGGTTACGTATGATAGTTCGTAGGTGCTGCAATGCAGTTTTGAGATTAGAAGAATTTAAAGGTTCGGCAGAAGTAAGTGTAACCTTTGTTGATAATGAGCAAATAAAAGAATTAAATAATAAATATAGGCAAAAAAATATGCCAACAGATGTTTTGTCATTTCCAATGGGTATTGAAGGCAATTACGATACAGACCCGACAACCGGAGCTAAAATTCTTGGCGATGTAGTAATTTCTATGGAAAAGGCTGAAGAGCAAGCTAAAAAGTATGGGCATAGTTTGCAAAAGGAAGTTGGATATTTAACAGCACATTCAGTTTTACATTTGTTAGGCTATGACCATGAAAATGGCGGCATGGAAAAGGTACGTATGCGTGAGAAAGAAGAAATAGTTATGTCGCAAATGGGTTTTTCAGGCACATCTTCTTATTATTCAGATAAGTAAATGATGTTACTTAATAGTATAAAAAATGCTTTGAAAGGCATATTATATTGCATAAAAAGTGAAAAAAATATTCGGGTACATACAGTAGCAGTACTGTATGTACTGGTTTTTTCTATATATTTTAATTTATCCAATATACAATATGCAATTTTATTTTTAACAATGGCGGTTGTTATATCAATGGAATGTATAAATACTGCAATTGAGAAAATGTTGGATTTTGAATATCAAGGTTACAATAATTTTGTAAAAGTAATAAAAGACATATCTGCGGGTGCGGTTCTAATTTCAGCTATAGGATCGGTTTGTGTAGGGATAAACTTATTTTTTGACATCAATAAATGGTATAAATTAATTTATATTTTTAAAGCAAATATGTTTTTACAGATAATAGTTTTACTGTCTGTAATAATTTCTGTTGTTTATATAAATGGTATAAACAGGAGTTCACTTCAAAGAATATTGAATAGACTTAATAAAAAGGAAAGGATATGTAAGTTATGGAAAAAAAATCGGCGTTTATAGCTATAGTTGGAGTTCCAAATGTAGGAAAGTCATCTATGTTAAATGCAATGATAGGTCAGAAGATTTCCATAGTATCATCTAAACCACAAACGACACGAACTAGGATAATGGGCATATTAACTCAAGGAGAAACACAACTCGTGTTTATTGATACACCGGGAATACATAAGCCTAAAAATCAACTTGGTCAATATATGGAAAAGTCAATTAAAGAATCTGTATCTTCTGTAGATGCTTGTTTAATGGTTATTGAAGCGGGAAAACCATTAAGAGAAGAAGAACTAAAATTAATAAAAAGATTAAAAAACATGAATTTGCCTACAATTTTAGCAATTAATAAAATTGATATATTGCAAGAAAAATCCATAATAATGCAACAAATTAATGAGATATCAAATCTTAATGATTTTTTAGCAATTGTACCCATGTCTGTAAAAACCAGGGATGGGATGGATAGTTTGATTGATGAATTAAAAAAAGTTGCTGTGCAACCAGGGCATTTCTTTGAAGAAGATGCATTAACAGATCAACCGGAAAGGGTAATAGTTGCAGAAATAATAAGAGAGAAAATTTTAAGGCTTGTAGATAAAGAAATTCCTCATGGAATAGCTGTTTGTGTGGAAAGAATGCGTGATCGAGAAGATGGCAAAAATTTAGTAGATATAGATGCAGTGATTTATTGTGAAAAAAATAGTCATAAAGGTATATTAATAGGTAAGCAAGGAACAATGTTAAAAAAGATAGGGTCTCATGCAAGGCGAGATATAGAAAATTTTTTAGGAACAAAGGTTAATTTACAGTTATGGATAAAGGTTAAAGAAGATTGGAGAAATAGAGCAGGTCTTTTAAGAAATTTTGGATTTAATGAAAAGGACTTCGACATTTAGAACGGGTGGTATTATGCCATCCGTTCTAATTATTAAAAAAGGATAAGTTTTCCTTATATATATCTTGACTTATTGTAAAGAATAAAATTAGACTTTAAGTACGGAGGAATATATATGAGTGAAGACAATGCATGGGAAAAGTTCACATATACCGGAAACGTAATGGATTATTTAACATATGCATCTATAAAAAATTCAAATAGAGAAAAAAATGAAGGAGTAAAAAGTTATGCAAGTCAAAACAGACGGCTTGATAATAATGGAGAAATCAATATCTGAAAGCGATAGATTAGTTACGATTTTAACTAGGAAATATGGTTTAATAAGGGCATTTGTACGGGGTGCAAAAAATATAAAAAATAAAAATTTTTCGTCTACACAGCTTTTTTGTTATTCCGATTTTAATATATATAAGGGTCGGGATAAATACATAGTAAATGAATCAAACTCCAAAAAATCTTTTTGGAATTTAAGATGCCATATAGAAAAGCTAGCATTAGCGCAGTATTTTTGTGATTTACTTTTAAATTTAGTGATAGAAGAACAAAATACAGAGGATATATTAAGATTAACTTTAAATTCATTGTATTATTTATCTGAAGGAAAATTATCGAATGCATTAATAAAATCAGTTTTTGAAATGAGATTATTAGCGATGTCAGGATACATGCCACATTTAGTTTCATGTGTTTGTTGTGAAGAATCAAGTAAAACAGTTTTTTACTTTGTCCCGAATGAAAATGGACTTTTGTGTGAAAATTGTTATAAATCTAAAAATAAGTTTGGTTTTAAATTATCTGAAGGAGTTTTATATGCATTAAGATATACTGTCTATTCTGAGTTTAATAAAATGTTTGCATTTGAACTAAAAAAACAAAGTCAAATGGAATTATCAATGATTACAGAAAGCTATTTACTAAAATGTATAGAAAAAAATTTGAAGACACTAGACTTTTATAAACAACTTATGATAAATTAGTACTGGAAATATGAAAAGAAAGGGCCAAACTAAAAATGAATAAACACTATAAAACACTTGGTCTTGATAAAATTTTAGATATGTTATCAAAGAAGACTTCAAGTGAGGATTCAAGAAAAAAAGCATTGAGTATTTTACCGGCACATGACATTAATACTGTTAATCAACTTATAAAGGAAACTTCTGATGCACATATGTTAATAGCTAGATATAAGGGGCCATCTTTTAATGGACTTAATGACATAAAGGTATCAGTACAAAGAGCAAAAGCAGGAGCAACGCTTAGTACAGTTGAACTGTTAAAAATAGCTCAAACTGTATATGTTTTTAACTCACTTTACAAGTTTAGAGAGCAATTTTCATCATTAAAGACAAGTCTCGATGCAAGATTTAACAGAGTTATACAAAACAAATATATAGAAAATAAGATTAAGTCAAGTATATTATCAGAGGATGAAATTGCAGATACGGCTTCAACTGAGTTATTGGAAATAAGAAAAAAGATTCGTAGAAGTTCAGATAAGGTAAGAGATCAATTAGACAAGATGTTAAGGTCTCCGAATATTCAAAAATATTTACAAGAAAATATAGTAACGATAAAATCAGGAAGATTTGTATTGCCAGTAAAAGCAGAATTTAAGAAAAATATATCAGGGTTAGTGCATGAGACATCTTCAAGTGGAGCTACATTATTTATAGAGCCAATGAGTGTAGTAGATGCAAATAATGAAATAAAAATTTTACGGCAAAAAGAAAAAAATGAAATTGATAAAATATTAAAAAATCTTTCAAGTGAGGTTGGAGGTTTTGCAGATGATATACTTATAAGTTACGACGTGTGCGTAGAGTTGGATGTGATTTTTGCAAAGGCTGATTTAGCATATAGTATGAGGGCTATTTCACCTAAAATTAATAATCAAGGTAAGATTAATTTAAAGAATGCTAGACATCCGCTTATTAATAAAGAAAAAATAGTGCCTACAAATATTTTTCTGGGTGATAAATTTGACACATTAGTAATAACGGGACCTAATACAGGTGGAAAAACAGTTTCATTAAAAACTATAGGGTTATTTACTTTAATGGCAATGTGCGGATTAATGATACCGGCAAATGAAGGCAGTGAAGTGTCAGTATTTGAACATATTTTGTCAGACATAGGAGACGAACAAAGCATAGAACAGTCGTTATCTACATTTTCAGCTCATATGGTTAATATAATAGATATTTTAAATACTGCGAATGATAAGAGTTTGATTCTTTTAGATGAATTAGGAGCAGGAACAGATCCTGTAGAGGGTGCTGCTTTAGCCATATCTATATTAGAAAATTTAAGGGAAAAAGGAACTAAAGTAGTAGCGACAACGCACTATGCCGAATTAAAATCCTATGCAATATCTACATTACGAGTAGAAAATGCGTGTTGTGAATTTGATGTAGAAACATTAAAACCAACATATAATTTATTAATTGGAATGCCGGGTCGGTCAAATGCATTTGCAATTTCAAGAAAATTAGGTATGCCAGAAGATATAGTAAGTAATGCTCAAGAATTTGTTTCTTCTGAGGACAGTAAATTTGAAGAAGTTGTAAAAAGTTTAGAAATTAGTAGATTAACTTTAGAAAAAGAAAAAATTGAAATTGAGAAATTAAAAAAACAAATACAGCAAGATGCAACATTTATATCAAAAGAAAAAGAAAAATTAAAAAGCCAATGCGAAGATGAAATAAAAATCGCAAAGGCTAAATCTGAAAGTTTAGTATCAAGAGCAACAGCAATGGCAAATGAACTTTTAGAAGAAGTGAAAAAGGCTAAAAAAGCTTCTAATAATGTTGAGATGATAAAAAAAATAAAATCTGATTTAAATGAGATAGAACGAACTATAGATCCGGTAGAAAAAAATAAAAAAACTGACTATAAATTACCAAGGAAATTGAAAATAGGAGATAATGTATTAATAATTGATATAGATAAAAAAGGAACAATTTTAGATATAACCTCCAATGGAGATATGGCTACAGTTCAAGCAGGAATAATAAAAACTAGAGTGCCTGTAAGTAATATTAGGCTGTTAGATAAAGAGCCAATAAAAAAGACTTTTTCGATTAATACCGGAAAAGTAAAAAATAAAATGATGAAAGTTACAAGAGAACTGGATGTAAGAGGACAAACAGCCTTAGAAGCCATAATAGAGCTTGATAATTTTATAGATAATGCAGTTCTATCAAATGTACATCAATTAACAGTTATACATGGAAAAGGGACAGGCGTGTTACGCACAGAGATATCTAAGCATTTAAAAAATCATCCCAATGTTAAATCAAGTCGTTTAGGGACATTTGGGGAAGGAGAATCAGGAGTAACAATTATAGAATTAAAGTAAATAAGTTTTATTTTGATGATGAGTCAAGATTTTGAAGAGCAAAGTCTATACATTGACCAATAAACTTGTTTCTACTCATATTATTTTGATTAGCGACATCATCAATGAATTTTAGTTTTTCAGAATCTAATCGTATACAAATTACCTCGTTTTTTTCTGGTTTTGGAATAAAACGTACCATATGAACAACTCCTTAATGAATTTTTATAATAAACTTTGACAAATTATTTATTATCTCCTATTATAAGATTATATTAAATATAGAATACTTAACAATATTCAATATTGATATCATAAAATACAATATGAGGTGATATATATAAAAGAATACAAAATTATTTTAGAAGACGAAGTGTCAAAATTTTATGAAGATTTATCAAAACTTCAGAAAAAGCCAATAGAGGAAGTATTGAATGATAGCCTGAATAAGTATATTGACATAATGATGGCAGTTTTATTTTCCTCTAAATAAAGGCAATATATGAGTATGTTAAAAATAAGTAATAATAAAAAGTGTGAAAAAATTAAAAAATGCTTAATATTTTTAAACAGTTTTTATTTTTATATTTATTAATTGTTACTTTTTAATATATATAGGAATTAACATAAAGACATAAAATATGTTATCAATAATGATTTAATTAAAAATAGTAAATTATTTATACTTTTTATTATATAATTCTTTAATAACACATAAAATAAAGCCCCTGATTTATCAGGGGCTTTATTTTTGTATTACTTAATTTGTTCAAGAAGCTTTTGAGCCTCAGTAGAAAGTTTTGAAAGTGTTTTATTGTACTCTTGAATCTTAGAGTTATTTTTTTCTAGCTGTTTTTTCATGTTTGCTATATTAACTTTTTCGTTGTTATTGTTATATAATACTCCTTTATAAGTAGCAGACTTACCATTTATAATGTCGTTTTCTAAAGTGTTAAATTCATTCTGCTCATCTATAGTCTTTCCTTCTTTATTGCGAAGTTCATCATATCTTAAAGTAGCTTTTTCATAATCATTTATTTTCTTTTCTAACTCAGTTGAAGTACAAGTTAAATCATAGATATCATCAAATGTATCGGTTTTAAGAGCATTGTTTATATTTAATTCTAACATTGTTAATGCTGTTTTTTGTTCATCACTAATATTACCTTCCATAGCAGTTTGAATATTTTTTAACTGCTCAATAAGTTTAAGGGCTTTATTGCCTAAATCTTGTAATTTATCAAATTTAGCTTTACTAAATTTACCTTGAGATGTTAATTCAGCAATCTTATCTTGTATTTCATTTAATTTTTTAGTAGCTTTATTGTAATCATTAATAACTTGTTTTTGGTAGTTTTCAAAATCAACGTTTTCCGGCCTGGTTGATAACATTGCATTAATTTTATTCTGCTGAGCTTTTAATTTTTCTGTAGTGCTGCTTGTATCTTTTTCAAGCTTTTGTCTTTCAGCGTTGGAATGCCTTTTTATACTATTTACTTTTTCAGATATATATTCTATATTACTTTGAGCAAAAGAAACGTGTTTTTTAGCACTTTTCTGTTCTTGTTTTTCAGACTTTTGCGAAGTTTGATTTTTGAGGACCTCTGCAATTTTGTCTTTTGCATCTTTGCATTTTTTTTCAATGTTAGCGTTGTCATCTTCACTCATAGTGTCGTTATTAGATTTTTCCCACAAATCATCCAAGTCCGAATATTTAGGATTTATCGTACTAGGCTTCATTTGGACTTGTTGTAATGTTTCAACAACATTTTTAGTTGTAAAATATGCTTTGGATGCCGTACTTAATTTTATAGCAGCATTGTTACGTTCATTTTGGCTGGCTGTCTCAGGAAGTTTGAAAAAGCTTTCGTCGCCTTGAGCAAGTTGAAAAATCGGAAGAATGGGGGAAAGTGTCTTATTAGCTTCGGCTTTCTTTTGTGCTTCAATTTTCATCTTATCAGCTTGTATTTGAGCTTGTTCATTTTGATCGTTATTTTGTTTAATATTTTCTAGTAATTGTTCTTGTTCTTTTTCGGATAAATCAATTCGTTTTTCAAAAATAGCAGCTGGTGGAGGAGAAGAAATGTTTTGAAATGAATTGATAGAAGGAGGTGGAGGTAATGGTGTTGTGGGAGAACTAATAGAAGAACTAGCTGGTGGAGGTGGTGGTAATGGCGTTGTGGGAGAACTAAACTGAGAAGATATACCAATATGAGGTGGAGGAGGTGGAGGTGGAGGTGAAGAAGGAGTAGTATTTTGAGAAGATATAGAAGAAATTATTGGAGGAGGTGTTAAATTATTACGCAGAGAAGATGCAGAAGAAGCACGTGAAATAACGCCATTGGTGTTATTTTTCTGAGTTGCATTAGAAAAAGCAGTACTATTTTCACTGCTACGATTAGAAAGCTGTGACTTTAGGGACTCATTTTCTACCTTTAAATTTAGGTTTTGTTGTTTTAAACGAGCTATTTCTGCTTTTAAGTTCTCGTTTTCTTCTTTTAATGCACTGTCTTGATAATCTGCAGTACTATTCCCTGATTTGTTTGCCTGAGAAGTTTCATGATTGCTATTTTCTTCTTTTAATGCACTATATTGAGAATCTGCAATACTATTTACTGGTTTACTTGCCTGAGAAATTTCAGATTCATTGTTGCTAATTTCTTCTTCTCTTGTTTGAGCAATTTTTGTTTCATGGTTGCTACTTTCTTCTTTTTGAGAACTTGTAGCATTATTTTCAGCTTTTTGAGAATTTGTGGCGATACGTTCAGTTGTGTCAAAAAAATTAGATACTCTATTTTTAACTTCTTTGCCTAATGTATTTTTATCCTGAGCTGAAGGGGAAATATTATCTCCAGTAGTATTTTGTTCAGTACTAGTTGTTAAAGAATCATCATTATTATTGTTATTTCTTGTAAAGCAATGTGTACCCAATGAAATGGAACCTATCATAGATATAAGAGCAAGGGAAAGTGCGACACCAGTATGAGGATAAAATCCTCCAGACACATTTGATAAATCGTCGGCCGAAAGCTCATATGGGTAATTTAAAAAATCTGCCAAACTAATGTCATAGCCATGATTTTTTATAAATGGCATAAGTTTTTTATTTAAGAAGTTTATAATATTTAATCCATCAAGGTTTTCGCTTTCCTTTTTTAAGCTATGTAATTCTTTTTGAAGTTTAAAATTATTTTTACATTCAGAAAAAAATTTATCCATATTTTCCTTAGACATAAAAAAACTCCTTTCATCTTTTTTATAATTATACAATAAATACAATAAAAAGTCAACAAAATTCAAATAAATATGAAAAAACAACAAAAACCTTCTCTGCTTTTTAGAGAAGGCTTTTGTATTTTAAAGTAATTTAAATTTAAAGAACGACCATTGCTATAGAAAGAATAATAATGTTAACAACAAAAATTGTGGCAAGGATTTTTAAGGTAAACTTAACCCAACTTGAAAATTCAATTTTAGAAATAGCAAGACCACCCATTACAACACCACTAGTTGGTGTAATTAAATTTACAAGTCCACAAGCGGCTGTAAAAATCATTATCATAACATTAGGGCTTAGATTAAGGCTTTGTGCAAGTGGAGCAAAAATTCCCATAGACCCAGTTGCAAGACCGGATGTTGAAGGAATGAGGAAAGAAAGGCCTATATAAATTATATATGAAATGATAGTAAAAGGAACAGAATGCATGCCATTTAAAGTATTTGCGGCATGTGTTAAAATATATTCATTTAAATTAGTAGCGGTTAAAATAACATAAATACCTCTTGAAACAGCAATTACTAATGCAACACCAATCATATCGGCAGAGCCGGCTATAAATGAATCTACTATTTCTCTTTCTTTAAGGCCATAAATTATTCCAGATATAATAGCAATTATTAGAAACCATGCAGCTAATTCTCTAAAATACCAATTACCAAAAGATTCACCGGTTAACCAGGAAGTCCACGAATCAAAGAACGTAATTCCAAAATTTTCCCAAGGAATTAAACTTATGATCATAATTATAAAGGAAAATGCAAATAAAGATAATACTACTTTTCCACGACCACTAAGTTTATCATTTGTATCTTTTTGTTGGGAATTAAAAGCTAAGCTGGCTTCTTCTATTTCTTGGTTTGATAAAATTGATTTTCCTAAATTGTGATGAACTTTTTTGGCATAAGACATAACAAACCAAATACAAATAGCTGTAGTAGTAATCCAAAGAATAGCTCCTAAGAGGATTATAACGCCTTGATTAGGTTGAACTCCGGCAGCTTTAGCTGTGTCTACAGCAACAGAAATAGCAAATGGATTTATAGTAGAACCAAGAACACCTGCTCCGGCGCCCAAAAGTATAGTTGCAGCTCCTACTAAAGGATCGAAACCAGCAGCCATCATGGTTGCGACAATTAGGCTATAAAAAGCAATAGTTTCTTCAGCCATTCCATAAGTTGTTCCACCGATTGAGAAAAGAATCATTAATATTGGAATTAGTAATAATTCTTTACCTTTTAATTTTTTTACAACAGTAGCAATTCCTTTATAAAGTACACCGGTTTTGTTTATAACGCCAAGAAATCCTCCCAAAATTAAGACAAATAGAGATACATCTATTGCATCAACAAAACCAAGTATAGGGGACATTACCACATCAGGAATAGTTGCTTTCTTTATCATTGGATCTGCAATGATAAGACTTACACATGCTAAAACTAAAATAATAAGTATTAAAATAGTGTAAGCAGAGGGCATTTTAAATTTGGCTTTTTCTTTACTATTCATTTACATTCACCGCGTTTCTTTTATTATAGATTATAGTTCCGACATTACCGGTTAAGGAATCTTTAGCCTTATCAAGTGAAGTTACAATCGCAATACTGCTAGGCTTTTTATTTATAAAATCAATACATGCTTCTACTTTTGGTAACATACTTCCTTTAGCGAAATATCCTTCTTTACAATACTTTATAGCATCGCTAATGTCAATCCTTGAAATAGATTTTTGATTTTCAGTGTTAAAATCTATATATATTTCATCTACAGCGGTTAAAATTAAGAAGATATCAGCATTAATGGAACTTGCTAAAACAGAACTAGATTTATCTTTATCGATTACTGCAGGAACACCAGTTAATAAAGAGCCATTAGAAGTTACAGGAATGCCACCGCCTCCAACAGTTATAACAACAGTTCCGTTTTTTAAGAGTGTATTAATGGTATCGATTTCAACTATTTTTAAAGGGTCAGGAGATGGAACTACTCTGCGATATCCACGTCCTGAATCTTCAATAAATGTGTAGCCGTTTTCGGCTTTTATTTTTTCAGCTTCTTCTTTGGTATAAAATGGACCAATAGGTTTAGTAGGGTTTTCAAAAGCAGAATCATTTTCATCAACAATAGTTTGTGTTATTAAAGTGACTACATTTTTTTTAATTTTTCTATTAGCCAATTCGTTAAATATAGATTGTTGCAAATGATAACCAATATATCCTTGCGACATTGCACCACATTCTGGGAAAGGAGTAATCGGGATATGAGATTGAGTACAATATTCAGACATAGCAAGGTTTATCATACCTACTTGAGGGCCATTACCGTGTCCTACAATAACTTCATGACCTTGTTCTATTAAATCTACAATAGCACTTGCAGTTTTTTTAACAAGAATTAATTGTTCCTTAGCGTCTTTACCGAGTGCATTTCCGCCCAAGGCAACTACAATACGTTTTTTATCCATAAGTTTACCTCTAATTACATAAGAGTTGCATACATAACAGCTTTTATTGTATGCATTCGGTTTTCTGCTTCATCAAATACTACAGATTGCTTGGATTCAAATACATCATTTGTTACTTCCATTTCATTTACATTAAATTTTTTACTAATATCTTCTCCGATAGTAGTATTAGTATCATGGAATGAAGGTAGACAATGCATAAATATAGCTTCTTTGTTTGCTAGGCTCATTATATTTTTGTTTACTTGATATGGTTTTAATAATTTTATTCGTTTTTCCCACATTTCGTCTGGTTCTCCCATAGATAACCATATATCAGTATAAATGACATTGGCATTTTTAGCACCTTCATTTACATCTTCAGTTAAAGTAATTGTACAATGATTTTCCTTAGCAATATTTTTGCAAGTGTTTACTAAATTTTCATCAGGGAAAAGTTCTTTTGGGGCACAAGCTGTGAAATTTAATCCCATTTTTGCACAAGCCACCATAAGAGAATTACCCATATTATTTCTAGCGTCACCGAAATAAGTGAAGTTAATCCCTTTTAAATAGCCAAATTTTTCTTCAATAGTAAGAAGATCGGCGAGCATTTGAGTTGGGTGAAATTCATCGGTTAATCCATTCCATACAGGGACTCCTGAATATTTAGCAATTTCTTCAACTATTTTTTGAGAAAATCCACGATACTCAATACCATCATATAATCTGCCTAAAACTCTTGCTGTGTCAGCAATACTCTCTTTTTTACCCATTTGAGAACTTCCAGGATCAAGGTAGGTAACACCCATTCCAAGATCATATCCAGCAACTTCAAAAGAACACCTGGTTCTGGTTGAGGTTTTTTCAAATAAAAGAACAATATTTTTTCCTTTTAAATATTCATGTGGGGTACCGGATAATTTTAAATTTTTAAATTGTTTTGATAGATTTAAAAGATATCTTATTTCAGATGATGAAAAGTCAAGTAGTTTTAAAAAGCTTTTACCTTTTAGATTTACAGGCATATTTTTACACTCCTTATAATAATTTTTGTACGATTAAATATTTTCACGATACATAGGCATAGACATACATCTAGGGCCTCCGCGACCTCTGGAAAGTTCAGAACTTGGTATTTCTAATACAGTAAGACCATTTTCTTTTAAAATAGAATTTGTAACATCATTTCTTTGATAAACAATAACTTTTCCAGGACTAATGCATAAAGTATTAGAACCGTCATTCCATTGTTCACGTTCACCGACTATGCGGTCTTTACCACCACAAGGAATTAAATGTATTTTATCTTTTTGCAATGCATTTGACAAGATATTTTCAAGCTTTTCATCTATCTCTTCTATTTTCAATTCGTCAGCAGAGTTACCTTTAGTAATTTTATATACTTGAAGAACATCAACTAAACCATTGTGAACAGTAAATTTATCATAATCAACTTGAGTAAATACTGTGTCTAAATGCATCATAGCGCGATTGTTAGGAATATTAAAAGCTAAAATTTCATTTATAGTAGAATTTTCGTTATTAAATATATTTTTAGCAATAATTTCAATAGCTTCTGGCTGGGTTCTTTGAGAAATACCAATAGCTAAAATTTTAGAATTAAGGTTTAAAATATCTCCACCTTCAATGTAAAAAGGTTCATATCTACTATAATAAATATCTACTTTATTTTTAAATTGAGGATGATATCTAAAGATATATTCTCCATATATGGTTTCACGTCTTCTGGTTAAATAATGCATTCTATTGATACTAACACCATTCCCGATACAAGCAAATGCATCTCTTGTGAAATATAAATTCGGCATGGGGTTACAAACAAATGCGGATTGTTTAGATAAAAAGTCAACTAAAGACTTGTTTTCAGTAGTTTTATTTACAAGTTCATTACGATTAACTCCTTGCATAGTTTTTAGCACTAATTCTTTTGGATCTTCATATTTGTTAAAAAAATCAAACAGCAAGTCTTGATATTTTTGAGAATAAATACCGGATTCTCTAATGAATTGTTTTAAAAACATTTCACGAATATTAGAATCTTTTAATGTTTCAGCAACTAAGTCTTCAAGATAAATGACTTGAGTACCGTTTTCTTCTAATAACTTTGCAAATTCATTGTGTTCTTCTACAGCAATTTTTAAATAAGGAATATCATCAAACAATAATTCTTCTAAAGTATCTGGAGTTAAATTTAAAAGCTCAGCTCCAGGTTTATGCAAAAGGACCTTTTTTAAAGGTCCAATTTCGCTTTTTACATTTATAACCAAAATAAACAACACCTTTCTTAAAATAATGTATATTTAATTTTAGTATAAACAAATAATCTAACATTATGTTTTTTTAATATTAATAGTTATACATATTCGTTAAGAGGCAAAACCTTATATTTATTAGTAATCATTTTATCAGTAGTTATATATCCGGGTACAGCTTTTATAAGTTCAGGAATTCTATTGACTACAGTGGCACAAGTTAGTTCTACAGTACAAGGCCTATTAATGGTTACTTGAGTTTTGGGTTCACCTATAATGGTCCAATCATTTTTATCAAATTCATCCTTAGCGTAAACTTTTCCAATGCATTCACTTTCTATGGTTATTCCTTCATGTGTTTCAGTTACTACAATAGCTGACATACCGGTGGCATTTCCAGCGGGAATATTCATTTTTAGTGTATCTGAATAAATATCTTCATTGTGAGTGCAAGGAATACATTTTTGAATTTGACTTTTAACATTTAGACCAAGGCGCTCACAAAGCCAACCATTAACGTTCCACATATATGAAGGTGAAAATTTACCATCATTTATTAATGCATTACGTTCTTCCGGAGAAATATTGTCACTGGCAGCAATTTTCTTATTAAATGTGTCTAAGTCCATTCCGGCGCCATGTACTTTAGCTAAAGCTATACCATAATCTTCAACGTTATAACTTGAAGAACCTTTTATTTTAGTAATTTTATGAGTAGCTCCGGCAATAGTAGCTATTAAATTTCCCCAAAAAACATCTTGATATCCAGAGCCACATAAGGTGCAATTATTTTCTTTTGCTATTATATCGAGTTCATTGGTGAGTTTTGGAGAAGAATTCCATGGATAAAAGGCTTCTTCACAAGTACTAATAGCATTTATACCGTTTTTAGCACAAATCATAAATATATCATCTACGTCGTTCATAAGACTACAAGTTGTAATAATACAGACATCAGGTTTAACTGCAGACAAGATTTTTTCAGCATTTTTAGAATCCTTTATAGTAATGTTATAGTTTTCATTACCTATTATTTCTCCAATATCTTTTCCTATTATATTAGGATCTGAATCAAAGGCAGCGACTACTTGTGCACCTTTTTCATAAATATATCTCATAATATACTTTGACATTTTACCACACCCATATTGGGCAACAGTTATTTTCTTATTCATATTATTGCCTCCAAACTTTTATGAAAGTTTATCAAACTTGTTAGCAAAATGAAAAGCTGTAATAGTTGAAATACCTGCAATAATCAAATAAACACCAATTACTATAGAAATTGCAAAAGCAGATATTATAGGTTTTATCCACATGGCGATACCTAGAATTACACAAAGTATACCAACTATAGTCATTATATACCAATTTTTTTCACCTATTTTTTTTACGTCAATTGAATTACATATTTTAAAAATACCAAAGATAACAATCCAAATACTAAAAAATATAGGAAGAAACATGGCTAAATAAGATGACATGTTAGTAAATAATAATAGAATACCAAATATAGTACTTAATATACCATCAAAGAGTAACCAACCGGAGCCAGGAAATTCACGTTCAACGAAGTAATGGCTGAAAGCAGTAATACCACTAAATAAAATTACAAATCCGATAATGAATGAAAGTGAAAGTAAAGTTACAGCTGGTTTAAATAAACAATAAATACCCAGTAAAATTAAAATAATACCAGAAAGAACCCATAAGACTTTGACAAATGTTTTCATAAAAAACACACTCCTTTTAATTTTTATTAGACTAAAAATATACAACAAGTCTAATTGGCTATATTATACAATACCCATAGACAAAAATCAATACTTTTGTTAAATATGCTGCTGAACTCGTATTGACTTTTATTAATCTATATGATAAACTTAATGAAAAAGGGGGCATAATAATATATGATGACTTATGTGTGGTTGGTGTCAGCAGTAATACTATTTTTAATTGAAGCAATGACGGCACAATTAGTATCAATTTGGTTTTTTATTGGAGCAATTGGTGCATTTATTACTAGTATATTTACAGATTCAATTATTGCACAGATTCTAGTATTTATTATATTATCTATATTAGTGTTTATTATTTTAAGACCCCTTTTAAAAAAATTAATTTCATTTAAAAAAGAAGATACAAATTTAGGAAGATATATTGGAAAAAAAGCATTTGTTTTAAAGGAAATTAATAATGATTTAGGAACAGGTCAAATAAATGTAAATGGTTCTTTGTGGGGAGCTAGGTCTATTGATAATTCAATTATAAAAGAAGGAGAAGTGGTAAAAGTCGAATCTATAAATGGGGTAAAACTTAATGTAAGTTTAATAAAAAATGGAGATGAATGAAATGAATGTTATGCTTGTATTTTTAGCAATTATAGTTTTTCTTATAATTTTAATTATTGTTGCGAATATTAAAGTTGTTCCACAAGCTCATGCTTATGTTATGGAACGTTTAGGTGCTTACTATTCTACTTGGGGAACAGGTCTTCATGTTAAAATTCCTTTTATTGATAAAATATCAAAGAAAGTTTCTTTAAAAGAGCAAGTAGTAGATTTTCCACCACAGCCGGTTATAACTAAGGACAATGTTACTATGCAAATAGATACAGTTGTTTATTTTCAAATTACAGATCCAAAACTTTATGCTTATGGTGTAGAAAGGCCAATATCTGCAATAGAAAATCTTACAGCTACTACTCTTAGAAATATTATTGGAGATTTAGAGCTTGATCATACATTGACATCTCGTGATGTAATAAATACTAAAATACGTGTTATTTTGGATGAAGCTACAGATGCATGGGGTATAAAGGTAAATAGGGTTGAGTTAAAAAATATTTTACCGCCTCGTGAAATTCAAGATGCAATGGAAAAACAGATGAAAGCAGAAAGAGAAAGAAGAGCGAAAATTCTTGATGCAGAAGGAGAAAAAAGAAGTGAAATTTTAAAAGCAGAAGGTCATAAGGAATCAGCTATTTTAAAAGCTGATGCTATTAAAGAAACAAAAATTAGAGAAGCACAAGGTGAAGCGGAAGCTATATTATCAGTTCAAAAGGCGTACGCAGATAGTTTAAAAATGCTAAATGAAGCTAATCCTTCTGATAAAGTCATTAAAATAAAAAGTTTAGAAGCTTTTGCGAAGGTTGCTGATGGAAAAGCTACAAAAATTATTATTCCTTCAGAAATTCAATCCCTAGCAGGTCTTGCAACTTCAGTAAAAGAGTTTGTATCGGATAAAAACATAGAAAAAAATTAATTATTTTTATAAGGGAAGCCCGCGGTAAAATGTTGTTTTACCGCGGGCTTCCTACATTTATAAAAAAGACTATTTTTTTATAAATACATTTTAAATTTTATATACAAAGCCCACCATCAATTTTAATAACTTCTCCGGTTATATAGTTGGAGCAATCACTTGATAAAAAAGCTGCAACGTTAGCAATATCATCAGGAGAAGCGAGTCGTTTCATAGGAATGGTATTTTTTATACTATCTTTAATATCTTGGGTCATATCTGTTTCAACAAAACCTGGTGCAATTATATTACAAGTAATATTTCTAGAAGCTAATTCTTTAGCTAGAGACTTTGAAAAGCCAATAATTCCGGCTTTTGATGCGGAATAAATGGATTGACCGGCGATTCCACTAATACCAGCGACAGAAGCAATATTAATGATTTTTCCAGAATGCTTTTTGACGAATATAGGATATATATTTTTACACATATTAAAAGTACCTTTAAGGTTAGTATTTATAATTGAATCAAATTCATCTGTGGACAAAGAAAAAGTTAATGCATTTTTTCCGGTTACACCAGCGTTATTAATTAGTATATCAATCGTTCCGAATTCATTCATAACTGAATCAATCAAGTTTTTGGTATCTTCAAAGTTAGAAACATCGCAATAAAATGCTTTAGTTTTTGGGGTAAATAATTTAATCTCATTACATACACTTAAAGCTTTTTCTCTATTACCTAAGTAAGTTAAAGCAATATTAGCACCATTTTGTGCTAATTTAGTGGCGATTGCTTTCCCGATACCTCTGGATCCACCGGTTATTAAAACTACTTTATTTTTTAAGTTATACATATTTTTATTTATCTTAATGCGTCGATTGTGGCATTAAGACTCTCCTTATCTTCAATATTTAGGATTTTTTTAGAATTATCGATTTTTGTAATTAATTTGCTGAGAGTTGTGCCTATCCCAAGCTCAACAAACGTATCTGTACCGTCTTTTATCATATTTTCAATAGTTTTTTGCCATAATACTGGGTGGTTTATTTGTTGTGAAAGTAGGTCAATAAAATTAGTATCATATAATGATGCAGTTAGGTTTGAATAGATAGGTATATTAGGAGAACAAAACGTTAAATTGGAAAGGTATGTTTTCATTTTATTGCTTGCACTGTCCATAAAAGGAGAATGGAATGCACCACTAACAGGTAGTTTAATCACAATACCACCTATGGTCTTAATTTCATTCGAGAAGTCAGAAACAAGGGATTCTTTTATGGAGACAACAGTTTGTCCGGGACAATTATAATTAGCAGGATATGCACATGAAAATTTTTTGCAAATTTTTTTAATATCATCATTATTTGTTTTTAAAATTGCTAACATGGTTCCTTTATTGTTAATTTCAGCTTCATGCATAGCTTGTGCACGTTTACATACGAGTTTAAATGTTTCTTCAAATGTTAAGATTGTAGAATAACAAATAGCATTTAATTCGCCCAAAGAAAATCCGGCAACAAAATTAGGAATAATATTATTTTCTGTGGCTACAATAGATGCTGCGGCATTCGCACAAAATAAACATGGCTGAGTATTTATTGTTTGATTCAGTTCTTCTTGAGTTCCACAAAAGCATTGTTTTGAGGTGTTTGGACGAATAGAATCTGCTATTTTAAACATTTTTTTTACATTAATTGATGAATCAAAAAAATCTTTTGCCATGCCAACTTTTTGAGCTCCTTGACCAGAAAAAACAAAAGCAATTTTTTTCATAGGTTCTCCTTTCTTATTTTAGAAATTACGATACTTATTGTATCTTTGTTCAATTATTTTTTTCGAGGAGGTACTTTTGTATTTATTTAGTTCTCTTAAAATATAATCTTTTACATTTTTATATATAAATGGTTTACAGTTATGTGCTCCTCCATTGGGCTCTGGAATAATGTAATCGATAATTCCAAGTTTCATTAAAACATCTGATGTCATTTTTAAAATTTTTGCAGCTTCCTTTTCTTTAGACGAATCTTTAAATATTATATTTGCACCGGCTTTTGGTGAAATTACACTTAGAATGGAATTTTCAAGGGCACAAGTACTGTTTGCTACACAAAATGCTAATGCACCGCCGCTACCACCGTTACCAATTAATAAACTTATAGTAGGAACTTTTAAAAACATAAATTCCATAAGATTAGTAGAAATAGCAGAATGTTGGCCACGTTGTTCTGCACCAATGCCGGGATCGGCTCCTACGGTATCAACGAAAAAAATAATTGGTCGATTAAATTTTTCAGCTTCTTTACTTAATCTAAGTGCTTTTCTAAATCCTTCAGGTTTAGCCATAGAAAAGTTGTATTTTAAATTTTCATCGATATTGCGCGTACGAACTTGTCCAATAATAGTTACCGGAATATCATCTATAGTGGCAATGCCTCCAATTACAGCAGGATCATCGCCAAACAATCTGTCTCCATGTATTTCTATAAAATTATCAAATACAGAATTTATATAATCAAGTATATTTGGACGTTCGGGATTTTTTATTAATTCTAAACATTCTATTGCAGATTTTTCCATATGTGCCTCCTCTTTTATTAAAATTTATGTTTATACTATTTTTATGCAAGTATAAAAGATTTCCAATTTGTTCTTTCATATTATGTCTATCAATTATCATATCAACCATTCCATTTTTTTTTGCATACCAAGAGGACTGAAAATCTGGAGGTAATGGTTCATTTACTGTTTCAGCAACTATACGTTTACCGGTAAAACCATATGTAGCATCTGGTTCAGCAATTATAATGTCAGCAAGACTTGCAAAACTTGCTGAAACACCACCTAAAGTGGGATTGGTTATTACAGATATATACAAAAGCCCTGCCTCACTATGTTTTTTTACAATAGCAGAGGTTTTGGCCATTTGCATTAGAGCAGATACACCATCGTGTACGCGTGCGCCACCTGATACGATTACACATACAACAGGAAGTCGATAATATATAGCTTTTTCAAATGCTAATGTAATATTTTCACCACAATCATAGCCCATAGTTCCAAGCTTAAAGTCTCTGTTCATAATAATTAAAACACAAGGGAGTGTGGATATTGAGCATGTACCACACAATACGGAAAAGTCTTTAGTGTCTTTAGGTAAATGAATAAAAGATTTAAAACTACTTGAATCGGCCAATAAATTCATATAATTTATAGCGAAACTTTTTTCTATGTCCATTTTTTACTCCTTTCATTTTAGGTATTGCATAAAATTTTAATATAATATATAATAATAATATATTTTAAACAAAAAATCTATATTAATTAATAAAATTATATAAAAGTTATCAAATATTTGTCAAGAGAGGTGATCGTTATTATTTTAATAGAAAAATTAAATTATTCAAATGTAACTAATTATGAAAAGTATTTATTTAGTTTATCCATAGAAGAGATTAATATGAATAATGAAGGGCTGATTGCATATGGAGCAAAGTATAATAATATACCTTGTGGAGCCATTTTTGGAGAATTATCTGAAAGTGATAAAACCGTATGTTATATAAAAAGTTTTTTTGTATCAAGTCTTTTTAGAAAAAACGGAGTAGGAACGGAATTATTAAATATATTGAAAAATGAAGCAATTAAATTGTCGGTAGAAAAAATAATTTTTAAGGCAATTACATCTGAAGAAAATATAAATTTAATAAATGATTTTTTTTCAAAAAGAGGTTTTTCAGAAGTTGAATTATTAACAGCAGTTTATAGGTTTACTCCGGAAACAATAATTAAAAATAATCAATTTGTAAGATTACTTTCAAAGTCAAATTTCAAGTTACCTGAAAAGGTTAAAATTTTACCCATTAAAGATGTTAATCCAATTTTATTAGAAAAAGTAAGAAAAAAACAAGGAATAAAATATCCAGAAAATCTTTCTCCATTTGCTAATGAATTTGATTTAAAAGAAAGGTGTACATTTTTTGCAGTATATGATGACAAAGAAATTGTAGGATGGATGACAGGTTTTGAAGCACCGGGTAATATTATTTTATATAGAACTTTATTTGTTAGAGAAGATTACAGGCAATCTGCACTGGGATATTTTATTTTTAGTGAATGTATAAAATATCACAGAAGTAATCATATGAATAAAAAGGCACTTTGTGCAATAGGTTTGAACAATGAAAAAGCAGATAGATTTGTTTCGTTGTATTTTAAAAATATGTATGACCACAAGAAGTATGAATTTCAAACAGAATTAAATATTTAAAGGGATGTGAAGATGACTTATGAAGAGAGTTGTAGTTACAGGAATAGGAATAATTGTGCCGGGAAGTATAGGCCAAAAACAAGTATGGGAAAATATGTCGGAAGGAAAGGTATCAACAGGTAAAGTAGAAACCATAGATTGCGGAGATTTACGTATACAAATAGCTGGAGAAATTAAAAATTTTGAAAAAGAAAAATATTTAAGTGACCGAGATAACATAAAAATTGAAAAATTAGGACGAGTAGAAAGTATAGGACTAGCTTCTTTAAAAATGGCTATTGACGATAGTAAGTTAGATATAGAAAAAATAAAAAATGTTTCAATAGCTTCCGGGATGACAATGACGAATATGATACAGTCTTCTATTAAGGAGGCTGACAAAATAAAAAAATACCTTGATAAATTAGATAGTCAAGATATAAAGGAAATAGAAAATATAGCACCAGTATCTATATTATCGTTAATGTGTGAATATTTTAAACTTAATATGCCGATACCCAGAGTTTTTACAAATGCATGTGCAGCAAGTAACTATTCAATTTCATGGGGATATAATAACATAAAAAAAGGAGTGTCAGAAGTTGCACTAGTTGGAGGAATAGAATCTTTATCATTAGTAGCACTGATGGGATTTAATAGGTTATTATCACTTACACAAGATGTATGCCGTCCATTTTCTAAAAATCGTCATGGACTTATTGTAAGTGAAGGTTCAGCATTTTTAGTACTGGAAGAAATGGAACATGCACAAAAAAGGGGTGCACATATATATGGAGAAATTAAAGGGTATGGATTAGGTGTGGATGCTTATCATATCACAGCTCCCAGGGCAGACGCTGCAGGAGCTATAGACAGTATAAAAAAAGCTTTAACTATGTCTGGCTTAGAACCAAGTGAAATAGATTATATATCGGCTCATGGAACAGGAACACAATTAAATGATAAAACTGAGGTAATAGCATTAAAAACAGTATTTGGAGATAAAGTACCACCTACTAGTTCAATAAAGTCAATGATAGGTCATACATTAGGAGCAGCCGGAGCAATTGGGATTGTATGTAGCTTATTAATGATGCAACATAATGAAGCTATGCCTACCATGAATTTTGAAGAAAAAGACGAAAATTGTGATATAGATTGTATACCTAATAAGAGCAGAAAAATGAAAATTAATAATGTGATATCAAATGCATTTGCGTTTGGAGGAAATAACTCTTGTGTAGTTTTGTCAAAAGTTTCTAAGGAGGATTAAAAAATGAATAAGATAGCTATATTAGGTTTAAATTATTATTTAGATGATAAACAATTAGATTTTACACAGTTAGATAAGGAAAATATAGAAGGTAAAGCTTGCGATAATAGTATACTTGAGGCTCTTTTAAAGGATATTAATACAAGACTAGTAGACAGACAATCTATGGCATTAGAAGCAGCAATAGAAAAATATAAAGAAAATGATTTTTATAAAGAAATAGATAAATCAAAAGTAAGTGTAGTAGTCGGTAGTTTATCAGCAGCAGTTTATCCAATTTTTGAGTATGCAAATTCGGCTATTAAAAATGGACCTAATTTTGTTAATCCGTCGACATTTCCTAATACTGTAGCAAATGCACCGGCAAGCAGATTATGTATTTGGAATCAATTTAGGAATAGTGTAACCTCGCTTTCTCAAGGGAAAAGTTCTGGCTTGGATGCAATCATGACTGCGAGTGAACAAATAAAAGATAATTATTCGAATTTTGTATGGGCAGGTTCAAGTGAAGAAAATGGAGCAGCTTTAATGTTACTTGCAAATAAAGACAAGGTAGATATTGCTCCTATAGCTTATGTGAAAAATTATGAATCAAGATATGTGGGCAATTTGAATGATATTCAAAAACAAAAGTTTATTGATGAAATATTAAATCATTGGGAGATAGACAAGTCTAATTACAACATGATAAATAGTAAAGATTCAAGCTTATTTTCATTGGAACCAATGATTGACATTGGAAAAGTACTTACTAAAATATCAAATAAAGAAATTAATGAAGCGGTAGTCATCTCATCAGACAATAAAGGAATGTTATCAATGATAGAAATAGGAGGATAATAACTGATGAACAGAGATGAAATTATGAAATGTATTCCTCATAGGAACGATATGCTCATTTTGGACGAAGCAACTTTAACTGAAGAAAATTCTGCAATTGGTAAATACTTTGTAAAAGGAACAGAATTTTTTTTAAATGGGCATTATCCAAATAAAAAGATTGTGCCAGGAACAATCTTGTGTGAAATAATGGCACAACTTTTAGCAGTATATTGTTCAAAAAGATGTACAGGGCTGCCATTATTAGTTTCAATAAAAAATGCAGAATTCAAAAAAATAGTTCAACCAGGTGACGATTTAGATATATCAATAAGAGAAGTAAGTGGCTCAAGAAGGGTAGTAAGAGCGCAAGGAGAAATAAAAACAAATGATGAATTATGTGCGAAAGCAGAACTTGTTGTTGCGTCGACTTATGATAAAGATTTTATGAAATCATGATTTTTTAATAAAAAAACTTGAAAAAATCAAAAAAAATTATTATAATTTAAGAGTAAAAATATATGGAGGGATAAAAGTGAGTGAAATTGAAAAAGCAGTAAGAGAAGAATTGGGTAAAATAGTAAAAATAGATACAATGGCTATATCAGCCGATGCTAATTTAACACAAGAAGCAGAATTAGATTCACTTAGTGTCTTGGAATTGTTTGGCATGATTGAAGATAGGTTTCATGTTTTGGTTCCACCGGAAAAGGTATCAGAAATGAATACAATAAATGATATTGTTAAAATTATAGAGGAATGTAAATAAAAGTACTGATAATTTATCAGTACTTTTTTATTTAGACGCAAATCATATCTTTAAATTCTTCGAAGGTTTTTTCTCCGATGCCAGAGACATTCTTTATATCCTCAATAGAAGAAAATTTTCCGACTTTAGCTCTGTATTCTACGATTTTTTTGGCAGTAGCCGGTCCTACACCTGTTAAGTTATCAGATAATTCGGTTTCTGTAGCGGTGTTTATGTTTATTTTTTTATTAGATGTGTCTTGTTCAGGTTTAGAGCTTTCGTTAGTGTCAGTTTGAGATTCAGAAGAATTAGAATTTTCTTCTGAATTTTCAGAATTTACATAAATAACTGAAGGAATAGATATTTCAGGAATAAAGAATGCATTGTAAAATAAAATTCCTGCACATAAGAAAAGCGCAATAATTATAAGTATTTTTTCATGATTATATTTGATATCCATATTTTTTTCTCCAATATACATTATTATATGATATAATTCTATAATATAATTAAAAATTTGTAAATAAAATAATGTATTTTAATGAATAAGCTTAGTTTAATATGATAAAATATTATATAAAGAAAATTTTTTTATAATATTTTTTGAAAAGCGGTGCATAAATAATGACTGTTATTATTTATGGGGACAAGAAAGAAAAAAATTTAAATAATATAATAATAAAAATTTTGACAAGGTATGGCGGAGTACAATTTCATAGTAAAGATAAGATTATATGTAGTAAAGATATTGATACCCCAAAGTTTTTAGTATATGAATTAAATGAATTACCCAAGGTTTTAGATGTTTCAGGTTTAATAATATTTAGAGATTCTTTTAAAAAGTTGGATTCAAATAAATTGTCAAATAATATTTTTCCGATATTTGATAATCAAAATTTAGAAGCAGCAAATTGTTTTAAAGATACCAATAAAATTGTTTTAACATGCGGGTTGTCATCTAAGAATACTTTAAATATATCTAGCATAAGTTCGACAGATGCAGTTTTAAGTTTGCAAAGATATGTAAAAATAAAAAATAAGGTACTTGAACCTCATGAAATTAAAATTAATCTTACAATGCCCATAAAGTCTCAAGACATATTGATGCTTTGTGCAATACTCCTTTTATCAGATATACCTTCAGAGAATGGATATATTTTTTAGGCAAATTTGTAAAAAAAATAGCTATAAAGTACTAATAATAAATATTGTTTTAGTTACAAATAATATTATTGCAAACGCAAATCAAATAAAATATAAAGGAGTGTATGAGAATGTCTAAGAATTCTGTAGTAGTACCAGAGGCACGAGAAGCTCTTGATAAATTTAAAATGGAAGCTGCAAATGAAGTTGGTGTTAACTTAAAAGAAGGATATAATGGAGACTTAACATCAAGAGAAGCAGGTTCTGTTGGTGGTCAAATGGTTAAAAAAATGATAGAGCAATATGAAAATAACATTAAGTAATAAAATGGAGCTACTAGAAGTAGCTCCATTAATTTATTCACAATTTTTATCAAACGAAGGATTGAAAGCATAGAAATTTTTGCTATCAAGTTTATCAGTTAAAATTCTTAGCCCTTCACCAAATCTTTGGTAATGAACGACTTCGCGCTGACGTAAAAATCTTATAGCATCTTTTACGTCAGGGTCATCACAAAATCTTAAAATATTATCATATGTGGTTCTTGCTTTTTGTTCTGCAGCTAAGTTTTCATGCAAATCAGTAATTGGATCTCCTTTTGATTGCAGATAAGCAGCTGTAAAAGGAACTCCGGAAGCAGAACAAGGATAAACTCCGGTTGTATGGTCAACAAAATATTGATCAAAACCGGATTTTTTTATTTCTTCTGGAGATAAATCCCTTGTTAATTGATAAACAATTGCCCCAACCATTTCGAGGTGAGCCAATTCTTTAGAACACTGATGATGTCAGTTATACTTTACTACTAGCAGAACTGTCTGGCAATTTAGGGTATAAAATAATTTCAAAATCATCCGGAGCATTGTGCCATCTCCCGCTGTGTTCTTTTGTATAAACTACCTTTTCAAGAACTTGCTTTAACATATCGTTTTTGGCTTTTGGAGTTTTTAAGTTTCTATAGACTTCCAAAAGCTTTTCAATTTTAGGAACTATATTTTTTCTATTATTATTTCTTGCTATTTCAGTAGACAAGTTAGATTCAAGTATTAACTTTTCTTTTGTTAGTCTCTCTAATTTTTGAGAATTGACAGATGAACGTTCTAAAAATATCTCAGTGCTATATATCCCTTGCTCAAGAAGATCATGAAGTTTATTTATTTGAGATTTAACTTTTTCAATTTCTTTGTTTATTTTCTTTAATTCGATTTTTTGAGCATTGATATTTATAGACGTGTCTTTGTCAAAACTTATTTCCCAGCTTAATTTATAATCTTTGAGCCATTGCTCAAGTGCTTCTATTATCCTATTTTCGACGTAGTAAAGGGCGCTGCTTACGTTATTACAAGTTTTTGCTGCGCACATCAATGTATCTGGTTGATTTTTTTCGTTACTGTAAGGTCTGCGAACCATTTTTCTACCACATTTCCCACACACAATAAGTCCAGCTAATGGATTTTTTATTACGCCTCGTTCTCCTATTGGTCGAGGAGGATTTTTGGACATTAGGTTCTGCGCCAAGTCAAATTTTTCTTTTTCTATAATCGCCGGGTGAAGCCCATCTGCTAAAATACAGTCTTCTACAGAGGCTCTAGGTCGTTCTATTTTTATTTGTCCATCAACTATTTTTTTATTTGTCGGTCTCCAGTTCCAGCGAATTTTTCCAATGTAAGTAGGGTTTATAAGTATATCTCTAATGGTTGACGGTACCCAGTCTTTACCTTTTTTAGGTGGTATGCCCATAGCATTTAATTTATTTGCGATAAGACCGGTTCCTAGCCTATTGTAGGTACCGTCTTCTTGTAGCTCCCCTATAGTGTATAAATCAAAAATAAGCCTTACAATCTCTGCTTCACTCTCTATGGGTTCGAGTGTAAAGCCTTTATCGTTTTCTATTTTCTTTCTTTGGTATCCATATGGAGGTTGATTAGCAACGTACTTGCCTTCTCTTACGGAGGCTACACGCCCCCTTTGAAGCCTTCGATTAATCGTTTTGTATTCTCGCCGACTCATAAAAAGGCCAAACTCAAAATATTCTTCGTCAAATTCATTGTTAGGGTCATAAACTTTCATCGGCGTGATAATCTTTGTATCGCTCAACTGAAAAGTCTGAGCAACGATACCTTGGTCAATTGTGTTCCCGCGCGCAAGACGTTCAACCTCCATAACAATTACACCATCCCAGAGGCCTTGTTCGACTTCTGACAATACTTTTTGCATTACGGGGCGTGCTGATATGGTTTCGCCTGAAACAATTTCTTTATATATACATTTAACAGGTATGTGCATTTTTTTTGCCAGCTCAAGCAATGCTCTTTCATGACGCGCTAAAGTTTCACACTCACCGCGATTTTCTGCTTCTACATCAGCGCGTGATTTTCTTAAATATATGCAATATTTTTCCATAACAATTTTTCCTTCCATATGTTTTTTATCTTATTATACACTGATATTGGGACAAAAAAGCAACTATATCGGAACTAAAATATAAAGGAGTAATAATCATGCAAACATTTTTGCTAATAGTAATTTTCATTTTAATAGTAATAATTTTGAAACAAGCGGATGAATTAAGAAACCTCGAAAGAAAAACTCTTGATGCGTTCAAAATCGTCTGCAAAAAATTAAAACAAAATACGGAGGACAGATAAAATGATGGATTTAATTGAAAAAAATTATCTTATGCCACCAGACAATGAAGCAATTCCAGTTTTAAAATGTTTTTTTTGTGATGAAGATATTTATGAGGGTGATGATTATTATGTTTTAAATGGTTTTGACTGTTGCGAAGAATGTTTAAATGTTCACTTTAAATTTACTGCCGAAGCCATAGACTATGAGGCAGAAATAGCAGATTTAGAATATCACGAGCGCTGAGCCAGCGCAGGCAGTTCGCGCATAAGATTTATATGGAAATTTTAGTATATCTCACGCGAAAAAATTAATTTAATAATTGAAGGTGAAAAGAATGGAACAGAGTAAATCAGTATTTGAGACACTGTTTGAAATTAACGTAAACGACCACGCCGAAAAGAAAAATGGCCTATCGTACCTATCTTGGCCATATGCGTGGGCGGAGGTGAAAAAGCGTTTTCCAGATGCAAATTATAAAGTTTACGAAACTGAAAACGGGTGCATTTATTTCACCGATGGAAAAACTTGTTGGGTGAAGACAGGCGTTGAGGTTGCTGGTCTTGAGCACATTGAGTACTTACCGATAATGGATTATAAAAATAAATCAATTAGTCTTGAGAATATCACGAGCTTTGATGTAAACAAATCGATTCAAAGAAGCTTAACAAAGGCCTTAGCTCGGCATGGGTTGGGTCTTTATTTGTATGCTGGTGAAGATTTGCCTGAAATTGAAGTCGAAAAAATTAGCGCCAAAGATGCAAAAATTCTTCAGAATGTGGTAAGGAACTTTGATGAGCCTGATAAATTGTATGCTACGCTCTTAAAAAAATACAACGTAAGCAGTTTTAAAGAACTGACGGTTAAGCAGCGAGTTGAAATTTTGGAGGGGCTCAACGAACTATCAAGAAAGAAGGAGGCGCAAGATGGAGATAAAATTCACAGTTCCGGGGCCACCGAAAGGTAAACAGCGACCTCGAATATGTAAGGTTAATGGGCGAAGCATGGCGTATACACCAAAAGAAACAATCGAATACGAAAGACTCGGAAGGGCAAGTTATACAGCCGTTTCTAAAGCGAAATTCGAAAGGAATTTACCGCTAGAAATCAGTATACTTGCCCTTTTCCCTATTCCGAAATATGTCAGCAGGAAAACAAAAGAACTGATGCTAAATGGACGTCTTTTTCCGACTAAAAAGCCTGACGCAGATAACATTATCAAGGTTATTTTAGACGCGTTAAATGGCCTTGCTTATCGAGATGACGTGCAGATTTGCAGGGTTTATTTCGAGAAAATGTACGCCGAAATTCCAGAAATAAAAGTTTTAATAAAAAATTATGAGGTGTGTTAATTTATGAAGACAACAAAAATTTATGACAACGAAAAAGAAGTTTACAGCGGCAATTGCTACGTCAACACAGTGATTTTCAGAGGCAGAATTTACAACGAATTTAAAAAAGTTGGTCAGGATGGAATAAAGTTTTCTCTACAACTTAGTAATGGGAAAGACTCAAAAACAGGCGAATGGAACAAGCCAACATTCGCTGATTGTACTGCATTTGGAGGAATTGCAACGCGCATTTTAAACGAGTACAAGCCCAAAGATGAAATTTGGTTAATTGCAAAATATTACTCAAAACAGCAAGACGGCAAGTATTACAAAGGCTTTATTGTCCGTGAGATCATCACAGAGCAAGAGATACAACAAGCCAGTGAGTCAGTATTTGACGATTTGCCTTTTTAGCGGGAGGAAGTTTTAAATGCAAAGAGATTTTAAAGGCATTTGGATACCAAAAGAATTGTGGATACTTAAGGACTTAAGTTTGCTCGAAAAAGTTATGTTAATCGAGATAGACAGCTTAGACAACGAAAACGGTTGCTATGCGTCTAACGATTATTTTGCAGATTTTTTCGGTATGAGCAAAGGTCGTATCTCTAAAGTAATCAACAGCTTGGTGAAAAGAGGGTTTGTAACGTCTGAGTTGAAGTATCAAAAGGGAACGCAGCTTGTAGAAAAAAGAATTCTAAAAATATCTCGTTGGCATAAAGCAAAAAACAAAATTACCTCTAGTCAAAAACAACTAGAGGGTATGGAAGAAAACGACCAGGGGTATAGTCAAAGTCGACCACGAAGTATAGTTGAAAACGACCAAGAGAATAAATTAGAGAATAAATTAAACTCTTCGTCGCAGATTTTTGAGGAGCCAAAAATCGACGACAACGACGTTAAAAAGAAGAAAATTTTTGAAACCGATAGTGACCCATATTTGCTGGCGAAATTCTTGGAAAAATGCATCACAGAAAATAATCCGAAGTTTCCGCAAAACGAATCGCAACGCCAGCGATGGGCAAAAGACTTTGATTTGATGATTCGCAGAGACAAAATTGACGCCGATGACATTGCTGAAGTCATCGACTGGTGTCAGAATGATAGCTTTTGGCGAAGCAATATCTTATCAGGCAAGAAAGTTCGAGAGAAATACCAGCAACTTCGAATGCGAATGAAATCCAGAAATTAAAAATACCACCGAGATACAACTCGATGGTATTTTCCTTTATTTACAATAAATCTCAATTGCTTGGCTTATAAACTCAGACAATCCTTTTTCATGTTTATCAATATTTTTAGTAAAGCGTTCGTCTTGGACATACATGTTAGACAGTCCCATGAGTGTTTCGTTAGTACACTCATAAAAATTATTAGATATGAAGTCTTGCCAACGCTTTACAAGTATCTGAGCTTCTTGTGAGTTAGCTCCTTTATTCATTATACTAGCAAAATCTTGGAAAATTTCATTAATTGAGTTACCTATTTTTCCCCAATCTTCTTTGCTGTATTTGGCAGTTTTTATCTCATATTCTTTATACTCATCTGTATTAGAATATAATTCTTTAGCCTCCTGTTGGTATTGCTTTTGTATTTTTTCAATTTCAGAAAAATCAAATTCTTTAAAACTCATTTTAGTTTCTCCTTTCAATGTTCTATCAACAAGTTTTATTAATTTAGTTAACCGATTACGTTTCAAAATTAATAAATCTTTATGATTTATTAGTGCTTTTTTTCTATCAAAAGATGGATTTTCTATTATAGATTTTATTTCTTTTAATGGAAAATCTAGTTCTTTAAAAAATAAAATCTGCTGTAAAATCTCTAAGTCTTCATCACTATACAGTCTATAGCCAGATTCAGAAACCTTGCTTGGTTTAAATAAATCTATTTTATCGTAATAATGAAGCATGCGAACGCTAAGTCCTGTTAGATTAGAAACTTGCTTTACTGTTTTCATAAAAATTTCACCCCCATTTTTGATAGTTTTTTATTTAGAGCCATTAAACCAGGACAACCCTCGCCGGCATAAGTTTTTTTATCGGTGATTTTCGGCTCTATTTTTATTTTAAACCATGACATTATGTCATAGTCAATACTTTTTTTAAAAATTTTTTGAGGTGTAACATGGACTCTAAAAATGAAGTAGCTAAAAGCGCTGAGATGTGCGTTATAGGCGCGATATTAATTGACGAAAAAGCTTTGGCAAATGTCATTCAAACATTAAAGCCAGAGCATTTCTATTTTGATGAGCTGAAAGCTGCGTACCAAGCCATTTTGGAGTTATCAAGTGAAGGCAAAAGCATCGATTTTGTGTCAGTCTTGAAAAAGCTTGTTGCAGAGGGATTTTACGATGAAAAACAAGCCAAGCAGATGCTTTTAGAGTGTGCTAACTTGGTTCCATCTATCAGCCAGTCTGAGGCTTATGCAAAGACTGTTGTTGATAGCTTTAAGGCTAGAAAGTTACGAGAAATTGGCACTCGCTTAGCTTTTGACGGCGTATTTGCTGAAAATGTGAACGAGGTCTCCGAAGGGATTATGAGCGACCTATACGAGGTGGTTTCGGAACAACACAAAAAGCAATTGAAAACTGTTGGCGCCATCGGCACACAGGTTTTTGAGGGCTACAGCAACGATGGACAAGACTTAGAAAATCGCTCACACACTGGATTTTCGCGGCTGGATGAGATTCTAAAGGGGATGTCTGCTGGAAATTTAATAATTCTCGCGGCAAGACCAAAACTTGGAAAAACGGCCTTTGCCCTTTCAATTGCCGAGAATATCGCGAAATCTGGCAAGACGGTTGCGTTTTATTCGCTAGAGATGGAAAGTTCAGAGATTTACGAACGGCTGCTCTCTAAACGGTCAAAAATCCCCATGAACACGCTAATTGACCGGCGCTTTAAAGATAAGCGCCGACCTCAAAAAGTACGTGCTGAGGAAATTAACAAGATTGCCGAGTCTATCGATAAAATCTACAGTCTGCCGATAAAAATCAATGACAATCCGGCTTGCACGGTCAATGATGTTCGGTTAGAGTCAAGGTTAGTTAAGGATTTAGGACTGATTGTGATTGATTATTTACAGCTAATGCGAAGCACAAAAAGGTTTGAGAATAGAAATTTGGAGGTTGGCGCTATTTGCCGAGAACTTAAGTGTTTAGCTTCGGAACTGGGCGTTCCGATTTTATGCTTATCGCAGCTAAACCGAACAAGCGATGAGAGTACTCGGCCAAGTCCGTCAGAGCTTCGTGATAGTGGTTCTATCGAGCAGGACGCCAACAAGGTCATTTTGATGTGGAGTATCGAGAAAAATTTGAATGAGCGAGGATTGGTAGAATCAAAAACAATTGGCGTTGATGTAGCTTTAAACAGGCGTGGCACAACAGGTGTCACGCTGTTTAATTTCAACGGAAATTACATGTATTTTACGGAGCTTGACCGCAAATATGAAGAGCCGAAAGCGAAGAAAAATTGGAGGTAAATGTTATGGACATTAAGTTGGTGAAAAACTTGCTGGGAAAGACTGTCTATTACGACACTGGACAGATAAATTTTGACGGTTGTAGCATAAAAGATTTTATTTTTACAGCGTGCATTTTGCATAAAAAGAAAAACGGACCGCTATATTATCAAGCTGAGTTAATGGACACAGTGGGCAAAAATTCAATAATAATCGTACCACTTGAGAAAGTCTTAACTAAAAGTGAAGTGTGAGGTGAAGCGTTTTGACGAAAAAAGAGCTATCTCAATTGTACTACCTAAAAAAAGAAATCAAGCAACAACAGCGACGTATTGCCGAGTTAGAAGCTATCGCGACTAATTGCTCAACAAATATTACAGGCTTGCCGAGCGGCAACGGCGTCTCTGACAAAATCGGTAATTATGCTGCTCAAATAGCTGATTTAAAGGCTCTTTTAGACCTCAATTTGAAGAAGTGTTTTTACGAATTAAATCGGCTGGATAGATTTATTCAAAGTGTAGAAGACAGTCAGATGAGAATTATTTTAACCTTGAGATACGTTCAAGGATTTAGCTGGCAAAAAATAGCTTATGCCATCGGAGAGCACGATGAACAGTATCCTCGTCGCAAGCATAATGCTTTTCTTAAAAGTACGAACGATCATTAGCTACAGACGCATTGTGCACACTAACTAAATTTATTTGCATTCTTCTCCAAATTATGTTATAATAATATCCATGAATTACATTTTGGCAGGTGGTGACGGTGAAATTAAGTTGGAATGAAATTGAGCAAAGAGCTATAGTGTTCTCAAAAAACTGGAAAGATGCAAAGGATGAAAAAGCGCAGGCACAACTTTTTTTGAATGAGTTTTTTCATGTTTTCGGTGTGGATTTAAAACGAGTAGCATTATTTGAGAAAAAAGTGCCTATGGGTAAAAAACGCGATGGATATATAGATTGTCTGTGGAGAGGCACAATTTTAATTGAAATGAAATCTCGAGGGAAAAGTCTGAATAAAGCATACAAGCAAGCGCATGATTACGCATTTAATTTGACGGACGAAGAACTCCCTGAGTACATAATGGTTTGTGACTTCGAAAATATAAAACTATACCGTCTCACAACAGACCAAGTTTGGACGTTTAAAGTCGCGAACCTTAGCAACCACGTAAGAAAATTTGCTTTGTTGGCTGGCTATGAATCTACAGTAATAGATAAAGAACCTGAGGCTAAAGTTAACGAGGAAGCGGCAAAGAAAATGGCCAAGCTCCACGACAAGCTTAAGGAGAGTGGCTATGACGGACATGCCCTCGAAATCTATTTGATAAGGCTGTTGTACTGCCTGTTCGCAGAGGATTCGCGAATTTTTAAAGAGGGCGCATTTACCGAGTATATAAAAGAGTCGAAAGTGGACGGTTCTGATTTGTCCATGAGGATTGCAGAGCTTTTCGAAATTCTTGACATGAACGACGAAAAAAGGAAAAAGAACAAGCTTTTGCCCGAGGAAATGAAAAGGAATTTTAAGTACATAAATGGAAAACTATTTACAGAACCTCTCCCAATGGCGTATTTTGATAGCTCGATGCGGGAGATTCTTTTAGATTGCTGTAAAATGAATTGGTTTGAAATTTCACCGGCAATATTTGGTGCGATGTTTCAGGAAGTAACCGACCAAAAGAAACGTCGAGAGCTAGGCGCGCATTATACGAGTGAGGAAAATATTTTAAAAGTAATAAAACCGCTGTTTTTGGACGATTTACGGGAAGAGTTTGAGTTGATAAAGCACGATAAAAGAAAGTTAACTGACTTCCATGATAAGTTGACGCGTTTGAAATTTCTCGACCCGGCGTGCGGTTGCGGAAACTTTCTGATTGTTACTTACGAGCAGTTGCGCCGCTTAGAAATTGACGTTCTTGACATGCTGATCGACGATAGCGACCAGCGCGCTTTTATTCAGCACTATTGCCGCGTGAACGTGGACCAGTTCTATGGCATCGAGGTAGAAGATTTTCCGTGCCAGATTGCCCACGTTGGGATGTGGCTTGTTGACCACCAGATGAATGAGCGTGTGGCTGAGCATTTTGGTTTTAATTATGCAAGGCTTCCTCTTAAAGCCTCCGCGAAGATTGTGAACGAAAATGCTTTGCGCATTGATTGGAACGACGTTGTGCCAAAAGAAGAGTTAAACTACATTATGGGAAATCCTCCGTTTGTGGGCTATCACTTAAGAAACCACGAGCAGCAGGACGATATGACCTTGGTTTTCGGGAAGGGTTTTAAAAAATATGGAGTCTTAGACTATGTGGCGGCGTGGTATAAAAAGGCTTGCGACTATATGCTGAATACAAAAATAGAATCCGCTTTTGTTTCGACGAATTCTATCGCTCAAGGAGAGCAACCGGCTATCTTATGGCAACCGCTGATGAAGGAAAATAACACAATAATTAATTTTGCACATCACACATTTAAATGGGGCAACGAATCAAAAGGAAAGCAAGCTCAGGTGCAATGTGTGATTATCGGGTTTAGCGATTATAAAAACGATAAGGAAAAGAAAATTTTCGACTCAAAAAATAATTTCACGCTGGTAAAAAAAATAAATCCTTATCTGAATGATAAGACCGCAGAAGTGATAACTAAAAGACAAGAACCTATATGCCCAAATATTCCAGAATTAGAGAAAGGCTGTCAATTATTTGACTTTAATAATTACATTTTTAAAAATAGAGAAGACTATTTAGATTTCTTGAAATGCGAGCCGCTCGCAAAAGATTTGATAAAAAAATATCATAATGCAAAATCGTTTCTAAACGATATTGATATGTGGTGCTTGTATTTGGAAGACTGTCCCCCAAATGTTTTGAGAAAACTTAAATATGTAATGGAGCGTGTAGAATTAGTAAGAAAAAGCAGAATGGAACATAACAGTTCCCAAAAAGAATCTCCAACAAGGTATTATGTAGCCAAACTGCCTCAAAAAGCCATCTTAGCATTTCCTATTGTCAGTTCTGAAAAGAGGAAATATATTCCGATGGCTTTTTGCGAACCAGATTGTGTTTACACAAATGCACTCGGCTACATAGAAGATGCAACCTTATACCACTTCGGAATCTTAACTTCAAGCGTACATATGGCATGGATAAGGGCTGTAGCTGGTCGATTAGAAATGAGATATCGGTATTCTAAAGACATAGTTTACAACAACTTTATATGGCCAAACCCTACACCCACACAAAAAGAAAACATAGAAAAAGCCGCACAAGCTGTACTGGATGCGAGAAAACTTTACCCTGACAGTACGCTTGCCGACTTGTATGACCCGAACACAATGCCTCCTGAACTTACCAAGGCCCACGAAAGGCTCGATAAAACCGTTAAGGCCGCCTACGGAAACGAAGGCTTCGAAACCGAAGAAGAAATCGTTGCCAGCTTGATGAAACTCTACAAAGAGGCGGTCGAGAAGGAAAAGAACGATAAACGAAAGATATCTTAGCCTTAAAGAGGAGGAATGAATATGTTTAACGAATATCAGTGGGAAAACTACCTCAAAGCCGGTGGAGATAAAATTGTTAAACTTTTTGAAGAAGTTACTGATGATAGCATTCACGGCTTTGACAAACTTTGCGCTACTATCGGCGAACTACACAAATGCTATTGCCCAGATAAGGTTATCAATCAAGCTGTAAAGACTGGGGTGGTTGAGTTTTTTGCCGACTTTGATTTAGACCAAACGGCACCGTTCTTTAAAAAGAACGCTAAATATACTTGCGAAAAAGCTTGCCTTAAAGTCTGGGACACCATAAAAAAAGAACTGGAGCTCAAGAAAGACTCTGAAGTTTTAGAAAAATTCACTTCCAACGTTTACTGCCAAGTATATTTAACAACTCAGCTAGCTAAAGAGCGCCCTGAAATTTTCATTCCTTACTATTTCTATGGCAATTTCAATATTGTTACCTACATAGTTGAGACTTTTGGGGTTGAGCTTGACGTTAAGAATTTACCGGCAAAAAAAGATTATAAAGGCCGCTTTATGTATTACGGTAAAGTTTGCGAGGCCTTTCAAAAGTTTAGAGAAGACAACAATTTGAGTGTAGCCGAATTGTGGGCGTTTCTATATGATTATGCGCCAAAATGCGTAGGTGGACTTCAATACATAAAACCTGAATTACCAAAGCCAAAAAGTGCATTTTTAATCGGTTCACCCGCAGATGATGAATTTTTAAGCGAGTATAAAAAAGAGCCTTCTAATTATATTTCTTTATGGCAATGTAACCCCGATACGAGAGCTGGCGACATGGTAGTTATGTATTTGCGAACACCATATAGTAGACTTGACTCCGTTTGGAGAAACATTTGCGAAGGTTTTAATGACCCATTCTTTTGGTATTACCGTTGCACATACATAGGACAGCCTAAAAAGTTAAATAAGAAAAACTGTTTTACTCTTAAACAAATGCGTGACGACAGTGTTTTAGGTGAATTACCGATTGTGAAAAAGAATATGCAAGGCGTTAACGGCGTTGAATTACCTCCGTCAGTTTACAATTACATCGTAAAAGAAAATGAAAATATTGAAAAGATTAAATATGAACCAATCTCCAATAGAAGAAAAATAAACACTGAACACGATGTTGAAACTAAACTGCTCGAGCCTTTGCTTGAAAAACTAGGCTGGAAAAAAGGCGACTATGTTATCAAGCCAGTGCTAAAAATGGGCAGAAACAATAAAGAAATTCCAGATTACGTTATATTGCCAACTCACACGCCTTACAGAGAAACCGCGCATTTCGTATGGGAGGCAAAGAAAAGCATAAATAACAACAAGCAGCTAGAAAAAGATATCGGACAGGCAATTTCTTATGCTAGACGTCTCAACGCAAAAGGGTGTGCGCTAATTTCACAAGAAGGCGTTTGGGTAATGCAACGTGCTGATGATTACGAAAATATAATCTTTAAGGCCTCTTGGAACGAACTGAAAAAAGATGATGTGTTCAAAAAGTTGTTAGATATTGCAGGAAAATAGCTTATGTAAGAATTTAGGAAAGGAGAGAAATGATGATAGAGCTAGGAAAAATGGAAAAAATAGTTGACTTGCGTACCGTATGGAAACATGAAGCGCAGGACTTTTCAAAATGGCTATCGCAAGAAGAAAATCTCGCCATACTTAGTCGCACAATAGGAATCGACATCGTTTTTAATGAGGTAGAATCGAAAGTCGGTTGCTTTAACGTGGATTTGTATGCGATGGAAGAAGGCACAAATAGAAAAATAATCATCGAAAATCAGCTCGGCGACACTGACCACGACCATCTCGGAAAAATTATTACATATGCGGCTGGAAAAGAGGCAGATGTGATAATCTGGATAGTCAAAAGGGCTCGTGATGAACATAAACAAGCGATTGAATGGCTAAATCAGCATACAGATGAAAATATTTGCTTTTTTCTTATTGAAATAGAATTGTGGAAAATAGGCGATTCCCTACCTGCGCCTAAATTCAATATCGTAGCAAGACCTAATGATTGGGCGCGTTCCTTAAAGACAGAGGACGGCCTATCTGACACCAAAAAGCGACAGTTGAGATTTTGGCAATCATTTAGAGAGTTTGCTTTTTCTAAGCCCGAATTTAAATCGGTCTTTTCTCCTAGAAAAGCACGTCCTCAGCATTGGTATTCACTAGGGGTTGGAATGTCTAGTGTACACATAAATTTATGTATAAACACGCAGAGTAACCGAATAAGTGCGAATATATACTTCTCGGATGATAAAGAGTCATTTGAAAAATTTAATGCGTCTAAGGAAAAAATCGAGAGCGAAATCGGCGAAAAAATGGAATGGAGAATAGCAGAGAAAGACTGTCAGATAGTTGTTTTTCGTTCCGGCAATATCAAAAAAGAATCTTCTTGGCCGGAGTACTTTGATTGGTTATGCAAGATGTCATTAAAACTAAAGAGCATTATAGAAAAATACGCGTAGAGATATTTTTTAACTTGACGAAAATGACGAATTGAAAATAGTAAAATAATATTGTGGAAGTTTTTCACAACTTTTCTCCTCGGAGCGTCTGAATACAGGCGCTCTGCTTTTATTTAAAAATGGAGGCGATGTTAATTCAGAAATCATGCAAACACTGCGGAAGAATCCACGCTGAGGGATATATTTGCAGTAAGAAACCAATCAAGCGTAAGAGAATTGATGATGCAGTGAGGTTCAGGAATAGCTCGGAATGGAATAGGAAACGGCTTGAAATTAGAGCGCGAGACAATTATTTATGTCAGATATGCATTCGAGAGTTGTATGGCACTCGGCGCAAATACAATTGCGAAGGCTTGCAAGTTCATCACGTCGTGCCGATTAACGCGAATGAAGCGCTGCGCTTGGACAACAGCAATTTGATTACGCTGTGTTCGATGCACCATGCGATATGCGATAGAGGCGAGATACCGTATGATGAGGTCCGAAAGATAATTTCTGAGCAAGAAAAAAGTTCGTGTTTTAGGTTGAGACACCCCCCTGGGATACAGCACGAAGCCCGGTGTAGAGCCGAAAACCGACAGCCCTCATAAATTTACAACGAATATAATAAACGTGAGTTTTTTGGAAGCACGGAACCCGTGCAGGCATTTCGCAAACTAAGGTTAGTCAAAAATTTTAGTTTCTTGCTCGCGTCTGAAAGTCAATGTAAAATTCAAGACTGATTAATGAATACACAGTTCGGGCAGAAAGGAGCAACATAGTGAAAATAGAAAAAATCAGTATAGATAAAATTAAACCCTATGAAAATAACGCAAAACTTCATCCGCCAGAGCAGATAGAACAAATAAAAAAATCAATTAAGGAGTTTGGAAATAATGACCCAATTGCGATTGATGAAAATGATGTAATAATTGAAGGTCACGGAAGATGTGAGGCATTAAAAGAACTTGGATTTAAAGAAGTTGAAGTTATAAGATTAACACACTTAAATAACGAGCAGAAAAAAGCTTATATTTTAGCTCATAACAAACTTACAATGAACACGGGATTTGACTATGATATATTGAGTTTGGAACTAAGCAAAATAACAGATTTTGATATGTCAGATTTCGGTTTTGACGAAATTGATTTGAAATTTGATGAAGACAAAAAAATTATAAAAGATGAGGTACCCGATATTCCCAAAGCTCCACGAACCAAGCCGGGAGAAATATATAAAATGGGCAATAACAGATTGATGTGCGGTAGCTTCACAAAATATGAAGATGTTAAAAAACTAATGAATAATGAATTTGCTAAACTTGCAGTAACCTCTCCACCTTATGGAGTCGGCAAGGAATATGAAGAGTATGGCATAGAGCCATGGTTTAATACTGTTCGCCCCGCAATCAAAAATATATGTAAATTTTCAAATATTGTTTGTTGGAATTTGGGAGATCTCTACACCACAAATTCACAATTTATCGAACCAACCAATGTTTATAGTGTAAACATTTTTATGGAAAATAGCTTTAAACCAATTTGGACGAGGATTTGGGAAAAGCAAGGCCCGAATTTTGGAAATACACCATATCATCTTGTTTCTAATAAACCTGTACAACAATATGAATATATTTGGGCATTTGCAAATTCAAAACATAATTTTAAAAAGCGGCTTACACATGAAGAAAATAACGAATGGGGTTATTATGGAATATGGAAGATAAACACAGTCACTGCAAACAAAGAACATCCCGCAATGTTTCCAATTGAACTTCCAACTCGTTGTATAAAAATGCACTCAGATAAAAACGATGTAATTTTAGAACCATTTGCAGGGTCGGGCACTACACTTATAGCTTGTGAACAACTGAAACGAAAGTGCTTTGCTATGGAAATAGAACCGAAATATTGTGATGTGATTATAGAACGGTGGGAAAATTTTACTGGAGAAAGAGCTGTGAAAATTAGTGACTAAAATAAATTTGAACGAACAAGCAAGAGAGATTTTGCGAATAGCCGAAAAACATGGCGTTGAACAAAATTTCTTTTTTATTACAACATTTAAAAGATATCAAGTGCAATTACAAATACTTAATGATTTAGAAAAAACTATTAAGCAAGATGGCATCTTAGTGACAAAAGAATATGTTAAAGGAAGAAAAAACGTATATTCCCACCCTGCTATTTCCGATTATAATCGAACAACCGACAGCGCAAACAAAACAGTTGTAACACTTATGAAGATAATTACAACACTTAGAGACCGTCAGGAGGATGACGGACCTGACTCACTTTTAGAAATACTCAATGGAAGGAGTTGAAAATAAATTGGATTTAAAATGACAGACCACAAAAGTTATCAATATGCTAAAGGAGTGACGAGCCATAAAATTCCTGCACCAAAATACGTCATAAAACAATGTGAAAAGTTCATTGAAATTTGTGAAGACAAAAATGAAAAGTACTTTATTGATAAGGACAAATTACAAAAAATAGACAGTATTTTAAAGTTCTTGATTATGCCTAGAGGCCTTAAGTCAGGACAAAATATTTATGATTGCTCGTGTGGGTATCAGTGGCTTTTATATGCTTCTACCCTTTGTGTAGTTTATAGAGAAAATCCAAATAAAAGAAGATATGAAACTGTAATATTGGAAGTTGGAAGAAAGAATTTTAAGACTTTTACAATTGCAACAATTTTCGTACTTCTTTTTTTATTGGAACCGAAATTCAGCAAATTCTACTCAGTGGCTCCAGATGGGGCTTTATCACGTGAAGTTAAGACAGCGATTGAAGAAATCTTAAAATCGGGTCCGCTTGTCTATCAAAATAAGAATCATTATAGATTTAAGATATTGCGTGATTATATTGAATTTTTGCCGAACGAAAACAGGTATATTCCATTAAACTATTCAAATAGTCGAATGGACGGAAAACTACCTAATGTGTTTCTTGCAGATGAAGTCGGAGCACTTCCAAATAGTTATGCAATTGAAGCTATGCGGTCAGGGCAACTTAATATTTTAAATAAGCTCGGATGTATTGTTTCAACTAAATATCCGACCGCAAACAATCCATTTGAAGATGAGGTAAATTATGCAAAAAGAATTTTAGACGGAACTCAAAATGACTAGACCGTCTTTTCTCTTTTATATGAACCCGACAACACAGAGGATTGGACATTTGATGACACGATTTTAAAGCAAGCAAACCCCGTCGCTCTTGAAATTCCAGAGATATGGGAAGATTTAATCAAGAAAAGAGCAAGAGCAATTTCAATTGAATCTGCAAGAGAAAATTTTTTAACAAAACACTGCAACATCATATATCAGGGTGCCGGAACGGAAAGCTTTATAGACATCAAAGATTTACAGCGCTGCCGAGTGAACAAAATCGATTGGACCGGGCGTGAAGTCTACGTTGGCGTGGACTTATCAATGTCAAACGACAACACAGCTGTTGCGATTTGTGCTGAGGAAGATGGCAAAATTTTAGCCGATGTAATTTGTTTTGTACCGGAAGGAAGACTTGAAGAAAAAAATAAATTTGAAAAACTTGATTATTACAGGTTTATAAAAGCTCTAAAGTGTATAGCTTGTGGGAACAAGACCATTGATTATGGAGTGGTTGAGGACTTTGTGTTTGGTATTGAAGAAAAGTATAAAGTCAAGATTAAAGCGATTGGCTTTGATAGGTACAATGCAATTTCAAGCGCTCAGAAGTGGAACAGAAAGTATAACACGGTAGAAATAAGACAACACAGCGACACCCTTCACCCACCGACAAAACTTTTATCGGAGAAAATAGCCAATGGTGAATTTGAATATGAAAAAAACACCTTGCTTGAAATAAACTTTGAAAATGCAAGGTGTACTTATGACACGAATATGAACCGATATGTCACAAAGAAAAAATCCTGTGGCAAAGTAGACATGGTAGTTGCACTAATTAACGCAGTTTATCTCTTGCAACAGGATGTTATTTTTTATGATAGTGGATGGGCTGTTCAATATTGAATTGAGGTAAGATATGAAACTATTTAACTTTAAGAAAAGAAGTGTAGAAGCCAATCAGAATATAACTGACGATTTATTGCTTAAAAGCATTTTAAGTGAAAATGCAATAGGCGAAGCTGAGGCTCTCAATATTCCGGCGGTAGCAAGGTGTGTAAATTTAATTTCAGATACTGTTTCCATGATACCAATAAAGCTATATAAAGAGGAAATGGTAAACGGAAAAAGGAAAACTGTTGAAATAGAAGATTCCCGGTGCGATTTATTTAACCTTGATACAAAAGATACATTCGATGGAGTTCAATTAAAAAAGGCACTAGTTAGGGACTATCTTTTAAGTGGCAATGCTTATGCTTACATAAATAAGCGAAGAAATTTAGTAAAATCACTCCATTATGTAGATTGTGACCATGTATTGATAAACCAAAATTTTGATCCAATTTTTAAGGACTATAACATTATGGTCTATGGAAAAACATATAAGCCATATGAATTTTTAAAAATTTTAAGGGCAACAAGAGACGGTGCCCGCGGAATAGGAATTATTGAGGAAAATCAAGAACTTTTAAAAGCTGCATATTTAACACTCAAATTTGAGCAAAGTTTGGTGTCAACAGGTGGCAGTAAAAAAGGATTTATAAAAGCAGAAAAGAAAATAACAAAAGAAGCAATGGATAGTTTAAAGAGAGCGTGGCGAGAACTTTACTGCAATACGGAAAATAATGTGATTGTACTTAATGATAATCTTGATTTTAAAGAGGCGAGCAGTACATCGACCGAAATGCAGCTTAATGAAAACAAAACCTCACTTAATAATTCTATTCTCGATATTTTTAACATACCGGTTGATTTTAGTTGGGAAACTTTCATAAAGACAGCAATTATGCCGATATTGCTTACAATTGAATGCGCACTTAACAGGGACTTACTTCTTGAAAAAGAGAAGAAGTCTTTTTACTTTGCCTTTGACGCAAAAGAAATCACAAAAGGCGATATAAAAACTCGCTTTGAGGCATATAAAACAGCGCTTGACGCAAATTTAATGCAAATTGATGAATGTAGGTATATGGAGGATTTAGAGCCACTCGGTCTTAATTTTATAAAACTTGGACTTCAAGATGTACTGTTCAATCCAGTGACAAAAGAAGTCTACACGCCAAACACAAATCAAATAAAAAATATAGAAGGGAGTGAGGACGATGCGAATAGAAATCAGGAATGACAGCGTTTTGCTTGACGGGTACGTCAATGCGGTTGCGAGGGATTCAAGGCCGATGCTTGATGAAAATGGAGAAAAGTTTGTAGAACAAATCAGCCCGAAGACTTTTCAGCGAGCAGTTGAAAAAAACGACGATATTTTATGTTTACTTAACCATGAGCCTTCAAGAGTACTTGGTTCTACAAAAGACGGAAATATTGAACTTTTTGAAGATAACATCGGACTTCGGGCGATTTGCAAAATTACGGACAGTGAGGTGATAGAAAAAGCAAAGGAAAATAAATTAAAAGGCTGGAGTTTTGGTTTTGAAGCAGTAAAAGAACATGAAGAGCCGATAAAAGAAGGTCTTAAACGCCGATTCATCGATGAGATGAATCTAGCGGAAGTATCAATAATCGATGAGCGAAAAATCCCATGCTATGTGGGGACTTCAATCGAAACAAGAGCAGAAAAACAAACTAAGTTGGAATATCGAGGTGAAGACTTTAAAGCTAAAATTGTTGATAACACAGAGCAAAAACCGAAAATAGATTACTCAAAATATGAAAAAATTTTAGAGGAAATATAAATTATAGAACTTAAATACCAGTGTGACGCTGGTCTCAATTCGTGCAATTTTAAAATAAAAAAACATGGGCAATTCGCCCGCGGTTAAAGAAAGAGGTAATAAAATGAATTTAAAATATTTATCGGAACAAAGAATTGAAAACCAAGAGAAAATGCAGAAGATTTTAGATAAAGCAAAGGTCGAAAAACGAGCACTTAGCCAAGAAGAAATTGCAAAATTTAATGAGCTCAAGAAACTTATTGAAGAAATTGACGCAACAATTAAAGCTGAGGATGAAGCAAGAAAAATGGAAATGGAAGAAACTTCTGAAGAAAAGGCGCCAAAAGAAAACAATGATGTAAGCAAAGAAGAACGTGCATTTGTGGACTTTATTGTTACAGGCGAAGAAAAAAGGGCGAACAGTCCGGGAATGTCCTATGGTAGCAATGGAGCGATTGTCCCGACAACTATCGCTAAAAAGATAATTGAGAAAGTCAAAGAACTATCACCTATCTATGAAAAGGTTGAGAAATTCCACACAAAGGGCAAACTTGAAATACCAGTTTATGATACGGATTCAGACGCTACAAGTCCGACGGGAAATGTAAATGTTGCATATCAGGGAGATGAATTTACTGCACTTGTTGCAGGTCAAGGAAAGTTTACGTCAGTCGAACTCAAAGGATATTCTCATGGTGCTTTATCTGTGATTAGCAGAAAACTTCTCAACAATTCCGACATTAATATTACGAGCTTTTTGACCAACAAAATTGCTCAGGCTTTTGCGGACTTTTGGGAAAAAGAACTTTTAGTTGGAACGGGAGCAACAAATAATCACATGACTGGAGCCATCTCAACAACAAACTTAGTTGCAACCGGAAATACAACCTATACCGCCGCAAACGCAGCTAAAATAGATAATTTAATCAACTTGCAACTTGCTATTCCGCAGCAGTATCAGAAAAACGCAATGTGGATTATGAATAAAGCAGTTTTCACGGAATTGAGGAAACTTAAAGACGGAAACGGTAATTACTACATGGCTTACGGAAAAGGTTTAACAGGCGGATTTGATTGGGAATTTTTAGGTAAGCCTGTCTATATTTCTGAAAACATGCCGGAAGCAACAACAGCAAACAATATTCCTGTTCTCTATGGAGATTTTTCAGGGATGGCAATGAAAATCTCGCAAGATTTAGAGATTCAACTTATGCGTGAGAAGTATATTGACAAAAATGCAATTGGAATAGTAGGTTGGGCTGAGTGTGATTCCAAAATTCAAAACAATCAAATGATTGCAGGGCTTAAGATGGCAGCAAGTGTCTAAAAAGGAAGGGATTTAAAATGAGTTTTAATACGAAAAATTATCAGGAAACTTGCGATAAATTAGTAATTGGCGGAACGCTTGAAATTAAAGAGGGTGCATCAATAACAGGATTTCCAAAGGCAGAAAATCAAGCGGATAGCACAGCCACGACAATTGCAGACTTAAAAACAGATTTTAATTCTTTGCTAGAAAAGTTAAAAACAGCAGGACTTATGGAATCTGACAATTAAAAGAGGTGTGTGTTTTGAAGGTTAGCGAAATTACAGTTAAAAATTTAGCTGATTATTTGAGGCTTGATTATTCCACACTTTCAGAAGAAGAAATTTTGGAACTAGCGACATTTTTGCAAGCTTCGCAGGCTTTTATCGAAGATTATACGGGACTGACGTCAAGCCAAATTGATAATCACGAAACTTTTGTTATAGCTGTTTATGTTCTGATTCAAGATATGTACGATAACAGAAGTTATTACGTAGATAAATCAAATTTAAATCAAGTAGTAGAACACATTTTAAATATGCACTCAATTAATCTGTTATAATTGGAGGATTCAAAAGTGCAAATAAATCCCGGAGTTTTTAATAAAAAAATCCAAGTAATAAAATACGAAATTACAAAAGATTTTGATGGATTTGAAACCAAAACAGAAATTACAGTTTTAAATACCTGGGCACAGGTTACAAATACTAGCGGAACTGAGATTTTGAGGTCAAATTCAGATTTTTCAGAAGTCAAGACAAGATTTTTAATACGCAGCCCTAAATCGGAGATAAGCGAAGATATGTATATCAAATTTAACGGAAACGTTTACAACATTGTGTATATCAATGATTATTCTTACGACAAAAAGTATGTGGAAATCATGGCGGAGCTTATTAAAAAGTGAGGAAGCAACAATGGCAGATTTTAAGTTTACATTAGATATCGATACCATATTTCCGCAAGGTTTAAATGATGAAAATCTTGCACTTGATATGATAAAAGCGGGTCAAGAAGTTATGCAGAAAAGTATTCAAAGTGCGGCTTCAAAGCATAGAAAGACAGGAAGCATGGCAAACTCTGTAAAATGTTCAAAACCTACTATTAACCAAAGTGGAGATGCAGTTGGTCGCGTAAAATTTTATGGGAAAGATAAAAACGGAATGCGGAACTGGAACAAGGCAATTTGGATTGAATATGGTACAAAACATCAAAGTGCAAAACCGTTTGTTAGACCGGCAATAAAGAATTGTAAAAGTGAAGTTAAAGAAGCAATACAAAAGGTATTTGACAGAAAAGTAAGGACATGAAAACTTTTATGTTTTAATATTACAAAAATGAGGGTGATTTTATTAACATAAATCCATTAATTGAGAAGGCATTTGCTGATTTTAAAGTCGCAGAAAAGCGCATCCCTATCGCGTTTTTAAACTATAAAGGCAAGGCAGATACATATTTAACTTATTATACATGGTATGAAAAACCAGATGACTTTTATGATGACGAAAACCATATAGAAATTGCATACGGAACGATTGATATTTTCTGTAAAGGGAACTTTAAATATATTTTGAGAAATGTAAAAACAAAACTAAAAGAAAACGGATTTACATGGACGGATAATGGCCCTGAAAGTTTTGAAAGAGATACAGGCTATTATCACGTTCCGGTGAATTTTTGCGCGTGGTCGCGTTGAACGATTCGCGTCCAAAATTTGCAGAAAATCAAAATGCAAATTGCTCGCGATAATAAAATGTTACGATATTTCAAATGTTTTTTGCGCAGTAAAACAAAAAACGGGGCTCCGAAAAGTTGGTAGCAAGTAAATCAGCGTGAAAACAGGGCATTTACAAACTGTTAGCCGACTTGGGCGTGGCTTTTTAGAGAGAGGATAAGTCCCGCAATGGTTGAGCTTTTGCCGGAATGCGGCAAAAAGAAAAAATGAAGGAGACGAGGATAACATGGCAGGAATAGGACTTAAAAGTTTTAAATATGCAAAATTAAATGATGATGGAAAAACTTATGGTACAGTAAAAACACTTGCAGGAGCAATTGAGTGTAAAGTTACGCTCGACTTGTCCGAAGCTACACTTTATGCCGATGATACACTTAAAGAACAAGTATCACTATTTAAAAGTGGAACGTTAACAGCAGGAATTGATGATGACGATGACACTGTATTTGCAGAACTCTTAGGAAAAACTGTAGATGAAGAAACAGGGATTGTGACCTCAAATGTAAGCGACACGCCAATTTATGTGGGATTTGGACATATCATATCAAAATTGGTTGGAGGTGTACGAAAATACAAAGTAGAATTTTTTCCAAAGATGAAATTTAAACCGTTTATTGCAGATTCTAAAACTAAAGGCGATAGTTTAGAATTCACAACACCGTCAGTTGAAGCGACAATTTTTGAAAATGATAATGGTGACTGGGAAAAGCACAATGTTTATAATACAGAATCGGAAGCAAATACAGCTCTTGAAAGCTTTTTTGTACAGCAGACACCAACTGAGGGGGAGTAAAAATTGATTGATAAAGTCAATTATTTAGAAACGAAAACTGAAAAATATCCATTAGTCTTCACGCTTAATGTTATGGAATCAATTCAGGAAAAGTACGGTACAATTGAGGCTTGGTCTAATTTAATCCAACGCGAAGGAGAGCCTGATATTAAAGCTTTAAAGTTTTTTATAACTGAAGCAATAAATGAGGGGCTTGAGATTGAAAATGAAAAAACTGGCGAAAAAAAGAAGCTAATAACTGCAAAACAAGCGGGTAGAATCCTAACAGAAGTAGGACTCTCGGGTACGGCTAACAAGATTATGACAACAATTTCAGAAAGCATACAAACAGATGATACTTCAAAAAACGAATAATGCCCGCAGAAAACATAGTCGCGGGCGGTAAAGACAAAAATTCACGTACAGATCAAGGGCGCAACTTGGATGCAACGTCACGTTGCGATTTTTCGTGGTTGTTATTTGTCGGAACAAAAATGCTCGGCTTCACAGAACGTGAAGTCGGGCATTTCTCTTTAAAAAAGTGGTTACTTTTATATAAGCACTTTAGGCTATATCATAATTTTTGTACTGCAAATCAACTTTTCAAAGAGGAAAAAACCACTACATCAACTAGTGATGAATGGCTACCGAGTTAATAAAGAAGGATGTGAGGACGAGATGGCGGGCTCAAATACATTTGGAGGTACAATAAAACTAGAAGGAGAAAAGGCATATAGACAAGCAATTTCTGGGATTAATTCCGAATTAAAAGTTTTAGCGTCAGAAATGAGCAAAGTCACCGCAGAATTTGGCAAAAACAATACTTCCACCTCTTCCCTTGCCTCAAAAAGTAAAGTCTTAAATGAGCAAATTGAAAGGCAAAAAGAAAAAGTTGCAACATTAAATGGAGCCTTAAAGCAATCAATTGAAAAGTACGGCGAAAATGATAAGCGAACCAACACTTGGAAAACCTCCTTAAACAAAGCTGAAGCTGAGCTTTCCAAAATGGAAAACAGTTTAAAAGACGTAAACGCTCAAATGGAAAAATCAAAAACCCCACTTGATAAGCTAAATACTGAGCTGTCAAATCAGGGTGAAAAGCTAAAATCGTTGCAGACTGAGTATAAAAACGTTGTACTCAGTCAAGGCAAGAATAGCACTGAAGCAAAAAATTTAGCCTCACAAATAAAGTCTTTAAACAACGACATTCGGGACAATAAAGACAAGCTAAACGCGGCCGAAAAGGCCACAGAACAACTCGGGGATGAGATGAACAGCACTAAAAATCAGACCTCAAAATTGAGTGAAGGGTTCACTGTAATGAAGGGCGTAATTGCTAATTTGGCAAGCGATGCTGTTCGGATGCTTGGCCGGAATTTAGCTAGTGCAGTAAAATCTGTTGTTTCAGGTGGAATCGAGTTTGAGAGCGCATTTGCCGGCGTAAAAAAGACAGTCGATGCAACGGACGAGGAATTTGAACAATTTGAGTCGGGACTGAGGGCGATATCAACACAAATGCCAACGACAGCATCGGAACTCTCTGCAATTGCCGAAGCTGCTGGACAACTTGGAATAAAAAACGAAAATCTTCTCTCTTTTACAGAAACAATGGCGAATCTCGGTGTTGCAACAAACATGAGCTCAGATGAGGCCGCAACAGCCCTTGCTCGGCTTGCAAATATCACTGGAATGAACCAGCAAAATTTTGATAGGCTTGGTTCGTCAATAGTTGCCCTTGGAAACAATTTTGCAACAACTGAATCAGAAGTAACTCAAATGGCACTTAATATCTCAGCGGCAGGCTCACAAGTCGGTATGACCGAAGCAGATATTTTGGGTGTTGCAGCGGCTTTATCTTCGCTCGGACTAGAGGCCCAGGGCGGCGGCACGGCGATTTCTCGGGCGATAATAATGATGGCTAACGCCTGTGAAACCGGCAGCTCGGAACTTGAATATTTTGCAAAAGCGGCCGGAATGTCAACAGCGGAGTTTCAAAAATACTTTGCAGAAGATGCAACCGGAGCATTGACTAAGTTCATTTCAGGACTTGGCAATTTACAAGATGAAAGCGCTTTAAAATTCCTTGACGATATGGGAATTAGCGAAACAAGGCTTCGAGATGCACTACTTAGAGCCTCGAACGCAAACGATTTATTTACAAATGCGATAAGAACTTCAAATGAGGCTTGGAGTGAAAATTCGGCCCTCACGAATGAAGCTCAGCAGCGATATGCAACCACCGAAAGCAAAGTGCAAATCCTTAAAAATACATTTTCAGAAATGGGACTCACACTTTACGATAAAGTGCAGCAACCGCTTCAGAATGCAGCATCAAAGTTAACTGAATTTTTTAAAAAAGCCAGTGAATCAGGAGTTTTAAAAGATGCCCTTGATAAACTTTCAGAAAGTGTAGGAATGCTGATTGAAGGAATTAGTGAAATGGTCGTGAATCTATTGCCACCTTTAATGAATCTGATTTCTTGGATGATTAACAATTCGGGACTGTTATCAGTTGCACTAGGTGGCATTGTGACTGCGATGTTAGCGATGAAAGCTGTAAATTTTGTAAGCGAAATCGGGGATGCGTTTACTCAAATGCAGAGTTTCGGAGGTAAAATTCTAGAAGTTGCATCAAACCTTGATTTCATGCGAATTAAGGAAATCGCGTTGACAGTAGCTCAAGGTGCAGTAACCGCAGCGCAGTGGCTAATGAACATTGCAATGAACGCAAATCCAATTGGACTAATTATTACTGCAATAGGCGCGCTTGTTGGCGCGTTTATTATTTTATGGAATAATTCTGAAGATTTTCGCAACTTTTGGCTTGGTTTGTGGGAAGCCATTGTTTCGGCTTGCAGTGCGGCTTGGGAGTGGATTTCTAAGTTTTTTACGCAGTGGGTACCAAATGCTTTTAACACTGTAGTTGATTGGGTGAAAACGAATTGGCAGGGGCTTTTATTATTGCTTGTAAATCCGATTGCGGGGGCGTTTAAACTCATTTACGATAACTGCGAAGGATTTAGAAATTTTATCAATAACTTTGTAAATTCGGTAAAAGAATTTTTCATAAATGGCTGGAACACAATTGTCTCGTTTTTTAAGCAGACAATTCCTCAATTTATTGGAAGCGTTGAGCAATGGTTTGGCAAAGTGCCGGGTAAAGTCTGGAATGGAATTATTGGCGCTGTTCAAAAAGTTACAGAATGGGGCGGAGAGCTGCTCTCAGCTGGCGTGAATGCAGCAAAAAGCCTTGTTTCTGGGATTTGGAATACGCTTTGTGAATTACCGGGAAAGATGCTTGACATAGGGAAAAATATCGTTTTGGATATCTGGAATGGGATAACTAATTCTGCTCTTTGGATTAAAGATAAAGTCAAAGAGTTTGCAAATGAAATTCTAGGTGGCATAAAATCAGCTCTTGGGATACATTCGCCGTCAAAGGTTTTTGAGGAACAAGTCGGTAAAAATCTTGCACTAGGCGTGGGAAAAGGCTTTACATCTTCAATGAAAGACATTACAAAAAATATGCAAAAGGCGATTCCAACAAATTTTGACATGGATTTAACAGCTGCCATAAATTACACAAATTCTAGCGAAGATTTAGTTATGAAAAATGCTAAAAGAAGCAGTAGTAATGTGGCTTTAGAAGAAGCATTGGCGAGAAAAAAAGAGATGGATTTGCTTGAAAATATATTTACACAAACGAAAGAAATCAACGAAAGTTTGTATGGAAAATTTGTGACGGCGCTGGTTGATGGAGTCAACGTTTCGGTAGATAATCGGGAACTTGCGCGCCTAATAAGACGTTACTGTGTGTGACCACGCAGGACTAGTTCGCATTTGAGTTAAATGAAAAATTTAAAAATCACATTACATGGCGAAAATGCAATGCGAGCAGCGATACAAGAACCTTTTTCAAAAAATTCCAAAATCTCAAAAACTTTTATGGATTTTGGGATTAAAGCTAGGTGAAAAAATTGCCAACATTAAAATATGTAAATCATTTGGGTGAAATTATCGATTTTAACACTAAAAATTATTTTACAAACTCATATATAATGCGGGATTACGTATGGAATTATGACAGTGATTTTTATAAAATTAAAAATTTTAATACTGTTGGTGTGGGCTCAAAAACGCTGTCAGTATCAGTTTATGCAAGCAGTCAGAATGAGGCATTTGAGCTTTTTAATTTTCTTTTTGAAGTATTTGAAAAAGATGTTTTAGCGCAGATACCGGGGAAATTTTATATAGGAGATTATTATTTTGCAGGGTATGTGATTTCAAGTTCAAAAAAAGAATTTTTATCGTCGCAAAACCTTTTAAGCCTAGATTTGACGGTGATTTCAGACACTAATACCTGGGTGCGCGAGGTAACATACAGCTTTTCAAAAAATCAACTAATTTCCGGGCATGGGTACGTTTATAAGTATCCATATCGGTATTCGTCAGGAGCACTTAAAATGCTTTTTAACGAGGCATTGACCAATAGTGATTTTAAGCTAATTATTTATGGGTCAACGTCAAATCCGGAGCTGTATATTGGCGGGCATAGGTATTTGGTCGATGTTCCAATTGAAAGTAAGGAATATCTTGAAATTAATAGCAGAGAAAAAACGCTGGAATTGATTCAAAGCGATGGAACTCGAACAAGTGCATTAAAATTTAGAAACCGTGACAGTTACATTTTTCAAAAAATACCGACCGGAACCGTTTCTATAAGCTTGAACAACGACTTTGGGTTTGATTTAACAATCTATGACGAACGGAGTGAACCACTTTGGATTTGATTTATACAGATAAAAATCGACTAGATTTAGGTGTTTTAAAAGACTATGAATTAGACCTTGAAATTGGCACGGAAAATGACTTCCAAATTGCAACAAATATTGAAAATAACGTGATTCCGGTGGGTGGATATTTCTATTTTGAAAATACGGAATATGGTGGAAAAATTACACAGTTAAAAGTTGATACAGCTCAAAATCAACTGTTTTATGGGGGCAGAACGTTCTATGGAATGCTCTGCGATAAAGTAATTTGCCCAGATTCCGGTGAAGATTATTACATAGTGAGCGGTGACGCAAATGCGATAATATCTGGACTTATCGCACGTTTGGGATTATCTGATTTATTTGTTGCATCTAGTGAAAATTCAGGACTTAATTTTCTAAATTATCAATTTGATAGATACATAGATGCATATTCTGGTCTCGTTAAAATGCTAAAAAAGAAAAATTATAAACTAAAATTAATTCTAAAAAATCAATTCGTGGAACTTAGTGCGGTTCCAATTATTGATTATTCTGCGGACGAATTTTCAAGTGATAATGTTAATTTTACAATCGAGCAAAATAAAGCTCCGGTTAACCATTTGATATGCCTTGGGCAAGGGGATTTAGCAGAACGTACTGTAATAAATCTTTATTCGGATGCATCCGGTAACATTTCAAAGATACCGCATTATACCGGGATCTATGAAGTTGTACAGACCTATGATTATTCTAGCGTAGAAAGCAAAGAAGAACTTTTGAAAAGTGGAACTGAAAAGCTTTTAGAGTTACAACAAGCTGATGAAATTAATGTCACAATAGAAAATACAGAAAAAGATGTTGGAGACATCGTAGGTGGCGAGGAAACCGTGACGGGGCTTAGTATTACTGGGTTTATTACGAAAAAAATCGTAAAGATTCGGAATAATGAGGCGCCGAAATTTGTTTACGAAGTGGGCAACAGAACTGTTATGTAGCGAAAAGGAAGGAGGATTTAGTATGGCAGTAAAATTGATAACAGGCCTAAAGGAAACACAGGACATTCAGTCAGAAGACGATGGAGCAAGGATTTATGGTACAATTTCGAGCGAAGACCGAGTTTTAGATGTCGGAGAAAAGTTTGCATATCAGATAATTACCAATAACTGTGTGCGTATAAAATCCGGAGAAATATTGATGCAAGGGCGACACATCCGCCAGGCGCCGGGGACTTACACAAATTTGGTAATTGACAACGGAACACAAGGGCAAAATCGCAATGATTTGATAGTTATGAGGTACACAAAAAAGAGTGATAACAATATTGAAAATGCCGAATTTGCGGTTGTTAAGGGTGCCCCTGCAGCATTAGCAGTTGACCCAGGACTTACAACTGGAAACATTTATGAAGGCTGCCTTATTCATGAAATGGCGTTGTACCGAGTATCAATAAGTGGGTTAAGCATAACATCAATAACGAGGTTGTTTAAAACATTAGAAAATTTAGAAAATCGAGTGACACCTATAACAAAAGGCGGAACTGGAGCCACTACTGCAAGTGGAGCGTTAACAAATTTAGGAGTTACAGCAACAGCGACAGAACTTAACTATGTAGACGGAGTAACTAGCAATATTCAAACACAACTTTATGGAAAAGCCAATTATGAAATAAAGAATAGCACTGATTTTAATTCCATGACGACGCCAGGTCTTTATACAATGCGAAGTAGTTCTACGAACGCCCCAACTTCTGGAACTTATCACAGTTTGATAGTGAATAAATCTGATAATGGAAATTATGTGCAACAAATAGCAATCAAAGAAGGTACAACAGATATGTATCTTCGAGAGTTATCAGGTGGAGCATGGAGTAATTGGGCAAAGGTTGGATTAGTAGTTGACTATTCTGCAACATTATCAACTTCGTGGACAGGAAGCAGTGCATCATATACTCAAACGATTACCGTAACTGGAATTACTAACGCGGATACTCCAATCGTAGATGTGGTTTTAAGTTCAACAACAAGCACGGCATTAAGTCAACTGGAAGCCTGGAATTGCGTTTCAAAAATAGAAACTGGAACGAATCAAATCACTGTCACTTGCTTAGAAGATAAGCCAACAATTGCAATTCCAATACAATTGAAGGTGGTGAGATAGAAATGGCACAATCTATTATATCAAGACGAGGTTCACAGTACGTAAAAATAAATTATGATTATTATTACAAAGTCAATCCAATAAGCCATTGCCAGGTGAAATATTCGCCATGGGGAACTACAACATCTGCTGGCGCTTCCATTGCAAACAAAAAGTATGCAATTTTCGCAGGGGGAAATGCTGGGTCTGGAACGATTAACAATACAATAGGATTTTCTGAAAATCTTAGTACAGTGGGCGTTTCTACTCTATCAATTGCGAGAAATTGGTGTTATGGAATTGATATAGGAAGTTATGGCTTAATTTGTGGAGGTACGACCAATGGAGGACCAACTGGTGCGGTAAATACTGTTGATACCTATAATTCGAGCTTGATTAAGGGGTCAACAACTTTATACAGTGCAGCGCAAGCACCAATGACAGCAAAAGCAGGAACGGAGTATGCGTTAGTTGCAGGAGGTATAAAGACAAATGATAGTTATGTAACTAGTGTAACGGCGTTTAGCAGTTCTTTGTCAAAAACAAGCGTATCGAGCTTGAGTCAAGGAAGATACAATCGGCAAGGAGGAGTAGGAATTGGAAATTATGCAATTTTTGTAGGAGGAATGTATGCTAGTGGGTCTTACAGCAACAAAATAGATGTTTACAATTCATCTTTAACAAAGATTTCTACATCAATAACTTTAAGTACTCCAAGATTTTATTTTGGATCAGCGGGAATTGGAAATTATGCGATTTTTGCTGGAGGAAGTATTTCAGATTCAGCAAAAACCAGTACAGTCGAAACTGTAAGTGTGAATTTAGTACGCAGCAGTTTGACAAATTTACCAAATGCAAGTTGGCAAATTACCGGTGGTAAGGTTGGAAACTATGCGATTTTTGCAGGTGGAAGCACATCAAGTGTTTATTTGTCCGGAGTATATGCATATACTCCGAGTTTGGTGCGAACAACAATAGATTCATTGTTAATTGCAAGAGAATGTTGTGCATGTGCAAATGTTGGAGATTATATTTTGTTTTCATCCGGGAATGCGGGTTCTCCGGTGGATTGTACAGACGCATATAGTTCTAATTCAGAATTCTATTTGTCTATAACAAAGGGCAGCAAATATAAGTTTAATAATTCTAACGCAGAATTAAGCGCAAATTCATCGACAACATTGACGTTTGCAGAACCGATTACAGGTTATGTGAAAATGAAAAAGGGAACAATTTAAGGAGAGATTATTATGATAAAAATTGAAAAATACACAGGAGAAAAAACATACATGTATCCAAATGGAAGCATTGCAACCCCGGAAAAGGTCAAGGAGGACTTTCCAGCAATTTTAGTTTATCCTCATATTATTGAAACCGATGAAGCGGGACAAGTCTTGTTTGCAGTAGACAATTTAAGTGCTGTACGTACAAATTTAAATATAGACTCGTCCTTGTCGGAAAACGAAGCAATAGCAAAAATTGAAGAAATTAGAAATGCACCGGAGCCGGAACCGGAGGTCTCAGCAGAAGAACGAACCGCAGCAGCGCTTGAATTTATTGCATTGTCGAATATTTAGAATGGAGGTATCACAAAATGAGTTTTGAAATTATAAAAAAGAATTATAATCGAGGTTTATGGACGAAACAAATGGTGAGAAAAGCTGTAGAGAAGAATGTAATTACAGGAGAACAATATGAAGAAATTACAGGCGAAAAGTTTTCTTTAAAAGAACAATAAATCTAGTTTTTTACCTATTAATAAGCAGAAAAACACTGCAAGTGATCTCGCACAATAAGTCGCACACAAAGCTAAATTGTATATATAAAAATTGCAATTACGAGCCAGACTTCAGGTGGTGCAAGATTAAAGGTTCTTTTGAAGCTTTTCTTCCTCAAAGAAAAGCGTAAAGGAGGAGATTTTTATGGCAAAAGTATTTTTAGGAGTAGGTCATGGCGGTCGAGATTCGGGAGCTGTAGGGCACTTGATTGAAAAAGATGTTAACTTGGTGGAAGCCTTGGCGTGCCGAGATTTTTTACAAACACATGGAGTAGAAGTTCTAATGTCAAGAACAAGCGATGAAGATGATCCATTGACGGATGAAATTAAAGAATGTAACGCCTTTAGCCCAGACTTAGCGATAGATTGTCACAACAATGCCGGTGGCGGTGATGGTTTTGAAGCGTATTATTATTCCGGTGGAGGCAAAAGTAAAATTCTCGCAGAGAATATTGAAGCTGAGGTTAAAGCAATCGGACAAAATTCAAGAGGCTGTAAAACCCGCATGAACTCTAGTGGTAGAGATTATTTTGGGTTCATCAGGGAGACAAAATGTCCGGCAGTAATAGTTGAGGGATGCTTCGTCGACAATGTAACCGACGTACAGATTGCAGACACAAAGGAAAAACAAAAAGCCTTTGGGGAGGCATACGCAAAAGGCATTTTAAGGACACTTGGAATTGAAGTAAAAGAAAATACAGAACAAAATACACCGCAAAATAATTCTAATAAGGAAGAAAAATATTATGTTCAAGTCGGAGCTTACGCACAAAAAGAGAACGCTGAGAAACAACTCGAGGATGCGAAAAGCGCCGGATTTACCGACGCTTTTATAAAGCAGTTTTAGGGGGACTAGTATGGAAAATAAAACGTTTGGAATAGTAACATTTGCAGTTTTAATCGAGGCGATTATTACATATTTTAATGAATTTTATGTGCAAGGCAATATCTGCTGGCAAATGCTATTTAGTATGGTTTTAGGCGTAATTATCGCAGTAGCTTACAAACTAGATTTGCCCTCATATTTTAATTTGAGTTCAGATATACCATACATAGGTTGCATTTTGACCGGAATTTTACTTTCTCGTGGCAGCAATTACATGTATGATTTATTAAATAAATTAAGTTTATAAAAAAGAAGTACACTTACAGTCCCAAAATAAGATTGGTAAGTGTACTTTTTCTTTAGTTTTTATTTAATATTTTTAATTTTTTATTGATTAGTAAAATAATTATAATCAGGCTAAAAATCCAGAAAATCATATGAACATTGTTATATAAGTCATAAACGTCGATAAATGCTAAATTTTGATTAAAGCATAATATAATAAAAAATATAGTTATTGCAATGCTAATTAAACATTTTATTGGATATATGCACATTGTAATATGTAATAGGTTTTTAGTTTCAACCTGAATACTTTTGAATTTTGTTCTTTTTAGCAACCAAAAAATGAATAGGCTAATGGAAATTACCCCGACTGTGCTAAATAGAGAACTTATTAATATAATAAAAAAATAAATTGAATTTAGTATGCCAGACTGCAGTCCTAAATTGTTAATAGATATACAGTTCTGGGAATAAAATGTCTCAACAAGATATTCTAAAAAAAACGAAAAATATAAAATTATAAAAGCAAAAATTCTATTTGACTTTTTATGAAAATTAAAAATATAAGACAATTCACATCAGTCCCTAGACTAAAAGTTTAAATAGATTACTAGAAATTCCTATCTCTAATATACTTCCAACTAAAATGAATATGAAAATGAGAATCATGCCATTTATAAAAGTGTTTTTAAAAAAGTATTTATATTCATTTTTGATTGAATTTACAGAACCAAATAAGTAATTTTTCCAAATGGATAAAATATCAATTGAAGCGCTACAGATAATTGCCATTGCAAAAAGTTCAAACGTTCCATGAATTGCTAAAATTAAAATAATATACAATAAATTATGTGTTCCATAAGCTATAATAACAGAATAAAATTGTAATCCTAAGAAGAATGATAAATAAGTTACTCCTAAGATACCGCTGCCCCAAAATAAATTACATAACATTAATATTGAAGATGTTGACAAATTTGCAATTAATATTTGAAAAAAACTTGGAACAACACTTTTATCCAAAGGAAGAATAATATTTAAGGTTTTCGCAGTGAAGCTTCCTAAAATTATAAGACTTAAAATATAAGCTGATATGCCAACTAGTCTTTTCTTAGATATTATCTTACTTAACATAGCTTTTTTTATTTATTAATTTTACAGAGTAGAAGTAAAATAATACGGACAAAACTATTAATATAATAATGCTAAAGATTAATACATTAATAGGAATGAAGTAATACATTGCAAAGTAAAGACCAGATAAAAGAGCTATTAAAACAAACGATATAATAGTGTCTTTATTACTTTTTTCATTATGATATTTATAAAAACTATAATTAGCAATAGACATACCAAAAAACAAAGACGATATAGAAAATAAAAATGTACACGGCAAAGTATGATTTCCTAAAATAGCATTTTTAATTAGTAATAAGCCTATAAAGTAAGACATAAAGTAAATTATTACAAACAGGACACTAAAAAAGTTTAATGTAAATATATTTGGTTGAGTTTGCAACGATTCAAAGTGATTATCTTCATTTTGAAGAAACATAGATATTGCAAAAGCGTAAGTAAAGAGCATGATAACTATAGAAACTAAAATTAAATTTATTGGCAAAGGATATTGAGAATTTGTTAGTAAATTCCAATATGAGAGAATAGGAACAATGATTAACGCCAATAAGTAATAATAACCAGTATTAGGTTTAAAAATTTTATTTAAAAACGGAAGAAACACTTGAGAATAATATTTTGAAAACATGATAAGATCCTCCTAATTATAATTTATAAAGATGTTATTAATTTAGGAATAGTTAGAGCAATTTTACCCATTTTCATACCTGCTCCAGCAGGTAAAAACGAAATTATTATATCTACAACAGTCCAAGCTAATTCAACAGGATTTGGATTACTTACTTTTTCTGCTGCAAGCGAAAGCGCTTTAGCCATGTTATTCATTTTGGCACCGTTTTTTGTTAATTCTTCTGCGACTTTAATTCCTCTACTACCGGGAATTAATGCAAGAACTAATGTTGACACAGCCGTCGCTGCAAACGCTGGCCAGGATATTGCCCCAGCACAAGCCATAACATTATATGAGTTTTCGTAGCTTGTTTTAGACTGATTTGAATAGAAATTTAGTGGATTTAGTAAAATTGAGAATATAAGAATAGTTATTACAAATAAACATTTCAAACGATTTAATGAAAAATTTTTATTTTCTACTTTAAACACAACAAACACCCCTGAATTTTATAAATTAACTTTTATTATAATTCGAGGATAGTTTTTGTCAATATTTTACTGGATATAATTTAAAAGTCTCCCAAATCGACAAAAAGTTTGTTGATATTTCATTAGCTTAGTTAACATTGTTACATTGGTGGATTGTACAGACGCATATAGTTCTAATTCAGAATTCTATTTGTCTATAACAAAGGGCAGCAAATATAAGTTTAATAATTCTAACGCAGAATTAAGCGCAAATTCATCGACAACATTGACGTTTGCAGAACCGATTACAGGTTATGTGAAAATGAAAAAGGGAACAATTTAAGGAGAGATTATTATGATAAAAATTGAAAAATACACAGGAGAAAAAACATACATGTATCCAAATGGAAGCATTGCAACCCCGGAAAAGGTCAAGGAGGACTTTCCAGCAATTTTAGTTTATCCTCATATTATTGAAACCGATGAAGCGGGACAAGTCTTGTTTGCAGTAGACAATTTAAGTGCTGTACGTACAAATTTAAATATAGACTCGTCCTTGTCGGAAAACGAAGCAATAGCAAAAATTGAAGAAATTAGAAATGCACCGGAGCCGGAACCGGAGGTCTCAGCAGAAGAACGAACCGCAGCAGCGCTTGAATTTATTGCATTGTCGAATATTTAGAATGGAGGTATCACAAAATGAGTTTTGAAATTATAAAAAAGAATTATAATCGAGGTTTATGGACGAAACAAATGGTGAGAAAAGCTGTAGAGAAGAATGTAATTACAGGAGAACAATATGAAGAAATTACAGGCGAAAAGTTTTCTTTAAAAGAACAATAAATCTAGTTTTTTACCTATTAATAAGCAGAAAAACACTGCAAGTGATCTCGCACAATAAGTCGCACACAAAGCTAAATTGTATATATAAAAATTGCAATTACGAGCCAGACTTCAGGTGGTGCAAGATTAAAGGTTCTTTTGAAGCTTTTCTTCCTCAAAGAAAAGCGTAAAGGAGGAGATTTTTATGGCAAAAGTATTTTTAGGAGTAGGTCATGGCGGTCGAGATTCGGGAGCTGTAGGGCACTTGATTGAAAAAGATGTTAACTTGGTGGAAGCCTTGGCGTGCCGAGATTTTTTACAAACACATGGAGTAGAAGTTCTAATGTCAAGAACAAGCGATGAAGATGATCCATTGACGGATGAAATTAAAGAATGTAACGCCTTTAGCCCAGACTTAGCGATAGATTGTCACAACAATGCCGGTGGCGGTGATGGTTTTGAAGCGTATTATTATTCCGGTGGAGGCAAAAGTAAAATTCTCGCAGAGAATATTGAAGCTGAGGTTAAAGCAATCGGACAAAATTCAAGAGGCTGTAAAACCCGCATGAACTCTAGTGGTAGAGATTATTTTGGGTTCATCAGGGAGACAAAATGTCCGGCAGTAATAGTTGAGGGATGCTTCGTCGACAATGTAACCGACGTACAGATTGCAGACACAAAGGAAAAACAAAAAGCCTTTGGGGAGGCATACGCAAAAGGCATTTTAAGGACACTTGGAATTGAAGTAAAAGAAAATACAGAACAAAATACACCGCAAAATAATTCTAATAAGGAAGAAAAATATTATGTTCAAGTCGGAGCTTACGCACAAAAAGAGAACGCTGAGAAACAACTCGAGGATGCGAAAAGCGCCGGATTTACCGACGCTTTTATAAAGCAGTTTTAGGGGGACTAGTATGGAAAATAAAACGTTTGGAATAGTAACATTTGCAGTTTTAATCGAGGCGATTATTACATATTTTAATGAATTTTATGTGCAAGGCAATATCTGCTGGCAAATGCTATTTAGTATGGTTTTAGGCGTAATTATCGCAGTAGCTTACAAACTAGATTTGCCCTCATATTTTAATTTGAGTTCAGATATACCATACATAGGTTGCATTTTGACCGGAATTTTACTGTCTCGTGGGTCAAATTATATCTTTGATTTATTAGATAAATTATCTTGAAAAACTTAAAAGCAGCCAGTTTGGCTGCTTTTATTATCTTATCTTTCAAAATACATTTGCTTATCTTTATTATATTCCATTGAATAATCTGTTATATCAAATTTAATTGAAAAACTAGGGTCTTTAGGATTATTGTCCCAAGATACAATTAAAATATCGTTATTTAAATATTCTTTATTGGATATCTTATTTTTTAAACTTTCCAGTATTTCCTTGTAGATTTCTCTATCTGTATCAAGGGCTAAAATATTTTCGTCATTATTCCCCAATAATAAATTAATTAATTTAGTTAAAAGTCCTTTTTCGTCTATAGTAAGTTTCTCATTTAATAATTTCTTTTTTAAATAATCTACTGCACGAGGAATTGAACCACAAATATATGAAAAAAAATTACGAATAGGTTGAGCGACGTAAATTAATCCTCCAGTAGCTACCAATGCTAATAAAGAATGTATATTTTTGCAACTGAAAATTACTTTTAAAAATATTGCAACTGTAGCTGCCCCTGTAACAGTTATTGCGGTTGTCTCAGAGTATCGTTTTAAAAGAATTGAAAATTTCTGCGAATTTGTATTTTTTGATTTTTTCTCCAAATAATTAATAAAATCATTTACACTTTCATATCTCAAAATGTGTTTTTGACAAGTAGGATTTTTATTAATACAATTGGTCTTATACCAAGTTCTATCAAGTAATTTATCTTCATCATAATAATTATGAGATACATCCGGCAAAGCATAAGCATTTAAAGCTATGCTGTTAAGCAACAGTATAGATATTACTGAGATAAATAATTTTTTACACCTCACCATAAGTTTCTGATTGCTCCTTTTTATATTGATTTACTTTAGCTTGTAAAGTTTCTTTTAATGAATTAAACTTATTTTCAAATCCTTGCTTTTCTTCGTCAGTGTAGTTTATTTCATAATGACTAAAACTTGCGACGGATGATGAAGAATTTTTATTTGAATTTGTTACAACAACTAAAGCATCATTATTTTTCCAAAAATTATATTTAATAAAGGATAAAACTTGTTTAATCGCTGAAAAAGTATTGTCATTATTATTAAAAATGCTTTCATAATCAATTGAATTCATTTTTGGAATAGATCCGGGTGTTGATGAAAGTACCTTTACCGGAATAACAGTAGCTGAAGCAATTGCTGTATTTTCTATAATTTTTTTCATTGTGTCAATATTAACATTCATATTTAACTTTTGATTTACATAATCAACTACCTTTTTAAATTTATATGTATTGGCAATATAGTCGCCAATTTTATTTCGGCCTATTATAGAAAATAATAAAAATCCAGTACTAGCCATAAGTTTAAGACTGAATTTTGCCCAATTTTTAATTGCGTTTGTTCTTATAGTGTCTAGCTTTTTTCGTGATTCAAAAATTTCTTCTATTTCCTTTAAAGACATGTAAGGTAATTCAGATATAACTTTTTCTATGTTGTTGTAGTCAGAAACATAGACAGTAAAGTCTGAGTTATAACCGACATTGTTCATCTTTATGTAATGTTCGCCATTTTTTATTTTATTTGCAGCGTCTTCTTTTGCACAACAAATACTTACAAATTGACCATTACTGTTTTTTTGAGTACAATCTTCATAACAGTCTGCAGCAGCTGTAAAAATACAGCTGTTTGACAAAATTGAAATGCATAAAAGAACGCTAATAAATCTCTTACTTTTTTTTATCATATTTTTCTCCTTTGATTAAAATGGTGGTACTTTGGTATCTTATTTATATTCATCATAGTCGTATTTAACATTAATATCTTGTAACAACTTTTTTAAGTTTTCTATAAGTTCTCTTTTTTTACTTTCACTATCATTTACATTTAGCCCTATATTGCTAAGAGCAACTTGAGTAGGAATACTGCCGTAATTCTCTGGATTTATATTTAAAAAAATGGAATCACTGTCTTTCCAAAAATTGTATTTAGTGATGTTAGATAAACATTTATGTAGGAAAATTTTATCATTAAATTTATTATAAAAATTTTCTTCGCTAGGAATATTGCTTGCATAAATGCAATCTGTGACAAAATGTAAAATGTTAAATAGGAAAAAGCCTACTATAGTTCCAAATAATAAAGAAATAGTTGAATTTATAACTTTATCCTTTATAGAAAGTATATTTTTGCTATGTGCTGCATTTTTATTATTTTCTTCTTCTGTTAACTTTTCTCTATTTACAGTATTATTTACTTGATTTATAAGTTTTTTTCCCTCGTTATTTGCACTTGCATCTATTTTTTTACTTTTGCTAGTTTTATTCAATTTTTTATATGAAAAAAACGTTATGATAGTTGGTGTAATAATGGAGACAATTTTTAAAATTTTATTTCTTTTTAAAGATTTCACTTTTTCTAATTTAATTTCATCATTTTTAACCTTTTCAAACTCATCCCAAGTCATTTCCGGAGTAACATATTCAATCAATTTCTGTAATGCACTATTTGTAAAAGAAAAGTAACCAATTATTCTACCTGGTTCACCACATATGTTATTTTCTAATGCAAAGTTTTCTCCATTTTTAAGCTTTTCTATAATTTCTTCTCTACATTTGCTAAAATTACAGCAAGGTTGAGTAATAGTATTATAATTTTCAGAGGCATGACTTACCATGCAAACATTTGTTAACATTGATACGCATAAAATAAGTGATAACATTTTTTTATAAATCACATAATCACTCCTGTAAAAGTTTTATTGTTCTTCATACTTATTTAAAAGTTGTTCAAGATTGAGTTTAGAATTTTCAAATGATTTTTCTATTTCAATCAAATCCTCTGGAGTATATTGTAAACCAACTTTGCTAAAGCTAACTGTAGCATAGTTTGAAGATTCGTCATTATTAAAATTAATATAAATAGTATCACCTGATTTCCAAAATTTATATTTTAAATTTGATAAAATTTGTGAAATAGCAGATACACAGTTATCTATGATTATTTTTTGCTTTCGACTTTCTTTAAAATGTTTATTACTTATGATTGTTGCTCTACCATACCCCGTTGCTTCAGCTCCAACAATGCTTCCAACAATTATTTTAACAGTTGCAATTACTTTAGCTCCAATAGCCCCGACTGCTCCAGCTACTGGGAATAAAATTGCGACTGCGGCACCTCCACCGACTGCGCCTACAACAGACCAAAAACCTATACTTTTTGCATCTATCTTTTTATTTTCCGTTAATGCTTTTATTGCTTTAGGCAGTTTGTCTTTATTATTCCCCGTTAAACTTTCGTAGAGAATAGATATTACTTCTTCTGACTCAGCAGGAGATAGACCAAATAAAAATCTTACTTTTTCAGCTGATTTTTTTAGTATTTCATGTGCTATCAATTTATTATTTGCTTTATTAAGTTCTCTAGAAAACTCATCTATAAATGTGGCTATAGATTTATAACTAAAAAAATATAATGTATCTTTTCCCTCTGGACCTAATTTTTCATGTTTTTGAAATAAAATAGGGTCTTTTTTTATTTCTCGTGCTAAAAGTGACTTTTGACAATTAAGTTCGATATACTGACCATATCTATTTCTCTTATCCCATGGACAAGGGTCGTTAATAATATTGGGGTCGGGTTCAATTTGATTTACCTGTGTTGCAAATGTTGTCATCGTACAGGATGATAGTACAGATGCACATAAAATTGCTGACAAAATTTGTTTTGCTATTTTCATAAAATTCTCCTTATACATTATGCTTAGTAGATTTGTTGTTTTTTATAAGCTTACCACATAAGCATAGTGAAAACAACCAAAAAATACAAATAAATCCATTTTTCTACCAGCTGCATATAATTGATATTTCTCACAAAGTTTTATTGGGTTATTTACGAATATTTTATAAACGGGAGAGGTTATGTCATAAAAACACTTGCTAATAAGATGTGTTTTTTATAAAAACATTGTTACAGGGTGCATTAGATAGGTAAATAAAAAAAGCTCCCTTTCGGGAGCTTAAAATAGTTTTTTACTTTATTAGGTTTAATTTTCAATATTAATTGCTTTTAGACAACATTGTATATATTTCTATAATAATTTTCTCTATAGATTCCTGATCTTGTTCATCTAGTTTTGATAGGACCCCTGTTATACGAGTAAAATTGTTGTTATTTTCTATCCCAAATAATAAATAGTCTGAAGTTACATTTAAAGCTTGAGATAACTTATATAAAGTTTCTGCAGACATTCCTTTTTGACCAGTTTCAATATCATAAATAAATCTGTCACTTATATTGGATAATTCTCCAAGTTTTTCTCGAGTTAGCTTTCTATGCTCTCTTAGTTTTGATATTCTAAGACCTAATTCTTTATTAAAGTTATTCATATTTATTCACCCAAATATAGTTTAACAACTACTGAGCATATTAAACACGAGCAATAATTCTTGATATTTTAGAACTATAGTGGTAATATAATTACATCTATTGTTCTAAGTGAATTATTTATTATGAAATTCTGTTTTTAAAATATATTAAATTCTCAAGTATAAAATTTAAGTCTTCTAGGTTCATATCTCTTAAATAAGAATTAATCTGGGCAATGGTTGCATTTTGTATTTCCTCAATATTTTCACCTAGTAAAACACTCATAGAAACATTTAGCGAATCAGCAATTTTCAATATAGTTTTTAAGCTGGGTGTTTTCTTTGCTCGCTCAATATATCCAATAAAACTGGGAGATACATCAGATTTTTCGGCTAATTCAAATTGAGATAACCCCAATTTTTTTCTGTGTTCTCGTATATTTATTCCTAACTGTTCATAATTCAATGTATTCACTCCGTTCATGTAGCCTACATTTAATTTTATGGGCTTACACAGAACAAATAAACAATCTTAGAGCCCAAGTTAATTGACTCATAGTCCAATTTACGGTATAATAAAAATATCCCTATTCAAAATTTGTATTTTTCTTTAACTTTGTTTATATATAACTCTATATCATATAATGCTCTTTTAGGTATATCTTTTAGTATTATCACGCTAGAATCAACATCTTCAATTTTAGACGGATTTGGTGTGACACCAAATAAGTAATCTAAAGAGACATTAAACAATTTAGCAATCTGAATTTTTATTTCATCACTTGGGAGAATTAAATTTCTTTCATAAGAGGAAATAGTATGGACTGAAACTGAAAGTTGGTTTGCTAAGTCTTGTTGGGTCATTCCGCGGTCTTTTCTTAATTCACTTAATATTTCACCAAATATCATTTCATGTCCCCCTTTATACATATACATACTCATTATATATTCATATTTATTTTTTTGCCCCTTAATCATATTATTAATACGTTTATTATTAGATTAAAACATATTATTAATACGATTATTTTTGAAAGGAGATTTATGAACAATAAAATTTGTTGTTTTACAGGACACGCAAATATCTATAATCAAGATAAGGTAAAAGAAAAACTGAAAAAAGAAATAATAAATCTAATCGAAAATTACGGTGTTACCGAATTTTACAACGGTGGCAAAGGGGATTTTGACTGGTTATGTGCGCAATGTGTTGATAAACTTAGGAAAGATTATCCCTTTATAAAGTCATATCTGATTTTAGCATATATGCCTAAAGAAAAGGATAAAAATGAGTATGACGATAGCGCCCTAGCTCTATTCGACAGCACACTATACCCAAGTATAGAAAAAACTCCACGGCGTTTTGCTATTGTGAAGCGAAACCAGTGGATGATTAATAACTCTGATTTTTTAATTGCTTATGTTGTCCACAGTTGGGGCGGAGCATATAAAACATTTGAGTATGCAAAAAGAAAAAAGCATACTTCAGTAATTAATATAGGTTAAGGTGATTGCTGACGATAAAAGCACTATACTTATATTTAGTAAAATAGATTTCAAAGAGGATGGGTATTCATAAATGGGTGCATTTTGTGGTGAAAATTTAAAGAAAATTAGGGAGAACCTGGGTCTAACTCAAAAACAATTAGCGGCTAAATTAAATATTGCGCCCTCAACAGTTGGTATGTATGAACAGGGGCGCAGGCAGCCCGATCTGGATACTTTAATAAAAATGAGCGATAAATTGCGTATACCTACAAGTATGCTAATGCAAGCAAAATATAAATTAAATATAAAATCAATTCAGATAGATGAAATAATTATAGAACTGATTAATTTTATACAGAATCAAGATTGTGTCTATTGGAAAGACAAAAAGTTAAGCACTGAAAAAATTAATAATATATTGTACTTTTTGAATCTCTTACTTAATATAGAAAAAAGACCTAAAGATTAAATTAGGTCTTTTTTTATGCGCTTTTTTGCCTCTTTATTTTCTATATTCCAATTTAAATAGTTTTATCATTTGAATATTCTAAAAATCGCCATTCATATTGTGACGAGTTTTTAAAAATTTAAAAAATAAGATTGAATTAACAGCCATGCTTTTGTTTTTTTCAGTATCGGCTGATTTTGACATACATAAAAATATACCGAAAGTGCGTGCCCTATATATTAATTTAGGTGCGACACCTCAAAAAAGGAGATTTTAAGAGTGAGTTATTGATTATGTTCTGTAAGTATAAATATGTTTATGATTATTATTCTGTAGGTTAATGCAGAACATCTTCATAGCACCTATTTTAAAAGCAGAGTTTGCACTGCCACGTGTATAACTCTGCTCTTTTTTTAGGGTTAAGAGGACAAGCTATGAAGCGATGGTTTCTCTGCTACATACGATACCCATAGATAACCGAATTATTTGAAAAAATCAAATGATTTGGAGGGTATAGTTGTGAGAAATTATCGTAACGATATAAAAAATGAATTAGCTTATTTTTATACAATAATTAAAAATATGGATATAAAAGATAGTATTAAAAACTCAAAGATAAAGGAACATGAATTTTCTCTTGAAGAGGTTATATATGACAACTTTTCAGATGATTTTGACGTGGACAAGCAGATTGCAGAGCAAAGTTTACTCGGTTGGATTGAATTAATTGAAAATAAGAATTTACATAAGGCTGTAAAGAGTTTATCAATTGAAGACCAAATATTTATCAGCTACATAGTCAAAGAATGCTGAACACAAAGGGAATTATAAAAAATCTATAATATCAGTTATCAAAGTATAAGTAAAAAGTTTAACAAAATTTTAGACAAGTTGAGGCGGTTTATAAAATAAGAAATTTGTCGAACGATTTTTTAAAAATAGGGTGCCAAAAACACCCTAAAAAGACTCTTTATATATATGAGTAGATAATTTATCTTCGTGGACATTGACAATTTAATAAATAGTATCTCAGTAACATTTAAAGATACTCCTACTTAGTCACAGTCCGAGCGTTGAAACAAGACTAAAAAGTTTTGTGAGCCGTCGCAGGCAATGAAGGTAGCCCCACAAATGGGGGGACGTGAAATTCGTGTGCCGCAAAAAGCGGGCTGAGATTTGTCTTTTGACATAGTACAAGTTTTTATCCACATATAGTTATAGTAATTTATCGGAATAAGGAGGGATTGACTTGCTAAATCCACTTGACAATAATATTGCACAAGAGTTCAATATAGGAAAGACTCGAATAAAAATATGCACTAATTATTGTGTGAAAAATAAAGATGAAATCAAAAATATACTGAATAATATCGCGAAAAATTCATTGCCTAACATTAATCCCTCTGCTCTAAAAGAAAACAGCTAATTTTTCATGTATATCATCAGTGAGCTAATTCTTCTGTGCCTATATCCGTCAATATAGCTTTTAGTTCCGGATATGGCATGGAATAACGTTGACTTAAATAACGTAATGAAGCACCTAATTCTCCATCTGGACCACCGTATTGGCTAATTATTATTTTAGCTAAGGATGGATTACTTTGCTGAATATTTATAGGATATTGCAATTTTTTTTCATAAACCCACATTTATTTGTCACTCTCCCTTGTAGTATCCCAAGGCCAAGGATTAGATATCCAAGCACAACGATTAGAATCTTTGTCCATAGCATTTAAAGGACCAATTTTACTTTCAAATTCACGACGTAATTCATTTGATTTTATAACATATTCATCAAGTTTTGTAGCAGCTGCATTATCGTTTGGATGAGTATCTAAAAATAAATGAAGTTCAACAATTGCAAAATCACAGGCAGCAATACGTTCTAACAAACGGTCTCTATCAGTCATTCACTTTTCACCTCACAACCGGAAAATGGTTTATAAAGGCATGGAAATAAGGTACCTTTTTCAATACCCTGTTCAGCTGGATAAATTACAACGGGGTTTTGAAAAGGAACATAGGCCATAGCGACTACAGTATTTTCAGGTAAAGGTGAGATTCTATACTCTTCAGCTTTCATATTGAATAATTCATCATCCATAAATTCACATCCTTAAATAATATTAAAACTAAAAATGTTTCAATATTTATTTTATGCATGTAAAATTTTTTTGTGTATAAGCACATATAAAGTCTACATTAAGGGAAAAATAGAAGTTAAATGTATAATGAAAGGAAAATTTATATGAAACTATTAAATGTGTTTTTTAGTTCAATTGCATCATTATTGATTTTATTTGTTATGACAAAATTAATGGGAAAAAGACAATTGTCGCAACTTAGCATGTTTGACTATATTAATGGAATTACGATAGGTTCAATAGCCGCAGAGATGGCAACGTCATTGGAAGATGATATATGGGAACCGTTAATAGCAATGGTTATATATGCAGTTTTTGCAATAGCAATATCATATGTTAGTTGTAAATCGTTAACATTAAGAAAGTTTTTTACAGGAAAACCTTTATTTTTGATGAAAAATGGGAAAATATCAAAAAAAAATTTGAAAAAAGCAAAGTTGGATATAGATGAGTTTTTAGTTCAATGCAGAAACAGTGGTTATTTTAATATAAGCAATATAGATACTGCACTTTTAGAATCTAATGGGAAAATAAGTTTTTTACCGGTTAGTAACCAAAGACCAGTTACTCCAGCTGACCTTGATATAAATGTACCTAAGGATGGGATTGTAGTAAGTTTAATAATTGATGGTAAATTATTAAAAGAAAATTTAGAATATGTAGGCAAAGAAGAGAAATGGTTAAAAAAGCAGTTAGACAGCTTAGGAATATCGAAAATAGGAGAAGTCTTTTTAGCAACATGCGATTGCAACGGAAAGTTTAACGCTTACCTAAAAGATATGAAATAATATTTTAAGTACATATTTGTTAATAACAAATATGATTAATAGATAATAGTTTAGGCAACATTCTAGATAAGAATTTTTTTGAGTGAAGTTTTATAATTTTTTTTGTTAATTTATAAAAACTTATTAAACATTTTTAAAATAAAAAGACAGATTATTTATATGCAAAAACTAAAATATTGCTAATTTATTTTAAATTAACAACTATAAGTTTCTTCCATAGACTAATTTATGGAGGGGTAATTATGAGAAAAAATAATGAATTATCATGTAATTGGGGAAATTTTCGTGATTATGGTCCAGATACATTTGTTATAAATATAGAAAAAGCAACAAAAATGAATAATAACTATAGAACAACTTTGTGGACGGGGCAACATTTACAAACAACACTTATGAACATAAAAGTTGGAGGAGAAATTGGTTTAGAAATACACTCTGATACGGATCAATTCTTGCAAATTGAAAGAGGTTTTGGATTAGTTAAAATGGGAAATAATAAAGATAATTTAACTTATAGAAAGAGAGTTAGGAGTGGATATGCCATTTTTGTTCCAGCAGGAACATGGCATAACTTAATAAATGTAGGAAATATACCAATAAAGTTATATTCAATTTATGCGCCACCACACCATGCTAAAGGTACAATGCATAAAACAAATGAAAGTGCAGATATAAAATAATTTGGTTAATTATGTAGCAGGTGAGGTACCGCACTATATCGCGCGGTGCCTCACCTGCTATATTCAACGTTTAGTTATTAAAATAAATATCTTTTGTATATACTTTATTAATAATAGTGTCTAATTGTTTATCATATCTATTTGCAACAATTAAATCAGCTGATTTTTTAAATTCATTAAAGTCATTAACTATAGGGTATTTCATAAATAGACTTGAATTTAAAGTAGGTTCATAAATAATAATTTTCACATGATTTTTATCTAATTTTTCAATTATATCGATAATTGCACTTTGCCTGAAATTATCAGCATTGGATTTCATGGTTAAGCGATAAATTCCAATAACATTTGGCTTTTTATTTAATATAGTGTTTACAATAAAATCTTTTCTAGTTTCATTTGAATCGACAATTGCACTAATAATATTATTGGGAACATTATTAAATTCATTTAATAATTGTTTTGTATCTTTAGGTAAACAATAGCCACCGTATCCAAATGAAGGGTTATTATAAAAATTGCCAATTCTGGGATCTAAACTAATACCATCAATAATTTGCTTAGTATTTAAACTATTAATTTCAGCATAAGTATCAAGCTCATTAAAGAATGAAACTCTAAGAGCAAGATATGCATTTGAAAATAACTTAACAGACTCAGTCTCTTTTAAATTCATTATAATAGTTGGTATGTTTTTCTTTTGAGCGCCTTGACTAAGGAGTGTTGCAAATTTTTCAGCATAATTATAAATGCTTTTGTTTTCTTTAACACAACCGACTATTATTCTTGAAGGATATAGATTATCATATAAAGCGTACCCTTCACGAAGAAATTCAGGAGAAAATAAAATATTTTTATAATTATACTTCTTTATCATGGAGTCAGTAAAACCTATAGGTACTGTAGATTTTATAACTATAGTAGCGGATGGACTGATTTTCAAGGCTTGTTCTATAATTTGTTCAACGGAATGTGTATCAAAGGAATGTTTGTTAGGGTCATAGTTAGTAGGAGTAGCTATAATTATGTAATCTGTGTTTTCAAAGGCCTGTTGAATATTTGTGGTTGCGATTAAACTTAAATTTTTATTTTCTAAAAAATCTTGAATATTTTTATCAAAAAATGGAGACTTTTTATTGTTTACCATATCAACTTTTTCTTTTGAGATATCAAAAGCATATACGTTATTATGCTGAGAAAGCAAGATTGCATTAGAAAGACCAACATAACCAATACCTGCAACGGCTATTTTTGTTTTAGAGTTTAAAGAGAAATTAGGTTCATAAGCATAAGTAGGAATATAGTTTAAAAATAATATAAAATAAATAGTGAAAAATATATTAATCCAAAATGTAACTTTAGTTTTCGTTTGAATCTCATCCTTTTATTTATATTTTATTCATCCAATTATTAAAAATAGATTTTTCAAATTTGTTTAATTTATTTAAATTTTTTATATTGTATATACTTTCAGGAACGATTTCAATTAATCTTTTGTAATAAAGAACTCTATCTTTTTTATTTAACTTTCGGATATTTCTATTTATCATATGAGTAATTTTTTTTAATATCCAAAATCCATGTTCAGTAATATAGTTGTTACATTGCCAATGTTTACACAAATATTCAATATAAATTAAAGTATTATTAGATTTTTTCTTAATACCGGTTGAATGCTGAATGGAATAACAGTTTTTTCTATTATAGTGATAAAATTTATTTGATAAACTCATAATAATTTTTGCTTTTGGTAAAACTATACTATTAAAACATTCATCATGATAACATGAAAGATTATCAGGTAAGTAAAAATTGTTTTCTTCAATAAATGAACGTCTATATAGTTTGTTCCATAACATCATAGAACCAGGAATATCCAGAATATCGAACCCATTATAATAAATGTTATCATTAAATGAAAGTTTATCTTCACTAAACATTAAAATATCGACGTTTTGATTTATTGCTTTTTGGTAACTTACTTCATATGCATTTAATTCCAAAGTATCATCGGAGTCAACGAAAGTAATATATTCACCTTGTGCAAGACTTAAACCAATATTGCGTGCATTTGCAGCGCCTTTATTATTTTGATTTATAATTTTTATTCTTTTATCAAGCTTAGAATATTTCTGTAAAATATCGAGTGAATTATCTGTAGAACCGTCATTTATACATATTATTTCAATATTACTAAGAGTTTGATTAATAACAGAGGTAAGGCATTTGTCAAGGTAAATCGATGCGTTATATACAGGAATAATAACGGAAAGTTTTATGTTGGATGTTTTAGAGTAGGCAAAAGAATAAAAGAAACTATTTGAAAAAAGAGAAAATAAAGTTAAACAATAAATAAAAATATATTTTAATTTCATAAGTAAGACATAAAAAATAAATTTAATTTTTTATATTTTTCCAGTAATTTTCAAAAGATAATTCAACTTTATTTTCTGAAGGAATATAATACTTTGTATTTTTTAATTCATCAGGTAAGTATTGCTGATTTACCCAATGATTTTTAAAATCATGAGGATAAATGTAATATTGACCTTTTTTCTGAACATCATTACCATCGCAATGATTATTTTGGAGATGTCGTGGAAAAGAATAAGTTTTTCCATGACTAATATCATTCATGGCAGCATTAATAGCATTATGAGCAGAATTGGATTTTGGAGATAAGCTTACTAAAATAACAGCATTTGCGAGAGAAAGTCTGGCTTCAGGTAAACCGGTTTGTAAAGCAATATCTACACAAGATTTTACTATTGGAATAACTTGAGGATAAGCAAGACCAACATCCTCACAAGCACATACCATGAGTCTACGGCATGCAGATAGTAAATCTCCACTTGAGAGTAACCTGGCTAAGTAATAAATTGCGGCATCAGGATCAGAACCTCTCATAGATTTTTGAAAAGCAGAAAGTGTATCATAATGCTCATCTCCTGATTTATCATATCGAATAGTACCTGAACAATGTAATTGTTCTACAATATCCATTGATACAATTTTTTCTTTATTCACAACATTAGTTGAAAGATCGCAAAGTTCAAGGAAATTGATTGCACGCCGCACATCACCTCCAGATAAAGCTGCTATATAAGATAATGCTTCGTCTGATATTTTAAAGGATATTTTATTTTTAGATTCAATAAATTTAACAGCACGTGTAAGAGCTTTTTTTATTTCGTTGTTAGATATTAGTTTAAATTCAAATATTGTAGAACGACTAATTATAGCACTGTATACATAGAAGGAAGGATTCTCAGTGGTAGAAGCAATTAAGGTAATTTTTCCGTTTTCTATGAATTCAAGTAACGTTTGTTGTTGTTTCTTGTTAAAATATTGTATTTCATCAAGATAAAGTAAAATTCCATTAGGAGCATTAAAGGTATCAATTTGAGCAATGATATCTTTTAAATCAGAAGTGGATGCAGTAGTTGCATTTAGTTTAAATAATTTTTTGTTAGACTTTTCAGCTAAAATTTTTGCAAGAGTTGTTTTGCCCACACCGGATGGACCATAAAATATCATATTAGGAATAGTTCCTGAATTTATAATATTTCTTAAAAGTTTACCATTACCAATGAGATGTGTTTGACCCACCATATCGTCAATTGATGTTGGGCGTAATATGTCAGAAAGAGGAGAAGACATTTTTTATATACCGTCCTATTTTTTATAATAATTAAAATTGTGCATTAAATGAAAAAGTAATCAAATTAATGTGTTAGTTGTATAAAGGATACTTTTCACAAATTTTATTTACTTCATTTTGTATATAAGATTTATTATTTTCAAAGTCTTTGATAGCAAGAGTAATAAATTGAGCAATTTCTTTCATTTCTTTTTTACCGAGACCACGAGTGGTAACAGCAGCGGTACCAATTCGTATACCACTTGTTATAAAAGGACTAAGAGGCTCGTTTGGAATAGTATTTTTGTTAACAGTAATGTAGACTTCATCAAGTTTTTTTTCTAATTCTTTACCTGTAACACCGGTATTTCTTAAATCTAAAAGTGCTAGATGATTATCAGTGCCACCGGAAACTAAAGTTATACCATTATCAATTAATGCTTGTGCCAAAGTTTTGCAATTTTCAATTACTTTTTTGTTATATGTTTTAAATTCAGGCTTTAGTGCTTCGCCAAAACAGACAGCTTTGGCAGCGATTATATGCATTAATGGGCCACCTTGTGTACCAGGAAAGACAGCTTTATCAATATTTTTTGCAAACTTTTCTTTACAAAGAATCATTCCGCCACGAGGGCCACGTAAAGTTTTATGTGTTGTAGTTGTGACGAAATCAGCCAATGGAACAGGACTTGGATGAAGACCGCTTGCAACTAATCCTGCTATATGTGCCATATCAACCATTAAATAAGCGCCCACAGAATCAGCAATTTCCCTAAATTTTTTAAAATTGATGATTCTAGGGTATGCACTAGCTCCGCATACGATTAATTTTGGTAAAACCTTTTTAGCTATTTTTTCAACTTCGTCATAGTCGATTAAATGTGTATCAGGATTAACGCCATATTCTACAAAATTAAAGTATTTACCTGAGATGTTAACAGGAGATCCGTGGGTTAAATGACCACCTTCTGAAAGATTCATTCCCATCACAGTGTCACCTGGTTTTAAAATTGAGAAATATACGGCCATATTGGCTTGAGCACCGGAATGAGGTTGTACGTTAGCATATTCAGCGTCAAAAAGTTTTTTTGCACGTTCTTTAGCAATATCTTCAATAACATCTACATAGTTGCATCCACCATAGTATCGTTTTCCAGGATATCCTTCTGCATATTTATTAGTAAGAATGCTACCCATCGCTGCCATAACAGCAGGGGAAACAATGTTTTCAGAAGCAATAAGTTCAAGGTTTCTTCGTTGACGCAATAATTCATTATTAATAGCGTCACCAATCATAGAATCATATTTAGATAGGAATTTTAGACTTTTTTTTACATAATTCATGTACAACACTCCTTTTTGCTTTATAAATTAATTATAATCTACGTATTTATTAATATCAACCAATAATTTGTACTATTAGTTATATTAAAAAATTAAATCACAGATATTTTTGTTATTATATTATATAAAAAGCAAAAAATTATTATGTGAAAAAATATATAAATTTACATTAGGAATAAAAAAATCATATTTTTTTATTATCAGTTTTATTTTTGTATTGAAAATATTATTGATAAGACTATAATGAATTATGATATAAATAAAAGAAAGAAGGTTCCAGAGATAAAGTGGATCATTTTTTAAAAAGGACATGGGCACAGATAGATTTAGACGCAATAAAGAATAATTATTTACAGGTGAGGAAGAGCATATCTAAAGATGCAATGCTTTTATGCGTAATAAAAGCAGATGCTTATGGACATGGCGCAGTGGCTTTAGCTAATGAATATGAAAGATTAGGTGCAGATTGGTTTGCAGTGTCTAACCTTGAGGAAGCTTTTCAACTAAGAAATAATGGAATAAAAAAACCAATTTTAATTTTAGGATACACGCCTGCGAATATGGCATATGAACTTGCAACTTTTAATATATCTCAAGCTGTTTTTTCAGAAACTTATGCAATGGAATTATCTAAATATGCTAAAAAAAGTGGAGTAAAAGTAAAAATACATTTAAAAATTGATACAGGAATGAGTCGTATTGGTTTTGTTTTTAAAGACGTAAATAAGGACCAAAAAACTGTAGATGAACTTATTAAAGTTTGTAAACTTGATAACTTAATTCCAGAGGGCATCTTTACACATTTTTCAGTAGCAGATGAAGGAGGTCAAAGTGTAGTTGTTACAGAAAATCAATTTAAAGCTTTTAAATTTGTTTGTGATACATTAAAAGAAAACGGTGTTAATATAAAAATTAGACATTGTAGCAACAGTGGAGGAATTTTAAACTACCCTGAAACTAATCTTGATATGGTGAGGGCAGGAATAATATTGTACGGACTATTTCCTTCTGATTATATAAAGAACAAACTAAATTTAATGCCAGCAATGAGTTTAAAAACAGTAGTTTCGCAGGTGAAAACAGTTCCTGCGGGTACAGCCGTTGGTTATGGTGGTACATATATAACAAGTAAGGAAACTAAAATTGCAACGGTTCCGATAGGTTATGCAGATGGCTATTTAAGAGCTTTATCTGGTAAAGCAAGTATGATAATAAATGGTAAAAAAGCTCCGGTAATAGGCAGAATTTGTATGGACCAAGCAATGCTTGATATTACTGACATTGATGATGTAAAAGAAAACACAATTGTTACAGTATTCGGCAAAGATGGAGACCAAGAAATTAAAATAGAAGACTTATCAGATGCATTGGGAACAATAAGTTATGAACTTTTATGTTTAATAAGTAAAAGGATACCTAGAATATACATATATAATGGTCAACCTATAGGCCAATTAAATTATATTTGTCCTACTGAGGGATTTTGCTAAATACGAAAAACGCAGAAACTTTTAGTTTCTGCGTTTTTTATATTTATCAATAATGGTTATTTTATTAAAATTGGGGGCATTTTTATTTTGAAAATGTAGGTTGTAATTTATAAATTAAATTTATATCCACAATCTTGGCAAATACCAATAGTTTGATTTTTAAAATTTGTTTTGCCAGTTTCGTTGTGTTTACCTATTAACAACCAAAGTCCGCAAGTAAATATTATTAGAAAAAGTCGTCCTAGTGACCATAAGCATCCAGAACCTCTTACACTGGTTTTAGAACTTATTTGTTCTGTTGTTATATGTATTTTTGTACTGCCACATTTTGGACAAATCATTAAATATTACCTCCTTATATAATAAAAACTTATTCTATAAATTTATCGATATTTGTTTACCTTTAAAAAGATTAGGTTGATAAACTAATTTTAAACTGCTGTCATCTTTTGGAGTTTCGAAAATTATAGAGCCAGTTATTGTTCCTTGAGAAATTAATTCAGCACTGATAAATTTATCATCAAGCGAATATGTTTCGCCTGAAACAGATTCTTGAACTCCATTACTGGTTTGAATTTTAAATTCGAGTGGGTTTACAGAAATATTTTCGTTTGAAACATTTTTTATTGTAACAGTTACTTTTATAAATTCCTTTCCAGAAGCAGGTTTAGAATATTGATTTCCCGTATTATAATTTTTTTGCACGTTTGTTAAAGTTATTTCTTCACCTTCAAAGTTTATTACATCTCCGGCTTTATATTCTAAATTTTCATTTTTAGATGAGTCACTGTTAGAGGCAGGAGGTGCTTCTGTTGAGGACTCTTGTGATGAATTAGTATCACCACAGCCAACACAAGCAATAGATATTATAGCTACCATAAATATGATTAAAATCTTCTTCATTATTTTTCCTCCTTTAAAGAATGTAATTTTACTTTTCGTTGCATAGCATAACCAATAAACCCGAAAATTAATATTGGAACACTGAACATGAAGTATGGCAAAAATAAAAGTGCAGAAATAGCGTAAAGAATAGCTCCGACTAATGCAGCCCAATTAACTTTTATGAAAAAACCTATCCAAGCAAATAAAGCACCAATACCCAAAACAATCATATGTGGCATGACAATAGTGGTAGCAATTGTACTGCCAACGGTTTGTTCACTTGAACTTGATTGTGATAATATGCCTGTAAAGTAACATACTAAATAAATAAAGTAAGCAGTTGCCAAAATTACCGAAATTAACAAGGTTTTACTTCTTTCTTGAAACATAAATAATTCCTCTTTTCTTTTTATTATTTTTGCTAAGAATATATTGAAAATTTCACTCCTTTCATTAAATGATAAAAGCCCAAAAACGTATTATAGTTTGTATAATACGTACTAATTATATCACTTTGAACAATAATTTGCAAGTTTTTATAATAATTATAGGTGATTTTTATATGAAAAACTATAGTGTAGGTAATCGAATAAGAAAATTAAGGGTGCAAAAACACTTGTCACAAGAACAAGTGGCACTAAGAGCTGGAATAACAACGGCTTATTTAGGACAAATAGAAAGAGAAGAAAAAAACCCTACAGTAAAGTTAATTGAAAAAATTTCAAATGTTTTAGAATTATCTTTATCTGATTTGTTTTGTGACCAAGAACTAAATACAGAAAGTACTGATGGAGTTTTAGAAAATATAATTTTTGAGCTTAGGGCATTGTCAGAAAAAGATAAAAAGGAAATACTTGAAATAATAAAACATATTATTAAGATTAAAGACAGTTAAGTAATTAAACTTAACTGTCTTTAATAAATCAATGTAAGTTTTTGATTAAGTAATACATACGTATTGACTAAGTAAAAAGTCAGCTATTTTTAGCGGACTGTTTTTGTAATAATTAAAATAAGGCTGTACATATTCCTTTAAAGGTATTATAATAAGTAGTCGCTTATTTTTTTTGAATGGATGGTGTTTTAGTGAAAAAGAATAAATTGACCAATAATAGTCAGTCATTTATGAAAGGAACTGTAATTTTAACAGGAAGTTTATTAGTTGTTAAGATTATGGGGATATTATTTAGAATATTTGTAACGGGTATGATTGGACCGACAGGTGCTACATATTTTACAGTAGCTTATGAAATATATAATCCACTTTTTGCTTTAGCAACTGCAGGGCTACCAATAGCAATTTCAAGAATGGTATCAGAGAATGTAGCTAAGGGCCGTTATAAAGATGTAAAAAAAATAAAAAAAGTATCAACTCCGATATTTTTACTTACAGGGACAATAGGTTTTATATTAATGACTTTAGGTGCTTTTATAGTTCCTAATTTACCATTTGTTAATGTCCCAGGTGCAATTTATTCGGTAATTGCATTGTCTCCGACAATATTTTTTGCTTGTCTTATGTCAATATACAGAGGATATTATCAAGGGCTTAATAATATGATACCTACGGCAATGTCAGAAAACATAGAAGCAGGATGTAAATTTTTTATCGGGTACGTATTATCCTATTCAATAATATATTTTGGAACAAAGGAATACTTATTAAATGGCACTTTTTTAGGAAAACCATATGATACGCTTGAATTAGCTCAAACAGCTATAATGCCATTTGCATCGGCTGGAGCTATACTTGGAATATCAATAGGAGCAATGGCAGGATTTTTCTATTTGTTTTTAAGAGATAAATTTAAAGGAGATAAAATAACTGAAAAAGAAATATACAATTCTGAGCCGTCTCAAGGTTCCAAGAGCATAGCCAAAACTCTTGTAATGAGTGCATTACCGATTGGGCTAGGCGCTATAATTATGAATGTAGCAGGATTAATAGACACTACTTTAATATTACATAGAATACAACATATAATGAGTACGACACCAAATGAATTACTATCAATATATGGCTCAAAAATAAGTAAGGCAGTCTTAAATAGTAAGGATGGCGTACATGGATTTTTAATGGGATGCTATTCATTTACATTACCAATAATGATGCTTGTCCCTGCAATAACTCAAGCCTTTGGAATAGTTGCATTACCAGCAGTTACGAGGGCATGGACAAAAAAAGATAATAGAAAATTAAAAAACAGTATGGAAACAGTTATACGTATGACAATGCTTGTGACAATACCAGCAGGAATTGGAATATCTGCTATAGGTCCGGCGCTTTTAAGTATGATTTATAGAAATAGACCGGATGCAGTAGGAATAGCATCTGGAATTATACCCATATTAGGGATAGCAACAATATTTACAGCAGCTAGTACACCTATTTGTAGTATGTTACAAGCAATAGGAAGAGTAGATTTACCTGTAAAGATAATATCAGTAGGGTTAATAATAAAAATATTGGTTAATTATTTATTGGTAGGTATTCCAAAGGTTAATATACAAGGTGCTGGCATTGGAACAATGGTAGGGTATGCTTTTATTTTTGTAACTTCAATGATTATGCTTTGCAGAGAAACAAAAATAGTTCCGGAATTTTTAGGAACTATAATAAAACCATTTGTAGCTTCATTGTTTTGTGGTGCAACAGCAGAAGTGTCAATAATGATATTAAGAGGAAAAATACCACTTATAGCAGCTATATTTTCATCAGTCGCATTATCAGTAATAGTTTATGTTTTAGCGTTATTTGCACTTGGAGCATTACGCAAAAATGATATAATTTTACTACCTAAAGGAGAAAAGGTTGTAAAAACACTTGAAAAAATTAAACTGTTAAGATAAAATAATGTTAAGTTATTTCTACTGTGGAAATATTAACAAATATAAGGATTTTAATTTGTTAATATCTAACAATCTTTAAAAAATGGTGAGAAAATATTGGACTTTAAGAAAAAAAACAGATATACTATAGAAGATCTTTTAAAGATTATAAGCATATTACATTCGCCCAACGGTTGTCCATGGTATAAAAAACAAACTCACGAAAGTCTTTATAATAATTTTATAGAAGAAACCTATGAAGTTTTGGAGGCAATAGATAAAAAAGACAATGAGCTTTTAAAAGAAGAGCTGGGGGATGTATTATTACAAGTAGTTTTTCATTCTCAATTAGAAAAAGAATGTGAAAATTTTTCCTTTGATGATGTAGTTGATGGTTTGTGTAAAAAATTGGTATACAGAAACTCTCATGTATTTGCGGAACAAAAGGCAGCTGATGTGGATTAAGCTTTTGATTTATGGAACAGGATGAAAATGAAGTCAAAATTTCAAAAAACTCAAAGTGAATCAATGAAAAGTATATCAAAAACATTGCCTGAACTAATGCGAGCAGAAAAAATACAAGAAAAATCTAAAAAATTAAACATACAAAGACCCAATATAGACGATGACATAGATTATATTATGAAAAAAATGTTTAAATTAAAAAGTGAAAAAAATATTGAAAATGTTGGTCATATGATTTTTAGAATGGTTAATTAGGCACATAATATGGAAATCGATGCACAACGAGCATTGTCAAAATCAAGTGATGAATTTATTTCAAGAGTTGAAAAAATTGAAAACAAAAAAATAATAAATGATTCATTTGAAGAATATTTGTGGCAAGAATAAAATTAGTCAGTTCACAAGGCCAATTGGTTTTGATGAATATATACAAAATGGAGGTAGTCTAAAATGAACAAAACAGAATTAGTAGCATCCGTCGCAGAAAGGAGTGGCCTTTCAAAGAAAGATTCAGAGAAGGCTGTTGCAGCAGTTATTGATTCAATTGTTGAGGCAGTAAAGGAAGAAGATAAAGTCCAACTTATAGGTTTTGGTACATTTGAACTGCGTTCTCGTAATGAAAGAACAGGTCGTGACCCAAGAACAAACAAGCCAATTACTATTCCAGCATGTAAAGTTCCAGCATTTAAAGCAGGTAAAGGTTTTAAAGAGGCTGTTTCAGGTAAATAAGTTTAACTATAAAATCGACTTCTTATTTTAAGAAGTCGATTTTTTCGGAGGTAAGAGATGAGATTAGATAAATATTTAAAAATTTCAAGAGTAATAAAAAGAAGAACAATAGCCAATGAAGCGTGTGATGCAGGAAAAGTTTTAGTTAATGGAAAAACTGCAAGAGCTTCGTATGACGTAAAAATAGGAGACATAATAGAAATAATGATGGGCGCAAAAAAAATAAAATTTGAAGTTGTTAAGATTAGTGAATATATGAAAAAGGATGAGGCAGACAGTATGTACAAATTAATAAAGTAATATTAGCATATAGAGATTCATAGATATGTATATAAATGTCTATGGAGGAATGAGATATGACAGAAGATAAAAAAAATATAAAGTTAACTCATAACTTAATATTAAAAGAGAGAAAATTGTTAAATATATCAGGTGTTTTAGATGTAGATAGTTTTGATGATAGTACAGTTGTCGCATATACAGAATTGGGAGAACTTACAATAAAGGGAGAAAAGCTTCATATTAATAAGATAAACCTTGACAGCGGAGACCTTGAGCTCGACGGGGAGGTATATTCTCTTGAGTATACTGAAAATAAACCAACAGGTCAGGGCTTTTTATCAAAATTATTTAGATAGGAACAGAATATATGGGAATAACATTATCTTCACAAACAACAACTTTTTTGTTTTCTGTGGTATTAGGTCTTATACTAGGTCTGTTTTTTGATGTTTTTAAGTTAACAAATGTTATTTTTTCTCCAACTCCCCAAAAAATATTTATTAAAGATATAATATATTTTGTATTAAGTGCAATAATAACTTTTATATTTATTTTAATAGTAAATATGGGAGAAATACGTATATATATTATTTCCGGAGAAATAATAGGGTGGTTAATGTATAGATTAACATTCGGAAATGTAATTTATAAGATTTTATTAACTGTAACTGTTTTTATTAAAAAAGTTTTGATTAGAGTAAAAAAATATATTATGTCAAAACTTCCCAAGAAACAAATAATTAAATTAATTAAAAAGCTTAAAGATTTGAAAATCATGATAATTAAAAAGTTAAAAATAAGCATAAATAGGAAGAAATCAGTTAAGAAAACAGAAAAAAGAAAAAATGTATTGAAAAATAATAATATAATATGATATAATGAATTAGATTGGATTTTTGGAAGGAAAATATTTTTATAAGGAAGTAAAAATATGAAAGTTATAAAAGGAAAGAAAAAAATCAGCAAGAATCTTTTTCGAATAAGTGTAAGGTTAATGATTTTAGCTTTTATTTTTTATACATCTTTTATATTAATTAACCAATATGTTCAGATTAATAGAAAAAAAGAAATATTAGAAAATCTTAATTCACAATTGGAAATTCAAGAGACTAAAAATAATGAGTTAAAAAAGATAGCTCAAGCTACAGATGAAGAAAATGAAGAGTATTTTATCCGTTTGGCTCGTGAATTAAACCTTTCAAAACATGATGAACGAATTTTTGTAAATATATCAGGTAACTAAATTTTAAGGGGGACGTTGTTTTTTTATGCAACTAGAGGTTGGAACTATTATTGAAGGCAAAATTACAGGAATAACAAGTTTTGGAGCTTTTGTTGATCTTGGCGAAGGAAAAACAGGAATGGTTCATATTTCTGAAGTATCTACTAATTTTGTGAAGGATATAAAGGATTATTTAAAAGAAGGGCAAACAATAAAAGCTAAAATCATTAATATTTCAGAAAAAGGAGAAATAGCACTTTCAATAAAGAAGGCTGTGCCACCTAAACCTAAACAAGCTTTAAATCAAAATAAAACAAATAGGCCTGGAAACTTTGAGTGGCAAAGTCCTAAGAAAAATACTGCAGGCAGCTTTGAGGAGATGATGTCTTCTTTTAAACATGCAAGTGAAGAAAAGATATCAGATTTAAAACGTGCTACTGAGTCTAAACGAGGAGGTTTCTCAAGAAGAGGAACACAACGATAATATATTTATTAAAAAGGTCGATTTAATCGACCTTTTTAATTATTAATAAAATAAAAAAGGAAGAATATTATGCTTTTAGTTAATGCAAAAATATATACAATGGATTCTGAAATTATTGAAAATGGGTTTGTTTATATATTAGGTAAAAAAATAAATAGGGTTGGACAAATGAACCAACTTAATATAGAAGATGATAACATAATTGATTTGAATGGAAAAAGTGTGTATCCGGGATTTATTGATGCACACACACATATAGGAATGTTTGAAAATGGGCTTGCTTTTGAAGGCGATGATGGAAATGAAGACAGTGACCCTGTAACACCTCATTTAAGAGCCATTGATGCAGTTAATCCTATGGACAAATGTTTTAACGAAGCTTTATTGGCTGGAGTAACTACTGTAATAACAGGCCCTGGGAGTGCAAATCCTATTGGAGGGCAATTAGTAGCAATGAAAACTTTTGGAATTTGTATTGATGATATGATAATAAAAAATCCGTTGGCGATAAAGTTTGCATTTGGTGAAAATCCGAAAACTGTTTACAGTGATAAAAGTCAATCACCGATAACCAGGATGGCTACAGCTGCTATAATTAGAGAGCAACTTAACAAAGCAAAAAGATACTACGAAGAAAAGAAATTAGCACAAAGTAACCCGGAAGATTATGAGTTACCTGATTATGACATAAAATGTGAATCATTAATACCATTATTAAATCAAGAGATTTCAGCGCATATTCATGCACATCGTGCAGATGATATTTTTACAGCAATAAGAATTGCAAAGGAATTTTCTTTAAAATATGTTATAGTGCATGCAACTGAAGGACATCTGATAGCAGACAAATTAAAAAAAGAAGAAACTAAAATTTTATCAGGACCAATATTAACAGATCGGTCAAAGCCCGAGCTAATAAACTTAACAACTGAGAATCCAGGAATATTATCGAGAAATAATGTAGATTTAGCTATAATAACTGATCATCCGGAAACACCAATACAATATTTGCCATTATGTGCAGCTATTGCAATAAGAGACGGAATGGATGAATATGAGGCTTTAAAATCAATAACTATAAATCCTGCTAAAATATGTGGAATAGAAGATAGGGTTGGTTCGATAACATTAGGAAAAGATGCAGATTTAGTTGTGTATGAACATTCTCCATTTAATATTATGGAGAAGCCATGTTTAGTTGTTGGTGAAGGCGAAATAAAAAAATAAATTTATATAAATTTATTTTTAATTGTTGGATTTCTTTGTGTTTTATGCTATAATATCTATGAGTAAAGGTTGCGTTTATATTTTGTAAAACTCGATTATATTATTAATTTTGAGGAGGATGTAAAATGAGAACCGTAATTACTGGAAGAAAAGTAAATTTAAAAGATAACTTTAAAGAGTTAGCAGAAAAAAAGTTATCTAGGTTTGACAAATTATTTGATGGAAATGCATTTGCAACAGTAACAGTAACTGTAGAGAAAAATCGTCAAACTGTTGAGGTAACAATTAAACACGATGGAATGATATACCGTGCAGAATCCACTATGCCGGAAATGAATGAGGCATTGGATGAAGTTATGGTAGCTTTATCAAGACAGTTTAGAAAACATAAAACTAAACTTGCAAAGCGTCTTAGAATGGATTCATTAGATAATTATTTGCCAGAATCAATAACAGATCAACAATCTGTAAAAGAAGAACAAGAGTATAATATAATAAAAACTAAAAATTTCCCTGTAAAACCTATTGATGTAGAAGAAGCAATATTACAGATGAATATGATAGGTCATCAATTTTATATGTTTAGAAATCAGGACACAGATGAGATAAATGTAGTATATTGTCGAAAAAACGGTGGATATGGTTTACTTACACCGGATATAGAGTAATTTGAATTTAAAAAATATGTTTATAGGGTTGACTATTTTGTCTACCCTATTTTTTTATGCAAAAAGGAGAATATTATGAGTCAATTAAAATTTTCATGCCCGTGTCTTTTAGGAATAGAAGGTTTAGTAGCAGATGAACTAAGAAATATGGATGCCAAAAATGTACAAGCTGAAAATGGAAGGGTATTATTTGAAGGTAATTATGAAATATTAGCAAGAGCTAATATTTGTTCAAGGTTTTCAGAAAGAGTACAAATATTAGTGGGTGAATTTAATGCTAGAACTTTTGATGAGTTATTTGAAGGAGTTAAAGCATTGCCATGGGAGAATTTTATTGGAAAAAATGATTCTTTTCCGGTAAAAGGAAGTTCATTAAATTCAAAACTAGCGAGTATACCAGATTGTCAAGCAATAATAAAAAAGGCTATAGTTGAAAGATTGAAACGCAAATATAAAATAACATGGTTTGAAGAAAGTGAAGCTCTATTCCAAATACAATTTCGGATAATGAAAGACAAAGTAAGTGTAATGATAGACACTTCTGGAGCGGGGCTTCATAAAAGAGGTTATCGAAAAAATGCAAATGGAGCACCTATAAAAGAGACATTAGCAGCATCTATGGCTAAAATTGCAAGAGTTAAAGAAAACTCATTTGTAGTTGATCCATTTTGTGGTTCAGGAACTATATTGATAGAAGCAGCTATGCTAGCATTAAATATAGCACCGGGGTTAAAAAGAAAGTTTATATCACAAGATTGGAAAGCTATCCCGAAAATGGTGTGGAATCAAGAACGAGAAAGGGCAATATCTCATATAAAGAAAGATGCATGCTTTAGAGCGATAGGTTATGATATAGATCAAGAATCAGTGTATCTATCGAGAGAAAATGCTAAAAAAGCAGGAGTAGAAAAAAGAGTAACTATAGAAAAACGAGATATAAGGAAATTTAAAGAAACCGCAGAAAAAGCTACAATAATTTGCAATCCCCCCTATGGAGAAAGACTACTTGATGTAAATAAGGCAGAACAAATTTATAAAACTATGGGAAACGTATTTAGAACGTTTAACAATTATAATTATTATATAATTAGCCCGGATGAAAATTTTGAGAAATGTTTTAATAAAAAGGCAGATAAAAGAAGAAAATTATACAATGGAATGATAAAGTGTCAGTTGTATATGTATTTTAAGTAAAATATTGCAATAGCTTAAAGCCATCCTTAAAAAGGATGGCTTTTAAATTAATTGTTTTTCATTAATTTTTCAGCAGTTGTTCTTAATTCTTCCTCGGAGTTGATTTCAAAACCGCTTTGCTTTATGGTTTCTTTGACATAAGTTGGGAGAGATTGAAAATATTGGTTTGCTTCAATGTTTTCTTTAAAAGTATTATTCATAATTATCACCTCAAAATAAATTATGTACGGTTTTTTATAAAAATATACAAAAAATATTATTATGTAAATAAAAAGGTATTATTATATTTAATTTACTTTTAGTGCAGTTTCTGATATAATGTTCAATATAATGTCAATTTTATAATAAATTAGCAGTTAAAACAAAAGTATTTAGTGAGGCAATTAAAATGTTTGATAATAAAGAAAATCAAAACACCCAAGTAAATGTGTCAGTTATTATACCTGTTTTAAATGAAGAAAAGTATATTGAAAAATGCATAGAATCTGTAATTAAACAAGATTATAGAAAAGATGATATGGAACTCATTCTAATTGATGGTTGTTCAAATGATGAAACAGTAACGATTATAAATGATTATATAAAAAGATATAATTTTATAAAGTTATATAAAAATAAAAAAAGGACAGTTCAATGTGCGCTTAATATAGGAATAAAAAATGCCAAGGGAACATATATAGTACGCATGGATGCGCATTCAGAATATGCAGATAATTATGTATCAAAATGTATAGAATACTTAGAAAAAACAGGTGCTGATAATGTCGGCGGTCCAATGATTGCAAAAGGAAAAACAAGAAAACAAAAAATAATTGCAGCAGCATATCATAGTTCATTTGCTCTTGGTGGAGGTAAGTTTCATAAAGAGAATTATGAAGGTTATGCAGATACAGTTTATTTAGGTGCATTTAAAAGACAAACATTGCTGGATATTGGAATGTACGATGAAATGTTACCAAGAAGTGAAGATGATGATTTAAATTTTAGGATAACTGAAAATGGAGGAAAAATTTACATTACTCCAGAAATAAAGAGCATTTATTATCCAAGAAGCAATTACATTGATGTATTTAAGCAATACTTTGAATATGGGCTTTGGAAAGTAGCAGTAATAAAAAAACATAAAAAACCTGCAAGAATAACACATTTAATTCCGGTATCATTTGTAATTTTTATTTTCACTTTTTTAATATTATCATTATTTAGTAGAATAGCTTTAAGTATTTTTGCATCAGTAATGATGATTTATTTTGGATTAGATATATTTTTTTCACTAAAAAATAACCATCTAGATTTATTGTCAGATAAATTTTGTTTAGTATGGGTCCATGTTATTTTACATATTTCGTATGGAATTGGCTTTTTGTGTGGAATATTTAAATTTTTTAATGTTAAGTTTTAGTAAAAATATTGAAAGGAAAAGCCTCATTGGCTTTATGATTAGTAATGCAAGATAAATACGAATTTTCTAAAGATGAACTAAGGCAATTGCAACTAAAAAGTCTTGACATGGCATTGTATTTCAGAGACTTTTGTAAGGAAAATAATCTTAAATTTTATTTTTGTGGAGGATGTTGCATAGGTGCTATTCGCCACGAAGGTTTTATACCTTGGGATGATGATATTGATGTGTTCATGCCAAGGGATGACTATGAAAAGTTGGGTGAATTGTGGAATAAAAAAGCGGATACAAGCAGATATTCTTACTGTAGGCCTGATGAAAGCCACTATTATAGAAATTTATTTGCTACAATAAATGATAACAATACAACATTTATAAAAACACATCAAGCAGACTTGGATATTAATCATGGAATAGTACTTGATATTTTACCACTTGATGGTTATCCAAATTCACCATTAAATAGAAAAATACAGATATTTTGGGCTTTAATTTATTCTATATTTTGTGCTCAAATGGTACCAACTAACCATGGAAAAGCTGTGTCTATTTTGGGGAAATGTATATTAAGCTGTTTTCCGTCACCTAAATTAAGATATAAAATATGGAAGTATGCACAAAGTCAAATGACAAAATATAAAATCAGTGAATGTGACAATATTACAGAACTTTGTTCAGGTCCATATTATATGATGAAGAAATATCCGAAAGAAGCATTTAGTTCAGCAAAGTTTGTGGATTTTGAGGGAGAACTAATGCCAATACCCCAAGGATATGATGACTATTTAAAAATAGCATTTGGAGATTATATGAAGATGCCACCTAAAGAAAAACAAGTGGCACATCATGATGTAGTTTTTTGTGACCTTTTAAATAGTTATAAAAAATATAAAGGTAAATATTATTGTAAGGAGAAAAAAATATGATATTTGGTGCCATATTAGCAGGGGGCATAGGTTCTAGGATGAATATAGCAGATATGCCAAAACAATTTTTAATGCTTGGAAACAAGCCTATTATAATACATACAATAGAAAAGTTTTTACTATGTAAAAAGTTTGATAAAATATATGTAGGAGTACATCCTGACTGGTTTTTATATATGACGGATTTAATAAAAAATTATGAACTTTATGCTGACAAATTGATACTTGTAAATGGTGGAAAAGATAGAAACAGTACAATTTTTAATATTATTAAACATATAAGAGAAAACTATAAAAAAGATGATAATGACATAATAGTAACACATGATGCAGTAAGACCATTTGTAACTGAGAGAATAATTGAGGAAAATATTAATGCAGCTTTAAAATATGGAGCATGTGACACTGTTATAAATGCTACAGATACTATAGTAGTATCAGAAAACAATAAGACAATAGATAATATTCCAAATAGAAAAAATATGTATCAAGGTCAAACACCACAAAGCTTTAAAATTAATTTAATTTATGATTTATATAATGATTTAAATGAAGAAGAAAAAGAAGTATTAACAGATGCTTGCAAAATATGCGCAGTTAGAAATTATCCAGTACACCTTGTTAAAGGAGAAGTATCTAACTTAAAAATAACAACAATAACTGATTATAAAATTGCTAACGCAATGGTAGGAGGAATAAAAGTTGATTAGTTATACTTATCAGCTAATATACCCTAGAGCATTTTCTATTAAGTATGAGGACTTAAATATAGAATCAGATGTAATTGTAAGACCTAGATTTATGGCAATTTGTCACGCAGACCAAAGATATTATCAAGGGCAAAGAGATGCATCAATTTTAAAAAAAAAGTTGCCGATGGCTTTAATTCATGAATGCTGTGGAGAAGTTGTATATGATAAAAAAGGGACTTTTAAAGTAGGTCAAAAAGTTATTATGATTCCCAATGTACCAGGGGCAATGCGTGAAGGCGAATATGAAAATTATTCTAAGGGAGCAAAATTTTTATCCAGTGGATATGATGGATTTATGCGTGAATTTATAAGAATGCCAGAAGACAGATTAGTTCCTTTTGAAAATATAGAATTAAATATTGCATCTATCTGTGAATTTGTAAGTGTAGGTGTTCATGCAGTTTCACGTTTTATGAAAAACTCAAACAATTATAAAGATACCATAGCCATATGGGGAGATGGAAGTTTATCTTATGTAATAGCATGTATTTTAAAAAGTGTGCTGAAAAAAACAAAAGTGGTTGTTATTGGGAAAAATAAAAATAAACTATCTTATTTTTCATTTGTTGATGCAACGTATTTATCAGATGAATTACCAAAGGATTTTTCTATTGACCATGCATTTGAATGTGTTGGTTCAAATGGAAGCTATTATGCAATCAATGATATAATAAAATATATTAATCCACAAGGGACCGCTATGTTATTGGGTGTAAGTGAGGACAAAATTTCGATAAATACACGTGATATACTTGAAAAAGGTATAAAATTGATAGGTTGTAGTCGTTCAGGGAAAAAAGACTTTGAAAAAGCAGTAGAATTGATGAAAAATAAAAACTTTAGTAAACGTTTAGCAGCAATAATATGTGAAACGAAACCTGTTGAAAGTATAGAAGATATGCATAGGGTATTTGCAGAAGATGTAAATACTATGTTTAAAACGGTTTTTGAGTGGAAAATGTAGGAGCTTATAAAAATGGCAAAAGTTAGTGTTATAGTACCTATTTATAAGGTAGAGAAGTATTTAAAAAAATGTGTAGATTCATTATTGAATCAGACTCTTAAAGATATAGAAATAATTTTAGTGGATGACGGATCACCGGATACTTGTGGAGAAATCTGTGATGAATATGCTAAAAATGATAAAAGAGTAAAAGTGATACATAAAGAAAATGAAGGACTTAGCATGTCAAGAAATATAGGAATTGTACATGCAGAAAGTGAATATATTGGTTTTATAGATAGTGATGACTATATAGCTGAAGATATGTACGAATTACTTTATAATAATATGATTAAATATAATGCAGATATATCTATATGTGGGTTATATGATTGTTACAGTAAAAATAAGGTTCCACAATACAGTCATGAAAATGAGCTTTTAGTACTTAATAATAAAGAGGCTTTAAGAGTAGCACTTGAAGGAATAAAGTTTTCTGTTAATGCAACTAATAAACTTTATAAAAAGGAATTATTTTCAGACATTAAGTTTCCAAAAGGAAAATTGTCAGAAGATGCATTTACAATACCTCAAATTTTATCTATATCTTCAAAAGTAGTGTTTGATTCGTCTCCGAAATATTATTATATACATAGAGAAAACAGCATTACTACATCTCAGTTTAAGAAAAATGATTTCAATGTAGTAGAAGCATATGAAAATAATTTTAAATTAATAGAAAAAAAGTTTCCGGATTTAAAAAAACAAGCTCAGTTTAGGTTATTATGGTCATACACGTATGTTCTTGATAAAATGATTTTAAGCCCTAGCATAGATGATATGGAATCTTATAAAAAAGTAATTTCAAAATTAAAGCAAGAGACTATAAACATATTATTAAATCCTTTCTTTTCTGCGAAAAGAAAATTAGTTACTGTTATTTTACTATTTAGTCCGAAAGTTTATGGAGTTATGCTTAAATATCAAAAAAAGAAAAATATGAAATTACACAATTAATTATTTTTATAAAAAGGATTGTATTTAATAATGAATTTAAAGAAATTAGTTAATGATAATACATATGATATACTTAGAAAAATATATATAACTTTATTTATGATTGCAGTTTTTACGCGAGTACTTATGCCGATAGCATCGCATGAAACGCAATTTATAAATACTTTAGTATTTTCGGTTGTTGCACTTTTTGGAGCATTTGTAATTTGTGTAGATTTTTTCTCACGTAAAATAATGTTTAGAGCTCCAAATGTTATATGGCTTTTAATTTTTATATTAATATGTATTGTATCAAGTTTAATTAATATACAATATGGATTGATTGGCAACATTAGAAATACAGTATGGCTAGCAATATCGTTTTTCCTTTTATACCCGATAGATAATGAACGTAGCAAAAAGAGTGTGAAAAGTGAGATAAAATATATAAGCAACACACTTATAATTGTTTGGACTATGGCTTGCGTCATTTCGTTAATTATGTTTTTATTAAAAATAGGATATTATATTGATATTTTTCCAAATTCGTTTTCCAGGCAAGGTTTTATAGAAGGTAGATTATTTGGTATTTTTGAAGACCCTAATTTCGCTGCAGTTGTTGCTATTATAGTAGTTATATTAGATATTTTTAATGTAAAAACGACCAAGAAAAAATTATTAAAAGCATTTTATATAATTAGTATAGTGATAAATTATATATATATTGTATTGTCGGGTTCAAGAACTGCGGAAGTAGCTTTAGTAATTACGTCATTTATATCAATTTATTTTATTGTATTTAAGAAAAGTAAAAGTTATAAGTTAAATAGTATTATAAAACAAGCTTTTATAATTTTAATATCCTTGATTACCAGTTTAGCTATTTTATTTAGTACGTCTATTACAAAAAAAATTATGTCTTATTTACCTAATTTTATAGGGGCTTCATTTAGTTCTACTAATATGGTTGATAGCCGTTTAAAAAAACCAATAGATACCACTAGAGAAGATATAAGTAATAGTTCAGACTTATCAAATTGTAGATTTAAAATATGGATGAGTGCTTTAGAATTATTTAAAAGTAAACCGATTTTTGGAACATCTCCAAGAAATATGAGGTCATATGCAAAGGCAGAATTTCCAAACGGATTTATTGCTAAGAGGTCTTATGCAGTACATAATGCTTATATAGATGTACTTACTTCTACCGGAATTATGGGTGCCACAGTAATTATTGTATTTTTTGTAAAATATTTATATGATATTTTTAAATATTTGTTTTCAAAAGAACAAAAAGAAAATTATTATATAGTTTTGTTTAATTTTTCTATTGTAACTACTATAGCGGTATCGGCAGTGTTTCTATCAGAAATTTTCTTTGTTAATACAATAGGTGTTTTAATGTTTTGGCTAAACCTTGGATATTCTTATTTCTACATTGATAAAGATAAAATAATTTCAGACAAAGAAAAATGATGGCTTAAATATTTACAAATATTAAAAAGGAGAAAGTTTTTTGGACTCAGAAAAAATAAGTATTATTGTACCTATATACAATGCGGAAAAGAAGTTACATAGGTGTATAGAGAGTATATTAAATCAGAGTTATAAAAATTTAGAAATTATACTGGTTAACGATGGTTCAAGTGATAATTCTATTAATATTTGTGAGAAATATAAAATAAAAGATAATAGAATTATTATAATTGATAAAGAAAATGCAGGAGTTTCAGTAGCACGAAATAGTGGCTTAAACATAGCAACTGGAAAATATATTCAGTTTGTGGATTCTGATGATTATATAAATCATGATATGTGTGAGAAATTAATAAAGACTATAAATAAAAATAATGCTGATGTAGTTGTTTGTGGATATAATAAAATAACAAATGGCAAAATAGAAAGTAAATTTATAAAAGAAACTACAGTATTTGAGATGTATAACTTTAAAAATACCTTTAATGAGATTTTTAAAGGTGCGCTTTTTAATGTACCATGGAATAAATTGTATAAACGAGAAAAAATAAATAATTACTTTAAGGAAGATTTATCTATTGGAGAAGATTTGTTGTTTAATCTAAATTATTTTTCCAATTGCAATAAGATAGAAATAATAGAAAAATGTTTATATTGTTATGACGTTTCTCAGCAAGAAAGTCTAACTTCAAAGTACAATGAAAATTTACTTGAGATTGAAATAATGTTGTTTCAAGAAGTTCAAACGTTTTACAAAACGTGTTTTGGTACAGATTGTTGTTGTGATATAAATGAAGTATTTGCAAAAGAAGTATATTACTTCTTAAAAAAGCTTGTATTTTTATCTAATGAAAATACGAAAAGTAAATTAAAAAAAATAGAATATTGTGAAAAAAATGAATTTGTAAGTGATATAATAAGACATACAAATTTTGAGGATGGTCAGATAAGAATAGTTTGCTTTTTAATGAAATTAAATTGTAAAAGAAGTATTTATTTATTTTTTAAGTTAAAGCAAATAATTAACAAAAATGGAATACATTAAAATTAGTTTTATAATAAGGTGATGGATAATAATAAATGAGAACGAAAAATTCTATTATTAATAGTTTTGTTGGAATAATTTCATATATAATTTTATCATTGGGTCCTTTTATTTTAAGTCCTGTAATAGCAAGTTTAGGCAAAGAAATTTTAGGAATTCAAAAAACGTTTATGGATACAGCAGCATTATTAAGTATTGTTGAGTTGGGTATCAGTTTTGGAATTATATATAAATTGTATAAGCCTATAGCAGAAAATGATAATGAGAAAATAGCTATACTTCTTAATTTTTATAAAAATGCATTTAAAATTATCGCATCAATTGTTTTTATTTTAGGGTTATTAACTTCAATTATTATTCCAATATTAGTTCCGGATCATGATTCTAACATATTTTCGGATGCCTGGCTTAGTACGATGTTTTTGTTGTACGTTGCAGATACATTGGCTACATATTTATTTGGACATAAAAGAGCAATGCTTATAGCCGATCAGAAAAATTACTTAGTTAATATATGTAGAACAAGTTGTTTAATTTTAATGTTTATACTGCAATTTTTATCAATATCCTTATTTAAATCTTTTGAATTATATGTTATATCAAAGCTTACTTGTACACTTCTTGACAGTATTTTTATAAATTTTATATATAAAAAATTGTACAAAGATATTAATTTAAAAACAAAGAATAAGCTTCCAAAACAAGAAAAAACAGAATTATTTAAAAATATAGGAGCTTTATTTTACCACAAAATAGGATATCAGAGCTTAGTATCTGGGTCGACGTTAGTTATGACCAGTAAATTAGGAGAAGCAGTTACAGGCATCTATTATCCATATACACTTATAACTAACGGTCTAATGAGTATAACCGATCAAGTATTCAGAGCTATTTTAACAAGCTTTGGAAATTTGCTTGTTAAAGCAACTAAAGGTGAAGTTTATAATGTTTATAAAAAAATATTTTTTTTAAATCATATAATATATTCGTTTTTTTCAGTATCGTTGTTTTGCCTAATAGTTCCGTTTATAAATGTATGGATGGGAGATAAATTTTTATTTCCTATGTCAACAATAATATTAATAACGATTAATTTTTATATGCTAGGAATGAGACAATCCATAACGATGGTTAAAAACAGCGCGGGACTTTATAGGCCAGATAGATATTTTGCATTATTTGAGGCTTTTTTAAATATAGTTTTAGCACTTTTACTATCTAATAGATTTGGAATAAATGGAGTAATATGTGCAAATATTTTTAGTTCATTGTGCATCCCGTTTTGGACTCAACCTTATGTAGTTTATAAAAATGTTTTTAATCGTTCTGCAATGTCTTACTACAGAAAATATATATCTTATTCAGTCATAACGGTTATTTCTGCACTAATAACATATTATTTGTGTTCATTATGTCACTCTTGTGGTTTTATAAAAATTGCAGTTAATGCATTAATTTGTTTAATTGTGCCTAATACTATAAATATTTTAATTTTTTATAAAACAGCTGAGTTTAAATATTTATTCGGAATTTTAAAAAATATGTTTAATCAATTTAGATTTAGAAAAAGGTAAATTAAATCAGAATATAATTTGGGACAATTATATAGGGAAAAAATATATGTATTAAATATTATATCAAAAGATACCTATTGATGATTAAATTATCATAAGGTGCCTTTTGATAATTTAACTTATGTTAATTGTACTGTTTTCTAAAAAAAGAATATTAAAGAGCTTGACATATTATTTTTTTGTTATATAATTAATAATGTTAATGCGGAATTGTGTAAAGGTAGCACAGCAGACTCTGACTCTGTTTGTCTGGGTTCGAATCCTAGTTCCGCAGCCATTTTTATTTTAAAGGGGAATGAAGACAATGAGTTTCGTTTATTATTTGTCTTTAGGCTGTATAATAATATTATTAGCATTTAAAGTTAATAGGCTTGAAAATGAAAATAGAGGTTTAAAAATAATAGTTTTTAAATTAAAAAAACAGCTTGGCCTTAATGTTTCTTCTGAATTTCTTTCTCCTGAAATTGAAAAACAAATTTTAGATTTATTATCTCAAGGCAATAAAATTGGAGCTATTGAGCTCCTTAGACAAGAAAAAAATATGAGTTTAAAAGATGCGAAATCTTTTATTGATAATCTTAATTAAAAAGTAGCATTTTTGATATTATATAATGTCAAAAATGCTATACTATATATTTCGAGGTGTAGCTCAGTTTGGTGGAGCGCTGTGTTCGGGACGCAGAGGCCGCAAGTTCGAATCTTGTCACCTCGACCAAAGATTTATTTATGGTTAAGTCTTTAATAAAGGAGTTTTGTGAAAATGAAGGTAATTGTGTTAAATGGAAGCCCAAAGGGTGAAAATAGTAATACAATGATTTTGACGAAGCAATTTATTGAGGGATTAAATAGTGTAAATAATAATAGTATAGAACTTATTGATCTTAGTAAAAAAAGCATCCAGCATTGCTTAGGATGCTTTTTGTGTTGGAAAAAACGTCCATATCGTTGTGTTATAAATGACGATGTAGATGATATATTGAAATTGTTTGTGAATGCGGAGCTTATTATTTGGAGTTTTCCATTGTATCATTATGGTATGCCATCAAAAATGAAAGCTTTTTTAGACAGAACATTACCATTATCTGTTTTGTTTAGTAATATTAGAAAAGGAAGTTATTATGGAATTTTAAATAATAATACTAAGCATATAATTATAAGTACATGCGGGGCGATTTGTGAAAATAGCTATTCATCTGTAGATGAAATGTTTAAACTTTCTTATGGAGAAGAAAACCTAGAAAAAATATATCTTATGGGTGGGGAAGCAATAAGTTATTTAGAAAATCCTGAAACTTTAACTAATTATTTAAAAAATGTTAAAGAAGCTGGTATAGAATATTCTAAATTTGGTAAATTTTCTGATAGTACAAAAGAAAGTTTACAAAAATGTATTTTTGATGATAAAGCTTTTGATGTAGAAAAATGGCTGAATTAAATTTAAGTAATATAAGTTTTAATAAATTTATATTCAAGGCTTTTGTTAGGTGTTTTTTTAGTTACAGGCAGGACTCGCACGGTGGGGTGCGAGTCCTGCCTGTTTTAAAATTAAGAATGTGTAGTAAGACAGATAAAAGAGAACAAAAATTATTGTGCTGGTAACAATAAAAAATGCTAAAAACTTTATGTCGATAAATTAAATATAGAGATATTTAATTTATGTTGAACTTTCAGCTAAGGCTTTACAAAGCCATACATCAGCAATGTCAAAAGCAGCATATAACCCATTTTTTTCGCATTTTTTTATAACTTCTTCTTTTTTGTTGATTAAAGAGTCTGTGTTTATAAGACTAATAGAGACTTTATCAGCGACATCAATATTGAAATTAGAAATGGTATTTAATATTTTCATTTTTATAACATACTTATCGTTAATATTGCCATAGTAAATAATGTCATTACATCGAACCAGAGGCTTATTTTTGTATATAGCAGACTTGTGATCTAAAAGAATTTTTTTGGGCACGGAGAGCCCCCCAATCTATAAGAATCTAGTTGAATGTAAAAACGACACTAATCAAAATTCAAATAAGATTTTACCAAAGCTTTTAAAAGATCGTCCCTATCAATTCTGCAGATAAGATTACGAGCATTATTGTGAGTGGTTATATAAGTTGGATCTTGAGAAAGAATATAACCTACGATTTGGTTAATAGGATTATACCCTTTTTGCTTTAATGCTTCATAGACTATGTTAAGGATTTGACGAATAGATTCATCTTTATTTTGATTTACAGAAAAAGTCATTGTCTTATCGAGCATATTAGTCCCTCCTCTATATTTGTAATGATACAACATACTTAGTTCATTTTCAAGGAAAATTTTTTATTTGTAATTAAGATCGAAGAGTAATACCCAATTTATCAAAAGCTTTTATTATTTTTTTAATAATACTATTTACTTGCTCTTCATTTAGTGTTGATTCAATTGAACGTAAAGAGACATTAAGTGCAACGCTTTTCTTATTTTGAGGAATTTGTTCTCCTTTGTAAATGTCAAAAATGTGTACATTTTCTAATAAATTACCAGCGGAAGTTTTAATTACTTTTGTTAATTCACCAACAGGAGTACTATCGTCACAAATTAAGGCTAAATCACGATTTACAGCAGGAAATTTAGCAATAGGATGATAGACTTTAGAATTATCTGAGGCTTGCATTAATGAATTAACATCCAGTTTAATAACATAACTTCTTTTTGCAATATTATAGTTATCAAGTACCGATGGATGAACTTCAGCAATATATCCTAAAGTATTTTCGCCATGAGAGATAACAGCACAACGTCCAGGATGAAAATAAACAATATTTGAACAAGCAGTAACGTCATAATCCTTAACGGATAAATTATCCATTAAATCTTCTAAAATACCTTTAACATATAAAAAGTCAATTTGATTTCCATATAAACCAGCTATAAGAGTATTGGTTTCTGTAGGTAATTCTTCATTACCATTGGGAATGTACTCAGTAGCAATTTCAAATAGTTGTACATTTTCATTTTTATGATTATAGTTTGTAGATAATACATCCAACATAGAAACAAGTGCTGTTGTTCTCATCAAACTGGTATCCTCACCTAAAGGATTAGCAATAACAACAGATTTTCTCAAGGAATGTTCATTTGGTAATAAAATCTTATCATATTGACGTGGACTAGTAAAAGAATAGGTCGTTATTTCATTCAATCCTAATGCTATCATAGAATTTGTGATTTTTTGCTCGAATTTTTGCATGTCTGTGTATTTACCATAATGGCTTCCTCTAAGTGGAGTAGAAGCGATATTATTGTATCCATAAAACCTAGCTATTTCTTCGGCAATGTCTTGTTTCAATTTTAAATCCGGTCTAAAACTGGGAACAATAACATTTGAATCAATAACATGGCAATCAATTTTTTCTAATATATTAATCATTTCTTTTTCAGAGAGATTTATATTTAGAAATTTATTTATGAATTTAACGTCAAACGGAATTTTTGTTTCTATATTTTTAGAGTTATCTACAATAAATGTTTCTTCTACAACGTCCCCCGCACCTAAAAGTTCAATTAATTCACATGCACGATTTAAAGCAGGAATACAGTTATTGGTATCAAGTCCTTTTTCAAAGCGAGCACTGGAGTCGGTACGTAGATTTTGTTCTTTAGAAGCTTTTCTTACAGATATCGAATCAAAGACAGCAGATTCTAGTACAACGGTAGAAGTGTCATCCATTACAGAGCTAAATTCACCACCCATAACACCAGCAATAGCCATAGGTTTGTTTTTATTTGCAACAACTAAATTGTTTTCATTTAAAGTACGTTCAACACCGTCAAGGGTAGTAATTTTTTCATTTTTATTTGCTTTGCGAACGTTTATTTGATTTCCTTCAATGAATCTTAAATCAAAAGCGTGCATTGGTTGACCGTACTCTAGCATTACATAGTTAGTAATATCAACAATGTTATTAATTGAACGAACACCCATAGCACGAAGACGTTCACGAATAAAACGAGGAGATGGAGCTATTTTTACATTTTTTACGATTCTAGCGCTGTAAAAAGGACATAAATTAGGAGTAGAAACTGTTACCTTTAGTTCATCGTTATTTTCTATGGTAGATTTTATCGTTGGTGTATGAAGCTTTAATTCTTTGTCAAAAGTAGCTGCAGTTTCTCTTGCAAGACCAATGACAGAGAGGCAATCAGGTCTGTTTGGAGTAATTTCAAATTCAAATATTGTATCGTTAAGACCAATAACCTCACGAATATCCTGACCAAGTTTATAATTATCTTCTTGCAAAACAAATATACCGTTTTTGTCAGCATAAGGGAAATCATTTAAATTAAGCCCAAGCTCATCCAAAGAGCACATCATACCACAACTTAAGACACCTCTTAGTTTTCCTTTCTTGATTTTAGTACCGTCTGTTAATGTAGAACCATCCAAGGCTACCGGAATAATATCATTGATTTTTAAATTTTTAGCTCCGGTCACAATTTGAATAGGTTCATTTTCACCTACATCAATCATGCATACAACTAATTTGTCTGCATTAGGATGCTTATCAATAGATAAGACTTTCCCGACAACCACGCGGTTGAGTTTTTCACCTTCAATTTCATACTTTTCAACTTTAGAACCGCTCATAGTCATTTTTTCAGAGAATTCCCTTGCATTTATATCTATATCAACAAAATCATTTAACCATTTCATAGAAAGATTCATAATAAAACCACCTTAATAAAATTTATTTATAAGTTAAAATTGATTTAAAAATCTAACATCATTTTCATAAAAAAGACGCATATCATCAATATTATATCGACGCATAGCGATTCTTTCCAGCCCAACGCCAAAAGCAAATCCACTGTAAATTTCAGGGTCTATGTTACAATTTTTTAAAACGGTAGGATGAACCATTCCGCAGCCCAAAATTTCAATCCAGCCTTCATTTTTGCATAAGCGACAACCTTTCCCGTGGCAATTAAAACATTGTACATCAACTTCTGCGGATGGTTCGGTATATGGAAAATGATGTGGTCTGAATCTTACTACAGAACCTTCACCGTAAAGAGCTTCAATAAAAGACTCAAGTGTACCTTTAAGGTCAGAAAAAGTAATACCTTTATCAACGACGAGTCCTTCAATTTGATGAAAAAGTGGGGAATGAGTTGCGTCAACTGCATCAGATCTATATACTCGACCGGGAGATATAATTCTGATTGGAGGCTTAGAATTTTCCATGGTACGTATTTGAACACAAGAGGTTTGAGTTCGAAGTAAAATATTATCGTTAATATAAAATGTATCTTGAGTATCTCTTGCAGGGTGATGTTTTGGCATATTTAAAGTTTCAAAGTTATAATAATCATTTTCTACCTCAGGACCGCTGACAATGTTGAACCCCATACCAATAAATATTTCTTTAACTTCATCTAAAACTGTTGTTAATGGATGACGGTGTCCAATATGATGTCTTTTACCAGGTAAAGTAACATCAATTTTTTCAGAAGAGAGTTTTTTATTAAGTTCAAATTCTTTTATTTTTTTCATATTTACATCTATATTTTTAGAGATAAAGTCACGAATTTCATTAGCTAATTGCCCCATAATAGGACGTTCTTCGTTTGAAAGTTTGCCCATTTGCTTTAATATAGCGGTAAGTTCACCTTTTTTCCCAAGGTATTTTACTCTAATTTCATCAATTTCTTTTTGAGTTTTAGCCTTTAGTAGATCCTTTTCTGCAGATATACGAATATTTTCCAGTTGTGTTTTCAAAAAAATCACCTCATTAAAATAATAAAAAATAAAAAAAGCCGCTATTCACCCCTTATAAAGGGACGAAAGCGAACCTTCCGCGGTACCACCCTTAATTTTTGCAAAAGCAAACACTTAAAAGAATATAACGGTTCTAACCGGTGTATCTTACATATCAAAATTTAGACGTTCAGATACACAGCTCAAAAGTGAACTTCGCTTTCAATTTTGCAGATAAGCTTTCAGCCGAGGCATTATCTCTCTTTATACAAAATTAATGAAAACTACTCTCTTCATCATAGCTATTAAAATAAATATAACATTTTTTTTTTGAGGTTTCAAGTATATTTTTAAGTATTACTTGATGTATATCAATATATGTATTATAATAAATTTCGCATTTCAAAAATAAAAAAGCCTTTTACCAATAAATGTAAAAGGCGAAGAACAAGACAGAAAAAGTTATATTTTATTTACATAGCTTTTGAAGCTAAACTAAATTCTTTTAATTTTTCTAAAAAGTCAGATGGACAATTATCACTTACTTCAACCTGTAAAGGTTTTGAAAGATCTAAACCAAAGATACCCATAATTGACTTACCATTTATTATGTACTTATCAGAAAATAAAGTAATAGGAAAATCATATTGATTTGCAAAAGAAACAAATTTCTTAACAGTTTCAATATCAGATAATAAAATGTCCTCTTTATACATTTTGTACCTCCCAAAATTTAAAACAATTAATAGTGCCATAAATATGTTATCAATATAATTAGGATAGGTCAAGATAATTGTAGAATTTTAATCTTAAAAAAGGAATTTTTTTAGAAAACTATTAAAAAAAGGAGAAAAAAATGAAAATTTTTATATTAACTTTCGGATGTAAAGTAAATCAGTATGAATCTGAAGCAATTCTTGAAAATTTTTGTAAATCAGGTTGCACAAAAACAGATGATTTTACAAAAGCAGATGTGATAATTGTAAATTCTTGTACGGTGACATCGGAAAGCGATAAAAAAGTGAAAAAAGCTTTACGAAGGTTTAGAAAAAATAATGAAAATGCAGTGTTGGTATTAACTGGTTGTATGCCACAGGCTTTTCCAAAGGAAATGGAAAGTTTAAATGACGCAGATGTGATTTTAGGAAATTCAGATAGAAGTGATATTCTGCCAGCAATTTTAGAATTTATGAATAATAAAAACAAAATAGTAAGAATAAAACCATATAATAAAAATACAAAATTTGAAAAGACCTCAATAAATGATTTTGAAGATAGAACTCGTGCATTTTTAAAAATAGAGGATGGTTGCAATAGGTTTTGTTCTTACTGCATAATACCATATGCAAGAGGTAGAGTTCGTTCGAAGTCTGTCGATGAAATATTATTTGAAGTTGAAAATTTATCCCAAAAAGGATATAAGGAAATAGTACTTGTTGGGATAAATTTGTCTGCATATGGAACGGATATTGATTCGAGCTTATGTGAAGCAATCGAAACAGTGTGTGGAGTAAATGGGATAGAAAGGGTAAGATTAGGCTCACTTGAACCGGAACAAATGGATGAAAATACAATAAAAAGACTTGCAAAACAAGCTAAATTATGTCCACAATTTCATTTATCATTGCAAAGTGGATGTGATGACACGTTAGAAAGGATGAACAGGCATTACAAGACAGATGAATATTTAAAAATAGTAGAAAATTTAAGAAAGTATTTTAAAAATGCATCAATTACAACAGATGTGATGGTAGGATTTGCAGGTGAAACAAATAAAGAGTTTGAAAAATCTGTAGAATTTGTAAAAAAGATAGGTTTTGCAAAAGTTCATGTGTTTCCTTACTCTGTTAGAGAAGGAACAAGAGCAGCTACGTTTGAAAACCAAGTAAATTCAGAAATAAAAAAACAAAGAAGCAAAATAATGATTGATGAAACTAATAAAACAACTTTTGATTTTTTAAAATCTCAAGTTGGAAAAATAGAACCTGTTTTATATGAAAGACGAACTGATGATGGTTACTTTGAAGGTTATACAAGTAATTATACAAAAGTTAAAGTAAAAACAGACAAAGATTTACATTCAAAAATAATTATGACCAATATTATTAATGCAGAAAATGATTTTTGTTTTGGAGAACTTTTGTAAATTAATTTAAAACTGACATAACATTTTGAATTTCTCCATAAGCCTTTTCATTTTTAAAATCTTCAAAAGAAAATAACATAAAACCATCGCAACCTATTTGTCTGCATTGTTCTACTTGAGTCTTTAAAATATTATCATGATTTTTCCAAGTTCCATTGTCAGCATCACTTCCAGCTTTATACATTGCAAGGCCAAAGTAAAGCTTTATATCTTTACACTTTATAATATCTTTCCACTGCTTCATTGATTTAGAAAAAGGCAAAAGGGGATGCTCTAAGCTTACATAAGTCTGTGGGCATATATAATCTATATATCCGGGTGTTTTACACCAAGTAAAAACATCTGCTCCTACTTTTAGGTCATTATCAACATTACATTGAGGAGAAATTCCAAATGATACGTTAGGTTTTATGCTTTTTATTGCATTATATGTACCTGATATTAAATTGTTAATATTTGCAAGTCTCCACTGTATCTGAGATAAAGGACATTCATTGCCAGAACAAGAGCAGTAATTGTTGTAACAAATTTTATCAAGCTCACAGTTATCATTGGGGTAAAAATAATCATCAAATTGTATTCCGTCAACAGGATACTTTTCTACAATCTCTTTTACTCCGTCTATTATAATTTTTCGTATTTTTGAATATCCAGGATTCAAGTATTTTCCAGTATCTGTTTCCATTATAATATCAACGGGATTATTGGAATCATTTTTTAAAACATTGTAAATATTAGATTCACATAGTACGTTAGGAGTGTTATTTATTTGTATTCTCATAGGATTTACCCAGGCATGAAACTGCATTTTTGCATTATGAGTAGCGGTTATCATGTAATCAAGAGGGTCAAAACCAGGAGATTTACCCTGTTCCCCCGAAATTATATTTGACCAAGGAAAATAATTGGAAGGATAAAGCGAATCATTAAAAGGCCGAACATGTACAACTAAAGTGTTAATGTTATGTTTTTTAGATTCATCAATAATATTATCAAATTTCTTTTTAAATTCAACTTCACTATAATCAGAACCAGACATGTTTAAAGACATAAACGAAACCCAAACAGCTCTCATTTCATTAGTACTTTGTGTTTCTATCTTAATTTTATCTTTTAGTTTGGTTTCCAAGTTAGAATTAACTGCAGCTACATTTATTACGGGAGTACTTTTGTAATTCATAGCTAAAATAATAGTAAGTACTAAAGAAATTAAGGAAATTATTAAAGGTTTATTTTTCATTTTTACCATCCTTTTTATATACTGATGTTTATAATATAATAATAGTGCAATGTAAGACAAATATAGGAAAAATAATTACACAAGTCAATAAAAAAATCTTTAAAATTTAAATATATTATGATATAATTTAGAGCAAAAGATAAAAATATATACAAGGAGCGAATTTTTTTGAAGGCGCATATCGAAACATTTGGAAGGTATAAATATCTTCTTAAAAATCTTATAGTAAAAGATGTAAAACTAAAATATAGACGATCCATTCTTGGGATACTATGGAGCGTTTTAAATCCATTACTTATGATGATAGTAATATCAGCGGTATTTTCCAGCATATTTAAAATAAAAGTTGAAAATTTTCCAATATATTATTTAACTGGTTCAACATTATTTAACATGTTGTCGGAAACCACCAGTAGTTCAATGATGTCTGTATTGGATTCAAGTAGTCTTATAAAAAAAGTATATATACCTAAATATATATTCCCACTTGAAAAATGTATGTTTGGTTTTATAAATTTTTTATTTTCAATGATAGCAGTTGCAATAATGTTTTTAATTTTCAAATATCCAGTTCATTTAACTGTTTTGTTGTTTCCAATACCAGTATTTTATACTTTGGTATTTTCAGTGGGCTTAGGATTAATTTTATCGGCAGTTAGTGTATTTTTTAGAGACATCATTCATCTTTATTCTGTTTTATTGGTGGCGTGGAATTATCTTACACCTATTGTATATCCTTATGATATTTTAAGTAACGAAATGAAGGGAATAATGCAATTTAATCCAATGTTTCACTATGTTCAGTATTTTAGAGATGTATTAATGTATAATACTGTTCCAGGTATTGAAGAAAATTTAATTTGTATTGCAATGGCATTTGCAACTTTAATTATAGGCCTTTTATTTTTTAAGAAAAGGCAAGATAATTTTATTTTGTATATTTAAAGAAGGTTAAGGTGAGACTTTGGAGAACATAATAGAAGTTAAAGATGTAGAAATGCATTTTAACATGAGTAAAGAAAAAATAGATAACTTAAAAGAATATATAATAAAATTGGCTAAAAGACAACTTATGTATGAAGACTTTACTGCACTTGATAAAGTTAGTGTAAACGTAAAAAAGGGAGAAGTCTTTGGTATAGTGGGCCATAATGGATCAGGAAAAAGTACTTTTTTAAAAACTATATCTGGAATATTAAAACCAACAGTTGGTTCTGTGAAGATTAATGGTTCAATAGCACCATTAATAGAATTGGGAGCCGGATTTGATCTTGATTTAACAGCTAGAGAAAATATATATTTAAATGGTTCGGTGCTGGGCTTTTCAAATCAAATGATAAATGAGAAATTTGATGATATAGTTGAATTTTCAGAATTACATGATTTTTTAGATGTACCAATGAAAAACTATTCATCCGGAATGGTGGCAAGAATAGGTTTTGCAGTAGCTACTATGGTAAAACCGGATATATTAATAGTTGATGAAATATTATCAGTTGGTGATTTTTTGTTTCAACAAAAATGTGAAAAAAGGATTAATGAACTTATGGAAGGAGGAACAACTGTACTTATTGTTTCTCATGTGTTGGAGCAAATAAGGAGGTTATGTACAAGGGTAATGTGGTTAGATAAAGGTAAAGTTAAAATGATTGGAGATACTAAGACTGTTTGTGATGCATATGAAAAAGGTATTTGAAATTAACTCTTAAAATTTTTGTTTAACACACAGAGGAGGCTTTTTCTTCATGGAATTTACTGGTGAAAGATTAGTACTTGGGAAGGTAGATTTAGAATTAGAAGTAGAACACGTAAATAGATATGAATTTGCGTCAACCTTAATAAAAGGAAAAAAAGTTCTTGATGCGGCATGCGGAACAGGTTATGGGTCAGCGATATTATCTAAATATGCACAAGAAGTATGCGGAATAGATATATCAATAGACGCAGTTAAATATGCATCCGATAATTATAATAAAGAAAATTTAAATTTTAAGGTAGCTGATATTGAAAATTTACCTTTTGAAGATAATTATTTTGATGTAGTTGTTTCATTTGAAACAATAGAACATGTAAATGCAGAAAAACAAAAAAAGTTTTTATCTGAAATAAAGAGAGTTTTAAAAGAGGATGGTATACTTGTAATATCTACTCCTAATTGTGAAGTGTATGACAAAAGAGGAGAAAATAAATTTCATGTATCTGAGTTTTCATTTGTTGGTTTTGAAAGCTTTCTTAAAAGTAAGTTTGAGAAAGTTAAAATATTAAGTCAAAAGTTTGAAGTAGGAAATATTATTGCTGTAGATGGGATATCAAAAGCAATATCGAAAAATAATATGACCCCAGAGACTTCAGATTATATGATAGCAATTTGTACAGACAAAAGATTTCCAATTATAAACGGTAGATTTGATTTATATAAAGACAATAAATATAATGAAGTGATTCAGTGGGCAATTAAAAATCACAAGATGAATGAAAATTTGAATAACAAAATAAGTGAGATAATATCAGAAAAAGAACAGATAAATAAAAAAATTGAGGAGAAAAACGAACTTATAAATAAACTCTTAATAGAAAATGCCAAAATACAACAAGATAATGCTGATTTTGATAAGGAAAATGATGAGCTAGAAAAAGAATTGGCTAAAGCGTCAATAAAGTATAAAGATGTAAGTAGTGAATTAGAACGAGTTTATAATTCAAGAGGGCATAAAATGTTAGAAAAATTATATAAAATTGAAGGAGTTATGGTTCCACCAGGCTCTAGAAGAAGATTTATTTTAAAGATGATACTAAAAGTAATAAGGCATCCAATAAAATATATAAAAAAATTAACTTTCACTAATATAAGAAACTTTATGTTATTGATAAAACAAGGAAATATATATTCAATTGGAGAAAAGTTAAATTTGCTGGATGATGAAAAGTGTGATTTTGTTTTCGAAGAAGTTGATTTTAAACAAACTGAATTTGAAAAATTAAAAGTACCAATGTGTGAGGTTCCGTTAGTTTCTATTATTATACCTGTTTATAATCAATTTCATTATACCTATAACTGTATTAAATCGATAATACGTCATACAAAAGGTGTGCAATATGAAATTATAGTAGCGGATGATGTATCGACAGATAAGACGAAAGAAATAGAAAATATAATAGAAAATATAAAAGTTATTCACAATGAGAAAAATTTAGGATTTCTTTTAAACTGTAATAATGCAGCAAAATTAGCAAGGGGTAAGTATATTCACTTTTTAAATAATGATACAAGTGTACAAAGGCATTGGTTGTCAACTTTAGTTGATTTGATAGAGAGTGATGATACAATTGGTATGGTTGGCTCAAAATTGGTATATCCAACAGGTGTTTTGCAAGAAGCAGGTGGAATTTTTTGGAATGATGCAAGTGCTTGGAATTATGGACGAAATAAAAGTCCGATGGCAGCTGAGTATAACTATGTAAAAGATGTTGATTATATATCCGGAGCTAGTATTATGATATATAAATCCTTATGGGATGAAATTGGTGGATTTGATGAAAGATATGTTCCGGCATACTACGAAGATAGTGACTTAGCCTTTGAGGTTAGAAAGCATGGGTATAGAGTAGTATATCAACCGGAATCTGTAGTAGTACACTTTGAAGGAATGTCTAACGGTACAGATACAAGCACAGGTGTAAAAGCTTATCAGGTTGAAAATAAGGATAAATTTTATGAAAAATGGAAAGACGTATTACAAAGAGATCACTTTAAAAATGGTGAAAATGTTTTTTTAGCAAGAGACCGTTCTAAGGATAAAAAGTGTATATTATTTGTGGATCATTATGTTCCGACTTTTGATAAAGATGCAGGGTCACGAGCAACATACCAACACTTAAAAATGATGGTTGATTTAGGCTATAATATCAAGTTCATAGGTGATAACTTTTTAAAATATGAAAAGTATACAAAAGCTTTAGAAGATATGGGGATAGAAGTTCTTTACGGAAGAAAATATGCTTTGGGATGGAAAGCATGGATAAAAGAAAACGCTAAATATATAGATACTATAGTTTTAAGTCGACCACATATTTCTAAAAATTATATAGATTTTGTAAAAGCCAATACTAACGCAAAAATTGTGTACTATATTCATGATTTACATTTTTTGCGTGAAAGTAGGGAATATGAAATAACTAAAGATCCTAAATTAAAAGCTTCTTCAGAATATTGGAAGGAGATAGAAATGGATTTAATGGAAAAATCAGATAAAGTAGTAACATTTAGTTCTGATGAGAAAAATATTATAGAAAAAAGTTTTAAAAATAAGGCTGTAGTTACACCAATATTTATTTTTGATAAGTTTGATAATACTGAGGTGGATTTATTAGGTAAAAAAAATATAATGTTTGTTGGAGGGTTTAACCATAAACCAAATGAAGATGGAGTTTTATGGTTTATAAACGAAGTTTGGCCAACAGTGTCTGAAAAACTTCCTGATTGTAAGTTCATTATAGCTGGGTCTAATCCTACAGAAAAAATAAAAAAATTAGAATCTGATAGAATAAAAGTTACAGGATTTGTTTCTGACGAGCAGCTGGAAGAGTACTATAATAGTTGCAGAGTTTGTGTTGTACCGTTAAGATATGGTGCAGGAGTAAAAGGTAAAACGATAGAGGCTATTTATCATAAAATACCTATAGTATCTACGCCAATAGGAGTCGAAGGTTTAATGGACATAGAAAGTTGTATAAAACCGACTATTGATCCAACTGAGTTTTCAAATAAAATTATAGAATATTATAATAATGATGAATTAGTACAAAAAGATGTATCAAAATATCATAAATACCTAAGTAAGTATTTTTCTAGTGAATATACAAAGAGCATTTTTAAAGATCTTTTTTAATGGACGGTGAAAAAAGTTTGATAGTCAAAGCAAAAAATTGGATAAAAAATAATAGTATTTTTATAATTTTACTAAGTATAGTAATTTTTTTTCAATTTATATATATTTTAAACTCTTCAATTAACGTTCCAGCAATGGATTATTGGAGATATATTAATAAGTATGTAGAAAAGTGCTTTAATGGAGGAGTAACCTTTAACGAGTTATATGAGTCTTATGCAGGACATAAAAGCTTAATTACAACATTGTTATTTGTTATAAATGTAGCTACATTTGGTTTTAATTCAAGAATAAGTACTGTTTTTGCTATCGTGATTATGTCAATAACTTCCATAATAATTTATAAATTATTTATTTCAAATATTAATTCTTTAAAGTTAAACAAAGAAAATGACTTGTTTAATATAGTTAAACAAGTTTTAGGTGTGCTAATTATTTTCCCTATATTTAATTTAAATCAATGGGAAATATTGCTTCTTGAATTTGCAACGCCGTTTACAATTAGAATTTTAATTACAATAGGGATATTCTACATGTCGGATAAGGTAATTTTATATAATGATAAAATTAAATTAATTCCGTATATGTTATCGCTAATTTTATCAGTAAATTTAGTGTTTGCAGGATATAGTGCTGCTGTTGTTGTTACTATAATAGCTATACTATTTTTAAACATTATATTAAATAAGGGCAAGGTAAATGCAAAGTTAAGTGCAGCAGTGTTTTTTACTATAATATTTAGTATGTTGCTATACTTGCATGGAAGTACTGTAAGCGTGGGAGTAAAACATTCTTTAAAAGATATTATACTTAATTTACCTAAAGGTTTTTTAGTTTTAATGGGTTCAAGTATTTTACATGAGGATTTAGCCAAGGAATATATTGGATTTAAAACATATTATTTAGTAGGTTTAGTAATTATATTATTTTACATTTTGGCTGTTTTTATTTATTTTAAATATAAATACTTTAAAGTAACGTATATTCCAATTATGCTTATATGTTATACACTGGTCAACATGGGTTGTATATATATAAGCAGGTTTAGTGATTTTGGTTTGAATGGTATGACAGCTTCCAGATATACTGTAGATACGACTATAGGATTAATAGGGGTTGTCTTTATACTATCTTTATGGTCATTAAAATATTTATTAAAAGTTAATACTTTAATATTAAAAAAATTTCTATTTTGTTTATTGCCAATCTTATTGATTACAACTTGCCTAATTAAAACAAATTGTAAAGAACATTATATTGGTAGTTATAGATGTGACTATTACAGAGATTTAATTTTTACTATGGAAAATATAGAAAATTATAAAGATGAGGAGTTAGGTAAGTTTCAAGCCAACTCTACAGAAATGGTAAGAAAAGGCGTAGAATTAATGAAGAAATATAAATTAGGTGTTTTTCATTAATTTAATAAAACTTTATTGGAAGAATAAAAATAGGAGTTTAGTAAATAAAAAATGTGAAGTGATTTAATCACTTCACATTTTTTTAAAATAAATTTTCGAAATATTTGCTAAATGAATCGGCTAAAGATAAAGATTTTTCTTTTGAATCAGAAACTACCGATATGTAAACTTTTAATTTTGGTTCTGTACCGGAAGGTCTGATGACAACTGACATATTATTTGCAAGTTCAAATTTTAAAACATCAGAAGATGGTAAATTAATGGCTGAAGTTTGTTTATTAGAAGACGTTTTAATCCCACTTAAATAATCTGAAACCGCAATAACTTCATTATTATTAATGTTTGTAGGAGGATTGTCTCTAAAACTTTTCATTATTGATTGCATTTTTTCAAAGCCACTAATGCCAGGAAAAGTAAAACTTTTTAGAGAATTTTTATAGTATCCGAATTCTTTGTATAGATTATCGAGAACCTCACAAAGATTTAAACCACTGTTTTTATAAAAGGCAGTCATTTCACATATTAAAAGCGAAGCATTTACACCGTCTTTGTCTCTAACATAAGATCCAGATAAGTAACCGTAACTTTCTTCGAATCCCCATATATATCTATTATCTTCACCTTTTTTCTCAAGAAGACCAATTTGTTCTCCAATAAATTTAAATCCAGTTAAAACGTCAATAACAGAAACATTATATTTTTTTGCTAAAGGATATATCATATCCGTAGTTACAATAGTTTTTACACAAATAGGATTTTCGGGCATAGAATTATATTTTTTTCTCATTTTGCAAATATAATCAAATAATAAGATACCTACTTCATTACCGGAAAGAAGTTTATAATCATTATTATATTTTACAGCAATACCAACGCGGTCACAATCAGGATCGGTGGCTAATAAAATATCCGCATTATTTTGTTTACATATTTTTAATCCTTCAGATAAAGCTTCTTTTATTTCAGGGTTAGGATATGGACAGGTAGGAAAATGTCCATCAGGTTTTTCTTGAGAAGGAACAACAGTCACGTTAGTGTAACCATTTATTTTCAATATATTTGAAACACAACGGAGACCAGAACCATTAAGAGGAGTATAAACAATTTTTAAATTGTCTTTATTAGGTAGACCTTTATTTAAAGATTGAGAACTAACGGCAGTTAAAAAAGCGTTAATGGTTTCATCGTTAATGAATTCAATTTTACCTTTATTTAATGCAATATCAAAATCTATGTTAAGCACATCTTTAAAAATATCTATATTATTAATTTCGTTTAAAACAGCGTTAGCGGCTTTTAAAGTGATTTGACAGCCATCGTTACCATATACTTTATAGCCATTATATTCAGAAGGGTTGTGACTGGCTGTAACAACGATACCTGCATTGCATTTTAAATAACGAACTGCAAATGATAAAGAAGGAGTGGGCATTAATTCTTTATATAAAAACACTTTTATATTATTAGCAGCTAAAACACAAGCAGCTTTTTGAGCAAAAATATCAGATTTAATTCTGCTATCAAAAGCAATTGCAACACTAGGGTTAGAATAGTTTTTATTTAAGTAGTTAGCTAACCCCTGCGTAGCTTTAGCTACAGTATATATATTCATACGATTTGTACCGGCGCCAATTATTCCACGAAGACCTCCAGTACCAAATGAAAGATCTTTATAAAATCGGTCATTTATTTCATCGGAATTATTAGAAATAGAATTTAATTCTTTAATTAGGTCGATATCTGAAAGATTTTGTTGTTTCCATAATAAATATTTTTCTTTAGTGTTCATATATAATTTCTCCTTTGTTTAAAATATAAGTTAGTTGTTAATGTAATAATTAAAAAATTAATAACTAATTATGAGTATACTATTTTTTTTGAATTAGAGCAATAAAAAAATAATATGAAAAATTGTAAATAAATATAAAAAATATTAAAAAAGTACTTGCATTATCTTTTTTTACATGATATAATATCAAAGGTTCAAAGGGAAAAACGTATAATGTGTAAGGAATTTGTTGTTTTTCTTTGTTAAAATGAGAGTCAATTTTTGTATGATGAAAGATAACGTGGGGGTATAGCTCAGCTGGGAGAGCGCTTGAATGGCATTCAAGAGGTCAGCGGTTCGATCCCGCTTATCTCCACC
>CAKSPZ010000002.1 GCA_934486635.1 uncultured Eubacteriales bacterium
TCCCTGCACCAACGTATATACCTCCTCCACCATAACTGTTACTAGAAGTATTGTTTCCTGCATTTTGGCCTCCTACTGTTACTCCACTCAAATTTGTAGTTCCTTCAGAAAATATACCTCCTCCATATTTGGTTGAAGTATTTGATGATATATTGCCTCCTGTCATCGTAAAGGTACCATATTCAACAACATATACGCCGCCACCAGAGTAAGCCTCGTTATAAGCTATGACAGTATCATCTGTAATAGTTGTAGTCCCTGCACCAACGTATATACCTCCTCCACCATAACTGTTACTAGAAGTATTGTTTCCTGCATTTTGGCCTCCTACTATAACTCCTTTTAACGTTGTGGTTCCTAATGAATATATACCTCCTCCATATTTGGTTGAAGTATTTGATGATATATTGCCTCCTGTCATCGTAAAGGTACCATATCCAGCAACATATACGCCGCTACCGTAGCCTCCAGCATTATCGTTATTTTGCAGTACACAATTAGTAACTATCGCATCACCGCTGTATACTGTTATAATACTATCTTGAGCTTGTATCCCTGAATTGGCGGTTCCACGACCTAATGTTTCATCTACATTTCCTGTCCATACTGCCCCACCATCCATAGTAAGATTCTTTATATTAATTCCTGTAGCCGTTGAATCTATCATTGCACCTGTGAAACTACTTCCATATCTTTTTAAAGTTAAGCTTTTATCTCCACCATCTATAGTTACATTAGCAGTAGACAAAGTTAATGTATTACATAAATATATTGTCCCACCGGTGCTTGAAAGTGCTTTAGCTTGGTCGAAGGTCTTTACAGCTGTATCTGACGTTGAGCCAGTATTTGTATCATCTCCGTTGTTTGGATCAAGATACACCACGCTTGTTGCCTGCGCAAGTGTATTTATTGACTCATCTTTATTCAATTCACCTATATCTAATGCATCTTGAGTTTGATTATTTTCATTTTGTTGATTTTTGTTACTTAATTTATCTAAATCTTCAGTTTGATTAGGTGAATTCGTATTTTCTGTATTCATATTATAACCATGATCTGTTCCATAAAACACAGTAAAATGATTTTCCAATGCCATTATTGTCACTAATAATACAAAAGTAATCATTAATGCTATTATGTTTGTTTTCTTTTTAATCTTAAAATGTTTAGGTATTTTAAGATGATTTGGCATTTTTCCGATCCCCCTTTTTTCATTTTAACCAAATATTTTTTTCTTTTATATAATTTTATTATACACTTTTAACATCTTAAGTCAAGTAACAAAATATTAAATTTTGTGAAACTTAATCACGTATAATTTTATTTTTTACAAATTTATTTATGTTTATAAAAACAAAGTTTACCAAAATATTTTTTATCAATGCGCAAGCCCCCGGCACCGCACTATATCGTGCGGTGCCGGGGGCAAATTTACAAAATTATTCTACTGTTACAGATTTTGCTAAATTTCTGGGTTTATCTATATCACAATCTTTTAAATATGCAATATAATATGAAAAAAGTTGAAGTGGTATTACCGATAATGATGCTATCATTATATCACATATCGAAGGTATGAAAATATTAAAATCTGATATTTCCTCTATTGCTTTATGTTTTTCTGTAGTTAACGATAAAACTACTGCGCCTCTTGCCTTTACCTCTTTTATATTACTTACCATTTTGTCAAATAACATATTGTTTGTAGCTATTGCTACAACTAATGTTCCTTCTTCAATCAAAGAAATTGTTCCATGTTTTAATTCTCCTGCCGGGTATGCTTCTGAATGTATATATGAAATTTCCTTTAATTTTAATGAACCCTCTAGTGATACTGCATAGTCAATATTTCTTCCAATAAAAAATACATTTTTGCAGTCGTAAAAGTTTTTAGCAAGTAAATTTATATTATCTTTACCCTTTAATATGTTTTCTATTTTTTCCGGAATCGATTTTAATTCTTTTACGTAAATATCATATTCTTGTTTTGTTATTTTTGAAAGCTTATCTGCCATATAAATCGCTAATAAATATATAACCGATAATTGAGTACTATATGCTTTTGTCGTAGCTACCGCTATTTCTGGGCCTGCCCAAGTATATATTACATTATCAGAGTCATTAGCAATTGAACTTCCCACAACATTTACAATAGATAATACTCTAGCACCTAATTTTTTAGCTTCACGAAGCGCTGCTAACGTATCCGCTGTTTCTCCCGATTGACTTATAGCTATTACTAATACATCTTCATCAATTATAGGTTCCATATATCTAAATTCAGATGCTACTTCTATTTCTACCGGTTTTCTCAATAACTTTTCAAAAATATATTTAGCTACATATCCGACATGATAAGCTGAACCACATGCTAAAATACATATTTTACTTACTTTTTCAAGTTCTTCTTTTGAATAACTTATTTCATTAAATATAATTTTATCATCTTTTATTCTTGGTAATATAGTATCCCTAATAGCTTTAGGTTGTTCCATTATTTCCTTTAACATAAAGTGATCATAGCCTGATTTTTCTGCTGCAGATATGTCCCAATCAACATGAAAAGGTTCTTTTGAAACTACATTTTTTTCAGTATCATACAATGTTACACTATCTTTTTTTATTAATGCAATTTCTCCATCATCCAGCCTTAACATGTCTCTCGTTCTTGATATAATTGCTGTAATATCCGAAGCTATAAAGTTTTCGTTTTTACCTATACCTACAACAAGTGGACTAGCTTTTTTAACGGCAATTAATTCGTCAGGATTATCTGCGCATATTATTCCCATTGCATATGAACCTTCTATTTTTTTTACTAATTTAAAGACAGTATTTAACATATCCCCATCATAGTAATATTCCATAAATTGCGCAACAACTTCTGTATCCGTATCTGATATAAATTCTATTCCTTTGCTCATTAATTCTTCTTTTATAGAAATATAATTTTCAATAATTCCGTTATGAACTACTGCAAATTTTTTATTCATACTTACTTGAGGATGAGCATTTTTCTCAGAAGGCTTCCCATGTGTAGCCCACCTAGTGTGACCTATTCCTATATGCCCTTCTAAGCACGAATCCTCACTTAACTTATTACTTAACATTTGTAATCTGCCTTTTGCTTTAACAACCTCTATTTTATTTCCTGTATTTACTGCAATGCCGGCAGAATCATAACCTCTATATTCTAATTTTTTTAGACCGTTGAGCAGTAAAGGTGTAGCTTGGTCATAACCAACATATCCTACTATCCCACACATGTAAACTCCTCCTAAACCTACCTATAAATTATGTTATCTCTAGACGGGCCATTAGAAACCATTCCGATTGGTATTCCTACTTCTTTTTCTATAAATTCAATATATTTTCTGCAATTAAGTGGTAAATCACTATATTTTTTTATACCTCTTATGTCACATTTCCATCCATCTAAAACCTCTAAAATTGGTTTTGCTTTTTTTAATTTGCATGTTGGCGGAAAATTATCAACTCTTTTTCCATCTATTTCATAACCAACACAAACAGGTATCTTATCAAGATATCCTAACGCATCAACAACAGTAAGAGCAATTGTAGTTGTGCCTTGTACTCTACAGCCATATCTAGTAGCAACTAAATCTAACCAACCCATACGTCTTGGACGACCTGTTGTTGCTCCATACTCTCCTTTATCTCCGCCTCTTTTTCTTAGTTCTTCAGCTTCTTCTCCAAAAATTTCACTTACAAATTCACCTGCGCCTACTGCACTTGAATAAGCTTTTACTACTGTAACAATCTCTTTTATCTCATATGGTGGCAAGCCAGCACCAATAGCTCCATATCCAGCTAATGTGTTAGATGACGTTACCATTGGATAAATTCCAAAGTCTGTATCTTTTAAAGAACCTAGTTGACCTTCAAGTAATATTTTTTTACCTTCTTTTACAGCATTATATAAGTAATCAAATGTATCTGCTACAAATGGTTTTAATATTCCTTTGTATTCCATTAATTTATTATATATTTCATCTACAGCTATTGTTGGCTTATTATAAAGATTTTTGAGAATTGCATTTTTTACTGTTAATACTCTCTCAATTTTTTCTTTTAAACTATCTTCGTCATCAAAAAGTTCACTTACTTGAAATCCTATTTTTGAATATTTGTCAGAATAAAATGGTGCTATTCCAGATTTTGTAGAACCGAACTTTTTATCTGACAATCTTTCTTCTTCATACACATCAAATAAAATATGATATGGCATTACTATTTGTGCTCTTTCTGAAATCATTATATTTGGCACAATTCCATTTTCTTTTAAAGAATTCATTTCTTTTACAAAATTTTCAACACTAAGTGCTACACCATTTCCTATTATATTCATTATATGTTTGTGAAACACTCCTGATGGCAATTGGTGCAAAGCAAACCTTCCATAATTATTTATTATAGTATGCCCGGCATTACTTCCGCCTTGAAACCTTATTACTATATCAGAGTCAACTGCTAAAACATCAGTTATTTTTCCTTTACCTTCGTCGCCCCAGTTAGCTCCTACTACTGCCTTTACCATATAAAAATCCACCTTTTTATACATTTTATTTATGTAATTCAATAAATTAAGCAAAAGTTTACAATAAAAAACTTTTACACACAATAAAATATAATATCACATATTTTATTAATTAGCAAAATTTTTTATTTATAAATTTATTTCAGATTTTTTAGTAGTTATATGATTAAACTTTTCTAATATTGGAAAAACGTTTTCAGATATAAACTCTTCTGTCTGCTCAACTGCTCTCCCCACATATTTTTCAGGTAACAACATATTCTCAAGTTCATCTCTTTTAATTGCAAAAGTCGAATCATTTGCTATCCTATCAATTAAATCATTTTCTCTTCCAAATTCTTTTATTTCTCTAGCTGCATCCATTGAATGTACTCTGATTCGTTCATGTATATCCTGTCTATCTGCACCTTTTTTCACCATTTCCATCATTATGTTCTCAGTTGCCATAAAAGGTAATTCATTTTTTATATGTTTTTCTATAACTTTAGGATAAACTACTAGTCCTTCTGCAATATTAAGATATAAGTTTAAAATTGCATCAACTGCTAAGAATGCTTCTGGAATACTTATTCTTTTATTTGCAGAATCATCAAGAGTTCTTTCAAACCATTGTGTCGATGCAGTTATACAAGGGTTTAAAGAATCAATTATAACATATCTTGATAATGCCGCAATTCTTTCTGACCTCATAGGATTTCTTTTATATGCCATAGCTGAAGAGCCTATTTGACTTTTTTCAAAAGGTTCCTCTACTTCTTTTAAATGCTGTAATAATCTGATATCATTTGAAAATTTTGCTGCACTTTGAGCTATTCCGCTTAAAACTGATAATACTTGGCTATCAAGTTTTCTTGAATAAGTTTGACCTGATACTGCAAAACATTTTTCAAATCCCATTTGTTCAGCAATAAGACAGTCAAGTTTTTTCACCTTTTCATGATTACCGTCAAAAAGTTTTAAAAAGCTAGCTTGTGTTCCGGTTGTTCCCTTAGAACCCAATAATTTCATATTTTTTATTCTATATTCAATATCTTCAAGGTCCATTAATAAATCCTGAATCCAAAGTGTTGCTCTTTTTCCTACAGTAGTTGGCTGTGCAGATTGAAAATGTGTATATGCAAGTGTAGGCATTTTTTTGTATTTTAAACTAAAGTCAGTTAATGCCTTTATTGTCATAACTAACTTATCTCTAATAATTTTAAGAGCTTGAGACATAATTATAACATCAGTATTATCACCGACAAAACACGAGGTAGCTCCTAAATGTATTATCGGTTTAGCTTTTGGACATTGTTTAGAAAATGCATACACATGTGCCATTACATCATGTCTTACTTCTTTTTCACGTTCTTTTGCTACATCGTAGTTTATATCGTTACAATTAGATTCCATTTCTAGTATTTGCTCATCAGTTATATCAAGTCCTAATTCTTTTTCTGCTTTTGCAAGTACAATCCAAAGTTTTCTCCATGTTTTAAATTTTTTGTCATGAGAAAATATATATTTCATTTCATCACTTGCATACCTTGAGGATAATGGTGATTCATAAATATTATTCATTATAAAACTCCTAATTTTTTCAGATTTTTAACCTATAAATTATATCACACTAAAAGCAAACTATCAACAAACATTCCATATAGAAATAAGTGAAAAATTATCATATAATAAAACATATTTATTACTTTAAAGGAGGCCACAAAATTGTCGTATATAAGTGAAAAATTAAACTCTATAATAGCTAAAAATCCCAATGAGCCTGAATTTCATCAAGCCTTATCTGAGGTTTTACCATACCTAGAACCTGTATTAGAGAAAAATCCAATTTACAAAAAATATAATATAATAGAGCGCTTATGTGAACCTGAACGGCAAATAAAATTTCGAGTTACATGGATAGATGATGCGGGGAACATTAACGTTAACCGTGGATTTCGCGTACAATTTAGCAGTTCAATAGGACCATATAAGGGCGGACTTCGTTTTCATCCTTCTGTAAATATAAGTATTTTAAAGTTTTTAGGATTTGAACAAATCTTCAAAAATTCTCTTACTGGGTTACCTATTGGTGGCGCTAAAGGTGGTTCTGACTTTGACCCTAAAGGTAAAAGCGAGCGTGAAATTATGTCATTTTGTCAAAACTTTATGACAGAATTATATAGACATATCGGCGCTAACACTGATGTGCCTGCTGGAGATATAGGTGTAGGCAGCCGTGAAATCGGATATCTTTTTGGGCAATATAAAAAAATAAAAAACATACATGAAGGTGCTTTAACCGGAAAAGATTTAAGTTATGGCGGTTCTTTTGTAAGAAAAGAAGCTACTGGATATGGACTTTTATACTTTTTAAATGAAATGTTGCAACACAATAATATAACATTAAAAGGAAAAAAAGTTTGTATTTCCGGAGCTGGAAATGTTGCTATATACGCCGCAGAAAAAGCTAATATGTTGGGTGCAAGTGTTATTACCATGTCTGACTCATCCGGATTTATATATGATCCAAATGGGATTGACCTTCCTTTAATAAAAAATATAAAAGAAGTTAAACGTGACCGCATACAAGAATATATTAAAACACACCCTCAAGCTAAATATACAGAAGGGAAATTTGACTGGAATATTCCTTGTGACATTGCTTTGCCTTGTGCTACACAAAATGAAATAGACAATCAATCCGCTTTAAATCTCATTAAAAATGGCGTATTAGCAGTAGGTGAAGGTGCAAATATGCCTTGTACAACAGAAGCGTTAAATACATTTATTTCAAATAATATACTATTTGCACCTGCAAAAGCTGCTAACGCTGGAGGTGTTGCTATTTCTGCAATTGAAATGTCACAAAATAGCATCCGTAGAAATTATTTATTCAATGAAGTAGATAAAATTCTTAAAGAAATCATGGAGGATATTTTTAAAAAAATATCTATTGCATGCGATGAGTACAATTTTAATAAAAATTATTTAGCAGGCGCTAATATTGCAGGTTTTATTAAAGTTGCTGATGCTATGATAGCGCAAGGTATTATTTAATATTTTATATCTGCCTTATATAAAAAAAATAAAAGCTGAGCGTTAAAATTGCCCAGCTTTTATTTTTGTTTAACTTGCGATTAATCAATAAATAATATAAAATTAATATATAAATTATAAGGACTGATAAAATGAACAAATTAAATGAATTCTTAGATTTAAGGAAAAAAATTATAGAAAAAGACTTCATCAAAATGAATTCTAAACAAAAAGAAGCTATACTAAAAACCGAAGGCCCATTACTAATCTTAGCCGGTGCTGGAAGTGGCAAAACTACCGTACTTGTAAATAGAATTGCAAATATTATAAAGTATGGCAATGCCTATAATGATACTTTTATCCCCGATTACGTAGACGAAAATTATATAGAAAAATTAAAAAATTACCTTTATAATGAAAATTCTGACTCCGATATTTCTCTTGATTTAAGTGTCAACCCTGCTAGGCCCTGGCAAATTCTCGCTATAACTTTTACTAATAAAGCTGCTAATGAATTAAAAGAACGTCTCGTTAAAATGCTGGGTGAAAATGGCAATGACATTTGGGCTTCTACCTTCCATTCCACTTGTTCTAGAATTTTAAGAAAACATGCTGATAAAATAGGGTATTCAAACCATTTTACAGTATACGATACTGACGATGTAAAGAGGCTTATAAAAAACTGCCAACAAAATTTAAACATAGATGATAAAATTCTTTCCCATAAATCTATAATGTCTGCTATATCTCGTGCTAAGGATAATATGTTAACCCCTTTAGAATATCAAAAACTTGCAAGTAATGACTTTAGATTGCTTCAAATTTCCAAAGTTTATACTATGTATCAAAAGCATCTTCTCGAAGCTGACGCTATGGATTTTGATGACCTTTTACTAAACACAGTAAAATTATTTAATAAATGTCCTGATGTATTAATTTATTATCAAGATAAATTTCATTATGTTATGGTTGACGAGTATCAGGATACCAATAAAGTACAATATGAATTTATAAAATTAATATGTGAAAAAAGAAAAAATTTATGTGTGGTTGGTGATGACGATCAAAGCATATATAAATTCCGTGGTGCTACTATTGAAAATATTATGAATTTCGAAAAAACTTATAAAAATGCTCACATAATAAAACTTGAACAAAATTATCGTTCTACTCAAAATATTCTGGATGCTGCAAATGCTGTTATTGAAAACAATACTGAAAGAAAAGGCAAAAAATTATGGACTGAAAATCCTGCCGGTGAAAAAATATATATACATACAGCTTATAGCGAACTTGATGAAGCTGATTATATTGCGGAAACAATTTTAAATTTAGTTGCAACCGGTGCAAATTATTCTGATTTTGCTATATTATACAGAATGAATGCCCAATCAAATAATATTGAAAAAATGTTTATAAAATCGGGAATATCATATAGAATTATCGGTGGTCATAGATTCTATGAGCGAAAAGAAATTCGTGATATGATAGCATATTTAAGTGTCATAAATAACCCAAATGATGAAATGAGGCTTCGTAGAATAATCAATCAGCCAAAACGTTCCATAGGTGATAAAACTGTTGCAAAAATCAGTGAATTATCAATGCAAACTGGTCATACTATGCTGGACATAATGCGACATTCCGATGAATATAGCGACCTTATTCGTTCTAATTTAAAACTAAAAAAATTTGCTGCTTTAATTGATGAATTAATTGAATTTTCAAATAATTCTGATAATTCTATTTGTGATTTATACAATGAAATTATTGAAAGAACTAATTATATAGAGGCTTTAAAAGCAGAACGTGATGAGTCAGAATCGCGTATTGAAAATATAAATGAATTGTCTTCAAACATTATAAAATATGAACAAGAAAATGGAGAAAATGCTACTTTGGGCGGATTTTTAGAAGAAGTTTCTTTAATGACAGATATTGATAATTACGACAATAGCGCAAATGCTGTTACTTTAATGACTATGCATTCTGCCAAAGGTCTTGAATTTCCAATTATATTCCTCCCCGGTTTTGAAGAAGGTATTTTCCCTGGTATACAGTCCAGTTATATTCCTGAAGAATTAGAAGAAGAACGAAGATTAGCTTATGTTGCTATTACTCGTGCTAAAAAAGCATTATATATATTAAACACTGAAAAACGTATGCTATTCGGATCTTCCACTCAAAATAAACCTTCTAGATTTTTACTTGAAATTCCTGATGAATTAACTGAAAAAACTATTCATCAACGTATACAAAAATCATTTATTGAAGTTAGACCATCAAATTCAGCTGTAGCTCGTAGTAAAACTATTGCCTCTGCTAGAAACTTTAATCATATTGAAAAAACTATACCGTCTAACATTCCTGCCTTTTCCGTTGGAGACAACGTTACACATAAGGTTTTTGGAACCGGAACTATTTTATCTGTTACTCCTATGGGAAATGACATGTTGATAGAAATTAAGTTTAATAGTATTGGAAATAAAAAACTTATGGCTAATTATGCAAGATTAGAAAAAGTTAATAATTAAAACTCTTCTAAATACACGAAAAAATAGTTACACCCCCATAAGAATAAACTCTTATGGGGGTGTAACTTTAAAAATTAATTCAAACTTTATCTGCATTTCTGGATGCAACAATATTTACGTCTGTTCCCAAAACATTCTTTATTACTATATCTCCAATTTTAACTGGTGCGTCCAATGTAACTTTATTGATTTCCTTCATACACATAAAATTTAATTCTTTTTTTATTGGTTTATCTGATTTTACCGGCAACATTTTTATATCTGAATTGTTAATCTTTACAACTGATGTAATCGTTCTAACAGGAGCAATCGCTTCAGAAAGACCATATGCTTCTCCTCTTTTGCAAGAATTTCCTGAAACAATTCTTTTATCAACATCAACGACTAAATGACATCCCTTAGGACATGAAATACAAATAAATTTTTTCTCCATTATCATTCACCATCTTCCAAAGATATCTCTATTTCACTATCTATATTTTTCAACTGTTCCTTTTTCAATATTATCTTTTGCATTTCAGACGGGGCTACATATGCTTTTTTAAACTTTGCTAAAATTCCATTTTTATCTTTTACAAGTAATACTTTATTTTCACCAATACTTCTTACACGCATAAATATAGTTAAATAATCATCTATACATTCAACATCAAATTTCTGAGGTACAGTATAACTTATATCATTTCCGTTGTTTATCTTTATATAATTCTTATGATTTAATTGATTCATAATATATTTAGCTGCAGCTGTCCCAGCTGACTTTGCTTCCTGTGACACAAAGTCTACTAAGTCATGTACATGTACTACATTTCCACAAGCAAAAATTCCAGGAATTGATGTTTCCATACTTTCATTCACTATGAGTCCATTTGTCCTATAATCTGCATTAATTCCTGCTCCATAAGAAATTTCATTTTCAGGTATTAGCCCTACTGACAACAACAATGTATCGACTAAAAATTCTTTTTCTGTCCCTTTAATAGGCTTTCTATTTTCATCCACCTTAGCTATGATAACCTTTTCTAGCCTATCTTTCCCAATTACATCTATAACTGTGTGCGATAAATAAAGAGGGATATTATAGTCCTCTAAACACTGCACAATGTTTCTATTTAGTCCATTTGAATATGGACACAACTCTACAACAGCTTTTACATTAGCTCCTTCTAAAGTCATCCTGCGTGCCATAATAAGACCAATATCTCCTGAACCTAAAATCAGCACATTTTTTCCAGGCATATATCCTTCTATATTCATATAGTGTTGTGCCGTACCTGCAGTATAAATTCCTGAAGGTCTGTCTCCAGCTAAATTTATAGCACCTCGTGTTCTTTCTCTGCAACCCATAGCTAAAACAATAGCTTTACTTTCAAGTTTCATATAGCCATCAATTGAGTTTAATGCATAAACATTTTTGTTTTCATCTATACTAAGCACCATGGTGTTAAGTTTTACTTCTATTTTTGTTGATTTCACCATTTCAATAAATCTATCTGCATATTCAGGCCCTGTTAGTTCTTCTTTAAATGTATGAAGCCCAAAACCATTGTGTATACATTGATTTAATATTCCACCTAAATATTTATCTCTTTCTATAATTAAAACATTCTTTACTCCCTTTTGATAAGCCTCATAAGCTGCCGCTAAACCCGCAGGTCCTCCGCCTATAACTATTAAATCATACTTCATCTGCTTCACCACCTATTATTTCATTTTTCCTGATAAAATCCATGAGCCTTTTTTATCAAGAATTACTTCATCTAATTCAACATGCTGTTCTCTTGCGATAATTTGAGCCACTTTTGGGCTACAAAAACCTCCTTGACAGCGTCCCATCCCAGGCCTACATCTTCTTTTTACAGAATCAAGAGATAAGGACCCAAAAGACCTTTTTATTGCATCTACTATTTCCCCTTCAGTAATCTTTTCACATCTACATACTATATTTCCATACCGTGAATCAACTTTTATTAATTCATTTTTTTCATCATCTGAAAGATTATTAAATCTTATTTGTATTCTTTTACTTTTAAAGGTTTTCTTTTTATTTAGTATTAAACCTGCTTCTTTTAATATATTAACTACATAAACAGCTATAGAAGGAGCTGAAGTTAAACCTGGTGATTTCATGCCCGCTACATCTATAAAACCCTTAATTGTATCATTTTCTTCTATTATAAAGTTATTATTTGAGGATATTGCTCTAAGACCTGCAAAATTCTTTATAGTTTCCCTATAATTTACTTTTTCTGTTGTCCTTAATGCAACATCTCTAACCTCGTCTAGCCCCATTGTTGAAGTTGATACATCTTCTTTACAATCTGCATCAATAGCATTTGGACCGACCATAAGATTTTTATGCACTGTCGGAGTCACAAGAACCCCTTTACCCATTTCTGACGGACATTGAAAAATAGTTTTTGAAAAAAGTTTTCCTTGAGATTTATCTAAAACCAAATATTCTCCTTTTCTTGGATTAATATCAAATTTATGCGGACATACCATATCATGAATTTTATCTGCATAAACGCCCGCTGCATTAATAATAAACTTTGATTTTACTTCTGTCCCGTCTTTTGTTTTTATACTAAAAGTATTGTTTTCTTTTTTTATTCCTATAACTTCTTTATTTAATTTTACTTCTCCACCATTTAAAACTGCATTTTCAAATAATGCTATTGTATACTCAAAAGGACACACTATTCCACTAGTGGGCGCATAAAGTGCACCCACTATGTTAGAATTTAAGTTTGGCTCCATTTTTAAAGCTTCTTCTTTGTTTAAAATCTTTAATCCTTTAACCCCTGATGCTTTTCCATTATCATACAAATTCTTCAATTTTAATAAATCAGAGTCATTAAATGCAATTACCATAGCCCCATTTCTTTTAAATGGAACATCCAATTCTTTGCACAAGTTTTCATACATTTCATTACCTTTAACATTATGTTCTGCTATAATTGTTCCCGGTTTTGGGTCAAATCCTGCATGAATAATGGCTGAATTAGCTTTTGTTGTTCCCATAGCTACATCATTTTCTTTTTCTAATACACATACCTTTAAATTATATTTGGTTAACTCTCTAAAAATAGAGCCACCCAATACACCTGCCCCAACAATTACCACATCATACATAATAAATCTCCTTTTCATTAAAGCCTTTACTAAAATTAATTATTATACATTTTTAGAATCTTTTATATTATGTGTATTCCAAGTAAATGATAAAAATACTATTGCTAAAATGCTGCACAAAATTAGCATAATAAATCCACCATCCCAACTATACTTGTCAACTACCGCACCTATTGCTATTTCCGCTAAAACTTGGCCTCCCATATATCCAAAAAGTCCGGTAAATCCTGCAGCTGTTCCAGCTGCTTTTTTAGGGACCAAATCAAGTGCACTTACTCCAATTAGCATAACCGGTCCATATATTAAAGCTCCTATCATTGCAAGCGCGCAATTTATAGCTAAATGACTTTCACTTTTCCAATATACAACAGTTGCTATTACTACTCCAATCATGCATATTATTCCTATTGGAGCGCGTCTTCCATTAAAAACATGGTCACTTAACCAACCGATAATAATTGTTCCAGGAATTGCTGCATATTCAAATAAAGCAAATGCTAAGGAAGAATCATTCATACTAAAGCCTCTGGTTTCTTTTAAGTAAGTTGGCACCCAATTTATAACACCATATCTTACAAGGTAAACAAATATATTGGCAATAGCTATACACCATAATAATTTATTATTTAAAACATATTTAAATAATATTTCTTTTCCTGACATCTCTGCTTCTTTATCTTTTAAATTTTTTTGTACTTCAGGATAATCATTTTTAAATTCTTCTATTGGTGGTAATCCTACAGATTGAGGTGTATCTCGTGCTAAAATTATATATATAAACCCACCTACTATTGCTATTAATGCAGGGAAATAAAATATTCCTTTCCAACTTGAAAAAATAGTTACACCCAAAAGAGCAACTGTAGCAATTAGACCTCCACCTAAGTTATGAGCGGTATTCCATATAGACATTTTCACTCCACGTTCTCTGTCTGAAAACCAATGTGTCATAATTCTTCCACAAGGTGGCCAACCCATTCCTTGAAACCATCCGTTTAAAAGCATAATTATAAACATAAATATTATATTGGTTGTGTTAGGTAATAATAAATTCATGATTCCTGACATAATAAGACCAATAGCCAAAAAATATCTAGCATTTGATCTATCTGAAACATTTCCCATTACAAATTTACTAATTCCATAAGAAAAGCCCAAAGCTGAAGCAACAAAACCTACTTGAGTTTTGGTAAAACCTAAATTAAATAAATAATCTTTTGCAAACACAAAATTACTTCTTACAAAGTAATATAGTAAGTATCCTATGTAAATACTAATAAATACTTGTATTCTGTATCTCTTATATGTTGAAGGTATTTTTTCCTCTGATATTCTTTCTATTGGCTTTGCTGGTTTTAAAAAATTTAACATATTAAATTGCCCATCTCCTTTTATTTGATAATGTTATATGAAATATACCAACAAATATAATATACCATCGTTATTGGCTTTTTACAACTTTATTGTTTTTTAAACCAATTATTACAATCTGGCATTACATTCAAAAAGTTTAACTTTGTAGCACATTGACTTTTTATTTCTTTAATGCTATCATCTTTTTGTATTATTTTAACATTTTGGGAATTTTATAAATAGGAGTTGCATGATAATGAAATTTTATCTTGAAACCGTAAATGATGTTTTAAAAGAATTAAATTCTTCTACAACGGGATTAACATCTCAAGAAGTCGATACACGGCTATTAACTAATGGACCCAATGAATTAATAAAAGAAAAAAAAGACTCATCAATAAAAAAGTTTTTTATGCAATTAATTGACCCTATGACTTTAGTATTATTATCAGCGGCTATAATATCTATTGTTGTATCAATTTATGCAGGTGAATCTTTTACAGACACTTTCATTATATTATTTGTTGTTTTTGTAAATGCACTTCTCGGTGTGTATCAAGAAAATAAAGCTGAAAAGGCTATTGATGCTTTACAAAAGCTATCTAAATCTACATCTAAAGTAATTCGTGATGGTAATACAGTTGAAATAGACTCAAAAAATTTAGTAATAGGCGATATTGTTATTTTAGAAAGCGGTGATTCAGTTCCTGCTGACGTCAGAATAATCGAAAGTAACAGTCTTAAAATTGAAGAATCAGCACTAACTGGCGAATCAGTTCCTGCTGAAAAGACCTCTGATATTATATCTACCACAAGTGATAAAGATATCCCATTAAATGACCATAAAAATATGGCATACATGGGAAGTAACGTATCGTATGGGCGTGGACGTGCTGTTGTTGTAGCTACTGGTATGGAAACACAAATGGGAAAAATCGCTCAATTTATTGAAAAAACAGATAATGATAAAACTCCTTTGCAAAAAAAGCTTACTCAACTTGGTAAATCTTTAAGTTTTATTGTAATTGCTATTTGTATATTTATATTTATATTTAGTTTAATAAAGTCAGGTAATTTTAATACTTCAACTATTCTTGATGTATTTATGATTTCTGTGAGTCTAGCTGTTGCAGCCATTCCATCCGGATTAGCTGCTGTTGTTACTATAGAACTTGCTATTGGTGTAACAAAAATGGCTAAACATAATGCCATTATTAGAAAGTTAACTGCAGTAGAAACTCTTGGATGTACTCAGGTAATTTGTTCAGATAAAACAGGAACCCTAACACAAAATAAAATGACTGTTGTTGAAAATTACTCTTTTTCAGAAGATAAATTAGCTAAGTCACTTTTTCTTTGTAATGACTCTAAAAAAAGTAAAAACAATACATTTATTGGGGATCCTACTGAAATAGCTCTTTATAAATACTCTGAAAAATATGTTGAAGATTTAAAATTAAACGAACAACTTAAAAGAATTGATGAAATTCCTTTTGACTCAGAACGTAAAATGATGTCCACATTTCATAAAGAAAACGATAATACGGTTCAATATACAAAAGGTGCTCCTGATATTATTTTAAATAGATGTAAATATTATATAAAAAACAATGATATCTTAGAATTAAATGAAGACATAAAAAATGAAATTCTTGCACAAAATAAATTAATGGCAGGAAAAGCTCTTCGTGTCTTAGCTACATCATACAAAACTTATACTAAATTACCACAAAAGATTGATAGTCATACTTGTGAAAATAACATGATTTTTATTGGATTAGTTGGCATGATTGACCCTGTACGTCCCGAGGCTATAAACGCCGTAGAAAGTTGTAAAAAAGCAGGGATAAAGCCAGTTATGATTACAGGAGACTATAAAGACACGGCTATTGCTATTGGTAAACAACTTAACATAATAAAAAATAATTCTGAAGCTTTAACTGGTGCTGAATTAGATAGCATTTCCGATGAAGAATTAAAAAAAGTAATATTTGATATTAGTGTATATGCAAGAGTTCAACCAAATCATAAGGTTAGAATTGTTGAGTGTTTCCAAAAACTTGGCAAAGTTGTTGCTATGACAGGCGATGGTGTTAATGATGCTCCATCTATAAAAAAAGCAGATATTGGTGTTGGAATGGGAATTACCGGAACTGATGTAACCAAAAATGTCGCTGATATGGTATTATCAGATGACAATTTTGCAACAATTGTATCTGCTGTTAAAGAAGGTCGTCGAATATATGATAATATAAAAAAAGCAATTCAATTTTTGCTATCGTCTAACATAAGTGAAATTATTTCTATTTTTGTTGCTACTATACTAGGATTTAAAATATTTTCCCCCATACACATTCTTTGGATAAATTTAGTTACTGATACATTTCCTGCACTTTGTCTTGGTATGGAAAAAGAAGAGCATGATTTAATGAATCAACCTCCTCGCTCAGAGAAAGAAAGTTTATTTACCGGTGGATTATCTTTTAATATTATTTATCAAGGAATTTTAATTTCTATAATTACACTATCATCATACTTTTTGGGAGTATTGGTTCAAACCGGTAAACTACAAATTATAAACAGTTCATATGGAACATCTATGGCTTTTTTCACTATGTCAATGGCTGAAACCTTTCATTCTTTTAATGTGCGTTCCATACATGGTTCTATATTTAAACTTAAAAATCAAAACTTTTATCTTATTGCTTCTCTGATTTTTTCAACATTACTTATAAATACTGTTATTTTTATTCCTACATTAACTCAAATATTTGAAGTTACTCCTATTTTGCCATTAGAATACTTTACTTGCATTGTTTTATCCATTTCCGTTATCCCTATCGTAGAATTAATTAAATTTTTTCAAAGACATTTATCAAAAGATAACTAGATTTATTTAAAATACAGTTAATGGTGTGTAATATATAATTCACACCATTAACTTTTCTCATAAATATATATAGCAAGCGGGTACACTATATCGCGTACCCGCTTGCTATTTGTTATACTACAAAAAGTCTAATTAATATTATAGTAAAATTCTATTTTTTTAATAAAGTTTAACCCATTACACAATGACTAACACTTAACTGCTATTTTATTATTGAAACCTTCCTTTACTTACAATAATGATTACTTCTGAACCATACTCAACCTTATCTCCTGGATTAAAATCCTTGTAACCAACCACACTACCCTGTATTATTTCATCATTATACTCATCTACCTTATTGGGAATAAGTCCTTGATGAGCAAGTAATGTAGATACATATGATAAAGACAGTCCTTCTATTTGTGGTAGCTCTCTAAATTGAGGTCCTTTGCTTACTGTCAATACAATATTTGAGCCTTTTTTTACAGAAGTTCCAGCTTGAGGTATCTGTGAAATAACGTTGCCTTCTTCAACTGTATCATCAAAGACTTTTTCAGATAAAAATATTTGATAATTATCATTTTCCTCAGCATATTTTTTTATTGTGTCAAAAGGTTGCCCTACAAAATCAGGAACAATAATATTTTCTTCTGTATTTTCCTGTATACTTTCATTTGTAACATCCGAATTTAATTTGTCATTTTCTTTGTCTGGAGACTTAAAATTGTAAAAGGCAAAAACAGCCCCAAATAATATTATCATAACAATAATAGCTGAGCCAACAATCCATTTTATATTACTTTTTGAAGATTTATTTTCATCCAATATGTATTCTTGTTCTTTTATATATTTTGCCGAAGTCTCTGTAAGCTCATCTCGTAATGTTTCAAACGTTTGTGTCCTCTTTTGTTTATTTATGTTAAGAGCATTAGCAAGAGCAGATACTACATGTGGTGGTATATTTTTTAATATTTTTATTGGTATTAACAACCTATCATCAACATCTCTCTCAGATGCATCTTTAGGAGCGAATCCAACCAACACAAAAAATAAAGTTGCTGCAAAGCTATATACATCTGTTGCTTGACTTAATTCACTGCCTTTAATATACTGCTCTGGAGCTGCAAATCCACTATAAAGTTCACATTCAGAAAATACTCCACATTGCCTAAGGTTATTTGTTGAAAATCCAGAAATATACATCTTACCATTTTTGCCTATTATTAAAGTTTCCGGACTAATTGCTAAGTGACGTATTCCAGCCTGACTTAATTTTGTAAAAGCTGATAAAATTGGCATAAACAAAACTTTTGCTGTACTCCATTCTAACGGCTTACCATTTTTTCTTACTAAATCATTAAGTGATATTCCATCTACCACTTCAGTAATAATATATGCTGTCTCATATTCACAAAAAATATCATAAACTGACTGAATAGCTTCTATATCTCTCACCTTAGCCAACGCTCTAAAGTAATCCAAAAAATCTTTTTTTAATTCTTCATATTTTTCTTCACAAGTGTCTTTTACCTTTACAGTAATTCCATCCGACATTCTAGTACAAATATCTTTTGGAAAAAACTCTCTTACATTTATTTTAGATTTGTTTTTCACATCATAGCCAATATAACAAATTGACTCTGCATTTTCTGAGATTTTATTGCCTACTATGTACTTACCTTGCAAAATTAATTTTTTATTCATAAAATCCGAAGATTTTTTTTCATCATCTATATTACCACAAAAAGGGCATTGTTTTAAATTTCCTTTATCATTCATACAGTTCATACACAAATTTTCAAAATTATCCATATTTGTCCTCCAAAATGATTTATATACTTATATATTTTTTATAATTTCACAATATTTTTCATAAGTCATTATTTTATTAAGGACATTTATCAATGTATTCTGTGATAAATGTTCCGGTAAAGATAAATACTTTAAAAGATTTTTTCTTTTGTGGCTGCTATTATCTTTTCCACTAAGCCCATCTCTATAAAAATCTGCTTTTGTAATTTTCCTATTAATGTTATCATTTTCTATTTCACTAGAAGCTTTTCTTATTACCTCAATAAGAATATCATCAGGAACTCCTTCTACACCTATTTTTCCTTCTTTTGATAATTTCTTTTTTCGTTTTTCCTTACCATACATATCAGGAATAAATGCATGTTTCACCGTTCCTTCATTAATAGAACCTTTTATATAATTTCTTATCATAAATCCGGCATTATCACTGTCTGTTAAAATTAAAATTCCAGTATTTTTTGCTAACTCTTTGATAAAATTCAATTTTTTTTTATCAGTAAAAATCCTAAATCCACCAGTATCTACTATTAACCCATCTATTAATTGGGATAACTTTATTTTATCATACCTTCCTTCAACTATAACCGCTTCTTTTAATTTTATCAAAAGATCCCCTCATTCTAATAATCGTTAAATTCGGCCTAAACAAACCAAAATATTTATACCAATACAATTCAAGATTGCATTTACACATGATTTTTTGTCAAAAGTCATGTTATCCAAGAAATACAATGTATAACCTTTTTTCATTGTATGTAATCTATTTTTTTCTGATAAAATACCCACTATATTTAACAGATTATTGGGTGGAATATCGATTAACAATTTTTCATACTTATTTATGTCTTCTGTTACTATTAAAGCCACTGAAGAGTCATCCAATTTAAAATCATCATTAAATTTATGTAAAAATGTTTCTACTCCAAACTTATTAAAATGCAAAGAAAAGTCCTTACATTGATTTATAAAAGTATCATCTGAAATAATTTTTATTTTTTTTATTCTACAAATTAAATTTGCAACTTCATTTATATTTTGACCATTTTTTATATTTGTCATATCATATAAATTTTGAATATTAAAAACAGAAGGAGATTTTTTATTTAAAGAATCAGCCTCACGATAGTCGTCTTTTAAAATATCGGGGTCTTTAGAAATCTGATTATAAACTTTTTCTTTTTTTTTCACTTATACCCCTCCATTAATAATAATCTCCTAAAAATGTACTTCCCTTGTTAATTCTGATTATATCTTAACATTATAAATACTGTCAAGATTTATGCCTTATTAAATACTTTTAAATTTATTTAGTTTTCTTAATTTTTCTGGTTCTTTTCTCTGGTAAAATCCCCACCACGACGCAGAATTTGCTGATAATTTTGAGACATTATAGGCTAAATCAGTTATTTTGTTCATTATTCTATTTCCGTTTTTTTTCATAATTTATTATCCTCCGTTTTATTATTTCAATTATAATTGTTATATTAACTAAATTTATAACTACAAAAACAAATATACCTATTTTTATATGAAATTTTACTAAAACTCCTGAAAACACGTAATATATTAAAAATAAAATTATGCTACGCAATTTATATTCATTTTTTTCTTTTAAATTAATACATTTATTAATATTTTCTATTGGTGAATACTTATAAATTATAATTAACAGCGGAAAAAACAAAATAGCCATTAAACTACAATAAATAACTTCATTATCATACACCAACTTGTATAAAAATAAACAAACAATATAAGAGCTCATTAATGTCAAATTGCATTTAAAATAAGATGAAGCATGATATCCTCCTGTATACCTTCTTAACGTAACAAGGCAGAACAAAAATATCAATCCTTCTATAAATGTAGAAAAAAGCAAACTTAAAATAATAACAGATAAAAAGCCAAATAATGTTGAAATAATTATTTCAAAACCATACTGATATATACTTTTAGATTCTTTATCTATATAACCCCTTTTTAATAAAAAATTTGTTGTTTTATTGGATATTGCACTAATAATCATAAGTTAAACTCACATATTTGCATGTGAAGGTATTAAATTTTTTAAAACTGCCTTACAGCAAAATAAATCATCCTTTTCATAATAATTTATACTGCCATTATATTTTTCTACTATACTTTTCACGCTAATGTTTCCTATTCCATGAAAATTAAAATCACTTTTACTTGTCAATAATTTGGGGTTACTCTTTAAAACAGACTTTGTAATTTTATTTTTTATTATAAACACCATATTTCCATCTATATTTTTAATATTCACCGAAATATATCTGTTTTTATTATCTACTTTCTGGCTAGCTTCTATTGCATTGTCCAATAAATTAGCAATTAGGACAGTTAAATCTATATCATCAATATTTATTATATTATCAGTTATATCACAATCTATTGATATATCCTTATCTTTTGCAATAGATAACTTTAAATTAATTATTCCATTTACAGCTTTATTATTAGTGTTAGCAAAAATATTTTTGTACTCTATTTTTTTTGATAATGAAACCGTATAAGTTAAAGCCTTTTCATACTGTTTTTGTTCCAATAACCCCATTATACAGAAAATATTATTCTTTAAATCATGTTTCATTTTTCTCATTTCTTCATAAGTATTTTTTATCTGCTCAACATTTTGAGTATGATAATCATATTCTTGTTTTAATAAAGCTAGTTTTAAATTTGATAAATTATTTTTATTAATTTTTAAAAACAGATAATAATTCGTAACATTGATTAATAAAATACAAAAAAAGAAAAACATAAGTATTAAATATGTACTTCTATCCATCTCTGTATTAATACAAATGCCAAGCATTTGTGAAGCAAAAAATATAGAAATAATTGGACTAAAAAGTATTAAACAAGCTTCTTTTTTGTTTAAACAACAGTACTTATTTATATTGTTAAACCTTAAAAAAAGCCTAGTAACAATAAAAAATATAACTTTTGTTATAATAACAGCTATAAATCTGTAAAACCCATGCTCATATACAAGATTTTCAATGGTCGCTCCAGTAACAATGTTCATAAAAATAGCAGTTACTGAATTTATTACTATAAGCGTCACCATTCCTAATATTGCTATAAACAATTTTTCAAACATATTTCCTTTAAGAAACGCATATTCATAAATAAACAAAGTAATTACCGGAATAAACACAGAAAAAACTTCGAATAAAGTAACTTTATTAATAATTATAGATTCCACAAGCATAATAAATAAGGTTAATAAAAAACCGAATTTTATTGAGCACTTGTTTTTTTTTGTTCCAAATAATCTCGAAACAAAATCAATCATTACATAATTTTCAAATAAACTTACTATTATTTCAAAAAGTTCGCAAATAGATTCCAAAACCTTATCCCCTTTAGTAATTTACTTTTAAAGCGTTGTGAAGTTATTTCACTTAACCCTCATTATAACACAAAATGTTATTTTTTCAAGTAAAAAATTATCTTTATCGACTTTTGTTTTTTTTACAATTTATACATAAAAAAATAAATTACACTTAGTAACATCACCAAATAAAAATCATATTATATAATAAAAATCATGTTCAATAAGCGATTGGAGGATATTTTTATGTCAGAAAATCTTTTCCCTACAGGAACCTCTTCCCAAAGTAATTTTGTTGATAAATCTTCAGGATGTTTTAAAGAAGCCGTATGTATAGATGCATTTAGAGTATATGATTCTTGTGCAGACAAGGATTGCCTTGAAGACTTACGTGTTTACTTTACAGAAGCTGGTCAACATATTATCGACCAAGCATGTACTGTTCGAATTAAAGATGTTGATGTTATAACCGTTTATGTAGATCTTGAACCAGTTCCTTTTAATAAAGGTTTTTATTCGGTTGACATGACATTCTTCTTTGAAGTTAACCTAGATGTTTTCTTATCTCCTGCTGCTTGCCCTGTTAATGTAAGTGGCTTATCTTTATTTACTAAAAAGGTCATTTTATTTGGTAGTGAAGGCAAAGTAAAAATATTTAATTCTGGTGCCTGTTATGATGAACTGGATTTAGATTCATCACATATTAGAAATCTCCCAAAAGCAACTGTTCAAGTAGCTGAACCTATTGGTTTATCCGCTAGAATTTGCTGTGAACACCATGACTCCTGTGAATTAAATTGTCATATTCCTGAATGTATTTGCAAAAAATTTGGTGGAGAATTTAAAACTAAAAATAACGATAATTCCGTTTTTGTTACACTTGGTATGTTTACTATAGTACAATTAGAACGTAATGTTCAAATGCTTGTCCCTTCATATGATTTCTGTATTCCTGAAAAAGAATGCGTTTCAACATCTGATAATCCATGTGAATTATTTAATCGACTAGAGTTCCCAACTGATGAATTTTTCCCACCACGTTCAACTGATTTAAATAATGACTCAAATCCTGGTTGTGGATGTAATAATTAAATATAAAAATATAATTAATAAATACTGCTCTTTTATTGGAGCAGTATTTATTTTTATTTTAAATATTATATAATTAATTTGAATCACTTTTTTAGAAAGGTAAGAATACATTATGTCTAATCTAGTACGTTATTCTTTAATCAAAGAGAAGTTTCCTCGTGAATTTTTATTATTAAAAGGGACAGGATGTGTATATAAAAAATGTAAATTCTGTGATTACTATAATGATTACTCTGAAAAACCTTTTGAAACAAATGAATCTATATTAAATAAAATAACTGGTGAAACTGGAATAATTGATATTATAAATTCCGGCTCTTGCTTTGAACTCGATAAAGATACTATTAACCTAATTTATAAAAAAGCAAAAGAAAAAAATATACATACTATTTGGTTTGAGTCTCATTTTCTATATAGAAATAAACTTAATGAATTTAGAAAAAATTTCCCCGATATTACTGTAAAATTCCGAACCGGCGTAGAAACTTTTAATCCTTCACTTAGAAATTTTTTAAATAAAGGAATCAGTAAAGAAGTTACCGCCAACGAAGTTTCTAATTATTTTAACGGAATTTGCCTTTTAGTTGGATTCGTCGGCCAAACTAAAAACGATATTATTAATGACATACAGCTAGCAAGTAATTATTTTGAATACTTTAGCGTAAATGTCTTTAATGAAAACTCTACTGAAATTAAACCTGACCCGCAACTTATTCTTTGGTTTAAAAATAATGTCTTTCCTAAAATAAAAAATAATCCTTCCATCGAAATTTTGCTTAATAATACTGACCTCGGCGTAGGATAACTTAAATTTTTTCAACACTAAAAAAACGAATATATTTTTATTCTTGTGAAAAAATATATTCGAAAGGAAGTGTATTTTTTTGAAACCTACCAAAAATGAATATTCTAAAATGTCCGATAAAGCTTCTCCCGGTTCCCCTATGCTAAAAAATATAATTTGGGCTTTTTTATCGGGCGGATTTATATGCACTATAGGCCAATTTTTAACTGACATCTATCAAACATACTGTAATATGTCTTTAAAAGATGCAAGAGCTGCCGTTTCCGTTACTTTAGTAGGACTTGGAGCTTTACTTACGGCTCTTAGAGTATACGATAATATTGCTAAACATGCTGGTGCCGGTACACTCGTGCCTATTACTGGATTTGCTAATTCTATTGTTGCTCCCGCTATAGAATTTAAAAGTGAAGGACACATTATGGGTATTGGCTCTAAAATGTTTATTATTGCAGGACCTGTTTTAGTTTTCGGAATCACTGCATCTGTTTTATATGGATTAATATTATGGATTTTTAAATTATTTTAATAATAAAAGTAGATGGCGCCGCACTATATCGCGCGGCGCCATCTATTCTACCTATATAACCTTTTCTCAAGCTTACTTAATTCTTCCCCTAATTCTTTAGGCAACTTATCTCCAAATTTTTTATAAAATGTTTTTATCTCATCTACTTCTTTTTTCCATAAATCTACATCTACTTCTAAAAGTTTATTTATAGAATTTTCATTTAAATCCAACCCATTTTTATTAATATCCTGAATAAAAGGTACATAACCAATTTCTGTTTCTCTTGCATCTATTTTTTCATCACATCTTTTTAATATCCAGTCAATTACTCGTAAATTATCACCAAATCCCGGCCAAATAAATTCACCATTTTCATTTTGTCTAAACCAATTAACATTAAAAATTTTTGGTGCTTTATCGCCTAACTTTTCGCCTATTTCAATCCAATGTTTAAAGTAATCGCTCATATTATAACCGCAAAAAGGTAACATTGCCATTGGGTCATGCCTTATCACTCCAACTTTTCCAGAAGCTGCAGCTGTTGTTTCAGATGACATTATAGATCCAACAAATACACCATTATTCCAATCACGAGCCTGATAAACAAGAGGTGTGGTTTGAGCTCTTCTTCCACCAAATATAATTGCAGAAATCGGTACTCCTGTTGTTGAATTAAATTCTTTACTTATACACGGGCAATTTTTAGCAGGAGCTGTAAATCGACTATTTGGATGTGCTCCTTTTGTAGTATCCACACTACCATCCCATGGTTCACCTTTCCAATTTTCTGCATGTTTTGGTGGATTTTTATCTAAGCCTTCCCACCAAACAGTGTTATCATCAAGATTATGCACCACATTTGTAAATATTGTATCTGATTGTGTCAATTGTAAAGCATTTGGATTAGATTTTTTGTTTGTACCCGGTGCTACTCCAAAAAAACCATTTTCAGGATTAATAGCCCAAAGTCGTCCATCTTCTCCTATTCTCATCCAAGCTATATCATCGCCAACACAATATACTTTATATCCTTTTTCTTTATATTCCTTTGGCGGAATAAGCATAGCAAGATTGGTTTTTCCACATGCTGATGGAAATGCCGCTGCTACGTATTTTGTATTTCCTTCTTTATCTTCTATTCCTAAGATTAGCATGTGCTCTGCCATCCAGCCTTCTTTTTTACCCAAATAAGAAGCTATTCGTAAAGCAAAACATTTTTTCCCTAAAAGAACATTTCCTCCGTATCCTGAGTTAACCGAAATAATCGTGTCATCCTGTGGAAAATGACAAATGTACCTTTTATTTTCATCTAAATCACACTTTGCATGTAACCCTCGTACCCAATCTTCACTTTGACCTAAAACGTCAAAAACTTCTTGACCAACTCTTGTCATAATAGACATATTTAAAACTACATAAATAGAATCCGTTACTTCTATTCCTATCTTGGACAAAGGTGAGCCGATTGGTCCCATAGAATATGGTATTATATACATAGTTTTACCCTTATAGCTATTCCTTGCAATATCATAAAGAATTTGATACATATTTTTTGGATCTTTCCAATTATTCGTAGGGCCCGCTTCTTCTTTTGTTGGTGTACATATAAATGTACGGTCCTCTACCCTTGCCACATCATTTTCAGCCGTTCTGTGTAAATAACATCCAGGTAATTTTTCCTGATTTAACTTTATAATTTCTCCCGTCTCACAAGCTTGTTTTCTTAATCTGTCAAGTTGTGATTCACTTCCATCTATAAACATTACTTCATCAGGATTTAACAAGTCTCTCATTTCTTGTAACCATTTTAAAACAGATTTATTGTCAGTCATATCAATAATATCCTTTCAGTTTAAAGATTTAGAAATTGCGTACCTTTATTATAATTAAAATTCTTTATAATAACAATAAAAATATTGTATATAATTTTTATTTTAATGAATCTATATTCATTGTAGCTACTGCATTCAAAGACATATCCGCTATATTATTATTTTTATATTCATAATAGCCCTGTGAGCCTACCATTGCTGCATTGTCTCCACAAAGTGATACTTCTGGCACATAAAGTTTCCAGTTTCTTTTTTGGCATTCTTCTTTTAATCTACGCCTAAGAAGTAAATTTGCCGATACACCTCCAGCTACCACTAATTTATCATATTTATAATGATTTGCAGCTTTAACAAAATTATTTACTAAACAATCAACTACTGCCAATCTAAAAGATGCTGACATGTCTGCAACATTAATAGGTTGGTTTTTCTGTGATGCATTATGTATTTGATTTATTACTGCTGTTTTTAATCCTGAAAAACTAAAATCATATTCTGAATTATTTACTGTTGGTCTTGGTAATTTATACGCATTTTCGTTTCCCTTTTCAGCTATCTTATCTAAATGTATTCCTCCCGGATATGGCATGCCCATCGCCCTTGCTGCTTTATCAAATGCTTCACCTGCAGCATCATCTCTTGTTTTTCCTATTACTTTTAAATCTGTATAATCCTTTACTTCTACAATATGGCTATGTCCTCCAGACACTATAAGACATAAAAATGGCGGTTTTAATTCTTTATGAGATAAATAATTTGCCGCTATATGTGACCTTAAATGATGTACTGGTATTAAAGGTAATCCACTAGCTAGAGATAGCCCTTTTGCAAAATTTACTCCAACTAATAAAGCTCCTATTAAACCTGGAGCATATGTTACTGCAATTGCATCCAGTTCATTTAAATTTGTATTTGCCAATTGTAAAGCCTCTTTTGTTATTTCGGAAATCGATTCTATATGTCGTCTGGAAGCTATTTCTGGAACAACACCTCCATATAGCTTATGTTCTTCAATCTGTGACGCTACAACAGATGATAGTATTTTTCTTCCATCCTCTACTATCGCTACTGCAGTTTCATCACAAGAACTTTCTATTGATAATATTTTCATAAATCAACCCTTCTTTATCCTTTTACATATCTTATTTTACAGGCACCGCGAAATAGTGCAACTACACTATTTCGCGGCGTGGTGAAACCAAGGTTTCACCACGCCACATTACCGGATTTTTTTACTAAAAATTTTTTATAATGTAGAAAATCCGGCAACGCGGTGCCTGTAAAGTCAACCCATTATAGATTACTTTCTTAATAAAGCATAAGTAACCTCATCCATATATCTGTTATCCTTATATATCTTTTTTTTATGTATTCCTTCAAACTTAAATCCATTCTTTTCTAAAACTTTTCGGGAACCAATGTTTTCACTAATAATATTTGCACTTATTCTATTTATGTCAAAATTTTCAAATATAAAACTACAAAATTCCTTAACGGCATTTGACATAATTCCTTTATGCCAATATTTTTGATCTAACCAGTAACCAATTTCAGCTGATTTAAAATAGATATCATCTCCAAATATTAAACTTATACATCCACATGCTTTATTTTCAATATCTATAACGTATACTAGTTCTCTATTATTATTTAAGCAATAATTTATAAAATATACTGCATCTTGTAAGGTATACGGATATGGAAACCTATTTCTCAAATATTTATGTACGTCTTTATTGTTACCCGCTCGTGCAATATCTTCTGCATCTGACAATTTTATTTTTCTTAATACATAATCCATGTTTTATTCTCCTTTTCTCAAATACTTAGTCATAATAATCGCATCTTCTTTTGGTAATGAATAAAAATTTTTTCTTAGTCCAACATTTACAAAGTCAAGAGACTTATAAAGACAAATTGCTGATAAATTAGATTGCCTAACCTCAAGTGAAACAAACTTGAGGTTTTTCTTATAACCAAAATCAATTATATACTTTAATAATGTCTTTGCTACACCACATCGTCTGTAATTTTGGAAAACTGCAACATTTGTTATATACCCTTCATCACACACATAATTAAAACCTATATATCCCAATACTCTTTCATTTTCATCTATAGCCACTAAAAAATGTGAGTTAACATTACTTAGCTCATTAATTAAAGAATTTTTAGACCATGGCATCGAAAAGCATTGCTTTTCAAGAGCAGCAATAGAATCTATATGCCCTTCTGACATATCAGTTATTTTAAATTTCATAAGTAAATTCCCTATAATTATTTTTCTAAAATATCTTTTATAAATTTATTGAGTGCGTCATATATTTGGTCTCTGCACTTACGATATATTGATATATCTCCACCATAAGGATCATCTATTTGATTTCCTAATACATAAATTTTATCCTTATTTATACCCAAACTTAAAAGCATTTCTCTGTGCATATTAGTCATAACAACAAACTTATCTATATTATTTATATTAATATCAAATATACTCTTAGAAATATGTTTACTTAAATCCACATTTATTTCATTACATACATCAACTGCATTTTTAGTAGCTTTTGATATATTATTTGCTGAAATGCCCGAACTTTTAACATTTATATCTTTTAAATTTTCATCACTAATAATCTTTTTAAAGATTCCTTCTGCCATTGGACTTCTACATGTATTTCCTGTACATACAAAAAGTATATTCATTTTTTCACTCCTTTTTATAATTTTGCATCATACCAAGTCTTACCTATACCTGCATCTACTACTAGCGGTACTTTTAAACTTGCTGCATGTTCCATTTCTTCTTTTAGTATTTTAGATACTTTGTCCGCTTCATTATTAGGTGCTTCAACTATTAATTCATCGTGTACCTGTAAAATTAATTCTGCTTTTAAATTTTCATTTTTCAATCTATTACTTACATTAATCATTGCAATTTTAATAATATCTGCAGCTGCTCCTTGGATTGGCATATTTCTAGCTACGCGCTCCCCAAAAGATCTTAAAGTAAAATTGGACGAAGCTAATTCTGGTAAATATCTTTTTCTTCCGAATATTGTTTCTACATATTTATTTTCTTTAGCTTTTTCTATAGTTTCATGCATATATTTATCCACACCAGAATAATGAGCTAAATAATTTTTTATATAACCTTCAGCATCTTTTCTTGTAACTCCTATATCTTTTGCAAGTGAAAATGCACTTATTCCATAAACTATTCCAAAATTAACTGCCTTAGCCCTACTTCTTAAAATAGGTGTAACCATATTTTCTGGTATTCCAAAAATCTGTGATGCTGTAATAGCATGAATATCTAAATCATTTTTAAATGCATCTATCATATTTTTGTCATTAGCAATGTGCGCTAAAATTCTCAATTCTATCTGAGAATAGTCTGCATCTATTAATACGCAACCTTCCTTCGCACAAAAAAATCTTCTTAATTCTTTACCTTTTTCTGTTTTTACAGGTATATTTTGCAAATTTGGTTCAAGAGAACTAATTCTACCTGTTCTTGTTTCAGTCTGATTAAACTTAGAATGTATTCTACCATCACCTGCTATTACTTTTAACATACCGTCACAATAAGTACTTTTTAATTTTGATAAAGCTCTATATTGTAAAATGGCATCAACTACTGGATGAAATCCTCTAATGCTTTCCAGTACTTCTGCACTGGTAGAATATCCACTCTTTGTTTTTTTTCCTTTAGGTAACCCCATATCTTCAAATAAAATTACACCTAATTGTTTAGGGGAATTAATATTAAACTCTTTACCAACATATTTATATATATCATCTTGTAATTTTTGTATATCGTTTTGTAGAGCTTCTCCATATTGTTTTATTCCTTGAGCATTAACCAAAAAGCCTACATTTTCCATTAATGCTAAAACTTCAGCTAATGGTATTTCTATATCATTAAGTAAAGCTTTTTGATTATTTTCATCTATTTTTTTATCTATTTCTTCACATAACCCTTTTAAAAGTATTGTCTTTTCTGCTATATCTTTATTTTCAGGTTTATCACATTCAGTTTGTAATTTTTTTATATTATATTCTTGTGCAAGTGTCTCTAAATCATAATTTTTACTTGATGGATTTAATAAATATGCTGCTAAAATTGTATCCATCTTCACATTTTTTACATTAATTTTTAATTTTTGCATTGCTTCAAAAAATAACTTTACATCATGAGTTTTTTTAGCAATGTTCTCGTTTTCCATGATTGATTTTATAAAATTAATATAATGCAAATTTATGTTATCTATAATGTAAACTATATTACCTATAAAAAAAGCTATCTTATTAACTTGTCCATCTTTATATTCCGATAAAAAGTTAATTTCTTTTTGATTTTTTATTAGTTTATTTAATTTTTCTACATCTTCATTGACAGTAACCTTGATTAATGTCTTTTTCTCTGTTTCATCACTTTCATTATTGTCTTCAGGCATGTCTCCATTAATCCCCATTTTATTTATTAGTGAAAACATTTCTAATTTTGACATTAATTTAAATACTTCCGGCTCATTAATTTGTTTTGGTACATAATCCTCAATCTTAATATCAATTGGTACATCTTTTACAATTGTTCCCAAATATTTACTTAAAAACGCATTGTCTTTTGACGCAATTAATTTTTTTCTAATTCCATCTTTTATATCCAGTGTATCTAAATTATCATATATATAATCCAATGAACCAAATTTTCTAATTAATTCTCCTGCACCTTTTTCTCCTATTCCTGCAACTCCCGGAATGTTATCAGATGTATCTCCTTGTATAGCTTTTATATCAATCAATTGCTCTGGCTTTACACCATAAACTTCATTAATTTTGTCCTTATCATATAAAGTAACTTCTGGTCTACCGAACTTAGTTGCCGCAATTCTAACTGATACTTTGTCAGATACCAATTGAAGGCTATCTCTGTCTCCCGTTGCGATAATACATTCATTGCCGCTGTCTTCACAAGCTTTTGCTAGAGTTCCCAATAAATCATCAGCCTCAAAACCTTCTTTTTCAATAAGGCTGTAACCCATATATGAAAGTAACTCTTTTAAAACAGGAAATTGCACAGCTAATTCTTCTGGCATACCTTTCCTATTTGCTTTATATTCCTTATAACTATTATGTCTAAACGTTGGAGCTTTCATATCAAAAGCTATCGCTACAGCATCCGGTTCAGTTTCTTCTTTCAATCTATTTAGCATAGTTAAAAAACCATATATTGCATTTGTATAAAATCCATCTTTTGTCGTTAAAAGTTTTATCCCATAAAAGGCACGATTAAATATACTATTCCCATCAAGCACAAGCAATTTCATAATAACACTCCAAAATAAAATATATATTTTTATTATATCATATACAATAAAATAAATCAGTACTATGTATGTTACAATGAATAATTTTTTAAGTTTAAACAAATTGCAAAAATGCAAAACAGTAGACTTTTTAACTTAAATATGATAAACTTATAAATAAATTTAGTCCCTATGGAGGAATTATGTTGAAAATAGGAAACGTTGAAATAAACGGGACCGTAGCTTTAGCACCTATGGCAGGTGTCGCAGATCGTGCCTTTCGTGAACTTTGTGTTAAATTTGGTGCTAGTTATGTCATAAGTGAAATGATTAGCTCTAGAGGCATTTCTTTTGCTAATGAAAAAACTATTCGTCTTTTAACTTTATCAAAAGATGAACATCCATGTGCTATTCAACTTTTTGGAGACGATCCAGATATCATGGCCAACGCTGCTGTTTTTGCTTTAAGTCAAAAGCCAGATATAATTGATATTAATATGGGATGTCCTGCTCCTAAAGTTAATAAAAGTGGCGGAGGTGCAGTTTTATTAAAAAATCCTAAACTTTGTGGTAAGATTGTAAATGCTGTAAAAAAAGCCGTTGATATTCCTGTTACAGTTAAAATTAGAAAAGGTTGGGATGATAAATCTGTAAATGCACCTTTAATAGCTAAAATTTGTGAAGATGCTGGCGCTGATGCTATTACTATTCACGGTAGAACTCGTGAACAAATGTATAAACCTTTTGTTGACTTAAACAGCATTTTAGAGGTAAAAAATTCAGTTAATATTCCTGTTATTGGCAACGGTGACATTGCTTGTGGAAAAGATGCTGCCGATATGCTCAATAAAACTGGTTGCGATATGGTAATGGTTGGTCGTGCTGCTCTTGGTAACCCATGGATATTTACTGAAATTAATGAATATCTTAGAACCGGAAAAATTATTCCTCAAGTAAAAATTGATGAAAAATTGTCAGTAATGACTTCACATATAAAGTCAATCTGTGAAAATCATGGCGAAAAATATGGCATGGCAAAAGCTAGACGCCATATAGCTCTTTACATAAAAGGCATTCCAGGTGCTGCTGCGTTTCGAAATGAAGCTTGTAAACTTGAAACGCTTTCTCAATTTTTTGAATTAACTAATAATATTTTAAATGTTTATAAAAAAACAACTAAGCTTTAATCAAATACATTTTAAAAAATGGAGGCATATTATGAATAGAATAGCTATTATTACAGATTCTGCTGCTGATATTTCAAAGGATTTTGCAAAAAAACATAATATACAAGTAATTCCTCTTAGAATATGTTTTTCTGATAAAGAGTTTCGTGATGGAGTTGACATAAAAAGTAATGAAATTTATCCATTATTAGAAAAAGAAATTCCAAAATCATCATTACCATATCGTGATGATATTATAAGTGCATTTGAGCAGGTTAAAGCTCAAAATTACACTGATGCCATATATATTGGTATTTCTTCAGGTCTTTCTGGTACCTTTAACTCTGTAAGACTAATCGCAAGTGAATTTCAAGGTTTAAATGTTCATTGTTTTGATACAAAAACTTTATCATGCGCTCAAAACATGCTGGTTTTAGCTGCCATTTCTGCGATTAAAACTACTGATAACATTAAAGAAATTTTTTCTTTGCTTAGTGAAATCAGAAAAAAAATGATTGCTATGTTTTGTGTTAAAGATCTTACTTACTTAATAAAAGGCGGTCGTATTGGAAAGGTTGCCGGAACTGTTGGTAGTTTGCTTAAATTATGTCCTGTAGTTACTGTAAACGATGATGGTGTCTATGAAACAGCTACTAAAACGATGGGATTTAATCGTGCTATAGAAGCACTTATTAATGAAATTAAGAATCGATTTTCGCACTCTAAAGTCGCTATTTCACTTACATATTCTACTAACAAATGTCTTGCTGAAAAATTAATGAATGAAATAAAAAAATGTTGCCAGGTTGAGTCTTGTGAAATTAATCCGGTTACTGCTGTTTTAGGAGTTCATACTGGTCCTGATTTAGTTGGTATCTCGGTTTATCCAATTTAAATTTTAGCCATTTGAAGATTTTAAACTTCAAATGGCTTTTTGTCACGTTAAATCCAAATTTAATATTATGTAATGATAAGATTATTTTTTAAATTATGTTTATTTTAATTACAATATGGCAAAAATATTTTTATCAAAATAATAATAAAAATTTCGGAGCGTGAAAAACGTGATTATAAAACGTGGTGATATATTTTATGCTGATTTAAGCCCTGTAGTAGGTTCTGAACAGGGTGGTATTAGACCTGTTTTAATTGTCCAAAATGACGTTGGAAATAAATTTAGCCCTACCGTTATTGCTGCTGCTATTACCAGTCAACATTCAAAAACTAATTTACCTACACATATTCAATTACAAGCTCACGGTTGTGGTCTTGCAAAAGACTCTGTAGTACTTCTAGAACAAATCAGAACACTGGATAAAAAAAGATTAAAAGAAAAAATGGGCTCTCTTGATAATATTGCTATGAATTTAGTAGATGAAGCTTTATCCATAAGTTTTGGACTTTTAAACAATTATGTTATAAAAGAAGCTACATAATAATAAAAATAAGTTTCTTTTATTATTTTTTAATATTGAAAAAATATGCTAATAAATTACGGTATTACAATCATTAAATAAATCTCCCTCAGTTTCACCGAGGGAGATTTATTACTTATTAAGTATAACTTTTCATTGCATCTGCTGTTATCTATAAACTTAAATTATTTTTGTGAAGTTATCATTTCAAGGCTCCAAGAGTTTCGCAAATTTATATTATATCTTTAACTGCTTTCTATTGTTGTCCTTCTATTCTACGTTGCCTTATCCAATCTTTGTGTTCTTGATAATATTGTCTTTGTTTTTCATTTAGTCTATCTTTGTGTTCTTGATAATATTGTCTGTGTTGTTCTTTTATTCTCTCTTTGTTTTCTTCTCTATATTGTCTCTTTTGTTCTTTTGTTCTATCTTTGTTCTCTTGATAATATTGTCTGTGTTGTTCTTTTATTCTCTCTTTGTTTGCTTGATAATACTGTCTGCGTTGTTCATTTAGTTTATCTTTGTTTGCTTGATAATATTGTCTTGCATTTTCATTTATTCTCTCTTTGTTTGCTTCTCTATATTGTCTTGCTTTCTCTTTTATATTTTCCTGATTTTTCTTATCTAGGACGTGATATCTAACTACATTTGCTTCTATCTCAAACTTCTGTCCGACTTTCTCATAAATTTGTTGGTCACTAAGATTAGGTTCCTTCTCTTTAATTTGTTCATATGCTTCTTTTAATTTATTTCGTTTTTCCTCTGTAATTGGGTTTCTCACTCTACCTTTTGCTTGTTTTTCTTGGTTTAATTCGTACTCATCATATTCTTGATAATATTGTCTAGCCTGTTCCTCTAGTTTTGCTTTATTATCTTCAATATATTTCTTGTACGCTTCTAAACCTAGGTCTTGATTTCGAACAGTTTTTGTGTATTTTTCTTGATTTAACTCATTATTATCCTCCGGCAATGCAAATACAGATATATTGCATATTGATAAAATTGTCAATAAACTCAAAATGGTTGCTATTATTTTTTTCATATATAAAAGCTCCTTAAATATTTTTATTAATTCACATTATAAAACAAAATATCATTACAACAGTCATTGTAATGATTTAATCAATTCTATTAAAATTTGAATTTTATTTAATTCATTGTCTTCTTCGCTGTGTTGTTTATAGTATTTCTTTCGTTTCTCTTTATTTTTTTCATTATACTGCCTTGTGTATTCCCGATAATGTTCATAATCTTTTGTTCTTAAGCTACAACGTTTAATAGTAGATACAGATATATTAAATTTCTTACTAACAATCTCACAAATTCTCTCTTTGGTAAATTCCGGATTTTGTTTTTTTATTTTTATAAATTCTCTTTTTACATTTTTTCGCAGTTCTTCTGAAATATGTTTTCTAGATTTTTTACTTGCATATTTTTCTTGATTCAACTCATTATTATTTCCTGTTAATGCAAATGCAGATACATTTCCTACTGATATTAATGTGACTAAGACTAAAACAATTGCTACAATTTTTTTCATATATTAAAAACTCCTTAAATATTTTTAATAGCTTATATTAATACAAATTATATTTTTTATCTTATAAAAGACAAAATGCTTTTATACTAATTTAAAATAAAAATGTATCTCCTAATTTTTTACTAGGGGATATTTATCAATTTTATCTTTTTATTAATAAACATTATAAAGCTTTACTGTAATGGCAACATCTATTACAGAAACTTAAAAAGCTCCTCTAGCATTCGCAAATTTGCTATCCTTTTTTCCCCTTCTTCTCTTTGTTTTATTTCCTTTTCTTTAATTTTTTTACTGTATTGTCTGTAATACTCTTTTTGTTTTTCTTTATTTTTTTCATAATACTGTTTATAAGCCGCCCTTATCTTAACTTTGTTTTTTTCATAATATTGTTTGTTTCTTCTCCTTTGTTCTTCTTTATTGTCTTCTCTATATTGCTTTGAGCGTTTCTGATAATTCTCATACTCTTCAGGAGATAAAATAAAATTTTTAACAGATGATACAGATATGCTAAATTTTTCTCCTACAACCTCACAAATTTTTTTGTTACTAAGTGTTGGATTCTGATCTTTTATTGCATTAAATTCTTTCCTTACACTATTTTTTGTTTCTTCTGAAATACGCCACCTTCTAGATGGATTTTTTGTATATTGTTCCTGGTTTAATTCACTGCCGTCTCCTGACGATGCAAATGCAGGTATACTGCCCACGGATAATAAAGCGATTAAGCTTAATATAATTACTGTTATTTTTTTCATATGTAAAAAAACTCCTTTAACATTTTAGTATTTATATCCTGTAAAACAATTTATTCTTTTTATTATCTTAAAAAAGAATAAATAAAAATTTTCTGCTTTATATAAAATTTAATATCAAAATGCATTGCTTAAATTCCACGGTAAATACTTTTACCTATTAATTATAAACTTTCTCTAATTTCTAGATGTTGGTTAATTTTTTTCTCCCATTCTTCTCTTTGTTTTATTTCCCTTTCTTTATTTTTTTATAGTTTTGTTTAGCATTTTCTATGCATCTCTCTCTGTTTTCTATATAGTATTGCCTACTATAATCGTGACATTTTTCTTTATTTTCTTCATAGTATTGTCTGGAATATTTTTTAAATCTATCTTGGTTTTTTTCATAATATATTTTTTGAGATATCTTTAGTTTTTCTTTATTATTTTCTCTATATTGTTTGGCGCGTTTCTGATAATTCTCATATTCTTCAGGAGGTAAAGCAAAATGTTTAACAGAGGACGTAGATATGCTATATTTTTTACTTAATATTTCATAAATCTTTGAATTACTATATTTTTGATTCTGATCTTTTATTGTTTTAAACTCTTCTCTTACACTATTTTTTGTTTCTTCTGAAATGCGTCTTCTTGATGCAGGCTTTGTGCTCTTTTCTGAATTTAATTCATTACTATTTTCTAATACTGCAAATACAGAAATATTGCATACTGATAGGGCTATAATTAAACTTAGCATTGTTGCTATTATTTTTTTCATTTTTTAAACTCCTTGAATATTTTTTGCTTTTTCGCAAAAATGCAGATTTCTTTTACATCGCTTAATGTTAAAAACACTTAAATATTTCTTAACGGTCACAATTAAAACTCTGAAAAATCATTAAATTTTTGTATATCGGTTGAGTCTATTTCCGATTCTTCTATTTCTTCAAATGATATTTCTTTATTTATATATATCTGTTGCATTAATTCATCCAATACTTTCATTTCATCATTTTCTCTATGTTGTTTACAATATTTCTTACGCTTTTCTTTATTTCCTATATAGTAACTTTTTCTGAATTTATTCATATTCTCTTTGTTTTTACCATAATAATCCTGATAGATATCATAACTTTTAAGAGGCATACTAAAATGTCTAACGGAATATATAGGTATATTAAAATCCTTACTAATAATCTTACAAATTTTGTTATCATTAAAGCTTGGATTTTCTTTTTTTATCTCTAAAAATGCCTCCATTGCACTATTTTTGGTTTGCTCTGAAATGTGTCTTTTTGATAAACTCTTTTTATATTTTTCTAGATCAAATTCATCACCATTTTTTAATACTGCAAACACAGATATATTTCCTAATGATAGTAAAGTAATTAAACTTAATAACATTACTACTATTTTTTTCATTCTTTAAACACCTTTAATATCTTTTATTTTTCCAAAAAATAAATTAACAAATTTTTACTTTTTCACGTAAAAAGCAATAAAAATATCACAGTTTTTACTGAGATATTTTTATTTATTGATTATAATTTTATATATGTAGTTAGCATAAAATCAAAATGTTTTTATTTAATATTCAAACATAAAAAAGTCATCCCATGTTGAATTGCTCGATACACTTCTTTCTAACGTTTCTATTTTATCTGACACTAATTCTTCACCTTTTTTAAGTTTTTTCTGTCTTTTTTCTTTGTTGTTTTTATAGTATTGCCTGTTATATAATTGTATTTTTTCTTGGTTTTTTTCTTTATACTCTCTATTGTATTTCTTAATCTTTTTTTTATTTTGGTTATAATATTTTCTATAGTCTTCACTGCTTTCATAACGTTGAACAGTAGAAAAAGATACGTTAAATGCCTCACTAACAATTTTATAAATTTTCCTTTGAGTAAGTTCTGGATGTTGGTTTCTCATATTTGCACATTCTTTTTTTATAGCATTTTGGGTTTCTTCTGAAATACGTTTTCTTGATACACTTTTTTGGGGGTTCAACTCATTATTATCCTCTAGTAACGCAAACACAGATGTACTTTCTATTGATAGTAAAGTAATTAAACTTAATACTGTTGCTGTTATTTTTTTCATTTGTATAAACTCCTTAAATATTTCATTAAGTTTATTATAAAACAAATTACCTCTTATATTTTTCTAAAAAAGAAAATTAATGATTTTTCCCTATTTTGCACAAAAAACTATCTTTTATTTCGATTTAATGTAAAAAATGTCTTCCAGTATCACTAGGAGACATTTTGGGATGATTTATTATAGTCTTTCACATGGTATTTTCATAAACTCAAAAAGTTTTTTTTATAATTATTATAGTAACTTAAAAAGCTTTTCTAACTTCTGAGCATAGTCTAAATCTTTTTTATCTTCTATTTCTATATGCATCCTCTCTTTATTTATTTTATAGGATTGTCTACATTTTTCTCGATACTTTTCTTTGCGGTTTCTATAATATTGCCTAGCATATTCCTTTATTTTTGCTTTGTTTTTTTCTTTATATAATCTTACAGTCTCCAATCTTTTCTCTTTGCTCTTTTCAAGGTATTTTTGATAAGATTGTTCCTTGCTATAACGCAACACGGAAGATACCGACACATTAATTTTATTCCCAACGAATTCACAAATTCTTTTTTGAGTAAAATTCGGGTTATCTTTTTTCACTTTTGCAAATTCTTCTCTTATTCTATTTTTAGCTTCTTCTGAAATAAATCTTCTAGACATACTCTTTATATTTTTTTCTGAGTTTAATTCACTATCATTTTCTGACGATGCAAATACAGATATACTTCCTGATAATAGTAAAGTAATTAAACTTAATAACATTACTACTATTTTTTTCATTCTTTAAACACCTTTAATATCTTTTATTTTTCCAAAAAATAAATTAACAAATTTTTACTTTTTCACGTAAAAAGCAATAAAAATATCACAGTTTTTACTGAGATATTTTTATTTATTGATTATAATTTTATATATGTAGTTAGCATAAAATCAAAATGTTTTTATTTAATATTCAAACATAAAAAAGTCATCCCATGTTGAATTGCTCGATACACTTCTTTCTAACGTTTCTATTTTATCTGACACTAATTCTTCACCTTTTTTAAGTTTTTTCTGTCTTTTTTCTTTGTTGTTTTTATAGTATTGCCTGTTATATAATTGTATTTTTTCTTGGTTTTTTTCTTTATATTGTCTTTGTTGTTCTCTTATTTTCTCTTTGTTTTCTTGATAATATTGTCTTAGTCTCTCTTTGTTTGCTTCTCTATATTGTCTTGCCTGTTCATTTAGTCTCTCTTTGTTTTCTTCCCTATATTGTCTTATTTTTTCTTTGTTTGCTTCTCTATATTGTCTTTGCTGTTCTTTTAGTCTATCTTTGTGTTCTTGATAATATTGTTTCTGTTGCTCATTTATTCTATCTTTGTGTTCTTGATAATATTGTCTGTGTTGTTCTTTTATTTTCTCCTTATTTTCTTGATAATATTGCCTGAATTTCTCTTTTTGATTTAACTCATGCTCCTTGTCTGCTTGATAACATGGTCTAGCCTGTTCCTCGAAATTTGCTTTGTTGTTTCCAATATATTCCTTGTAAACTTCAAAATCTAGGTCTTGATTTCGAACGACATTTGTACTTACATCAAACTTCTGTCCGACTTTCTCGCAAATTTGTTTGTAACTAAGATTAGGCTCCTTCTTCTTAATTTGTTCAAATGCTTCTTTTAATTCTCTTCGTTTTTCCTCTGTAATGAGGGTTCTTGAGCTAGGCTTTGCTTGGTTTAACTCATTACTATCCCCTGGTAATGCAAACACAGATGTACTTCCTATTAATAGTAAAGTAACTAAGCTTAATGCTATTGATATTATCTTTTTCATTTGTAAGAGCTCCTTAAATAACTAAAGTTATTTATATTATAAAACAAATTTCATTTTTCATAATTCTAAAAAGGAAAGTTTACAAATTTCTGTTTTTTGTATAAAAAATATGTCCTCATACATAATTTTTAATAAAAAAAGACTGTCTCTGCATAGACAGCCTTTTTTACTATATATTTTTTTAATATTAATACATTCCGCCCATACCTTGCTCTACAGGCATAGCAGGTGCATTTTCTTCTTTTATATCTGTAACCAATGATTCTGTGGTTAATACCATAGCTGCTACAGAAGCTGCATTTTGTAATGCTGAACGTGTAACTTTAGTCGGATCAACTATTCCTGCAGATATCATGTCTACATATTCTTCTGTACGAGCGTTATATCCAAACCCAATTTTATTTTCATTTTTAATCTTATCGATGATAACAGAACCCTCAACACCTGCATTCTTCGCAATTTGACGAATAGGCTCTTCTAAAGCTTTAAGTACAATAGCTACACCTGTTTTTTCATCGCCTTCGCATTTATTTAATAAAGCTTCAACACTTGGTATAGCATTAATTAAAGCTACTCCACCACCTGATACTATTCCTTCTTCAACAGCTGCTTTTGTTGCTGCTAAAGCATCCTCTATACGGAGTTTCTTCTCTTTCATTTCAACTTCAGTTGCTGCACCAACTTTTATTACTGCAACTCCACCTGCAATTTTTGCAAGACGTTCTTGTAATTTTTCTTTATCAAATTCTGAAGTTGTATTTTCAATTTGAGTACGTATTTGTGCTACTCTGTTGTTGATTTCTTCAGAGTTACCTGCTCCATCAACTATAATTGTATTTTCTTTCTCTATTTTTACTTGGCGAGCTCTACCTAATTGGTCTATAGTCGTTTCTTTTAAATCAAGGCCTAGTTCTTCTGTAATAACTTGACCACCTGTTAAAATAGCAATATCCTGTAACATTTCTTTTCTTCTGTCACCAAAACCAGGTGCTTTAACTGCTACACAAGTGAATGTACCACGTAATTTATTTAGTATAAGTGTTGCTAAAGCTTCACCTTCTACATCTTCTGCTATAATGACAAGTTTCTTACCTGCTTGAACAACTTGCTCAAGTAATGGTAAAATTTCTTGAATATTTGTAATCTTTTTATCTGTAATTAAAATATAAGCATCGTCAATGTTGGCAACCATTTTTTCAGTATCGGTAACCATATAAGGTGATACATAACCTCTGTCAAACATCATACCTTCAACTATTTCAGAATAGGTCTCTGCTGTTTTAGATTCTTCAACAGTAATAACTCCATCTGAACTTACTTTTTCCATAGCTTCAGCTATTAATTGACCTATAAATTCATCTGCTGCTGAAATAGTAGCAACTCTTGCTATATCATTAGTTCCGTCTACTTTTTTAGAGTTTCCTTTAACTGTATCAACAGCTGTATCAACAGCTTTTTGTATTCCTTTTTTTACAACCATAGGATTAGCTCCAGCTGTAACATTTTTCATTCCTTCACGAATAAGTGCTTGAGCTAAAAGAGTTGCTGTAGTAGTTCCGTCACCGGCTACATCATTTGTTTTGGTTGAAACTTCTTTTACAAGTTGTGCACCCATATTTTCAAATGGATCCTCAAGTTCTATTTCTTTAGCTATAGTAACACCGTCATTTGTAATAAGTGGTGCCCCGAATTTTTTATCTAATACAACATTTCGGCCCCTTGGTCCAAGTGTAATTTTCACTGTATCTGCAAGTTGATTTACTCCATTAAGAAGAGCTTTTCTTGCTTCTTCACCATAGATTATTTTCTTAGCCATCTTATTTCCTCCTAAAATATAAGTAAAATATAAATATTATGATAAACGTTAAGTTATGATAAAAGAATTATTCAACTACTGCTAATATATCAGATTGGCGAAGTATTGTATACTCTTCATTATCAAATTTAACCTCTGTACCGGAGTATTTACTTGTAATAACCTTATCTCCGACTTTTACATACATCTCTATTTCTTTACCATCGACCATTCCACCAGGTCCAACAGCTATAACAGATGCAATTTGTGGTTTTTCTTTAGCTGTTCCTGCCAAAACTATTCCACTCTTTGTAGTTTCTTGAGCTTGCTCCATCTTAATAACAACTCTGTCAGCAAGGGGTTTTATTGTCATAGTATATGCCTCCTCAAAGCATCAATAGATTTATTAGCACTCTTATGTTTTGAGTGCTAATCATATTGTATATTTATCATTGTAAAAAATCAAGTATAAATTGTCTGTTTAATAAATTGTTTACAATTTATTTATATAAATTAACTTTTATGGTGCATAAGTTTTTATATCTTCTCCAATAATAAAACTATAATATACTAAAAAACATAAAGAAACGAGGTAATTTTGATGTCAAAAAGAATTGGAAAATATACAATACAAATGGAAAACTTTCCTTCAATTGAAGGCTTTGCATCTGTATGTGGTAAAAAAGAATCGCAAGGTCCTTTAGGAAAATTTTTTGACCAAACTTTTGACGATACTACCCTCGGTGAATCCTCTTGGGAAAAAGCTGAAAGTAAACTTCAATCAGAAGCTGTTAATTTAGCTATAGAAAAATCTAATGTTACTTTAAATGATATTGATTTTATTTTCGCCGGAGACCTTTTAAATCAATGTATATCCTCTACCTTTGGTCTTAGAAACCTTAATATTCCATTTTTGGGTCAATACGGTGCTTGTTCAACTATGGCTCAAACACTTGCTCTTTCTGCTATAATGGTTGATTCCGGTGTCGCAAGAAATTGTATTGCTGTTACGTCCTCTCATTTTTGTTCTGCAGAACGACAATTTAGATTTCCTTTAGAATATGGTGGACAACGTACTCCGACTGCTCAATGGACTGTAACCGGTTCAGGTGCTGTAGTCGTGGGTAACAATGGACAAACTCCTAAAATATCAAGTGTAACTATTGGTAGAATAGTAGACCTTGGAATCAAGGACGCTAATAATATGGGCGCAGCTATGGCTCCAGCAGCTGCTTCTACATTAGAAGACTTTTTTGGTGATACTGGAACTAATCCAAATGATTATGATTTAATTTTAACTGGTGATTTAGGTGAAGTTGGCAGTAAATTAATGAAAGAACTTTTAGCTCGTGATGGTATAAAAATCGAAAATAATCATAAAGATTGTGGATTATTAATCTATAATCAGAAAGAACAAGATGTCCATGCTGGTGGTTCAGGATGTGGCTGTTCTGCTTCTGTTTTATGTTCATTGATTTTAAATAATTTAAAAAATAATGAACTAAATAATATTTTATTCTTAGCAACTGGTGCTCTTATGTCCCCAACTTCTACTCAACAAGGTGAAAGTATACCTTCTATAGCCCACCTTATTAATATTAAATCTTCTTAAAAAATTAAATAAAGTCAGCGGCCCCATCGGCGTCTGCGCTTGTAGACACTGGTGGGGCCGCTTTCATTTAATAATTCTCTGGAGCCGCACTATATCGCGCGGCTCCAGAGAATTTACTTATCTATGCTGTTTTCACATTAAAACCTTGCTTATTTTTTGAAGATACTCTTTTTACATCTAAAGCAAAAAACAGCCCAAAAATTATACAAGAGTAATAAGTTATAAACCTCCATAATAACATAGCGGGTTTAATATCAACCTTTGCAAAAAAGCCATTAAATACTGTAATAAATGCGTTTTCCATTGCCCCACTACCACCTGGTAACGGCATATACGCTGATGTAGCTGTAATAAATGCTTGTCCTGAAATCATATTAACTATATCGTATCCTAAATTATTAAAAGACTTATAAACGCAAAAAGATATACTAAACATAAATGTAAATTGTAATAACGTAAGAAAAAACACTTTAATTGTTAAAGATAAATTTTCTCCAAGCTCTTTATTATTTTCTACATAAAGATTTAATTGTTTTTCAACTATTTTCATTTTATCTTTTGGATTTTTTATTAAATTAAAATGTGTTAATATATTTAATATTCCTGAAATAATTTTTAATGTTAAGTCTTTTTTCACTGTAAAAAATAATATCAGTAGTACAACTACTGACTGTGAAAAACAGCCTAAAATAGCTAAAGTCATAAACTCTGGAATTTTTTCACTAAAAAATGAAAAGCTAAATAATATTGCTATTATAATATATAAAACTAATGTAGTCTGATAAATTATAAATTTTCTAACTACAACCGAAATAGATCTTCCCGCATCCAGACCTTGACCTGACATAGCTAAAATTTGCATAGGTTGGCTGGCAATACAAAAAGGTGTTACTGAATTAAAAAATTGACCTATCATTGTAATTTTAAAAGCATCTCTAAAAGTATATTTTTGATTATAAACAGAAACCGTTAAAACTTTCACTATAGCAGCATCAATTATCCAAACTAAGAACATAAAAACGCAAGCAACACTTAACCAAATTATATTAAGAACAGACATACTATTAACTAATGTTGATAAATTATTATCTTCTATACAAAAGTATGCAATTATGGAAAATGATATTATTAAAAGAATTACATAAAGAGCTTTCATATTTAAAAATCTTTTCATATAAAAGATGCCCCTTTTTTTATATTAACGTACTACCTTGTAAAAACTTTCTTATTTTGTTGTGGTGATTTTACATATAAAGGAAGAATAGGTGGATCGTTCGCTGGAACATACTGTTCACTTTTAAACAAGCTAATTGCACAATTGGCTCTTTTTAAATTCAAGGATAAATCAGAAAAATTTAATTTATTTATATGTTCCATTAAAATACAATACGACACTTGAAACCTAAATCGAAATGCATATAATTTAAATACTGATTTATATTTATCATAAACATTCTTTTTTTCCAAAAAATTTCTAATAATACCTAATGATTTTATAAAATCATTAATTTTAGGCGCATCGATAAGAGCTAATATACTTTTATCATGTCTTCTATAATAATAAAGTGGTTTATTTACAAATGATACTTTATTAGCATAGTAAAATAATTGAGGACATGTAGCTACATCTTCAAAATACATATCATAAAAAAACACTTTATTATCTATAAACAGTGACCTTTTAAATAGCTTATTCCACGTAAAGAAATGAAATGTAGTATCTAAAATAAGCTTTTTAAGTGCAACCTCATTAGAATATACTCCTGTTTTAGCCGTAAAAGGCATATATATTTTTTTGCAACTTTTATTATAATAAAGATAATAATTACAACACGATATATCTGCATCATTTTCAATAGCATTATTATATAAAACTTCAAAAAAATTAGGAGCTAAAAAGTCGTCACTATCAAGAAAAGCTATATACTCTCCCTTTGCTGCCTCTATAGCTACGTTTCTTGATTTCCCTAACCCACAATTATTTTGATCAATTAAGTGAAAATTATTATATTTATCTGCATATTCTTTCAAAATGGCTAAACTACCATCTGTGGACCCATCATTGACCATTATAACTTCATAATCTTTAAAGGTCTGCGCTAAAACTGAGTCCAAGGTTTTATTTAAAAATTTTTCTACATTATAAACCGGAATAATTAAACTTATCTTTGGAATATTAGAACACAATTTTTATCTCTCCTTATAACGTTACACAAAATTACACTTAATTCATTAGTATAATTAACGTTTATTCAAATTTAATAAGGATATAATATTAAAAATTATTATATCCCTTTACAACATTAATCATTCAATCTATCAAACAGGTATTTATTTCACTAAAATAAACATTATTTTTTATTTTTCACAAACCTTGAAAATGGCAATGAAATTAAAATAGTAAAGTAATATGTAATAAACCTTGATAAAGCTATTGCCGACTTTATTGTTTCTTCAGTAAAAAAGGGGCTTAAAAAAATAGAACTTGCACCTTCTACTGCGCCTGATGCTCCTGGAATAGGAACTAGACTAGAAGTCATTGTAATAAATGATTGTGCACATATCATATTTATAACACTTTGACCTGAAAGATAGAAAGACCTATATATACAATAAGGGATTAAAAACATAGATGTTAGTTGCACTGCTGTTAATACATAAGTACTTAAAACCATATATTTATCCCTATATAAATCTTTATTTCCTTCATGAAATAAAATTAATTGTTCATCTACCTTTTTTATTTTTTCGTCAACTTTTTTTAATATATGAAATTTTCCAAGCAAAACAAATAATGTAGAAATAATTTTAAAAGTCAATTTTCTGTTAAATGAAAATAATAAAATTGCCCCTATTACAAGTGCCTGCATAAGAAACCCTGTAAAAGCCAAAGTCCAAACCACTTTATTAAGACTATTAAAATAATCTATTCTAACTAAAATAGAAACTAAGCTATAAATAGTTAAAACAGTCTGATAGACTAAAAACTTTTGTACTAAAGCAGATGTTGCTGTGCCACTGTCTATACCTTGCTTAGACATTGCATAAACCTGCATTGGTTGACCACCTGAAGAACTAGGTGTAATAGCCGAAAAAAATTGACCTATCATAGCTGATCTAATAGCATGTCTAAATTTATATTTTTTGTCCATATTTGATGTGAACTTATAGACTAAATAAATATCTATTATTAAATTAATTATTTGACATAAAAAAGCTGTTAATAACCAACCCTTATTTATGCCCTTAGAATTTTTTAATAAATATATTAAGCCATTATCTGAAAAACATAAGTAAGCAAATAGCACAACTAAAAATACAATTAAAATAATATTAAAAATTAATTTTACGCTGATCTTTTTTTTCATTTGTTGCCTCCAAATAATATTTTATAGATCAGCTGCACTTTCTTTATAATAAAATAAGATATTAATTATTATTGGAAGTACACCTTTTTTAATAAATGTAATAACCTTATTTTAGCAAAAGTTTAAAAAGAAATCAAGTATTTTAATATGTCTAATTATTGGATTTATATAAAGATGATGGAAGAAATACCTTTTCTACTACATTATTATCTTTTAAGTATAACCTAATTGTCTCTGCTTTTATAGATGCACTTTTACTTGTTACCCATGAATGTATTTCTATTTTATCATATTTATCGCTTTTAGGCCCATATATTTTACACTCCAAAATTTTATCTTTCATACTTGATTTTATGTACACAGGATAAGGAAAATCATTTCTAAATTTTAAATCTATATTTTTATAATCTATAGCTGCATCTTGGCCGTAAGGGACGTATGATGATTTATATCTATGATTTCTTCTTTCTATAACAGTCATATTTGCCCTTATTGCCGCCCCATATACTGTAGTCGCTGCCTGACATATTCCTCCTCCATATGCCATAACTATCGAACCATTTAAAATAGCAGCACCCGGTAAAAATCCTCTCTTTGGGTCATTGGAATCTCCAACTATATCATTAAATGAAAAAGTTTCTCCTGAATTTAAAATTGTTCCATTAATTGCATCCATTGATAATTCCATATTTTTATTACTGTTTGCACTATTTGTTGAAGTAGTTTTAAATTCACCTATTAATTTTGTTCTATTTTTTGCATCTTCTATTGTTGATGTATTTTTATATTCGTACTTTTTTAAGGTTACATCTTTACTTTCCTTATTTTTAGCCAATAAACTTATTTGTTGTTTTACTTCTTCCCGATTTAACTTTTTACCATCTTTACCAGGTGAATAAATAAACATATTTTCTTCTTCATTGGGATTAAATTTTTCCACATGAGCTTCCAATTCTTTATCATCACATTCATTTATAATTTTATTTATAACCTTTTCTATTGACTCTTCTGTAACAGTATAAGCTAATTTAAAGCTTTCATTCATATTTTTTATGTTTATAAGTTCAAAATATCTTTTTATAGATGAACCACTTCTAGCATATTCATATACTGCATCAACCGTTTTTTCTAAATTATATTTATAGTCAAATTCAAGACCATTTATTCTTACAACATGCTCCTCACAAGTTATATTTATATTCATTTTTTCTTGATCTTTCTTTAATTTTTCAGCTACAAGCTGTATCGCCTCTTCTTTTGTTAATCCAGATACTTCTTCTCCATAAATTACAGTCCCCTTGTAAAATTTATCGGTGTTTAGCACATTTGTGACATAAGCATTTGAAATTGCATATGTATAAAAAAATACAAAACATAAAAATGCTAAAATAATTATAAAAGCTAATGTTACAATAAATACTTTACACATTATGCCTTGAAACCTGTGTTTCTCTATATTCATTTATCGCACCTCTTAAAAATGTACTTATAAGCTTTTTCTTTAAATAAAAGTGAATTTTTATTATTAATTTATTTTTTTAATCATATAATTATTTCAACATATTTATATATTTTTTTGATTCTAAATAAGTATATTTATATGAGTATGCATATATGAAAAAATTCTCCGATTAATCGGAGAATTTTTTTATTGACCTAATACTTCTTGAGGATTAATAAATTTATTATCTTTTTTTATAGCTAGGTGTAAATGATATCCATCTGCAGACTCACATGGTATATCATTAATTGATGCTATTTCTTGTCCCGATTCCACTGTATCTCCTTTATTAACGAGTGTTGTCTCCCCAAGTCCTGAATAGTATGCCGTAAAATCTCCTACATGTTCTATAACCATAGTTGTTCCTAAAAGTGAATCATTATATATATCCTTAACTTTACCATTGGTAATCGCTTTTACCTTGCTTCCTTGTTCTGCAGATAAGTCAAGACCGTTATGCACTCGCCAATCATTTAATGTTTTTGAATATACAGGATTTTCTCCACTATACTGCTTTAAAACTTCTTTTGATGTAGGATACACAATAACTCCTGCAGAATTTGCATTTGTTTCTACCGATTCTTCTTGAATAATTTCCTTATTTTCTTTTTCTGCGCCAGTATACTTTTGATTTTCATTTGCATTACTTACTGATTTGTTCTTTGGCATATTAGAGCTATTATTTAATTCACTATGGTTTTGCACTTTACTTTTTTGTTGGGTCTTAGACGCTATAATTTCTTCATCTGTACCAGCAAAACGTTTAATACTATCGTAAGTAGTAAACGCTGCTACTGCTACTGCTATCACACAAATACCAAGTGCTACATAAAAATGTACTCCTTTTTTACCTTCTTTTTCTCCTGATTTTTTAAAATTTAAATTACTCATATTTACATTGCACCTCCGAATATATTGTTAACTCAAAAGTTCTGTAATATGCTTATAAAAATAAAAACTTTTTCTTATTTTAATTTTTTATACTCAATATAGATTTTAAGTTTGCTTACCCAATATATAAAAGCCGCAACACAAATGTGTTGCGGCTTTTATAACTAAATTTTAATGAGTGAATAATCTCAATATAATTCAGTATTCAGTTATTCATTCGTTTATAATTAAATCTTTATTGATTTTCCTTTATATAATTTACCAATTCTCCTACAGTTCTTATACGATCAATATCCTCGTCTTGAACTTCTATCTCAAATTCATCTTCTATAGACATTAATATATCTACAACATCTAAAGAATCTGCTCCCAAATCTTCCGCTATATCTGTTTCTGGCGTAATAGTGCTTTCCTGTACTGAAAATTGCTCACTTAGTATTTTTTTAATTTTTTCAAGAACCATAATATACTTCTCCTTAATTAATGTTTTTTTCATAAGAAAATCCATATTTTATTTGATAAATTAAATATAGAACCTTAACTATGAAGCATCATTGACAAAACACTTCATATAGTATATGCTCTAAAATGTATTTTAATATTTTGAATTCTCTCTACCCATATTATTAATAAATAGATTGTTTGTCAATAACTATTTTAAAACTTAGCTAATTTTTTTATAAAAAGTAAAGGTGAATATTTAATGAAACGAAGTTTTGCACTTATTGGTCATCCAATTATACATTCAATTTCCCCTTTCATTCATAATCGACTTTTTGAAATATCTAAATTACCTGCCCATTATAAACTTATTGATATTCATCCAAATAATATTTCTGAACACTTTTTTGCATTAAAACAACTTTCCGGCTATAACATTACCATTCCTTTAAAACAAAGTATAATACCATTTTTAGATAGCTTATCCAAAAAAGCTACTCTTTACGGTAGTGTTAATACTGTAAAAAACTCTGATAAAACTTATGGATATAATACTGATTCATATGGTTTTTTAAGTGCATTAAAAGCTGAAAATATACCTCTTTGTGGCAATGTAACTATACTTGGTTGTGGGGGCGCTGCACGCGTTTTCGGCATGGAATCAGTACTTAATAACTGTAACGTAACTTTTGCTGTTCGTCAGCAAAGCTTAGCAAAAGCTAATATTCTTCTAAATGATATTAAAATAAAAACAAAAAAAAGCGCTAAAGTTACTACTATCGAGAATCTTCCTAATAACATTGATTTTTTAATAAATGCTACACCTATTGGAATGTATCCTGACTTGCAAAGTATTCCTGTTAATGAATCTTCGTTAAAAAATTGTAAATACGTCTTTGATGCCATTTATAATCCTATGGATACCGTTCTTATTAAAAAAGCTAAATCTATTGGCTTAAAAGCCATCTCAGGATTATCTATGCTGGTTTATCAAGCTGTTTATGCTCATAAAATCTGGGATAATGTTACGTTCTGCAATAATGATATTTATCAATTAATTGAGGATTCCAAACATGAACTTAATTCACAATTTAACTATTAATAACATGATTATTAATCATAATATAATTTTATGTGGTTTTATGGGGTGTGGAAAATCAACTGTTGGCAAGGAATTATCTTCTAAATTGAAATTAAAGTTTATTGATACTGATGAGTATATTGAAACCCAAACCGGAATGCAAATAAGTCAAATTTTTGAACAATTTGGTGAAAAACATTTTAGAAATATAGAAAAGATTTCTATTGAAAAAATCTCTAAAATGTCAGGATATATTATATCTACAGGTGGAGGCTCTGTTCTTAATGAGTTAAATGTATATAATTTAAAACATAATGGAACCATTGTGTTTCTTAATGTCGACTTCCAAAATGCTATTTTAAGATTGTCTAAAAGTTATACTAGACCTTTAATTAAAAATTCTAGTATCGACTCTATCAAAAATAATTTTTTAAAAAGACAAAAAATATACTTATCTGTTGCGGATATTATTGTTGATGCTAATAAAAGTATTGATGATATCTGTAATGATATTATTAAAAGTATTATATGAAAATCGGTAAAATAACAACTTTTACGTAAAACTGTCAAAAAATAGCCATTAATTATTAATAAAAATTTTTTGACAGCTACTGAGGGCCCCCGTACATTATAAATGTACGGGGGCCCTCAGTTTTTTCGTTAGGTTTTTCTGCTTGACACTAAAATATTAAGCAAATAAAATATAAATATAAAATATTTTAAATTAGGGGTATCAACTGATGAAAAAATTAATACTAATTCTTTTTATTATTTTGATAAATCTTATTTTTAGTTCAATGTGTTTTGCTGAAGAAAATTTTATCAATGTTTCTACTTGTGAACAACTAATCAATTATATTAACAATGACTCTTCTCAAACTATATGTCTTAACAATGACATCAAATTAAATCAAAATCTTATAATTACTAAATCAATTACTTTAAATCTTAATAATCATTCAATTATTATTCCTAAAAATTGTTTTATTTCTTGCGGGAAAAAAGAACCAATTAATAACAATGAAAAGATTCAAAGTGGTACTAAATCAAGTTGGTTTTGTTCTTTATTTAAAAAAGAACCCAAAAATAATATATATAAATATTATGACAACATTTGCATAACTTTAAAAAATGGATTAATAAAAAAAGATAATGGTGAAAATGGGCTTGATATATTAAATAGCAAAAATATGTTGGCCAAACGTCCTAAATCAATAAATCATGGTCAAATTGCTTGCCCTGACTTTTCAATAACAGCGATTAGTGGAACATTAAATATTAAAAATATTACTATATCTGGTGGTAATGGTGGTAATGGTGGTAACGGTACCTGCACTAAAGAAATACATTTCCTGCTAAGTGGTAGTGGAAGCAATGGTGGTAATGGCGGTAACGGTATTAACATTTTTCACTCAGACATGGGCAAAATATACATTACTGACTCTAACCTTATTCCAGGTCTAGGTGGTAATGGTGGCTCCGGAGGTGAACCAAATCCAAATTATTGGTTATGGTCTGGGCTTAAAGGAAGCAATGGTAAAGATGGTAAAAATGGTATAATTATAAATGATTTTTCAAAGTTATATTATCGCTAAAGATATTAATTAACGTTTCCAAAATTTTATATCCTTTATCTCGTTATATATGTTTAAGTAACTGTTATAACGAGATTTATTTATATGCCCATCATTTACAGCTTTGATAACTGCACATCCCTTTTCCCCTATATGATTACATGAGCTAAACTTACACTCATTCATATATGGTGCAAAATCTTTAAATGTAAATTTAATTTCATTTTTATCTATTATATTAAATTTACTTAAATCAATACTTGAGAAACCCGGTGTATCTGCTATATATCCGCCACCCTCCAATGGATACAATTCTACATGCCTGGTCGTATGCTTTCCTCTCTTTAATTTTTGACTAATGTCTCCAGTTTCAAGTAATAAATTTTCATCTATACAATTTAAAAGAGTTGATTTGCCAACTCCAGAGTTTCCTGTAAAAGCTGTTACCTTTAAAGGTAACAGCTTTTTAATTCTTTCATGTGATTCTTTATCATATTTTGATGTTAATATAGTTTCTATACCCGCTGACTTATATATCTTGACAATATCATTAGCATCTCCTAAATCAGTCTTTGATACTACTAATATTGGTTTGATATTATTATAATAAGATATTGATATAAGTTTATCTATAACTACAGTATTTGGATTAGGATTAACAATAGAGGAAACTATTATTAATTGATCTATATTTGAGATTGGTGGTCTTATAAGACAGTTTCTTCTAGGCGTTATTTCTTCTATAGAATTATAGCCTTCATCCGCTATAGATATAATAACGTTATCCCCAATATATGGCTTTAAGTTATTTTTTCTAAAGTTTCCTCTCGCCTTGCATTCATATATTCCGTCTTCTGTGTTTACATAATAAAATCCACCAATACCCTTTAATATTACACCTTTTCTACAAGACATTTTTTCTTACCTTTCCAACTTTGGTTTGTGTTAAAGTATTACTTTGGTTTCCTTTTTTTTGTAAATTATCAGATGATTGATTATTAGGTATTGAAGAAGATGCCGTTGTCGTTGTATCCGTATAATTATACTTTTCTAAAACCCTTACTGAACCTGCACCAAAATCAGCTTCATATACTCTATATTTTTGATTATCAAGTGTTACAACTATGCTTTTTGAATTTCCTGAACCTTTGATTGTAAAAGAATAATTAGAATTATATGCTGGAACTATTGTTTTAGAATTATTGGTATCTACTACTCCATTAATATAAACTTTCATATTTACTTCATGACTAACATTTGATGGTAAATCAACAACAATATTTAACGTTTTTTCGGCATCCTCACCTGAACTTACAGTTAATGTAACAGAACTTCCTTCATCAACCTCTACTCCTGGTAAAGGATTAACAGATAAAACTGTATCTTTAGGTTTTGAACTATTTTCTTTTTTTATATTGTTAGATACTTTTAAACCTTTTTCCACTATTTCTCTAGTAGCTTCATCAAACGACTTATTAATTACATTTGGTACTTCTACTTTTTTGTTGGCAGGCCCTTTGCTTACTAATATACGTACAATGCTATTAACCACAACTTCCGTACCCTCTTTTGGGTCAGTACCCTTTACAATTCCTTCTGCAGTTTCACTATCCTCTATAGTCAGTACTTCATATGCTAAGCCTGCTTCTTTAATTTTAGCTTTTGCCGCATCTAAATTTGAACCTCGTACTGTTGGAATAGTAACTAATGTTCCAGAACTATTTACTACCAATGTTACCTTAGAATTTTCTTTTATTTTTTTACTTCCTGCTTTTGGATTCTGATCAATTATTATTCCTTCCGGTTTATTTGGATCATAAGCTTGTTCAATATCCCATTCAAATTTATAACTTTCATTATCCACAACATCCATTAATTTCATACCTAAAAAATTAGGAACATCTACGTCCTTATTTCCTAAGCCAAACCATCCGGAAAATAAACCTATTACCATAACTAAAATAAATATGGCTAGTGCTATCCCTACGCCTATTAATATATTAATTGCCCTTGATTTTTTACTATTCATTTCCTCTTCTTCATCATGCATATACCCATCTGAATATCCGGATTTTAATTTTGAATCTTTTATACTATTTATTGCATCTAAATATTTTGTAGGATCTTCATCATTAAAATATTTATACTCAAATCTTATACTTGGATTTTTTCTAAATGCATCTATTGCCTGTAACATTTCCGATGCAGAATTGTATCTATGTTCCGGATTTTTTTGCATTGCTTTGAGAGTAATATCCTCTAATCCTTCCGGTATATCAGGATTAATATCTCGTAACTTTTTAGGCTCAGTTTGCATTTGCATTATCGCTACAGATACTGCATTATCTGCTTCAAATGGAAGCTTTCCGGTCAACATTTCATACAGCATTACTCCAACTGAATATATATCAGCTTTTTCGTTAGTTACATCTCCTCGAGCTTGTTCCGGAGAAATATAATGCACAGAACCTATAGCTTTATCTGTCATTGTACGTGTTTCTTTATTTGAAAATCTTGCTATACCAAAATCTGTAACCTTTATTGTGCCATCTTTCAATAGCATAATATTTTGAGGCTTAATATCTCTATGTACTATCCCCTTATCATGCGCATGTTCTAATGCTTTTAAAATTTGAACTGTAAAATGAACTGCATCTCTCCATTTTATGACCTTTTGTTTATCAATATATTCTTTTAGTGTTATTCCATCAATATTTTCCATTACAATGTACTGTATTCTATCTCCAAAACTTACGTCATATACCTTTACAATGTTTGGGTGCGATAATACGGCTATCGCTTTTGACTCATTTTTAAATCTTCTGATAAAATCTTGATTTCCTAAAAATTCATCTTTTAAAATTTTTATTGCTACAGTGCGATCATCTATTATATCATAAGCACTATAAACTCTTGCCATTCCTCCACAACCAAGCAATTCGTTTATCTCATAACGACCATCTAACCTTTTGCCGATATACTTATCCATAGTTATTCACTCCTATAAGCTTTTATTTTTCACTTAATATTATTACTGTAATATTGTCACTTCCACCATTTTTATTTGCTAAGGTTATAAGCTGATCTACAACATTTTCTGTTGGATTATTTAAGTAACAATTTAAAATTTCTTTTTCACTTATGCAATTCGTTAACCCATCGGTACAAATAAGAATTGATTTTTCTTTATTTTTTATTGTTTCAAAATAATCTATTTCTACATTTTTATTTATTCCTAACGCACGCGTAATAATATTTTTATTAGGATGACTCTTAGCTTGCTCATGTGTAATTTCGCCATCATCTATCATTTGCTGAACCATAGAATGATCCACCGTAAGTTGTTTTATATTATCCTTTGATAATAAATATGCTCTGCTATCACCTACATGAGATATATGAATTTTATTTTTATAAATAGCTACTAAAACTACCGTAGTACCCATTCCTAATAAATCTTTATTTTTGTTCGCTTTATTCAATATTTCACAATTAGCCTTATATATTGCATTTTTTAGTAATTCTTTAATTTCATTAGAATCTATTCCTTCAGTATAATTTTGAGTCATAAAATTCTTTATACATTGAGTTGCTAACGAACTTGCAATATCTCCTCCATTGGCACCGCCCATGCCATCGCATACAACTGCCCAAGTCATACCATCATTAATTTTACCATAGTCAAAGCAATCTTGATTTGAAGTTCTTTTCAGCCCTATATCACTTTTTCCATATATGTTCATGTCTAAACCTCCTTATTTTCTATATTTCTTCTAAGTTGACCACATGATGCATTTATGTCGGACCCTAAAGTCCTTCGTACTGTTGCTGGTATTCCTGCTTTAGACAGTATTTGTCCAAATCGTGTAAGGCGTTCTTTGCTACTTTTTTGGTACTCATTTTCTTTATTTCCTGCACTATTTACCGGTATCAAATTAACATGACATAACATTGATGAAAGCCTTTTTGCTAATTCTTTTGCACATTCATCACTATCATTTACTCCAGAAATCATCGCATATTCAAATGATATTCTTCGATTAGTTTTTTCTATATAAAATCGACATGCTTTTAGTAATTCTTCTATATTAAACTTCTTATTAATCGGCATAGTACGGTTTCTAATTTCGTCATTAGGTGCATGCAATGATATCGATAAAGTTAGCTGAAACTGCTCATTGGCCAAATCATATATTTTATTAACTATACCACAAGTCGACAGCGAAATATGGCGCATTCCAATATTTATACCATCTTCTGATGAAACTAATTTAAGAAATTTTATAACATTATCGTAATTATCAAGAGGTTCTCCCATTCCCATCAAAACTATATTACTAATTCTTATATTATTATCAATTTGAGCAGATTGTATTTGAGCTAACATTTCAGACGGAGTTAAATTTCTTGAAAAACCACTTTTTCCTGTAGCACAAAACTTACATCCCATCTTGCAACCGACTTGAGTTGATATGCATATTGTGTACCCGTATTTATATTTCATCAAAACAGACTCTATAAACTCGCCATCATTTAATTTAAATAAATATTTCTGAGTTTCATCATGTTTTGATATTAATTTTTTTTCAATCATAGCATTAGCTATATAATAAATGTCTTTCATACTATCTCTCATACTTTTCGGTATATTAGACATTTCATCAAAACTGGTAACTCCTTTTGTTAGCCAAGAATAAACTTGATTTGCTCTATATTTAGGATATCCTTTATCTATAAAATCTTTTATCAATTCATCCTTAAACATTGATTTTATATCAACTAAACTCATTTTTTCACCTAACTTTTTTAAACACTGCTATAAAGAATCCATCTGTCCCATGAATATGAGGCATTAAAGTTAATTGATTTTCTTTATCAAAATCATTTCTTTTAAAATTTAGTGCTTCATAATCTATCATTTGCGGTTCATATTCTCCACTATGTTCTTTTAAAAATCTCTCTGCAATTTCACTATTTTCAGCTGGATTCAATGTACATGTGGAATATACAATAGTTCCGCCTATTTTTAAAAGATTTGCTGATTTACATAAAATATCATATTGTATTTCAGGTAAATCTTCTATTAAGCTTTGTTCCCTATATCTTATTTCCGGTTTTCTCCTCATTATTCCAAGACCTGAGCATGGAACGTCACACAAAATCTTATCAGCTTTGCCAGGATTTAATTCTGACTTTCTGGCATCTCTTTTTTGAGCTTCTATTATTGTTACCCCTAATCTTTGTACTCCAGACTTTATTAAATTCACTTTTGCATCATACTGATCAAATGCAAATATTTGTCCTACATTTCCCATAATCTCTGCTAATGTAAATGCTTTTCCTCCAGGCGCTGAACATACATCAATTATAGTGTCACCTGGTTGCGGATTTAAAACCTTACAGCAAATTTGAGATGCAATATCCTGTACATGAAAGAGTCCTTGTTTATAGCTTTTTAATGAATCTATTTGACCCGTTGACGATAAGTTCAATGCATTTTCTATACTAGCATTTTGTACTGACAAGCCTTCACTAATTAACAACTCTTTTAATTGTTTCCTAGACGTTTTTAAATTATTTACTCTTATGTTAATTGGTGGTCGTCCAACTAAGCTTTTTAAAATTTCTAATGTATTTTTTTCACCATATGCTTTTATCCAAAGTTCAATAATCCATACCGGACAAGAATATTCTATGCTTAAACTTTCCTTTTTTGATTTTGGCTTTTTAAATGTTTTATCATTTCTTAAAAACGTTCTTAAAATTCCATTTACAAAACCACTTGCTTTACTTTGATGCTTTATTTTAACTAAATTAACACTTTCATTTACAGCTGCGCAAGAAGGTATTTTATCCATGTATAAAAGTTGAAAAATTCCTATCCTCAGTATTTCTAAAACCTCTTTTGATAAATTTTTTAAAGGTGTTTTTGAGTATTGTGAAATAACATAGTCAAGCGTTATTTTTCTTTCAAGTACTCCATAGAAAATCGCTGTTGCCAATGATTTATCTTTATCTGAAAGCTTATATTTTTTTATTATTTTATCTATTACAATATTAGAATACCCCGACTCAATATTAACCTTTAAAAGTGCCTCTAATGCTACTAATCTTGCATTACTCATTAATCATTTCCTCGTCTATTGCCTGTTATTAAAATTAATCTCATTAAAGACATTATTGCTGTAAATGTTGCTGCTAAATAAGTCATTGCCGCTGCCTTTAATACCTTTTTAGCTCCTTCTAGCTCTTCTCCATAAAGTGTATTAGTTTGTTCTAACGTTTCAATAGCTCTTTTACTTGCATCAAATTCTACCGGTAATGTCACTAACTGAAAAAGTACTGCTAAGCTAAACAATGCAATACCTATATTAACAATAAAATCATATTGAACAGGTAAAATCAATCCAATAAATATAAGTGGAATAGATAATGTTGAACCTATATTCGTTATCGGTACTAAAAATTTTCTTATTTTCATTGGTGTGTACCCATTAGCATATTGCACTGCATGACCTGCTTCATGTGCTGCTACTCCTACTGCAGCTACTGATGTGGAATCGTACACCGGCCCAGATAACCTTATAATATTTGTTCTTGGATCAAAATGGTCATTTAAATTCCCTGGTATATACTCTATTTTTACATCTGTAATTTCATTTTGTATTAACACTTTTTTTGCAGCTTCTGCTCCTGTTAATCCTCTGGTATTTTTTATATTTGAGTATTTTTTAAATGTGCTATCCACTTTAATTTGTGCATAAAGCGATACTATAAGTGCCGGTATCATAAACAAAAAATAAGTATAATCAAAATAATAAAAACTGTACATAAATTTATCCTCCTAAAATTGTTCCTTCTTTTAGTTTATATCCCCTTAAAAAGTCATCTGCGTTCATACGTTTTTTAGATTCTAACTGTAATTCTAAAATTTCAATAGCCGTATTTTCTCCACAACAAACTATAAACGGACTAATACTTTTTACTTCCCCAGGCTTTAATGATACAACTTGATTCGATACCTTAGTTCGGTATATCTTTAAGTTTTTTGATTCTAGTGTTGTCATTGCAACCGGCCATGGATTTAATCCTCTAACTAAATTGTGTATTGCTTCCGCGCGCAAATTCCAATCAATGTTAGATAATGACTTATCTAGCATCGGTGCATAGCTCGATTGGTTATTGTCTTGTTGTTCTCTTGTTATGATTCCTTTTTCCAGTTGATTTATCGTCTCTACTAAAAGCTTTGCACCCATTATTTTTAGCCTATCATATAGTTCTCCCGAAGTCTCATCTTCATCTATTGTTGTTTCTGATTTTAAAATCATATCTCCTGTATCTAGACCTGCATCCATATACATTGTAGTTATACCTGTAACTTTTTCTCCGTTTATTACAGACCACTGTATCGGAGCTGCGCCTCTATATTTAGGTAATAATGAGCCATGTACATTTATGCAACCTTTATTTGGTATTTTCAAAATGCTTTCAGGTAATATTTTACCATATGCCACTACAACTATCAAATCCGGTTTCAATGAATTTATTAAATCTATTGAATCATCTGTTTTTAAGGTTATAGGCTGATATACCGGCAAATTATGTTTTAAAGCTAATTCTTTAACCGGCGGCGCCGTTAATGTATATCCTCGCCCTTTCTTTTTATCAGGTTGTGTAAATACTCCTACTATTTCATGATTCAATGCTATTAATTCTTCAAGACACGGGACTGCAAAATCAGGAGTTCCCATAAAAATTATTTTCATATTATCACCTATTTTTCTTTATAAAAATTAACATTATAGAAAAAGGGGGCACCGCTATGCATCTTTGATGCATAGGACACATCAAAAAAATTCTATTTTTATCTTTTGGTCGTTTTTGATGTGTCTCCCCCTGAACAAAACAAAGTTTTGTTCAGGGGGGCGGTGCCCCCCTTTTTCTATATTTTTTAATCTTCAAACTCTGACTCATCGAGCATTCTAATAACATGTTCTTTAAATAAAATCCCATCTAAATGATCTATTTCATGACAGAATGCTCTCGCAAGCAATTCTTCACCTTCATATATATGTTCTTTTCCAAACCTATCTTGAGCTTTTACTTTTACCTTCATGGGTCTTCTTGTTATACCATATTCTCCGGGACAAGATAAACAACCTTCTACTTCTTCTTGAACTCCTGTTGATTCTATTATCTGAGGATTAACTAATTCTATTATTTCATCCTTATCATCCACCATAACAATAACAACTCGTTTAAGTACTCCTACTTGAGGTGCTGCCAGCCCTACTCCATTTTTTAAAACCATAGTTTCTTTCATATCATCTATAAGTTGAGCTAATCTATCGTCAAACTTTTCAACAACTCTGCATTTTTTTGTTAATATTAAGTCTCCTTCTAATACTATATTTCTAATCGCCATAATATATTATCCTTCTTTCCTTATAATATAGTATCCGGATTAATATCGATAAATGTACTAATACTCGAATACTCCTTTTGTTTTCCAAATCCCAATAATAAATCTTTTATAAGTTCTCTAAATTGTTTTTCATTTTTAAATTTTACTATTATTTTATATCTATATTTATTGTTTACTTTTGCAACTTGAGCTGGAGACGGCCCTAAAACTCTAATTGTTAAATTAGAATATTTTAAATTTACAGTTGATTTTAAATCTTCAAAAAACTTTACCGATGCTTTTAATACTTTATTTTCTTTTTCACCTACAAAGCCGACAACACAAATATGTGTAAACGGAGGATAAAGCATAGCTTGTCTTATTTTTATTTCGTCGTTATAAAAAGATTCATAGTTTTGTTCCGCAGCTAATCTTATAACGGAATTTTCCGGAGTAAAAGTTTGTATTATAGCACTTCCCATATCCTTCGATCTTCCAGAACGTCCTACAACTTGTGTTATTAACGAAAAAGTTCTTTCATAACTTCTAAAATCTTCGTTGTAAAGAGACTGATCTGCTAATAATACCCCAACTAAAGTAACATTTGGAAAATTCAGTCCTTTAGCTACCATTTGTGTCCCTAACATTATATCATACTTGCCATCTTCAAATGCTTTTAATTTTTCTTCATAAGAAAACTTCGACATCATTGTATCTGTATCCATACGCAAAACCTTAGCATCTGGGTACAATATTTTTAAGTCTTCTTCTACTTTTTGCGTTCCTAGTCCTATATATTTTAGTTGATGTTCTTTACAAGACGGGCACTCATCAGTAATATCCATAGAAAAGCCACAATAATGACACATAAGTTTTTTATTTGTAAAATGATATGTTAAAGATATACTACAATTAGGACAAGTTACGACCTCAGAACAAGATTTGCACCTAACTAATGTATTGTAACCTCTTCTATTAAGTAATAAAATTGATTGTTTTCCTTTTTCCAAATTTTTTAATAATTTTTCTTTAAGTTCACAACTAAATACACTAAGATTGCCATTTTCTATTTCTTGATTCATATCAACAATGGTAACCTTAGGCAACTTTGCTCCACTATATCTATTTTTTAAAAAATTAATATTATATTTATTATTTTGTGCTAAAAAGAAACTTTCAACAGAAGGTGTAGCTGAAGCTAATAATAATAAACTTTTATTGTAATAACATCTAAATTTTGCAATATCTCTAGCATGAAATCTCGGTGTAGAATCGGATTTATAGCTATACTCTTGTTCTTCATCCATAACTATAAGACCTAAGTTTTTAAATGGAGCAAAAACTGCTGAACGCGTCCCTATTACTACTTTTACTAAACCATCTTTTACTTTTTTATATTCATCTAATCGTTCTCCCTGTGATAATCCACTATGAAAAACTGCTACTTTATTTTTAAACCTGCATTTAAAAATATTTACCATTTGCGGAGTTAATGCTATCTCCGGAACCATAACTATAACATCTTTGCCATCATTTATAACATCTTCTATTAATTTCATAAAAACAGATGTTTTTCCACTGCCGGTTATTCCATATAACAAAGATACCTTATATTCACCGGATTTATATTGATTATATAGAGAATGATAAGCATTATTTTGTTCTTCTGTTAAAACAATATTATCAGTATTTTTTACAAAATTTATACTTTTATATGGGTCTCTATATACTTTAGATTCAAAGTAAATTGCTATTCCTTTTTTCACAAGATTATCAACTACTGTCAATCCGGTTCCAGTTAAATAGGTTAATTCCTTTAAAGTCAATCCATTAGAATTTTCCTTTAAAACGTTATAAACTAACTCTTGTTTTTGAGTCATTTTTATGGTTTGATTTGAATCTATATCAGAAAGTTTAACCATTTTTATTTTTAAATCATTAGTTTTCCTTTTTTGTATTTCTTCTTTTTCAACCACTCCTCTTTTTTCCATATCTTTTAATAAATCATCTGCAGAAAAGCCAAATTTACTTAATATAATTTCCTTTGATATACTTTTATTTTTGTTTTTTAAATATAAAATCAATTCTTGCTCCATTAAACTATCTTTTAAAAGTTGTTTATCTTCTAAATTGTCAGCAAGTTTATATTTTTCAAATAACTTAAAATTTAGTCCCGATGGAATCATTAATTTTGCTGCGTCAAAAAACGTACAAAAATATTTCTGTTTCATAAATTTTGCAAGATTTATCATTTCTTCACTTAAAAGCGGTGCTTTATCAAGCACCGCAAAAATTGTTTTTATTTTTTCATAATTGAATGTAGAAGCTGTTTGTAAAACAATTCCTTGGCGTTTTTTATTTCCTATCCCAAATGGAACTAATACACGACATCCCGGCTTTATATCAGCTATAAGTTCGTCTGGTATAACATAATCATATAATTTATCTAGGTGATATACTATATGTTCAACTGCAACTCTTGCAATAAATTTTTCAGACATATTTTTCTCCAAATATTATAATTTTTAATCTTTTACATCTGGTTCATATATTTCATATTTATGATCTTTAAAATCTTTTATAGCAAGATTAACTGGTTTCTCAATTAATATTTTTTCTTCTTGTTCTGCTTCACTAGCTATTTCTCGTGCCCTTTTAGCTACGCCCATAACTAATGAATATTTACTTTTCTTTCCTGATAACATTTCTTTTATTGATAATTTTTGCATTATAACAACACCTCATTTATAATATTTTTCATTTTACTTGATTTTAATTTTTCTGCATTTATTATACTAGTAATGTCCTCTATGCTTTTTTCAATACTATTGTTTACTATTATGTAATCATATTCCGGTGAATATTTTATTTCTTCTCTCGCCCGCAATAACCTCTTTTTTAAACTTTCTTCTGTTTCTGTAGCTCTTTTTATTAACCGGTCAGTTAACACTTCCATAGACGGTGGTAAAATAAAAATACTAATTGAATCATTACATTTTTCTCTTATCTGCTTAGCCCCATCAACTTCTATTTTTAAAATTACATCTTTACCTTCTTCTCTTAATGTATTTACTGATTTTTTTAATGTCCCATAATAGTTGTCGCAATATTTTGTATATTCTAAAATTTCCCCATTTAATATCATATCTTTAAATTTCTTTTCAGAAACAAAAATATAATCTTTTCCATCTATTTCATTTTCTCTCACTGAGCGTGTCGTGGCTGAAATAGACTTTGTTATATTATCATTTGATTTAAATAATTTTTCAAGAATAGTATCTTTTCCTGAACCTGATGGCCCAGATAAAACAATTAGCAATCCTTTATTATTCATCTAAGTCTGTTTCCTCCTCTTCTTCAGCTACATATTCACCCTTTAATCTGTTTGCTATAGTCTCTGGTTGTATTGCCGATAATATAATGTGTTCACTATCTGTAACAATTACTGACCTTGTCCTTCTTCCACAAGTAGCATCTATTAGTTCATTTCTGTCTCTTGCATCTGTAATTAACCTTTTTATAGGAGCTGATTCAGGACTTACTATAGTAACTACCCTTGATGAAGATACCATATTTCCAAAACCTATATTTATAAATTGCATATAATTTTCCCCTTTAATTGTTACTTTTAAAAGTTTTGTATGCCCTTGCACGCGGCGGCCCGTGACATGTATTTAAAAAGTACATGTCACAGTGTGCCCTTCTTAAATGGCACACTGCCAAATGAGCTGCCATGTGCAACATGGCAACTCATCGCGGGCCGCCGCGTGCAAAGCAATAAAAAATCTTATTCTATATTTTGTACTTGTTCGCGTATTTTTTCAAGCTGTGCCTTTACTTCAATTATCATATTAGATACATCAATATCATGAACCTTTGAACCTATTGTATTTATTTCTCTATTTAACTCCTGAACCAAAAAATCCATTTTTCTACCGACCTCATTATTACTTTCTAATAACAATTTAAATTGACTTATATGGCTTTTAATCCTAACAGTTTCCTCATCTATTGCAATTTTATCTGCAAATATAGCTATTTCTGTTAGTATTCTATTTTCATCCACACAAAATTTTTCTTCATTAACAAAATCATTTATATTTTTAATTAATTTCTTTTTATATTCCTCTATAATTTTAGGCATTTCATTTTCTATATTTTCAACAATAGAAAATATTAAATCTAATCTTGAACTTATATCAAGTTTTAATTTTTGTCCTTCTTGTTCTCGCATCATAATAAGCTTATCAATAGTCACACTTAAAACATCAGATATTTTTTCTATAATTAAATCTTCATCTTGATGTTTTTTAGTTATCGTCAAAACTTCAGGATACTTTGACAACAAAGAAACCGAAATATCATCTATTAATCCATACTTTTCTTTTAAATCATTTAATGCCTTTAAATACATCTGTGCAATATCATGGTTAATGCTTATTTCCTCGCAACTAGTTACACCTTCTATATTTAAAAAAACATCAAATTTTCCTCTATGCACTCTTTTTTTTATAATACTTTTAATATTATCTTCTAAAAAAGAATACCCTTTTGGTGTTTTTACAGATAGTTCTAAATACCGGCTATTTACAGATTTTATTTCTATAGATATATTTCCTATTACATCTAAAACTTGGCTAATTCCATAACCTGTCATACTTTTTATCAAAACTATCATCCCAACTTAAAAACAAACTTTTTATAAATATATTTTCTTTATATTGTACCAGTTTTTCATCCTCTCTGTCAACTATACATTGTTTATAACCTTACAAAAAAGTCCCCCTACAAAAAAGGGGGACTTAACAAATCTTATTGATTATCAACTAATAATCTTCTTAATTCGTCCATAAAATTATCTACATCATCAAACTCGCGATAAACTGAAGCAAATCTTACATATGCTACCTTATCAATATCTTTTAATGCTTCCATAACATATTCACCTATGTCGCTAGAAGCAATTTCTTTTACCATAGAATTTTGAATTTTTAACTCTATTTCATCTACGCATTTTTCTACTGCTTTTAAAGATATTGGTCTTTTTTCACATGCTTTTAATATTCCATTAATTAATTTAACTCGATCAAACACTTCTCTTGATTTATCTTTTTTTATTACAATTATAGGTAAATTCTCAATCATTTCATATGTAGTAAATCTATATGTACATTTAAGACATTCTCTTCGTCTTCTTATTTTTTCGCCATCTTCTGTTGGCCTTGAATCTATTACCTTACTTTCTCCAAAGCCGCAACACGGACACTTCAATCTGTATCTCTCCTTTTTATAAAAATATATTAAATAGTAACATTGCTGTCACTCCAGGTATTCCCACCACTGCAGCTACACACAAAGATAATAAACTAACCGGCAACATTACTCCGGTGAATAATCCTGCAATATTCACCGCAATTAACGTACATATTCCTTTTATCATTGATGTTAGCATTTTTTTTAAAGGGTGCTTTTCCTTTACTATCAATTGTATTGAAAATAAAAGTAAAAATATAATAAATACTATAACTAAATTAATCCATAAAGGCATATCTTTATAGTCTTCCTTTCTTACCTTTATCGTTGCATTATATTTATATTATTCGCCTTAGCTTTTTTTAAAAGGTATCTGTATCTTGCTCTTAATGATTCTCTTTGGTAAATGCTAGCTTCAATTAAATCCTCATCTTCCTCCATTTGAAACCACATTTCGGTATAATTCATTTGCGCATATACCTCCTTGAATTCCCTAAATAGCCTTTCTCTTTTAGCATTTAACGCTGCTTCTTGATTATCTTTCATTCCAAAAATATCCTTTAATCCATTCATATTAAACTCTCCCTTTCATCAAGACATCAAGACATCATAACTTCAAACTAAAGATTTATCTATCTATATGATATATCATGACCTTTTATTCTAGTGGTTATTCAGTTTTTTCCAAAAATTACATTTAATTCCTTTTAAACAGTTGCAAAATCTATTTTTCCTGTTGATATATCTGCTGCTATAACTTTTATTTCTATAGCATCTCCTATAGAAAAAGTTTTTCCTGAATTTTTATTTACAATTTTCATTAATCCTTCGCATTCAAAACCAAAACCAGGAAAATATTCTATTCCTATAAATCCTTCTATACTATTTTCTAATTCCACAAAAACGCCTGTTTTTACAACGCCACTTATCTTTCCATTAAACAACTCTCCTAAATGAGCTTGCATATATTCTGCCATGTAACATTTCTCTGTGTCACGTTCTGCCTTCATAGCTCTTACTTCACAATCAGAACTATTAAGCGAAGCCTCTTTTACAAAATTTTTATATTTTTCTTCTATCTTATCAATAGGTACCGAATTTACTAAATCTGTTAAGATTCTGTGTATAGCTGTATCCGGATACCTTCTAATCGGAGATGTAAAATGACAATAATCTTTTAAAGATAACCCAAAATGCCCAAGTGGTTCTTCAAAATATCTGGCCTTAGACATTGACCTTAATATCTGATTGGATACTATACTACTTAAATTTGAACCTTGTATTTTATTTAATATATTAGCTATATCTCTCGATTTTAAACCCTGACGTATTTTATTTGATTTTATTCCCAAAGAAGTAAGCGTATTAGCTAAGATATTTACCTTTTCCGGGGATGGCTCTTCATGTACTCTATAAATAAAAGGAATATGTGCACTTCTTGCATACATAGCCGCAGCCTGATTCGCCATAATCATAAATTGCTCTATCATCTCTTGTGCAAATCCTCTCTGTTTCCTTTGCACATCAATGCATACTCCATTATCATCAAGAGTAAATTGTGATTCCACACTCTCTAATTCCATATTACCACGTTTCCGTGAATTTTCTTGTAGAATCTTCGTTAACTTTTCTGCTTCTAATAACGACTCTAAAATCAGTGAATACTTTTCCTTAATTTTTTTTGATGCATTTCCCGATAATATGTCATTAACTTCAGAATAAACGCCCCTAACTTTAGATTTGATAATACTTTTTTTGAAATCAAATGTTTGCAAATTGCCTTTCTCATCCAGGTATAGAATTGCTGAAAATGTTAATCTATCTTCTCCTGCATTTAATGAGCATATTCCATTTGAAAGCTCCTTTGGCAACATAGGTATTACCCTGTCTGCAAAATAAACCGATGTTCCTCTTTCACGTGCCTCATTATCAAGATTTGTATCCGGTCTAACATAATAAGATACATCAGCTATATGAACCCCTAACTTCCATCCGTTTGGCATTTTTTGAATTGAAATAGCATCATCTAAGTCTTTTGCGTCTTCACCATCTATTGTAAATATTAATTCTTTTCTTAAATCAAGTCTTGTTTCTACTTCAGATTCATTAATTCCTAATTTCGACAACTTTTTAGCCTCTTTTAATGTAGCATCATCAAATACTGTAGGAATTCCCGCTGTATCGATTATCGCATCAGCACATACTTTAGCTACTTGAGCTTTTCCATATACTTTCAATACCTTAGCAAAAATTCTTTTACTACCCTTTTCTACAAATAACCTCACTAAAACCTTATCGTCATTTTTAACCCCTTTAGTTTTGTTTTTCTTTATTGGAATTCTATATTTATATCCACTATCTGCTATAAATTCTGTTCCTTTTCTTACTTTTATAACTTTACCAGATACTTCTCTATCGCCTTTTGTTACTATTCTTTCAACTGTAGCACTCTTGCCCTTTTTAGAATCTTTTATTCTATTTAGCATAACAACATCATTAAGCATACATTGTTTGCTTTTTTCTATTGGAATGTAAATATCTTCGCCACCAGAAAGTGGTCTTACAAATACAAAATTTAAAGTATGAGAAACTACTTTTGCTGGAATAAATCCACAAGCTGCAGGTGAAATCAGTTTATCTTTTTTAGTCAAAATTATCTTTGCTTCATTTATAAGTTCATCTAACGCTTTATTAAAATCTCTCATATCATTTATATTTAATTCTTTACATATTTCCTTAACAGGAACTGCACAAACCTTAGACTCAACTAAACTCAATAACTCATATTTTATATTGTTCATAAATATCACCTCCAAAAAATATTTATTACAAAATTACCCTCATCACATTAAAGTGTGATGAGGGTAAGCCCATAAAGGGTATCTCCCCATTTTTTTGGGTGAGTCCTCTTTTTTTGGTTTAAGTAGAGAAAAAATTACATAAAAAATATTACCGCATTAATTGCTATAACTAAAATAAAAAAACCTACTGCAATAAATTTTGTCCAACGTTCTAAAAAAGCATCTAAAGAACGGGATCTGTTTTTTGTATAAAAAGTTTCCGAATTCCCCGTTACCGCTCCAGGATTTTGTTGATGACCTTCTTGAAGCAGTACTACGAGTACAATTGCAAGTGAAAATACCAGCAATGCTATCCCCAATGTTAATTGAATTGCAGTCATTAAAAAACACCTCCAAAATTATCCGTTAAAAGTCTTTTTTTATAATAACATAATAAGCAAAATTTTGCAATATAAAAATTATAAAAATATTTCTTCTCCTGTGTAAAATGAATATAAAATCGTTTTTGACACTTCGTTTTCTGTGCATTTTGCAAAGGCTTCTTTATATAAATTTAGTTGATTTGAATATTGTTCTGTTAAAAACTCACTGGATTTTGTTTTATTTGTCTTGTAATCTACAATAATATATTTTCCGTCTTCTTCAAATATACAATCGATTGCTCCTTGTAAAATTACAGATTCTTTCTCAAAATTGGGCTTAATATCCTCTATTACTTTTTTCGCATCTATATTTACTGTAAATCTAAATTCTCTTATTACATTGTTTGACTTTAATATCCTATTGCATAAATTACTTTCTAAAAATCTAATAATTTGCTTTCTATCTAAAACATCGCATTGTTCTTTAGAAATAAACCCTTCATTTAGTAGCCTATTTATCTCATCATTAAGATTTTCCTTTGCATTTTTTAAATTTACAAATTGCATAAATGTGTGCAATGCTGTTCCTGCCTGAGCTGCATCCATCGATTTTTTTAATAAAAATAATGGTTTTTTAGCAAAATTAAATTTACTTGACTTATCTGTCGAAATTAAATCTGACACTGTGACCTTAGTAGGAATTCTAGATAATTCACTATATTTATATTTATAATTTATTCTACTATTAATTTTTTCCAATAATTCATTATCTATTACTTCTCTTTCAATATTTTCAACTTTTTGTATATCCGCTTCATTAAATTCCGGTTTAACAATATTTATATCCCACTTATTTTCATCCTCAATCATTATTCCAGGTAATGCCCCTGATATATCTCTTAAATATTTACCGTCCGGGTGCCTTAAGGCACATAATAAAAGCCAATCAGAAAAACTTGATGCACTTCTTATTACATAAGGTGATATAACATTATTTTCTGTTAATTGATTCGCCAATTTACTAAGTGTAGACCGAGGACTTTTTAAAGAGGTAAGCATTATCAGATGTTCCTTTGCTCGAGTCATCGCAACATAAAGTACACGTAATTCTTCAGACATTGCACCTCTGTCTATGTCAATACGTATAGCTTCCCTTTGTATGGTAGTATATTTTCTCATATTATCATTATCAAAAAGTCTCAGGCCTGGACCTAATTCAGGATGTAAAAGTATATCTCCCATATCTTTATTAAACTTTCTGGAACAATTAGCAACAATACAAATCGGAAATTCTAATCCTTTTGACCTATGTATACTCATTATTTTTACTACATTAGCTCCTTCAGATATTGCATTTGCAGATGACATATCTGATTTTTGTTCTTCCAATTTATCTATAAATTTAATAAATCCAGTAAGTCCCCTATAACCTGCTGCTTCATAATTTCTAGCATATTCAATCAATAAACGCAGATTATTTAGTCTTAATTTTCCTTCTTTCATTGACTGAATAATTGATAAATATCCAGATTTATCATAAAAATATTGTATTAATTTATCAGATGGCATTGTCGAAGCCAGTATTCTGTAATTACATATATCGGTCAAGAAATTTTGACATTTTATATTTCCCTTATCAGCACATTCTTTTAAAGCAAAATACAACGAAACCTTTTTTTCACATAGTCTAATTTCACTTAAATCGTCCGGAGTAAAACCATATATAGGACTAAGTAAAACCGAAATAAGCGGGATATCCTGTATTGGGTTATCAATTATTCTTAGCATTGATATAACTGTAGATACTTCCACCGTACCAAAAAAGCTACCTGCAGTATCTGACCATGCAGGTATACCACATAGTTCTAGTTCTTTTACAAACTCAGGTGCGTGTTTATTTGCACTTCTTAATAATATACAAAAATCTCCATAAGTTACAGGCCTATAAGTATCTTTATCCTTTATTTTGTATGATGAACCTATCATTTCACTTATTATTTTAGCTATATGTCTTGCTTCACAGACATTCATATTATTTTCATCATCTGATATGTCCAGTATATCCAATGACATATCTGGTATGTTGCGAGGTTCATAAAAAGCACCATTTACCAACTTTTCTTCATTTGTATATTCCATTTCGCCCATTGACTTTGACATTATTTGAGAAAACACAAAATTTGTAGCACCCAATACTCCTTTTCTGCTTCTAAAATTTTTATCTAAAATAATTTTAGCAGGATACGATTCATTATTTCTATCAAAATTTTTATAGCTTTCTTTTCTTCGCAAAAAGATTTCAGGCATAGCTTGCCTAAACCTATAAATACTTTGTTTGACATCTCCCACGACAAACAAATTATCTTCATTTTTTGATATAGCTCTAAATATCATATCCTGTGCTTCATTTGTATCCTGATATTCATCCACCATAACATACTTAAATTGTTCTGATAAATTTTTAGCTATATCCGTTTTTTCAAAGCCATTACCTAATGGTCTTACTAATAACTTTAATGTTAAATGCTCTAAATCCCCAAAATCAACAATTGATTTTTCAGTTTTTAATTCGTCAAGTTTGGTCCCAAACTTTCTCACAAGACTAAATAACTCATTAATAATGGGTTTTAATTTTTTTATATCATCTCGACATTGATTTTCATCAGGATAAAAAATCTGTGTTAATTTTTTTATTATGTTTTTAATTTCTTGCCTATTTTGCGTAACTTTTAATTTTACTGGGTCATCTGCATAACCTACTAATCTTTTAAGTGTAGTCAATTTTAAATTTTTTAAATAATTAGATATTTCATTCCAAGATTCATGTTCAGTTAACCTTTTTAATTCAACAATTGACATCATATCAAATGATAGATTTTCTCCATATGCAGTTTTTATTTTCTCATCATCTTCTATTAAAGTAATTGAATTTTGTGTTAAACTTATGCACTGTTCAATTGCACCTAGTGCATATTCTATTAAGGTTTTTCCAAATATGGTATCCTTTATATTAATATTTTCGTCATATAATTTAAGTTTTTCATTTAACCATATATCCGGAAAAGGATGGGATCTTATAAAATTATATAAAGTTAATACAGTATTAATTAGTTTTTTATCATCTCTTCCAGCACTAAAAATTTCAACTAATTTATAAAATTCCTTATTTGACTCTTCATATTTTTCTTCTAATACACTTTGTATTGCCTCATCTTTTAAAACCACCATTTCATTTTCATCTGCTATTCTAAAATTTGGTGATATATTTAATTTGTAAAAGTTCTCCTTTATAAGTTCATTACAAAAACTATGTATTGTACTTATATGTGCATGTGATAAAATCAGCTGTTGACGTTGAAGATTTTTATTTTCCGGATTATAAATCAACATATCTGAGATTTTATTACTAATTCTTTCTCTCATTTCAGCTGCCGCTGCTTTTGTAAATGTAACTACAAGTAATTTATCTGCATCACACGGATTATCCTTGTCTGTTAAAATTTGTATAACTCTTTCTACCAAAACAGCTGTTTTACCTGAACCTGCAGCTGCTGATACTAATATTGAACCACCTTTTGCTCTTATTGCATCAAGTTGACTCTGTGTCCACTTGTTTTCAGCCAATTTCATCACCACCTTCTTTATCCACAAGTTCTTTAAAAAATTCATCTCTATTAAATTTTTTTATTTCTCGAACGTTTACATTTTTTGCTTCACCACATACTGTCTTATATTCACAAAACTCACATGCATCACATTCACCTTTAACTGGATATGGAGATATATTTCCCGATTTCAATTCTTTTGCCATTGTCATTATTAATTTATCTATATGTTTCATAATTGCTCCCATCTGAGCAACATTGGCAAGAAAATCTTTATTTTTAGGTTGGCCATCTTTCATAACTACAGGAATAAACACTCCGGTTGCGTCTTTCTCCATACCATATATAACCTCAGGATCATCCAGTATTAAGCCATTCATCCTTAATTTTTTCATTTTATCTTTTTCAATTTTTTTAATGTTTTCATCCCTGTCTGCATTTACTACAGTTGATACCGATGGTAAGTATAATACTCCTGCAGGTAAAACCTCTTCATATTCTTTTTTTAAATTTTTACATATTGTTTCAAGATATATGAGCATTTGTAAATTAAGTCCATATAATAAATCAGATAAAATAAACTCTTTATGTCCCGTCTTATAATCAATTACTCTTACAAAAAGTTTATTTTCTTTTTTCATTACATCTACTCTATCTATTTTACCTTCGACTGAAATAAATGAATCATCTTCTAATTTTAATATTAATGGTTTAATTTCACTTTTTGGAGATATTTCCATTTCAAATTTTGTTGGTAAAAACTCACTCTGAGACAATTCTTTTAGCATATTTGTAACTACCGGTAACGCTGTTTTTATAACTCTATTAAATAAATATTGAAATCTTTTTGTTTTTTCTTTCCATCCGCCTAAATTAACTTCAATATAAGAATTTAAAATGTCCTTTATTATTATTGAAATTTCTTTATTTGAAAGGTTAAATAAAGTTAAAGTATCATATGTTTTAAACATTTTTTCAAAAATAAAGTGCATAACATTTCCATATTCAAGGGCATCAAATCTTGCTTTTTTTCGTTCTTTTGCAAAAAGTCCATATTTGCAAAAATAAGAAAATTTACAAAGATAATATTTTTCCACTTGTGATGCAGATACCTTAATATTTTTTCCAAATAATTCAGAAGCTCTTTCATTATTTTTAAACTTAAAAGGTTCTTTTGTATTAGCAATATTAATTGAATATAATTTTTCTTTATAATCATTGTCTTCAGCAAAATATTTTATTAATGTTTGTGAAAACCTAGACTTATCTCTCCAATGTTTTGCACACATTTCAAAAGCCGGTTCTTTTGCCCAAATCTCATCATCAAGTCCTTGAGAAATATCATCTATATTATAAACTTTAGGTAAAATTGCCCTTGTTTCCTTCACAATAGATGATGGAGCTTTTACACCTCCTAATGTTGTCGCACAAGACCAAGTTATATATAATTTTTCAGAAGGAATAGTCATCGTTTTATAAGCTAAAAAACGTTCATTAATAGAAAGTCCCTCCACTGAATCATAAAGATTCATTCCCATAGAAATAAGTTGTCGCCTTTGTGAATCATTAAAAATACCTGTTGACGCCGGTGTTCGAGGAAATTCACCTTCTACAGCTCCCAAGAGAAAAACTACTTTTATATTTTGTGCTCTAAACCTATCTATTGAACTAAATATAACTTCGTCCACACCTTTTGGAATAAAAGCTATATCATTTGAATTTATTACTAATCTTAAAAGTTCTGCATATTTACCCGTGGACATATATTTACCCTTCAAAATAACATTCATTCTATCCAATATATCCACTAACAAATCCCACAATCTCAGTTGTTCTTCTGCTAAGTTGTTCTGCATTGAATCCTTTAAATTATTATAAAAATACTTTAAATTTTCTAATAAATTTATTTCCATTAAAAACCCATATAAAGATTCAGTTATAACATCCCCAGTAGTATTAACTGTTTTCTCTTTTAATTTTTTTATTGGTTCTATTATATTTTTTCTAATATTATTGATTTTTAAAAGTTTTTCACTAGATTCAGGAGACATTTCTCCATATCCATCCGGATTAGATGTAAAATCGCTCAACCATCTTTTTCCTGTTATACCCCAAAACAGTACATAATTTTCTAATATTGAAATATCATCAAAATCAAAACCTGATAATCCTGTTTTTAAAAATCTAAATATACTTTCGGATGAATAATTTTTATTAATTATCTCTAATGCTGATAAAACTAAATGCATTAATGGTTTTGCATCTATGTCTTCTCGCCTATCCATAAAATACGGGATATTATATTTTTCAAAAGATATGTCCATTATCCCTTTATATACTTCATCATTTCTTGTAATTACCGCAAAATTTCCATATTTATAGCCTTGTTCACATACTAGTCTTTTTATTGTTCTCGAAATAAAATCTGCTTCATCATATTGAGTATTCCCATTATATATATACACATCATCAACATTTTGAAAGTAAGGCTTTTTTTTCAATCTAAACACTTGATTTTCCAAGTATTTTAGTCCATCGCTTTTAAATCTCCAAGATTTTTCTAAACAAATTGGTACCTTTATTTTTACTGAATTTTTCTTTGCAAGGTTTAGTATCCTTATCGCAGTTTTATTTATAGGTGCAAATAAACTAAACTTATCATCAGAAAAAACATTTTTATCCGTACAAAGAGTTATATAGCAATTATTACATTGTTTTAATATTAATTCTATTATAGATAATTGCTGAATTGTAAAACCTTCAAAACCATCTATCATAACCGTATACTCATAAAAAAAATTGTATATAGATAATGTTTTTGCTAATCTTGTCAAATCGTCCAATGGATCTGTATATGTATTGTATAATAATGCTTCATAAGACTGTAAAATTAAAGCTGTTTCTTTTATTTTTCCTTTTAGCACCGGTTCATTTACTAAATGAGATGCATCAAATAAATTTTTATCAGTTATATTACACATTTTAAATTCAGATAATGCTGATACCATCATATCAATGAATTCCATTTTACCAGATTGGTCATAAAAAATTTTAAGTTGGTCAACGACTTCATCAATAGCCAAACTCATTAAAAGATTTCTATCACCTTTATTAATCCTGTTTCTTGTAAATCCACCAACTTCTCTTGAAACTAAATCAATAAGTCGTGTAAACGTCATAACTTGCACTTTTATAGATTCTTTTTCTCCTAATAAATCAAGCATTGCTTTTTCCGTATCAAAGGAACTTTGTTCTGGAACTATTATCATTAATTTTTTTGTATTATTCTTTAAATGCTCACAAATAATTTCTTGTATCTTATAAGTTTTTCCTGACCCTGCTCGTCCAAATATAAATTGAAGCATCTTTTTTCTCCTAAAAATTATTTATACATTTATTATATCATAAATGTAAATAAAAAAAGACGACCCAAAAAATAGGTCGCCCTTTTTAAATTACAGATTGTTTCATTGCTTTATTAAATTCTTCCGGTGAATATATTCCAACTAAATCTTGCTCTTCACTTATTATTTCACAAATTTTTTTTGTTTCGTTATCCATTCCTAAATCAAGACATACTATTTTTCGGTTGCTCATACTACTGAGCCATTTTGCATCAGATATAGCTTTTCTTAATATCATTTCAGCGTCTTCATTGTGCCCATTAAAAGGTATTACAATGATAATTTCTCCATTATTATCTTTTTTATTAAAAAACGAAAAAGATATAACTTTAAAGACTTCTATTATTCCTACTATAGCAAGGCACAGTACAAATATACTAAGAACAACCTCCAACATGTATATCACCTCTTTACATTAAGATATGTAAAGATTGACAAGTTGGTTAACTTTCACAAGGTTATATTATAATAAAGCTTTTTTTATCTCTTCAACTTTATCTAATTTTTCCCATGTAACTGAAAGATCTTCTCTTCCCATATGACCATATGCTGCTAAATTTCTATATATTGGATTTCTAAGTCCTAAATTTTCTATTATTGCAGCAGGTCTTAAATCAAATACTTTATTTACCGCCTCTGCAATTTTTTCATCTGATATAGTAGAAGTTCCAAAAGTATCTACCATAACAGAAACTGGGTGAGCTACACCAATTGCATAAGCTATTTGAACTTCACATTTTGAAGCTAATCCTGCTGCTACAATATTTTTAGCTATATGTCTTGCCGCATATGCTGCTGATCTATCCACTTTAGTAGGGTCCTTTCCAGAAAAAGCTCCTCCTCCATGTCTAGAATAGCCTCCATATGTATCAACTATTATTTTTCTTCCTGTAAGTCCTGTATCTCCAACCGGTCCTCCTATTACAAATCTTCCAGTCGGATTAATATAAAACTTTGTATTTTCATCTATTAAATTTTGTGGCACAACTGGTAAAATAACGACATCTTTTATATCGTGTCTAATTTGTTCAAGCTGTACATCTTCACTATGCTGAGTGGATACAACTATAGTATCAACCCTTAAAGGTTTATCCCCATCATACTCTATAGTAACTTGAGTTTTTCCATCCGGACGAAGATAAGAAAGAGTACCATTCTTTCTTACCTTAGATAGTCTCTTAGCAAGTTTATGTGCAAGTGAAATTGGTAATGGCATTAATTCTGGCGTTTCATTGCAAGCATATCCAAACATTAATCCTTGGTCTCCTGCTCCTATCTGATTATTTTTATCCTGCATTTTATTTTCTTCTTTAATTTCAAAAGATTCATTAACGCCCATAGCTATATCCGGAGACTGTGCATCAATAGAAGTAATAACTGCACAATTATTTCCATTAAACCCTGCAGAAGCATTATCATAACCTATTGAAGTTATCACATCTCTTGCAATAGCTGCAATATCAACATAACAACTAGTTGATATTTCTCCCATCACATGAATCATTCCTGTAGTTGCAGTAACTTCACATGCTACATGTGCATTTTTATCCTTAGATAATATATCATCTAAAACTGCATCTGATATTTGGTCACATACTTTATCAGGATGCCCTTCTGTAACTGATTCTGAAGTAAAAAAATGTTTTGCCATAAAAAATCCTCCTAAAAACTAAATAAAACAAAAAAGCCCGATAAAAACCGGACTTAAAAATCTCATCTTTCGGCTTTTACCGCAGGATTTAGCACCTTACAAATTAAATTGCAGGTTGCTGGACTTCTAAGGGCCTGTTCCCTCCATCACTCTTGATAAGCGGCCTATTAAGTTTTTAAATAGCTACAATTAAAAATATACATCGAATTATATCACATTTACACAAATTTGTAAATAGTTTTTAGTAAAATTATTTTTTATTTGCAGAAGATATTTTATTTATCAAAGACGTCAATTTTTTATAAAGAAGCAGTGCCAACGTACATACTAATATCCCTTTTAATAAATTAAACGGACAAACTCCAAATAAAACAAAAGTTAATCTATCCGTTATAAATGGATTTATCGCATTTGCTAAAGAAATTATTGTTGTTTCCTCAAACAAAAATAACTTTTCATATATTGGAATTAACATAAAATAATTTAAACAAGCTGATATAAAAACTAAACTTGACACTCCAGCAAGCATAGAAAGGCAAGCACCTTTAAATGTTCTATATTTTTTATAAATTAATGCACTAGGTAAAATCAAGGATATTCCTGTTATAAAATTGGCAAATTGACCTATTCCCAAACTTGATGACCCTTTTATTAAAAGTGAAAGCAATATTTTAACTCCCTGTGTCACTACTCCTGCTAATGGTCCTAATGAAAAGCCACTTATTAAAACAATTGCATCGCTAAAATCCAACTTATAAAAATTAGGTAAAAAAAATACTGGTATTTCAAAAAACATTACTATAGTAGATATTGCTGCAAAAATAGATATTTGAATTAATGTAATTAATTTTGTTGTCTTCAAATATTTACACCTAACCTTTTTTATTTTATGATAACTTTTAAATTTTTTTATGTCAACTTACATCAATTTTTAATTTTCAAGAGTTTGATTTTTTGTATATAATATTGTATAATTATGGATATATTTTATTGTTTTTTATAGATTATATCAAAGAGGAGGGAATTGTGATTGGTTTCAAATGTAAAAAGTTTAGGACTCATGGGCCTTGATGCTTTTTTAGTTACCACAGAAGCTGACTTGCTCTCAGGATTACCTTCGTTCGATGTAGTTGGCTTACCAGACACATCTGTTAAAGAATCTCGTAATCGAGTAAAATCCGCTTTGAAAAACTGTAATTTTGAATTTCCTGTAAATAAAATAACCATAAATTTAGCTCCCGCAGATGTAAAAAAAGAGGGTTCGATATATGATTTACCAATTTTAATTGCCATACTTATTTGTTCTGGGCAACTATCTGCTAACTTAACAGACTGTGCATTTATTGGAGAACTTTCCCTTGGAGGAGACTTATGTCCTATAAAAGGTATTCTCCCTATGGCAATAAGAGCAAAAGAACTTGGTATAAAAGATTTATTTGTTCCTGCTCAAAATGCTAATGAAGGTGCTGTAGTCAACGGTATTAATATTTATCCTGTTGATAATATAAAAACATTGTACCTACATCTAACCGGACAACAAAAAATTATTCCTGCAAAATTTCAACCTACATTTAATGTCCCTGTCGAATATTCGCTTGATTTTTCTCAAGTAAAAGGACAATACGAAGCTAAAAGAGCACTTGAAATAGCAGCGGCAGGAGGTCATAATGTTATTCTTATTGGCCCACCTGGGTCAGGAAAAAGTATGCTTGCTAAAAGAATCCCTACAATTCTTCCAAATATGACTATGAAAGAAGCTGTTGAAACTACAAAAATCTATTCTGTTTCTGGCATGCTTGATAATAAAACTCCTCTTATAACTACTCGCCCATTTCGTTCTCCTCATCACACAATATCCCCTACTGGTTTGTCTGGTGGCGGTTCTATTCCAAAGCCAGGTGAAATTTCTCTTGCACATAATGGTGTTTTATTTTTAGATGAATTACCCGAATTTACACGAAGTGCTATGGAAATATTACGTCAGCCAATAGAAGATAGCGAAGTAACTATATCAAGGGTAAGTGGTACAATTACATATCCATGTTCTATTATGCTTGTTGCCGCAATGAACCCCTGCCCTTGCGGATATTATGGGCATCCATCTAAAAATTGTATTTGTTCTGAAAAAATTATTTCAAAATACCTTTCAAAAGTTTCCGGTCCTCTCCTTGATAGAATCGACATACATATAGAAGTTCCTGCTATTGAATATTCAGACCTATCCTGTCAAAAAGACGAAGAAGATTCTAAAACAATAAAAAATAGGATAAATAAAGCACGTCAAATTCAATTAGAGCGTTTTAAAAATAAAAATATTTTATATAACGCAAAAATTTCCCCTGATTTATTACATAAAGTTTGTATTTTATCTCCTAACGCTGAAAATCTGTTAAAAAAAGCATTTGATAATTTAGGATTATCTGCTAGAGCTTATTCACGCATCTTAAAAGTTGCAAGAACCATTGCAGACCTAAATTCATCTGAAATAATAAAATCATCACACATTGCAGAAGCGATACAATATAGAAGCCTTGATAGAAAGTACTGGGCACGAAAACAATAACATTATGCTATATTATCAAGAATTAGTTTTGTACATATAATGTTAATAGGTATTAACCGAATTTCACTGAAAGGACGGATTACTATGTGTAAACAAAATTCTTGTAGTTGCGGGACCTCTATAATCATTAGTGTCATTATAGGAATAGGTGTAGCCGTAATATTTAGTCTAGGTTTTCTTACAAATGCTGCTATCGCTCTATTTATAGCCTTTGGTATAAGTGCTGTTGCATTATTAACACTTTTACTATTAATCCCTATCGCCGGTTCAAATATTTCCCCTGCCTTAAAAAAATGTATGTGCATATACGGTAAAAGTTTAATTGCCGGTGCCGTTGGAACTTTAGTAACAACACTCGCTGCACTTTCTCTTGAATTAGTTGCCAGCACCGCTCTAATAATTATATTTTTCCTAATTGGAACTTTTCTCAGCTTTTTAATAATATCAATTGTGCAATTTTTATGGTGTGTAATAAATTTTGACTGTTGCAGACAACTTGACCCTTGCAGATAAAAATAGCTATTTCAAAGGGCTCGCTTAATTTTTTTCTAAGCGAGCCTTATTTTTCTTTTACGTCATAAAATTTATTACATTTTTTCCTTTTTTCATTGACTTTTTATGTGTTTTATATTAACATTAAAAGTAAAAGCTTATGTTAGTAAATTTATTTTTATTTACTTTTTTTATATATTTTTTCATGCAAATTTATAGATAATTATTAAAAATAATGGGGGCTAAAAAATTGGAAAAATTTTTTATAAATGGACATATCCCTTTAAAAGGTGAAGTTAAAATCAGTGGTGCTAAAAATGCTGCTGTTGCAATATTACCTGCAATTATTCTTTCTGATGGAATTTGCAGAATCGAGAACATTCCTAATATTAATGATGTAACTCTTATGGCACATATTTTAGAACAAATGGGCGCCAGTGTTAAAATGATAAATAAATCTACGTTTGAAATAGATACAAGAAAAATTTCTTCACACACTGTAGATTACGATTCTGTACGTCATATGAGAGCTTCAAGTTACTTATTAGGTGCTTTACTTGGACGTTTTCACAAAGCATCTGTTTCATTACCTGGTGGTTGCGATTTTGGAGTTCGACCAATTGATCAACACTTAAAAGGATTTGCTGCTTTAGGAGCTTCTCATTCTGTTGAAGGTGGTCTTGTTAATGTTACCGCCGATAAATTAGTAGGTGACAATGTATATATGGATGTTGTGTCTGTGGGAGCAACAATAAATATTATTTTAGCTGCAGTCAAGGCTGAAGGCATCACTGTAATTGAAAATGCGGCTAAAGAACCTCACATTGTTGACCTTGCTAACTTTCTTAATTCTATGGGCGCTGAGATAAGTGGTGCCGGAACAGATTCTATTAAAATTAAAGGTGTGAAACATTTAAGTGGAACAAATTATTCAATTATTCCTGACCAAATAGAAGCCGGAACTTATATGGTTGCAGCAGCTGCTACATCAGGTGATGTTTTAATTAAAAATGTTATTCCAAAACACCTTGAATCAATAACTGCCAAATTACAAGAAATCGGTGTATCTATAGAAGAATTTGATGAATCCATTAGAGTTTTCGTTACTAATCCTTTAAATAAATGCAATATTAAAACAATGCCTCATCCTGGTTTTCCTACCGATATGCAACCTCAAATTGCAACTTTACTTACTATTGCTAATGGTACCAGCATTGTAAACGAAAGCGTTTGGGACAACCGATTTAGATATACTGATGAGCTAAATCGTATGGGAGCAAAAATATCCGTAGACGGTAAAGTTGCTGTTATTGAAGGAGTTCCAGAATTGGTGGGAAGCTGCGTAAAAGCTCTTGATTTACGAGCTGGTGCTGCTATGGTAATTGCTGGACTTGCAGCTTCCGGCACTACTGTTATCGAAGACATTCAACATATAGAACGTGGTTATGAAGATATCATAAATAAGTTAACCGGCTTAGGTGCTGATATAAAAAAAGTATATGTTCCGGAAAAAAATACTATTCCTAAAGCATTGTAATATTGTAAAATAAATTTATTGTTTTTTATTTAAATGGAGGGTAATTCTTTTGGCAAAAATATGTCCGCTTTTTAGTTCAAGTAAAGGTAATTCCACATACATTGGAACCGATGAAGTTGGAATTTTAGTTGATATTGGTAGAAGTACTAAGCAAATTTTAAATGCTTTAAATGTAAATAATATAAGCATTAACTCAATAAAAGCAATTTTCATTACGCACGAACATTCTGATCATATTCAAGGACTAAAAGTTTTTGCCTCTAAATATAATGTACCTGTTTATGCGTCTAATGGTACAATTAACGCATTGAAACAAAAAGGTATCTTTAATGGTAAGTTTCCTGTAAACATTATTGATTCATCGGGAATTAATATTTACGGCATGTGTATCAAACCATTTGATACACCTCATGACAGTAGTCATAGTGTTGGTTATATTATTGACACAATCGATAAGAAACGTGCTGTAGTTGCAACTGATATCGGATATATGACCGATACAATAAGGAATTCTATCATCGGTGCTAATGCTGTATTAATTGAGTCAAATCACGATATTAGAATGCTCCAAAATGGACCTTACCCTTATTATTTAAAAAAACGTATATTATCTAATTCTGGACACCTATCTAATGACGCTTGTGCTGCAGAGCTTCCTTATTTTATAAAAAATGGAACTAATAAATTTATTTTAGCTCATTTAAGTCAAGAAAATAATTTACCAGAACTTGCTCTTGAAACATCTGTTTGTCATTTATCGTCCTATAATATGAAAAATGGTATTGATTATCAACTTTTAGTTGCTCCTGTTGAAAATATAGGCACTATGAGTATGGCTTTTTAAAGGAATTATTATGATAAAAATAAAAATCATTTGTATTGGAAAACTGAAAGAAAAATATTTAAATGATGCTTTCAAAGAATATCAAAAACGATTAAATTCATTTTGTAAATTTGAAGTAATTGAACTTGATGAATACAAAATTAAAAATAATCCTTCAGATTCTGATATTAATTTGTGTATAAATAATGAAGGAGAAAAAATTCTTTCTAAGATTTCTAAAAATTCATATTCTATTGCTATGTGTATAGAAGGTAAATTACTTTCTTCTTTACAACTTTCTAAACATATAGAAAATATTACTATTAATAACACTGGAGAAATTAATTTTATTATCGGTGGCTCTTATGGATTATCTGAAAAAGTCAAAAAACAATCAGATTTCTTGTTATCTATGTCACCAATGACTTTTCCTCATCAATTAGCAAGAGTTCTTTTATGTGAACAAATATATAGGTCCTTTCAAATTATCTCCGGAGGTAAATATCATAAATAAAAATTTATTTATAACCTTACACAAACAGAGAAGGCGACCAATCTCATAAATAAGATTTACCTAATAATATCAGCTGTTCACGTTGATGTTATTAGGTACAATAAAATAGGTAAAACCCTATTTTATTGGGTCGCCTCCTCTGTTTGTATAAATATATAATTAAAAAAGAATTCTTGATGTCAACTCATTTGAAACTAAAAAACCTTTTGGAGTAAAACTAATACTTTTATCGGTAACATTTAACAGTCCATAATTTTCATATAGCATAGCTTTTTTTAAATATACATCTGGAAAATCAAATCCAAAATATTCTTTAAATTCATCATATATAAGTCCCTTTTTTAACCTTAGACATAACATAATATATTCTTCTATAGTTCCTCCGGTTCCATCATCCACCGTATAACTTTTCCCCATAATAAAGTCATTCAATGACCTTGGATAAAAAAATCTTGTTCTATTTATAAATGAATGAGCTGAAGGACCTAATCCTAAATATTCTTTAGCCTGCCAATACTTTAAATTATGTTTTCCTTCAAATCCAGTTTTGCAAAAGTTTGATATTTCATATTGAAAAAAGCCTTTTTTTTCCAATTGTGAAACTGCAAACAAATATAAATCTGCATATTCATCTTCTGATTTAATGTTTAATTTTTCTTGATTTTTAAAAAAAGGTGTTCCTTTTTCTAGTTTTAACATATATGCTGAAATATGTTGAATATTTTGACTTGTACAAAAATCTATAGATTCTTGTAAACTTTCTTTTGTTTGATTTGGAATTGATATCATTAGATCAAGAGAAATATTATTAAACCCTGACTTTTTTGCTAAATTAATTGTTTTTTTAACTTCATTTAAATTGTGATGCCGACCTAGTAGTTTAAGCTCACTATTTACCGCTGACTGAACACCAATCGATAACCGATTAACTCCTAAACTTCTTATTTTTTCTAAGTCAAATCCATTTATCGTTGTAGGATTCATTTCTAATGTTACTTCTTCAGCTAAAAAAATAAAATTTTCTTTAATAGTTTTTATTATCTTACATAAATTATTAGTTCCTAAAAGACTTGGAGTTCCTCCACCAAAATATAATGTATCAAATGATACATCTAATGTTTTGCTATACTTAACTAATAAATTACAAATTGCATCTGTATATTTATCAATTAATTCATTAGAATACTTTATTGAATAAAAATCACAATATGGACACTTACGTTCACAAAATGGTACATGTATATATAATCCAATAGGGTTCATAAAAAGCTCCTTTATTTTTCTATGCGCTGGGGGCCCGGCAGTCGAAATACTTTTCGACTATTAATCTGAATCATAAATGTTCAGATTAATTCCTCCCCAACAAATTTTTATAAAAATTTGTTGGGGAGGGGCCGGGCCCCCAGCGTATAATGCTTGTAAACAACAAATTGACTTATTCATCTAGCTTTAAAACAGACATAAAAGCATCTTGTGGTACCTCAACAGTTCCCAGTTGTCTCATACGTTTTTTGCCTTCTTTTTGTTTTTCAAGTAATTTTTTCTTTCTGGTAATATCCCCGCCATAGCATTTTGCCAAAACATCCTTACGCATAGCTTTAACAGTTTCTCTTGCTATTATTTTTCCTCCAATACATGCTTGTATTGGTACCTCAAATAATTGACGTGGAATTTTTTCTTTTAATTTTTCAGCCATTTTTCTAGCACGATGATATGCTTTATCCCTATGAATTATAAACGATAACGCATCAACAATATCTCCATTTAACATTATATCAAGTTTAACCAAATCTGACTCCTTATATCCAATCACCTCATAATCAAACGAAGCATAACCTCTTGTTTTTGATTTTAAAGTGTCAAAAAAATCATAAATTATTTCATTTAATGGCATTTCATAGTGGATATCAACTCTTTCGTCATCGAGATATTTCATATCTTTAAAAATACCTCTCCTATCCTGACAAAGTTCCATAATATTTCCTACATACTCAGAAGGAGCATAAATATGTGCATTAGTCATTGGTTCCTCTGCTTTTTCTATTAAAACCGTATCTGGATAATTTGTCGGATTATCTATATACACCACTTCACCGTCAGTTTTAGTAATTTTATAAATAACACTTGGTGCTGTAGTAATTATATCAAAATTATACTCTCGTTCTAACCGTTCTTGAATAATTTCCATATGCAAAAGACCTAAGAATCCACACCTAAATCCAAATCCTAACGCTATAGAAGTTTCCGGTTCAAAAGATAAAGAAGCATCATTCAATTGTAACTTTTCAAGAGCTTCTCTCAAATCTGAATATTTTGAACCATCTACTGGATATATTCCGCAAAAAACCATTGGATTAACTGTCCTGTACCCAGGCAATGGTTCCTTGGCAGGGTTATTAACAGTAGTAACTGTGTCACCAACTCTTGCATCACTTACTGACTTTATTGATGCTGCAATATATCCTACTTCACCTGCTGTAAGTTCATTAGTAGGTTCCAAAGTAGTTGCTCTTAAAAATCCACATTCAGTAACTGTAAATGTAGCACCAGTCGCCATAAGTTTAATTTCATCGCCCAAATGAACTTGTCCATCTTTTATTCTCACATATATAATTACACCTTTATATGTATCGTAATAAGAATCAAAAATAAGAGCTTTTAATGGCTTGTTATCGTCTCCGGTTGGAGGAGGAACTATCTTAACAATACTCTCCAGCACATCTTTTACATTAAGACCTGTCTTTGCTGATACAAGAGGTGCTTCATCTGCAGGTATACCAATAATATCTTCTATTTCATTTTTAACACGTTCAGGATCCGCGCTTGGCAAATCTATCTTATTAATTACAGGAACAATTTCAAGATCTGCATCTACTGCAAGATATGTGTTAGCAAGTGTTTGAGCTTCTATCCCTTGAGAAGCATCAACAACTAAAACTGCACCTTCACACGCTGCTAATGACCTAGATACCTCATAATTAAAGTCAACATGACCCGGTGTATCAATAAGATTAAACATGTAATCTTTTCCATCATTGGCCTTATATAAAAGTGTAACTGCATGAGCTTTTATAGTTATTCCTCGTTCACGTTCAAGTTCCATATTATCGAGCAGTTGGTCTGACATATCACGTATTGCAACGGATTCTGTTTGTTCTAAAATTCTATCGGCCAATGTAGATTTTCCATGATCTATATGTGCTATAATGCTAAAATTTCTAATTTGTTTTTTGGGGAATGACACCCTAAATCACCTCAAAACATATTCATAATGGTTTAATTTTTTTCGCTGTATGTGCTGGGTTCCTTAGCTCAAAAATCATATTTTTGAGCTTTCCATAACCAAGAAACGGTTATGGGTCCACCCCAAGAATCCATAGTCATGGATTCTTGGGGTGAAGGAACCCAGCATACAGCGAAAAAACATAAATTAAGAGTTTGTTAATAAATCCTTTTTATTTTTAAATTTTACAATAAAGAATATACCAATAATGGCAGTAATTAATGCAACTACTTGAGAAATACGAATATTAATTCCTGGAATCAATAAGCTGTCGGTTCTAAGAGACTCTACGAAAAAGCGTTCTACTCCATACCAAACCAGGTACAAAAAAAACACTTGTCCATCATACTTTCTGTACTTCATACTAAATAAATGTAGTAAAACAAACCCCAGTGCACACCAAATAGACTCATATAAAAAACACGGATGTACAGCAACCCCGAACGTATTTTCGCTTATCATTCTGCAAAAAATATCAGTTTCTGTCCCAAACGCTTCTTGGTTTATAAAATTGCCCCATCTACCAACACTTTGCCCGATTAAAAAGCCTAATGCAGTTAAGTCCAAAGCTGCCAATAAATTCATTTTCTTTTTCTTAGCAACTAAAATACCTCCTAAAAGCCCTCCAATTATTCCACCGTATATTGCAATTCCACCTTGATTTATATATAAAATCTTAATAGGATTTTTTAAATACATATCCCCGGGATAAAAAATCACATAATATAACCGTGCGCCTATTATTCCACACAACAATCCTACAATAATAGCATCAATCATATCATTACTATTAATTTTAAACCTATTACAATTAGCAATAACATACCATAAAGCCAAAAGAAAACCTATGCAAACGATTATCCCATACCAATACACAGTAATATTTCCTAGCTTAAATGCAATAGGGCTAAATTGAAAATTCAAATTCATCCCAGGGAACTTAACATTATATACATTATTAAACATTTTAATTTTCCCCTTTATTATTTATAGGAAAAATTATAGAAAGAGAAGAATTTTTATTATCAAGTTGTTGTTTTAACCTATCATTCACTTGTTCTATAGTAGTATTTGCAATGCACTCAATTGCATGAAACAATTCTCTATCTGAAAAAGCTAAGTTTAGCATAGCATTAGAAATATTCTCAGCACTATTTAGCATTGCAATATTTCTACCATAAACTAATTTTTTAGCTCTTTCAAAATCTTCTTTGCTAAGTCCATTTCTATGAAGTTCTTCCACTGCATCTTTAATAATTTTAGCTGCCTTGTCAGGATTCTTAGATTCCCCGGATAAAATTACCGCTGCATAACCTTCTCCTTCAAAATATTCATAGCCAAACGATTCATTAATTAAATTTTCATCCATTAACTTTTTATATAATTTTGAAGACTTTGATGCTAATGAATATAAAATAATATCAGTCTGAGCTAACTGTTCATCAGTAACTCTTCCATTTTTAACCATTTCCTTAAATCCCAGTTGAAAAGTTGGCATAGCGATTTCAAAATGTTGTTCTACTCTATCGGTTACCACATTATAAGGTTCCTCTGGAAAAACACACTCAGGCACTTTGCAGTCACTTGGTTTTACCATTTCATCAACTATTTTAAAAACATCATCAGGATTAACATTTCCTGCTACACACAACACCATATTGGCTGGATTATAAAATCCATTGTAACACTCATATAAATTCTCAGGATTAATTTTAGAAATAGACTCAATTGTTCCTGCTATATCAACCTTAACTGGATGTTTGTGGTACATAGCACCCAATAAATTAAACATAACCCTCCAAGCAGGATCATCGTCATACATTTTTATTTCCTGCCCAATAATTCCACGTTCTTTTTCAACCGTTTCATCTGTAAAATATGGTGACTGCACAAAATCTAAAAGTATTTTTAAAGACTCTTCAAATTTTTCAGTACAAGAAAAAAGGTAACATGTTGTATCGAATGAAGTGTACGCATTTGCACAAGCGCCTGTTTTAGCATACTTAGCAAAAGCATCGCCGTCTTCACTTTCAAATAATTTATGCTCAAGGTAATGTGCTATTCCATCCGGGACACTAACAATTTCATCTTTACCACACAATTTAAACTTTGTATTAATAGAGCCATACTTAGTTCCTATTATAGCATAAGTGGAGCTGTATCCTTCTTTAGGGTAAACGAAAACTTTAAGTCCGGATTTATGTTCAATATAAAAATACTTATCTCCAATTCTGTCGCTTTTTACTGTTTTTAAAATCATTGTGATTCCTCCTCATTGCCAACTAAAGCATAAACCGTATCAAGTTTTATCATATTTGCAGCTTTTACTATTTGTTCTTTAGTTACTTTATAAGTTGCATCCACAAAATACTCTGGTGTAAAAAACTCATCGTCAAACACCTGTGACAAATAAAAACTTTCAAGACCGCTTAAAAAGTCACCTATAGTTCTATAACTATTTGCTAAACTTCTTTTTGTATCATCAAGTTCATTTTCTGTAAAGTTGCCTTTTTTTATTTCTTCCAACTGATTTAATATTTCTTTTTTAGCCTTATCTATATTTTTACGTTCAACACCGCTTTGGACCATCATTATTCCTTTATTTCTATCATATCGGGCTGAACAATAATAACATAAGCTCAGTTTTTCTCTAACATTTAAAAACAATTTTGATTGAGGAGTAGAACCAAAAAGAGCCACTGCAACTCTGGTAGCCATAACTTCAGGGTCTTTAAGTGCTGCACCTGTTCTAAAACCCATGACTAATTTTGATTGAGCTATATCCATTTCATCTTTTTGTTCTTTTAACTCGTTCACATTCTTTATTATCTCTGTTTTACAGTTTAAAATAGTTTCTCTTTTTATTTTTGAAAAAGCGTTTTTAAATGCATTCATAGCAGGTTCGTAGTCTATATCTCCTAATGCCATTATTTCTATTTTTGCATTTCTTAATACTTCTTTCCATGCATTAAATACATCATCTGAAGTTAAAGCCATAACTTGATTTTTTTCTCCAAATCTGCTAATTCCGAATTTTTCTTTTTTGCACATAATTTCCTCACAACGTATTCTTGCAAGGATTCTTTTATCATTATACTCAGAATCAATCAATTCAATAATTTGTCTTTTTTTCTGTTCCACTATCTCTTCTTTAAACGTAGCATTTTCAATTAGTGGATCAAATATTAAATCACATAGAAGTTGTGTAAGTTTTGAGGATAAATCTTCTTTATTTAAAGCATATCTATTATCAAGGAACGAAATTGACATAGTAAGTGCTTGCATATCTCCTATTTTACTGACATCTGAAAAAAGTGATGCACCATAAAGGTCAGCAAGTTCCATATTAAGGCTTGTAAAATCCGGATATTTTCTGCAGGAATCTCCCAATACAAAAGGTACAACAGCATACGAAGATACTTTTTGAGAATCAAGCGGCAAAAAAGCTGTAAAAGATATTCTTCCTGTTTTAAAGCGTTTATCTTTGATTACATTAAAATTTACTCCATTAGCAATTTCAAATCGAGAAAAGTTTCTTTCCATATAGCGCCTCCTATGTTTAATTTTATCACCTAAAAGTATAATTAATATTATACCATATATTATACTAATTTATCTACATTATAAAACAAAAGTATGATTACTTTTTTTTAAATTGTAAAGTTTAATTGATTTGTTGACTAAACAAATAATTGTGATAAAATTTAATTATCAAAATTTGTTGCATTTAAAGAAAAAAACTTTAAAATAGGCCTGGTGATAAAAATGGATAATATATCTTTAGTTCTGTTCATCATAAAAGTAATTTTGGCATTTTGGGGCATACTTATTTTATTTTCTTGCTTTAAATCTATGAAAAACCATACTCGTGGTAAAGGTGCTCTAATACTTTTACAAGATACCTTTTCAAAAAAAGAATATCCTGTTTTATTTTGGGAAAACAGTATTGGCAGAAGTAAAAATTGTGACATTATAATTGACGACAATACTATTTCTCGCGACCATGCTGTACTTTTTAGAAGGAAAGAGGGCTGGTTCATTTCAGACACTCATTCTAAGTATGGAATTATTATAAACGGTCAAAAAATAAATGGAAAAACAAAAGTTAATGTAAATGATGTAATATCGATAGGTAGCACTTCTCTTATTTTATTAAAAGCATCTGATTCACGTGATATTTCATCAAATTACGAACCTCAATTTAAAATTCATCGGCCATTAAAACCATCAAGGAACTTATTTCTTGTTACACTTTTTTTAATTTTATCTTGTATTGAACCTATTCTACAAAATAAAACAATTGAACTACATAAATTGGTTCCTATATTAATTTTTATTTTTATATCTTGGTTTTTTTTCATTATTTCTACTTTTATTTTCCGACGACGAACATTTGAACTTGAAACCTTAGCCATATTTCTTTCTGGTCTTGGTCTTACACTTATAAGTCACGCAGCTCCTCATGAATCATTTATTCAACTTATATCTATTACTATTGGAATGGTTTTATTTTGTTTTATAATTTGGTTTATAAAAAATCCTGATATTGTTGGGAACCTTAGAATATTAATTGCACTTTCAGCTATTGGTCTTTTTATAGTTAACTTAGCATTAGCAAAAGAAATTAATGGAGCTAGGAATTGGATATCAATAGCATCTTTTTCCGTACAACCTTCTGAATTTATAAAAATTGCATTTATATTTGTTGGTGCCTCTACGCTTGATGACCTTCAAACCACTAAAAGTTTAACTTGGTTTATTGCTTTTTCTTCTATATGTATAGGTTGTCTTTTTCTTATGAAAGACTTTGGGACAGCATGTATATTTTTTATAACATTTTTAATAATTGCTTTTATGCGTTCCGGAAGTATCAGAACACTCATTTTATCTTGCAGTACAGCTATTCTTGGTATTTTTTTAATTTTAACATTCAAACCATACATAAAAGATAGGTTTTCTGTCTGGGGACATGTTTTTGAACATATTAATGATCTTGGATTTCAACAAACTCGAGTTCTTACATATAGTGCAAGTGGTGGACTTTTCGGGACAGGCGTTGGAAACGGATATCTAAAAAATATCTTTGCATCTACTGGTGATTTAATGTTTGGCTTAATTTGTGAAGAAATGGGCCTTATAATTGCTATTACAGTCGCATTAATTATTGCAGGATTTGCATTTTTTGCACGTTCACAAAGCACAAAAAGTCGTTCCACATTTTATTCCATAGCATCATGTGCTGCTGCCACGATGTTGATTTTTCAATCTGCACTACATATTTTTGGTACAACAGATATTTTACCACTCACCGGAGTAACCCTACCATTTGTAAGTTTAGGCGGTTCAAGCATGATATCTTCATTCGGATTACTTGCCTTTATAAAAGCTGCTGATGAACGAACATACGCTTTAAAAAAATTTTAAAAAACCTTTTAATTATAAAATATATTAGGGTGGTATAATTATGAGAAATGCACGATCTCGTTCAATTGTATTATCGATTTTAACTTTTCTATTTTTATTTGGTATAGGTCTTTTTGTATTTAATTTTATTACGAATGCTAATACATGGGTTTTAAGTCCAATTAATAAACATTTATCTGGTAATGGTATTGACCAATTGGGAGATATAACAGACAGAAATAATGTGGTTCTTGCTCACAGTGAAAACAATAAACGCAGATATCATAGTGATGAAGAAACACGTCGAGCATTACTTCATACAATTGGTGACAATGATGACCATATACCTAGTTCTATTCAAACTTTATATAAAGATGTTCTTTATGGGTACAATCTTATTTTTGGAGTTACTTCACCTACAATATTTAATCAAAATAAAAACATACAAATTACACTTGATAGTGAACTATGCAAAGCCGCACTATCATCACTTGGAACACATAAAGGTGCTGTTTGCGTATATAATTATAAAACCGGTGAAATTTTATGTATGGTTAGCTCGCCCACTTATGATCCATATTATCCTGAAGTTGTAGAGAAGGATACTACCAGTAAATATGACGGTGCTTACATTAATAGAGTTATTCATTCATCATTTACACCTGGTTCTGTTTTCAAAATTATAACTAGTGCTTCCGGGATAACTAACTTTAATGATATTGACAAAAAAACATATTCTTGCAATCAAATAGAATTAGTCGACGATAAAAAAATCACCTGTTTAGGCTATCACGGTAATATAGCCATTAAAAATGCAATGATGAAGTCATGTAACATTTACTTTGCTAACCTTGCTATTGAACTTGGGAAAGCAAAAATGACCGCCACTGCAAACTCTATGGGTTTCAACAAAAACTTCAAGTTTAATCGAATTACAACAAAAAGTAGTTTTTATAATGTTGATGATGCAAATGATTATGATTTAGGTTGGTCAGGTGTGGGACAATACAGTAACTTATTAAATCCATTACATTCAACAATATTAATGGGTGCTATTGCGAACTCAGGTAACGCTATTATTCCGCATTTTATAAAAAATATTTCATTTAATGAATCAATTGAAAATAAAATATTTCAAAATAATATAAGCGAAGAAAAATTATTAAATGAAAATACAGCTGATAAATTAAAAGAATTAATGCGATATAACGTTACTGCAAATTATGGTGACAATATGTTTCCAAATTTAAATGTATGTGCAAAAACCGGCACTGCAGAAGTTGGCGAAAACAAAGAACCACATGGATGGATGGTAGGCTTTTCATCAAATGAAGATACTCCATTAGCATTTTCAGTAATAGTAGAAAATTCAGGATATGGTTACAAAACAGCAGGACCTATTGCATCCACAGTTTTAAACTTAGCAGCCAAAAGAATAAAACAATAAAGATACCCTTTTTAGAATGTCAAGTACCCTAGTGTTCCTTGACATTCTTTGCTTAATATGTTACAATTAACTTTACAATACAAAAAAGGAGGTCCCATTATATGGAAAATGTTTTAAAAATCAATAATATTACTAAAATGTTTTCAAAAAAAGCAGCTATCTCAAATTTAAATATGAATATAAAAAAAGGTGACATATATGGTTTCATTGGAAGAAACGGCGCCGGAAAAACTACACTTATAAAAATGATTGTTGGACTTTCTACTCCTTCTGAAGGAACTATAGAATTATTTGACAACGAAAACCTAAGTAAGGCTCGTTATAAAATCGGAACGGTTATTGAAGCTCCGGCTTTTGTTCCTAACTTAAATGCTCGTCAAAATATGTATATTCAGTGGAAACTTTTAGGTTCAAAAAATAAAGACATTATTGATGAAACTTTAAAATTAGTTGGTCTTGATAATGTTGGAAATAAAAAAGTCAAAAAATTTTCACTGGGCATGAAACAACGACTTGGCATTGCTATGAGTCTTATGGGAGAACCTGAATTTTTAGTCCTTGACGAACCCACAAATGGTCTTGACCCTGAAGGTATTATTTACATACGTAAACTATTACAAAAATTAAATAAAGAAAAAGGTATAACTATACTTATATCAAGTCATATTCTTGGTGAACTTTCAAAGTTAGCAACACGCTATGGAATTATAAATAACGGTAAAATGATAGAGGAATTTACCGATGAAGAACTCGCTGAACGTTGTAAATCCAGCTTAATTGTAAAAGTTAACGATATTAATAAAGCATGTGATATTTTAAAAGAAGAACTAAAAACTACAAACTTTTCTATTTTAAATGAAAATACTATTGAAATATCAGATTTTGTTGATAAACCTGGAGTAGTTAACAGTACACTTTCTAAACACGACATTATAATTGATTCCATTTCGAATAAATCTATGGACCTTGAAGAATACTTTATGCAAGTGATAGGAGGTAATAAAGATGCTTAACATGCTAAAAATAGATTTTTATAAAGCTTTTAGGACTACATCATTTTGGGTAACTTCTACTTTAGTAATTTTAATATCATTACTTTTCTCTGGTATGATTTTTTGGGGATATGCATTTTCTTTAGAAAATCCTGAACTTGTAGATTTAACACTTGCTTCTATTCCAAACTTTTCACAAACCATTCCAGCAATTTTTGGTTCATGTGTATTTTTAATTGGCATTTTTGCCACTATGTTTGCCACATCTGATTTTACTTATGGTACAATAAAAAACATTGCATCAAAAGGTTATAAACGTGAATATATTTATTTATCTAAATTTATAACAATTATTTGCGTATCTATAATTAATATTATATTATCATTTATCACCTCATTCATCACTGCACAAATAATTATAGGCGATAAGATTCCTGATTTCTTTAAATTTGATAATTTATTCACACAAAATATATTATCACTTTTATTACAAACTATCGCTTATATATCAATTGCAGTTCTTTTATCTATGTCAATCCGTTCATTAGGTCCTGCTCTTGCTACATTTCTTGCTTTCATATTTTTAAAAAATACCATTATTACTATGATAAACAAATTTTTTAGTGATGTTATTCATTCCAGCTTTATTATTGACCCATACACTGTAACTTATGCCTTTGCAGACAGTTCACATATGTTAAGAGGATATATTGTTGTGTTAATTTACATAGCCGTATCTACAGTAGCTGGAATGTATATATTTAGAAAACGCGATATAAATTAGTATAATAAAAAATGTCCTACTACTAATAAAAACAAATAACAGACATTTTTTACAAATAAGGTGACGGCGGACTCCACGCAAGTGGAGTCCGCCGTTCTTTTATGCCCATCAAATCGGATGAACATTATTTTCCATATCCGTATACTTACTATTCAACCCATATTTTTTTTCTCTTCTCTTTTTAAAAAATTCAATTGCGAGTTGAGGAAACTGTGCATACGTTAAAATATCATCATCAGTTTCGATAAACTCCTTTATTTGAGATTTCAAATCATCTATTTCAGGTTTTAACAAATCTGCCGGCCTACAATTTATTATATTATTTTCTCCTATAATTTTCTTTTTAAAATCTTGATCTATGTTGGCAGGAGTTTTTCCATATTTTCCTGAAATTAAATCCTTAAATTCATTAGTACACATTTTATATCTTTCGCCATTTATAACATTAAAAACAGCTTGTGTACCTACAATCTGCGATGTAGGAGTAACAAGCGGAGGATATCCAGCATCTTTTCTTACTTTAGGTACTTCTTTTAAAACTTCATTTAATTTTTCTTCTTGTCCAGCTTGTTTCAATTGAATTAATAAATTCGACAACATTCCTCCCGGAACTTGATACACCAAAGCATTAGTATCTGCAACTAACATTTGTGCATCAAGCAATCCGGACTTTATATATTTTTTTCTAAGTTTCATAAAATAATCACGTATTTCATTCAAAAGAATTAAATCTAATCCCGTGTCATATTGTGTTCCTTCAAGCGCCGCTACCATAGATTCTGTTGGTGTATGTGATGTACCTTGTGCTAAAGGTGACATTGCCGTATCTATAATATCTGCTCCTGCAGCTATTCCTTCTAAAAGACACATTGAAGCTAATCCTGACGTATAGTGCGTATGCAAACTTATAGGAACATTCACCAATTGTTTTATTTGTTTTATTAAATCCACTGTACTTTTAGGTGTAAGCAATGCTGCCATATCCTTTATACAAATCGAATCTGCTCCAATATCTACTAATTGTTTTGCATATTGAGCAAAATATTCTGGGGTAAACATTTCTCCTGTAGTATATGATATTGCTGCTTGAACATGTATTTTTTCTTTTTTGGCAGCTTTTATTGAAACCTTTAAATTTCTTATATCATTTAACGCATCAAATACCCGTATAATATCTATTCCATTATAGGCAGAGCGTTGTACAAAATATTCTACAACATCATCCGCATAATGCCGGTATCCCAGCATATTTTGTCCTCTAAATAACATTTGCAATTTTGTTTTTTTACAATATTTTTTTATAGTTCTAAGACGTTCCCACGGATCTTCATTAAGGTATCTTAAACATGAATCAAATGTAGCTCCTCCCCAACATTCCAATGAATAAAATCCTATTTCATCTAATTTACTTAAAATAGGTAACATATCGTATATTGGCATACGTGTGGCTATTAATGACTGTTGTGCATCTCGTAATACTGTTTCAGTTATTAATATTTTCTTTTTCATTTATTCATCTTCTCCCTGTAATTATATTATAAAATAATAAAAATCGCAGGCAAGCCGACCGCGCAAGTGGTCGGCTTGCCTGCGGAAGTACCGTACTAACAATAATTTGTTATGTACAGGTGCGTGGGCTAAAAAAATATTATTTTAATACAGCTATAATTTGATTTGTTTGAACATTCTGGTTTTCAGTAACCTGTAAAGAAACTATGGTTCCATCTTTTGGAGCGAGTATCTCATTTTTCATTTTCATAGCTTCTAATATAACTATAACATCACCTTTTTTCAAAGATTGACCTTCAGACACATTCACAGAAACAATAGTTCCAGCCATAGGCGCTTTTACTTGTTCACCATCTACATTAACGTCACTAACATTTTTTTTCATATTTTCAGAAATATTTTCTGTTTTATCATATATTTGATTATTTTGCTCATCGATTTCTTCTACTTCAACATCATATACTTTTCCATCAACAGTAATTTTTAAATGTTTCATTAAAATTCTCCTTCAACACATTATTTTAAATCTGTTAAAACATTCTTTGCACAAAACAGTTCCAGCAATAAAAATAATTTTTCACGAGTTTTTAATGGCTCAATTACTTCGCTTATTAATCCTTTTTGTAAAGCTTTTAAAAGATTTTCTGAATCTTCTTTAAAATCTGACATAAATTTTTTTCTATCTAAGATTGGATTATCTGATTTTTTTAATAACTCATTATATTTTATATTAGACATTGTGTCACTAGGTAACAATAATATTTTAGCACTTGGCCATGCAATTGTCATATTTTGCAATTTTTCATTTTGAGATAAAATCATAGCTGCTAATGAGCCATATATCTCCCCTATAATTAAATTAATCTTACAAATATCAGTTAAATTATATAATTGATATAAATCAATTGCACACTGAGATGAATCAAAGTTTTTAGAATCCCAAAATGTAATTAATGGAATTGAAAAATTTTCGCATAATTTAATTAATTTCTTAATTTTCAAAATATCTTTGTTAGTTATTGATTTATTAACCTGTGAACTATTCATTGCAGTTATTCCTACTGTAACCCCACCAAGTTTTGCAACACCTGTATAAAAAGCTTGTCCATCATTATTAGATAATTCTAAAGCACTTTCCTTATCAAAAACGAAATCTAATATTTCTGATTTTATATCATAACTTTTAAAGCTGCAAATTTTCTCCATTACGCTATCAAAGCCCTTAAAACTTGATATATCAGGTTCCATAACATTACATTTTGGCGGCACAATACTATTATTTGATGGTAACATTGAAAGTAATTTTTGGGTATAAACAAAAGCATCATCTATATTTTTAACTATTATATCGACTACATTTTCATCATATTGCGTTTCTGCTAAACAACACGAATTTTTTATATCAATTGAAACTTCAGCCTTGTTAGTAGCAATAAAAACATCTGCACATCTAGCTAAAATACAATTAAGACCTAAACATGGACCTAAGGCTATAGATACTTGCGGAATTCTCTTTGATAAACTCAAACTATAATTTATTAAGTCACCCATATCTGACAATAAATTTTCTTCATCACTTAAATTCATTCCCACTGAACTATATATACCAACAATAGGAACATTTGACTTACCTGCTAGTGAATATAATCTTTTTAAGTTATTAATATGTTTTTTTGAAATAATTCCCTTAGAAGTATCAAAATCTTGACAAAATGCATATGCAGGTTTTCCATTTATAGCTCCAAACCCACATATTACTTCTTCATAATCCTGACAACTTGAAGAATACTCGCTTATAGGCACAAATGACCCCGAATCAAATAAATTTTGCAGTGTTTTGTATGTCTGTCTTATTAAGATTTCCTCATTATGAACTTTTATTTTTTTCATTAAACCAGAAATATCCATAAAATATCCTCCACACACTTTTTTATATTGTCACATAGAGTTTAATTTAATCAAAAATACCTTTTACTTCTATTTATACTGGCTATAAATTCACATTATTTTCTTTTTTCACGTCTTGCTAAACGTTTAACTTCCTCAGATGTAAGTTCTCTCCATTTACCTGGTTGAAGCATTCCTAACTTTAATTGCCCTATAGATACTCTTTTTAATCTTGCAACTTCTAGATTTACTTTTTCGCACATTTTTCTAATTTGCCTGTTTCGTCCTTCTTTTAAAATTATTTCTAAAACCGATCTATCCTTATCTGTTTTTAAAACTGTTATTTTAGCAGGTTCTGTTTTATATCCATCAATATCCATTCCTGAACTTAATTTTACTAATTGTTCTTCTGTAATTTCAGGCTTAACTGTAACCCTATATCTTTTTTCAATATGTTTTGATGGATGTATTACCGCATTTGAAAAGTCTCCATCATTAGTCATAAGTAAAAGGCCTTCTGAATCCTTATCAAGTCTTCCTACCGGATATACTTTTTCTGGTAAATCCTTTGTTAATTCTGCAACACATTTTCTATTAAGCTCATCATTCATTGTAGACACATATCCACGAGGTTTATGCAACATAATATAATATTTTTTATTTTTTTCAACAAGCTTTCCATTAACAATAATTTTATCTTTATCCGGGTTAACTTTATCTCCAATATGAGCAAGTTTTCCATTAACAAAAACTAATCCTTTTTCTATCATTTCTTCTGCTTTTCTTCTTGATGCAATTCCGCAATCAGAAAGTACTTTTTGAACTCTTATTTTTTCCAAACTTATTATCCTCCACTGTTAGTTAAAAAACCTTTAAAAAAATCAAACATTCTAACAAAAACATTTTTTTCTTTCTTTAACGCCTCTTTATCCTCTGGAATTAATAAATCATTAGATGCTATAACATTTCCATTAAGTTTATACTTTATTTTTCCTACTACTTGGCCTTGTTTTAATGGTGCATACAAAAAAGATGGAACTTCCACAACTTTTTCTATTTTTTCTTTCTCACCTTTTTTTAAAGTAATAGAAATTTTATCTTTTACAATTAAATTAGTATCATTCACCTTTCCGCCTACTAAAGGAACTGTTATGCTTTCTTTATCGTTAAAATTAACCGTATCAACTTTTGAGAATCCATAGTCGAGCAATTTTTCATGATCGTTCCAATCATCTCCTGCATTCAACGTAACTGCAACCAACCTGGTATTATTTTTTTCAGCAGCAGAAACTAAACATCTTCCGGCCATTTTAGTAAACCCAGTTTTTACACCGATACACCCATCATATCTTTTCAACATTCTATTTTCATTATAAAGCGTTCTTATTTCATCTGGTTCTATAAAAGGTACTTCTACTCGCCTTTTTGAAGATATATTGTAAAAAGCCTTATTCTCAAGAGCAAATGCACCAAGCAAAGCCATATCATAAGCTGTTGAATGATGGTTCCCCTTATCTAAGCCTGATGGTGTTTCAAAGTATGTATCATTAAGTCCTATTTGTTTTGCTTTTTTATTCATTAAATCGACAAATCCGTCTACAGAACCACCCAATGTAATTGCTACTGAATTAGCTGCATCATTTCCAGATACTGTTAGCATTCCTTTAGCAAGGCTTGAAAGAGGTAATACTTGCCCTACTTTTAAGCACATTGATGAACCTTCCACTGGAACCATTTTGTCTGTAATTGTTACATTCACGTCCTCACTGTCGGCTGCTTCTAAAGCCAAAAGAGCTGTCATAATTTTTGTAGTACTTGCCATTGGTCTTGGTTCACGTTCATTTTTTCCATAGATTATTTGACCAGTGTCCGCGCATATAACCACAGCAGATTGTGCAGATAATGACAAAGCATCTGACTCCGCCAACACCATATTATCAAGTGGCATTAAAAATATTATAAATAATAAAACCGATATTAACTTTTTACACAAATTAGACACATCCTTACAAAACTAAAAATCTTCAATAGTGAATCCCTTTGCTAATTATATGCAATAAAGTTTATATTATTAAAAATTATTCAAATTAACATTTTGTTGAATCTATTGTTTTTTTGTCTTGTTTTTTTACCATCGCACTTAATTTATCCACTACTTCAGGAACCATATCTATTACTTTTTCTGCTGTTGAAAGCACTGGTTCTGCATGTAATATTTTAACATTTCCGTCCTTATTTACAGTTAAAAAAGCTATTGGAGAAATTGTAACACCGGCTCCACTTCCTCCACCAAATAGATTATCCTTATTTTCCTTTTTTGCAGAAAACTCTGAACCACCTGATGCAAAGCCATAAGAAACTTTAGAAACAGGAATAATTACAACACCGTTATCAAGTTTTATAGATTCTCCTATTATTGTGTTCACATCAACCAACTGTTTAATTTTTTCCATAGTAGTATCAACCATATTATTTATTGAACAATCACTCATTTTGATACACCCTTTCTTAAATTTATATTTATCTGATTTTTATAAAAACTTTTTACAAACTCATACAATGTATCTATAGCTATTTTAATTATAGATATCGGGAAAAAATGTATTTTAGCATAGAAGTTAACTTTTGACTGATTTTCATTAAATCCAGGACATACTTTAATATTATACTTTTCAATATTGACTTTATTCAAAAGTACTGAAGTAGCCATCCCCAAAAAAGATGTAACCTCTGCATATCTTATTGCCGTCTTTGCTGCATCATCATCTGAAACAATTAAAAAAAGATTAACATAGTCTATATGCATTTTATTATAAACTTTTTTTGTGGATTTTAAAACAATTTCTACAAGCTCCTTTAAAATTTTTAAAAAACCTGATATACCTTTCTCTTTTATTATTGATAAAACTTTATTTTTATTTTTTGATACTTTTTGTTCTTCTTTTAAGGACTTGTTATCATTCTTGTCTGAATCATCTTTATTGTCCTTCACTTTAGTAGGAAACAAAGTAAAATAAAAAAATAAAAGCTTTACTTTAATACATAAGGAATCTGTAAAATAAAATTTAATATATAATGGACATATCATTAATAAAAAAATAAAAAAAATTATAGCCAAAAAAATATATAAAACTATCATTTTTCCTCCAAATCAATTATATATTTTCCTCACTTAAGGTCTCATTATCATTTTTTATTTCAGGTAATTCATCTACAGAAGAAATTCCAAAGCATTTTAAAAAATTAAGTGTGGTTCCATATAAAAGAGGTCTTCCCGGTAAATCCAATCTGCCTTTTTCTTCTATTAAATTTCTTGTATTTAGATTTGATATTATATTTGTACAATCAACACCTCTTATTTGCTCAACAAATGATTTTGTAACAGGTTGATTATAAGCTATAATTGCTAAAACCTCCATAGCTGCTTGAGACAAGGGTGTATGTCTACGCAAATCCATAGCACGCCTTACATAATCTGAATATCTGGGTTTTGTACACATCTGATATTTATCATTTAATTTTATAATACATAGCCCACTTTCATCCTTATCAAAATCATCCATAAGGTTGTCCATTAATTTTATAAGCGTTAATTTATCAATATCAAGAGAATTTGCTAATTTTTCTGCTGAGATTGGTTCTCCACTAGCAAATAAAATTGCTTGAATAACTGCTTTAGCTTTTTTTATTTCCAAAATTACCACCGCCATTTAATAACTTAACTTTTTCATTATTTTCATCAATAATTATTCTCTTTCCTTTTACTAATTCCAATATTGCTAAAAAAGTTGCAACCATATCTGATTTAGACTTACTGTTATAAAAAAGTTCATTATAATTTGTTTCTCCAGTTTTCCATAATTTTTTTAAAACAAAAATAACTTTAGAAAAAACTGAAACTACTTTTTTTGAAATGATACCAGAAAAAGATTCCCTTGAAGGTGGTAATTTTTGTTGTCTTTTACCGACTGAATCAAAATATGATTTTATAATTTCAAATACATTATGTTTTATTCCATACGTCATATCAAATTTAACTTCTTGTGCATCTCTTGAAATATAATCCAGATTCATCTGCATTGACATCAATTTAGCCATTTCCTGACATTGTTTATATTCAAGTAATTGTCCAGTAAGTTCTTGTTTTAAAGTTTCTGCTTCTTCATGTTTTGGTAACAATAAAACTGTTTTTATATATACTAGTCTAGCTGCCATTTCTAAAAATTCACTTGATACATCCATATTATTTTCTTTCATTTTATCAATATGTTTCATATATTGCACTAAAAGTTCTGAAATCTGAATATCATATATATTTAGCTTATTTTTTTTAATTAAATGCAGTAATAAATCAAGAGGTCCTTCAAACGTATCTAATTTATAAGATATTTTCTCCATATATTAGCCTCCTAGAATGATGGAAAAGGTAATGATGCCAACCACATAATTCCTTGAGAAACTAATTTTTGAATAAAAATCAAAGGCATAGACAAAATTCCCGTAAAAAGCAAAATAAAAACAGCAATCATAATATATCTTTGATTTTGATAATACTTATATAATATTTTATCTGGTAAAAAAGCGCCTAATATTTTTGAACCATCAAGTGGAGGTAATGGAATTAAATTAAAAACAGCTAATCCAATGTTAATATTAATAAATGAATACATAAAAGTTAAAATATAAATTGATATATACTGTGGGATGAAATTCATACCAAAATAAGCCACAATATTAAATAAAAAAGCAGCGATAAGTGCAACTAATAAATTAGATAACGGTCCCGCAAAAGCTGTAATTGCCATTCCAATCTTAGGGTTTTTAAAGTTTCTTGAATCTATTGGAACAGGTTTTGCCCAACCAAACCTAAACAAAATCATAGCAGCCGCACCTAATGGGTCTATATGCTTTAAAGGATTAAGTGTTAATCTTCCATTATACTTAGCCGTATTATCACCTAATTTATAAGCTACAAAACCATGAGCCCATTCGTGAATTGGCATTATAAAAAAAATAGTAAAAAGTATTGATAAAATTATAATTATAGCTCTTTGTAAGGTCATTCCTGATTGCAAAAACCACATTTATATAATCACTCCTTTATAAATATAATTATATCTTCCCGAACAGAAAAACACAAGCTTTATAACTATGTGTACATTAAAATTTAGTCAAAAGTTTAAAAAAACTTGCTTTTTTTATAAAAATCTGTTAGTATAATAATGTTATACAAATGGCACTTAAGGAGGTGCAAACACATGGCAAAATGTGATGTTTGTGGAAAAGATATTGCTTTTGGAATAAAAGTTTCTCACTCTCATAGACGTTCTAACAGAACTTTTAAACCAAACGTTAAGCGTGTTAAAGCTTTAGTTAACGGAACCCCAATGCGTATTCACGCTTGTACTCGTTGTTTACGTTCAGGTAAGGTAAATAGAGCCGTTTAATTGTTTTCGCAATATTAATAAATAAAAAGAAGATAAATTGATATCTCCTTTTTCCACATAATAAAATTAAAACCTTAAAAAATAATTAAATTTTTTAAGGTTTTTCTTTTTATCAAAGAAGCCCCGACACAAATATATTTGTGTCGGGGCTTCTAAATGTTATCATAATATAAAAAAAAACTCATATACTATAAGGGTTCTCAATCATTTACCACAAAAAACTTGACTATATCACATTAACAATATATACTTTAACTAAACACCACCTAAATAAAAAGGAGAGTATACCTATGACTATAGAATCTTTCATCACATTAGCCAAGGGTTGCAAAACAAAGGCTGAACTTTATTCACTAGCAAAATCTAACGGTATAAATTTAAAAGGTAACGATTTAGATGTATTATTTAAAAAAATATCTGATGGTAAAGAATTGAATGATGAATCATTGGAATCCGCTGCAGGTGGTTCAACTTATGGTATATCTTCGCAACAATTAAAAGATTTTATTTATAAAAAATAGAGGAAATTCGAATGAATTTCCTCTATTTTTATCTTTTTGCTATAGATATTTTTTTCTCTTCTCCATTTAATAATCGTTCTATATTTTTTCTATGCTTATAAATAACAAATACACCTACAAAAAAAGAAAGTGTAGTAACTATAACAGTATACCCAAAAGTCACTGTTCTTGATTTGCCTATATAATCGCAAAAATATGTAACTATAAAAGTAAATATCGGATATGAAACAGCTGCTAATATTGACCCCAAAGAAACCAAACGCGTAGTAATGACTATAATTAAAAATAAAGATAAACAAAGAGCCGCAACTCTCCAGTCAGTCATAATTATTAAAGATAATGCTGTTAATACTGCTTTTCCTCCTCTGAATTCAAAAAAGCATGGATATACATGACCAATAAGGCATGCAATTCCTGCGATGTACATACCATATTGTACTATACAGAAATCAGGAACACCAGGAAAATCAATTAAAGAAAAGAACCATTGACCGATTAAACAAGCAATTATACCTTTACTAAAGTCTCCAAGCATTGTCAATATAGCTGGTAATTTTCCTACTGAACGTAATACATTAGTAAATCCGGCGTTTCCACTTCCCATATCTCTAATATCGGATTTATTTTTAAAAAAACGTGTAACTAAAATTGAGAAGCTTATACTTCCAATTAAATATCCTATTGCAGCTACAATAATCATCTGTATCCAATAAAGTCTTATAAAATTAATTGTTTGAATATCCAAAAAAATCTCACTCCTAGATTAAGACATCTTTTCATTTCTTTCCCTTATTATAAATCTTATAGGGGTTCCTTGCAATGAAAATGTTTCACGTATTCTATTTTCAAGATATCTTTGATAAGAAAAATGAAAAAGCTGTGCAGAATTCACGAAAAAAACAAATGTAGGTGGTTTAACTGAAACTTGTGTCATGTAAAAGATTTTTAATCTTTTACCCTTGTCTGTAGGAGGTTGAACTCTTACTATGGCATCTGCTAAAACATCATTTAAAACACCTGTTGATATTCTCATAGCATTAGCATTTGCAACTACAGATATCATCTCAAATAAATTATCAATTCTTTGACCTGTTTTAGCTGAAATAAAAATAATCGGAACATAAGACATAAAAGAAAAATTATTTTCTAGTTTCTTACGATAATTTGACATAGTTTTATCTGTTTTTTCAATAGCATCCCATTTATTAACAACAATAACACAAGCTTTACCCGCATCAATTGCAAGCCCGGCTACTTTTGAGTCTTGTTCCGTAAAGCCTTCTTTTGCGTCTATCATTATTACACACACATCGCTACGTTCAACTGCCATTTTTGCTCTTATAACACTGTATTTTTCAACCGCATCATAAACTTTATTTTTTCTTCTAAGTCCCGCTGTATCAATAAAGTTAAAACTACCATGGCTATTTCTTATAAATGTATCTATTGAATCTCTTGTTGTTCCTGCAATATTAGAAACTATACATCTATTCTCGCCTGTTATTTTGTTAATAAGTGAAGATTTTCCTACATTTGGTTTTCCTATAACAGCTACATTTATAGTTGTCTCATTCTCATCTTTATCAAATTGCTCCGGCAAATATTCAAATATTTTATCAAGTAAATCGCCTGTTCCATGCCCATGAACTGAAGAAACCATTATTGGGTCTCCTAATCCCAAGTTATAAAACTCATAAAAATTTGCATCTATTTCACCTATTTTGTCACATTTATTTACACAAACTATAACAGGTCTACCGCTTTTTTGAAGCATCGTAGCTACTTCATGGTCTGTTGCTACAAGACCGGTTTTTATATCTGTGACTAAAATAATAACATCGGCTGAATCAATAGCAAGCTGTGCTTGTCTTCTCATTTGAGACAAAATAATATCATCGGAATAAGGTTCTATACCTCCAGTGTCAATTAAAGAAAAGGTTTTATTTTGCCATTCGCATTCACCATAAATTCTATCTCTAGTAACACCAGGAGTATCATCGACAATTGATATTCTTTGACCTACTAACTTATTAAACAATGTTGATTTTCCTACATTAGGTCTTCCAACTATTGCAACAATAGGTTTTGCCATAATTATCCCTCCTACCTTATTATTGTTTATTAATAATTATAATTCATTATATTTTATTCTGATATTCACTAAAAACAAAAATAGAGAAGGTACAAATATGCGCCCTCTCTATATCCATAAAAGAGTATTAAGCCTCTTTCTTTATAACTTCTCTGCCTTTATAATATCCGCAAGCCTTGCAAACTCTATGTGGTAACTTAAATTCACCGCATTGTGGACACTTCATAAGTGCAGGAGCCTCAAGTTTCCAGACATTTGAGCGTCTCTTATCGCGTCTAGCTTTAGAAACTTTTCTCTTAGGTACTGCCATCTTTATGACCTCCTTAATAAATCAATAAAATGATAATATCAACATCGGTGAACACAACATAGAATCCACCCTTGACGTTACATTTAATAATTATATAATTTTATAAAACTTTTGTCAATACTATTTAAATTATCTTTTGGTTACCGCGGAAGTATGTTTTTCTCTTATATAAGTTGACTCAAAATCCGCTATATGTAATTTAACAGCCAAAGGATATTTTTCATATGCTAAACTTATTGAAAAATCTCCACCTCTGGCAGAAGTATCAAAGCCACCCATATGCCATCTTATAGCCATAGCTTCTGCTGGTTTTAATCTCATAAAACGTTCAATTAAAAATACTGATTTTTCTCCATGACCGTAAGGAAAACTATCTTCCACAGTGTAAAAGGGTTGTTTTTCCCAAGCTCCTGTAACATCGTTTTTGACGTTTCTGGTTGATACCTTATAAAATTCAGCCTTACACAAGTCATGTAACAATCCACAAATAGCAAAACTCTCCTCGGTATCTAAACCTTCTTCGAAATGTTTCTCTCTCATAGTTTTGTATACACTTATGCTGTGTTGAACTAATCCACATTCACAAGCACAATGGTACTTAGTGCTTGCAGGCGCATTAAAAAAGTCTGTTGTTGTTAACCAGTTAAGAAGTTCTTGTGAGCCTTGTCTTTTTATATTATTTTCATATATTTCTATAAATTCATCTTTAAAGTTCAATATTGTCCCCTCCTTTCCAATAATTATATCATAAACTTTCATTTTAATCTATTTAAATAATTTATCCTGCAAATTTTTTATTCTTTTTTTTCTTTTTTCTGTTTCATCTTTATCAATACTTAATATTCCATCATTTGAAAGGTTCAAAACATCTCCAGGTTTTGCACAAGGAGGTAATTCAGATAAATCTATTGCATATAATTTTTGATTATCATCTTCACAAATAGCATATTTACCTTCTATTCTATCAATGGACATTTTCATATTTTATTTATCTCCTTTTTCGCAAAACACTTTTATATCTTCCCCATCTGTTGCAAATACCACTGTTCCATCAATATCCGTCCGATAAGTTTTTATTTTATGTTCTTTTAAACGTTCGATTGTAATTTTTTTAGGTAATTTATTTCTATCTTCACCAACTGAAATCACTGCATATGAGGGATTAACATTATTAAGAAAATCTTCTGAAGTTGCTGTTTTACTCCCATGGTGTCCCACTTTTAATACATCAGCTTTTAAATTTAAACCTGCACTTATCATATCTTTTTCGGATTCTTCTCCTGCATCACCTGTAAATAAAAAGCTTTTATTTTTATATGTAGCCTTAAACACTATAGAATTGCTATTCATGTCATCATATTGTTTACATGGTGCTAGTATGTCAAGTTTCATATTTCCTATATTATAACTTGTTCCTACTTCCGGTTTATCAATATGCATATTCTTTTTATCAAGTGAATTTAATAATTTTTCATATGATATAAATGTTGGAATCATTTCATCTTTTAGTTGTGGCATCATAAAGGATTTCACATCGAACTCATCAACTATTTTACTCATTGACCCAACATGGTCACTATGTTGATGAGTTAACACTAATAAATCAATTGTCTTAATATTTAATTTTCTTAAATATTCATTGACCACATCATATATATTTGTTTCTCCGGCATCAATTAAAATATTTTTACCTTCGCATGTTAGAAATATACTATCAGCTTTTCCTACATCAAGTACATGTACTGACATCGGATAAGAATCAGCGCAAGATGAAAAATCGCTTAAAGCACAAGCTTTAAAAATGCTATTCCAAACAGGAATTCCACTACACTGAAATAAATATGCAATAAATGACACAAAAATCAAAAATGCAAATGTTAAAGAAATAAACACTTTTTTCTTTTTATATTTTTCTTTAAATTTATTTCTCATATTGTTAACCTCTTTTTTATTTTATTCGTTAACTTTATCATTCCCTATAAACTGTTTATGTTTTATTAAAACTTGCCTTGGTTTTGAACCTTCATGAGGACCTATTATTCCCATTTGTTCCATTTCATCTATTAATCTTCCTGCCCTTGCATATCCCAGCCTTAAACGCCTTTGAAGCAATGATGTTGATGCTTGACCCGCATCCATTACACATTTAATAGCTTCATCAAGCATAGGGTCTTGATTTTCCGAAGATATTTTTTCTGGTTTAGTTTCTTCCTTTACCGCATTTTTTTCTATTTCTTCTATTACTTTTTGATCATATTCATTGTTTCCATTATTTTTAATAAAACTTAAAACATTTTCTATTTCATTATCCGTAAGATAACATCCCTGAACTCTAATTGGTTTTGCTGAACCTACTGGTGAAAACAGCATATCTCCCCTTCCAAGAAGTTTTTCTGCTCCACTGGCATCTAAAATAGTTCTTGAGTCTATTTGTGAAGAAACTGAAAGAGCTATTCTACTTGGTATATTAGCTTTTATAGTTCCGGTAATAACGTCAACTGAGGGTCGCTGCGTAGCAATAACCAAATGCATTCCGGCAGCTCGTGCCATTTGTGCTAACCTACAAATCGCATCCTCAACTTCATTTGGAGCTGCCATCATAAGGTCTGCTAACTCATCAATAATTATAACAATTTGCGGCATCATTTTAGGTTTGTCGTTTTCCTTAAAATCCATAGATTTTAACTTTTGTTGAACCATTTTATTATATGCTGTTAAATCTCTTACATTATTCTCCGCAAAAATATTGTATCTTTTGAGCATTTCAGTAACCGCCCAGTTAAGCGCACCAGCTGCCTTTCTTGGATCCGTAACTACCGGAACCAAAAGATGTGATATTCCATTATATATTCCCAATTCAACAACTTTAGGGTCCACCATAAGTAATCTTACTTCATCTGGACTTGCCTTATATAACAAGCTTATAATAAAAGAATTAATACATACCGATTTACCTGAACCCGTAGAACCAGCTATTAAAAGGTGTGGCATTTTAGCCAAATCAGCTGTAGTAATGTTACCAGCTATGTCTTTGCCTAAAATAACTGTTAACTTACTTTTGGCATTCATAAACTCCTCTGAATTTATCAGTTCTCTCATTTTAACAATATTGACAATTTTATTTGGAATTTCTATTCCAACCGCTGCTTTTCCCGGTATTGGTGCCTCTATTCTAACTCCTGATGCAGCTAAATTCAGCGCAATATCATCTGCTAAATTTGTAATTTTGCTTATTTTTACTCCAGCTGCTGGTTGAAGTTCATAACGAGTAACTGCCGGACCCCTGCTTATATCAACAATTTTAGTTTGAACTGAAAAGTTCTTTAAAGTATCCACAAGACGTTGACCATTTGTTTGTAATTCTTCTTTTATATCTGATGGATTTTGGCTTTTTACTGTTTCCAACAAAGAGATAGGCGGATATCTATATGTACCATCTTCCGATTTATCAGGGACCATCTTCACTTCGCTCTCTTTAAATTCTGATGAAATACTTTCTTTTCTATTTTTATTTTTTTCTAAAAAAGCCTCAGCGGCTTTTTCAGCAGAATTTTCTACAGCAATATCTTTTTTATTCACTTTAGTTTCCTTTACAGAATGATTTTCAAACATGGAATTTGATCTAACTGGATGTGCAGGTAATCCAATTTGATTTTGCGGAACATCTTCGTTATTTAAGTTGTTATTGTTATTTTTTGATATTAAATTTTTTATTTTTTCAAATACAAAGTTAAATAATTTTTTTATTATACTATATAATTTTTCAAGGCTTGTCCCGGTTAAAAACATAATTGAAACAAAAAGCATTAAAGAAATTAATATTTCTGAACCAACTTCTCCAAATAAATATACCATAGGAATTCCTAAAATACCGCTAAAAATTCCTGCACCTTTATTTTGCATACCTCTTTTATAAAGTTCTGATAGTGTTTTAAAATAACCTAAATTCAAAAAATCTGTTTTATTTCCAAATATGTAAATTGCTGTACAAAATAAAAGAATTACAACTATTGAAAGTATGACTTTAATTCCCACTCTGTTTTTAGGTTTAGATGACAAAGCTGTCATTGACGATACATAAAACAATATAATAGGCCATAAAATTGCATTTTTCCCAAAAAGCCCCATAATAAAATTATGTAAAAAAAGCCAAACGTTTTCTCCTTTTACAAAAACCAAACACATCAAAAATATTGCTACAGCAAAAATTATTATTGATAATACCTGATTACTTAATCTCAACGTTTCTCTTGTATTTTCTTGTTTAACAGCAGAATTTATATTCCTTCTATTGCTTTTAATTGATTTATCTACTTTTTTCGCCAAAAATGCCACCTCCATATTTTGATTATATGCAAAAAGTAGGGACATTGGTTTGCCCCTACAATATATTTTATCAAAAAAACTGAGAATAAACTGTTTAATTTATTTTTTTGTTTTATTTTTTATTTTTTTCTTATTTTTACTTTCATCAATCATTTTATAAAGACAACAAAGAGCATCGGATAAATTTCCTACTTCATCAATTATTCCTTCTGCTACAGCTTCCTTACCTTCCAAAATTGTTCCTATATCCATATCTAGTTCGCTTGTATTCATTACCAATTCTAAAAAACGTTCTCCGGATATTTTTGAATTATCTGAAACAAAATTCTTAATTCGTTCCTGTAATCTTTTAAGATATTCAAAAGACTGCATTGTAGCAAGTGTAGTTCCGGTTGACCTAACCGGATGAACCATCATTGAAGCTGATTTGGCTATAAATGTTTTTTTAGCAGATACCGCAAGCGGAACTCCTATAGAATGTCCACCACCTATAACCATAGAAACAGTAGGTTTTTTCATTCCTGCTACTAATTCTGCCAAGGAAAGGCCAGCTTCTATATCTCCTCCTACAGTATTTAATAGAACAAGCAGCCCATCAACTGACGGACTTTCTTCTATTGCTACAAGTTGAGGGATAACACGTTCATATTTAGTTGTTTTTATATTTTCATCAGAAATATTATGTCCCTCTATTTCTCCAACTATAGTCAAACAATAAATTGTATATTTTCCATTAGTAACAATTACCGCACCGGTTTCATTAATTTGATCTATTTGTATTTTGCTTGCAGGTTTAGCACTGCTTATATTTTGTTCATTTGTGTCATCATCATTGTTTATAGTATTTTTATTCATAATGTCGCACCTCCGCAAAAATATTATTTCACTGAAATGCGACATCATACATTATTTTCTATTTTTTTAAATTTAAAACTTCTATTGCCTTTTTAACGATATCTTCGGCACGCATGTTATATTGTTCTTTAAGATAAGGCATTTTACCTACTTGACCAAATTTATCATTAACACCAATAGCTCTAAGCGGAACAGGACATTCTTCCATTAGAACTTCACAAACTGCAGATTTTAATCCACCTATAACATTATGATTTTCTACTGTTAAAACTGCCCCAGTTTTTCTTGCTGAAGCAACAACAGATTCTTTATCTATAGGTTTAATTGTATGTATGTTAATAATTTCTGCATTTATGCCTTTTGCTTTTAACTCCTCATTAGCAATTAATACTTCATTTACCATTATTCCCGAACAAAAAATAGATAAATCTGTTCCATCTTTAATTTTTGATGCTTTAAATAAGTCAAAATTATAATCCTCGTTAAAAACGTCAGGAGTAACCTTTCTAAACATTCTTATATATACAACACCTTGGTGTTCAATAATTTGCGGTAAAGCCTTTTTTAATTGCATATTATCGACCGGTTCAAATATAACAACTTCTGGAATACTTCTTAATACACCTATATCCTCCATACTCATATGTGTACCGCCATTAAATTCTGCACTTATACCAGGGTCAGTACCTATAATTTTTATATTTTGTTTTGCATAAGCACCTGAAATTGCTATTTGGTCACAGATTCGTCTTGTAGCAAAAGGTGTAAACGTAGAGATAAATGGAATCATTCCGTAACTACTCATACCCGCTGCTACACAAGCCATATTTTGTTCTGCAATACCTATATCCATAGCTCTTTGTGGAAATTTATTTCTTAAATTTGCTAATCCATTTGGCTTTGAAAGATCTGAATCTATCAAAACTATATTTTCATTTTCAGCCATTAGTTTTTCTAATTCTGTTGCTAAAACTTGACGCATTTCCATTATTTATTACCTCCTAACTCAGCAAGCCCTTGGTTCATCATTTCTGTAGTTATAGTCATGCTATGATTTCCTGTTCCTGCATTTTCTGCAAAAGAAATGCCCTTCCCTTTAATTGTATTAAGTATAATCATTGATGGCTTATCTGAAAACTTAGCTAAAGATATAGCTGCATCAATTTCCTTACAATTATGCCCATCATTAACAACTATAACATTCCATCCAAAAGAACGCCATTTTTCATCTAAAGGAGCTATGTCACAAATCTCACTAACTGGACCATCTAATTGTAATTTATTATAATCTGTAAACGCAATAACATTATCAAGTTTATGCTGAGAAGCAAACATAGCAGCTTCCCAAATTTGACCTTCTTGGGTTTCACCATCACCTATTATAGTATATATAGTAGCTCCATCATTTTTTATTTTCGAAGCTTTAGCTATTCCCATTGCACAAGAAAATCCTTGACCTAATGATCCAGTAGTCATATCAATTCCCGGAGTCCTATTCATATCACAATGGCTCGGTAAATTTGTTCCTGGTTTGTTTAAAGTCAATAACCAATCTTCACTAAAATATCCTTTGCTTGCAAGCATAGAATAAACTGCAGGTCCACTATGACCTTTAGATACTATTAACCTATCTCTACCAGGCATATTAGGATTTTTGGGGTCTATGTTCATATGTTTTTCATAAAGTACTACAAGAAGTTCAACCATAGATAAAGAACCGCCTATATGACCAACACCTAGTGTTCCTATTGTTTTTAATATTAATTTACGTATCTCATTGCATTTAATGTTTAAATCCATTAATATTTCCTCCTACAAAATTGTTATCTTTTAATTAGAATACTTTTCATATATTCACTTTTATTTAAAAATTCATAGATTCTGTTAACTTCATCTTCTGTACAACCTATTAAAAGCTTAATCTCTGAATTCTTGTTTAAAACATCTTACATTACACAATATTTAATTTAATTTTCTGTCTACTTTAGTCCTATAAAAACATCCATTCCTTCTCCGTCATATACGTCGTCCCTTTTTAATATCCATAGTTTGCAACAAAAATAAAATCTTTAAATTTAGGATGACAAGTACCCTTGGGCCTACCTATAATTATTTCTGAACTAGAAATAATATTCTCCAACATATCCCAGTATTCTTTATTACCTAATGATAGTCATTTTGTTCCTCCAAATCCATAAATTAAATACACTTCATTATACAACTATAAATTAATTAAATCAACGAAAAAATAATAAACGTAAAAAATTTCTTAATAAATGATTTTAAATAACCAAAAGCGAAGGGCGGCGCACTATATCGCGCGCCGCCCTTCGCTATATACTTTTATTTACCTATCCCTAGTATATCTCCATCTATAGCCATAAGCAGTTTTACCTTGTCTTTTACAAATCTTATTTATAGTAGCATAATCAGCTTTTGTATAGGATGTATTTTCACGTATCCAAGCTGCCCCATCCATTATTTTCGGAAACGTCATAATAATTTCAAAAGTATCTTTATCCAACATATCTATAGCAATAGCATTTGGTCGATTATTTTTATATTTTTCAACCATCATTTGACGATATTCCGGATCTGTTTTCATACGTTCGGTATGTTTTTTCAAACCAAGACCTACATTAGGAGAAATTCTTCTTTTTTTCTTTTTTACTTCAATTTCTGTTGCACCTACTATCTGTGATTCCTTATTTTCTACTAAATCGCTAATATTCATAATACAAAAAACCCCAATCTAAAAAATAACATTAAATATAATTTGGTGGAGATGAGGGGAATTGAACCCCTGTCCGAAAACCACTCCCCAATGCTTTCTACGAGTGTAGTTATTGAATTAACATTCCCTTAATATTACGCCCAATAACAGGCTTAATACCTTGGTAGGTTTTAATTCATGATTAAACCCAAACCACAGTTTAATTCACGTTCACTGCTAATCGACGCCTTATATAGGGTCGCAGTATTCCCTAAAAAGACGACAGCCTAATTAGGCTGCGTATGCAACTTGATTGTTGTCGTTTAATTTTAAAAATTGCGAAGTTTAAAGCGTATTCGCAGCGCTACTCGCTTACATTGACTCATAATCCCCGTCGAAGCCTTTACATCCCCATATAAAAAAGGATTTACCTGTTAAATTCTTTTAGTGTACGTTCTATTTTACGTTTAGCATCTTTTTCCGCCATTGCACTTCGTTTATCATATAATTTTTTACCTCTACAAAGACCAACTAAAACTTTAACGCGAGACCCTTTAAAATAAACTGATAAAGGTATTAGTGCATATCCGGCTTGCTTAACAAGGCCAAACAATTTCATAATTTCACGTTTATGCATTAACAATTTTCGTACTCTCATAGGGTCCTTATTAAATATATTGCCTTGTTCATAAGGTGATATATTCATTCCATTTAATAAAAGCTCTCCATCAACAATATTACACCAAGCTTCCTTTAAAGAAACCTTACCTTGCCTTATAGATTTAACTTCTGTTCCAAAAAGTTCTATACCTGCTTCCATTTTTTCTTCAACAAAATAATCATGAGACGCTTTTTTATTTTGTGCCACAGTTTTAAAAGATTCATTTTTCATATTTAGCTGTCACGACTCCTTTTGTTTGATTCATAGAACTTTTATTTTAAAAAATACACATAAAAACGATTGAAATTAACAAGCACAAAAAAGTCAAAAACCGATTAAAAATCATATAAAAAGATTTTTTAAAAACTCCCTTGTAAATAAGATTATATCATTTAAACAAGCTCCATGTCAATAGTAAAAATTTAAAGATAGTATAAAAAAATGGCTGAAGTCAGAGCCATTTTTTCAACATAAGTAACAAACCGATTTAATATTATATTTCACTTCTCCCCATTAATGCCCGAGAAAGTGTGACTTCATCCGCATATTCAAGGTCTCCACCGACAGGAATTCCATATGCTAGCCTTGTAACTTTAACTCCAAGTGGTTTTAATAATTTTGAAATATACATTGCTGTAGCTTCTCCTTCAACTGTAGGATTTGTTGCCATAATTACTTCTTTAATTGGTTCTGTTGATATTCTTTTTAAAAGTTCTTTAATATAAAGTTGGTCTGGACCTATCCCATTTAAAGGAGATATTGCACCGTGCAAAACATGATATGAAGCAGAAAACTCTCCTGTTCTTTCAAGTGCCATAACATCACGAGGATCTTCTACAACACAAATTATACTTTTATCTCTTGATTTATTTCTGCATACAGAGCATAAATCTTGATCTGTTAAATTTTTACATAATTTACAATACTTAATTTTTTCATGAGCCTGCAATATTGCATCAGAAAATTCTTCAGCTTCATTTTTAGGTAATTGTAGCACAAAATATGCTAATCTTTGTGCTGTTTTCTTCCCTATACCAGGCAATCGTTCAAACTGTTCAATTAAATTTGAAAGCGGCGTTACATTATACTCTGACATAAATTAAAACATCCCCGGAATATTAAGGCCACCTGACAATTTTTCCATCTTCTCATTTTTTTCATTAACTGCATTTCTGATAGCCTCATTAACAGATACAATAATCAAGTCTGATAGCATTTCAATATCATCTTTATTTACTATTTCCGGATTAATTTCTATATTTTTAACTTCCAATTTGCCATTAACAGTAGTTTTTACCATTCCTCCGGACGCAGAAGCTACATATTCTTTTTCTTCTAACTCTTGTGTTATCACAGTCATTTCTTCTTGAATTTTTTGTGCTTTCATAGCTAATTGTTGTAAGTTTCCTGCTCCACCTTGACCATATCCTTTAGGTAACCTTGCTTTCATTTTTATTCCTCCTAAAAATTATACTTCTGTTACATTTATACCTAATTCTCTTGCTGTTTTAGCAAGAGAATCTAATGGGTCAACTTCATTATCCTCTTTTTTTTCATTATTATATGGACCTAATTTATAAGATTTTCCTGTAATTTCTCTTATAGCAACTCTCATTTTATCTCTTTGGCTTGATTTTCTTAACAATTCAAACGCCATTTCATTTTTTGAATCTATAAGTACAAAATCTCCACTAATATAAGCTTCTGAGCCCTTAAAAGCTGTTGCAATAGTATGAGAATAACTTTTTAATACATTTAAAACATCCTGCCAATTCTGCATTTTATGTGCATTTTTTTGCAAATCACTTATACTAATTGTTTTCGAGGGCGAATGTTCCTTGAAGCTTTCTGGTTGAACACTAGTCTCATCAATCCTCATTGAAATATCATTATTTTTAGCTTCAATTTTTTTCACATTCCCATTCATATCATGTGAAACTGTATTGACTTCTTTAATATTAACTAATTTTTCTAATTTTTCAAGTCTTGATAAAATGGCCTCATTGCTACAATTTAATTTTGGTGAACATAGCTTAATAAGGCACATTTCAATTTCTGTTCTGCTATCGCAACCCCTGTTCATTTTCTCAAATGATTTTTGTAAAGAATCCAAAATATAAATTACCGTTTCTATAGAGCTTTTACTTGATACTTCTAAAATTTTATTATATTCGTCGTCAGATACAATTAATAAGTTTCTAGCATTTTTTAACGTTTTAACAAGCATTATATTTCTAAAATACCCAATAATTTCTTGAGTTAACCTCATCATATCTTTTGAATGATGATTTAATTCATCTATAATTTTTAATGCATTTTGAGGCGAATTTTCAAATATTGATTTTGCTATATTCCATATATGTTCTTGTGAAGCTATTCCTACAGTATCTACCACTATCTCATCAGTAATATTTTTACTTACACCTAAACATTTATCTAAAATAGCCAATGCATCTCTCATAGCTCCATCGGATATTTTTGCTATTAATAGGGCTGCCGACCTATCAATACTTGCATTTTCTTTTTTTATTACATATTCAATTCTATCTGCTATATCATCAACTGATATTTTATGAAATTCAAATCTTTGACATCTTGATAAAATTGTAGCAGGTATTTTGTGAGCTTCAGTAGTTGCTAAAATAAAAATAACGTGTGGAGGTGGTTCTTCCAACGTTTTTAGTAAAGCATTAAAAGCACCCGCTGATAACATATGTACTTCATCTATAATATAAACTCGATATTTTGCACTTGCAGGTGTAAATATTGCTGAATCACAAATCTCTCTAATATCATTAACACTATTGTTGCTTGCTGCATCAAGTTCAACAATATCCATTACTTCTCCAGACTCAATAGCTTTACACAAAGTGCAATTCTCACAAGGGTCACCATTTTGTAAATCCAGGCAATTCACAGCTTTAGCAAATATTTTAGCGCATGTTGTTTTACCTGTTCCTCTTGACCCAATAAAAAGGTACGCATGTCCAACTCTTCCTGATACAAGTTCATTTTTTAAGGTAATGGTAACATGTGGTTGTCCAATAACATCGTTAAACGTTTGCGGACGATATTTACGATAAAGAGCTTGATACATATACGTTTTCCCTTTCTTGATAAATTAAAAAGCAAAGCAGACCGTCTAAAAAAGACCTGCAGTACACTTGAATATGCAAGCGAATAAACTAACTGCATCGCCCCCAGCTCTCCGCTTAATGCTGCTCGGTTCCCCGCCTGACATGGTTCACGGCACCAGACCGCACAGCGCTCACCCGCTTACATATTCAAATATACTATGTCAACTTTGCTTAATTGATACAATTACAATTATAATATATCATCTCAGCAAAATCAATATACAAAATTAAATATATTTTAATTGTAATTTTTTTCAAAAAAATATAATAAAACATTGACTTTTATGTACAAAAGTGATACTATTGGATTTGGAAAATTTTTTGCATAAATTAGGAGGAATTAAAAAATGAAAAAGACTATTTTAAAAATTTTAAGTACACTGATTTTACCCATTACTATTTTTCTTACCCCTTCAAATTACACATTTGCAAACACACTAGAAAACCAAACTTATTTAAAAAAAGGAATTGATGTTTCTCATCATAACGGAGACATTAATTGGCAAGCTGTAAAAGACTCAGGTATAGAATTTGCTATTATAAGAACCGGTTATGGTAGAGAAAACTGGGACAAACAAACGGACAGAAAATTGAGAGCTAATATTGACGGAGCAAAAGCTGTTGGTATGCCTATTGGTGCCTATCATTACAGTTATGCAACTAATCCTGAAGAAGCTTTAAGAGAAGCTGATTTTTTCATTGATAGATTAAAAGGAACTCAGTGGGAATATCCTGTTTTTTTTGACTTTGAAGATAAATGTCAAAAAGGACTATCTATCGAACAAAAAACTGATATAATTACTACTTTTCTTCAAAAATTACAAGAAGCTGGTTATTATTGTGGATATTATACTTTTTTAAATTGGCAAAGAAATTGCCTTGACATGTCCCGCCTTGGCTCTAATGAACTTTGGATTGCCCACTGGAACTCAGAATGTGGTTGCCAACAGCCTTATGGTATTTGGCAGTACACTAGTAATGGAAGTGTCCCCGGTATAGAGGGTAGAGTAGATTTAGATTATTGTTATGTTGACTATCCATCTATTATAAAAAATCTTAATTTAAATGGATTTTAAAATTTACATAAAAAAGCAGGCAACTAGCGTTGCCTGCTTTTTTAATATGTATGGTCACAGATTTCAACAATTTTTTCCCTAAGCTTTAAAAAATCCTCAAATGCACCAGGTTTATTTGCCGGATTTCTAAGTAAAGCTGCCGGATGTAACGTCGCCATCATTATAATCCCATTTTTCTCAAAAAATATCCCATGTTCTTTAGTTATTTTCATATCGGGCTTAATAATCTTCATTGCGGCTATTCTTCCCAGGCATACAATGATTTTAGGTTTTATTAAGGCTACTTGATTTCTAAGCCAATCTATACATAAATCTTGTTCTTCTTGAAGAGGATCTCTATTTTTAGGTGGTCTACACTTAACAATATTTGCAATATAAATATTTTTTTCTCTAGATAAATCAACTGCATTTAACATTTTATCTAACAGCTTCCCGCCTCTTCCTACAAATGGTTCTCCTTGTAAATCTTCATTTTCTCCTGGACCTTCTCCAATAAAAAGAACTTCTGCATTCGTATTTCCTACACCAAAAACAACATTATTCCTAGTCGTACAAAGTCCACATTTTTCACAACTTTTACAAGCTTTCTCAAGTTCTTTAAAAGAATCATACATAACCAAAACATCTCTTTCTAAACTATTATGATATAGTAATAATTATATCATAATAGATAATGGCCGTAAATCTCTTTTTATTACATTGAAAAATTATAATAAAATGATATAATAATCATTATGTTAAATTTAATACGAAACAGGTGTTTTTATGAAAATTTTAATTGAAACCTCCGCGCGTCATATTCATCTATGTAAGAGTGACTTTGAAATCTTATTTGGAAAAGGTTATGAATTAACTAATAAAAAAAATTTATCTCAACCCGGTCAATTTGCATGCGTTGAACGTCTTACTATAGTTGGTCCAAAAGGTGAACTAAAAAACGTAACTATACTTGGTCCTCTTAGGTCAAAAACTCAAGTTGAAATTTCACTAACTGATGCTAGAAAAATTGGGATTAATGCCCCAATAAGAGATTCCGGCAATCTTACTAATACTCCCGGATGCAAATTAATTGGCCCTAATGGGAGTATAGATTTAAAAAATGGAGTAATTATTGCAAAAAGACATATTCATCTTGATCCCGTCACTGCTAATAAATTTAACGTTAAAGATAGTCAAAAAGTCTCTGTCACCGTGTACTCAAATGACAGATCTTTAACTTTTGATGAAGTTTATATCCGGGTAAACGATAATTTTTCTCCTGCCATGCACATAGACACCGACGAATCAAATGCTGCAGGTATTTCTGCAAATACTTATGGAGAAATTATATTATAAACTTATGTTATATCATTATTTATAATGTCATATACATTTAAATATAGCGTTTTATTCTTTTAGACAAAAAGGACTGATTTTATTGTATATAAAATTAAAAATAAAAAAACCTCTATTTATTGGATTAACTTCTATATTTATATGTATATTTATTTTTTCGGTATACCTTACTCAAAGTGCAATTTTATCTGCTGTTTCAGAAAATGATGATTACATAAATTTGCCTATAATTATGTATCATTCTATCCTAAAAAGCAACAAACAAAAAGGTAAGTTTATTATTTCTCCGGATATATTTGAAAGTGATTTAAAATATATAAAAGATAATGGTTATACAACAATAGTAATGAAAGACTTAATCGACTATGTGTATGAAAACAAGGAACTACCTGACAAACCAATAATGGTTACCTTTGATGATGGCTATTATAATAATTATTTATATGCTTTTCCTTTATTAAAACAATATAATTGCAAAATGGTTTTATCTCCTATTGGAAAACAATGTGATATATACACTGAAAACAACGATCGAAATGCTAATTATGCACATTGTTCTTGGGATATGCTAAAAGAAATGAAAGATTCCGGTCTAGTAGAAATACAAAATCATTCCTATAACATGCATACTATAACAAGGTCAAGACGTGGTACTAAAAAAAATAAAAATGAGAGCTTTGAAGACTATCAAAATATTTTTAGTTCTGATGTTATGTTAATGCAGAGCAAAACTGAAGATTATCTTAATATAATTCCAGATACCTTTGTTTTTCCTTTTGGTGCCATAAGTAATTGCTCAACAGATATTTTACGTCAATTAGGCTTTAAGGCAACATTAAGTTGCGAAGGTAAAATAAATAAAATTACTAAAAACCCAGATAAACTATATGGACTTTGTAGAATTTTGCGTCCACCAAATACATCTAGTGAAAACTTTTTCAAAAACAAAATAGAAAAATAAAATTAATAGTACGTTGGAGCAGCTTTCCATATTATGAAGGTGTCATCAACGTACTATTTTTATAAAAAATAATTTTATTTTTTTTCATTTGCTTGAATTTTAATCTCTTTTTCATGTGGATTAACTTTTATTTCTTTAGGTTGTCTTTCCGGCATTTCCATTTTATAATTCACCCCTGATTTTTATAATTACCCAAAATCAATATAATATAAAAATATATTTTTATATGAGTAAATGTTAAAAATTTGTTAAAAATAAAAACATAATAAACAGAGTAATCCACTCACAAAATAGACAAAAATATTGACACCTAAAAAAATAAATGGTATAATAGCAACAAACCAATAATAAAAGGAGGAAATAAGTATGAAAAATAAAGAAGAATTACTAAAAAAATTAAAGGATAAGGAATTTTTAAAACTTTTTGCTGGTGCAAATTCAAATGAGGATATCGTAAAAATAGCTAAACAACAAGGATACAATATTACTAATAATGACGTTGAAGATACTTTGTTGTCAGATGATATGCTTGAAAGTGTAGCTGGTGGTAAAGGTAACGTTACACAAAACTTAAATGCACAATCCTATGGCTCAGGCAACATTCAAATAGGATCTCAAACTCAAGACGCTAAAACAGATGTATCTCCAAAAACTGATGCAACTACAAAAATAACTGGTGGCGGTTTATAATATATTTAGGAGTATAATAATATAAGTTGTAATAAAGCACTAAAAAATATATTCCGTTGAAAATAATAATACTTAACAAATATACCTATTGCTATAAAAATAAGGTGGTGGATAAATAAATGAAATCCGTTGAAGATTTAAAAAAGAAACTACAAGACCCAGAGTTTCTTAAACTTTTTGCCCATATCAATTCTGTAGAAGATATTGTTAAAGTTGCAAAGGAACAAGGCTATGACATTACCACCAATGATGTTGAAAATTACGAAATGTCTGACGATAAGTTAGAGTCAGTTGCTGGAGGTAAACGTGATACTACAATAAATAATTATTACGTTAATGGTGGAAGTGGAAACATGCAGGCTTAATAAAACAATAAAAAAGAGAGTACATTTATGTACTCTCTTTTTTATTATTTTATAGTTTTTTCTTTTACTTCCGTTAATACTGTGTTTATAAATTCATCCAATTTCATGGTTCCTAAATCTCCATCACTTCTGGATCTTACAGAAACGGTTTCTGTTTCGAGTTCTTTGTCCCCTATAACCAACATATATGGAATCTTTTTGAGTTGAGCTTCACGAATTTTATACCCAATTTTTTCACTTCTTGTGTCGGTAGTAACTCTTAACCCCGCATTCTTAAGTCTATCCTGAACTTTTAAAGCATCACCATGAAGCCTATCACTTATTGGTAAAATTCTAATTTGTTCAGGAGCTAGCCATAAAGGAAACGCACCTGCAAAATGCTCAGTTAATATTCCTATAAATCTTTCTATGCTACCAAAAACTACCCTGTGTATCATAACAGGTCTATGTTTTTCTCCATCTTCTCCAATATAAGTTAAGTCAAAACGTTCTGGCATTTGAAAATCTAATTGAATTGTTCCACACTGCCATGTTCTCCCAATACAGTCTTCTAAATGAAAATCTATTTTAGGACCATAAAACGCTCCATCGCCCTCATTTATTTTATATTCTTTACCCATTTTATCGAGTGCATTTTTTAGACCATTTGTAGCCATTTCCCATTGCTCGTCTGTACCGAGAGAATCATCTGGTCTAGTAGAAAGTTCAATGTGATACTTAAATCCAAATGTAGAATAAAACTTATCAATTAAAGACATAACACCCATAATTTCACTTTCTATTTGATCAGGAGTCATAAATATATGCGCATCATCCTGAGTAAAGCATCTAACTCTCATTAACCCATGCAATGCCCCTGATAGCTCATGTCTATGCACTAAACCTAATTCTGCTACACGCATAGGTAATTCTCTATAAGAATGAGGTTTACTTTTATATACTAACATTCCACCAGGACAATTCATTGGTTTAATTGCATACTCCTGGTCATCTATCACTGTTGTATACATGTTGTCCTTATAGTGATCCCAGTGTCCAGAACGAAGCCACAATTCTTTATTTAACATCATTGGTGTCTTTATTTCCACATACCCGGCCTTATCATGTTCTTTATGCCAAAAGTCTAACAAAGTATTTCTTAGAACCATTCCATTTGGGAAAAAGAAAGGAAATCCTTGTCCTTCTTCAAACAAATCAAAAAGCTCCAAATCCCTACCTATTTTTCTATGGTCACGCTTTTTAGCTTCCATAATTGCATTCAAATAGTCATCTAATTCTGAAGCTTTTGGAAATGAGATACCATATACACGTTGTAACATAGGTCCTTTTGAGTCGCCTCTCCAATAAGCTCCCGTGCAGTTTAATAATTTTATAGCTTTCAATTGACCTGTTGACATTAAATGAGGACCCGCACAAAGTTCTATAAAGTCTCCTTGTTTATAAAAAGATAAACTTTCACCTTTTTTAGAATGTTCCTCTATCAATTCAATTTTATAGTCTTGCTTTTTTTCTTTCATTAAACTTATAGCTTCATCGTAAGATAATTCGAAACGTTCTATTGGTAAATTTTCTTTAATAATTTTTTTCATTTCTGTTTCTATTTGCTCAAGGTCACTAGTGCTAAGAGTTCTTTTAAGTCCAAAGTCATAATAAAAACCTTTATCTATAGCTGGACCAATAGCCAAAACAGCATCAGGAAATAATCGTAAAACAGCTTGAGCCATAACATGAGAAGTTGTGTGCCAATATGCTTTTTTTCCCTCATCATCATTAAATGTTAATATTTCTAAACAGCAATCCTTAGTAATTTTAGTTCGTAAATCCACCAACTTACCATTTAATTTTGCAGCACATGCAGCCTTATAAAGACCTGCTCCAAGTGACATTGCAACTTGTGCAACTGTAGTATCCTTTTCGTATTGTTTTACTACATTATCTTTTAAAGTAACATTTACCATATTTTCACACTCCTTCATCAAATATTTTGCATTAATAATTTTACCCGTATTTTTAATAATATCACTATTTATGTATAATGTCAATAAAATACAAATTGCTTGACATTAATATAGTTCACGTAATACAATAGTGTTCGAGGAAATTTTTTATATTTTCTTTCTGTTATACTTAAAATTATAGGAATATATTCGATATTTCATTGTTTTTATAAAATTATTAAATTTTTTTATTTGAATTATCCTATAAGTTAAAATTAAATGCCTTTATAAATATTTAAAAAAATCAATTCAAGGAGGTGCTAAAATTTGGGAATATGGTTTGTCATATTATCCATAATTGTAGCCTGCGTTTTAACAGCATTAATTGCTTTTAATTTAGGCGCTATTCATCGTAAAAAAAAGGCCGAATTCACTATTGGTTCTGCTGAACAAGAAGCAAATAAAATTTTAAGCGACGCTATTAGTTCTGCTCAAGCTAAGAAAAAAGCTATTGTTTTAGAAGGTAAAGATGAAATACATAAGTTACGTACAGAATGTGAAAAAGAAATCTCTGAAAAACGAAAAGATATTCAAAGACAAGAAAAAAGAATTCAACAAAGAGAAGAGTCTTTAGATAAAAAACTTGATAACTTAGATATTAAAAATGAAGAATTAACTAATAAATCTAAATTAGTTGATGAGAGATTAAAAGAAATCGAAGAAATTAAACAAAAACAATTTATTGAACTTGAAAAAATTTCTGGGTTTACATTAGCACAAGCAAAAGAGTATTTACTTAAAAATCTTGATGAAGATTTAACTCATGAAAAAGCTGTTAAAATACTCGAATTTGAGCAAAAAACTAAAGATGAATGTGATAAAAAAGCTCGTGAAATCATATCCCTTGCAATTCAACGTTGTGCTTCTGACCATGTAGCTGAGGCTACTGTAAGTGTAGTTCCTCTTCCAAACGACGAAATGAAAGGCCGTATCATTGGTCGTGAAGGTAGAAATATTAGGGCAATTGAAACTTTAACAGGTGTTGATTTAATTATCGATGACACTCCTGAAGCTATTACTATTTCAAGTTTCGACCCTATTCGTCGTGAAGTAGCTAGAATTTCCCTTGAAAATCTTATTGCTGATGGAAGAATTCATCCTGCAAGAATTGAAGAAACTATAGAACGTGCTAAACGAGAACTAGAACGTACTATTAAAGATGAAGGTGAACGTGCTATTATTGAAGCTGGTGTCAACTCAATTCACCCTGAACTTATTAAGCTTTTAGGACGTCTCAGATACCGTACAAGTTATGGCCAAAATGTTCTTAATCATTCATTAGAAGTTGCTCATTTATCCGGTCTTATGGCTTCTGAATTAGGACTTGATCCTACTATGGCTAGACGTGCCGGACTTTTACATGATATTGGTAAAGCTCTGGACCATGAAATGGATGGTTCTCACATTGAAATTGGTGTTGATATTGCAAAAAAATATCATGAAAGTGAAACTGTTATTCATGCTATCCACGCACATCATGGTGATGTAGAAGCTAAAACAGTTATTGCTTGTATTGTTCAAGCTGCCGATGCTGTTTCTGCTGCTCGTCCCGGTGCAAGGCGTGAAAACTTAGAAAATTACATTAAAAGATTAGAAAAGCTTGAGGAAGTTGCTTCTTCTTTTAATGGAGTTGATAAATGTTTTGCTATTCAAGCCGGCAGAGAAATTCGTATTATGGTTAAACCTGAAGTAGTTAACGATGAACGTATGATTCCATTAGCTCGTGACATTTGTAAAAAAATTGAAAATGAACTTGACTACCCGGGTCAAATTAAGGTTAACATTATTCGTGAAAACCGAGCTATTGAATATGCTAAATAAGTAATTAAACGGTACTCTTATTTGTAAAGAGTACCGTTTATTAAAAGGAGCGTTTTTATATGCCAAAAAATATCGAATCTAATACTTCACCTGATGTTTTTTCTTCAGATGAAGAAAACTTAGATAATCAATTATCTCCATTAAAAAGAAACATTTTACGTATTTTTTCAGCTGTATTATTTTCTCTTTTAATATGGGGTACCGTTTCTGCAACTGATTATATTATTAATATCATTGGAAATTTATTTTAAAAAAATATTATAAAAAGAGGAGCCCGCACTATATCGCGCGGGCTCCTCTTTTATTCCAACGTTATAAATTGCACTAAATTGCGCAAATATACAACATCCATTTTTATTATAATACGATTTATTTTGTTTCTACAACAAGTTTAACTGCAGTACGATCTTCACCATCAATTGTTACATTTACAAAAGCTGGTATACAAATTAATTCTACTCCTGTCGGTGCTAAATAACCTCTAGCTATAGCGATTGCCTTAATAGCCTGATTTACAGCACTTGCTCCAACTGCTTGAATTTCTACGCATTCATGTTCACGTATAACTCCCGCAATGGCGCCTGCCACAGAATTTGGAGCTGACTTTGACGAAACTTTTAGAATTTCCATATTAAATCCTCCATTTTTAGTAATATATTACGTCTGCATTTACTATAATATATGCAAAATCAATATTTTGCAATAGTTTTTTTTATTTTTTTTATAAATTTTGCAATTTCGTGAAACTTATATTTAAAAGGAAGCTATTTTTTTACTTTTAATTTATTTCTTTGTTTTTTTGCTCATTTAAAGCAAATGTTTTTATGCAAAATTAACATTGTTTTTAACTAATTGTTAATCTTTGTATTTGTTTTGTCATTTTATTCTTTTCATCAATGTCAAAAATTATACAATCCATCTTACATTTACCTGTTGCATTTTCAAATCTCACTGGCATTTTTGTTTGTATTTTTTTTATTACTAATTCTGGTTTTACTCCCAAAGCTGAATGAATTACTCCTGTCATACCTACATCTGTTATATAGCCTGTGCCTTTTGGTAAAATACATTCATCCGCCGTGGGTACATGTGTATGTGTTCCAAATATTGCAGATACCCTTCCATCCAGGTAAAATCCAAGACATCTTTTTTCAGAAGTAGTTTCTGCATGAAAGTCTATTATTATTATTGCATTCTTATCTATTTTCTCAAGTATACTATTAATTTTTTTAAATGGACAATCTATACTTTCCATAAATATTGTACCCATAAGATTAATAATAATTACTTTATTTTTTACCATATCTAAAGTACATATTCCTGACCCAGGAGTCATCTTACTTGGAAAATTTGCAGGTCTAATTAAATTTTCATCTTCATCAAATAACGGATAAACTTCTCTTCTTCTAAATGCATGATTTCCAGTTGTTAAAACATCAACACCACTTTTAAAAAGATAATTAGCCGAGAAAGGTGTAATTCCATTTCCATCTGCTGAATTTTCTCCATTTGCAATAACTAAATCTATTCCATATAATTTCTTTACCTTGGGCAATTGTTCCCTTAAAAACTCACATCCAATACTCCCTACAACATCACCTATTGCTAATATTTTCATTATATCAGTCCTTTTATAATTTTTACTATCAACAAAAAATTATAACACATAGCCTTTAAAAAATCGATGCAAATTGGTATTAAACAGCAATTAAGTTTGTTTTTGATATAATAAAAATGTTACTTATTATTATTTTATCTAAAAATCGGCTGTATTTGATATCCCATCATTGCAGATTCTATTGCAGGTATAATAAGTTCGAAATGTGCAACTAAAGAATTTGGTTTTTTTATAGGGTCATCTTGTGACATAGGCACAAAATAAACATTTTTTCTATTTAACATTGCACCCATATTCTTAGCAGAACCTGATAATCCATCATTTGTAGCTAATGCTATTAATAATGGTCTTTCACCTCTCAAATGTGATTTTGCTGCCATTGTTACAGGAGTGTCTATTACTCCATTTGAAAGCTTACTCAAAGTATTTCCCGTGCACGGTGCTATAATCATTACATCTGTCATTTTTTTAGGCCCTATTGGTTCAGCCTCTTTTATTGAATGCATTATATTGCACCCACATATATTTTCTATTTTTTTTCTTATTTCTTCTGCCTTGCCAAACCTTGTGTCGGTATAATAAGCTGCATCCGACATAATTGGTAAAACTTCATAACCTGAATCAACTAATAATTTTATTTGAGGGATTGCCCTTGAAAAAGTACAAAAGGACCCACACATCGCAAAGCCTACCTTAATACTATTCATAATTATCCCTCCTCAATCATATTATAAATTGTATTTTTTATAATTTCTCCTGCTGCCTTTGGGGCTACTTTTCCGGGTAATGATAACGCAGAAATAACATTAATTTTAAGACGTTTTGCTGCATTTAAATCTACTCCCCCAGGGTACGATGCTAAATCTATTACTATGGCTTTTTGTGCTGATTTTGCTAAAGTATGTGAATCAAAAACTATACTTGGAATTGTATTGAATATTATATCATATTCATTTTCATTACATATGTCACTTGTCAAAATAGATTTATAACCTAAAATATTAATCCACGATAAATCTTTTGGTTTTCTTGCACTTACAATTACATCTGCCCCTAGTCCATGTAACATTTTACATAAAACTTTTCCTATTCGTCCAAAACCTGCTACTAAACACCTTGAACCGTTTATTGTTCCACTGTATTCATGCATTGCAATTTCTATAGCACCTTCTGCTGTTGGTACTGCATTATTCACGGCAAATTCCTCTCTCTTTGAATAGTCATACAAATTAATATCCTGCCATATATTGCTTGTTGAAACTAATTTATCTGACATTCCACAAAAAACTTTCTTTCCATACATACGTCTTGCAAAAGAATCATCTATTTTTATTTTTTCATCTGCATAAGGTGCATTTAAACAAAAATCTTTAGTTAATGTTGGTAACGGTAAAATTATATATTTACACCTTAATATTACTTCATCTATTTTTAATTTTATTATTCCGGATTCTAAATCAATTTTTTCAAAACCTGACGTATAGACATTATATCCATCAGATAAAATACTTTTTGCCATTGCTATTTGTCTTTTATCTCCTCCGATTACCGCAAAATTATCTATATCAATCATATTTTTCCCTCCATTGTTTAACTTATAATATGCACCTTAATTTAAATAGTTACATCTAAACTTTTTTATCAATAAAACAATAAAAACTATTTATTTCTGAATAAATAAGCAATATAATAATATATGATGCTAAAAGTATAAGAGGTGTTTATAAATTGACTTGTAAAGAAAATTTATTAGATGGTATAAAAAATATACATTTTATTGGTATTGGTGGATCTGGTATGTGTCCTATGGCAGCTATTTTACAACGCAAAGGTTATAACATTACTGGTTCTGATAATTATATATCCGATACATTAAAAAGAATTATAGATAGAGGTATTCCTGTTTACTTAAATCATGATGCAAAAAACATTGAAAATGCTCAACTTATAGTTTATTCCGCGGCAATAAAACCAGATAACGTTGAAAGAGTTGCCGCAGTAGAAAAATGTATTCCTTGTATTGAACGTTCATTGATGCTTGGCTTATTATGTTCTAAATATAAAAATCCTATAGCAATATGTGGAACTCACGGTAAAACTACCACTACTGCAATGGTAACTCAAGTATTGACCATGTCCCAAAAAGACCCAAGTGCTATAATCGGTGGTAAACTACCATTTATAGGAGGAAATAGTCGTATTGGTCAATCAGATACAATTGTATGTGAAGCTTGTGAATATGTTGATTCTTTTCTTGAAATTAATCCTTCCATAGCTGTTATCACTAACATAGAAGCTGACCATCTTGATTATTTTGGAACCCTTGAAAATATTATAAAGTCATTTAATAAATTCTCATTACAAACCAAAAAACTTTTAATAGTAAACGGTGATGATAAAAATGTATTGACTGCGATAAATAATGTTTCTATTCCTGTAATTACTTTTGGTTTATCACATACCAATACTTATTATGCTGATAATATTTCTGATGACACTGTTCCTTTCCCTAGTTTTTCTTTAATGAAAAATGGTGAAAAAGTTGTCGATATTAAATTATCTGTTCCTGGCAAACATAACATTTATAATGCTTTAGCTGCCGCTGTAGTTGCTATTAATATGGGAATTAAACCTTTAGAATTTGCTAACGCTTTGCATGAATTTCATGGTGTACATCGACGTTTTGAGATACTTGGTAAACCTAATAATATTACCATTGCTGATGATTTTGCTCATCATCCCACAGAAATAAGTGTTACTTTAAATACTGCAACAAAAATGGGTTTTAATCGTGTAATTGTCGTTTTCCAGCCACATACTTATTCTAGGACTTCTGCTTTTCTTGATGATTTTGCCAAAGCTTTATCTATAGCTGATATTACTGTTTTATCTGAAATATTAGCAGTAAGAGAAATAAACACTTATAACATTTCTTCGGAAGACTTGGCTAAAAAAATTGATAATTGTATTTGCCTTAATACATTTGAAGAAATTACAAATTGTATTGAAAAAATTGCTAAACCAGGAGATTTAGTTCTCACAATGGGTGGAGGCAATGTTTATGTCTGTGCAAATATGATTTTAGAAAGATTAACAAACAAAAACAAGTAGGGTATTTTACCCTACTTGTTTGCTTTTGAATAATCATAAATTAAATATTCATTAGATTTATCGGGATGATTGAACCTAATAGTAAACTCAGAATCATTACGAAAATTTAATCTATTTATATATTCTTGAACATTTTTTATAGCCTGGTCATATTTTCCCGGAAATTTTCTTTGTATATCTTTTATTTCATCATCTAATATTTCTTTAAAATTACCTTTCTTAATTAACTCACTAGTTTGCTCTTTTACTATCCTATTAGATTCAAGGCGTTTTTCAAATGATAACTGCGGAGCCCAATAAGCTCTAGTTTTCATAACATCCTTTTTTTCCATTATTATAGATGGGGCCCAATCCTGATGATTCTTTGCTAAGAAATCCATTTTACTAAATTCTATTAATTTATTTTTTCGAACATAATCTTTGAAATGATTTAATGCTGCTTTAGATATTAAAGAATGAACCTCATAATCACCACATTCACGTGCATTTCTTTTATAAAAGTCTTCCTTTATTCTAATCATTTGATTATTTTTTCCACCTAGACTAACATTAGGATTTGATATTAAGTTCTCTGAACAGTTACTGCCAACTTTTACTGCAGATCTTTTTCTAGGCATTACTGCCTCTGGTGATCTTGTAATTCTAACCTGAGGATTTGCTATAATTTTAGCATGAGCTTCTTTTATATCTCTCGGCAAAGCCGCAAACGATGTCGATACAGTACTACTTAAAGTAATTGTAGCAATAATCCCCAACATTGATATTTTTTTCAAAAGTCCTTTACATTTTGTCATTATAAACTATCTCCTTTTCATTCAGTGTAAGTATTATAACACAAGGAACATAAATTATAATTCTCATTTAGAAATTATGTTAAATTTTGTATACTTAAACATATATCTTCATTAAAATTTAATTTTATTTGTTAATTTTCCCTTGCAAAACATATTTATTTTTCTATTTTTGATACAATAGTTGAAAACGACTTGTATATGCTATTATCTTTTACATATCCTCTAACTGATGTCAGTGGATATATATTACTGTTTTTTCCTATAATCGTTCCTGGATTTAAAACTACATTACAACCAATTTCCACACTATCACCTACAATGGCACCAAATTTCTTAAGTCCTGTATCTATTCGCTCACCATTATATGATAATTTTATTATACTTTTATCAGATTTTACATTTGATGTTATACTACCTGCTCCAAAATGTGATTTATAGCCTAACACGGAATCTCCAATATAATTATAGTGTGGTACCTGCACTCCATCAAATAATATTACATTTTTTAATTCGGTAGAATTTCCAACTACTGCATTTTTCCCAACTATAGCATTGCCTCTTATATATGCGCAATGTCTTATTTCTGCTCCTTCATCCACAATTAAAGGACCATTTAAATATGCTGTTTTATTTATCTGGGCTTTTTTCGAAATCCATATATGTTCTTCTATTTCTTCAAACTCATTTTTTGGTAAGCTTTTTCCTAATTCAATGATAAAATTGGATATCTTAGGCAATACTTCCCATGGCCATTGTATACCCATAAATAAATCTTTTGCTATAGTTTTATTTAAATCTAAAAGTTTTTCTACCTTTATTTCCATATTGTTTCCTCCAAAAATATCCTTAAATATCAGTATTTAATTATATCAGTTTGTATTTTTTTATTCAAGATTAGTATTATATTTTTAAATAAGTGTTGATTTTCTTTTTTAGTTATTATATAATAATTAAGCAATATTTGTTCCGGACGTTTAGCTCAGCTGGTAGAGCATTCGCTTGACGTGCGAAGGGTCAGCGGTTCAAGTCCGTTAACGTCCACCAATATATAAATTTAGATAAAGATGCTACATATTGTTTTATGTAGCATCTTTCTTAATTTTTAGTTCCAGCGCTTTTAAGGGCCGCGTCGCGAAGCCGTTTTAGGCTTCGCGCTAGTCAAAAATATATTTCGACTTAATTAATAAATTTTTATATAAAAAATTATTAATACGCGGCCCCAAAAGCGCTGGAACTATTTGTTATTAATACAATTCATATAAGCAACCATTTTGTCTAACGTCTGATGGCTTATAATATGCTCCATTTTACAAGCTTCTATTTCTGCTGTCTCTCGTTCAATTCCCAATGTTTGTACTAAAAAATTCATTAAGGTCTCATGTCTAAAAAATATTTCTTTTGCCATTTTATATCCTTTTTCAGTCAATTTAATCAAACCATATTTTTCATGTTCTAATAATTCATTATCTTTTAAATTAATAACGGCCTTATTTACACTAGGTTTAGACAAATTCATAAACAGAGCAATATCAGTAACTCTAACATCATTTTTAGATTTACTTATTAAATAAATTGCCTCTAAATAATCCTCTAATGACCCAGTTAACTTTACAGTATACCCCATAAAAAACTCCCATATCTTATTTTTTATAACAGTTTTTATTACAATACATACAATGCCCAGTGCAATTAGAACTTTGACGATTTTTTTTATAATAAATAACATTTTTAATAATTACAAATAAAACAAATGAAAAGGCTAAAATTGCAATAATAAAATCAATAATGTTCATCATACTCAAAAAACTCCCTTTAAAAAATATGCGATAGCAAAGTTCCTATTTGATAAACAAAAGAAGAGGCAAACCAAGCTAAAATTAATTGATAGCCTATAGCTATTGTTGTCCATTTTATACTTTTTAATTCTTTATATATTGCAGATATTGCTGCTACACATGGCGTATATAAAAGAACAAATACCATAAATGCATATGCAGAAATCACAGAAAATTGGTCTGCAATAACTTGTGAAATCTCAGATAAACCTGAAGTTCCGTAAAGAACAGCCATAGTACTAACAATAGATTCTTTTGCAATTAATCCTGAAAATAAAGCAACAGTAGCTCTCCAGTCACCAAACCCACACAACGAAAAAATTGGTGATATTGCAATTCCTATTGATGCCAAAATACTCTTACTGCTGTCAGTAACCAAATGTAAACTTAAATCAAATGATTGCAAAAACCAAATAACAATAGTAGCTGCAACTAAAATAGTCCCTGCTTTTACAATAAAATCTTTTAATCTATCTCCTACATGTAAGCATAAGTTTTTAAATGTTGGAAACCTATATTCAGGAAGTTCCATTATAAAAGGAGCTGTCTCGCCTTTTAATATTGGTTTTTTAAACAACATAGCAGTTACTATCGACATAATTATTCCTAATAAATAAATCGATAATATAACCAATACTTGATGTTTAGCAAACAAAGCAGAAATAAACATCGCATATACAGGCATTTTAGCACTGCATGACATAAATGGGACCATTAAAATCGTTAATTTTTTATCATTTTCTTTTTCTAAAATACGCGTTCCAAGAACTGCCGGAACCGTACATCCAAAGCCCATTAACAACGGTACAAAAGCCCGGCCGGATAACCCTACTTTGCGTAAAAGTTTATCAGTTATAAATGCCGCTCTTGCCATATACCCGCTATCTTCCAAAACCACAAGTAATGTAAATAGTATCATTACTTGTGGTAAAAATGAAATTACTGAACCTACACCTTCTATTATTCCATCAACAACTAAACTTTTTGTCCAATTAGCTGCATTTAGTGAAGTTAATGTTGATTCTACAAATCCACCAAAAATATTTTTTATAAAAAATTCAAATTGTACTCTAAGGAAAGTACCTACAGGACCAAAAGTAACATAAAAAATAAATAACATTACCAAGATAAATATTGGAATTGCTAAATACTTGTTAGTAACCACTCTATCTATTTTATCTGTTATTGTCATAAACCCTGGTGCATGCTTATATTTTATGGCAGATCCACATAGTTTACATATATACTGATACCGTTGATCTGCAATTAACATTTGTTCATCCATTTGATCCGGTTTATCTATTAAACTTTTATATGTATCTATTTTTTCTTTTTGAATCTGATTTAAAATAATTCTGTTAACTAAAATTTCATCATTTTCAAATAATTTTATTGCTACCCAGCGTGTATTTATATTCTGAGGATTTCCTTTTATAGTAAAACCTTCTTTTAATTCATCTTCTATCTTACATAAAACTGATTCTATTTCTTTATCATATACATTATAAATTTGCAATTGTTCATTTCTATTATTTATAAAATGTAATGACAACTCAAGTAACTCTGATATTCCTACTCCCTTATTTGCAGAAATAGGAACTACCGGTACCTTTAACTCCCGTCTAAATATATTATAGTCTATAATTTCACCTTTTTTAGCGGCTATATCAGTCATATTAAAAGCAATAATCATCGGTTTTTGAAATTCCAATAATTGAGTAGTTAAATATAAATTCCTCTCAATATTAGTTGCATCAACTATATTTATAATTAAATCCGGATCCTCTTCTATTAAACTAGTTCTTGTAATTATTTCTTCAGAAGAATATGGCGATAACGAATATATCCCCGGTAAATCTAGTACGTTAATATCTATATTTTTATATTTTAAATTTCCTTCTTTCTTTTCTACCGTTACTCCTGGCCAATTACCTACATACTGGCAACTTCCAGTCAGTTGATTAAATAATGTGGTTTTGCCGCAGTTCGGATTTCCAACTAAAGCTATTTTTAGTGATTTGACTATATTGATTTTTTTATCTATAATACGTTTTTCCTTAAGTGTAGACATTAACTAAATCCTTTCTTTTAATTTTATTTTTATATTTTTAGCTTCAGACTTTCTAATACTAAGGTCATAACCTCGTACATTAATCTGTATTGGATCTCCAAATGGTGCTATCCGTTTCATAATTATGTGCGTACCAGGAGTTATTCCCATATCTACTATTCTTCGTCTTAACATATCATCACATTCTATTTTCAAAACTATTCCCACCTGTCCGGGATTTAAATCATTTAACGTAAACAAATTTGTCCTCCTTTAAAATGTTAGCCTAGGTTAACTTTTTTTCTTTATTTAGTATATCATATGTTTTTTTTATTGTAAATCAGTATAAAAAAGAAAAATTATTTTTGTTAAATTTTTTCTTTTTTATTTGCATAAATAAGTGCGGGGCGGCGCAGTACTAATAAAATAAAATTAGTTTCCTGCGCCGCCCCGCACTTATTTAGATAAAGAATACTATCTTTCAGATAATATTTTCATCAATTTTTTTTGAGAATGTCCATCACATACTGCTACGACTTCATCCCCGGAATAAATATTAGTATCTCCTTGAGGAATTATCAAATTCTCATCTCTTAAAATCGAAACAATAAGTGAAGATTTTGGCAATTCAATGTCCTTCAATGAAACCCCATTAACTTTCGCATCCTTAGGAACAATTATTTCACAGATAGAAGCTCTTCCTTTATTTAAACTTGCTAACAGTCTAATTTCGGCACTTTCGACTTCTTGTTCTATTAACCTAGTAATAATCTCTGTGCTGCTAACTGCATTATCCATACCAAGTTTTCTTAAAGCTTCCAAATTACGAGGATTGTTAGCTCTTGTAATAACTTTTTTTACTTGAAATCTTTTTTTAGCCAATTGAGATGCAACCAAATTATCCTGGTCACTTCCAGTAACAGCAATAAAGCAATCTGCCTTATGGGTATTAGCAGAAGCTAAAACCTCAATTTCTGTTCCATCACCACAAATAACTTCTGCATCAAGAGCATCGGCCAAATTCATACATTTTAATTTATCTTTTTCTATTAATTCTACCTCATAATCTCTATCCAACATGTTTTGAGCTAAATGATATCCTAATTTTCCTCCGCCTACTATAATTATTCTCATAGTAATTGATAGTTTACCTAAATAAACTATCATTCTCCCCTTTCTAATCAATCATTTATACGAGCAAAAATAATTTTATCTTTAGGATTTAAAACGATTTTCTGTCTACCATCATAAAGATACAATTTGCCTGTTTCCCTTAAAACACCCATTATAGTTTCACCTGTTTTCATAGGTATTGTCTCGACAGTCCGCCCTACAAAAATTGGATCTATTTCTCTCATATTTACTCCAACAGTATTGTCGTAAAAATGAAGGTGTTTTTCAGTAAATTCTTGAACTAGTGCAGAATAAATCGCACTACAAGCCAAATTAGTTTGGCAAATAGTTTTTAGACCAAACTGATGAAATACATCTTCCCTTACAGGGTCAGTTATTCTTGCAACCACATTATCAACATAAAAAAACTCTTTTACAATTTGAGACACTGTAATATTTAAATTATCATCTGAAGTAACTACTGCTACTGCATCACAACTTTCCACTCCAGCATTTCTAAGTACACTCATATCCATTGGCATTCCTACAACAGTCATACCATCAAAATCTTCATCCAACTGCTCAAAAGCTTCTTCATCTTTATCTACAATAGAAACATCATGGCCATGATGACATAATGTATTTGCAAGTCTAGCTCCCAATTTACCGCAACCTATAACAAGAATATTCATATAAAAAACACTCCTATTTGTTAAATATACACTAATAACCATTCTTTCATACATTATACTTTTAAATAATAATAAAAGCAATAGTTATAATTCAAATCAAAATTTTGCTGTTATTACTCTATCTATTCCATTTAAATCCTTAATAGTCTTAATTTCATCAGCATTTTCATTTTTTAATATACAAGCAACGTCTTTAGCCTGTTTTATTCCTATTTCAAAACACATCATTCCATTTTTTCTTAATGCTACTTTCCATTTTTTTGCAATTATTCTATAAAAATTTAATCCATCATCTCCACCATCAAGCGCCATAATTGGTTCATTTTTAACTTCTTTTTGTAAATTATCAATATCACTTGTAGGTATATAGGGTGGATTTGATACTATTATGTCAAAGTCAATAAACTTATTTTTTACATTTTCTGTTAGCACATCGCCCTTCAAAGCAACAACATTATTTATATTATTTAACTTTATATTTTCATTTAAATATTTTAATGCTATATCAGACAATTCAATAGCTTTAACATCCGCATCAGGTCTTTTATAAGCTAAACTCAAAGCTATCGTGCCGGAGCCAGAACATAAATCTAAAATTTTAGGATTTTTTATATGTTTAATTAAATTCAAAGCTGCATTTACTAATACTTCTGTATCATCACGTGGAATAAGAACTCCTTCACCAACATTAAATTTTAAGTCCATAAAACTCCATTCACCCAAAATATATTGCAAAGGTCTCCCATTACTTCTTTGTTTAATCAAATTAAAAAAATCTTTTTCTTGTCTATTATCTGCTGTTTTATTTCTATATAATATTATATCTTGACGATTAAGCTTAAAGCACAGTTTAAAGATACACATAGCATCAAAGGCAGGATTTTCTATTCCTGCCTTAATTAAAATATTTTTTCCATTTAAATATACTTCATTTAATGTCATCTTTTATGATGTCCTCTCCATTTTCAGGAATAACCTTTAAAATTGATGCTATTGCTATTTCTATCATTGAATCATCTGGTTCTTTCGTTGTTATTCTTTGCATCCATAATCCCGGTGCTGCTATAGCCCTTGTGATAATATTATCATACTTTGAACATATTTTTATTAATTCATATCCTATTCCCACTAATAAAGGCACACATAAAAATCTTATAATTGTTCTAAAAAAAGCATTTTCCACTGGAATAAAAAATCCAATTATAATTCCTACAATTAACATTAGCATCAAAAAACTAGTGCCGCACCTTGGATGGAATCTGCTATGTTTTTTTACATTTTCCACAGTTAAATCTTCACCTGATTCATAGCAAAAAATAGTTTTGTGTTCTGCACCATGATACTGAAAAACACGTTTTATTTCATTTAATTGCGAACATAAGATTATGTATATCAAAAATATAACAATTTTCATTATACCTTCGGCAAATGACCTATAAAAATTATTTTCATTAAAACCTTGAATATATGCAAAAGTATTATTATATATAAAAGTAGGTAAAAACATAAACAAAAACAATGCTAAAACTACACCTAATACAGATGCAATAGAAACAATAATTTTAAATAAATTATCGCCAAATTTTTCTTCCAAATACTTTGAAAATTTAGATTGTGATTCTTCATCATCTTCAAGTGCACCGGATTTTTCTGCAGAAATTTCCATTGCTTTTTTCCCAATGATAAGTGAGTCTATAAATCCAACTATACCTCTAATTAAGGGTAAAGAAAATAATTTTGATTTATCTTTTAAACAATTAACCTTTAACTCTTCTGTATCAATTTCACCGGTTTTAGTTCTCACTGAAATATAAGTTTTTTTTGGTCCTCTCATCATTATTCCTTCCATTAGGGCTTGTCCGCCAATGGATGTTATTCTTTTTACTTTTTCTCTTGGCATTGATATCATCCTTTTCTATTAATTTTCATTTTGTGTTTTTATTATAGGTATCGTCACTGTAACGATTGTTCCTACATTCTCTTCACTAGCTATGTCCAAGTTTCCAGAATGCAGTTGTATAATTTCATTGGCAACTGCTAATCCAATTCCTGAACCTTTTTGCGTAGTGTTTGCTTTATAGAATTTATCCTTAACATAAGGTAAATGTTCTGCCGGTATTCCACATCCCGTATCACTAACAACTATATAAATAAATCCTGCAGCTTCTTTTATTTTAACTGTAACTGTTCCTCCATTGGGAGTATACTTTAAAGCATTATCTATTATATTAATAAAAACTTGCCTTAAGCGATTTTTATCTCCTAATACTGGTGATAATATTGGTGGTTCAGAATATATTAATTCTTTATGTTCTGAAGCTGCTCTATCTTTGAACATATAAACCGCTTCACTAATTTCAGCTAAAATATCTATTTTTTCCAAAGTCAAAACCATTTTTCCACATTGCATCCTGGAAAAGTCAAGTAATTCTTCAACTAATCCACAAAGACGTTCTGATTCATGAATTATAACCTTTAGACCGCGCTTATTCATCTCAAAATCCTTTTCTTCACCCAGTTCAATTGTTTCTGCCCAACCCTTTATAGCTGTTAATGGTGTTCTTAATTCATGCGATATTGATGAAATGAATTCATTTTTTACTTTTTCGGATTCTCCTAATTTTCTTGCCATGTAATTAACAGTATCACAAAGCTCCCCAACTTCATCATCATAAGTTTTATCTATTCTGGCATTAAAGTCCCCTAAAGCTATTTTTCTTGCAGTTTTTCCAATTTCTCTTATTGGATTTACAATTGAATTAATAAAGTAAGCACTTGACATAATTACAAAAAATAAAATTGCAAGACCTACAGTTATGCAGCCCACCGTTAACCAAAATATAGTGTTATCGACTGATTTTAGTGAAACCACATATTTTAATGCACCAATATATTCTCCGTCACTGTTATAAATAGCCCTTGTTTGTGACATTACATTTTCCCCTGAAGCGTTTTTCCCTGTATACAATCCTATATGGTTTTCTGAATTTTTAGCCATATTATAGTCACTCATTTGATTATAATTTTCAGGAAAAAAACCTGTAGATGTAAGTATAGGCTCATCACTGTTATTAAAAGCTATAACTTCCATCAAATTTTTATCTTCAAAATCTGAAACATATAATTTTGACTTTACAATAAAATCTTTTTCTGAATCTTCTTTATACCCCGGAAAAACATTTACAAGACTAGCTGATTTATTATTTATAGTTTGTTGTACACCGTTATAAAAGAACTCATGAATAAAAAGCGCTAGTCCAAATTCTATAGCTACTAAAATAACTAATATCATTCCAAGGCTATTTAAAAGCCATCGTTTAGTTATTCCTCTTATTGCCATACTCTCTCCTCTTCCCCTAACAGAATATTAAAAAGAATTTACGCTTCCCACTTATATCCAAGCCCCCATACCGTCAATATATGTTTTGGTATAGATGGTTCATCTTCTACTTTCATTCTAAGACGCCTTATGTTAACATCAACTATTTTTTCTTCTCCATAATAATCCTCGCCCCATACATGGTTTAAAATATCTGTTCTGCTAAGTGCTGTACTTGGGTTAGAAAAGAAATATTCCATAATTTGAAATTCAACTTGTGTTAACTCAACTAAAACTCCTCTTTTTAATAAAGTTCTGTTACGCATATTTAAGATAAAATCACCTGATTTTATTTCTTCTTTGAACTTATTTTCTGAACGCATTTGTGCTATGGCAACTCTGCGATAGACTGCATCAACTCTTGCTACTAATTCAGACGGACTGAATGGTTTAGTTACATAATCATCTGCCCCAATCATAAGACCTGTTATTTTATCCATTTCTTGTGTTTTAGCTGTCAACATAATTATTCCTATTTCGTTGCTCTGTTTTCTAAGCTCTTTACACACAGATATCCCATCTATTCCGGGCATCATTATATCAAGCACTGCCATATCAAAATCCGGACTGTTAGAATATATCTCTAAAGCTTTTTCTCCGCAATCTGCTTCTACAACCTCATAACCTGCCCTTTGCAAATTAATAACAACAAATTCTCGAATTGCAGCTTCATCTTCTACTACTAAAATCTTTTTCATAATAATTAGCACATAAAGTTATATGCACTTACCTCCTCATTTTAAATTACTTTAAAATTACTTATTAAGTCATTTTCAGAAATTAAAAGTTCAGTATCATTAACTAAAATTTCTGCAGTATAAACTTTATTATTTTCTTTTTGTAAGACAATGTATCTGTCCTTGTCGGAGACTTCATTATATTCTTTTTCTGAAAAAGTATGAATATTTAAAATATTTCTACCTTTTACTTCATTCCCATCATCATTGACTTGTTCAAATATCCTCATTGTTCTTGTATTTAAGTCATATCCTAATTTTATTTTATAAAGTCCCTGTTTAGTTTGTTTCCATTTTTCTGGAACTACAAAAATATATGAATCCTTTTCATTCATTATAATGCTGTTAACATATTCTGGAAGAAATGTAGTCGTGTTATATTTAAACCAAGACAGTATATATACTATGTTATCATCTGAGTCGTCCTGTGACAATTCCAATTTAGGAATTTCTATTATCCCATCATTATTTATATCGTTAGATTGAATAACACTATCTCTCATAAAAGTTTCTGAATGCAAAGTATTTTTATTGCATAATGGTGCCATTAACTTTTGAGACTCACTATCCCAATATACTATTTCTGTAATATTTTTTTGTTTTCCTGTAATTGATTCTATTACTGCACCTTTTTGTTTTTCATCTATATTTCCAAATTTAATATTATTATATTTAATAACAGTTGAATCCATTAAAGCTGTATCTAATAAATCAAAGTTTTGATTTTCATCATTAAACTTAATAAGCCTTGCTTTTGCTGTCCTATCGCTATTATTGCTACTTGTATCATCACGCTTACTTACAGATAAAGTTAAAATCTCAGCTTTACCATCAGAATCAAAGTCATTTACAGTAATATCTGAGTATGTTTCGTTTGGGTACAAAACATTATAGTCATCATTATCTAATAAAATTATCATTAATTCTTTATTATAATTGGTATAACCAGTCCAACCCAAAACAATATCATCTTTTCCATTGTTATTTATATCTCCGAAACACACCTTATCAAGGTCTGTATTTTGTGAACTAATGGTTTTAATTACTTTCCATCCATTATTTACTTTATCAATTATCATTATATAAGTTTGAGTATCCTGGTTAGTTAATTGATAAACTGCTATTGCCTCATCTTCTTTATCCCCATCAATATCATGCATTATAATAGCAGAACGATACTCACCATTTTGAGGATACTTAAAAATAATATCAGAGCCTACTGTTTTTTCTATTAATGATTGTATTTCGGCCATTTCCCCAGTAGCTTTTGGTGGATGCATTAAATTACTTGTTTCAAAATTATTAAAAGAGCAGCCCGAAAGAAAAAGCATCATAAATGCTATGATAAAGAACAGTTTTTTCATATTTTTGTCCCTTTCCGGTTTTATTTTAGTTTTGCAATTAAAAATTTTATATTTATGCCTTGCTCGCTAAACATTTTTTCATGTTCAGTAATTATATTATCAGTATAATCTGAATTATGTAAATCTCTGGTTATATAAGTAATTTCAAATCCATTATTGTTCATATAATTAATAGTATCTTCAAATAAATTATCATCATCTGTCTTAAAAAATATTTCACCGTTTTTACTTAAAAATTGCTTATAATTTAAAAGTTGTTTGGGATAAGTTAATCTTCTTTTTTGATGTTTCTTTTTAGGCCACGGGTTACAAAAGTTTATATATATTCTGCTAATTAAATCTTCTTCACCCAAGATATTATTTATTTGTTCTATATTATAAGCTGTTAAAAGCACATTACTTATCGCTTTATTTTCATATTGTTTTTCAATATTTCTTTTAGCCAAAACTAAAACTTCACTTTTTATATCCACTGCAATAAAATTTACTTCTGGCGTTTTGCTTGCCAATTCCGCAATAAATAACCCTTTTCCACAGCCTAATTCCAAACAAATTGGTTGTTTTATTGAAAAGCAATCATTCCATTTATTTTTATTTAAAATAGGATTATCAATAAAAAAATCACACGCAGCAAGTTCTGGTCTCGCCCAAGGTTTTCTTCTAATTCTCATCAATTTAATCAGTTACAAATAAAAAACAATGTAACAGATATTACCTCCCTTTTTATAACTTTATAAAAGTTATTATAACATAATAAACAAAAAATTAATAGATGAAACTCAAATAATTAATTATGAATTATGTCATCATACATAAAAAACTGTTTACTCTAATAAAAGAATAAACAGTTTTTTATTTTAAAATTTGTCGTGATAATATTTATCTGGTAACAAATGTTTACTTTTTCTCTTACGTCTTTTTACTCCAGATATATTTTGTACTGGCACATCTTTATTACTTTTACCTTTTACCATAACAAAAATAACAATTGCAACTCCTAATAAAATGCAGCTCCAAGCTATTATTCCTGCAATACTTCCTGATTGAGAATTACTTTCATCTGCAGAAGTAGGTGAAGTTACCTCCGGAAAAGGAATTTCTGATGAATCTACTTCCGGTAAGTCTTCTGGTTTTTTTTCTGTCTCTTTCTTTTCATCTTGTTCCGTATCTTCTGTTGCATTTTCCGAAGCAACATTTGAAGACTCTTTTTTATCTTCATTAGTAGAATTACTTACTTGAGGATTACTTTTTATTGGTTCTGCTTTTTTTTCATTTGGTGCCGTATGCTGTTGGGTAACATTTTTGCTTTCTTTTTTTTCAGGAGTTGGGGTACTAGGTGCTGGAGAAACATTATTATTTTGAGGAGGTGTTTCACTTGTTGTTTTTTCAGGAGAAGGAACTGTATTTGTTGGCTTTTTTGCAGCCACCCTTGAAGGTGAATCACTTGATGAATTTGTTGTATCGTTAACTATATTGGGTGAAGAAACTTGTGTTTTTGGTGAATTGTTAGATGAACCCTCACTTGAGTTAACTTTTGTAGAGTTTTGTTCCGATACCGTAGTCGATGAACTCTGCGAAGAAATTGAACTATCATTATTTTGGGTAGTCTCTGCAAATACTACTGTGTTCATACTACTTATAGACATTATAAATAGTAATGTTACAAAAAATTTTGCTTTAAATATATTACATTTATACTTCATTTACACATGCACAATAACATAGCTATAAAATTTTATTGTGCAAACCTCCCTTTCACAGAAAAATATATTAAAAGCTCCCAAACAGATATACACATTATATCATATTTGTCTTTAAAAGCAATACTATATTCTACTTTTTTATACATTTTTATTTATAAAATTCATTGCTTTAGACATTTATTAATATTTTCTGACAAATTATTTGTGATATCACATATAAATGAAAAATCTAATTTATAAGTTCCACCCATAAACCTAAAGCCCACATAATGTCCTTCGTTTAAATCATCCTTATATATAAACCATGGTTCATTGTCAGCAAAACCTATTTTACGTGTATTTTTCTCAGCTATGACAAAACCTGAAAGCAAAGTAAGTACCAATAATGTTGAAATAGTACTATACAAAATAGACCTAATTGATAATTTACACTTTTTCATTATTTATTCATCCTATTTTTTATAAATTTATAATCCTTCAAAAACTTTAACAAGTGCGTCTCCTATCATACTCCCAGTATAAACAGCTTCTCCTAAAGTATTAACATCTGTTCCCACTTCTATTAATAAAGACGCATGTGTTTTACTCATATTGTATTTAAACGGTCCAAAAAATAAAGCACGAGTCATTCCAGGGTACAAAGTCTCGGCATTCTTTTGAAGTCTTAAAGCCAATCTTAAATTATATTCCCAATCAGGAAAACCTAAAGTTCCGTCTGCATCACAACCGGTCATTATCATAATTTGTGCAGCTTTTTTGTCTCCAACTTTAAATGTCGGTTTAATTTTTCCACGTTCATTATTTCCTATAGTATCCCTATGAATATCAATAGTCACCTGAATTGATGGATGCTCTGACAAATTTTTGTCTATAGTTTGTGAACTTCTTTTATAAGAACCGTTAAAGCTTGGGGAATCATGACATGTAGTATCATGTATTGAACCTATTCCGGCTTTTTTTAAACTTTCACATATTGCATCTCCTACCCTTACCACACTATACAGTTTATTTTCTGTCCTAGGATAAAAACTTTCATAATAAAATCCTTGATCTTTATCCATATACGCTTCGCATGTATGGGTATGATATATTAACACTTGTGGAGTTCCATCTTTTTTTATATTTATATCTGGTTTTTTATTTAATTCATCCGCTATATTAATATCTATACCAGACTTATTATTAACATAAAAATTATCATATTTTATTCCTGTGTCACCAAAATGACTTTCAATAATTTTGAATGTATTTTCTCCTTCATTATGCGGAATTGTAAAATTGGTTATATCATCACTTGTATTCGGCAATGAGACCTTTGTTGCAGTATTTTCATTTTTATCTATTTTTTTCTCAGTTTTTTTAAGCTTTAAGTCAATTATTTCGCTTAAATTGCAATCTTTTACATTTATTTTTTCTTCATGTTCATTAATTTTTCCATCTGACATAATCAATCCCATAGATAATAGTTCAAACAAACCCATATTTCTTTGAGATAATTCTAATATTCTTATTCCAATACAAAAAATACAAGTTATAACTGAAGCAAATGCTATAGAATAAAATAAAAATTTTTTTAAATTTTTTGCACACATAAACATCCTTTTACCTCCAACTGTCCAAAACTTTTGAACCTGTAGTAAAATTATGCTTTTGAACTTTAAATTATACCAATGACATTATATCTTTCAAAGAAAAATCCACTTGAAGTGCCGCATTTATAGACATAGCTAATAGTTTAGATGCTCTTTCTATTAATAAATCTATTTCTCTTGGTGTAACCATCATAGACTCTCCTCTTGGATTTGTTTTTTCCTTTATTTTCAAATTTTCACTTTTCCCCATAGATTCTAAAATATCAGTTGCCATAGTTTGAGCATCTACCACTGTCGGTACTCCTATACTAATCACGGGAATTCCTATTGTTTCTTTATTGATTCCGGGTCTTTTGTTTCCTACTCCAGAACCTGGTGATATACCTGTATTAGAAATCTGTATTGTAGTTCCTAATCTTTTCGACTCCATAGATGCAAGTGCATCTATAACAATAACCGCTACTGGTCTTATTTTTTTTATTATTCCTTCAATAACTTCTACTACATCCATGCCGGTTTGTCCCAATACTCCAGGTGCTATACTTGCCACAGGCCTTAATGCTTCTAATCCCGTTGACCGTGCTATTTCGCCCGTTATATGTCTTGTTGCTAAAATATCCTTTATAGTTTGTGGACCCAATGCATCCGGAGTAATATTGGAATTACCTAACCCTACTACAAAAACCAGCCCTTTATTAGGTAACAAACGTCTTATTTGTTTAGAGATAATTTCTACCTTATCTTCAATATCTCTGTAATTATCCGTTAACGTTGGTAATGATATTGTAATATATTCACCTTTTTGCTTTCCTATAGATTTAGAAGCTTCATCTGTCTCTATAGTTACTTTATTTATTTCTAATTCATTTATTATCTCACTTTTTTGTGTTATTCCTTTACTCTGTTCATTTGATAACTTCACAGCTTCTAACGCTAAGTCTGTTCTAAAATTCATTTTTATTTTTCCCCTTTTTATTATACTTTCTAGTATTATTGGTCTTCCTTTTAATTTGTATTCACCCTATTAATTTCAATTGTAATAAAATATTTTTTATATTATTTATTAAAAAATCCAAAATCTCTTGATTTTCTCCGCGTTTAATGTTATTATAAATTGTAATTGGCAAATTATAAAAGGAGGTGCTCTAATGCCTAATATTAAATCTGCAAAAAAGCGTGTTAAAGTTATCGCAACTAAAACCGCTCAAAATAAAGCTTATAATTCTGCTTTAAAAACTGCCATCAAAAAAGCATCTGTTGCTATCGACACTAATGCTGCCGATAAAGTTGATGTTGTGCGTCTCGCTGTTAAGAAAATCGACCAAGCAGAATCTAAAGGTATCCTTCATAAGAATACCGCTTCTAGAAAAAAATCTGCTCTTGTTCGTAAATTAAATGTTGTTTCAGCATAAATTGATTTTTTAGCAGAACTTTTATTTAGTTCTGCTTTTTTATTTTTTGTATATGGGCGGCGTACTCACCACTATATCGCAGGTGAGTACACTCGCCCATTTTTTAATTTATATTTATTTAATTGACTTTTTATTATAAATTGGTTATCATATAATTATTAGAAATATGGGGGTGCTCGTATGAAAAGAAATAATAAATTTGGTCTAATTATTGCTATTGTAGCTACTGCTGCTACTATAGCCGCTGCTGTAGCTACCGCTATTGTTTATTTTGAGAAAAAAAGAAAAGACGATGAAGAATTGGAGCACTATCTTGATTGCTCTATCCAGTAATTCTATTTTTATGTTAAAAATCCTAAATTAAAGGTGCCGCGCGGTTTAGTGCGGCACCTTTTAAGTTGACACATATGAAAATCCATATTAGGTTCGCGATTTAGTGTCCTAATATGGATTTTTAACGTACAAATAATTAAATTATAGTTCCACCACCAATGACCTGATTTCCATCATAAAAAACAATTGATTGTCCTGGAGTAATTGATCTTTGTTTTTTTTCAAAAATGACTTTAACCTTATCATCTGAAACAGGCGAAATGATTGCTTTTTCTGGTTTTGCTTGATATCTTATTTTTGCCATTACTTCAAGTTCATTGGTTAACTTTTCAAATGGTATAAAATTAAGATTTTCTGCAAACAATTCATTTGAATATTGTTCTCCTTCTTTGCCCAAAATGACATTATTATTTTTTGCATCTATTCCTATCACATACATTGGCTTACCAAAAGTCACTCCAAGACCTTTTCTTTGACCAATAGTATAATTTAAAATTCCGTTATGTGTTCCTAATACATTACCATTTCTATCTACAAAATTACCTTTACTTATGTTTTTATTAAAATATTTCTTTATAAAATCAACATAATTACCATTTTTTATAAAACAAATCTCTTGACTATCGGGTTTTTGAGCTACAGGTAATTCATATTTTTCAGCTATTTTACGGGTCTCAGTTTTGTCTATTCCTGATAACGGAAATAAAATATGTTTTAATTGTTCTTGAGTTAAATTATAAAGAACATAACTTTGATCTTTAATACTCTCTGCTTGTTTTAATACCCATCTATTATTATTTTCATCGAACTCAACGAAAGCATAATGACCTGTAGCAACAAAGTCATATCCTAAACTCATGGCTAAATCAAACATTGCTCCAAATTTTAAATATTTATTACACACTACACAAGGATTAGGAGTTCTTCCATTACAATATTCGTTAACGAAATTCGATATTACTTTTTCTTCAAATATATCTGTAAAGTCAACAACCATATGTTCAATACCGATTTTATCTGCTACAATTTTTGCATCATTTATATCCTTATTGCTACTGCATCCTCCATCAGTTATTCCTGTTTCATATTTATCTGGTCTTAATTTTAAAGTTACACCTGTAACATCATATCCTTGTTGTTTTAACAATAAAGCAGTTACTGATGAATCCACTCCACCACTCATACCAACCATTACTTTTTTCTTCATAATTACATACATCTCCACAAATTATACTTCAATAGTATTTTTCATAATGCTCCATTTAACTCCATTTGGAGTATCTTCAAGCATTATATTTCTTGCTTTTAATTCATCACGAATTTTATCTGCCGTAGCCCAATCCTTATTTTTTCGAGCCTCTTGTCGTTGTCTTATTAACTCTTCAATTTCATTATTTAGTGTTTCTTTATTTTGTTTATAAACTATACCTAAAATTCCTGACAACTCATTAAATAAATCCAAAGAATATTTAATAAATTCACTTGATACTTTTTTACCTACACTAATATTAGCATTAATATCCCTTACTAAATCAAACAATGCTGCTATTGCATCTGCCGTGTTTAAATCATCTTCCATTGCTTCTATAAACTTAAATTTATGTGATAATAATTTCCCTTTTAATTTTATCTCATCATTATTTGAACAATCAACTGAATTTTTAAGTAAAAACTCTAAATTATTTCGGCATGTATATAACCTTTCAAGTGATGCCATACATTGTTCAATTATTTCCTTACTGTAGTTAATTGGATTTCTGTAATGAGATGAAATCATAAGATACCTAATTGGTTCATATCCATATTGAGTCGCCACGTCTCTAACTGTAAAAAAGTTATTAAGTGATTTTGACATCTTTTTGTTGTCTATATTTATATATCCATTATGCATCCAGTAATGAGCAAAAGTAACTCCATTGCAACATTCACTTTGAGCTATTTCATTTTCATGATGTGGAAAAATTAAATCTTGACCTCCGCAGTGTATATCAATTGTTTTTCCTAAATACTTATTTGCCATTGCCGAACATTCAATATGCCATCCCGGCCTACCATTACCCCAAGGTGATTCCCAATATGGTTCTCCTGGTTTTGCTGATTTCCATAAAACAAAATCCATTGGATCTTCTTTTAATTCCCCAACACTTATTCTTGCTCCTGCTTCTAAATCTTCAAGTGGTTGATGTGATAACTTTCCATATGTTTTATAACGTTTGGTTCTAAAATAAACATCCCCATTGTTTGCCTTATATGCATACCCTTGTTCTATTATTTTTTCAATTGTTTTTATTATCTCATTTATATTTTCAGTTGCTTTAGGATGTATTGTCGCTTCTTTTATATTTAACCCTATTGCATCTTTTTTATATTCTTTAATATATTTTTCTGATATTTCTTTATAATTAACTCCTTCTTCATTAGCTTTTTTTATTATTTTGTCATCTATGTCAGTAAAGTTTTGAATAAAATCTACCTTTAACCCCTTATATTCTAAATATCTCCTTAATACATCAAATACACATATCGGCCTTGCATTTCCTATATGAATAAAATTATATACAGTTGGTCCACATGAATATATTTTAGCTTCACCTTCTTTTATAGGTATAAATTCTTCTTTTTTTCTTGTCATTGTATTGTATATTTTCATATTTACTCTCCTTTTATGTCTTTTATATATTTTAATGTCCGATTTATACTTTCTATTTGACTTTCTACCCGACTTATCCTTTTACCCATATGTTTAATATACTCACGGCTTTTATTCAATACTTTTACATTATCTACTTTTACAACCTTAGCCGGTACTCCTACTACTGTAGCTCCACTTGGAACTTCATTTAAAACTACTGCACCTGCACCTATCTTGGCATTATCACCAACTTTAAAAGCCCCTAACACTTTGGCTCCCGCACCTACTACTACATTATCTCCTAACGTCGGATGCCTCTTACCCTTTTCTGTAGTTGTGCCTCCAAGTGTAACATTTTGATATATTGTACAGTTATTTCCTATTTCTGTAGTTTCCCCTATCACTACTCCCATTCCATGGTCAATAAACAATCCCTTCCCGATTTTTGCTCCCGGATGTATTTCTATTCCAGTTTTATGCCTTGACCTTTGTGATACTATTTCCGCTATTGTTTTCATATTGTGCCGATAAAACCAATTTGATTTTCTGTATGTTTTTATTGCTTTAAACCCAGAATACAAAAAATATATACTTATTCTATTTCTTGCCGCTGGATCTTTTTTTAGTATTGTGTTTAAGTCTTCTATTATATCCTTTAACATATGTCATTTACCTCCATATATTTTATAATGTTGGTTTTTTATATGCTATTGCCTAATTAAGTGGGTTTTATTGTGCGCGGGGAACCCGCAAAATTATATTTTTTATGTAAAAAATATAATTTTTAACACAGTTTTAAAGATTCATAATAAAAAATCAGGTTACTTTAAAAATGTGACTCCAGGGCATACCATTTTGAGGGTTGCCCTGGGCGGGTTTCCCCGCGGTCATTGTTTTTATAAAAAAACAATGACCGCCTCCGTTTTTCCTTTAAAGGAAAAACGGAGGCGGCACAATAAAGAGCCACGGTCCCACTCCGACTTATAACTCAAAACTAGCCATATAACGGTGGCAAAAACCGCATGAAAATACTACCTAAATAAAAAAGTTTATTAAGGATTCCTTTCATGTGCTAAAAAGTGCATTCTTTAGACTGAAAATAAAAAGTAATCTCAGCAAATATACTTTCTCTCTAATATTTTCAAAATATCTAAATACTTATCTTTCTTAACGCATTTTAAAATATTCAAATACATACACTAATTTATTATATTCAAAAAACGAATTATTGCAACACTATTTTGCATTTTTTATAAAACTAAAATTCTCTTTAATATAAATAATTCCCGAAACAACAGTAAATATAACAGATATCCAAACTACAATATTATTAATTAACCCAATAACTTTAAAACCCAATTCAAAATATGATTCTACACATTGAATTATTAAAATAGTAATAATGGCTATAATTTGTGATACAGTTTTAATTTTCCCCCATAAATTTGCAGAAACTACTTTTCCTTGACCCATAGCTACTAAACGAACTGAAGTAACCATAAATTCTCTCATTAATACAATAATAACCGGAACAGCACCTATCAATCCCAAATCCACAAAACAAATATAAGCCGACATCACTAACATTTTATCAGCTAGTGGGTCAAGGAACTTTCCGAAATCAGTTATCTGTCCTTTTTCTCTGGCAATTTTTCCATCTAAGTGGTCAGTCAAAGAAGCTGTTACAAACACAATTGTTGCAAACAAAAATCTATTTGATATACTCGAACACAGCAAAAATAAAATTAAAATAGGGACTAATAATATTCTTAAAACGGTTAATTTATTGGGAGTATTCATTATTTTTCCACCTTTTTTATATCATATCTCCAATTAAATCACATTCTATACAATCATCGATTAAAACTTCAATAAAATCACCAGGTTGTGGTATATTTTCATTATCTACTTCAAAATAAACTTTTCCATCCACATCTGGAGAATCGGCATAACTACGTCCAAAGTAACAATTTGCTTTATCATAGTATCCTTCAACCAGTACTTTTATTTTTTTACCTACCATCTGTTTTGATTTTTGTTCCATAATAGACATTTGCTCATCCATAATAATTTGCTGACGATGTCTTTTAGTATCTTCATCTATTTGATTTTCAAAATCAGCTGCACGAGTTCCTTCTTCTGGTGAATAACAAAAACATCCCATTCTATCAAAAGAAATTTCTTTTGAAAATTCACACAATTCATTAAACTCATCGTCTGTTTCTCCCGGAAATCCAACAATGAAAGTAGTTCTTAAAATCACATCAGGTATTTTTGATCTTATCTTAGATAATAAACCTGTAAGACTTTCTTTATTTCCGGTACGATTCATAGCTTTTAAGATTTTTTCATTACAATGCTGCAATGGTAAATCAATATAATTTAATATTTTTTCTTCACTTGCTATAACATCAATCAATTCATCTGTAATTCTATCCGGATAACAATATAAAATTCTAATCCATTCTATTTTATCTATTTTACACAATTGTTTAAGTAATTCCGGTAACATTAACTTGCCATATAAATCTTCCCCATACCTGGTTGTATCCTGAGCTATAACTAATAATTCCTTAACGCCTTCATTAGCAAGTTGATTTGCTTCACTTAAAATATCTTCCATGGTTCGACTTCTAAAATGCCCTCTTATTAATGGTATCGCACAATATGTACAGCAGTTATCGCAACCGTCAGCTATTTTTAAATAAGCATAATGATTTGGTGTTGTTCTAACTCTGTTTCCACTTAACGGCATATCATTTTTTTCACCAAACTTATCTATATTTTTGCCATCCGTTACATTTTTCACTATAGAAACAATATCCTTATTTGAACCTATCCCAACTACTGCATCTATCTCCGGAATTTCCTTACGAATTTCCTGTTTATATCGTTCACTAAGGCATCCTGTTACAATAATAGCTTTAATTTTATTAGATTGTTTTAAACGTATCAAATTAAAAATTTCATCTATACTTTCTTTTTTAGATGCTTCAATAAATCCACAAGTATTTATAATAGCAATATCACAATTTTCTATTTCAGATACCAATGTATATCCTGCATCTTTTAGTTTAGATAACATTATTTCTGCATCTACTCGATTTTTTTCACATCCTAGACTCACTAGGCCAACTTTATAGTTCATAATAATCTCCTTTTTTGCCCACAAAAAGCTCTCCATACAGCAAAGGACCGTGCCGAGGACACATTAATAATGTGTCCTCGGCACGGCGGCAAAAAAACTGCCGCCGTGCATTTGAATACTTATAAAGTATTCAAATGCACGGTCCTAAAAAAGCAAACACTTAGCGATAAAAATCAAATACTTGTTTAATATCATCCCATGAATACCCGTACCTCTGTAAAAAAGCAAATGCACGTTTTTTTACTTTTTCATCTGTATACGCTAATTTATACTTTTTGTCCACTAAGAATTTAATCTGTTCAATAGGGTCAAAATCTATTTCATCTAAAATAGAGCAAATTAAATCTTTATCAATACCTTTTTGAATTAACTCAAATTCTGTTTTTCTTTTAGAAAAGTGCTTATTAAACAACAATTCTTTGGCGTATTTTTTGGCAAATGATTCATCATTTACAAGCCCCAACTCAAATATACGTTGAACCGCATTATCAACAGCCTCATTACTAAAATCTTTTTTTAATTTATCAACAAGTTCTTTTTTAGAATAGTCTCTAAACGATAATAAATATAACGACTTATCTTTTGCTTTTTTATAGTCTGATTCATACATTAAATTTTTCAAAAAATTTTCATCAACTTCAGAACCAATCTTCAAACCACTTTTTAAAAAAATCTCCGAATCAATTTTCGCAAAAAAATCCCCATCAATGTATATAGAAGTATACATTTTTCGGTTTTTTTTAATATCTGTTATGTACACTACTAATCATCCACCGTAATATCAATGTTTGCCTTTACATTTGATTGCGAATCATCGTTTTCTGCTACAGGCACTTCTACTTCTGTAGCAAGGGCTCTCCCTGCTGCTTTTTGACCTGCCTTACCATACAATTTATTAACATTTGCAATAACTTTTTCTTCTATTTCAGAAGCCAACTCTTTATTGTTAATAAATAAATCTTTAACTTTATCTCTACCTTGAGCTAATTTTTCATTATTATATGAGAACCATGATCCACTTTTTTTAACAATATCCAATTTTACAGCCAAATCCAACAATTCTCCTTCTCGAGAAATGCCTGTTCCATACATTATATCAAATTCAGCTTCTCTAAAAGGTGGAGCAATTTTATTTTTAACTACTTTTGCTCTAGTTCTAGCGCCAATAATTTCAGTACCATTTTTTAAAGTCTCAGCTTTTCTTACTTCAATTCTAACTGAAGAATAGAATTTTAAAGCACGACCTCCTGGTGTAACCTCCGGATTGCCATACACAATACCAACTTTTTCACGAAGTTGATTTATAAATATTGCTACACAATTTGATTTTGAAATTGCTCCAGCTAATTTTCTAAGTGCTTGTGACATTAATCTAGCCTGAAGACCAACATGAGAGTCACCCATTTCGCCTTCTATTTCCGCTTTAGGAACTAAAGCTGCAACTGAGTCAACAACAATAACATCAATTGCACCTGAACGAACTAAAGACTCAGTTATTTCTAATGCTTGCTCACCTGTATCTGGCTGTGATACAAGTAATGAATCAACATCTACACCTAATGCAGCTGCATATACTGGATCTAGTGCATGTTCAACATCTATAAAAGCAACATTGCCCCCATTTTTTTGACCTTGAGCAATACAATGTAAAGATAAAGTTGTTTTACCCGATGATTCTGGACCATATATCTCTATAATACGACCCTTTGGTAATCCGCCTATTCCTAAAGCTAAATCTAAAGATAACGAACCTGTAGATACTGAATCTACATGCATAGCTTCACTTTGACCAAGACGCATAACTGCACCTTTTCCAAATTGTTTTTCTATTTGACCTAATGCTGTTTCCAAAGCTTTTTTTCTATCTAATGCCATTATTTTATCCTCCTTAATTCTCTACGTTCAATCTTTATAATTATACATATTTTAAAAAATAAAAGCAACCAATAATATAAACTTTAATTATTTGAATCTTATTATTTTATTGATAATCTTTATAATTTAATATATAATTATATTTATTAATTAAGTTTTTAGGAGGTACCTAACTTGGCTGAATCAATCGTTACATCAATAACACATAATTTAACTAATATTGTTCCTGCTGAAGTAATAATTTTTATTGTATCTTTAATGCCTATTTTAGAATTAAGAGGCGGTTTAATTGCCGCTAGTCTTCTTGGAGTTAACTGGTTATACGCATTTCCTATATGTGTCATAGGTAATTTGCTTCCTTTACCTTTTATACTATTATTTATAGATAAAATTTTTGATTTTTTGAAAAAAACCAAATTAAAAAAAATGGTTGAACATTTTGAAAAAAAAGCTGTGGCTAAAAGTGCTTCTGTAGAAAAACATCGCGTATGGGGACTTTTTGTATTTGTAGCCGTTCCTCTGCCAGGTACCGGTGGCTGGACCGGTTCTTTAGTCGCTTCCGGCATGCGTATGAAATTAAAAGAAGCTATGCCTCCAATAGTATTAGGTGTACTAACTGCCGGAATAATTATGTCCATCATTTCCTACGTCATCCCGTCTTTGTTTATTTAAATTCACTTACATACCATGGGGCGACCTGACCACACTATATCGCGTTGGTCAGACCGCCCCTCACTATCTATACTGCAGCGGGCACACGGACAAGGGTGTGCCCGCTGCAGTATAAACAAATACTCAAGAAAGGACCATCTAAATGAAAAAAATGATTAATTCTGACATTACCATTTTAGGTGGAGGTGCTTCTGGTATTATAGCTGCAATATCTGCTGCATATAACTTAAAAGACTCAAATAAACCATACAATATAACAATACTTGAAAAAAACAATCAAATTGGGAAAAAAATACTCATGACCGGAAATGGTAAATGCAACTTAACAAACACAAAAATTTCTCCTAAAAATTATAACTTATCATCCCGCTCATTTATTGAAGATATTTTAAATAAATATCCAAGTGAATTTATTATAAATTTATTTAATAACTTTGGCCTTTTAACACGCATGGATTCCACCGGCAGAGTTTATCCTTATAGTAATCAAGCATCCAGCGTCTTAGATGTTTTAATAAATGAACTTTCAAAATTAAATGTAAATATTATATGTAATTTTGATACTATATCGATAAAAAAAGAAAAAAACAAATTTTATATTGAATCATCTGATTTAATAGTATCATCCAATAAATTAATTATTTCTTGTGGCGGTAAATCAGCTCCAACCTCCACTTTATGTACCGACGCATATAAACATTTAAAATCATTTTCACATACAATTTCTCCATTATTACCTGCTTTAGTCCCAATAAAAACAAACTCCGGATACGAAAAAAATCTAAAAGGTATCAGGAGTCAAAGTAAAATTAATGTTATCGCTGATGAAAACCTTATTCATACAGAATACGGTGAAATTCAATTTACCGACTCTGGCCTTTCCGGTATATGTATTTTTCAAATTTCTTATCTTATTGGTGAATTTTTAAAATTTCATACCATCAATAAAACTCCTGTAAAAAAAGTTTTTATATCCATCGATTTTATGCCAGAATTTTCTACATCAGATATAATTAATTTACTTCGAAATATAATAAAAAATTCCCCGGGTAATACTATCAATAACTTATTAATTGGTTTATTAAATAAGAAACTTGGACAAGTTATTTTAAATAAATCAAAAATTTATGATTTATCAAAAAAATATCATGAGTTATCCGATAAACAATTAAAAAACATATCTCAAACAATTAAAAATTTCACTTTCGTACCGATTGAACTGTTCCCTTTTAAAAACTCACAAGTTACTTCAGGTGGAGCAATTTTAAAAGAATTTAATCCATTAACCTTAGAATCAAAAAAAGTTTCTGGACTTTATGCTTGTGGTGAAATACTTGATGTAAATGGTGATTGCGGAGGTTATAATCTACATTGGGCATGGGTATCTGGTTTTATTGCTGGAAAATCTGCCTCTAATTTATTTATAAAAACAAAAGGAGTAAAAAAATGATAAGAATTTCAAACCTTTCTTTACCATTGAATTTTGATTTTCAAAACATGGATACATTCGTATCAAAATTTTTAAAAGTACCTGAATCTCAAATAACAAATATATCTTTACATAAAAAATCTATCGACGCTCGACGTAAATCTGAAATAAAATTTAACTGTACATTAGATGTATCATTAAATTGTAATGAACAAAAAATTATAAACAAATGTAAAAATAAAAACGTATCTATAATTTCTCCCACCGAATATAAAATACCTTTACACAACAATCTTTCCAAAAGGCCATTAATAGTGGGCTTCGGACCTTCCGGAATGTTTGCAGCTTTAATTTTAGCTTTATCTGGACAAAAACCTATAATAATTGAACGTGGTAAAAAAGTTGAAGACCGCACTAATGATATAAATAATTTTTGGAAAAATGGTATACTAAATCCTTCTTCCAACGTTCAATTTGGCGAAGGAGGAGCTGGAACCTTTTCTGACGGAAAATTAACCACTGGTATTAAAGATAAACGAGTTCCTTTTGTTCTAAATGAACTTGTAAAAAACGGTGCTCCTACTGAGATTTTATATTTATCTAAACCTCATATTGGAACAGATAATTTAAAAAAAGTCGTTAAAAATATACGAGAAAAAATTATTAATTTAGGTGGAGAAATTTTATTTGAAACTCAATTAATTGATATAATAACAAAAGATAATGAAATTATTGGGGCTGTTGTTAATAACAATAATAAAACTTATGAAATCTCCACAGATAATGTTTTATTATGTATAGGGCATAGCGCACGAGACACATTTAAAATGTTATTTGACAACGGTGTTGAAATGGCTCAAAAGGCTTTTTCTGTTGGAGTTAGAATAGAACACAATCAAAAGCTTATAAATCAATCCCAATATGGAGCATTTGCAAACCATAAAAATCTTGGCGCCGCAGACTATAAACTTGCTGTACATCTTGAAAACAATCGTGGTGTATATACTTTTTGTATGTGTCCGGGAGGTACCGTAGTTGCTGCTGCTTCTGAACCTGGGCATCTAGTTACTAATGGCATGAGTGAATTCGCCCGAGACAAACAAAATGCTAACAGTGCTCTTTTAGTTGGCGTAAATCCAGATGATTTTCCTTCATCTCATCCTCTTGCAGGTATTGAATTTCAACGTAATCTAGAGCAACGTGCATTTACCATTGGCGGAAGTAATTATTTTGCTCCGGTTCAACTAGTTGGTGACTTTTTAAATAATAAAAAGTCAACTTCTATTGGTCAAGTTATACCCAGTTATAAGCCAGGATATACATTATGTAATCTTTGTGAATGTTTGCCTGACTTTGTTACAGAATCCTTACGTAATGGAATACTGCTCATGGATAAAAAACTACATGGGTTTGCTCAATCTGATTCCATTTTAACCGGAGTAGAAACCCGTAGTTCATCTCCTGTTAGAATTTTGCGCAACGAACAATTTGAATCTATAAATACTAAAGGATTATATCCTTGCTCTGAAGGTGCTGGTTATTCTGGAGGAATCATTTCAGCTGCAGTTGATGGTATGCGTTGTGCAGAAGCAATATTAGAAAAAGCTAAATAAAAATTTTATTATATTAACACAAAAATTCAATTTTAAATAAAATTATATTATACCACTTGAAAAATTTATTTTAAGTGGTATAATAATCGTAAACGTATGAACATATAATCATATGTAGCGAGGTGATTTTATTGGATAAAAATGTTGATAATCTTTACTCATTATCTGAATTTTTCAAGGTATTTGGAGATTATACAAGGATAAAAATAATTAAAATTTTACTAAACGATGAAATGTGTGTATGTGACATAGCTAAATATCTCAATATGGGGCAATCAGCAATTTCTCATCAGCTCAGAGTCCTGCGTGCTGCATCTCTTGTTAAAGTTAGAAAAAGTGGAAAAGAATCATTTTATAGCCTTGATGATAATCATATCCGCTCTATTTTTCAATTAGGCCTTGAACATATAATGGAAGGGAGAATGTAATCTTGATTGTTAAATATCAAATTTTAAACATTGATTGTGCTGTATGTGCACAAGAAATATCAAAAGCCATCTCTCAAATGAAGGAAATAAACAATGCAAATGTTGATTTTGTAAATAATTTAATTTACTTGGACGTAGACAAAGAACCTGATTCATATCTACTTGATAAAATTCAAAACAAAATAGACTATATAGAGGATGGCGTAAAAATTGTACCTTTAAAAAACGATGAATCTGATAAAAAAAATGTCATTTCCAAAGACATTAAAATTATAATTTTATCTGGTGTAATTTTTCTAGTTAGTTTACTTTTTAGTAGTATTAATTCATACATTTATTTAATTTTATCTTTAATTGCTGTAATTCTTTGTGGGTATGATATTTTCAAAAAAGGTATCTTATCAATTTTCAAACTAAACTTTGATGAAAAAAGTCTCATGACAATTGCTGTTATCGCAGCTTTTGTTATTAGTGATTTTGCTGAAGGCTTTTTTGTAATTTTATTATTTAAGATTGGTAATATTCTTGAAAAGCTTGCAGTAACACGTTCAAGAAAAAGAATAAAAAGTTTAGCTGAAATTGTTCCAGATACTGCATTTTTATTAACTGAAGATGGTGAAACTAAAGTCTCTTCAAGTGAATTAAAAATAGGAGATATAATAAAAATTCATCCTTTTGATAAAATCCCTGCGGATGGAATCGTTATAGAAGGTGTCTCTTCAGTTAACCCTAGCGCTATCACCGGTGAAAGCATTCCAATTGATGTCTCAAAAGGAGATAAAATTTTATCTGGAATGATAAATAATTCTGGAACTATTACTTTAAAAGTAATTAATACCGCTAATGAATCTGCTGCTAATAAAATAATGAAAATGATTGAAGAATCCGCAATGAAAAAAACTAATACAGAAAACATTATTTCTAGATTTGCAAAAATATATACACCTATTGTAATTGTTCTTGCAGCACTTTTATGTATTATTCCCCCACTTTTCTTATCAGGTAACTTCGATTTATGGTTTAGACGAGCACTTGTTTTTTTAGTTGCATCTTGCCCATGTGCTATAGTTATATCTGTTCCACTTGCTTTTTATTCTGGTGTTGGTGTTTCTTCTAAATTTGGAGTCTTATTTAAAGGCAGCAAATATATCGAGGCTTTAAGTATCGCCGATACTATTGTTTTTGATAAAACTGCAACTTTAACTACAGGTATTTTATCTATTGATAAAATACATATATTTGACTCTAATTTCAATGAAAATAGTATTTTACAAATTGCATCTGCAGTTGAACAATATTCAAATCATCCTTTAGCTACCGCTATAAAAAATGCTACAACATCTATTTCAAATCCTTATACAGCTACACAGTTAACAGAACTAGCTGGATTTGGTGTAAGCGCTTATATTGATGATAAAGAAATTTTATGTGGTAATCGAAAATTATTCTTAAATAATAATTATAATATGGATAACTTTATGGATTTTCCTTTATATATTTCCGTAGACGGAAAAATAATAGGTGCAATTGAATTTAGTGATACATTAAGGGATTGTACTCAAAGTACCATTTTTGAACTTAAAAATTTAGGTATTAAAAATTTAGTTATATTAAGCGGTGATTCTGAAAATGAAGTAAAAAAAGTTGCTGAAAAGTGTCATATTGATAAATATTATTCTAAATTGTTACCTGAAAATAAACTTACTATATTTAATGAAATAAAAAAACATTCAAGAAAAAGTGTTTTTATCGGAGATGGAATAAATGATACTCCCACATTAGCAGCTGCTGATTGTGGAATCGCTATGGGTCAAGGTAGCACTGCCGCCATTGAAACAGGTGATGTCGTATTTTTAAATAATAATATAGATAAATTACCTACTTCAATAAAACTATCTAGAAAAATAATGAGTATTGTAAAATTTAATATCAGCTTTGCTCTTTTCATTAAAGTCATTGTTTTATTATTAGCCAGTTTTGGAATGGCTCCTATGTGGTCAGCTATACTCGCTGATACCGGAGTAACTCTAATTTCTATATTTAATGCCTCCCCTAAACGCATTAAATATTAAAATATATCATTGTTTTTAAATTTAAAAACAATGCAAAAAATGGGGGCGCGCGAGGTTTATTTGTTACCAAACCTCGCGCGCCCCCATTTTTTTTACATTATGACTTTATCGCTCCATCAGAAATTCCTTTAACTATGTGTTTTTGTAAACATAAAAACACTATAATAATAGGTACAATAGAAATTAATACTGCTGGGAAAATCAGTTCCCATGGATTTCCAAATTGAGAAGTTTTCATTTTTGCATAATAAAGTTCTAACGTTAACGTCTTTAAATCTGAATTGCCTAATACTTGAAATGGTAATAAATAATCATTCCAAATCCACATAGCGTTTAAAATAACAACAGTGACTGTAGTAGATTTAAGTAATGGAAATACTACATGGAAAAAAATTTGAAATATATTTGCACCATCAATTAAAGCAGCTTCTTCTATGGATTTAGGGATACTTTTAATAAACCCATGATACAAAAATACAGATAAACTAAGTCCAAATCCACCATACATGATAATTAAGCCAAATATATTTTTCATATTTAATTTATCAGCCATATCTATAAGCGGATACATAACAGACTGAAATGGTATTAACATTGCAGACACAAAAATTAATAATAAAGCTGACGACCATTTAGACTTATTTCTTACCATCATCCAAGCTGCAAATGCTGAAACTAAAACAATTAATGCAACAGAAACAATAGTTATTAAAAAAGTAACTAAAATTGATTGAACAAAGTTAATTTGCTTAAAAGCATTTAAAATATATTTAAAATCCCATACTTTAGGCATTGATAATGGATCTGAACCTATTTCAGATTGACTTTTAAAAGAATTTATAAAAAGAAATAAAATCGGTGATAATGTATAAATTGCTAAAACAATTAATAAAACGTATCTTACAACACTTAAAATCATCTCTTTATTTTTATGATATATTAGTCTGTTTTTCATTACATTTCCACCTCTTTTTTCTTAGTTACACATACTTGTATTAAAGTTACCAGTGCAACTAAAATAAAGAAAATTACTGCCTGTGCTTGTGCCTGACCATAGTTTGGAGGCGACATATCTGCAGGTGTTCTTAAAATTTGTAATGCCAATAATCTTGTTCCAAAAGCACCATTTGTAAGTGCAACATTTTGATCCAGTAATTTAAAACAATTTGCAAGTGTCAAGAAAAATACCACTGTAAATGCTGGCATTAACATCGGTAATGTAATCACTCTAAACCTAGTAAAACCTCCGGCACCATCTATTTGTGCAGCTTCATATAAATCATCCGGAATATTATTAAGGCCTGAAACGTATATAATCATCATGTAACCGACCATTTGCCATGCTACCAATATTACCAATGCAATTATAGATTTAAAGCCACCCTGTGTCATATTAGTTAACATATCTATGGGTAAAAGACCATCCGGACCAAAAAAGATTTTGGAAAATATAACTTCAAAAATAAATTGCCATATAAAACCTAATGCTAATCCACCCAATAAGTTTGGCATAAAAAATACTGTTCTAAAAAATCCTGAAAACTTTTTAATGCTTGTTAACATTAAAGCTAAAATTAGTGCCGTTACATTTATCACAATTACCGCTATAATAGTAAATTTAATTGTATTAGAAAAAGCAACTTTAAACTTATCGTTATTTACCGCATCTATATAATTTTGAAATCCAACTATTGCTTTAAATGGATTATCTGTTGAAACCGTTCCTTTTCGAAAAAAAGTACCTTTCCAACCTGTAAAAGAATAAAACACTCCAACTACAAAGGGAATAAAAATAACAAATATAAATAACAATATTGCAGGCAATGTTAATGGAAAAAACCATTTTTTATAATATTTATTCATTTTGTAACCTCTATAAATTATCTAAGTTTCATATTCTTATAAGTTTCTATTGCAAAATTTGCAACATCATTATAATCGGATTCAGACCAATTTTCCTTTGTTAAATAGCTTTCCATGATTTTCATGCCTACTGTTTCCTTCGACCAAGCCTCAGGAGCTCCATGATATACAGCCGGCAATGTTTTTCCTTCTTTTTTGTATTCTAATATAGAATTATTAAGTGAATTGCTTAACACCAAATCGTTTTTAGCGTTATAAGGTATAAATCCAAATTTATTTATAACGAAATTTTGAGCTTCTTCTGATGTATTAAGCCACACCAAAAAGTCTTGTGCTAACTGTTGTTCTTTTTCGCTAACTTTAGGATTAATTACAAAGTAATTAGGCACATATACAGGTATTGAACTGTTAAATTTACTTATTGTCATATCTTTACAATTAATATCTTCATTCGACATAGGCATTTTTACTGGCAAAAATACTAATCTATTTAACATTTCAGAATTTAATTTTTCAATGTTTGGTATAACCCAATTTCCTTGCTTAATAAGTAATGCTTTACCTTCTACAAATCTTTGAATTGCTTTATTATAATCACTGGACGTAGTATTTATAAACTGAGGTCCTCTTTTCAAAGAATCTGTATCTCCAGCGGCATGTGACGTTTTTAAATCCAGTGCACGCATATATTTAGTTAATGCACCCTTCATTTTATCTATTTGTGCATCACTGGCATTCATAAAGTCTTCAGCAGAATTAAATGCAGCACCCAAACCAACATTCATCATTTGGTCCCCAAAAGTCCAGGGTTCAGCACCTGCAACAGAAAAAACATCCTTTAAATTACTGCATAACCCTGTTTTTTGATTGTTAATGTTATAAGTTTGACCATTTAATACAAAAGAATCAGTTTTATCTGTTTTTATATAACCACTAACAATGGTTACAAAATTGCCAAATTCTTCATAAGAAGCTAATTTCATATCTTTAATAAAGTTATCTACATTACTGCTTCCTATTAAATCAGATATCATCTGTTTATCTACAATATATCCATAACCTTCAATATTATATGGTATTCCCAAGTTATTTTTTCCATCAGACGTTAACCTTAATTCTTGAGGAATTTCATCTGCTAACTTTTTAAATTCTTCAGAAGTAGCATTATTAAAATCCATAACCGAGCCACTCATCTCATATTCGTATAATTCTCTTAATCCTTGAAGAGAATATATTCCAGGTTTATTTGATGAGTTCATTTGTATCCTTAGTGTATCCTTGTGGTCAGTTCCTGAACCTATTTGCTGTAATTTTATTTTTATACCTTTTTCTTGTTCATATAACTTACATAATTCCTCAAATTGAGTTGTTATTTCACCTTTAGAACTAAAAATATATAAATCATAATTATTATTTGTTTGATCGGAATTGTCTTTATTGCCACATCCAGATAAAACAGGTACCATAAGGCATACTACTAAAACAACGGGTATAATTTTTTTAAAATATTTATTCACATTAAATCCCCCTAAAAACTTAATAAAAATTTTATATGGCACAACTCAAAATTTAATAATTATTTTTATTATAATAAAAATAACTCGTACATTCCTAAATTAACTATACTCCCACATAATATTAAATATAACATAGAAAAAAATTTTTTCAATACTTTTTACATATAAATTTATTATATAAAGCATTTTTTATACAACAAGGAGGCGCCGCGCGATATAGTGCGGCGCCTCCTCTTTATACAAACTTTAAGAATTATTATTTATAAAGTTTAAAGTTTACTTAACCGTTCAACTGCTTTTAAGGTACTTTCCCTATCACCAAAAGCTGTCATTCTAAAGAATCCTTCACCATTTTCCCCAAATCCAGCTCCAGGAGTTCCTACAATGTTAGCATTTTCTAATAGATAATCAAAGAAATCCCAAGATGACATATTATTAGGACATTTAAACCAAATATATGGAGAATTTTCGCCTCCGGTAAAATACCAACCTTTATTCTTTATAGCTTGTGCAATAATTCTTGCATTTTCCTTATAATAATTTATATTATTAAGTATTTGATTCATTCCTTCTTGTGTGAAAACTGCAGAAGCTCCTTTTTGAACTATATAAGAGACCCCATTAAACTTAGTAGTTTGTCTTCTGAACCACAATTCATTCAAGGAAACTCCATTGGATACTAAATCCATAGGAACGATAGTATAACCGCACCTAACACCAGTAAACCCAGCTATTTTTGAAAAAGAACATAACTCTATAGCACATTTTTTAGCGCCATCAATTTCAAAAATACTTCTTGGCAAAGATTCATCTGAAATAAAAGCTTCATAAGCAGCATCAAATAAAATTACAGAGCCATTATCAATAGCATAATCAACCCATTTTTTTAACTGTTCATGAGTATATACGGCTCCAGTAGGGTTATTAGGTGAACATAAATAAATTATATCAGCCTTTATGTTTTCATCTGGTAACGGTAAAAAATCATTATCTTTATTAGCGTTAATATATTTAATTTTACGGCCATCCATTATGTTGGTATCCACATATACAGGATAAACCGGGTCAGGAATTAACACAGTATTATCTTTTGAAAAAATATCCAATATGTTAGAAATATCACTTTTTGAGCCATCACTTATAAATATTTCATTCATATTAATATCTATATTTCTGTCAGTATAATATTTTTCTACAGATTCTCTTAAAAAATCATATCCTTGATATGGTCCATAACCCTTAAATGTTTCTTTATATGACATTTCTAAAACTGCTTTTTGCATTTCATCTATGACCGCAGAACATAGTGGTAAAGTTACATCCCCTATGCCTAATTTTATTATATCTGCATTTGGATTTGCTTTTGAAAAAGAAGATACTTTATTAGCTACATTAGCAAAAAGATAATTTTCTTTTAAATTAAGATAATTAGAATTTATTTTCATAAAGAAATAACCGTCCCTTCAAAATATAATAATTATTTATTCTTTAAAGAAGCTTTTATAAACTCTCTAAATAAAGGATGTGCATGGTTTGGTCTACTTTTAAATTCCGGATGATATTGTACACCTATAAAGAAATCATTAGAAGGTATTTCTATTGCTTCTACGAGCAACCCATTTGGTGATGTACCGGAAAATACTATTCCATTCTCTTCAAAAATTTCTCTATATTCATTATTAAATTCATATCTATGTCTGTGACGTTCATTTATTTCATCTTTTCCATAAGCTCTTTGCATTATGGTATTTGGTTTTATTTTACATGGATATGCTCCTAAACGCATAGTTCCGCCCTTAGGTAAATTACCTTGTTGATCTTTCATTAAGTCTATTATAGAACAATCTCCATCAGGTTTAAATTCGCTTGAATTTGCATCCTTTAATCCCAATACATTTCTTGCAAATTCCATAGCTGCAGTTTGCATTCCCAAACAAATTCCAAGGAACGGTACATTATTTTCCCTAGCATATTTTATCGCACTGATTTTTCCATCAATACCTCTATCTCCAAATCCTCCCGGAACCAATATGCCGTCACAATCACTCAATAAATCTTTAGCACTAAATTCGGTAACTAATTCTGCATCTATCCATTTAATTTCTACTTCCGCGCCATTTTCGAATCCACCATGACTTAGAGCTTCTGCTACAGATAAGTATGCATCATGCAATGCAACATATTTACCTACCAAAGCAATTTTAACTTTTTTATCTCTTGCATTTATTCTGTCAACCATTGATAACCATTCAGACATGTCACCCGGTGTACAATCAAGCCCTAATTCCCTACATACAATAGCCGAAAAATTACTTTCTTCAAGCATTAATGGCGCTTGATATAAGGATGGAACAGTCATATTTTCAATAACGCAATCTGGTTTTACATTACAGAATAGAGAAATTTTTTGTCTTATGCTTGCACTTATCGGTTCATCACATCTTGTTACAATAATATCAGGATTAATTCCTAATGAACGAAGTTCTTTAACAGAATGTTGAGTTGGTTTAGATTTATGTTCACCTGAACTTTTTATGTATGGTACAAGAGTTACATGAATAAATAAACAATTTTCTCTGCCAACTTCAAGAGAAACTTGACGAATAGCTTCTAAAAATGGTTGACTTTCTATGTCCCCAGTTGTTCCTCCTATTTCCGTTAGCACTACATCAGCTTTAGACTTTTCGCCTACAGAATAAATAAAGTTTTTTATTTCATTAGTGATATGTGGTATAACCTGTACAGTTTCACCCAAATATTCACCATTTCTTTCTTTAGTTAAAACATTCCAATATACTTTGCCTGTTGTAAGATTTGAAAATTTATTTAATTCCTCATCAATAAATCTCTCATAATGTCCTAAATCAAGGTCTGTTTCTGCACCATCTTCAGTTACAAAAACTTCTCCGTGCTGATAAGGACTCATTGTGCCCGGGTCAACATTTATATATGGGTCCAATTTTTGTGCTGCTATTTTTAATCCTTTTGATTTTAATAATCTTCCTAAGGAAGCTGCTGTAATTCCTTTACCTAATCCCGATACAACGCCACCGGTAACGAAAATATATTTTGTCATATTTCAACTACTCCTTCAAAAACTTTTTCTGCACTGCCAGTCATATAGACAGCTTCATCTGTATATTTTATATTTAATACTCCGCCTTTTAAATAAACGGTAATTTCTTCATCTTTAGGGCAAATTTTATTAACAACCGCAGCAGCTGCCACTGCCGAAGCTCCTGTGCCACAAGCAAATGTTTCTCCGCTACCGCGTTCCCATACTCTCATTTTAACTGTTTTTTTATCTATAACCTCAACAAATTCCGTATTAACCTTTTCAGGAAATAATTCATTATTTTCAAAATCAGGACCAATTTTTTCAAGGTCAATAGAATCGATATTATCACAAAAAACAACACAATGAGGATTTCCCATTGATACACAAGTAATGTTATATTTTTTTCCACCAACAACGGTTTCTTTGTTAATAACTTTTTCCATATTTAAATTAACAGGAATTTCACGTGATAAGAAGTTAGCCTTACCCATATTCACTGTTAAAAGTTTTGCTTCATCATTTTTAGAAACAACCTTAATTTTTTTAATTCCACTTAATGTTTCAATAGTAATTTCACTTTTTTTTGTAATACCATTATCATATAAATATTTAGCTACACAGCGAATTCCATTTCCACACATTTTACCTTCGCTTCCATCATTGTTAAACATTCGCATTTTTGCATCTGCAACATCTGATGGACAAATAAGAATAATGCCATCTCCACCAATCCCGTAATGCCTGTCAGAAAGTTTTACACTTAAAGACTCAGGGTCACTTATGGTCTGCTCGAAGCAATTAAAGTAAATGTAATCATTCCCGCAACCATGCATCTTTGTAAATCTCAGCTTCACTTCATCGCCCCTTTTTTCTTTTAAATAATTATTATTTTTTCAAATAAAACCTTTTATTCATAAATATAATACAAATCATTATTATAACTTAAAATTCTTTTTTTTTCAAGAGATTTAATTTTTACTTTTAAAAAATATTCATTTGTTTTTTATATTTTAATTGACTTTTCATTGTACATATTGTATAATATAAAAATATGTTTGTCGATCGTTATTTCACTTTAAGCTTTAGGAGGATTGATATCCTCTTTTTTTTATGCATTCTTTGAATTTTCGTATATTACGGCAAATTTAAATAAATTTCTAGAAAGAGGAACAAAATGGAAAATTTAATGTTTAAAAATCTTAATCTCTCTGACGAGATAATAAAAGCTATAGAAGATATGGGCTTTGAAAATGCTACTGAAATACAATACAAAGCCATTCCTTTAATAAAAGAAGGCCTAGATGTCATAGGTAAATCTCAAACTGGTACCGGAAAAACTGTGGCATTTGGTATTCCTTGTATTGAAAGTATAGATACTTCAATAAAAAAAAGTGTTCAAGTTTTAATTCTCTGTCCCACACGTGAATTGGCTGTTCAAGCTTGTGAGGAAATTAATAAACTTGCTAAATATATATCAGGTATAAAAACTGCTGATATCTATGGTGGTGCTCCTATTGAACGTCAAATATCTAAACTTAAATCTGCTAATATCGTAGTAGGAACTCCGGGACGTGTTATGGACCATATGAGACGTCGCACTTTAAAACTTGATAATCTTAAAATGATAGTCCTGGATGAAGCTGATGAAATGTTAAGCATGGGTTTTCGTGAAGATATTGAAACTATTTTATTATCTACTCCCCAAGACCGCCAAACTATACTATTTTCTGCTACTATGCCTCCTGAAATATTATCTCTTACGAAAAAATTCCAGAAAAACCCTCAAATGGTTGAAGTTAACCGTAAACAAGTTACAGTTTCTAATATATCTCAGTGCTATTACAATGTACCTATGGGTCGTAAAATGGACGCTTTAAATCTTTTATTAAAGTTTTATAATCCTAAACTTTCAATGATTTTTTGCAATACTAAAAAAATGGTTGATGATATCACCGAATATTTAACCAAACATAACTTCTCAGCACAAGGTCTTCATGGTGATATGAAACAATCTCAACGTACTAAAGTTATGAACTCCTTTAAATCAGGCAAAACTAATATCTTAGTAGCTACCGACGTTGCTGCTAGAGGTATTGACGTAAATAATATAGACTATGTAATTAATTACGATATTCCGCAAAATACAGAATATTATGTGCATAGAATTGGTCGTACCGGTCGTGCAGGTAAATCCGGAAAAGCTATCACTATTTGCAGTGGTCGCCATCAAGCTGAAATCATGTCACGTCTTGCTCGTCTTGTAAAAGCTGAAATTACTGCCGAGGAAATGCCAAGTATTGATATTATTTTATCTAAACGTTATGAAATGGAATTATCTGAAATAAAAAATAATATATCAAACAATGTAAATGATAAATATTTACATATGGCAGATGTTTTACTCTGTGAAGGATATGCTCCTGAAAAAATTATCGCCTCTTTATTACAATTACATTTTGGAGCTTTTGACTTAAATATTGATGAAGTAAAATCAATTAAAAATTCATCTAAATCCAAGTCTGTTTCTTACAAAAAAATTGTTATAAATATAGGTCGTGCTAAACGTGTTGCTCCTAATCATATAGTCGGGGCTATTACTGAAAGTACTGTTTTGTCCGGAAAAGATATTGGTAAAATTGAAATATTTGATGATAAAACAATAGTTTCTGTACCAGAATATGCACTTGATGATACTATCGCTCAAATGAAAGATTGCAAAATTTGTGGTACTCCTACTGTCACAAAGGTTTATAAAGCAAAAAGTCCTTTTGAATCTAAATCATCTAAAAGTAGACGAAATCATTCCAGACAAAAACGTAATTTTTCTGGTTCATCTAAAAGAAATCATAAATAAAACAAACGTGGGCCGAGAGTTGAATATGATGTCTCAACTCTCGGCCCACGTTACTGTAACACACTTTAATAATTAAAGTGTGTTACCTATGTCTTTTAAAAATAGCTTTATTAACTCAAATGCAAAAATGAAAAATTGCATACTAATTCATTTAAGCCTACCCTCAAAGGTCAACTTAGCGCTAGCAATCACAAGGAACCTAAAAATGATAACGCGAAAAATAAATCTAAATAAAAAAAATCAGCCGCGAACATATTCGCGGCTTTCTATTGGTGCTGGTGGCCGGACTTGAACCGGCACGGTATCGCTACCGAGGGATTTTAAGTCCCTTGTGTCTGCCTATTCCACCACACCAGCACATCAACAGGATTTATTGTATCACATCATAAAAATAAAATCAAGACTTTTTTTAATAATATTATAATTTTTTTACATATCTTTTAAAAATGCAGCTCCAATTATTCCTGCATCATTTCCCAATTCAGCTGTAGTGATTTTAGTTTGTCGTTTTGCGTTTTTACTATACCTTTCTTTTTCTATATAATTACGTATAGGATTTAATAACCAATCTCCTTCTTTGCATACTCCCCCACCTATGCAAATAATTTCAGGCTGAAATATATTTATTACATTAACTAACCCCAATGACAAATACTTGCAATATTCATCAACTATCTTTTTACCTAATTTATCTTCTTGTTTCATTGCAATAAATGCCGTTCTCGCACTTACTTTATCTATATCGTTATCTATAATGTCCCAAATAATTGTATCATTTCTATCTGTACCAATTAGCGCTTGTTTTGTTGTTAAAATTAATCCCCTTGCAGAAGCATATTGTTCAAAACAACCTGAACGACCACAAGTACATTCTCTACCATCCGGACAAATTACCATATGACCTATTTCCGCTCCATTATAATTTATTCCATTATATATTTTTCCATCCAAGATTATTCCACTGCCAATTCCTGTTCCAATAGTGATAATTACTGCTGATTTTGAGCCTTTTGCAGCTCCTGCTATATATTCACCAAATGCTGCAACATTCGCATCATTTTCTATAAAAACTTCTTTATTTAATTTTTCTTCCATCATTTTTTTTAGTTCCCAATTCTGGAACAATAAATTATTTGCAAACTCTACAATTCCGTTTTCTTTATTTACAGCACCAGGACTTCCTATCCCTACAAATGGAATTTCATCTGATGATACTCCAGATTCCTCTAAAATTTCATTCATGAGTTTTACCATATCATCACAAATTTCTGCTTCAGGCCTTGGAATTTGTGTTTTGCATCTTTTTTTTAATATAACATTATAGTTTTCATCTACAATTCCTGCTGATATATTAGTTCCACCTAAATCTATACCAAAATAATACATATGTATACTCCTCTTTATTAAATACTTTTATTATATATATGTTATATGATAAAATATAAATAAAATATAAATTATCGAAAGGTTTTTAAATCAAATGAATCAATTTTTAAGAACAGAAATGATTTTAGGTTCAGATAATGTGAACAAATTAAAAAGTAAAACAGTAGCTATCTTTGGACTCGGAGGCGTCGGGTCCTATGTAACAGAAACTTTAGCTAGAGTCGGTATTGGTAACTTTATATTAATTGATAATGATATTATTGATATAACAAATATAAATCGACAAATCTTTGCACTTCATAGTACAATTGGTCAAGATAAAGTCACTGTAGCTAAAAATCGAATCTTAGATATAAATCCCTCCGCTAATGTTCTTACTCATAAGATATTTTACTTAAAAGAACACAACAATATTATTGACAACTGTGATTATGTTATAGATGCTATTGATTCTGTTACATCTAAATTAGATCTAGCACAAGAATGCAACAATAAAAAAATACCCATCATTAGCTCTATGGGAACAGGAAACAAATTAAACCCAACTTTATTTGAAGTTTCAGACATATTTAAAACAAGTGTATGCCCATTATGCCGTGTTATGAGACACGAACTAAAAAAGCGGAATGTTCCATCATTAAAAGTAGTTTACTCTAAAGAAGTTCCCATCACACCAAATAAAAACAAAGATATAGACCCACATACTATAACACAAAATAAACGCCAAACTCCAGGTAGTGTATCTTTTGTTCCGTCTGCTGCCGGAGTTATCATTTCTAGTGAAGTCGTAAAAGACCTTTTATCACTATAAATTATTATACTTTACAATATTTGAGATAATAAATAAAAAAATGTTTTTTATTTATAAAATTGTAAAATGTGCTACATACGCAGCACATTTTATTTTTATATCATTTATTAATCTTGTTATTGTTATGAAACAAAGGATTTTTCTAAAATTTCTGCAGATTTTTTATTATATTGTTTACAATTATCTGTACTTTTATTATTAATGTTTTCTTTTGCAATTGATAACATTAATTTTATTCTATTTTCCTGATTAACCTTAGGTGAACCCGGGTCATAGTCTATTGCTACAATATTTGCATTGGGTTGTTTTTCTTTTATTTTTCTTATCATACCTTTACCACAAATATGATTTGGTAAACAACCAAAAGGTTGTGTACATACTATATTTTCATATCCGGACTCTGCAAGCTCTAACATTTCAGCTGTTAAAAACCAACCTTCTCCCATTTTGCTACCATAACCTATTATTCCGTCTACAAGTGATTTTGTATGTTTATATGTGGACGGTGCTACAAAACAACTATTTCTTTTGACCGCATTAATTAAAATAGTTTCTATTTTTTCAAGATAATCCATCAAAGCTTTAACGACTGTAGCTTTTATTTTGCTACCTCCATAAAGTTTTATATCTTCAAGCCTGTTATCCACCTTAAAAAACAAAAATCCCAATATTCCCGGAACACAAACTTCACAATCTTGTGAAGCTAAAAATTTTTCAAGTTCATTATTTCCAAGGCTAGAGTATTTTACGTATATTTCTCCTACTATACCAACCTTTACCTTTGGACTACGATTAGTTTTTATTTTTGCAAACTCATCAGATATCGCATTCATATTTTCTGTAAATTGTTTTATACTTATACCTTTGCCTCGGTTTAATTGGTCTGTTAAAATATTCGTCCATTTTTCAACAAGATTGTTACTTTCACCTTTAGTTATTTCATATGGTTTGATTTGATTATTTAGTAACATTAATATGTCACCATAAACAAGAGCTCCTATCATACGCCTCAACATATTAAAGCTGAGTTTAAAACCACTATTTCTTTCAAGACCGGATAAATTAAGTGATATAACCGGAACTTTTTCAAATCCTGCTTTTTTTAGTGCTTTTCTTAAAAGATGAATATAATTTGAAGCCCTACAACCTCCACCTGTTTGAGTTATCATAAGTGCTGTCTTATCAAGATTATACTTTCCGCTTTTTAAAGCATTTATAAATTGACCTATAACTAAAAGTGCCGGATAACAAGTATCATTATGTACATATTTTAAACCTTCTTGAGCTATTTCAGGACCAGTGCTGTTTAAAAGTTCTGTATCATACCCATAATGCTCCAACGTGTTTTGGACAAGCTTAAAATGAATTGGTAACATCATTGGCAGTAAAATCTTATACTCTTTTTTCATTTCTTTAGTAAAAAGAAGCCTTCCGTCTTTACTATATTTAAGTTTTGCCATAATATCTACCCCTTAGTCCTGTATAGCAGCAAACAGACTTCTAAGTCTTATCTTAACTGCTCCTTGATTTGTAATCTCATCTATTTTTATTTGAGTATATATTTTACCCGCCTTTTCAAGAATATCTCTTACTTCGTCAGTGGTAATAGCATCTACTCCACATCCAAATGAAACTAATTGAACTAAATTCATATTTTTTTTGTTTGAAATATATTTAGCTGCACTGTATAATCTCGAATGATATGTCCATTGATTAAGCACAGACGTTTTAAATTTTCTCATTTTGTTACTTATAACATCTTCAGATATTACTGCTGCACCAAAGCTTGAAATAATTTTATCTATAGAATGATTAATCTCTGGGTCAACATGATAAGGCCTACCAGATAAAACAATAATTTCCCTATTTTCAGCTTCTGCAATCTTAATTATTTCTTCCCCTTTATTTTTAATCTTTTGCATATGTGAATAATATTCTTCATACGCTTCATTCGAAGCTGTAATAACTTTCTTTAAAGAAATCCCGTCAAAATATTTATTTAAAATTTGATACATTTTATTTGGAAAATCCTTTGGTCTATGTATACCTACATAATCTTTTATAAACGTTATGTCTTTAATTCTATCAACATTTGCACCAATTACTTCAGGATAATATGCCACCACCGGACAATTATAATGGTTATCTCCTAGTCCTTCATCAAAATTATACGACATACATGGATAAAAAATATATTTTGCTCCATCGTCTATCAAAGATTCAATATGCCCATGCATTAACTTAGCTGGAAAACATACTGTATCTGAAGGAATCGTATGCTGCCCTTTTGTATATAAGTCTCTTGTAGAAACAGGAGACACCTTTACACCAAAGCCAAGAGATGTAAAAAAAGTGTACCAAAATGGTAATAACTCATACATATTTAATCCAAAAGGAATCCCTATTGTTTCCCGATTATTTGAAGTTACACTTTCATATTGCATTAAAAGTTTTAATTTGTAATCATACATATTAAGACTATTATCTGCCGATTTATTAGTAATAGGTTTTTCACACCTATTTCCACTTATGCAACGCCTATTATCTGAAAAGGTATTTATTGTTAAACCACAATTATTACTGCAACCCTTACATGATATTGACTTAACTTGGTGATAAAACTTTTCTAGTTCATCTAAACTTATCAATTTACTTTTTTCTTTTGCGTGTTTTTTGGCATATAAAGCAGCTCCATATGCACCCATTAAACCTGATATATCTGGTCTAATAACTTCTGTACCCATTTCCATTTCAAAAGCTCTTAGTACGGCGTCATTTAAAAAAGTACCGCCTTGAACAACTATTTTTTTACCTAGTTCTTCAGGTCCTGACGCTCTTATTACTTTATATAAGGCATTCTTTACAACACTTAGGGAAAGTCCTGCTGAAATATCTTCTATAGTAGCTCCGTCCTTCTGAGCTTGTTTAACTGATGAGTTCATAAACACAGTACATCTTGAACCTAAATCGACTGGACATTTAGCAAAAAGACCAAGTTTTGAAAACTCTTCTATTGAATAGCCTAATGCATTTGCAAATGTTTGTAAAAAAGAACCACATCCAGACGAACAAGCTTCATTTAAAAAGATATTATCTATCGTTCCGTTATGTACCTTAAAACACTTTATATCCTGGCCACCAATGTCTATTATAAACTCAACATCAGGCATAAATTTTTGTGCTGCTGTTAAGTGAGCTATTGTTTCTACTACGCCAAAATCTACATTAAAGGCATTTTTTATTAAATCTTCTCCATAGCCTGTAACTGCACTTGATGAGATTTCTAAATTTGGATATTCATGATACAGTGCATAAAGGAAATCTTTTATAATCGGAACCGGATTTCCCTTATTTGGTAAATAAACTGCTCCCAACATCTCACAATTTTCACTCATCACAACTGCTTTTACTGTTGTTGAGCCTGCATCAATTCCTATATAAGCTTTACCATTATAAGTTTTTATATCTTTTTTTTCTATTTTATTTTCTTTATGTCTTTTTAAAAATTGCTTATAATCATTTTCACTTTCAAAAAGTGGTTTATGATGAGCAAAGTTACCTAAAGACTTGTAATTTTCAACTTTAGCTATAATGTTATCAAAGTCCGCAATTTCATCAGCACATATTGCTGCTCCAAGAGCAACATAATACAATGAATTTTCAGGACAATATCCTTTTGTTTTTAAAGTATAATCAAAACTATTTCTAAGTTCACTCATAAACGTAAGTGGTCCACCAAGATATAGAACATTTCCTTTTATTTCTCTTCCTTGTGCTAACCCTGCTACAGTTTGATTAACCACAGCATTAAAAATACTAGCAGCAATATCACTTTTTTGAGCTCCTTGATTTAAAAGCGGTTGAATATCTGTTTTAGCAAATACCCCACATCTAGATGCTATAGTATAAATTTTTTCATGTTTTTTAGCAAGCTCATTAATTTCTTCTATAGAAACATTTAAAAGTGTTGCCATTTGGTCTATAAACGCACCCGTTCCACCTGCACATGAGCCATTCATTCTAACTTCAGTATCTCCGGAAAAGAAAAGTATTTTAGCATCTTCTCCACCCAGTTCTATAATAACATCTGTTCCCGGAACAAAAGTATTAGCAGCAACTCTAGTTGCATATACTTCTTGAACAAATTGCACTTTGCAAGCATCTGCTATACCCATACCTGCAGAACCCGAAATAGCCAATTTAGCCGGTTCATTTTTTAATACATTACTGCGTATAAAATAGAGCTTATCTGAAATTTTTTGCTTTATTTGAGAATAATGTCTTTCATAAGATTTATAAATGACATTATTATCTTCATCTAAAACTATGCATTTTATTGTAGTTGATCCAATATCAAGACCTATTTTCAAAATGAATCCCTCCGAGAACAAACTAAAAATAAGATTTTTAAAATAATAATACTAAAAAATTTCTATAAATTTGTAAAAACTTGTTTTTATTATATCATGATGATATAATAAAAACAAATAAATATTTGATATAGTTTAAAATATTTTGTCGATATATTAATTACTTAAAAGAATAATTATTCATTTTTATAAATTTATGGGGGAACTTGTGAAAGAAATAAATATAAAAACAGATAAGCCTTATAAAATATTAATAGGTAAAAATTTAATACAATATTCCGGTGATTTTATAAAAAAATTTTCATTGGCCAAACAAGTTCTTATTGTCTCTGATAACAATGTTAATGATTTATATTTTGACGTTGTATATAAATCCCTAATCACAGCCGGATTTAATGTTTTTTCCTTTGTATTTGATAGCGGAGAACATTCCAAAAACCTTAAAACTGTTGAAGAAATATATTTAAAATTAATCGATAACCAGTTCACACGTTCAGACTTAATTATTGCTTTGGGTGGTGGTGTTGTTGGGGACATTGCAGGATTCGCAGCCTCCACATATATGAGAGGAATTGACTTTATACAAATCCCAACCACTCTTCTTTCACAAATAGATTCATCTATAGGCGGAAAAACTGCTGTAAATTTAGCAAAAGGAAAAAATCTTGTAGGTTCATTTTATCAACCTAGGATAGTTATTATTGATACAAACACTTTACGTACCCTACCTGACATTAACATTTCTGATGGCATTAGTGAAGCTATAAAATATGGCTTAATAAAAAGTGAAGGTCTATTTAAAAAAATTAAAAATTATGAATTCAATGATATAGTGGAAGACCTTATTATTGAATGCATAAATATAAAAAAAGAAATAATTGAACAAGATGAATTTGAACAAGGAAACAGAAAACTTTTAAACTTTGGACATACCTTAGGGCATGCAATAGAAACCTTATATAATTATAAAAAATACTCGCACGGTCAAGCTGTAGCTATAGGTATGGCATATGTCGTAAAGTCTTGTGAAAAACTTTCTGTTTGTTCAAAACAAATATATAATGACTTAATTTTTACTTTAAAAAAATACAATCTACCTTATAAAGTTGATTGTAACATTGATAATTTAATTGCAATAGCTCAAACCGATAAAAAAGCTACTAATGATTATTTAGATATAATTTTAATAAGTGACATTGGTAAAAGTTTCATAAAAAGAATCTCAAAAAATGATTTAAAAAAGTATATTGGAGGATAATAATTATGAGTACTGCTTTAATTACGCCACACATACTTTCTGGATCTTTAGACGTTCCACCATCGAAAAGCGATACACACAGAGCTATAATTTGTGCTTTATTGGCACAAGATATAAGTGAAATCTACCCAATTGATATCTCGAATGACATTATGGCTACTATTAATGCTGCCAAATCACTAGGTGCATTTGTTCAAATAGTATCAAATCGATTAATCATTGATTCTCGGTCTGCCTTTTGCAAAAATTATATCACATTAAACTGTTATGAATCAGGTTCTACTCTTAGATTTTTAATACCTGTTGTATGTGCTCATGGAATAGATGCTCACTTTGAAGGATTAAATAGTTTAAATAATAGACCTATTAATGTTTACACAGATGTTCTACCTAAATTTGGTGTTGAATGCATTTCTAATGGTACCTTACCACTTACAGTATCAGGAAAATTATCTGCAGGAAAATTTTACATTCCAGGTAATGTAAGTTCTCAATTCATCACCGGACTGTTATTTTCTTTACCTATTTTAAACAACGACAGCGAAATAATATTTACTACATCAGTCGAATCCATTGGATATATTGATATGACAATAAAAACTATGGCTGAATTTGGAGTAAAAATTATAAAAACCGATTCCGGGTTTAAAATCCCAGGTAATCAAAAATATCATGCAAAAAAATATCATGTAGAAGGTGATTGGTCTCAAGCTGCATTTTTTATGGCTGCAGGTGCTTTATCGGGACCTGTAAAAATATATGGACTTGATACTAATTCACCTCAAGGAGATAAAGCCATTACTAAACTTCTTTATCGAATGGGCGCTGACATTCGGTATGATGATAATTGTATTACTGTATCTGCAGGTAAATTATCCGGTATAAATATCTTTTCTGCTCAAATTCCAGATCTCATACCAATCTTATCTGTACTTGGTGCTTGTTCTAACGGTACTACGCGAATTTTTGGTGCATCTCGCTTAAAGTACAAAGAAAGTGATCGGCTTCGTTCCATATATAATGGTCTTTCCAAACTTGGTGTAAATGTTATTGAAACCGATGATGGCCTTTTAATCGAGGGAAAACCCAACTTTAATAAAACAACATTAGACGGATTTAATGACCATCGCATAGTTATGGCATTTTCTATTGCTGCAATTAAATCTACTGGCCGCATCTGTATTTCTGGAGCTGAACATATTAGTAAATCATATCCTTCTTTTTTTGAAGATTATAATAAACTCGGAGGAATTGTCGATGTCATCGATATTTAAAGGTAATATAAACGTATCCATTTTTGGAGAAAGCCACGGAGAAATAATAGGTGCTGTAATTGATAATATTCCTGCCGGAGAAAAAATTGATTTTGATGAACTTTATTTTCAAATGAATAGACGTGCTCCAGGCTATAATGATATATCATCTTCTAGAACTGAACCGGATATTCCCAAAATCATATCCGGTTTATTAGACGGATATACTACCGGTGCTCCAATTTGCGCTTTAATAGAAAATAAAGATACTAAACTCAAAAGTTATGAAAAAGTAATAAATAAAACAATAAGACCAGGTCATTCCGATTATACCGCTTCTATAAAATATAATGGATTTAATGATTTAAGGGGCGGCGGTCACTTCTCTGGTCGATTAACCGCACCTCTTACTTTTGTTGGTTCTATTTGTCGTCAAATATTAGAAAAACGGGGAATTATCATCTGTTCTCATATCTATTCTATTTTTAATATCTATGATGAACCATTTAAAGAAATTGATGATACTCTCTTAAAAAGATTAACCAAAGAAAAATTTCCATTAATAGATAAATCTTTAAAAGAAAAAATGATCAATAAAATTATTGAAGTAAAAAATAGTGGTGATAGTGTTGGAGGAATTATTGAATGTGCAGTTAATAATGTCCCTGTTGGCCTAGGTTCACCCATATTTAACGGGGTAGAAAATTGTATATCTTCATTAATTTTTTCCATTCCATCAATAAAAGGAATTGAATTCGGTGCAGGATTTAAATCTACAACCATGACAGGTTATCAAAATAATGATGAGTTTACAATTATCGATGAAAAAGTCTTCACAAAAACCAATAATCACGGTGGTATACTAGGTGGTATTTCTTCTGGTATGCCTATTATATTTAGATGTGCTGTAAAACCTACTCCTTCTATTGCAAAAATTCAAAACACTGTAAATTTAAGTTCTAATTTACCAGATACTATATCTGTAACTGGTCGACATGACCCATGTATAGTTCCCCGAGCTGTACCTGTCGTCGAGTCTGTTACCGCTATTGCTCTGCTTAACTTCTTAAAGGAGAAAAGTATATTATGACCTTATCTCAAATACGTAACCAAATAGACAGCATTGACAATGATATTTTAAATCTTATTTTAAAAAGAATGCATTATTCTGAAAGTATTGCTGAAATAAAATTTAATAATAATATTTCTATTTTAGATGAAAAACGAGAAAAAGATATTTTAAATAATATAAAAGCGAAAATACCAGACAAATATACCTATATTTTGCCTATTTTTAAAGAAATATTAAACAGTAGTAAAAAAATTCAAAAAGATGTTATATCTAATAAATAACTATAATTCAATCTTATCGAATAATATATGTAAGATTGAATAAAAATGAAAAGGCCGCGACCCAAAGGGTCGCGGCCTTTTCATTTAATTAAACTTTATTGGAAATATTATTGAACTTCCCCTTTATCTTCCAATAAAGTAACATTTATTTCTAAAGTTGCAGAATCAGCTGAATGTATTGCTGACAACCTATACACTGTAAGTTTAACAGTATCTCCTGGTTTATGCTTTGATAATTCGTTATATAACGAAGATTTAGATGTAGTATCCACTCCATCAAATTTTGTAATTATATCTCCTGCTCTCAAGCCTTTAGCTGCAGCATCGCTATCTCCTGATATCTCCATTACAACTATTCCTTGTGGAACATTATTAACTTGAGCTTCATAAGCCGATAATGGTCTAACTGTAATACCTAATTTTACTCTACCGGAGACATAGCCATTTTTAATAATATCATCAACTACAGTTTTTACCGTATTAATGGGTATAGCAAATCCCATGCCTTCATAATCGCTGACTTTAGAACTATTTACACCAATTACCTGACCATACATATTAAGAAGTGCTCCACCGGAATTTCCCGGATTAATAGCAGCATCGGTTTGAATATATTTTACTAAACTATTAGAGGCTCCAAGAGACCTATTAAGTGCAGATACTAAGCCACGTGTAAGTGAATTTGAAAATTCAAGGCCACCTGGATTTCCTATAGCTAAAACCCAAGCACCTACAGCTAATTGATCTGAGTTTCCGAACTGAGCTGCTTTAAGATCTGTGGCATCAATTTTTAAAACAGCTAAATCGGTTCTTGTATCAAAACCTACGATTTTTGCAGAATACTCTTTACTGTCACTAGTAACAACAGTAACATTATACTTATTACTGTTTCCAATAACATGAGCATTCGTAACTATATAACCGTCTGAAGTCATAATAATTCCTGAACCTTGACCTGTAGATGATGAAACTAAGCCCGCTGACGGATTATATGTTATAACTCCAACTATTGTAGAAGCAACTTCAGAATATATTTGCTCAGCAGTTTTTGTTCCTTCTGTTTCTGTCTGATCTATTATGTTAATTGTAGCTGAACTATTCTTAGATGTATTATTTGAACTTATGAACCCTCTACTTGTCAAAAATGCTGCAAAAGATGAAGCTCCAAAAACTATTATAGTCGCACCAAGTATAACTGTTATTACTATTAAAAATGCTTTTAAACCCTTATCCATTTTTTTCTTACTAGTCATGTTGTTCATATACTCAATTTTATTACTTTCATATTGATTCCAATTATTATTTTGTTTTTCTTTACCTTCTATATAATGAGCTGGACTTTCATTTAAAAAATAATTTTTTTCTGGTTGTTGTTCTATATTCTTTGATTTATCCTCAGACCAAGAACTTAAATTTTCATTGGTATCTGAATTATCTTGCGAATTCTTTTGAATATTATTCTCATTATTTTCAAACAAGTCATTATTATAGTTATCATTCATAAAAAATTCCCCCATCTGTGAATATTAATTTTATTATATCATTAAAATATAAGAAAAATAAACTACATTTTTTTATTTTTCTTATCAGGAATAAAAAAAGTAAATTCTGTACATACATTTTCTTTGCTATTTACATATATTTCTCCATTATGTAATCTTATAATCTGTTTAACTATATAAAGGCCTAGTCCCATTCCATTTTTATCTTTACTTCTGGATCTATCCGTCTTATAAAATCTATCAAATACATGGTTTATATCACTTTGTTTTATCCCTTGCCCACTATTTTTTATTTTAAAAATAGCCTTCTCGTTTTGACTCTTTACACTAATATCAATATAACCTTTTTCATTTACGAATTTTATCGCATTTTCTATTAAATTATAAACTGCTTGATATATCATATCCATGTCTCCAAAAACAAAGACACCTTCCGTTTTATCAAGACCTGTTATATTTAATTGTTTTAAATTTATGGTCTCCTCAAAAGAAATCAAGATATTAATAACTAAACTTAATAAATCAAAAGAAGTTTTATTAAGATGAACAGTATTACTATCAATTCGTGATAAATTAAGCATGGTCCTTACCAAACGTGATAATCTTTTTGTTTCATTAGAAACTATCCTTAAATAGTAATCCTGTTTATCTTTTGTTATCGTTCCATCCAATATTCCGTCTACAAAACCTGAAATTGTAGTCATTGGAGTTCTCAATTCATGAGATACATTTGCTATAAAATTTCTTCTTGTATCCTCTGACGCTGACAAAGAATCTGCCATATTATTAAAAGCTATTGATAATTGACCCATTTCGTCTTCCGAGTTTACAGGAACACGTTGCGAAAAATCTCCATTTCCAAAAGATTGTGCTGCCATTGCCATCTGCCTCATTGGCTTTATCAATGTATAGGATAAAAAACCAATTGCAATTAACGACAATATAATAACAATTAGCATTGCCCATAAAAACATTTTAAAAATGTCCCATCTAAATGCATTTAGATACTGATAATCTACTGCAGTAAATACAATTGAAATTATACTAGTTCCCTTATACACCGGTACTCCTACTGTAAAACATTTGTCTTTATATATTTGACCTAAATCACTTATAGAATTAAAATTTCCTTCACTAATTATTTTATTTACTATACTTTCAGGTACTTTATAAGTTAAATGTTTATAATTATCATTGTTAGAGCAAATAATAATATCTCCATTCAAATCTGTAATAAATATATCTGCATTTATATTATTTGAGAAAGTATCAACAAATCCTTGCATAATTGCGTTATTATCAATATGAATTTTATTTTCCATAGTTATTCCGCTATTTTGTGAAACTAAATCTGATACAACTATTGCATTTTTTGTTAAAAGTTCTCTTTTTTCATTTTCCCAATAATTTGATATAAATATCCAAAGCATCGAGCCTAACGCTAAAAAACTAAAAAATACAATCAGCATAATAACTGACAAATACTTTTTAAATAAAGTTTTTCTTCTAACCATTATTCTTTTACCTCAAACTTATAGCCTACTCCCCAAACTGTTTTTAACTCCCACTTATCAGAAATACCTTCTAATTTTTCACGTAATCTTTTTACATGAACATCTACAGTTCTTGAGTCACCATAATAATCAAATCCCCACACTTCATCAAGCAACTGGTTTCTTGTAAATACTCTATTTGGATTACTTGCAAGATGGTAAATAAGTTCCATTTCTTTAGGTGGTGTATCTACAGGTTTCCCATCAACTATTAATTCATAAGTTGTAAGGTTTATAGATAATTTATCAAACTCAACTTTTTGTTCTTTTTCAGTATTTGTTTTATTACTTCTTCTCAAAACTGCATTTATTCGAGCTATAACCTCTTTAGCTTCAAAGGGTTTTGTTATGTAATCATCTGCACCCAACTCCAAACCTAAAACTTTATCAAATACTTCTCCTTTTGCTGTAAGCATTATAATCGGACAATCTGAAGTTTTTCTAATTGTTCTGCATATTTGCCACCCATCAAGTTCCGGCAACATTATGTCCAATAAAATTAAATCTGGTGTATTTTTTTCAAATTTTTCAAGTGCAGTTTTTCCGTCATTTGCAATAATTGTCTCAAATCCTTCTTTTTCAATATATAATCTTAAAAGTTCACATATATTAACATCATCATCAACTATTAATATTTTAGCCATATTAAACCTCCTAATTTTTAAAGATCATAGAGTATTATATTTTTATTATAAATCTTTTTTTTACAAATTCATGAACTTTTTATAAAAATTATGAAACTATTTATTTTTAATAAAATACATATTAATCTACATAAAATAAACAGTAAATGTAATAATAAATACGAAAAGGAGTGATTTAATGGAATATATAAAAGCATTTTTTATAGGAGGTCTTATATGTGTCATTGGTCAAATACTGATAGATAAGACAAAACTTACTCCAGCTAGAATTTTAGTTTTATTTGTAACTTTAGGTGTTGCGCTTACTGCTATTGGCCTATATGAACCATTGGTTAATTTTGCTGGTGCCGGAGCAACTGTTCCCCTTACCGGTTTTGGATATACTATGGCAAAAGGTACTTTAGAATTTGTAAAAGAAAAGGGTTTAATGGGTGTTTTAACAGGTGGAATAAGTGCAGGTGCCGCTGGAATAGCTGCCGCAGTATTTTTTGGATATATTGCAGCACTCTTTTCTAAACCTGGTGACAAGAGTTAATTTCAATATTAATCCTTATAACTTTTTGGGTATATAAATAATTTCTTGACAAATAATATTAATACAAAAAATTTACAGGTATATTTAATTAAAAAGAATAGAATATTGGAGGTATTAAAAAGTGAAAGCTACTGGTATTGTAAGAAGAATAGATGACTTAGGCAGAGTTGTTATTCCCAAAGAAATAAGAAGAACACTTAGAATCCGTGAAGGTGATCCTTTAGAAATTTATACTGACACTGAAGGTGGAGTTATTTTTAAAAAATACTCACCTATCGGTGAACTTTCACAATTTGCTACAACTTATGCAGATGTATTAGCTCATACTTCAAATTTCCCTACAGTTATATGTGACAGAGACCATGTAGTAGCTGTTGCAGGGTTATCTAAAAAAGAATATCTTGAACGAAGAATTACTCAACCTTTAGAGGATATAATGGAATCAAGAAGTAATTATGTTTTATCTAAAGATAATAAAGGTAATCTTATTTCTCCAATTGAAGGAATTGATAAAACAGCTGCAGTAATCTTTCCTATTATTGTAGCTGGTGATGTAACCGGAGCTGTTATAATGCTTCAAAACGATCATAAAACCTTTCCCGGTGATGCAGAAACTAAATTAGCTCAAACTGCCGCTGTATTTCTCGGAAAACAAATGGAATAAAAAAAACACCACCGGAATATTCCGGTGGTGTTGCTGTCTAACAACAAACATAAGCTATATATAAAACTAATACAACCCGAAAATGATAAAATTAAAATCTAAAATTACTTTTTGTTACCTTTTTTCATTAGCATACCAATGCCCATACCAATGCCCATTCCAAATAGCATTCCACAACCTGAACCCACTGACATTGCAACACCCGTATCGAGTCCAAATGAGTTTTTCAAGGTTATTTCGAAAATTGTACCACCAAAAAGAAGTCCAGTTATCATTCCAATTAGCATTCCCTCTATCATATAATTTTTTATTTCATTTGCATCATTGTTTTTCTTTATCAAACCGCCAACTATAAATCCAATCAGAAATCCAAGAGCTGCTCCAATCAACATACAAAGTAATATATTAAGACCTATACTATTTCCCAACATATAAAAAGACAATTCTCCCAAAGCTTCCCCAAAAAGAAGCCCTATTATACCCCCTTCTATCCTATAATTTTTTGTTATTAAATTATCTTTCATTTTTGTTCACTCCTTCTATAATATTTACTTTATTATATCACTTTTTTTGCAAATGTCAACAAAAATATCCATGATTTTCACTTTGATGTTCCTAACTGGTATGGATAGTCATACGAAACTTGAAAAGTCAAAACACAGGTAAATAAAAAAACGCCGGAATAATCCGGTGTTTTTTTAAGTAAATATTCAAATTATGTAATATTTTTAAATAGCATACGACTAATTAACAATTGGTTTTCCATATAGTTTAGAAATATCTTCAGCAAGTAGCATAATAGATTTCTTGTTTGTTTTAATTTTTAAAGAATCGTTTTCAAATAAAAGACTTACATTATATCCATCGTTATAGCTATATTCAGGATGTATTGACTTTATAAAAGCTGGATTAATAATTTTAACGTACGTTCCTTTTATATAAAATAAAACCTGATTATTATACTTCAATTCCCCACCCTTTGTGTAAGGATTTTTAGGTAAGGACAATAATAAATCTCCAATATCGTCTGCATTTCCTATTTTATTTACAGACACCATTAAAGAATTAAACTCACTATTTCTGATAATTAATTTTATAAATTTCAAACATTTAAAAAGACAAACTGTTCCTACAACAATACATATACCACATACAAACCAATCAGGAACAGGCACTCCTATTGCTCCTATCATAAATTTCCAATTAAGGTCATTTGAAAAACCAATACAAAAAACTTCCCAAATAACAACACAAACAATAATTAAGTAAATGATTGCAGAAAAAATATTTCTCATTTTAATTTTTATTTTAACACTATTAAAAAAGGTCATAGAAAAATTGCTCCCTCCTTTTTACGCATTTTACTAAGCTATTGTAAATCATAAAAAAATTTTGTGCGCTTCAATTTTTAGTATAATTATAACATAAATATTCTGATTAATCAATAAATTTTAGTGTATTAATTGCATTAACTGCAAATTTATAACTTATCTTAATTATACAACACACTTACTCCTTAAATATTATAAGCTTGTATTATAATTATACTAATCAGAATATAGTTCTTTTTATATACTAATGGTAAACGCATTGACTTATTAATTACAATATCATATAATGATATAATTTAAACTTGTAAACTAAAAATAAAGGAGAAAAAATTGCTTATGAAAAAGAAAATCGAAATAGTCCCATATGATTCTAATTGGCCTATATTATTTGAATCTTTAAAAGAAGAAATAAATAATGCATTAAAAGAAAACTGCATTAATATTTATCATGTAGGCTCAACCAGTATTCCCGGATTGTGCGCAAAACCTACAATAGATATAATGTGTGTTGTAAAAGATTTAAAAACTGCAGAAAAAAGTTTAACACAAATAGGATATGAATCAAAAGGCGAATTTAATTTGCCTCTTAGACTATTTTTCGGAAAAAAACAACCTCATAATGTAAATGTTCATGTTGTTAAAGAAAATAACGGAGAAATTGCTTGGAACCTTATTTTTCAAAATTATCTGCGAAAAAACAAAAAAGCGCGTGATATGTATGCAAAAGTAAAGCTTGACCTTATAAAAGAAAATCCTGATGGATTTAATATGATTGAAGGTTTGTTTTCAGAATACACAATAAAAAAAGGAGAAATTATAAATAAAATTGCCAAAGAGGCTGGTTTTAATGATTATCGTTTTGTCATAGCCAATAACTATAATGAAATTTCTTCTTATAAAAAACTAATGCATTTAGATAAAATAGATTATAGCAACAAAAATATATTTCATTTATGTTTGTATAAAGGCATAGACATTGTTGGCGCTGCTTGTGTAACATTTGATATCCCAAATTCTATTGCTACTATAAATTCTATTAAATCAACTAGTATCGAAAACGAAAAAATATTAAAAAATAAAATTAATGAATGGGTAACATTTCATAATTTAGTATTAACTAATTAAAAAATGACCGATTAAAATAATCGGTCATTTTTTTAATTCTAAAAGAGTGAATACATTTAAATTTAATATTAAATGTTATTAATAGTGCAACCATAATATCACAAATATTTATTATTTACTAGATTACTGTATTAATATAAATTTCTCACCTTATTTCCAGGTGTTTAAATATTTCTGATTTTCAACTGTTTTTTTATAATAAAGATAAATTTCTTAATTTTGTATTTGATTTGCCTATAGACAGCACATAATAAAGTCAAAAATTTTTTATTAAAATAAATCGCCATCTCTTGTATGCATTCTACCTCTTCTACCTTCGGCAAAATCAACATTTCTGCCAACTGTACTTGTTAAAAAATATTTATTTACTGAAGAAATTACAAAATTTGCAGGTCTGTCATCTTCATAATCATAGTCATAGTCATAATCTTTTATAACTTGATAACGAGGTTTTTTAAAGCAACGACATCCTCCACTAATTTCTTCAAATAAAACTGCATCCAATTTTTTAATGTTATTGCCATCTATATAAGTCTTTGCTTTCAATATTAGCACCTGCCTTTATATCCATATAATGGTGTATTATAATTTAGAGTTAATAACATGTCAATAATAAATTTAATATAAGTTTACTTTTAGTAATTAAATGGAAAATTTTTCTTGAAAAGATCGGTATATTCAAATACCTTTTCACCAATTTGTGAAACTTCAAAATTTCCTTTATAATTTTCACCAACAAATTTTATTTTATTGACTCCAGTATCACAAGATACAGACAAACTATCTTTATAAGAATTATCTTTACCAGCTTCAATTTCCTTTAAAGTTTCCACACTTAAGTCTGGTTTAACTAAAACTAATTTTGCTTTACCCTCACTTATTCTACCAGAAAAAGAAATTTCTACACTACAATTGCTTTGTATATCGGCGTGAGCTAATTCCATAGAGCCATTTAGTCTGCCCATTTTTCCAAAAAGGGTTTTACCATCATCGCTGTAATTAATCGTACTGTTTTGTGATGAAAAGTTATTCTCACCAGCTATACTTGAATTATCTGAATAATTGTAATGCCCTGAGTAATCTACTTTACTTTCATTAGAACAACCCACTAACATAAACATCATTACAAGGCATAATAATAAACAAACTTTTTTAATCATGATATCTTCTCCCTACTCATTACTAACCAAATTCAAATTTACTTTATAATAACACATAAGTTTCCAATTAATCAATAGCAATACTCTTATTTAATTACAATTTTAATCTGTCAACTATAATTTCACATTAAAAATTCTATCTTAATATTGCTTTCACAAATCATCTTATAGAATGCATTTAGAAATTCAAATTATATATCCGAATCCTAAACCGGTGCAGATAATTGAAATATGAGAAATAGATTTAAATAAAAAATAAACCTCAAACGCTAAATATAAATAAATTCGGTAAAAACAGATAATAGAAAAAAATACATTTTTGTGGCAGAATGATAAAGACTGCATCAAGGTTCTTAATTGGTTACAAGTAATTATAAGAAAATGACATAAACAAATCCAGCATTAATGCAAATTTAAACCAACTGCAATGTTTACAAAATTAATTGTTAAAAGGCTTAACTAACACATACAGTACAACCAAATCTGCTTGACATCATGATACTAATAAGTATAATATTGTTGTGATTAACTCTATATTTTATATCATAAATCATAAGAAACAGATTTAGTTGGTAAAGTTTTTTAAGGGAACTACACCAACAATTTTAGTAACATATAACATTTTGCACATTTGTTTTTGACATTTTGTTCGTTCCAATGAATCCAAATGAAGTAATATAACACAATCGATTTGCATCCAAAGAACAGAAATAATTTATAAAATTAACAAAAAATATATTAATTAATATAAAAGATTATTTATAAAAATGCTCGATAATAGCAGAAGTAATTACATACAGACCGGAGATAAAATCATGGAAAATTTAAAATCAAATAAATTAAGTTTAGGAAAAGTTATATTTTCAATGGGAATAATAATGCTAACTTGGGCACTATTTTGGTATCCATTTGATTATTTTATATTTTCTGAAAACTTGAGTACACAAATAGAACATTTGCTCACAATCAGCCGTGAATATTTAAGAATGTTGCCTGCCATATTCTTTCTTATTCATTATAGAGATTCTATTAAAACTAACTTTAAAGAACTGTTTTCGCTTAAATTCAATTATAAATGGTTTCTAATCACTTTATTTGTATTTGTAGCTTACATAAGTGCTCATTCCTATTTTACAAAAGGCAAAATTTGTTTTAACCCTCAAAAAATGATGCCATATGATATGTTGTTATCTTTTAATTTAGGACTTTGCCAAGAACTCGTTTTCAGAGGGTGGAGTTTTAACGCTTTTAAAGAGGTAACTTCGCAGAAAAACGCTGTAATACTTTCGAGTGCATTTTTCTCAGCAAGTCATTGGTTCGCCCACTTTTTCATGTTTTTTAATAATCAATTCAATCTAGTGTATTTCATTTTAGTTACAATATTTACTTTCATTTTCGGAATATTAATGTGCTTTATCATAATTAAAACAAAAAGCAAATCTATTGTTCCACTTGTTATTTTACACACTGTTTGGGACTTTTTAGCTGCTGCTACACATTAGAATTAGAAAACATTAATAGTAGTTATAAAGAAAGCCCAGCAAAGCTGGGCTAAAGTTTTGTACCAAAAATAGATACCCGGAAATTATAACGAGGATTAAGGACTCAAATCGTGAATATTAAAAAAATAAATCTACTCTTAACCTTAAACACGACTTGCCTACAAAACAGATCTCTTTATATAGGCAACTACAAAACATTATAACTGCGACGCGAGAAATAGAGTTAAACAAAAAAATAAGTCCCGAACGCTAAATGCGTAACGGAACTCTTGATTGGTACGGATAACCAATAGGGACCTGAAGGATGAAAATGCGAGCGTAAAAGAAAACAATTTACTTTTAGCTTCACACGCGAACTGCCTCCAGGTGCTACCTGGTACGGGTGACAGGACTTGAACCTGCACGGTTTTGCCACTAGAACCTAAATCTAGCGCGTCTGCCAATTCCGCCACACCCGCATATTGTATAATTATTATACAATAAAAAAATATATAAATCAAGTATTTTTTTACTGAGGAAATCTTTTTAAAAAATTTCCTCAGTTTTTATTGTCTATAAAATCTAAATTATATCAATATGATAATTTTTTAACCAAAAATCAATTTGAATAATATAAGCCATAATCTGTGCCGCACCCATTAATTGACCATACCACGGAGACGTTATTGAATCAGGATGTTCTATTATATCCCAAACTCCATCATGATCTAATATTTTACTTAATAGTGAATTTTTGTCTTCTAATATACTTTTAACTACTTTACTTACTTCATTCATGTATACAGGATTATGAGTTTTGGGATAAGGGCTCTTCTTTCTAAAAACAATTTTTTCAGGTAAAATTCCTTTCATTGCTTCCCTTAAAACGCCCTTTTCACGTCCTCTATATGCTTTTATTTCCCAGGGCATATTATATGCATACTCTACTATTCTATAATCGCAAAAAGGTACTCTCACCTCAAGCCCATTATACATACTCATTCTATCTTTGCGGTCAAGTAATGTTTGCATAAACCAATTTATATTTAACATAAACATTTCTCTCATTCTGGAATTCATTTTACTTTCATGAGGTAACTTATCTGTTTGTCGGACTGTATCCATATATCTTTGATGGACATATTCATCCGCACCAGGTAAAAAACCTTTTTTAAGAATTTTTTTCCTAATGTCCAAAGACCTTGACCAAGGAAATGTATTATCCATTAAAATTTCCTTATTATGATACCACGGATAACCACCAAATATTTCGTCTGAACATTCACCTGATAATGCAACTGTAAAATTCTTTTTTATTTCTTTAAAGAATAATAACATTGATGAATCTATATCAGCCATTCCAGGTAAATCTCTTGCTAAAGTTGCATCTTCTAATGCATGAGCTAATTTTATATTATCTATTACTACATAATGGTGAGTAGAGTGTATTTTATCGACCATTATTTTTATATATTCCATATCTGAGTTAGGTTGAAATAAACTTTTTTTAAAGTATTTTTTATTATCAACATAATCCACAGAATATGTTGATAATTTTCCTTTATCATTTTTATAATAATAATCTGCAGCCACTTTTGATATTATACTTGAGTCTAATCCTCCAGATAATAAACAACACAACGGCATATCCGACACAAGTTGTCGCTCTATCGCATCCGTCACAAGGAATCGTGTTTTTTCAACGGCTGTACTTAAACTATCCTTAAACTCCTTAGCTTTTAATTGCCAATACTTTTGTCTATTTAATCCTTTTCGTTTTGAAAAATAAGCATACTCTCCTGGTTTTAATTCTTTTACTCCATTAATTATTCCTTCTCCCATGGTTCTTCCAGGTCCTATAAAAAACAATTCCATTAAACCCGTTTCATCAACTTGAGGTTTAACTTTTGGATTACACAACAATGCTTTTATTTCCGAAGCAAATATTAAACCATTATCATAATTATAAAAAAACAATGGTTTTACTCCTATTCTATCTCTTGCTATAAATAAAGTTTGTGCTTTTGTATCCCATACCGCGAAAGAAAAAATACCATTTAATTTCTCAACACATTTTTCTCTCCAATGTATAAACGCTACTAATAACACTTCTGTATCAGAATGCCCTTTAAATGTATATCCAAAAGATAAAAGCTCATTTCTTATTTCCTCAGTATTATATAATTCCCCATTGTATATAATTGTATAATCTTCATCATTATAGGCAATTCTCATTGGTTGTTTTCCGTTTTCAGGGTCGATAACAATCAACCTTCTATGCAATAAGCATGCATGACGTTCTTTATGCATACCTGAAGCATCTGGACCTCTTTTAGATATACTATTTATCATATTGTTTAAAATTGTTGTATTTTCACTTATATCATTATTATAATCTATCCAACCTGCAATTCCACACATAAATCTCTTTCCTCCTATAATAAAAAAGACGTCACAACTTTTTTACCCTTTGTGACGTCTACATCTATTTATATTATATGTGTAAAAACCGCTAATATGTTAATAACAAAATCCAATTACAATATAGTAACTTTAATTCACTTTTTTGAATTTTCTATCAGAGACGAAGAATCGCTAAATTTTTTCATCTCAATCATTTTACAATTATTTTTTTAAATTAAGTGCATCTTCTGCTTCTTTTTGTTGCTCATAAAGGTCTCTATGCTTAATAGCAAAATCCCTCTTCATCTGTAGTCTTTGACGTATTCTTTGAAGCTCAACCTGAAGCTCCTGTTTTCTCTGCCTAATAGCATTCTTTTCATTATCAATAATTTCATTAAGTTTACATTGTTTTTTCTTAATTTCACTCTTCTTATTTTCCACAATGACTTGCGCCTTACTAAGTTCTTGTTGCATACACCTTTGCTTATTCTCAATAACCTTATTATCCTCCTCAAAGCTTTTTTTCTGCTCAAGTATCTGATTTCTCTTTTCTTTTAGAACTTCAAGTTTTTGTTTCTTTTCTTCAAGTACCTTCTTATACTTTAAAGCTTCTAGTTTTTTCTTCTTTTTCATGATGACCTGACTTTGATTCTCAATTTGTTCCTTTTGAAGAAGCATTTGAGCTTTTTCACGTTTTAGCTCCTCAAGCCTTTGTTGCTGCTCCTCAAGTGCGTGTTTCTTTTCTTTAATCACCTTTTCCATATCTTTTAATTTGCGAGCCACTATCCCTTTCCTAATTGTCTTTAAAGAATATTCATTCATCTCATCAACACTCTGCTTTTGCCTCTGACGTTCAATCTTCTTTTGTCTCTCTTCCTCTTCACTCTTACGCTTTTCATCTGCACTTATCCTCTCCGCATTTCCTGCAATCCATCTATATATTCGTTCGTGCCTTGCTTTTTTTTCATCTTCTTCGCTAACTATTTGCGCCTTCTTATCTTCATCACCAGTTGCAGCAAAACAACTTACACCTAAACTTGATAATATCATTGATAATGATATTACTAAACTAATAATCTTTTTCATAACATATCTCCCTTAATTTAATAATAAATGTATTTTATCATATAAAATAACTTTTATTATTCTTTTAAGGAATAACTCAAAAAAACGTCGTTTTAAACAAAAAAAGCAGCATTTATTTTATAATATTTGTCATTTTTTTACCTCAGCGTTTCAAATTATCCCTTATCTTTATACTTATATTATATAAAAAAAGACGCCACAACAGTAAAAAACTCCGTGACGTCTACATCTATTTATAATTATAAACCTCTAATATGTTAACAATAAAACTAAATTACAATACATTAAATTACATATTTAATAAAATTATATTATCTAAGATATGAAAAATTTTCTTGTTTTTTCATATCCTTAATTTCTTTTTTTAATTTATCTATTTTATGGGACTTACGGCCAGTCATAATATCAATTACAGCTGAAGGAACACGAACAGTACATCTTAATAAATATCCAGCAGCTTTTGCAGCACATCCTAAAACTACCCATGAACATAATACCACCGCACTAAGTCCATATTTTAATATATCACAAGACAAATTAAAACCTTTATCAAGTAAAAGCTTAATAAATTTAAAACCTAATAGTATAATTGAATTCTCTTCTTTGCTTAAATCTAAATTCTTATAAACTTCTGCTATACAGCTTTCTACTTGTTCAGGAGTTAGACTTTTATCATTTTTACAAACTTTTAACTGTGAATTGATTTTCTTTAAAGTTTTATTTGGAAGGCAAAATTGACCATTATCAACACTTTCACAAGAAGGAATATCTTTTACAACGCTTTCATCAGCAAAACAACTGAAGCTCATAGATGTACATATAATTGACAATGATAATATTAAACAAATAATCTTTTTCATGACATATCTCCTAAAATAATTTTTAATATCATTTATTTTATCATATTAATAAAGCTTTTTTATTCCTTTCTTGAAAAATATTTAAAATTGTTACATTGAATAAAATTATGTAATTTTCTTTTGAATAATTGTGGTTCATATCTTCCGTTCGATATGCCTTTTCACATATCAACTTCTTTCTATTTGTTCACACTAGTAACTTGCATACTTTAAAAAATATCTTCAATCATTCCTTTGTCGAATAATTTAAAAAATATTACAGCAGACACAGATACTGATCCAATAAACTGTATATACTTTTTCACAAAATCAAATAACATTTGTGGCAATGTTTCAAGCACATTTCTAACAACCATCATTCCCAATAAAATGGATTTTGCTGTACTGAAGTTTTTATTGCCATAATTATTATAACTATTCAAAGGCCTGTTTTCCGGTTCTTCTTGAGCTAAATCTTTTGTATCTTCATACTTTTCTAATTCTGAATAAAATTCTTCCAAAGTTTTTTCATCTGGATCTAAGTACTCATAACTCTGCATATTATTTACATAATCTTTTGCATTTGCAAAACAGTTTAAATTCATAGACGAACATATAATTGATAATGATAATATTAAACAAACAATTTTTTTCATGACATTTCTCCTAAAAACTACTTTTAATACTATTAATTTTACCACATCATTTAAAATTTAGGTATTATTTTTCTTAAAAAACATTCAAATTTATTGTATTATATAAAAATTATATACTTTTAACTTAACCAGTTGTATTTTATTTAATAATTTAATTTATAAAACTTAGCATTAAATGTATGAATTGCTTTTTGATTTTAATTAATATTAAAAATAATACCCTCATAAAAAGTATAAATTAATAACCCTATATAATTAATTTTTTTACTATAACACTCATTTCATAAATCTATATTTTTCCCACATAACTTAATATAGAACCAACGAATATTTTATATCAGCGCAAATTCTTTTTCTATTTCAATGTGCTTTATTATCTCAAAAAAAATCCCATAAGAACATATAAGCACAACAGGTGTTGCCTTAAGTATATTTATTAACTTTTTTTTTCTTTTTTCTTTTATATATTTCTTATAAACAGGTAAATTGAATGTTTTGGCAAATTCCTCCATTAATTTACACTCTATAAAAACTTCAGAAGTAATTAATGGGTTATTTTTCTTTTGTTTTTCAGATAAATTATTTATATCTTTACATAACTTAAAGTTTAAATTAATATCCTTAAGTATACTTCCAACTGAACATGAAGCTTCACAACCTTGAATATTTTTTACTTCCGCTTTTTCATTTGCAAAGCACTGGAAACTCACAGATGAACAAATAACTAACAATGATAATATTAAACAAATAAATTTTTTCACGACACATCTCCTAAAATTCCTTTTAATATCGTTTGTTTTCCTGTATAATTTAAAATCTAGTTATTACTTTTTTATCTAAGTTTGTTGTAATATATAAAAAATTGCTTTTTATGAGTAATCAAAGTTCAAAGAAATTCCATCGATTAATTTCTTTTTTATTCATGTAAGTCTTCACAGAGTCTTTTATCTCTGGAATTATAAGTGATAAAATCGCAGCTCCTGTTACTAAGAAACATCCCTTAAGCATCTTATCTGCTATTTCCAGCCTTCTTTTTTCGTCATATTCCTCATAAACAGGTAAATTCACCTTTTTGGCTATTTCTTTTACTAATTTACATTCTGTCAAAAATTCGGAAGTAATCAATGGGTCATTTTTTTTCTGCTTTGCAGTTAAATTATCTATATCTATACATTTTTTAAATTTTAAATTAACATCTTTAATAATATTACTTATTGAGCATGTACTTTCACAGCATTGCATATTCTTTACTTCTGTTTGTTCATCTGCAAAGCACTGAAAACTCATAGATGAACATATAATTGATAACGATAATATTAAACAAACAATTTTTTTCATGACATTTCTCCTAAAATTAATTTTTGCATTGCTTATGTTATCATATCATTTGCTTTTTTTAAATATTTTTTCGAAAAATGCACAAAAATCATCCTTTTGGCTAAAAAAATTATTTTATGTGATTATTTATTGTATTATATATATCTAGATATTTTTTTGCCGATTTTTTAAAACTATTGTCACATTTCATTGCTCTTTTTCTTAATATATTAAATCCTTCCTTATTTTTATATCCCCAAACTGCTCTTTTTATCGCATATACCATGTCATCTTTTTGATAATTTTTAAATGTAAACCCATTTCCAATTTCGTCTCCACTATCCTTAACCGAATCAAATAGTCCACCTGTTTCTCTTACAATAGGTATTGAGCCATATCTTAATGCTATCATTTGAGATAAACCACACGGTTCAGTTTTAGATGGCATTAAAAATAAATCAGAGGCTGCATATATTTTATGCGACAATTCCGGAACAAACCCATAACAAGCACATACTCTTCCTTTATACTTATTTTGCATATAAAAAAAGAATTTTTCATATTCATATTGTCCAGACCCTAAAATTACAAATTGAACATCTTCTTCATTTAATAATGCTTCTAATGCATCGACTACTAAGTCTATACCTTTTTGTTCTACTAATCGTGTAACCATACCAATTAATGGGACATCCTTTTGCTCTAAAAAAAGACGATTTCTTAATAATTGTTTATTTTTAAATTTTCCTTGAATATCAGAAAAAGAATAATTTTCATATATCAAATTGTCTGTCTGTGGATTATACTCTTTATCATCTATTCCATTTAAAATTCCACAAACTTTAAAGCTCCTATCTTTTAGTATAGAATCCAGTCCATATGAAAACCATGGGGATAAAATTTCTTTTGCATATGTTGGACTAACTGTTGTCACTATATCAGCACTTTCTATTGCACCTTTCATAAAATTCGCACAATTATCAAATTCCATAATTGATATTTTTTCTGCCGGTATACCTACCACATTATCAATTATCTCCAGCCCATATTTACCTTGGTATTGAATGTTATGTATTGTAAAAATGTTTTTAATTCCATAATACCAATTATAATGTACATAAATTAAACTATAATACACCGGTATCAATGCAGTTTGCCAATCATTACTGTGTATAATATCCGGCTTATAATCTATATGTGATATCATTTCTAAAACTGCTCTTGAAAAAAAAGTAAATCGTTCTGCATCATCATCATAACCATATAAATTATTTCTTTTAAAATAATACTCATTATCTAAAAAGTAATATATAACACCATCATGTTCCAGCATAAATACTCCACAATATTGTTGTCGCCATGATACCGGTACAAAAAAATTTGTAATATATTTCATTTTATTTTTAAACTCATTAGAAATTCCTTCATAAAGTGGCATTACCACTCTGCAGTCAACATCTAATTCATTTAGTGATTTTGGCAATGCTGACGATACATCAGCTAATCCCCCAGATGCTGCAAATGGTATTGATTCACTGGTACAAAATAAAACTTTCACAAAATTTCCTCCGATTTTAATTTGTAAAGATTAAACAACACTTGATTTACTTATGTAAACAGGGTACGATTTGAAACCCATTAAAACCCTTGAATTTTTTATTTTTATATCCTTATCTGCTATAATATAATTTAAATTACAATCGTTACCTATTACTGTGTCTTGCATAATTACACAATTTGAAACTTTTGTTCCTTTTCCTACTTTCACTCCTTTAAAAATTACACTATTTTCTACTTCACCTTCAATGATACAACCATTTCCAATTAAAGAATTTAAAACAACTGAATTAAGCCCGTATCTAGCTGGCATATCATCTCTTACCTTTGTATAAATAGGATGGTTTCCATCAAATAATTCATTTCTTACTTTTTCATCCATTACCTTCATATTGCTTTCAAAATATGTACTCATTGAATTTATTCTTTTACTAAATCCCTTAAATTCATAGCCGTACATTTTATAATTAGATACATTTTCTTTTAAAATGTCTATATTAAAGTTACTTTTATTTGAATTAATCCCTTCAGATATTAAATGTAATAATAAATCTTTTTTTATTAATGTCATATTTATAAAATTATTGCAAACTTCTACAAGATTTGAAATAATATCTATATTTGTAACTTCTTTTTTCTCATTAGTAACTATATTAAAAATATTTTGAGTTTGTTTTGATTTTATATCCTTACTATAAATTAATGTGATATCGGCATCATGCTTTATATGTTCAGCCATAACATCATTATAATCTATGTTACATACTACATCACAATCCGATAATAAAACATATTCTTCTTTTGAACTTTTAATAAAATTACTAATCGCAGATAGCATTTCTATTTTATTATTAAAGTTTCCATTACTATTTCCAAACGGTGGAAATATAAAAAGGCCATCTCGTTTTTTAGATAAATCCCATGACTTACCTGACCCCAAATGCCACATTAAAGATTGATAATTTCTTTTTGTAATTACTGCTATTTTATTTATGCCTGAGTTCACCATATTAGAAAGTGGAAAATCTATAAGTCTATACCTGCCTGCAAATGGTACTGAAGCCAATGTTCTTTTTTCTGTTAATTCCCTTAGAAGTTCTTCCCCTATATTAGAAAATATTATTCCTAAGATATTATTGCATCTCAAAGACAACTCACCTCTACTGTCTTTTTCTCTGTTTTATCCTCCATAATTCGTATACTTTCTTTTATCATAGATTTTGCCGGTATGGTTACATTTTCGCCTATTACCACATCATCTCCTATAACCGTTATACCCCATTTATTACTGTCTGTAGATTCCGGTCTTGACCCAATTTTTGAATTTTTACCAATAACCGCATTCTCTGAAATTATTGCATATTCTATATTTGCTCCAGATTCAATTCTAGCTCCCGGCATAATTATAGAGTCCCTTACAATAGCATTCTCTCCAATATGTACTCCAGCAAACAATACACTAAAATCAACTCTTCCATAGACATTGCACCCATCTGATATAAGTGAATTTTGTACTCTTGCAGTAGATGCTATATAATGAGGCGGTAATATTGGGCTTCTTGAATATATTTTCCATGACTCATCATTTAAATCAAGCTTTACATTTGGGTCTAAAAGGTCCATATTTGATTCCCATAAACTTTCTATAGTACCTACGTCCTTCCAATACCCTTCGAAATCATATGCAAATAATTTTTCACCTGCATTTAACATATCCGGCAACACATTCTTTCCAAAATCATTACTTGACATTGGATTAGTATCATCTTCTTTAAGATATTTTTCCAATTTGGCCCAAGTAAATACATATATACCCATTGATGCTTTAGTACTTTTAGGTTTTTTAGGTTTTTCTTCAAATTCATAAATAGAATTATCTTCTTTAACATTAAGTATCCCAAAACGTGAAGCTTCTTTTAGTGGCACATCTATTGCTGCTATAGTACAAGATGCATTTTTTTCTTTATGGAACGATATCATTTTTGAATAATCCATTTTATAAATATGGTCTCCTGATAAAATTACAACATACTCTGGATTATATCTTGAAATATAATTAATATTTTGATAAATTGCATTAGCTGTTCCCTTATACCAATCAGCACCTCTACTTCTCTGATATGGCGGTAAAACTTGTACTCCACTGTTCATATTATCAAGGTCCCATGGTTGACCATTTCCTATGTATTCATTTAAAATAAGTGGTTGATATTGTGTAAGTACTCCCACTGCCTCTATTCCTGAATTAACGCAGTTTGATAATGGAAAATCTATAATTCTGTATTTTCCTCCATAAGCTATTGCCGGTTTAGCTATTTTACTTGTTAATACTCCTAACCTGCTGCCTTGTCCTCCCGCCAAAATCATTGCTACAACATTTTGTTTAGGAAACACCAATGTCACTCCTCTAAATTATTTACTGATTTAATTTTTCTATACTTTTTTTTCACGCATTTTATAAAACAAACTGATAGTGGTGCTAAATCAATACTAATTGATTGTTTATGCCCATGCATTTCTATCTTTTGAGATTTAATTTCTTTGTCATTAATTAATCCTGCCCCTCCAAATTTTTCATCATCTGAATTAAAAACTTCCGAATATGTTCCTTCATATGGAACACCTATGCAATAATTTTTTCTTTTTATTGGTTGGAAATTGCATATTACTATTAATTCTTTATTTTTTTTATCAATTCGTCTAAAGCTAATTACACTCTGCTTATAATCATCATTTGATATCCACGAAAATCCTTCCCATGAGAAATCATTTTCCCATAAAGGTTTATTTTTTAAATAAAAATGGTTTATTTCCTTAAAAAAATTGTTAAGTTTTCTGTGTGATTCAAAATCAAATAACATCCAGTCAAGTTCTTTATTATAATTCCATTCATTAAATTGTCCGAATTCTGTTCCCATAAAAATTAACTTTTTACCTGGATGCGCCATCATATAAGATATAAACGCTCGTACTCCTGAAAATTTTTGTTCATATGTACCTGGCATTTTATTTATTAGTGAACATTTTCCATATACTACCTCATCATGCGATATCGGCAATATAAAATTTTCAGAAAACGCATAAAAGAATGAAAACGTTATATTCTTGTGTTTGCTCGGCCTATACAGTGGATCTGTTGACATATAACTTAACATATCATTCATCCAACCCATATTCCACTTATAGTTAAAACCTAACCCTCCCACGCTAGTTGGTCGTGATACCATAGGCCATGCTGTTGATTCTTCTGCTATAATTATCGCATCTGGATATAAACTAAATATATTTTCATTTAATTTTTTTAAAAACTCTATAGCTTCTAAATTTTCCTTACCACCATATTTATTTGGTACCCATTCCCATGGTTCTCTATCATAGTCAAGATACAGCATAGATGCTACTGCATCCACTCTTAATCCATCTATATGATATTTATCTAACCAAAACACTGCATTAGAAATTAAGAAATTTACTACTTCATTCTTTCCATAATCAAATACTAATGTTCCCCATTTCTTATGTTCTCCTTTCCTTGAATCTTCATATTCGTAACAACAGGTACCATCAAACTTTGATAACCCATACTCATCTTTAGGAAAATGAGCCGGTACCCAATCAATTATTACTCCTATTTCATTTTCGTGACATTTATCAATAAATCTCATAAAATCATCAGGTGCTCCATACCTTGATGTTGGTGCAAAATATCCTGTCACCTGATAACCCCATGAGGCATCATAGGGATATTCGGACATTGGCATTAATTCTATATGTGTATAGCCCATGTCCTTTACATATGGTATTAGTTCTTCTGATAACTTTTCATATGAAAACATATTACCATCAGCATATCTTTTCCATGAACCTGCATGTAATTCATATATATTCATTGGCAAATCATAACTTGTTTTTACTGATTTACTTTTCATCCATTTGCTATCATTCCATTTGTATTCATCAATATAAAATATTTTAGATGCCGTTCCCGGTCTAGTTTCTGCATGATATGCATATGGATCTGATTTTAAAATTACATTACCTGTTTTGGTTTCTATGCTGTATTTATATAAAGTGAATTTTGGCATATCCATCGGAATAGTACATTCCCATATACCATCATCACTAACTTGACTCATTTTATTTCTTAGTCTATCCCAATTATTAAAATCTCCTACTACAGATATACTTTTAGCATTTTGTGCCCATACTCTAAATGTCGTTACTATTTCCTCATCTTTTTTTTCTCTATGTACTCCCATATATTCATATGCTTTATTTTCTATTTCATTATGATATCTATTATATATATTTTTTACTTTTTCTATAACTTCTGTCATATTTCATTTTGCTCCTTTTTGTCAATCTCTTTTCTTCTAAATAAACTATATCACTTGCACATTGTCGAATAAAACTAAATCACGTATAATTAAAATTTTTTATTATTTAAATTATTTTTCTATCAGTAAAAACGCATCGAGTGCAGTTTAGCGATTTAAGAAACTGCGCCGATGCGTTTTTTATATTACAACAAAGCACCGCACTATACCGCGCGGTGCTTTGTTTACTTTATCCTTTTTCATCGTCATTAAAACTCTTTAATATCTCTAATCTTTTTTCAATTAAAATATCCTCATCTATATTAACATGTATAACTTCAGTACAAACGCCTATTGCATTATGTGTAATCTTATCTAATATACACCTTCCATTGTTCCAGTAAATGCAAAACATATTATCACATTTTATATCACACATAATCAATCACCTCAACAACATTTTAACTTAAAATACGGTAAAAATTAATAACTTAAATTAAGTTAAATATACTAAACTTGATGTGATAAATTTTGTATTGCAGGCTTCGTGACTTAAGAGAAGATAGAGATCTTACTCAAAAAGAAATTGCTACTTTTCTAAATATGTCTCAAACTGGATATTCTCAATATGAGATTGGAAAAAATGATATTCACACATCTATTTTAAAAAAATTAGCTTTATTTTATAATACTAGTACAGATTATATTTTAGGATTAAATGATATTAAAGAACCTTACCCTAAAAATAATCATATTGAATACTAAACAAAAGTAAAGATTTATATATAATGTATTACAAATATATAAGGCGCCCGGGATTACTTATATTTTTTTATATGTTCCCGGGCGCCTCTTTTTTAATAGAGCCGAGCGAACAAAACCTAACCCTTTTGTTCACTCGGCCCTATCCCTATATATTTAATTATTATCAATTTTATACATATGTGTAATTAAATCTAAAATTTTATTACTATATCCCCATTCATTATCATACCAAGAAACTAATTTAACAAAATTCTCATTTAACATAATACCGGCTTTTGCGTCAAATATAGAAGTTCTATCATCTGTATAAAAGTCTGATGATACAACAGCATCTTCTGTATACCCTAAAATACCTTTCATTTCATTCTGTGAGGATTCCTTAACGGCATTACAAATTTCATCATACGTACATGATTTTTTCAATCTACACGTTAAATCTACTACAGAAACATCAAGTGTCGGAACTCTAAATGCCATTCCAGTTAATTTACCTTTTAATTCAGGGATAACCAATGCACATGCTTTTGCTGCACCTGTAGACGACGGAATAATATTTCCTGCAGCAGCTCTTCCACCTCTCCAATCTTTTTTAGACGGACTATCAACTGTTTTTTGAGTAGCAGTAGTTGCATGTACTGTTGTCATTAATCCTTCAATAATTCCAAATTTATCATTTATAACTTTAGCCAACGGTGCCAAACAGTTAGTGGTGCAGGATGCATTTGATACAATATTCATAGACTTATTATATTTATCTAAATTTACACCACACACAAAAGTTGGGGTCTCGGTATCTTTAGCGGGAGCTGAAATAATAACTTTTTTAGCACCTGCATTTAAATGTGCACTAGCTTTTTGAGTGGTACAAAAAACACCTGTAGATTCAATTATATATTCAGCACCATCTTTACCCCACGGTATTTCCGCAGGATCTTTAAAACCATAAACATTAACAGATTTTCCATTAACAATTATTTTTCCATTTTCGCTACTAATATCTCCGTTAAATTTACCATGAATTGTATCGTATTTTACCATATAAACCATATATTCAAGGTCAATAAAAGGATCATTTATTGATACAATATCAAACATATCTGGTCTGTTCATTGCTGCTCTAAACACTAAACGACCTATTCTTCCAAATCCGTTAATTCCAATCTTTATTGCCATTTAAAATACCTCCTATTTGTTGTAACATTAAACTACGTTTATGCGGAATTTATTCTAATATAAACAATTGTATTCTTACTTATTATAAGTTTTAGCCCTAACTATTGTGAATTTTTTTAATATTATTTTTGCTTTCAAATAAGATTTAAAAATACTTATCCAGTATATCATATTTAATCTAATTTATTATTTTCATTTTTTATCTCTTCGATTAATGCATCTACTTTCATCATACTTTCGTCTTGATTAAGTTCACTAATATTATCAATTACATTTTCTTCTTTTTCTTCTATTTTTTCTGGTTCAGATAAAAGTTCCGGTACATCGTCATCCAAGTTTTTGCCTAATTTTAAACCAGAAATAAAACATAAAACATAAAACGCAATAATTAAATCCGTAATAATGTAAACTAAATTATTTATTGAAATTTTGCGTCCTGTATCAATAATAGAAAGTAAATTATTTGTTGCATATAACGTTACAAATAATATAGCTGCAAATCCAAAATAAAAAATACTTTTAAATGTATTTTTTGTAAATAAGCCTGAAAATAATCTGGCTTGATAAAATAAAAAGAATACTAAAAAAATCTCTGCAAGTGACGTCGTTACATGTGATAAATTTGTCGGTATTGAATTATATGCGAAAAATAAATTTAAGATTCTAATCAAAACCCAAACCGTTGGTAATAATGTTAGTAATTTATACTTTTGAAAAAAATCTTTGCCTTTAAAAAAGCAAACCCCTGACATTATAAATACTAATCCTGCTAGTATTCCAAAAATCGACAAAAACAAGTATACAATCTCTCTTTTATAGTACAAATAAATAATTAATTCATTTACAGAACTCCATATTATCATTAATGCTGTTAATACTGCTATCGTACCTGTAAAAATATCTTTATTTAATACAAAAACTTCTGGAGAATCCTTTGAAATTAAACTCATAATTGTTATAATAATCGCTGCGATTAATGCAACAATAAACGTTATTGCTTCTATATTGCTCCACTGTGTTCTAACAGTTGCATCCCCTAACGTAACAAACTGATATATTTTTAATCCAAGAACTGTAATAAATGATAAAATAAAAGGAATCCATGTAAATTTTAACTTCATTTTCTATTACCTCCAAAGTTTTTTTATACATTTTATTTTACTGCTTAAAAAAGATTTTGTAAATATATTATTTATAAATAATTAGCATATTTCATGAGTTTTTATAATAAATAAAATAAAAAAGGATGATTTATTTCCATGAAACAAAAAATTTTTTTCTTAATAAGTCTCTTATTATTTATTTTTTCTATTCCGTTATTTACTTGCTTACAAAAAGCAGAAACTTTAAACTTTTTTAAAAATAATCCTCTAGTAACAAATGTAAATGCCGAACCACAAATAACTAACAATACAGATGAACCATACTTTCATGTTTTTGATAAATCTTCTGGTAAAATCATTTCCTTATCTATTAAAGATTTTACATACGGTGCAGTTGCAACAGAAATGCCATTAACTTTTGAACTAGAAGCATTAAAGGCTCAAGCTGTTGCTTCCTTCACTTATTTTAACAACTTAAAAGAAAAAAATGTTCAACATGCTGACCCTAATTTAAACGGTGCTGACTTTTCTGTTGATTCAGCTAATTGGCTATATTTTGTGTCTAAAGAACAAATGCAAGCTCGTTGGGGAAAAAACTTTAATTTCTATTATGATAAATTAAGCCAAGCAATAAATCCGGTTCTAGGACAATCTTTAAAAAAAGATGGTAAATTTATTGAAGCTTTATATCATTCAATTTCTTCAGGAAATACCGAATCAATTGTAGATGTTTTTGGTGGAAACTTAAGTTATTTAAAATCTGTTCCCAGTCCAGGAGATACTTTGGCTCCTGGATTTCAAACTTTAAAAGAATTTTCAATAGAAGACTTCAAAAATATTTCAAAAAATAAATGGCCTGATATATCATTTCCAGACAACAATCTTTTAAACATTAATAAAAGGACTGGTACTGGTATGGTTCTAGATGCTAATATTGGTTCTATTTCTACTTCTGGACGCGAAATTCGTGATGTTTTTTCCTTACGTTCGGCTAATTTTGATGTTAATATTGACTCAGATAAAATTGTTTTTTCTGTTAAAGGTTATGGTCACGGCGTTGGCATGAGTCAATACGGTGCACAAAATATGGCCCTTCAAGGTGCAACATATACACAAATTCTTGCTTGGTATTATCCCGATACTGAACTTTCTTTCTTATAATCCTTCACCATTAAATATTATTATGTAAAAAACGGTTCACATATCTACGTGAACCGTTTTTTTACTGTTTTCTAACTGTTCCTGTTAATTTGCCTTGTACATTTGCTATAGTTGCACCTATTACTCTTGCTGCGCCTGCTTCGTAAATTAAATTTGCACACTCTGCTAATGTGTTTCCACTTGTAAGTATGTCATCACAAATTATTACTGTCTTTCCTCTTACCAATTCTTTGTCTATCAGTTCATAAACTCCTATAACATTTTCTGCTCGTTCTGATAAACTTAATTCATGTTGTATTTTATTCTTTTTAATTTTTCTCAAAAGTTCTTTGTATTTAATTCCTGTTAACCGACTTATTTCCCTAGCACATTCTCCTGATTGATTAAAACCTCTTTCCTTTTCTCGGGTTCTGTGCAAAGGTACACTAGCAATATAATCTACTGTTTTTAAGTCAATATTTTCTTTTAATACATTAGTAATATATGTACCAAAAGGTAAAGCATAACTTTTTACTCCTTTAAATTTAAACTTATGTATTGCTGTTCTAATAGGCTCTTCATATGAAAATGGAGATATACTAACAAATTCATACCCTGAACGTGTTACTATAGTATCTATAAAATTTTTATAATTTATTTTTTCTTCACAAGATATACAAATAGTTCGATTATACGGAATTATTTCATTACAAAAAGGACATTTTGCTGGGAAGAAAATAGATAATATCTTTTTAAAATCAATCATTATTTTCACTGCCTTCTGTCAAAAATTTACAAAGTCCTGAATACCTACGTGTTTTTTTATTGTTTTCTACCATTCTAGCTACAGTCCATGGTGTTCCTACCATTACTATCATAGATTTAGCTCTTGTTACTGCCGTATACAACAAATTTCTATAATATAACTGTGGTGCACCATAATACATTGGCATTACTACTGCTTCAAATTCACTACCTTGACTTTTATGTACAGTGATGGCATATGCTAAATCTAAATCATTTGCGTTCTCCAACGTATATTTTGCATATTTATCTTCAAATTGAACTATTAATGTGGATTCTATTTTATCTATACTTAAAAGTATTCCAATATCTCCGTTAAAAACTCCTTCTCCACTTGTACCATCATCTCGTGCAAATATAATATCATAATTATTTCGTATCTGCATAACTTTATCGCCTTCACGAAATATAGTTCCATTTATATTTATTTCTTTTTTACTTTTTTCCGGAGAATTAATTGCTTCCTGTAATGTTTTATTTAAATTAATTGTTCCAAGCGGTCCCTTTTTCCCGGGTGATATTACTTGTATATCAAATAACGGTGAATATCCATATCTTTTGGGTAATCTTCTATTACATAAATCCTTTATTGTATCATTAATTTTTTGAGAATCATTTATATTAATAAAGAAAAAATCATTATCCTTCACAGTTAAATCAGGTAATTCTCCATTAACAATTTTATGAGCATTAGTCACTATCATGCTCTCAAGTGATTGCCGAAATATTTCTTTTAATTCTACCGTCGGAATAATCTCTGATTTTATTAAATCTGATAATACATTCCCTGCTCCTACTGATGGCAATTGGTCACTGTCTCCTACCATTATTAATCTACAGCCTAACGGTAATGCCCTTAGTACTCCTTCAAACAATGATGCATCAATCATGGATAATTCGTCTAATATTATTGCATCACATTCTAAAAGATTTTTTTCGTTCTTTTTAAAACTTGGTTTATCTTCATCATCCCATTGTACCTCAAGTAACCTATGTATAGTTTTAGCTTCCTTGCCGGTAACACTAGACATTCTTTGTGCCGCTCTACCTGTAGGTGCCGCTAAATATACTTTTTCACCTTTTTCTCCCAATATATCTATTATTGCATTAAGCGTAGTAGTTTTTCCTGTTCCTGGGCCTCCCGTTAATATTAATATTCCTTTTTCTAAGGCCATTTTTATTGCTTCTTTTTGTAATTTAGCATATTTTATTCCTTGTTTTTTTTCTATTAATTCTATAGATTTATCTGCACCTAATATTTTTTGTGGCGGAAACTTCAACATCATTTGGAGTCTTCCCGCTGAATATATTTCTACTTGGTGCATCTTATTTGTAAATATAAATTCCCTTTCATTTATTATATCCTTTTGTAATGTACCTTCTTCTAAAAGTTTTCTTAACGTTTCTTCTACTTGTTCTAGTTCTATCTCTAAAAAGTTTGATGACGCTTCTAAAAGTTTATCTTTGGGTAAACATGTATGTCCATTATTCATATTGTGCGTAAGTATATAAATTAATCCTGCTCTTAATCTAAAAATATTTTCTTGTGGTTTTTGCATATGATAAGCTACTTTGTCTGCCACTTCAAATGATATATTAATAGGCTCTTCACACAATAAGTATGGGTTTTCTTCTATTCTTTCTATACTACTTTGCCCATAAATTTTATACGCTTTTATGGCTTCTTCCGGCTTTATTCCATATTTACCAAGATAAATCATTAGTTCTCGTATTCCAAATATTTTGCTGTATTCTTCTGATATTTTCTTGGCTCTCTCTTCAGTTATTCCTTTTATCTCCGTCAATCGTTCAGGTTCCTTTTCTATGATTTCAAGAGTGGCTTCTTTGAATTTTTCAACTAATTTAGTAGCTGTAGCTGGCCCTATTCCTTTTATCGCCCCAGATGATAAATATTTTAAAATAGCTGCGGTTGTTGTTGGCATTGATCTTTCACATACTTCTACACTAAATTGTTCTCCAAATGATAAATGTGTTTTAAAGTCTCCTAATAATTTTAATTCTTCTCCTACACTAATGCATGGCATAATTCCAACCGCTGTTATTAATTCATCTGATACGTTGAGTTCTATTACACTATATCCGTTCTGTTCGTTCCTGAATACAATTCTCTCAACTGTTCCTTTTATCTCAAGTAGCGTTTTATTTTGCACTCTTTTTTCCTCCTTCCTGAATTTTTATAAAATAAAAAATGAGGGGCGGTTGCAAAATCAAAATATAAAAATATTTTGATTTTAGCAACCTTTGAAAAAGTACTGATTTTTAATATGTATTTTTTCAAAGGTTGCGGCAAGCGGCGAATTCGCCGCTTGCCGCAACCGCCCCCTTCTTTTGCTTTGCGCTAATTTCAATTAATATTTTTCTACTCCATTAATTGTAACTCTTGCAAATACTGATGGATATTCTTCTGGCTTTTTGTCATCTATGCATATACAATCAAGTAATACTTTTTCTGAATCTAAACATTTATTTAATTCACTTGAATATAGTGTTGCAATAGATTCTCCTTTTTCAACATAATCTCCTACTTTTTTATTTAAAATTATTCCCGCACTAAAATCTATAGAACTTTCTTTAGTTTCTCTTCCTGCTCCTAAAATTACAGATGCAATTCCACATTGTTCTGTATTCATAGAATGTAAATATCCTGATTTATTTGATACTACATCATATTTAACTTTAGCTTTTTCAAAATTATTTGCATCATCAATTACTGATACATCTCCGCCCTGTAAACTAACCATTTCTTTGAGTTTTTCAAACCCTTTACCGCTTTTAATTACTTCTTCAACAGCCAATTTACATTCATTCATAGGTCCATAATTTGATAGATACAACATATTTGAAGCTAATTCTATACAAATTCGTGTTAAATCATCAGGTCCATTTCCCTTAAGAGTTTCGCAAGCTTCAATTACCTCTAAAGAGTTCCCAATAGCTTTTCCTAATGGTCTATCCATATCTGTGATTAATGCTATAGTTTTTCTTCCTACATGTTCACCTATTTCAACCATTGCTTTTGCTAAAATTATCGCATCATCTACTGTTTTCATAAAAGCTCCACTTCCAGCTTTTACGTCTAATAATATACAATCTGAACCAGCAGCTATTTTTTTACTCATTATACTTGACGCAATCAACGGTATACTTTCAACTGTTGCAGTAACATCTCTTAGTGCATATAATTTTTTATCTGCCGGCACTAAATTACCCGATTGACCAATTACACTTACTCCTACTTTTTTTACTATCTCGAAAAAAGTTTCTCTATCTAAAGCTGTTTTAAATCCAGGGATAGATTCTAGTTTATCTATTGTTCCCCCTGTATGTCCTAAACCTCTACCACTCATCTTCGCTACTTTTACTCCTAAAGCAGCTACTATCGGAGAAATAATTAATGTGGTTTTATCTCCGACTCCTCCGGTACTGTGTTTATCTACTTTAATTCCAGGTATTAAAGATAAATCTACTACATCTCCTGATTGTGACATGCTTATTGTTAAATCTGCTGTTTCTCGTGGTGTCATTCCTTTAAAATAAATTGCCATTAATAATGCTGATACTTGATAATCTGGAATTTCCCCTTTTACATAACCATTTACAAAGAAATTTATTTCTTCTTTACTTAAAGATTCTCCATTTCTTTTCTTCATAATGATATCATACATTCTCATAAAAATTAGTTCTCCTCAGATAAATTATTTGGTCCAAAACCTAATGGTAAAAGTTCTTTTAATTTAAATGTTTTTATTTGGTCTATTGAACTAGCTAAGATAATTTCAAAATCATTTGGGTCACAAAAATCCATCATAACTTGCCTACATACTCCACATGGTGGACATAGTTCACTGATTTCTTCTCCTGCTTTTCCTCCTACTACAGCTATCCCTTCAAAATGTCGTTCTCCTTCACTTACTGCTTTGAAAAATGCTGTTCTTTCCGCACAACATGTGGGTGTATATGCTGCGGATTCTATATTACAACCTTTATATATTTTTCCATCTTTCGTCAAAAGTGCTGCTCCTACGTTAAAGTGTGAGTATGGTGTATATGAACTTTTTCTGGCTTCTATAGCTATTTTAACTAATTCTATTGCTTTTTCTCTATTCATAACTATTTCTCCTAATGATTTTTATTTTTAAAATTAACAAAACCGTTCGTTTATCCAAGGGGCGGGTCGAGTGCAGTTTTGCGGTTTAGGAAACTGCGCCGACACGCCCCTACCCTTTTATATAACACATAAAAAGATAAACAGACCGGTTTTTGTTTTTACTTATTTATTAATAACCATAAGAATCTTCATTTTTTATTATTTTTATAATTCTGCTTGTTCCTAATCTTGAAGCACCCAACGAAATAAATTTTTCTGCATCTTCTAATGAAGATATTCCTCCTGCTGCTTTTATTTTTACTTTTTCTCCAACATGTTCAGCAAATAATTCTATATCTTCGAAAGTAGCTCCGCCAGTAGAAAAACCTGTAGAAGTCTTTATAAAATCCGCACCTGATTCTGTAACTACTTCACACATTTTTATTTTTTCTTCCTTTGTTAACAAACAGGTTTCTATGATAACTTTTAATATTCTTTTGCCACAAGCTGCTTTTATTTTCTTTATTTCTTCTAGTTGTAAATCAAATCTTCCAGCTTTAACATATCCAAGATTAATTACCATATCTATTTCATCTGCACCATTTTTTATTGCATCTATGGTTTCAAATACTTTTGTTTCTGTAGTATTATATCCATTGGGAAATCCAATAACTGTACAGATAGTCATTTTATCTCCCACATACTCTTTGGCACGTTTTACAAATGCTGGTGCAATACAAACAGAAGCAGCTTTATATTTAATAGCGTCATCACAAATAACTCTTATATCTTCAAAGGTTGCTGTTGGACTAAGCAATGTATGATCGACTTTTTCTAATATATTTTTAATATCCATATTATTCACCTTAAAAAAATTATCTTGTACCTTTTTTATATGGTTTTCCATTTGCCTTTGGTGCCATGGATTTACCTACAAACAACAACAATACAACTATAGTTAAAATATATGGTAACATATTTAATATTTCTGATGGTATTGCTATTTTTCCTCCACCTAAAATTACTGCAATTGCCTGAGCAAATGCAAACAATAAACATGCCCCATATGCACCTTGTGGTGTCCATTTACCAAAGATAACTGCTGCTAATGCTATAAATCCTTGACCACTAATTGCAGTTGGAGTAAATTGTGCTACTACAGCCAAAGTCATAGAAGCTCCACCTAAACCTGCTAATAATCCTGATATTATAACACTTGTATATCTTATTTTTGTAACACTTATTCCCAATGTATCAGCTGCCGCAGGATGTTCACCTACTGAGCGAATCCTCAATCCCCATTTGGTTTTATATAATATAAACCAAAGTAAAATTGTGATTAATAATGCTATAATTACAGTAATATCAATTGTTCCAAACACTTTTGGTAATTTATTTGGAACCCTATCTGTCATTGCTTTGTCATCAAAAAATAACCTACATAAAAACAAAGATAAACCAGGTCCAATAAAATTTAATGCCATGCCTGAAATTGTTTGGTCTGCTTTGAAAGTAACAGATGCTATTGCATGTAAAAGTGCTAAAAGCGCACCTGCTAACCCTCCTGCTAATAGGCCTAACCATGGATTTTGAGTGTAAAATCCAACTCCGGCTCCCACAAAGGCTCCAAATGTCATCATGCCTTCTATTCCAACGTTGATTACTCCAGAACGTTCGGATAAAACTCCCCCCATTGCTCCGAAAACCAATGGTGCTGAATACATCAACATTGTATTTATTATTGAAATAATACTATTTAACATTTTTATTACCTCTCTTTGCCAGTCTATCGGCCAGCGTCGGCACAATGTCAGCTATTGCCACAAAAAATAATATCGAACCAATTGTAATTGAAATTATTTCTGACGGGATTCCCAAGTCCATTTGAAGGGCATTTCCCCCGTAATTTAAACCACCAAAAAATAGTCCAGAGAATATACATGCAATTGGTGAAGTTCGTGCTATTAGTGCAACAAACAGCCCATTAAAACCTATATTTTCAAACATACTGAGCTTAAAAATTGCATGTGGTGATGTTCCTGTAATGGTAAGTGCAGCTGCTAATCCACATATTGCTCCAGATATAATCATCGCTGCCATTATATTTCTTTTTACACCTATTCCTGCAAACTCAGCTGCTTTTGCATTTAAACCAACTGCTCGTATTCCATAGCCTACGCTGGTTTTATATAGTAAAAACCAAACAAGTATAGCTACTAATATGGCTACTATTATTCCAACGTTTACGTCTGTTTTTAACAATATATCTGATAACCATTTATTGTGTTTTAAGTATTCTATTCCCTCTTTTGAATTTTTCCATTTGTATAAAAGAGTTGTAAAACCGGTTTCATTTATAGATAAACTTCTTGCTGTATTTGGCTTATGAAAAACCTGTGAATCTACAACAAAGTTACATAAATAGAATGCTATCCAGTTAAACATAATACTGGTTATTACTTCATGTATGCCAAATTTAGCTTTTAATATTCCAACTAAACCGCCATAAATGGCTCCTGCTAACATACCTGCTAACATTATAACCGGTATTTGTATGACCGGAGGTAAATTTAATTTTACCCCTACTATCATAGCTGCTATTGAACCCATTATGTATTGGCCTTCTGCTCCCATATTGAAAAGGCCTGTTTTAAATGCAAATGCTACACTTATTCCAGTAAGTATTATTGGTGTGCTTTTTTCAATTACCTTAAATACATATTTAGGTCTTGAAAAAATTCCTTTGCATAATGCTCCAAAAGCTGCAATTGGATCATATCCTGAAACAATTAGTATGATTCCTGCTACTAAAATTCCACATAAGATTGCAAGCAATGTGGAGGTAATAGGTTTTTTAAGAAATTTTACTGTCGTTTGCATTTTTGTTGCTACCTCCTGCCATTAATAATCCTATTGTGTTTTCATTTACTTCATTTTGAGCAAATTCTCCAACAATCTTACCGTCATAAATTACTGCTATTCTATCAGCTAAACTCATAACTTCATCTAATTCTAATGATATCAATAAAACTGCTTTTCCCTTATCTCTTTGCTCTACCAAGGTCTTGTGAACATATTCTATAGCTCCAACATCTAGACCTCTTGTTGGTTGAACCGCTATTAATAGATCAGGATTATTAGCTATTTCTCTTCCTATTATTACTTTTTGTTGGTTTCCTCCGGAAAGCCCTCTTACAGGTATCTTTTGGCAATTTTCCGGCCTTACATCGTATTTATCAATAATTTCCTTAGCGAATTTATTTATTTCACTATAATTTAATACTCCTGCTTTTGAATAAGGTTGTTCATTATACTTTTCTAATATAGCATTTTCAGCTACTGAAAAATCTAATACTAGACCTCTTTTTTGTCTGTCTTCAGGTATTGTGGAAATTTTATTTTTTATTACATTTTTAGGTTTTGTATTTTGAACTTCTTTTCCGTTAATTTTAATAAAACCTTCACTTACTTTAGCAAGACCAGTTATAGCTTCAACTAATTCTTTTTGACCATTGCCATCAACTCCGGCTATCCCCAAAATTTCTCCTTTTCGAACTTTTAAAGATAGTCCTTTTATTGAATTTATATCGTTATGAACTTTATTTGGAACTGTTATATTATCTATTTCAAAAACAACTTCACCCGGTTGAGCTGGTGTTTTATCTACTACAAGTTTTACACTGCGTCCAACCATTTTATCTGCTAGTTCTGAATGTGTAACTTCTTTAACGTCAACTGTATCAATATATTTTCCTCTACGGATTATTGTACATACATCAGAAGATGCTTTTATTTCTTTTAATTTATGTGTGATAATTATTATGGTCTTTCCATCAGCTATAAGCTTGTGCATGATTTCAATTAAATCTTTTATTTCTTGAGGAGTTAAAACTGCTGTAGGTTCATCTAAAATTAATATATCTGCACCTCTATACAATGCCTTTAAAATTTCTACTCTTTGTTGCATTCCTACAGAAATCTCTTCAATTTTTGCATCTTGGTCAATTTTTAGTCCATATTTATCAACTATAAGATTTATCTTTTCTTTTGCCTTTTTTACATCAAGAATTCCACAACATTTAGTTACTTCTTGACCTAAAATTATATTTTGTGCAACAGTAAAATTCTCAACCAACATAAAATGCTGATGTACCATACCTATTTTATTTTCTATTGCTACATTTGGGTTTCTCATATCAATTTTTTTACCATTGAGGTATATTTCACCGGAATCTGCTTGATATAACCCATAAAGTATATTCATTAAAGTTGTTTTCCCTGCTCCGTTTTCACCTAACATTGCATGGATAGTTCCTTTTTTTATGTCTACACTTACATTATCTAATGCTTTACATTCACCAAAAGTTTTAGTGATGTTTCTCATTTGAACAGCATATTCAGAACTAATATTCACCGGAATAAGTCCCTCCTTTAAATTTAAATCTATCATCTTTAATATATATTATTTATTTAAATTTTCTTCATATATTTTATAAGTATCATAATCAAAAGGAACTTTTATTTGACCGGATGTAATAGTATTAGATAGTTCCAATGCTTTATTATAGATGGATTCATCCATATTTTTATGATTTTCTGGTATTCCGACACATTTGTCTGTTAATCCAAATTCATAATTTTGTCCACCGATTGTTTCACCGGCTATTAATTTTTTAGAAATGATTTTAACTGCTGTACCAACATTTTTAACTGCTGAAGTCAATACATTATCAGGTGCAATTGATGATTGGTCTTTATCTACACCTATAACCCATTTGTGACTATCTTTTGCAGCCTCAATAACTCCGTAACCTACGCCTCCAGCTGCATGGAAAACAATATCACAACCATTTGAATACATTCTAGATGCTATAGCTTTTCCTTTTGCTGCATCTGAAAAGCTTTCTGCATATTGTACAGATACTTCTATCGGTATATTTCTTTCTTTCGATGCATACTTTACACCAGCTTCATAGCCATATTGAAATTGGTCAATAACAAGGTTTCTCATTCCTCCTACAAAACCTACTTTATTAGTTTTTGTAGTCATTCCAGCTATGTAACCAACCATAAAAGCTGCTTCCTGGGACCTAAATACTATTCCTGTAACATTATTAGCTACATCATCCCCATAAGAATAATCAACTATTGCATAGTTCTTGTCAAGGTTTCTTGCAGCAACTTCTTCTATAGCGTCAGACATAACAAACCCAACACCTATAATTAAGTCACTTGGCCCATCTGATAATCTATCAAGATTAAGCGCAAAATCTGAAGATTGTTTTGGCTCCATATAACTAACATGTGCGCCGTTCTCATCTCTTAATTCGTAAAGACCTTCTAATGCAGATTGATTAAATGACTGGTCATTTACTCCACCTAAATCAGGTACCATAGATACTCTAAATACTCCATCATTGGCCACACTTTCAGGGTCATCCCATTTACATCCGGATAATCCTAAAATAATTAAAGAAGCCATAAAAACACATATAAATTTTTTCAAAATATATTTCCTCCCCAAAAACTCAAACAGAATCATCTGTTTCCTTGTTTTTATTACTCCTCTACAGATTCTGCTACAGAAAGTGCTAATTTAGCCATATCCATAACACCTTCTTGACGTTCTTTTGATGTCAAGCCTTCATTTGTAAAGACCTTATCTGATATTGTTAAAACACAAAGCGCATTTTTCTTTGCTCTTACTGCATTAAGATAAAGTGCTACTGATTCCATTTCTACAGCTAATACTCCCATATCAACCCATGGTTTCAATTTTTTCTCTGCATCTACATAAAATACATCTGATGATAAAATATTTCCTACTTTTACATTTAAGTTCATTTCTTTAGCTTTTTCTACGGTTTTACTTAATAGGTTATAACTTGGTATTGGAGCATATGTTCCTGGAATATCATACTGGTTTGCATAATTTGAATCTGTGCATACACCCATACCTATAACTATATCCTTTAGGTTCAAATCATTTGATATACTTCCTGCTGTTCCTATTCTTATTATGTTATCAACATCATAAAAATTAAACAATTCATAAGAATATATCCCCATAGATGGCATTCCCATACCGGAACCCATTACAGAAATTCTTTTTCCTTTATATGTTCCTGTATATCCATACATATTTCTTACTTGATTAAAACAAATAACATCTTCCAAAAAATTTTCTGCTATAAATTTTGCTCTTAAAGGGTCACCCGGCATAATAACTGTTTTTGCTATTTCTCCTTGTTTTGCCCCTATATGAGGTGTTGGAACTTTAACCATAACAAAAATCTCCTTATATAATTAACGATTTTTCTTTATTTATTTTTAAACTTGAATAAGCCAAGTATTGACTTCTCTATAAACTGTGAAAATGCCTGTATTACAGGACCTCCTACCAATGCTGCCACTACAGTTGTGGCACCCACTTTACCACCTAGTAAAAAGCCTATTACTAGCGCCGACATATCTATTGCTACTCTAAATACTTTATATTGTTTTCCGGTTTTATCTTTTAATATCATTGCAAATCCCGTCCAAGGATCTACTCCTATAGATATATCTATATAAAACGCTATCCCTAAAAATAAAATAACACATGCTAAAACCGACATTAAAATTCTAAAAATAATTACATCTGATATGCCCATTAATTTATATAAACTTATGCCAACATTCACAAAAAATCCTAAAGGCAACGTATATATAAATGTTCCTATATTTATGTACCGTCTTCCGAAAATTAAAACTATAATAAACATGGTGTAATTAGCTATATCGGAAGCCATACCTAAAGTTAACCCAAATCTTGTATGTATTCCGTCAAATAGTACTGAAATTGGATCATTTCCAAAGCCAGCACACGCATTAAAAGCTATTCCAAAACCTATTAAAATATCTGCAAAAAGTGCAATCAACATTTTTTTAATTAAATCAGATTTTGGTTGCTTAAAAACAGACATATCAAACCCGTTTGTCATTCTTGCACCTCTTTTAACATGGATTCACCTTTTATATTTTTCTCTATTTCAAAGTAATCTAATATAGTTGCTCCTATATCAGAAAAGGTTTTTCTTGTACCTAAGTTAATTCCTTTTTTCACTGTGTCACCATACATTAAAAACGGAGTATATTCTCTTGTATGGTCAGTTGAGATGTCTCCTGGGTCACAACCATGGTCAGCCGTTATCATAAGTATATCATCTTTTTTTAGTTTTGACATTATAATATCTAAAGATTTATCAAACTCAGTAAAAGCCTTTGCATAACCGTCAACATTATTCCTGTGTCCATATACCATATCAAAATCAACAAGATTTATAAAACATAAGCCCTCAAAATCTTTGTCCATTATTTCTATTGTACGAGCAATACCATCATCATTATTCTTAGTTCTGAAAAATTCCGTAATTCCTTTTCCGACAAAAATATCATTTATTTTTCCAACAGCAATAACATCCTTGCCGTTTTCCTTAAGTTGGTCAAGCATTGTAACTGCTGGTGGTTCTAAAGAAAAATCATGTCTATTTGATGTTCGTTGATAATTTGGATATTCTCCTACAAAAGGTCTTGCAATTACTCGTCCTACAGCATGATTACCTGTTAAAATTTTTCGAGCTATTTCGCAATATTTATACAACTCTTCAATTGGTACTACATCTTCATGCGCAGCAATTTGAAAAACGCTGTCGGCCGAAGTATAGACTATTAAATCGCCTGAATTAACATGTTGTTTACCATAATCTTTAATAACTTCCGTGCCTGAATAAGGTTTATTACAAATAACCTTTCTGCCGGTAGCTTTTTCAAACTGTTCGATTATTTCACTTGGAAAACCATTTGGATAAGTTGGCAATGGTTTTTTTGATTCTATCCCGGAGATTTCCCAGTGACCAATTGTTGTATCTTTACCTTTTGAAATTTCAGTCATTCGTGCAAATGAACCTATTGGATTTAATTCTTTCTCTCCACAAGTTACTCCATCTATGTTAAAAAGTCCTAATTTTTTCATATTTTTAATATTGAAAAAATTACTTTTTGATATTGACCTTATCGTACTGCATCCAGTATCACCAAATAAATATGCGTCAGGCATTTCGCCTATTCCAACGCTATCAAGAACTACAAGAAAAACCCTTTTTATTTTAATCACTCCCTAAATATTTAAGAATATTTATTTTGATAATTATACATAAAGAAATCTTACTATAAACATACTAATATACTATTTTATTATAATATATTGCATGAAACTCGTAAAGATGCATCTAACATTTTACAAAAAAAAACGTTAACCTGCATATATTTTTTTCAAAATGTTATTAATAAATAGCATTTTGACGCCCTGTCATTGATGTTCTTGTTCTGAAAGCTCATTATAAAAACGACAAAGCCTTAATATACATCAGGTTAACGTATAAATTATTTCTTTCTTTTTTTTATTACTTTTAGTCTTGAAAAATCTTCTCTATCTTTTTCTTCCAATGCATCACTAATAAATTTTACATTTTCTTCAAAGCGTGGAATAACAATATTTTTTAATGCATTAGCTCTTTTCTGAGCTTTACCTATTGCATCTGCTAATCTATAAACACTGTTCTCAATTTCAGATAAATCTGCCGTTAATCTTTTAACTTCAATAAATCTTCTATATGCTTCATCTAACATAGAATTTGAATTGTAGATACCAAATGGAAGTGTTGATTTTTCTTCTTCACTAAGCGATACTATTGGTATTTCTACCCCCATGACACTTCTATATGACAATTTAAGGCTATCATCAACTGGCACTGTTCCCGCTATTTCTTCACACATTCCCAGGGTAATGTGTGCCTTTTGTAAAGCTTCATATGCTCTTTTATAGGTAATATCTATTTTTTCTTGTATTGTTGATGCATGTTTTATTAGCATCATCATTTCTCTTATCAAAATATTTCTTTTTTTATCCAGCAACTCAAAACCTACTTTTGCTAATTCAAGCGATTTTTTTATTGCTAAAAGATTTCCTTTTGTAGGTACTATCGGGGTGCTCAATTAATTTCACCTTCTCTCCCTGATTTAATAAATTTATTTATTTTCTTCATTTTTTGGTGGCATATAATATTTATCAAGTATAGTATCATCTATTCTATCAAGTTCTTTTTTCGGCAATGTAGAAAGTAATTGCCAACCCAAATCCAAACTTTGTTTTATAGTTCTGTCTTCGTTATATCCTTGATTTATAAACTTTGCTTCAAATTCTTTACCGAAAGCCAATAATTTCTTATCATCTTCCGAAAGTTCTTCCTCACCTATAACAGAAGCTAAAGACCTTGCTTCTTTTACTTTTGCATAAGATGCAAACAGCTGATTTGCAAGCGGAGAATGATCTTCTCTGGTATAACCTTCACCAATTCCATCTTTCATTAATCTTGATAAAGATGGTAAAACAGATACCGGTGGGTATATGCCTTCTCCCTCAAGTGACCTATCTAAAACTATTTGACCTTCTGTAATATATCCAGTCAAGTCCGGTACCGGATGTGTGATATCGTCGTTTGGCATAGTTAATATTGGTATTTGTGTAACAGAACCTTTTTTGCCTTTTATCATACCTGCTCTTTCATAAATTGATGCTAAATCTGAATACAGGTAACCAGGATATCCTTTTCTTCCTGGAATTTCACCTTTTGATGAACTAAATTCACGCAAGGCTTCAGCATAAGATGTCATATCTGTCATTATAACCAATATGTGCATATCCTTTTCAAAGGCTAAATACTCAGCGGCAGTCAATGCGCACCTAGGTGTAAGCGTTCTTTCAATAACCGGGTCATTAGATAAATTAACGAACATAACAACTCTTTGCAATACACCAGATTCTTCAAAGCTTCTTCTAAAGTATTCTGCAACGTCATTTTTTACACCCATAGCAGCAAAAACAATAGCAAAATTTTCATCCTCTTCTGATGATATCTTAGCTTGACGAGCTATTTGAACTGCTAATTCATTATGTTTCATACCTGACCCTGAAAATATCGGTAATTTTTGACCTCTAATTAATGTTGCTAGGGTATCTATAGTTGATATACCTGTATTTATATAGTTTTTCGGGTATAACCTTGATACAGGATTAATTGGTGTTCCGTTAATATTAAGTTTCTTTTCAGGAAAAATTTCTCCTAAACCATCAATTGGTTTACCAGCTCCATTAAATACTCTTCCCAAAATTTCAGGTGAAAGTGGCATTTCCATAGGGTGACCTTTTAATCTGGTTTTTGTATTTGTTAAAGATAAGCTTTTAGTTCCTTCAAATACTTGAACTACTATTCTTTCGCCTTCTATTTGTACAACTCTGCCCTGTCTTAATGTTCCATCATCTAATTTTATACTTACAATTTCCTCATATGAAACATCTGATACTCCATCTATAACAATTAATGAACCACTTATTTCTTTTACTCCAACATAATCTATTATCACTTATTATCACTCTCCTTTCTTAAAATTTTAACCCTTTAAAATAGTCTCAAAAGCTTTATCTATTTCAGTTATATATTCATCAAACATTTCTGGTTTATCATTTGGTATATCATATTTCATTTTAGTTAATTTATCAAAAAGACCTAACTCTGAAATTCTTGATATCGGAATAGATGCCATAATAAGTTGTCGTGCTTTATTTTCAAGATGTAATATAACTTTCATCATTAATTTTTGTTTTTCAAGAGGTACAAAAGTATCATCTTTATGGAAAGCATTTTGCTGTAAAAATCCGACGCGTATAACTCTAGCTATTTCTATTATTAATTTTTGGTCATCTGGTAACACATCAGAACCAATCAACTTAACAATTTCCATAAGTTCATTTTCCTCATGTAAAATAGCATTTATTTTTCCACGATATTTAATGAAATCCTCACCAACATTTTTTACAAACCATGGGTCAAGGTCTGTAAAATATTCGCTATAACTTTGCATCCAGTTTATAGCAGGATAATGTCTTTCATATGCAAGTGACTTATCTAATGCCCAAAAGCATCTTGTAAATCTTTTAGTATTCTGCGTTACTGGCTCTGAAAAGTCTGCGCCTTGTGGAGATACAGCACCAATTATAGTAACTGAACCATCTGTGTCATTAAGATTTTTAGTAAGACCAGCTCTTTCATAGAACTCAGATAATCTTGATGGTAAATACGCTGGGAATCCTTCTTCTGCTGGCATTTCTTCCAAACGTCCTGAAATTTCTCTTAATGCCTCTGCCCAACGAGATGTTGAGTCTGCCATTATTGCAACATGATAACCCATATCACGATAATACTCAGCCAAAGTAATTCCTGTATAAATTGAAGCTTCACGAGCTGCTACAGGCATATTTGATGTATTAGCTATAAGAACTGTACGTTCAGTCATAGGTTTACCTGATTTTGGGTCAATAAGTTCAGAAAATTCACTTAAAACCTGACTCATTTCATTTCCACGTTCACCGCAACCAACATATACAATTATATCAGCGTCGCACCATTTAGCGAGTTGATGCTGAGTCATTGTTTTACCTGCACCAAAACCTCCTGGAACAGCAGCTGCACCACCTTTTGAAATTGGAAACAATGTATCTATAACTCTTTGACCTGTAATAAGTGGAATATTTGTAGTCATACGTCTTTTTACAGGACGTGGTGTTCTAATAGGCCATTTTTGGCATAAAGTTAAATCTACTTTTTCTCCATTTTCATTTTTTATAGTAACTATTGTATCGTTTACACAATATTCTCCATCTTCTTTTACTGCAATTACCTCGCCGCTCAAATTTGGAGCTAGCATACATTTATGCATAATAATGCTTGTTTCTTGGCAAGTGGCATATATATCTCCTGCAGATAATTTGTCACCGACTTTAACATTAATTTTTACATTCCATTTTTTTTCTTCATCAAGAGCCGGAACTGAAGAACCTCTTGAAATGAAGTCTCCAGAATATTTTTCTATAGCCCTTAACGGTCTTTGAATTCCATCAAATATATTATTAATTATACCGGGTCCCAAAGTAACAGTCATTGCACTGCCGGTACCTACTACAGGTTCATTTGGGCGAATCCCAGTTGTTTCTTCATACACTTGTATAGTTGTAAATTCATCATTAATTCCTATAACTTCACCTACCAATTTTGACTTTCCCACATAGACCATTTCCATCATGGAAAACGAATTGGTATTTTTTATCGTGACAACAGGACCATTTATTCCATATATAACATTTTGATTTTTCATAAAATACATCTCCAATAAGCCGAATCATTAAAATACATTTAGCTTAGAGTTTTCAGCAAACCATTCTCTTTGGTCATCAAGTTTGGCGTCAATAGTTTCATCAATTATGATTGACATTTCTTGATTTTCAGCTAATACACCACCGATTTTTATATTTTCACTCACTTCTACACTACAAGGTTTCCCATAAGTCTCTTTTATTTCATCGATCATGTCTTTATCTCTTTTGCAAATATATAATATTGTTCCCGGTTTTTTAATTATTTTCGAAATTGAGCTTACATATTTTTTTATAAGTTCTTTATAATCCTGTGTCTTTGTAAACTCCAATAATTTATCTTCAGCCTTTTTAAAAACTTCATTCATTATTAATTGTCTTTTAGCAAATAGCTCTCTTCTTTTTTCCATTTCCATTTTAGAAACTTCGCTTGAAATTCCTTTTTTCATTTGAGCCATTTCTTTTTGTATCAAAAAATATGCATCTCTTAAAACTTCTGCTTCAGCTTTTTGCAATTCATATTTTCTAAATTCTTCTGCTTGCGTTTTTATTTCTTTTCTTTGTTCTGCTGCATATTTATTTATTGCTTTTAAAAAATTACTGGTTTTGCCTGTATTTTGCATCGTCACACCTCCAGTTTTTAAAAATTTTATATTAAATCTTTATTCCTATTGCATCTCTTACATATTTTGTAATAGAATCTTTTGCTCTTCCGTTTCCATGTCTATCCGGTATTTCTACAATTAAAGGCTTTTTGTTATTGAGTTTTATATCATAAATATAATCTCTACAAAGCTTTACAAGATTTTCAGTAATCAAAACAACAGCAATATCCTCATTTTTCATTGCCTCATCAAGAGCATTTTTTATTTCTTTTTCTTCGTGAACGACAACTCCCGGTATGCCAGAAAGACGCATACCGATTAGAGTGTCTTTATTATCACTGATAAGATGAAATCTCATAAACACACCGGTCCTTTCACATAAATTCAGACCGATACATTAGATAAATTTAATGAATATAGCAATTAACAATCCAAATATAGATACACCTTCTGCTAGACCTACGAAAACAATAGCTTTACCAAAAGCTTTTGGATCTTCTGAAGTTGCACCGATAGCTGCAGGTGCTGCTGCTGCTACAGCTATACCACTACCTATAGATGCAAGGCCCATAACTAATGCCATAGCAATTGAATCCCATTCTTTATCAGATTTTGCTTCTTTAGCAACAGTAGAAGTAGTGACTTCATCATTATTCTCAGCTGCATACGCAACCATACTTGTTGACGCAAAACCGACCATAAATAAAAGAGCAAAAGAACATATTTGAGTAATAACAGCCTTTGCTGGTTTCATACCTCTTTTTACTGCCCATGCACATAAAGCAATAGAGCCTGCCAATAAACCTACAAATAAAAATAAAATTAATAAAGCACTCATTATAATTTCCTCCAAAATTTAATAATTTTTTATATTTTTTCTTTAGATACTTTAATTGGTGTAAATGGTCTTCCTTGACCTTCAAAGAATCTACTAAACAATTCATAAAAGTTAAGTCTTAATACTTGTATACCAACAAGTAATCCTTCTAGAGCAATAACAAAGATATTTCCGAATATTGCTACTATCGTATATCCTACTATGCCCCCCGGAACAATTTGAGCTATTGTAAAGACAACCATCATCATTCCAGCATGAACTAACACATAAGCTCCAACTCTCAAAAATGACATCGTATTTGTGATATAACTTAGCATTATTTCAAACATTTCAAAACTATTTTGAACTATATATTCGCCCCATTTTTGAGGTTTCCAATTCTTGTCACCCTTAACTAACTTTCCTAATGGTTCTTTAAAGAAAATAAGTACTACAGGTAAAACAATTAACCCTAAAATGTATGGTAATGTCATAAGTTTAATTCCAAGAACCATAGCAGCCATTAAAACTGCCACTGAACCATAAAAAATTAAACCTGCTATACCGTTTTGACCAAATATTGCATTTTCATAATTTTGTCGCTTAAATGATGAATATATATTGAGCAACATCGAAATAAGTATAATACTTACACCCAACACAACCGCTAAAATAATAATAATTCTAACTGTTTGAGGTTGCATAACTTCTATTGGTTTTTCATCAAGATTAAAAACTAGCTTATAAACAGGGTCAAGTACATGTTCCAAACCAAACACAGAACCATATAATAGCCCGAATAAAGACGCTGATGCTCCACAACGTATCATAATTTTTCCTAGCATCATTTTCTTCATTTTCCACATTGCATAACCTACTAATGCTAAAACAATTCCTTGGCCAAAATCTCCAAACATTATTCCAAACAATAATGTATATAAAATTGATACTATAACTGTTGGGTCAATTTCATTATAACTTGGCAATCCATACATCTCTACGAATGATTCAAACGGTCTTGAAAATCTGTTATTTTTTAATTTAACTGGTGGAGAATGTTTTTCCTCATTGTCGGCTTTTTCTATTGAATATTCTATTCCATAAACCTCACTTAATTGTCTCAAAAAAGCTTCCTCTTTTTCTTCAGGTACCCAACCCACCAATATGAAGCTATCATTATATCTTGAAACATAACGTTTTATACCAAAGTAAGTATTCATTTCTTCAAGCTTAGTATAAAATCTCATACATTGATCTTTTTGAGTTTTCCAATAGTTTTGAATTTTCCTATTGATTATTTCCAAATCTGAATTTGCTTGACTTATATTACTTTTTATGGATTCCATTTTTATTTCAGGTGTTCCATCGGTTTCATTTATCCAAAGTCTTTCAAAATAAAGCCCTGCAAATTTTCTATCTATATCAGCGATATTTTCAAGTGGTGCAAAATAGACACCCCAACAATAATTATCATCGCTTGTACATGGGAAAAATAACATATATGGGTCTTCTTCATAAGCATTTAACTTTTGATAACTCTCTTTTGGTAATTTTCCAAACCTAACCTTAATATACCTACAAGCAAAAACTTCATTTAAGTCCAAATCAAGTCCTATAAAATGACTGATATTAGCGAGGTCATTATTATATCTGGCTATTTTGTCTATAATTTCCTGTTTTTTATCTAACAAAGAGCCTAATTTACTTATTACGTAATTAACATAATCATTAATTTCTTTTATACTTACGTCAAAGTCCTCTATATTTACCATTTCTAATTTTATGTCTGCTTTTTTCACAATATCTTTTAATTGTCTAAGTGGATTTGCATATGGATTTTCCTCAGATATTGGAATAAACTTATCTGTTTTGGAATAAAAAGAAAGTGCATCATCCGGGTGAAAAAAGCCAGATTTACCACAAACCTTTATTACTTCGTCAAGTGCTGACATTACACCTATGATACTTGCAACCTTGACATTTGAAACAGCCACTTTATACCACTCCCTCTCTATTTTGGTTTTTTAATATTAATAAATTTTCAATCTCATCTTTTGGTACAGCATATCTTACACCTTCTATTATTGTTATAAGATTTTCTATTTCTATTTTCAATAAAAAAATATATGACAACATAATAGTAGGAGGGTATACTGAAAATCTAATTCTTCTCTTACAATTTTCGTATAATACCCTTGTAGGCAATTCATCAATATAATTAAACTCAAATTTATCTAATCGTTTACCTCTTTTTGTCGCCCTCATTATATTAAATAGCTCTTCTTCATTTTTAGCTTTTCGCATTTGTTCGATGTATTTATTCTTTATAGTTCCGTATTGTAAAACAGCTGAATCTATATCGCTGTTATATCTTTTTAGTCTAATAATTCTAACGAAGTTGCTATAATCAATATATTCATTTATAATTTCCGACAATTCATTTCTAACTTTTCGAGGTGTTCCTTTTTTTATTGCCTCAAAAAATCTATTATAAAGATAATCATAAAGTGCTTTTTCTATTTCTGATATATTAATTTGCTCTCCATTTTTAGGTTTATATTTTGCTAAAATACCCGCATATACAGACCCTTTTAACGCAGTTAAGAATTCATCATAATTTTTAATTGAAACTAATTTTACTAAATCTAATTTTGTTCTTTTATTAAAGAACATAGGTAATGAATAAATATATTCGGAAGGTTTACCTGAAATTAAATACATTAGACTATGAATAATCTGTTCTATTTCTGTAGTTAATACTGTGTACTCAGCTAAAGTACTTTGCGTAGTTATTTCGTATCTACATAAAGTCTCTAAATCATGAAAAAGCTTTTTCTTAATAAGGTTTTCAAGCTGACCACGATGCACTTCTCTTTCATTTATATCAGAAAGTTCATCACCATAAGCAGTATTATTTTTTAAATAAATTGCAACATCAGTAACGGTTGAGCAAGATATTAAATTTTTATAATCCTGCTTACTAATCCTTTTACCATACATTGCCCTTACTTTTGCCGATACAACATTTGAAGAATATTCGGAAAGCATATTATCACTCCCCTAAAACATTTTTGACAATGGTATCTACCCACTCATCACACTTTTGATTATAAGTTTTTTCTAAATTAGATAATACTTTTTTATAATTCTCCTGTATACTTTGTTTTTGTTCCTCAGCTAATTTTTGTTCTGTTTTTTCATTTATAGATATCCTTTTCCTTGCACGTCCAAGATACTCGTTTCTTATTTCTTCCTTTTTTATTTTTATTTCCTGTTCAGAATTAATTTTATCTTTTTGAGCACGTTGTGTTAATTCCCTAGCAGTTTTATCCATTTCTATAATTCTTGATATCATATCTTTCATAAAAAACACCTCCTGATAAAGATGACCTTTATTTTATTAACATAATTACTGATTATATTACTTTAAACGTATTTTTTCAATAAATTTTTAAATTTTATTTGTATATATTAACAAATATCATAAAATAAGATAAATATACAAGCAATTACTTATACTATATTTTCAGTTTTAATTAAATTATGCATACTTGGGAAGCATATGTCAAGTGCAAATTGTCATAATTGTATAAAATATTCTATTTTTTTTTGCTTGCGTTACCACTTTTTTTATCAAAAAACATATGATAAAATAAAAAAAAGGGGGATAGATATGAATTATAAATTTATTTCTGATACTCATATACACAGTGATATTTCTTATGATGCTCTAGATCCCACCATTAAACTTTGTGAATACGCTACTCAAATTGGACTATACTCTATAACCATTACTGACCAATGTAATTGTAATGAATACAGCATAAAAAACTCCCGAAGAGCAATAAGGCAGTCATTTTTTTTAACTAAAAAAGCTCAAAATGTATTTAAAGATTCCATTAATGTATTTACAGGCATTGAACTTGGTCAACCAGTACACAATGAACGTGCTGCTGATGATGCATTATTGCAATCAGACTTTGATTTTGTTCTGGCTGGAAATTACAAATTAAAAGACTCTGATAACTTTGAAAAAATTACATTTACAAACAACAATGCTAACACTGTTTTACTTAAATATCTTGATGAAATAATTGAGCTTATTGATTGGGGCGAATTTGATTCACTTGCACATCTTACATATCCCTTTAAATTTATTTATAATCATCCTGAAATTAAAATTGATAATATTAGTATATCTGAAAAGTTAAATATAATTATTGAAAAACTTTCAGAAAAGCAAAAAGCCTTAGAAGTCGATGAATATATGCTAGAAGTCCCAAAAGATAATTTTTTATCAGCTAATAATATATTAACTACTTTTAAAAAAGCCGGTGGAAAATATATTACATTAGGTTCAAATGCACATTCTTACAAAAATATTGGACATGGTATCAATAAAGGACTCCATACCGCACTCGACGTTGGATTTACTCATTTTTCTTTATTTAAAAATAGGGTACCTTATTTACTTCCAATAAATTAATAATCTTGAACTATTTTATATTGATAATATTCAAAATATGAATTAAAATAACATATGTACTAAATTTAAGATAATGGTGAAATAAATGAAAATGTATTTTTATTTTGGTGTTATGGGTTCTAGCAAAACTGCCTGTGCACTTATGAAAAAGTTTAGTTTTGAAGAAAAAAACAGAAAAGTCGCTCTTATTAAACCTAGTATTGATAACCGTGATGGTAAGACTATCGTAAAATCAAGGGTCGGGCTTTTTTGTGAGGCACTTACTGTTTCTCACAATGAAAAAATAACTGACGTTGTTCAAAAAAACGGACCTTTTGACGTCATAATAGTTGACGAATCACAATTTTTAACAAAAGAACAAGTGGATGAACTTCGTGAAATAACCAATAGCGGAACAATGGTAATGTGTTATGGTTTAAAAACTGATTATATGGGTAAACTTTTTGAAGGCAGCAAACGTTTGATTGAACTCGCTGACTCTATAAGAGAAATACAATCCATGTGCAAATGTGGTCGTAAAGCTATTATTAATGCACGTTATAACGGAAATAAAATTATATATGACGGTGAGCAAATTGATATTGGCGGAAACGACAAATACGTCGCACTCTGCCATCAATGTTGGAAAAAAGGTACTCTATAATAAATCTTATTAGGAGATATTTTGTGACTAAAAAACAAGCTGTAATTTTATATGGGTCTCCACATGAAAATGGACACACAAAAAAAGCTTTAAATACCGTTTTAGATCAATTAAATAATCATTATAATTTTACTTTCGTTGATTCTTATAGGGAAAAAATACATCCTTGTATTGATTGTGGTTTCTGTGCGCAAAACAATAAATGCATTTTTTCTGATTTTAATGATATTGACAATAAAATTAGAAATTGTGATTTGATAATTATTGCTTCTCCAGTATATAATTGCGGATTTCCTTCTCCTTTAAAATCCATAATGGACCGTACACAATTATATTTTAATATGAAAACTAAACTTAAAATTAACCCATTTAAGAAAGCTAAAAAAGCTATTTTAGTTATGACCTATGGATCAAACGATAGTTCTTGCGAAGAAGTTATTTTAAAACAGTTAGAACTATTTTTTGTTTTATTAAATGCCAAATTAACTAAAATAGTGTTTGTTAAAAATACAGATAATAAATAAACAGGCGTGCTAAAAAGCACACCTGTTTTTACTTGTGTTCACAATAATATTTTATAGCTCTACCAATAAAATCAGCTGAACCCTTGCCATACTTATCCTCGTAAATATCAATTAACTTCTGACAATTTTGTCTTGCTTTTTCTTTAATTTCTTCTGTTACATCTGATGTATCCATTTCTTCCAGTTCAACTAGTAAACATTTGTAAAGATCTCTTAAATATCCAACTGAATTAGTTTTATAAAAATCTTCATTTAACTTTTGTAAATCATCAATCATTTTTTGAATTTTCATATTTGATATATCTTTATTTTGATTCTTTCCTAATTCAATTAATATTTCATTTTGTTTATTTTTATATTCCGCCAAAGCTTCTTTATCTGTTTCTTTTTTTAACGCTGATACAAAATTATTAACATTGTTGAAATAATCATAAACTATACTTGGATTATTTTTTACTGAATTCATTATTTTTTCTATAAGTTCATTTTTATCTTTAAATTTATCTTTAACATAACCTTGCATATTCTCAAAATCAACTTCTAATGTTTCTTTAAAAGCTTTTTCTATTGATTTCATCTCAAATTCTGTAAAACTCATATTTTTCTCTCCTTTTATATTCTTATCTATCAATGCTAAAATATTATTTAATCTATCTCTCTTTAGCGTAATTAATTGTTTTTGTTTTTTCAGCATTGATAGTTTATCAAAATTTGGATTACTTAAAATAGATTGTATTTCCTTTAACGGTACATCTATTTCCTTAAAAAATAAAATTTGTTGCACAGTTTCAAGAGCTTCATCGTCATAAAGCCTATATCCCGACTCAGAAATTTCTGACGGTTTTAATAATCCAATTTGATCATAATACCTCAGTGCGCGCTTTGTCAGACCTGTTATCTCTGCAATCTCATTTATTTTTTTCATACATATCCTCCTTTTGATAAATTTATTGTATCAGTTGACGTTACGTTAATGTCAAGTATATATTTTTAAAAAGTTTGAAGGGTGTGCATCGGTGCAGTTTAGCGGTATAGGAAACTACGCCGATGCACACCCACATAAATGAAATGGACGTCCCTTAAAAGGGACGTCCATTTCATATTTAATTAAAAAGAAAAGGAATTAAAAAATTTATTGACGTACGTGGCGCGCCAGAAGGGATTCGAACCCCTGACCTTTTGGTTCGTAGCCAAACACTCTATCCAGCTGAGCTACTGGCGCATATATTAACTGTTAATTATATTAACATATACACCTTTAAAAATCAAGGGGACTTTATAATTTTCATATGTTTAGTCAAATAGTTGCGTGTTTTAAATAAAAAAATAGTAAAAAACACAATGTTTTTTTGCTGTTTAATATTTTTATTTATTAATACACTTACTTAAACATTAAAAAACATGAAATATACTAATATTATTATTCCTAAAACAATTCTATAGTATCCAAACGCTTTAAAATCATGTTTTTTAATGTAACTCATTAAAAATTTTATTGCAAACACAGATAATAAAAACGCTACAAGCATTCCTGATATTAAAATTCCTAATTCCTGAGCAGAAAAATTAAAACCTACTGCTTTTATATATTTTAAAAATTTAAATCCACTTGCACCAAACATTACCGGTATAGCTAAAAAGAACGAATATTCTGCTGCTACATTACGTGCAGCCCCCAGTATACTTGCTCCAATTATTGTAGCACCGGAACGTGAAGTTCCCGGAACTAGTGCTAACACTTGAAATATTCCTATCAATAATGCCGTTTTATAATCTAATTCATTTAATGTTTTTATTGGGTAATTTTTCTTCAATTTTTCCACTATTATAAATAATATTCCATATAGTATTAGCATTTCTGCAACAGTTATAGGATTATATAATTTTTCATGAATAAAGTCGTCAAACAAAAATCCAATTATAGCCGCAGGTATACATCCTACCAATACTTTCATCCATAATGAAATTGTTTCTCTTTTTTCTAATCTGCTTTTCTTTTTTGAAAATGGATTTAATTTATTAAAATATAAATAAACTACTGCTAAAATTGAGCCTAACTGTATAACTACTAAAAACATATCTAAAAACGATTTAGTTACATTTAATTTGATAAATTCGTCAAGTAGTATCATATGTCCTGTGCTACTTATTGGTAGCCATTCCGTTATTCCCTGCACTATACCAATTATTATTGATTTTATTATTTCTATAATATTCATACTGTTTCTCCCATATGTTTATTTAAAGGATTTTTTTAATAGACACGGCTCAAAAAAGTTAATATTTTTCAAGGTGCCGGGTCACACATATAAATTATCTTCCTTTTTTTCTTCTTCGTCAAGACAAATTCCATATTCCTTAAAAAATATGTTATCTACTTAACTATTATGCTACTAAAAACAATATATAAATATTGCGTAAAATCAAAAAAAGAATTATACTAAAAACAACAAAATACCCTACTATTCATCAAGAAAGGAGTTCTACTATGAACTATTCACCTGAAATTGAAAATATGTGTTACATAAAGCAAGGCCCAAATCATGGTCCTTCGCCTATTCCTGAAGAAGGTTTATGGGTAAAATCATATCAAATAAAAGATATTTCCGGATTATCTCACGGCGTAGGATGGTGCGCTCCACAACAAGGTGCATGTAAATTAACTTTAAATGTAAAAGACGGTATTGTAGAAGAGGCCCTTATAGAAACAATTGGTTGTTCTGGTATGACTCATTCAGCTGCTATGGCTGCTGAAATATTACCTGGAAAAACCCTTCTTGAATGTCTTAATACCGACTTGGTTTGTGACGCAATAAATGTCGCTATGCGTGAAATTTTTAAGCAATTAGCCTATGGTAGAAGTCAAACTGCATTTTCCGAAAACGGGTTACCTATTGGTGCCGGTCTTGAAGACCTCGGTAAAGGTATGCGTTCTCAAATCGGAACCTCTTACAGTACTAAACAAAAAGGTGTTCGTTATCTAGAAATGGCTGAAGGTTATATTTTATCATTAGCTCTCAATATTGATGACGAAGTCTGTGGATATAAATTTGTTAAATTAGGAAAAATGCTCGAGGATATCAAAAATGGTATTTCTCCAAACGAAGCTTTTAATAATAATATCGGAACTTATGGTCAATATGAAAATGCTGTAAAGTATATTGATCCTCGTACTGAATAATAAAAAGGAGGTATATTATGAATAATTCCATTAATTTCGAAGGTATAGAACGTCGCATTGATAAAATTAATAAATGTCTTCTTAAATATAACATTAATTCCCTTGAAAATGCTCGATATATTTGTGAAAATGCAGGAATAGATGTGTTTTCTATCGTTAAAGGGGTTCAACCTATTGCTTTTGAAAACGCTTGTTGGGCATATACTTTGGGTTGTGCACTCGCAATAAAAAATAATATTTCAACTGCTTCTCAAGCAGCTAAATTTATTGGTATTGGTCTTGAAGCTTTTTGTATTCCTGGTTCTGTTGCTGAACAGCGCCATGTTGGGTTGGGACACGGAAATCTCGGTTCTATGCTGCTTCTTGATGAAACTCAATGTTTCGCTTTTTTAGCTGGTCATGAATCTTTTGCTGCTGCTGAAGGTGCTATCGGCATCGTTAAAGCCGCTAATAAAGCTCGTAAAAAACCTTTACGTGTTATTTTAAATGGACTCGGTAAGGATGCAGCTTATATTATTTCTCGTATTAACGGGTTTACGTATGTAAAAACCGATTACGATTTTAAATGCGATAAGTTAAATATTATAGAAGAAAAATCATTCTCTTCTTCTGAACGTGCTAACATCCGCTGTTTTGGAGCAAATGATGTCATGGAAGGTGTTTCTATTTTACAACACGAAAACGTTGATGTTTCTATTACAGGTAACTCAACTAATCCAACTAGATTTCAACATTTAGTCGCCGGTACTTATAAAAAATGGGCCATTGAACATGGGAAAAAATATTTTTCTGTAGCTTCCGGTGGAGGAACAGGTCGTACCCTTCATCCAGATAATATGGCTGCAGGTCCTGCTTCTTATGGTCTTACTGATTCTATGGGTCGTATGCACAGTGATGCACAATTTGCAGGTTCTTCTTCTGTACCTGCACATGTTGAAATGATGGGGCTTATCGGTATGGGTAATAATCCTATGGTTGGTGCTACCGTTGCTTGCGCTGTTGCAGTCTTTGAGGCTACTCATAATTATGCTAAAATATAACTCTTTATTTTGCATCTTTTATATTGTATAATGGGTTATATGAAAATTGGGGTGCTGATATCGTTTCGGCTGAGAACGCTTTTGCGTAACCCGTAACCTGATTCGGTTAATGCCGACGGAGGGAAATATTTGTTGCGGTTCAGGTTCTGTATTTTATGTAACCTTTTTTAGGTCATTTACTTGCTTTTTGTCTGTGCCACAGATCGCCCGCCGTGTTCCGACGATTCTTCGTCGGCATGGCCGCGCGCATACGCGCGCGGCCATGGTACAAAAAAACTATAAGTTTTTTTGTACACGGCGGGCAAGGTCTGTGGCACAGACTTTTTAATTTTAAAGAAAGGTATTTTAAATAATGTACAATAAAATAAAAAAATTCTTTCCTTCATTAATAATTTTATTTTTACTTTTTATAATTTGGTTTATTGTATCTGAATTTAATATTATTCCTAAATTCATGTTACCTTCACCTAATTCAGTAATATCTTCATTTATAAATGAATTTTTTACATTATTAAAACATTCATTAATAACATTTTCTGAAACTATAATTGGTCTTATCAGCAGTATATTTTTGTCATTTAATACTGCCATTTTAATGGATAAATATAAAACAATAAAACAAGCTTTATATCCTATTTTAATAATAACTCAAACCATTCCAACTATTGCTATAGCTCCTATAATTATTTTATTCTTTGGATATGGTTTGCTCCCCAAAATTGTTCTTGTAGTAATATGTTGTTTTTTTCCACTTACTGTTTCTCTTTCTGAAGGATTTGAAAGCATAACTTTGGACTACTTAAATTTATTTAAGAGTATGAATGCATCTTATTTTCAAACTCTTATTCATTTAAAAATTCCATTTTCTATTCCTTACTTTTTTGCTGGTCTTAAAATCTCAATTACTTATTCATTTATTACAGCTGTTGTTGCTGAATGGTTAGGTGGTACTGCTGGTCTTGGCGTATATATGACCAGAGTAAAGTCATCTTATGCTTTTGACAAGCTTTTTGCTTCTATCATTTTTATATCTATAGTAAGTTTTATTTTTTTTAGAATTATTGTTATGATTCAAAATAAAATTTTAAATCATTTACATATTAAATAATATATGAGGTTAAAAATGTTAAAAAAAATCATATTGTTTATTTTTTGCTTTTTTATTTTATTATTTTCTTGTATCCATTTTTTTCATGTTTCTAAACCTGAAAATCAAATAACAATACTACTTGATTGGACTCCCAATACTAATCATACCGGGATGTTTTTAGCTTCTTATCTTGGATACTTTAAAGAAGAAGGATTATCTGTAAAAATAGAGCAACCCCCAAAAGAAAGTTCAACTGCTTTACTGGCTGCCGGAAAAGTAGAATTTGCAGTAGCTTTTCAAGATTTTTTAGCTCAAGCTTTTACTGCTGAAAACCCTTTGCCTATTAAAGTCGTTGCTGCTATTTCTCAACATAATACATCCGGTATCATTTCTAGAAAATCAGCAGGTATACATTCATTTGCTGATTTGCAATCTAAAAACTATGCTACATTTGACAATCCACTAGAACTCTCTTTATTAAAATTTTGCATTGAAAAAAATAACGGTAATTTCCAAAATATTAATTTAATTCACGCCCAACTTGATAATATTACTGCTGCATTTAATACAAATATTGATTCTGCTTTCGGGTATTATGGCATAGAAAAAATTATCACTGATTATTTTGGTATAGATACTAATTTCTTATTCTTTCGTGACATTGATTCGTCCCTTGATTGCTATACTCCTGTGTTAATCTCTAATACCAACTATATTAATAACAATCCTACTGTTATTAAAAAAGTATTATCTGCACTTTCTAAAGGATATAAGTTTGCGGCAAATAATCCTCAACAAGCTGCTGACATATTAGTTAAATGTGTTCCTGAATTAAACTATGACATTGTTCTTAAAAGTCAATTATACATGTCTTCTTTATATCTCAATAACAATAAATGGGGAATCATTGATTCTGACCGTTTTAACAATTATTATGATTATTTATACGAAAATCATATTATCCATAAATCAATACCTCACAACACTGCTTTTACTAATAAATTTTTACCTGAATAAATCTTATAAAAACGCATCGGCGCAGTTTTATATTTCACAAAACTGCACTCGATGCGTCCCATTAACACATTTTAAATTAAAAGTTTAGGAGATTAATAATAAATGAAAAAACTTATCATAAATAAAATTTCAAAAAAATATAATGATAAAGAAATTTTATCAGACATTTCATTTTCTGTTAATAACTCAGAAACTGTTTCTATTTTAGGACCCAGTGGATGTGGTAAAACAACTTTATTTAATATAATTGCCGGATTAACTGCTCCTTCTTCTGGAAATATTTTAATTGATGAAAAAAATATAACTAATTTATCCGGGTTTATTAGTTATATGCCACAAAACGACCTTTTACTCCCTTATAAAACAATAAAAGATAACGTTTTATTGCCTTTAATCATTCAAGGACAAAATGATAAAATTTCAAACAATGAATTATCTTTTCTTTTTAATCAATTCTTAATTTCTGGTTCTGAAAATAAGTATCCCCATGAACTTTCTGGTGGTATGCGTCAACGTGCCGCCTTTTTACGTACATACATGTATTCAAAAAATATCATGTTATTAGATGAACCTTTTAGTGCTCTTGATCAAATAACTAAAAACAATATGTATGCTTGGTACCTCAGCACTGTTGAAAAGTTAAATAAAACTACTATATTTATTACTCACAGTATAGATGAAGCTCTTCTTCTCTCTGATACCATCCACATTATTTCTTCTAAATCTCATAATATTATTAAAAGTATAAAGGTATTAGAAAATAAAAATATGAATTTCTTGTTTTCTGAAAATTTTATAAATTATAAAAAAAATATTATTGATATTCTCAATATAACGTAAAATTTTTATTGACATTTATTTGATAAAATGTTATCATTATATGTGTTTTAAACTATTCGATAAAGGGGCATAGCTCAGATGGTAGAGCAGTGGTCTCCAAAACCACGTGCCGAGGGTTCGAGTCCTTCTGCCCCTGCCATTTATTTTTGTATATAGAAACTTTTTTATTGGCTGATATAGCTCAGTAGGCAGAGCACATCCTTGGTAAGGATGAGGTCAGCGGTTCGAATCCGCTTATCAGCTCCATTTTTTTGTAGGTGTGCATCGAGTGCAGTTTTGGAATTTAGGAAACTGCGCCGATGCACATTTTTACTTTAAGAAACAAATAGAGTCCGTGTCGAAAACTTATAAATAACTATAAGCTCGACACGGACTCTATTTGTTTTATAATATCTTATAATATATTGCGGCATCGCATTTACATGGTCCATGGCAATCCACACACTTATAATCCTTATCGTCTACCCACAACATATGTGATATTTCCGAAAATTTAAATCCATTTCGTTCTATTACTTTTTTGGCAGGTATAGAATTATCTTTTCTTATCCATAAAGGCGACCATGCAGAATAATAACCCATTTCCTTGGCCTTTTCCATTCCTTCACGAACTAACTCTGTTGCTAATCCATATTTCTCTGCATCCTTTTGTAACACCAACGACTTCGCTACACATAAATTTTCGTGTCCACCCACAACATTTCTAATGTCACTTTCTGACAATTTAAACTCTTCTGATAGATTAGGTACATCTGTACTATGTGATAAAAAAAATCCTAATAATCGATTATTTCCTTTATCTATTGCCAATTTACAAATATTCTTTTTATCAATAACATACGAATACAATTTATCTTTATTCGTATACATTTCTCCAAATCTCTCTTCTCCTAATTCAACCATTGAATCTAAATAATCGGGTGAAAAATCTATGAATTCAACATTTTTCATCCATTATCCCTCTCTTTTTAATACAGATAAAAGTGTCATTTCTATACTATGCTTTATTAAAAAATATGTTATATTTATAATTTTACTTTGCAAAAGGGTTGACCATATCTTTTATAAGTTCTTCTTGTTTTTTTGCTTCTTCTGGAGAATAATTCATTCCTCCAGCAATGTTAAATAAATCATCTTCATTTAATTCATTATTCATCTTTGTATCTACTGTTTCCTTTATTTTTTCCATTTCCTCTTTTTTATTTTTCTTAAATTTATTAAAAATTCCCATAATTCATTCCTCCAAACTTTTTATTTTAAGCTTATTATACTATATATTTTATTTTAAGTCAAGTTTTTTGTACAAAATAATATATGTCAGTTTAATATATATTACACATTTCTATTTTTACATAAAAAATTGTTAAGTATCTAAGAATTTTTTCTTAGATACTTAACAATACTAAAATTTATTTCGTTTTTTATATTTGGTATGCAATATTTTATGTGCTATTTTACTTCCTGGTTCATTTAAAAATTCCTCATATAGTTGTTTTATTATTGGATTTTCATGTGATTTTCTATAGCGTAAACTTTTATCTTCCTCATAAAGTGCTTTCATTCGTTTTCCAACCACATCTGTAAAATTTCTTACATTTGCAGGTTGTATCGGTTGTCCTCCTCCATTTATACAACCTCCTGGACAACACATAACTTCTATAAAATGATATTCTTTTTCACCTAATTTTATTTCATCTAAAAGCTTAGATACATTTTCAAGGCCACTTACAACTGCTACATTTATTTTTTCCCCGGCTATTTCATATGTAGCTTCTTTTATATTTTTATTTCCTCTAACACTTTTATAGTCTATGTTTCCTATAGACTTACCTGTTAGCACATCAGCTGCTGTTCTAAGTGCTGCCTCCATTACTCCACCTGTGGCTCCAAATATAGCACCTGCCCCACTTGATATTCCCATTGCGGGGTCAAAATCTTCTTCAGGTAAATTTTTAAAATCTATTCCTGATTTTTTTATTAGTTTTGATAATTCTCTTGTAGTTAACACATAATCTGTATCATTTACTCCTGATGCATTTTGATATTCTCTTTTTATTTCAAATTTTTTAGCTGTACATGGCATAACCCCTACAACTACTATATCTCGTGGATCTATATTGTTCTTTTTAGCATACCATGTTTTTATCATTGCACTTACCATCTGTTGTGGCGATTTACAAGTCGATAAATTATCTATAAATTCCGGATAATAATGCTCACAAAATTTTACCCAACCTGGTGAACACGATGTTATCATTGGTAAAACCCCACCGTTTTTTAGTCTATCTATAAACTCATATGCTTCTTCCATTATGGTGAGGTCTGCTCCAAAGTTTGTATCGAAAACTTTTTCAAATCCTAAACGTCTTAATGCTGTTACCATTTTTCCTTTTACATTGGTTCCTATTGGCATTCCAAATTCTTCACCTAAAGTTACTCTTATTGCTGGAGCTGTTTGCACTATTACATGTTTTCTTTTATTATTTATCGCTTCTAGTACTTCATCACATTGGTCTTTTTCTCTTAATGCTCCTGTCGGACAATTTACTATACACTGTCCACAAGATATACATGTAACATCATTTAAGTCTTTTTCAAATGCGCACCCTATTTGTGTATCAAAGCCCCTATTATTTGCACCTATTACTGCTACATGCTGCTTTTGGCACGACGATACACATCTACGACATAATATACATTTATTATTGTCTCTTATAAGATGTAAAGTACTATCATCTATTTTATAATGTGGCTTTTCGCCTTCAAAACGGTTATCATCTTCTATACCTAATTCTTTACATAAAGCTTGTAATTCACAATTACCATTTCTGTCACATGACAAGCATTTCTTATCATGTATTGAAAGTAATAGTTCTAATGTCATTTTTCTGGATTTTTGTACACGAGGAGTATTTGTAAATACTTCCATACCCTCCTGCACCGGATATACACATGATGCTACTAAGTTTCTCACACCTTTTACTTCTACTACACATACTCTACATGCACCTATTTCATTTATTTCCTTTAAATAACATAATGTAGGTATCTTTATTCCTATTTCTCTTGCAGCTTCCAATATGGTTTTGTTTTTATCTACGCTTACTGGTATATTATTAATTTTTAGATTTACTTTCTCCACCTTATTGTCCTCCTTTCTTATATTTTTTCTATTGCTCCAAATTTACATGTTGCTTTACAAGCCCCACACTTAATACATTTATCTTCACTTATTTTATGCGCTTTTTTTATTTCTCCGGTAATTGCATTTACTGGACATACCCGTGCACAAGCCGTACATCCTCTGCATTTGTCTTCTATAATGTGATACTTTAAAAGTGATTTACATACTCCGGCTGGACATTTTTTTTCTTTTATATGTGATTCATATTCTTTTCTAAAGTACCTCAATGTAGATAGCACTGGATTTGGAGCTGTTTGGCCTAATCCGCATAAAGAATTATCCCTTATATAATAACACAACTCTTCCATTTTATTGAGGTCTTCCATTGTTGCCTGACCATTTGTTATTTTATTTAAAATCTCAAGTAATCTTTTGGTTCCGACTCGACATGGGGTGCATTTTCCGCAAGATTCATCTACTGTGAATTCAAGAAAAAACTTCGCTATATCCACCATACAAGTATCTTCATCCATTACGATAAGTCCACCTGAACCCATCATTGAACCTATTTCGATTAAATTATCGTAATCTATTTTTATATCGAGATGTTCTTTCGGTATGCATCCTCCTGAAGGACCTCCTGTTTGTGCAGCTTTAAATTTCTTTCCGTTTGGTATTCCGGCACCAATATCATAAATTATCTCCCTTAATGTAGTACCCATTGGTACTTCAACTAATCCGGTGTGATTTATTTTTCCCCCTAAAGCAAAAACTTTCGTTCCCTTGGACTTTTCTGTACCTATTGAGCTGTACCATTTAGCTCCATTATTTATTATCTTTGCTACATTTGCATATGTTTCTGCATTATTTAAAATAGTTGGTTTTTTATACAATCCCTTTACCGCAGGAAATGGTGGACGTGGATGTGGTTCTCCTCTTTTACCTTCTATTGAGGTAAGTAATGCTGTTTCTTCTCCACATACAAAGGCTCCTGCACCTAATCTTAATTCTATATCAAAATTAAAATCAGATGAAAAAATCTTATCTCCCAACAAACCATATGCCCTTGCTTGATTTATTGCAATGGTTAAACGTTTAACCGCAATAGGATATTCTGCTCTTACATATATGTATCCTTTATTTGCTCCTATAGCATATCCTGCTATTGCCATGGATTCTATTATAACATGTGGATCTCCTTCTAGAATTGACCTATCCATAAACGCTCCAGGATCTCCTTCATCAGCATTACAACAAACATATTTTTCATCAGATATACTTTTTGAAGCTAATTCCCACTTAATTCCTGTTGGAAATCCTCCTCCACCTCGGCCTCTTAAACCTGAATCTTTTATTTCTTTTATTACTTCTTTTGAGTCCATTTCATTTATTACTTTATAAAGAGCTTTATAGCCGTCCATTGCTATGTATTCATCAATGTTTTCCGGATCTATAAATCCACAATTATCAAGAGCAATTCTTTTTTGTTTAGAATAAAATGGTGTTTGCGATAAAGATTTTATTTTTTTATCTTCCACAGTTTCTTGATAAAGTAAATTCTTTACAGGCTTTCCTCCAATAATATGTTTTTCTACTATCTCCGGTATATTTTCTACTTTTACCATACTATAAAAACTGCCTTGTGGATATACAATCATAATCGGACCTAATGCACATAATCCAAAACAACCTGTTTTTATAACATCTACTTTTTTTTGTAAACCCTTTTCTTCTATTTCCTTTTTTAATTCTAAAATAATATTCTCGCTGTTAGATGAAGTACATCCTGTTCCTCCACAAACTAATATTTGTTTTTTTACTTTTTCTTTTTTAGTTATTCCAAACTTTAATTGCATGTCTTCATTTAATCTTGCTAACATCTTTTTTAGTGATTCGTTTTTGATTTTATTTAATTCATCAAGATTATTTATCATTATGTAATCTCCCTAGTTAATTATTTATATTTAGATAAAATTCCTTCTACATCTTCTGGTTTTAATCGTCCATATACTTCATCATTTACAGTCATAACTGGTGCTAAACCACATGCTCCTATACACCTACACACGGTAAATGAAAACTTTCCATCCGGCGTACAATTCTCAGGTTCTATATTTAAAAGTTCACTTACTTTTTGAGCTATTTTATCTGCTCCTTTTACATAGCAAGCTGTCCCTAAGCATACGGATATATTATATTTTCCTTTGGGTATTAATGAAAATTGTGAATAAAATGTCGATACTCCGTATACTTCCTCAAGCGGAATATTTAACTCTTCTGCAATTATTTCTTGCACTTTCTGTGGTAAATATCCATATATATCTTGTGCCTCTTGTAAAATAGGCATTACTGATCCTTTAGTTGACTTATACTTTTTTATTACAGAAATTAACTTTTCCTTTTGCTCTTCTGTCCCTGAAAAAGGCAAGTTGCTTATGTTTTTTTTCATGCTGTTGACTCCTCTTTAACCTTTTTAAAGTGAAATTAATTAATATTTAAATTATATATGATTTTATCCCTAAAATCTACATAATAATCATAAACCTTTATAAACATATTGGGTTTAATTTGCATATTATAAATCGTCATTAATATTAAAATAACTTTTACTTTTTTAGGAGGGGATTTTTTGGCACGAGCTTATAATTTTTCTGCTGGTCCTTCTATTATGCCTGAATACGTTCTTAATAAGGCTGCTAATGAATTACTTGATTTTAATAATTCCGGTCAATCTGTTATGGAAATGTCCCATAGGTCTTCTGAATTTAAAAATATTATAGAAGAAACCGAACAATTGCTTAGAAAATTAATGAATATTCCAGATAACTATACTGTATTGTTTTTGCAGGGTGGTGCTTCTTCTCAATTTTCTATGATTCCTTTAAATTTAATGAATAAAAATAATAAGGCAGACTTTGTCATTACTGGAGTTTGGTCAAATAAGGCTTATCTTGAAGCTTGTAAATATGGAAATTGTAATATCATCGCTTCATCCTCCGATAAAAATTTTTCGTACATTCCTAAGTTAAACCCAGATACTTTTACTAGCGATGCCGATTATTTTCATATTTGCCTCAATAATACAATCTATGGCACAAAGTTTAATGATATTCCCGATACTAATAATGTTCCTTTAATTGCTGATATTTCTTCTTGTATTTTATCTGAGCCACTAGATATATCTAAGTTTGGTATGCTATACGCAGGCGCTCAAAAAAATCTAGGTTGTGCTGGTCTAACTGTGGTTATTTTACGCAATGATTTAATCGATGAACCTATGAACTTTACTCCTACTATGTTTAATTATAAAGTACATTCTAGAAAAAAGTCTCTCTATAACACACCTCCTACTTACGCTATATATATCTGCAATTTAATGTTACATTGGTTACAAGAACATATTGGTGGAACTAAAAATATGCAACGTATTAATCAAAAAAAAGCAGAACTTTTATATGAATTTATTGATAACAGTAATTTGTTTTTTGGAACTGCTAATGTTAATGACCGCTCTATTATGAATGTTACTTTTTCTACCAATGATAAATCTATTGATGATAAATTTATATCAAAAGCTAAATCTATGAATATTATAAATATTTGTGGACATAGAAAAGTCGGTGGTATGAGAGCTTCTATTTATAATGCCATGCCCCTTGATTACATCTATCGTCTTATTGATTTTATGGAAAACTTTGAAAAATCAATTTAAATATATTTTTTAGGTGGTATCTTTTTATGTATGACATCTTAACCCTTAATAAAATCTCTAAAGTTGGCTTAGATTGCCTCGGAAATGAATTTGTTATATCTGATAATATTGATAATCCTCATGCTATTTTAGTGCGGTCTCATTCTCTTATTAATATGAATTTTCCTAGTAATCTATTAGCTATTGCTCGAGCTGGTGTCGGTGTAAATAATATTCCTATAGATAAATGTTCTAAAAATGGAATCGTTGTTTTTAATACACCAAGTGCAAATGCCAATGCCGTCAAAGAATTAGTAATTGCCGGTTTAGTCATGTCTTCAAGAAGAATTTCTAATTCTATGAAATGGATTAATAACCTCGATACTCAAAATATTGATTTTGACAAAACTATTGAAAGTTATAAATCTATTTTTTCCGGTTCAGAATTAAAAAACAAAACCTTAGGTATAATTGGTTTAGGTTCTATTGGTACGCTCGTTGCTAATGCCGCCGTAAATCTAGATATGAATGTACTTGGATATGACCCTTATATTTCTATTGAATCTGCTTGGAAATTGTCTAGCCAAGTCGTACATGTTGATGATATTAATGAGTTACTTACAAAATGCGATTATATTTCTTTGCATGTTCCTTTAACTAGTGTAACCAAAAATATGATAAATAAAAATACCATTTCTAAAATGAAACCTGGAGTACATTTATTAAATTATTCTCGCGCTGGAATCGTCAATACTAACGATATTATAAATGCCGTTGACTCCGGGCATATAAAAACTTATGCTACTGATTTCCCGAAAAAAGAGTTTTTGAATAAATCAAACATCATTGTTACTCCTCATCTTGGTGCTTCTACTTCAGAATCAGAAGAAAACTGTGCGATTATGGCTTCAAAACAGGTTAAAGATTTTATTAAAAATGGTAATATAATTAATTCTGTTAATATTCCGGATATTTTTATTGAAAGAACCTCTAACGAACGTATATGTATTTTTTATAGTAATTCAAGTGACGCTTTTTCTCAAATTTCTAATTTATTATCAACTAATAATATTAAAATTCAAAATATGCAAAGTAGATCAAAAAATGATTTCGCTTATGCTATTATTGATATCAATGAAGTCTTATCAGATAAGCTTTTTGAATCCATTTCTAAAATTAATGGAGTTATTCGCCTCAGATTAATAAAGAGTTAACCTTAAATCAACAATAGGGAAGGGGGAGCCGCCACGGCCGTTAGCCGTGGCGGCTCCCCCTTTACATAAAGTAACCCCCGCGGACTAAGCAAAACTTAGTCCGCGGGGGTTACGATTAAATTTATTGCTGCTATACTACTAGATTAATTCTATTATAGCCATCTCTGCAGCGTCACCTCTACGAGGTCCTAATTTCATTATGCGTGTATATCCACCATTTGTTTCTTTATATTTTGGTGCTATCTCGTCAAATAACTTCTTAACTACATCTTCCTTAGTTATAAAAGCCATTGCCAAACGCTTATTATGCAATGTATTTTCTTTTGCTAAAGTAATCATCTTTTCTGTCATTGAACGTACTTCTTTAGCGCGATATACTGTTGTTTCTATTTTACCGTTTTCTAGTAAAAAAGTCACCATTGCTCTTAACATAGCTGTTCTATGTGCTGTGTCTCTTCCAAGTTTCCTGGTTCCAGGCATCGAAAATTCACTCCTTTACCCTTTTTTTATCTGCGAAACCATATCTAAGAGTATCCTTGTTTTGTTTACTCTTCTTCTTTATTTAATTTGAATCCTAATGATTCTAACTTATGGATAACCTCTTCCAAAGATTTGCGACCAAGATTTCTTACCTTCATCATGTCTTCTTCTGATTTACCTATAAGGTCTTCAACGGTATTTATGCCTGCACGTTTTAAACAATTAAAGGAACGTACTGATAAATCCAATTCTTCTATTGTTAACTCTAAAATGCGTTCTTTACCTTTATCGTCTTTTTCTACCATGATTTCTACACTTTGAGCTTTATCTGATAAATTTACAAATAGGTTAAGATGCTCTGTTAATACTCTTGCAGCTAAAGACACTGCTTCTTGTGCATTTATAACTCCGTTTGTCCATACTTCAAGTGCTAATTTATCATAATCGGTTATTTGCCCTACTCGTGTGTTTTCAACGTTGTAGTTAACTTTTAAGACCGGTGTGTATATGGAATCTATAGGTATTACTCCTAAAACATTGGTAGTCATGTTTTGCTTATTACGGTCTGCTGATACATAACCTCTACCTTTATCAAGAGTTATCTCCATATATAATTTTGCTTCGTCATTTAGAGTAGCGATGTGAAGATCCGGATTCAGAATCTCCACTTCACTATCACATTTGATGTCTCCAGCGGTAATAACACAAGGACCAGCTGCGTTTATTTCTACTGTTTTGGGTCCGTCACAAAATAAGCTTGCTGTTAATCCTTTTAAATTAAGAATTATCTCTGTAACATCTTCTTTTACTCCAGGTATTGTAGAAAATTCGTGTACTACGCCATCAATTTTTACACTAGTTACTGCTACTCCTGGTAATGAAGAAAGAAGAACTCTTCTTAGGCTGTTACCCAATGTGTTGCCAAATCCTCTTTCAAGTGGTTCAACAACAAATTTACCGTAGTTTCCGTTTTCAGACAACTCTGTTATTTCTATTCTCGGTTTTTCTATTTCAATCATCTGTGACCCTCCTTGATATATAGGCAAACAACGCTTGAGTGCCTTTTCCTTTACTCTATTTTAAAATTTATTATTTAGAGTATAACTCAACTATGAGAGTCTCTTCAACTGCAAGGTCTATATCTTCACGTGTTGGAAGTGCTACTACCTTACCTTCTGATGTCTCACGATTTACTTCTAACCACTTTGGAACCGGACGTGATGCATTTGTCTCTAATATTGATTTAAATTTCTCACTGCTGCGGCTCTTTTCGTTGATAGTAATTATATCTCCTGGTTTTACTAAATATGAAGGTATATTTACTTTCTTTCCATTAACTGTAAAATGATTGTGTAATACTAGTTGTCTTGCTTCTTGTCTAGAACTTGCAAAACCTAATCTGTATACTACGTTGTCAAGACGAGTTTCAATTATAGATAAAAGTTGTTCACCCGTTTTGCCTTCTCTTTTTTCTGCCAATTCATAATAATGTCTGAATTGTCCTTCCAAAATTCCATAGTAACGTCTTGTAGCTTGCTTTGCACGAAGCTGAAGACCATATTCTGATACTTTTTTACGTCCTTGACCATGTTGGCCTGGAGCATATGACCTACGTCCTACTGAACATTTATCTGTATAGCATCTTTCTCCTTTTAGATAGAGCTTTTGACCCTCTCTACGACAAAGTCTGCATACAGCACCTGTATATCTTGCCATAGTATCGGCTACACCTCCTGTAATTAAATCTATTTACTATACGCGTCTTCTTTTTGGTGGACGGCATCCATTGTGCGGGATTGGAGTTACATCTTTTATCATGCTAACTTCTAATCCTGCTCCTTGTAATGCACGAATAGCTGCTTCTCTTCCTGCACCTGGTCCTTTTACGTATACTTCTACTGTTTTCATTCCATGTTCCATTGCTACTTTTGCTGCTGTTTCTGCTGCTGTTTGTGCTGCAAATGGTGTGGATTTTCTTGAACCTCTAAAACCTAATTCACCTGAACTTGCCCAGGAAACTGCATTTCCTTGAATATCTGTGATTGTTACAATTGTGTTATTGAAGGTGGACTGGATATGTGCAGCTCCACGTTCTATATTTTTTCTTTCACGTCTTCTACGAACGGAAGTTCCCTTCTTTGTTCCTTTTTGTGCTGCCATTTATATATCCCTCCTTACTTCTTCTTGTTAGCCATTGTTTTTCTAGGACCTTTTCTTGTTCTTGCATTAGTCTTAGAACGTTGACCTCTTACAGGTAATCCTTTACGATGACGTAAACCCCTGTATGAACCTATTTCTATTAATCTCTTGATATCAAAAGCTATATCACGACGTAAATCGCCTTCTACTCGACAATGTTTGTCGATGTATTCTCTTAGTTTAGATGCATCATCTTCGCTAAGATCTCTTACTCTTATATCAGGATCGACTCCTGTTGCTTTTATTATATCGCTTGCAGTCTTTCTTCCTATTCCATAAATGTATGAAAGACCTACTTCAATGCGCTTGTCTCTAGGTAAATCAACACCTGCTATACGCGCCATAGTTGCACCTCCATTTTATCAAATTGCGCCATTAACCTTGACGCTGTTTGTGCTTAGGGTTCTCACAGATAACCATGATTTTGCCCTTACGTTTTATAACTTTACATTTTTCACAAATTTTTTTGACAGAAGGTCTGACTTTCATTTGTATGCCCTCCTTTAAAACTATTTAGCTCTCCATGTAATACGCCCTCTGGTTAAATCATATGGAGACATCTCCAATGTGACTTTATCTCCAGGTAAAATTCTTATAAAATTCATTCGAAGTTTACCTGATATATGGGCTAATATAACTTTTCCGTTTGGTAATTCTACCATAAATTGTGCGTTTGGTAACGCTTCTTTGACTGTACCTTCAATCTCTATTACATCCTGTTTCGACAAAATAATACCTCCCTCTTGTGGAATATTTCTTTGAGTTATATTTTGTTAAATTTACTCAAAGTTTTTCTTATCTCACGATCGGTTCTCATTGATCCGCTTTCTATAATGATACCACTTGGTGATAAATGTTTTTCTTTTTTTCGTTTGGGCTTTTCCAGTGTTCTTCGTTTACCATCGCAGATAAGCGCATATTTTCCGTCAAAGTCCAATACCACAAAAAATCTACCTTTATCTCGACCAGCTTTAGCACCAACCACAGAGCCTTTTACTACTTCCATATTTTCCTCCTTATTCACAAAGAGTCAATATTAAAGGACCGTCTGGAGTAATAGCTACTGTATGTTCAAAATGCGCTGAAAGTTTGCCGTCCGCTGTAACTGTAGTCCATTCATCTTCTAAAACTTTTACTTTATGTGTTCCTTCATTTATCATCGGTTCAATGGCTATGGTCATTCCGGGTAACAGGCGCACACCTCTTCCTGGTGTGCCATAGTTTGGTACGCTGGGGTCTTCATGTAGCTTCGCACCTACTCCGTGACCGACAAAATCTCGTACCACCGAGTAACTGCGTGCCTCGGCATACTTTTGCACGGCACTTGCTATATCACCAATTCGGTTTCCTACAACAGCTTTTTTTATGCCTTCATATAGGCTTTCTTTTGTTGTATCAATCAGTAATTGTGCCTCTTTACTGATTTTGCCGCAAGCAAATGTAGCTGCATTATCTCCGTGGAAACCTTCATAAAAGGCTCCAACGTCTATGCTAACTATATCTCCTTCTTTAATGATACATTTTCTGCTTGGTATACCGTGGATGACCACATTATTTACAGAAATGCAGGCACTTGCCGGAAATCCTCCATAATTTAAAAATGATGGTTTTGCTCCTTCACTTTCAATATATTTTCTAACAATCGAATCTAACTCGAAAGTTGAAACTCCCGGCGATACTGCTTCTCCTGCAAGTTTTAACGCTTTTGAGGCTATCCGACCGGCTTCTTTCATTTTTTGTATTTCTCGGTCAGTTTTTACGATAACCATATCTATGCCTCCAAAGCTTCTAGGACCATTTCTAAGGTTTCACCTATAGTTTTATTGTCCCCTTTTATTATTTTTAGCTTACCTTGCTCGCTGTAATATTGTTCTAGCGGTTTGGTTTGCTCATGATAAATTTTTAATCTGTTTTTAACAGTATCAGGATGGTCATCCTCGCGCTGAACAAGGGTGCCTTGGCATTTATCACAAATGCCTTCTTTATGTGGTTTTTTGTTTACCAAATGGTAGCTTGAACCACATTTTTCACAGACACGGCGACCTGACATCCTTTCTATAATGATAGAATCACTTACATCTATTTCTATAACTTTATCTATCACTACGCCCATTTTATCAAGTGCCTCGGCCTGAGGTATAGTTCTAGGAAAGCCGTCCAATATAAAACCTTTTTTGCAATCATCCTTGCCAATACGTTCTTTGATGATTTCTATAACAATTTCATCTGGAACAAGCCCGCCTCCAGCCATATAGCTTTTGGCTCTTAGTCCTAACTCAGAACCGCTTTTTAGCGCTTCACGAATTATATTTCCTGTAGATATTGTTGGAATTGATTTGTGCTCAGATATTGCTTCTGCTTGTGTGCCCTTACCTGCACCTGGAGCACCAAAAAGTATAATATTCATAATTTTTAGACCCCTCTTTATAAAGTTTATTACAACATACCATATACAAATTAAGTTTCATTGACAAGTTTTGCCTTTTAGTCTGTATATTTTATCTTAGTTGGTACCTAACTAAAAAATAGCGGCACCAACTTTAATAAACTTTAATCCAAGAAACCTTTGTAATGGCGCATCATCATTTGTGATTCCATTTGTTTTACTGTTTCTAACGCAACTCCAACTAAGATGATAATTGATGTACCACCTAAAAATGTAGTATTATGCATACCTGTAAGATCACTGAATATAAACGGTATAATCGAAATGAGACCTAAGAATAAGGCTCCCAATAAAGTGATTTTAGATAATACTTTTTGTATGAATTCGGCTGTTGGTTTGCCAGGTCTTAGCCCTGGTATTGTACCATTGCTTTGACGTAAATTATTGGCCATTTCAACCGGATTATACTGTATAGTAAGATAAAAATATGCAAACGCAATTATCAAAAGAAAATAAATCGTTGGATATAGCCAGCCAGCTGGTGAAAGTGCTGTATTTATTGAATTCAACCAGCTTGGCGAATTGCTTCCCATAATTACTTTTATTGTGCTTGGTAATGAAAGTATTGAGCTGGCAAATATTATTGGCATAACTCCTGAACCACTAACCTTTACAGGTATGTGTGTACTTTGGCCGGCATACATTTTTCTACCTACTACTCGTTTTGCATATTGTACAGGTATTCTGCGTTCTGCATCATTCATAAATACAATAAACCACATAACTGCTAAAAATACAATTAAAAATAGTGGTACATAAATATAATACTGCCATGCATATTCAGGCATCTTAATTGCCATTTCAATGTAATCCCACAAAGTTGCAACCAATGCCGGCATCCTGGAAACTATTCCGGCAAACAATAATATAGATATGCCGTTTCCGACACCTTTTTGGTTTATTTGCTCACCTAGCCACATGATAAGAGCGGTACCTGCTGTAAATGTCATAACTATTACTACTGCTGCAAAAATTCCTTCCCAACCTTCGTTGTACATAATAATTCTTGCACCACTTGGAGCTCTGTTATTTTTTAACCAAAAATAAAACATTGTTCCTTGCAATAATCCTAATATTACTGTTAGGTATCGAGTTATTGCACTCATTTTTTTGCGGCCCTCTTCGCCTTCTTTTGTCAATCGTTCAAGTGCCGGTATAACCACTGTCATTAATTGCATGATTATGGATGAATTGATGTATGGCGTAATTGACATTGCAAACATAGTGGCTCTTGAAAATGCATCACCTGAAATTGTATTGAAATATGTGAATAATGATCCATCTTCCAAATTTCCCATCAAGCTTTGAAGTGCTCCTATATTCATAAACGGTACAGGAATAACTGAACCGATTCTAAATATGATTACAACAAAAAGAGTAAACAACATCTTTTTTCTTAACTCCAGATTTTTCCAGGCATTAAGCATTGTTTTTAACAACTTAGATCACCTCAGCCTTTCCGCCAGCCTCCTCGATCTTTTGCTTTGCAGTTTCAGAGAAAGCGTTGGCTTTAACGATTAATTTTTTAGTCAATTTTCCGTTTGAAAGAATCTTGATTCCGTCGTATTCTTTTTTGATTATTCCTGCATTTATAAGTGCTTTTGCGTCGATTTCTGTTCCGTCTTCAAAAGCGTTTAGAGTGCCTACATTAATAGCTACAATGTGCTTTGCAAAAATATTATTGAAGCCCCTCTTTGGTATACGCCTTTGTAATGGCATTTGACCTCCTTCAAAACCTGGACGAATGCTTCCTCCTGATCTTGCTTTTTGACCTTTATGCCCTTTACCTGCTGTTTTGCCTTGACCTGAACCGTGACCTCTACCGATACGTTTTACGTCCTTTTTAGAACCTGCTGCCGGTGAAAGTTCATGTAAATTCATTTTTACACCCCCTCTTTTACGCTTTTATGACCTCGATGAGATGGTTGATTTTTGCCATCTTACCTTTGGTTTGGTCATTATTAGGTTGCATTGTTTCATCACCTATTTTGCTAAGACCAAGCGAGTGGGCAGTTGCAATCTGGTCTTTTTTGCTGCCAATAAGACTTCTTACTAGCTTTATTTTAATTTGTTCCATCTTGCTACCCCCTAATTATAAAATTTCTTTTACAGTTTTGCCGCGTAATTTTGCAACTTCTTCTGCTGTTCTAAGGCTTTCTAAACCTTGCATTGTTGCTCTTACTACGTTGCATGGATTGTTTGAACGAAGTGCTTTTGTTCTAATATCTTTTATTCCTGCTGCTTCTACAACTGCACGTACAGGGCCTCCTGCGATAACTCCTGTACCAGGTGCTGCAGGTTTCATTAGAACTCTTCCTGCTCCAAATTCACCAATTATTTCATGAGGAATTGTGGTGCCTTTAAGCGAAACTTTTACTAAGTTCTTCTTTGCATCTTCAATTCCTTTACGGATTGCGTCCGGAACTTCTCCGGCTTTTCCGATTCCAAAACCTACTGTTCCGTTGCCGTCTCCAACTACAACTAGGGCTGCAAACTTAAATATACGTCCGCCTTTTACTGTTTTTGATACACGGTTTATAGCAACTACTCGCTCTTTTAGGTCCATAGTACTACCATCTATTCTAGCCAAAAGTATTCCTCCTTCTTAGAACTTTAAGCCACCCTCACGGGCACCCTCAGCCAATTCTTTGACGCGTCCGTGGAATATATATCCTCCGCGATCAAAAACGACCTCTGTTATATTTTTTTGTGCGGCTCGCTCTGCTATAAGCTTACCTACTTTTTTTGCTGCTTCTTTGTTTCCGCCATAACCATTTAACTCTTTGTCCAGAGTTGATGCTGCTGCTAATGTTACTCCTGCAACGTCGTCTATCAACTGGGCGTAGATGTTATTTGTGGAGCGGAAAACATTTAGGCGTGGGCGTACAGCAGTTCCCTGTATCTTACCGCGCACTCTTTTGTGTCGGTTAAGTCTGGCTTTATTTGTATCTGCCTTATTCACCATAGTTTATTCACTCCTTTAATTACTTCTTACCGCCCTTACCGGCTTTACCTTCCTTACGGCGGATATGTTCATCAACATATTTTATACCTTTGCCTTTATATGGCTCCGGTGGTCGTTTCTCTCTTACTTGAGCTGCAAACTGTCCTACTTTTTGTTTGTCGGCTCCGTTAATAATTATTCTATTAGCAGATGGTACTTCTATTGTTATGTCGTCTGTATCAGACATTGTTACTTGGTGTGAATAGCCAAGGTTCATAACTAGATTTTTACCTTGCTTTTGTACACGGTATCCTACACCATTTACTTCTAACTCTTTCTTAAAGCCGTTTGTTACGCCTTCAATCATGTTAGCTATGAGTGACCTTGTTAAACCGTGAAGTGATCTGTTTTCCTTTATGTCATTAGGACGGCTTACTGTAAGTACTCCATCTTCTATTGTTATAGACATATTTGGATGAATCTCTTTTGTTAAAGTCGCTTTTGGACCTTTAACTGTTAATACACCGTTTTCAAATTTAACTTCGACTCCGGCGGGAATATTTATAGGTTTTCTTCCAATTCGAGACATGCTCTACCCTCCTTACCAAATGAATGCGAGAACTTCGCCACCTACATTTTCTTTACGAGCTTGACGGTCTGTCATTACTCCTTTTGATGTAGACACTATAGCGATACCTAGGCCTTTCATTACCTTTGGCATATCCTCTGCATTGCTGTATATGCGTAAGCCTGGTTTAGATACTCTCTTAAGACCTGTGATTACTGATTTTTTGTTATCATCGTACTTAAGAACAACCTTTATTATACCTTGCTTACCATCTTCTACTACTGTGTAGTTCTTTATATATCCTTCATCAAGCAATATTTGAACAATTGATTTTTTCATGTTTGATGCAGGAATCTCTACAGTTTCATGTCTACTAGTGCTTGCGTTGCGAATCCTAGTCAACAAGTCTGCAATTGTATCTGTTATCTGCATACCGTTTATCCTCCTTAGCTAAAAATTTACCAACTGGCCTTCTTTACACCAGGAATCTGACCTTTATAGGCTAACTCTCTGAAGCAGATACGGCAAATTCCGAACTTGCGAAGGTAGGCATGCGGCCTGCCGCAGATTTTACATCTGTTATATTCGCGTGAAGAAAACTTTGGTGTTCTCTTTTGCTTGATTTTCATTGAAGTCTTGGCCACAATAATCCCTCCTTATTTCGCAAACGGAGCGCCCATTAGAGTTAATAACTCTTTGGCTTCTTCGTCAGTGTTTGCGGTTGTTACAAAACAAATGTCCATTCCACGAACTTTGTCTACTTTATCATATTCTATTTCTGGGAATATAAGTTGCTCTTTGATTCCTAGGTTATAGTTGCCTCGGCCATCAAATGAGTTTGGATTTATTCCCCTGAAGTCACGAACTCTTGGTAATGCGACATTTAGAAGTCTATCTAAGAATTCATACATCTTGTCGCCTCTTAAAGTTACTTTTACGCCTATCTTCATACCTTCTCTAAGTTTGAAGTTTGCAACTGATTTTCTTGCTTTACATACCATTGGTTTTTGGCCTGTAATAGCAGATATATCTGTCATTATAGCATCTATAACTTTAGAGTTGTCGCGAGCTTCGCCAGCTCCTACGTTAATTACTATCTTATCAAGTTTTGGTATTTGCATAACACTCTTGTAAGAAAATTTATTCATCAAAGCAGGAGCTACTTCTTTAACATATAGTTCCTTTAATCTTGCCATGTTCTATCCTCCTTAAAGCGACTTTGAACATTTTTTGCAAATGCGTGTCTTTGTGCCATCTTCATTTATTTGATGTGCTACACGAGTTGGCTTGCCGCAATGAGGACAAACTATTTGAACTTTGCATGCATACATAGCGCCTTCAGCTTTTACTATGCCACCTGCTTCGCCCATTTTTTTAGGTTTTACATGTTTTGATACCATGTTTATACCTTCTATTATTACTTTGCCTTCTTTTGGGCTAACTGCCAAAACCTTGCCTTTTTTTCCACGCTCTTTGCCGTTTAATACGACTACGGTGTCACCCGTTTTTACATGAACTTTTTTTATCATAGTGAACACCTCCATTAAAGCGTTTCTGGGGCTAAGCTCAATATTTTCATATAATCCTTGTCACGTAATTCTCTTGCAACAGGTCCAAAAATACGAGTTCCCCTTGGGTTTTTATCATCTTTAATTAAAACAGCTGCATTCTCGTCAAAACGAATGTAAGTTCCGTCTTCACGTCTTACACCTTTAACTGAACGAACTATAACTGCTTTAACTACATCGCCTTTTTTTACAACGCCGCCGGGTGCTGCTTTTTTTACTGAAGCTACCACAACGTCGCCTATGTTAGCATACCTTCTTCTTGTTCCTCCAAGCACACGAATGCACATAAGTTCTTTTGCTCCGGTGTTATCGGCAACTTTGAGGTAAGTTTGCTGTTGTATCACAGTACGTTCCTCCTAACCCTTGTTAGTTTCTTTGTTTAATCTCTTTTATAAAAAAGCTTTATTATTTTGCTTTCTCCAAGATTTCTACTAAGCGCCATCTTTTATCTTTACTTAAAGGACGGGTTTCCATAACACGTACACGATCTCCTATTGCACACTCGTTATTTTCGTCATGTGCTTTTAATTTTACTGTACGTTTTATAATTTTGTTGTAAAGCTTATGCCTTACGCTGTTTTCTATAGCAACTACTATGGTTTTATCCATTTTATTGCTAACTACTTTTCCGACCTCTGTTTTTCTCATGTTTCTATCGCTCATAATTAATCCTCCATCCATTACGCTTTAGAAGCGGCGTTCAATTCATTTTGGCGTAGAATTGTTTGAACTCTAGCAATATCTTTTTTTACCGCACTAATACGCATCGGGTTTTCGAGCTGATTGATGGCAAGTTGAAAACGCAAATTAAAAAGCTCTGCTTTTAAATCTTTTAGCTTTTTTTGAAGCTCTGCGTTAGATAAATTTCTCATCTCTGAAGCCTTCATTATTGCTCACCATCCGTTTCCTTCTTTGTTACAAACTTGCATTTAATTGGTAGCTTGTTTGCTGCTAATCTCATTGCTTCTCTAGCTGTTTCTTCTGGTACTCCAGCTATTTCAAACATGATTCTTCCAGGTTTTACTACACATACCCAATATTCCGGTGCACCTTTACCTTTACCCATACGAGTTTCAGCAGGTTTCTTTGTTACTGGTTTATCTGGGAATATTTTAATCCATACCTTACCGAATCTTTTGCAGTAACGTGTCATTGCTACACGGGCTGCTTCTATTTGATTAGAGGTAATCCATGCAGGTTCTAATGCTTGTAAACCAAATTCTCCGTGAGAAATTGTATTTCCCCTTAAAGCTTTACCTGTCATTCTTCCTCTGTGTACTCTTCTGTACTTTACTCTTTTTGGCAATAACATTACCTTTTGCCCCCTTCCTTTTTAGGAGCGCGGTTTTCTTTTGGGCGACGAGTTTCTTTCTTTTCGTTTGTTTCTTTTTGTGCTCTAGCGTCTCCCAATACTTCACCTTTATATAACCAAACTTTTACGCCTAAACGACCATAGGTAGTTGCTGCTTCTGCAAATCCATAATCGATATCTGCTCTTAAAGTTTGTAGAGGAATAGTTCCCTCATGATAACGCTCTGAACGAGCGATTTCTGCTCCACCTAAACGACCTGAAACTTGTACTTTGATACCTTTTGCTCCAAATTTCATTGCACGACCGATAGATTGTTTCATTGCTCTTCTAAAAGATACTCTCTTTTCAAGTTGAGCTGCTATATTTTCTGCTACCAATTGTGCATTCATATCAGGTGATTTAACCTCTATTATGTTAATTAAAACTGGTTTCTTTAACATTTTTTCGCACTGAGCACGAAGTTTATCTATCTCAGTACCACCTTTACCAATTACCATACCTGGTTTTGAGCAGTGTATATTAACTCTTACTTTTGTTGCATCACGTTCAATTTCTATTTTGGGTACTCCGGCTGAATAAAGTTGTTTCTTTAATAGTTTGCGGAGGTTATAGTCTTCAACGAGTAAATCACCAAAGTCTTTATCCTTTGCAAACCAGCGTGAATCCCAATCTTTGATTACTCCTACACGAATTCCGTGTGGATTTACTTTCTGGCCCATAGTCTACCTCCCTCTTAACTATTCTTTTTCCTTGAGTACTAGGGTCACGTGAGATGTTCTCTTTTCTATTCTATGTGCTCTACCATGATCCTTTGGACGTATACGCTTTAGAATAGGACCCGGACAAACAAAACATTCTGATATATAAAGTTTGTTTTTATCCATGTTGTGGTTGTTTTCTGCATTTGCTACTGCTGATTTTAAAAGCTTTGATAAATCCTCACAGGCAGCCTTAGATGTGTGCCCTAGGATACCCGCTGCTACATCAACCGGTTTGTTTCTTATTAAATCAAGAACGATCGAAACTTTACGCGGAGAGATTCTGGCATATTTTAAATAAGCCACAGCTTCCATGTTTCTACACTCCTTTCGGCTGTTATTTCTTTGTTGTTTTTGATCCGGCATGACCTTTGAATGTTCTTGTTGGTGCAAACTCTCCGAGCTTATGACCAACCATATCTTCAGTTACATATACCGGCACATGTTTACGTCCGTCATGTACGGCAAATGTGTGCCCTACAAAGTCCGGGAAAATTGTTGATGAACGGCTCCAAGTTTTTAATACTTTCTTTTCGCCAGCATTATTCATTTCCTGAACCCTTTTAAGCAGCACAGGCTGTACATAAGGACCCTTTTTTATGCTTCTTCCCATATAAATTAAGCTCCTTTCTGTGTTGCCTATTTACCGTTTCTACGCTTAACAATAAACTTATCAGTTCTGTTATGGGTTTTTCTTGTCTTGTAACCAAGAGCAGGTTTACCCCAAGGAGTAACAGGTCCTGGACGTCCAACAGGGCTTTTACCTTCACCACCACCATGTGGGTGATCGCATGGGTTCATAACTGAACCACGAACTGTTGGCCTTATACCCATATTGCGCTTACGGCCGGCTTTACCGATTTTCACGTTTTCATGATCAGTATTACTTACTTGACCAATTGTTGCCATACATTCTACAGGAACATTACGTAATTCACCTGATGGTAATCTTAAAAGTGCAAATTTGCCTTCTTTAGCCATTAGCTGAGCCATATTTCCTGCTGCACGAGCAAATTGAGCGCCTTTACCCGGATACAATTCAACATTGTGGATAAATGTACCGGTAGGAATATTTGATAATGGAAGTGCATTACCTGGTTTAATATCTGCTGATGCACCTGCTTCAATTTTATCTCCAACTTTTAATCCGTTTGGAGCGATAATGTATCTCTTTTCACCGTCTTCATATTGAATTAAAGCAATATTTGCTGAACGGTTTGGGTCATATTCGAGGGTCATTACTGTACCCGGAATATCAAATTTTTGACGTTTAAAGTCTATAATACGATATTTTCTACGGTTTCCGCCGCCTCTATGGCGAACTGTAATTCTACCGTAACTGTTACGTCCGGATTTCTTATTCATTGGCTCAAGTAAACTTTTTTCTGGAGCAACTTTGGAAAGCCCGGAATAATCTATAACCGACATATTACGTCTTGAAGGTGTAGTCGGTTTAAAGTTTTTAATAGACATCTTTTATTCACTCTCCTCATGATGGCTTTGCGGGGATTGCAGTTCCCCATACTGTGCTGTTTTGCTGTTTCTTTTCAACGTATCTCGTAAGGCTATAGGGAAATACAAAATACCTGTTGTCCACGCACATACTTTATCAGGAATCATTCCGTTTCTATATATCATGATTATTATCAATAAAATAGCTGATAAAATAATCCACGGAATTTCTCTTATATATTTTTTAAGCGTAAACTTTTCCATATTTTTAAAGCACCTTACTCGCGCCCAAAAGAACGAAATAATAAAAGTTAAAACTAATATTATAAACGAATTTAAAATTAAATTTTTTGAATATACAACTATTAAAAAGTATAATGCAAAAAATAAAACTGTAGCTACAAAATTAATTTTAGCTAATTTATTTCTCATAAAAAGCAAAACTACATCATGCTCTCAAAGAACTCAATGGCTTTGCTATCTTCTGTTAATGTAACATAAGCTTTTTTCCATGCTGGAGTGTATCCTTGAGTTCTTCCTTGACGTCTTAAATGACCTCTAACGTTTAAAGTATTAACTTTAGATACTTTTACTCCGAAAAGTTCTTCTACTGCTTTTTTTATTTCGATTTTGTTAGCATTCTTTGCAACCTCGAAAGTGTACATTTTCATGGCGGTTCCATTCATGCTTTTTTCTGTAATTATCGGTCTAATAATAATATCTTGAGCTGCCATTTAAGCATACACCTCCTCGATTTTGTTAACTGCATCTCTTACTATGATTAGGCTATCATAATTTAAGATATCGTAAACATTAAGAGTATTAACTTGAGCTGTTTTTACTCCTTGAATGTTTCTAGCTGAATTAATTACTTTTCTATCCATTTCAGGTAAAACCAATAATGCTTTTTTACCTGCATTAACTGCTGATAACATATTTACGATTTCTTTTGTTTTGTAGTTTTCTAAACTTAATTTATCAAGAATGATAATGTTATTAGTCATAGCCTTTGAAGAAAAAGCAGACTTCATAGCAAGTCTTCTTTCCTTTTTATTAACTGTAAAGCTGTAGTCACGTGGCTTTGGTGCAAATACTATACCACCATGTCTCCATTGTGGTGCACGAATTGAACCTTGTCTTGCGTGACCTGTGCCTTTTTGTCTCCATGGTTTACGTCCGCCGCCTGCTACTTCAGCTCTTGTAAGTGCTGATTGTGTGCCTTGACGTCTGTTTGCAAGATAATTTACAACCATTTCATGAAGAAGAACCTTATTTGGCTCTATTCCAAAAACAGCATCGGAAAGTTGCATCTCATCAACCTTTTGACCTTTAATATCAAGTACTTCTATTGTTGGCATTATGATTCCTCCTTCCCTTAAGCCTTAACGCTTTGCTTTAGTACTACTGTTCCACCGTTAGCGCCTGGGATTGCTCCCTTTACAGCTATTAGATTGTTCTCGTTATCGATTTTTACGATTTCAAGATTTTGAACAGTTACTTTTTCAGCACCTAGGTGACCTGCCATCTTTGTGCCCTTAAATACCCTTGATGGGTCAGAGCAAGCACCGATAGAACCACCGTGACGAACTACAGGTCCAGAACCATGAGTTTCTTTTAGACGTCTAAAGTTCCATCTCTTGATAACGCCTGCATAGCCTTTACCTTTGCTTGTGCCTGTAACATCAACTCTGTCGCCTTGTGCAAAAATATCAGCTTTAATGATATCGCCTACGTTGTAAGCACTGGTATCCTCAAAGCGGAATTCGCGAAGAACTCTTTTTGGTGCTACATCAGCTTTTGCAAAGTGACCTTGCATAGGTAAGCTAACGTTTATTGGCTTCTCGTCGAATTTAGCTGATCTTGTACCCTTTTTGTATTTGAGCTTTATGTCGCCAAATCCCATTTGTACAGAATCATAACCATCATTTTCAGCGGTTTTCTTCTGTGATACAACGCATGGACCTGCTTCTATTACAGTTACAGGAATTACGTTGCCTTTTTCATCAAAAATCTGTGTCATACCGATTTTTTTTCCGATGATAGCTTTTTGCATTTTATTTTCCTCCTAGTTAGGTTATTGGTTGGATTTCTCCAACTTGACCCCGACTGCGGTTGGTTCATTTAGAGTTTTATCTCTATATCAACGCCTGCAGGGAGCTCTAGACCCATAAGAGCCTCAACGGTCTTATTTGATGGTCTTAAGACATCGATAAGTCTTTTGTGGGTTCTCATCTCAAACTGCTCACGGCTGTCTTTGTATTTGTGTACAGCTCTGAGGATTGTGATGATTTGTTTTTCAGTTGGTAGTGGCACTGGTCCTGAAACCTTAGCACCTGTTCTAGTAGCAGTTTGAACTATTCTTTCTGCTGACTGGTCAACTAACTGATGATCATACCCTTTTAGTCTTATCCTTATCTTTTCCTTGACTGCCAATATAATCGCCTCCTTCATATAGTTGGCGGGCGGCTCTTTTAAATATCTATACACTCGACCGGGTGTTTCCTCATTTAAAAGTAAAAAACCGGTTGCTTTTACAGATGTAAAGGCTCCGGGATAGATAAAAAAGAGCATAGTAATTCTTAAACATTTAAGAATTACCCAGTATTTTCATTCGCCCGGTTTTAAAATCGGACATACTCCACGGAAAAACCGACCAATGGTCGCAACCTCCCGTTTCAACGCATATCTTTGTGCAGTCACACAATATTATAATACCATATGCTCCCTTATAAATCAAGTGTTTTTTTTATATATTTTGATAAATTTATAAAAAATTAATTACACATATTTTTTATTTACTATGTATCTTTTTTACCTTTAAAAAGATTTCTAATCTTGTACCTGTCTGTATTATAAAAATCCACATTAAAGGCTTTTTCATGTACATCATTATCTTTTTCGAGTTTAATTATATGTTAAATTTTTAAAAATCTTTCGACATAGTGTCACTACCAGCTCTAAATACTTTATCACTTGTTGATTCACTAATTAAAATATTGTACTGTTTTATTTTTTCAGTGTCTACATTAAAGTTCTATTGCTTATTTTCATTTTTAGAATTTTCATAACCTATAACTATGACATTAGGGTTATTTACAGGCTCAAAGCTTAAACTAGAGTAAAACGTATCGTCTGAAGAATCGTACATTTTTCTATCTGAAGGCAAAAATTCCAAATCTTCTTCAACAAGACTTGGTGAAAGCTGCTTTTTTCTTTCCTTGCTTTGATCTTCATTTTGTTTTAAAAGTGTATCAGCATCCAATAATGATGGGGTCCTAAAGTAATCAGATGATACTTTTGTCGATAATCTTAAAGTAGAATGTTTTAATTCTTTAAATTCTGCTCCGGATTCACCTGAATTTGATAAAAGCAATTCATTTGTTGATCTTTCAATTTCTAGAACAGGAGAAGTACTAGCCACCATATAATTACCTTTATTTTCTTTAGCACGCCTTTTAAAATCTTTTAACACAGCTTTATCTACATCTATTTGTTCAGATTTATTCCATTTTCTCAATAAAAATTCTCTATAACACACAATATCTCTTTTAGGGGTTGCTACAGCTACTTGACCTGCCCCCATAAAAGATGTTAATACCATTATTCCTGCAATTACTTTTCTCATTTTTACAGCTCCTTATATTTATATACTTATTATTTTTTCTATCCTTAAAAGTTTATTTCATCTCCATTTTCATCCATATGATGATTCTTTTTTTGAACATTTTTTTGTTGATTTCTTTGTTTATTTTTTTTAGCTTCCTTAATTTTAAAAACTTCCAAACGTTGAACTCTATTATTTATTGCCTCTTTAAAATCCTCAAAGTCTGTTGATGTAGTATCAGCAAGAGTTTTAGACTCCATATTATTGGGTTGCTTCATACTTTTAGAAGGCTTAATTGTAATTTTTTCATTTTTAACAACATTACCTTCTTCAAAGTCAAAATCACTTGAACTGAGATATAAAACTTCATCTAGTAAACAATCATTTGGTTTTAAATTATCTTGTGTTGTAACCTTATTTAAAGGATGTTTTCTGTTTTCTTTTTTTTCAAAATTTCTTTGTGTTTTTAATAATTCAGGTTTAATTGCTCTTTTTTTATTAGCTTGTTGAAATCTTTCATTTACTTTTTCATTGGCAACTTTATCTGATAAAAGTAAATCACTTAAATGTATATCTCTTTCTTTAGTTTGAGGCGTTTGAACACGCATATCATTTTTTGTTCTAGTAACAACTCTAATTCTTCTACAATCCTTATTTGTAAGTTTATGTAAATTCATTCTTTGTTCTGGTTCTTTATGTGTTCTAGTTACGTGCCTATTATAATTATAATAAACACCATTTCCTGTAGGGCTTGCTGCAGCTATTTGACCTACCCCAGCAAAGGATGCTAAAACCATTATTCCTGTAATTATCTTTTTCATTTTTGTTCTCCTTTTAATAAATTTATTTTTTGCTTTCTTTAACTTTAAAAGATTCCAAAAGTTTAGCTCTATTTTTTACTTCAGCTTTAAATCCGTCAGAATCTGTTGATGTAGTCCCACTAGCAGATTTAAATGATTTCTTATCTGTTAAGATATTACGTTGTTGTATATTTTTAGAAGTTTTAGGGACAATTTTCTTTATCTCGCTATTACTATTATCTGCTGGTTCCAAATCCAAATCTTCACTTGTACTAAAGTTTAAAATATCATCTAACGAAGAAGGCCATGAACCTGCATTTCCTTTTGTTCTCTCACCATCTAAAGTATATTTTTTCCCATTTTTCTCACATGGCTTGTCTGCTTCTAATAATTTATATAAACTTGCTGATGCTTTTAAATTAGTCTGTTGACATTTTTTATTTTCTTCTCTAATCTCTTTCCTAATTTCTTCATTTAAATTAAGTTGTTGACACTCTATAGTCTCTTCCTCAGTTTCACTTGACAAAGATAAAAGCAAATCACTTGGTAATACTTCTCTTTCTTTAGTTTGATGGGCATTCTCTTTATTTTTTCTTGCTTTACACCTACTTGTTCTAACTTTACTTGCTTTACGGTTAGATTTTTTATAATCTTCTTGTAAAAGTTTATCTACATCTATTTTTTGTTCATGTTTATTACTTGGTTTCACCGTATGTTTTCTAAAAGTTGCACCGTTATCTTTAGGGTTTGCCATTGCTACTTGATTTACACCCACAAATGATATAAAAACCATTATCCCTGCAATTATCTTTTTCATTTTTATTCTCCTTTTAATAAATCCATTTTCAAAATATCCCTTAAAAAATGAATTATATTTTGCAAACAGACTATTTTTTATATTTTACAAAGATATATTCGATTCATTATCTTCAGAAGACTCTATAAATAAATCAAATGAAATTTCTTTTCTTATATCTACATCTATTACAACATTCTCTTCCATTGCTCGTTTATACTCGTTCCAATAATATTTTTCATACTCTTGCAAATTTTTTTCAAATTTTGATATACTCATCATTTTTTGACCTGATTCACCAAAAGGATTTGTTTCAGTTGAATAATCTTCTTGCTCATAATAAGTGTCATTATCGTCATACTCGTTATCTGAGCATATCTCAAAATTATTAATTCTTTTCGATATTATACTTGAACTTGATTTATCAGCATACAAATCCACACTTAAATTATCTAAATCTTCTTCAGCCAAAGATGTATTTTCGTCTGTAAAAGAAATATCATAAATTAAATTGTTGCACTTGCGTGGGATTGCCATTGCTGTTTGAGTTGATCCAAAAAAAAGAGTTAGCAATATTGATATAAAGATTATTTTTTTCATTAGTTTCTCCTTTTAATAAAAATATCCACAAAAATAATGCTAAAAAAACAATTATATTTTGTGGATAGTTTATCTTAGTGTATATATTATTTTAATTTGTATTATTATTTTTTTGGTTTTAAATACTCATTGCCTCTTAATATTTTTTCAAACTCGTCGCCTGTATCCATAACTAAGTTTATTCTTTTAATTGCAAATTTATTTAGTACTTCTTTTGGATACATAGTATCTCCTACAGGTGTAGTAAAATCTTCATTTTCTGAATATTTTTCATCAGTTTGTATTGATTTATCACAAAATTGTATTTCTTTTTTGTTTTTTAAAGTTTTATGTATATATTTTTTTTGCTTACAATGTTTTTTTCTGCTTATTTGATAGTCATTGCTAGGTTTATAATGTCTTTTTCTAGACGCATTGGCCACAAACCCCATATTTAAAAGTATTGCTAAACTCATAATAGTAATAATTATTTTTTTCATTTTTTATTCTCCTATTAAATTTTAAAAAATTAGCACACTTACCTTGTAAACATTAATTTATCTATACTAAAAAATTCTATCAACTATTAATTTATAGTCTTCTCCTAAAGTTGCTCTGCGATGAGAATAAATATCCCACTTAATATATTCATTATTTTCTGAATCTTTCATAATTGGTTTATTCTCTTTTGATTTTAGATTTTTGATCTTTAAATTTTTAGCATTTTTATTACTTCTTGCACTGCTTAGCGGTGTAAGATTATGACCTTTTGAATCTAATTCGGAACTATACAATTCCATTTTACATAATCCAACTTTACTATCTACATCAATTAATAAGGACTTTTTTTCATTATCTTTAATATCTTTTATAACTTTACTTTTTTTATGTAAACACGTAAACGGTATGGCATTAACTGTACATGTCATACTTGCAACGACCATTAAACTCACTAATACTGATATTAATTTTTTCATTTTATTCTCCAATACATTTAAAAATTATTTTTAAGTAGGATATCTTAAAGTTTAATTTATAATATGCTTTATTTAGAAGATTGATTTTGACTTTCCATAGGATTTCTTATAACTGACTTATAAAGGCCACTTTCATAAAAACTAGAATCACTTTGTCCTTTTGAAGATATTAAGGCAAATTCATCACTACGAGAATCAAGATTTTCAGGAACTTCTCTTGGGCTAAGAGCTTCTTCTGTGTTACCTGCCGGGCTAAGTGTTAATCGTGAATATACACTTGATTCTTTACGTAACCTTGAATTTCTATTACGCATATCTGGGCTTTCTTTGTCATTCTTGTCTTCTACTACTGTTTTGCTTCTTATCATATTTGGATTATACATTGGTGCAACTGGAAACTCGTCTGTGGTTTTGTTTGATTGCGTTGGTTTAGTACCTTTTTTAGGGCTAGATTTACTTTGTCTTGTTGAATAACCAGCCCCTTGTTTTTTATGTTTACCTTTATGATTAGGTCTGCTAGCACTTACCATGCTACCCACACTTGTAAACATTAATACACTCATAAATACTGCTAATACTTTTTTCATTTATATTTCCTCCTAAAAAACAATAATTCGTGGCGTCAAAGCCACGAATAAATTTAAATAAATATAATATTTTTAGAAAACGTGCCTACTATAATTGACTAAACTAAAAAATCAATGTACACCTAACTATCAATATCATAACTATATAACTAATGGCTTTTTTATAATAAAATAAATTTTGTTAAAACTTAAATAATAATTATTCTAAAACATTTTGACATTTTTTATATTTAAGTTCTTTTTGCTTTAATGACTCTTCATCTGGTTGTATCATAAATGGATTTTTTTTATAAAATGTACTATACTTTCTTTTATATACACGTATCCCATCAAAACCCACCATCAATTGTGACCTATATTTATTATAGGCTTTTGCCAAAGGGATTTCTTCGTCACTAAAACAATCTTTTTTTTGTTCTGTTTGACAGTCCTTGGTGTTTTTTACATAATCAAGGTCAACTGCGCTTGCTATAAAATTCACACTTAGTAACATTGACACCAATAAAAATACAAATTTTTTCATAACTTTTAATATACCTTTCTTAACTACAATTCAACAATTATAAAACTAATCGGTGTCAACTTTGATTACCTTCACTTAAATTACTTGCGAATATTTTTAAAATCAAGTTACCTTATGTTTTTTATATTGTTAACCTTAGTAAATAACTAATATTAGTTATTATTTACTAATATTAGGTGTGTAGTTGCTTACATAATTTTTTTCAAAATAAAGTGCTTTTTTATCTGCTATATATTTTTCTTTTCTAGCTTTTTGAAAATTACTTTTATTGTTCATGTACTCACTACTTGTTTTTTTACCTGCTCCTGCATAAACTGAACCAGTAGCAAAACTCATAACAAATAAAACTGAAAACATTAAACCAAACATTTTTCTCATACCTTATTTCTCCTTACTATTTATAAATTTATTATTTTTAAATTTAACATTTTTACGTAGAAATAAATATACAATTTTATCTTTATTTTTAAAGATTAATGTTTTGGACTTCTATAATTTTTTTCAATATACTTTGCTATTTTTTTTGAATCTTCTCTTTCTTTCTTCCTTTTTTCATGTTTATTAAATCTATTTTCTTGTTTTATAGCTTCTTTTGTTGACCTATCTTTATAACCTGCATAAGTTGTGCTGCTAGCAAAACTCATAATAAATAAAACTGAGAACATTAAACTAAATATTTTTTTCATATCTACTTCTCCTAATTATTTATTTTTAAATTTATTTTCAATTAATAAAAAATAAATTTAGCATTTTTCATCAACTGCGCTCTAAACCTATTTTCATCTCTTTGTTCTTTGTAAAGATTATGCTCTTTTATAAGATTAAGTCCTTTTTGATAAGTTTCCATATCTAACGTTTGTGATTCAGATAAATTTTTTATTGCAGATATTTCTTTTAAACGTTCATTATCTTCTAAGCGTTTTCGTTCAATTACCGTGTTTGAAACCTTTTCCCACATTTCATCAACTTCTTCTTCCTTATAAAAAAATCCACTTGCACTAGGTTCTGTATCTGTAAAGTTGGCTAAATCATCTTTATCATCATTTGGTGGCTCACACGCATTAATTGTAATTGTTATATTAAACAAAACACATAAAGCTAAAGCACTTAAAAATATTTTTTTCATCATGTCACTTCCTTTTAACGTACATAACTAATAAAAGTTTACTTGTGCAACACGATTCATGGGCTAATAATGTAACGTTCAAAATTTTTTATTTACCTATTGCTGGAAGCACTACTGAATTTGCAAGTTTAGCCGTATTTGAATCTTGTTTTGTCTCTTTTTCGGTTAAATGTTTTTTCCCTTGAGATTTTGTTATATCGATTTTCATCACATTATCCCCATTTAAATTATCTGCAACATCACTTGAAATTTGAAAGCCTAAAATTCTATCAACACAACTTGATTCAAAAGCTGATAATTGATTATCTGCTCTAAACTTAAAATTTTTGTTTTTACCTATAGCAGGAAGTTCCATTCCATTTTCGGGTTTAATTATATCTGAACTTTTCTGAACCAAACATTTAGCTTTATTACTTTTTAGTTTTTTCGTTTCACCTTCTGTACTTCTTTGTAGTTGAAACGGTAATAAAAATTTTTTTACACAATATGATTCAAATTTTGATAATTGTACTTCCGAATCAGAAACTTCACTTCTATATTCACTTAAATCAGACGGTAATGAAATTTCATTTGCATTTTTTCTAATTTTAGTTATATCAACCTTTAATCTGGGTGTATTGGTTTTTTGATATTCACTTTTACTTTCTATTTCTGGTTTTACATGTTCATTTATTTCAGTCTTAGGTGATTTTAATTTATATGAACTTATAACTTTAAAACCTTTTTCACTTTTCTCATCAGGGTAAAATGCATTTGAGCTATGTACCCCAGATAAAAACAGCCCTAAGACTACTAAAACGAAGAAAACCTTTTTCATTTGCTCCTCCTAAACCACATTATTAAATAAAATATTTAGCAGAAAAATTGTTATGATTTAAGCAATTTGTTATTTTTTTATTATACTAAGTGTTATTTTGTTATTAAAATTACATTATTTTATGCATACATATCATGCATATTTAGGATTTTAAGAAACAATAGAAAATTCAATTATTTAATTTTTAAATAATCTGCACCACCTCCATTATCTAATCTTTATTTATATATTTAAACAATTAATTGTTATATACTTTAAGTATATTTAGTTTTATTTTTTTATTTTGTATTATACACGCATATTATATATATGACTGCTTAAATTAATGTATTCAACGCATAAATTTAAACTTTATTTTTGGTACAATTAATTCCTAATTCTTCCAATTGTTTATCATCTACCAATCCAGGTGAATTAGTCATTAACTCTGCGGAACTAGCAACTTTTGGAAAAGCTATAACTTCCCTTATACTATTACATTTTAGCATCAGCATTACGAGCCTGTCAAGACCAAAAGCTAATCCTCCATGAGGTGGAGCTCCATATTTAAATGCATCAATTAAAAATCCAAACCTATTATTTGCTTCTTCCTGAGTAAATCCAATAGCCTTAAACATTTTTTGTTGTATTTCTGGGTTATTTATTCTTATAGACCCTCCACCGACTTCGTTGCCATTTAATACCAAGTCATAAGCATTGGCATAAACTTTTTCAGGTTCTGTTTCCAATTTATCTATATCCTCTTCTTTTGGTGCAGTAAATGGATGATGTTTTGCTACATAACGTTTTTCATCTTTGTCATATTCAAGCAAAGGGAAATCCGTTACCCATAACAAATTAGGTTTTGATTCATCAATCATACTAAAACGCGATGCTATTTCGCATCTAAGCGCACCTAAACTTTCTAGTACTACCTGATTATCATCACTAGCCACAATAAAAATTATATCTCCATTAAATGCATCAGTAGCTTTTCTAATATTAACAATTTCTTGTTCTGATAAAAATTTCTCATATGAAGATGTACTTGTTCCATCCTCATTTAACTTTGTATATGCTAACCCTTTTGCACCATAATCTTTTATCCATTCCGTTAATTTATCAATTTCTTTTCTTGGTAGTTTTGAAGATAATCCTTTTGCATTTATAGCTCTAACCGAACCGCCTTGATTAATTGCCCCAGAAAAAACTCTAAATTCTGTTTTTGATAAAATAGCAGTCAAATCAACTAATTCCATATCAAAGCGCAAATCAGGTTTATCAGAACCAAACCTGTTCATAGCTTCATCATATTTCATTCTTTTAAACGGAACCGGTATATCTTCATCTAATACTTCTTTAAATACTTTCTGTACAAAGCCTTCTGTCATTGACATTATATCTTCACTATTTACAAAAGACATTTCTAAATCTATTTGTGTAAATTCCGGTTGTCTATCTGCTCTTAAATCTTCATCTCTAAAGCATCTTGCTATTTGAAAATATCTATCAAATCCAGATAACATAGTTAATTGTTTGTATAGTTGTGGAGACTGTGGCAACGCAAAAAAGTTTCCCGGAAACATTCTTGATGGAACAAGATAATCTCTTGCACCTTCCGGTGTAGATTTAATTAATATTGGTGTTTCTATTTCAATAAATCCTTTTTTATCAAAATAATCTCTTGCCACTTTAACTATTTTATGTCTTGCAATTATTTTATCTTGTACATCAGGTCTTCTTAAATCTAAATACCTATATTTTAATCTTAATTCTTCTTTTACATTTGAATTTTCAATTATTTCAAATGGAGGTGTTTCAGATTTAGATAATACACGTAAATCTGTAACTTCTATTTCTATTTCTCCTGTTTTTATTTGCATATTTTTAGAAGAACGTTCTCTAACTATACCTTTAGCTGCTAAAACATATTCTGCCCTTACTGAAAAAGCTTTTTCAAAAATTAATTTATCTGTTTTGTCACTAAATGCTAATTGTATTATTCCAGTCCTATCTCTTAAATCAATAAAAATTAATTGTCCTAAATCTCTTTGACGCTGTACCCATCCACATACGGTAACTTCGGTCCCGATATCATTTAATGTTAATTCTCCACAATAATTTGTTCTGTGAAGTCCGTTCATCGTATCTATCATTTTTTTAAGCTCCTCAATAATTTAACATCAGTATATTAACTTTTATTATTAATAATACATTAATTTTAAGTACAAGTAAATATTAATCTTAATCTCAGCACTTAAATAGGGGGGCGGTCACCGCAACATAAAGTTGCGGTGACAAAACACAAAAAAGCGTTTTGTCTGCCAACTTTTTTTAAAACAAAAAAGTTGGCAGACCGCCCCCTGCAATCATACTGTCTCGATATTTTCTTGTTGTTGATTTAATTCGCATTGGGCATCTATTAAGAAAAAGTCAGACAAAAATTTATCATCCAACCTGATATCAAATTGTTGTCCTGTTTTCATATTTTTTATTTTAGCTTTATTATCATTCAGTTCTGTTTCACCTATTACCACACTAAACCTTGCTTTTATCTTATCCGCATATTTAAGTTGAGATTTTAGACTTCTTCCTACCGTATCAAACTCTGCCATAAAAGATGCCTCACGTAAAACTCTCGTTAATTCAAAAGCTTTAATTGACGACTTTTGGTCAAGAGAGGCAATAAAAACATCACATGATTGCAAATCAGGAATTTCTATATTTTGTGATTCCATATACATTAATAACCTTTCAATACCTATTCCGAACCCAATAGCAGACATTTTAGGACCACCCAACTCTTCTATTAACCCATCATACCTGCCACCGCCACCACAAACAAGTCCTCTATTTTTGTCGTTGTCAGCAACAAACTCAAAAACTGTTTTGGTGTAATAATCAAGACCTCTAACGATTTTTGGATTAACCTTATAAATTATATTTTCATTATCAAGATATAATTTTAATTTTTCAAAATGATTTTTACAATCATCACACAAATAATCAATTATATTTGGAGCATTTTTAGATATTTCCTGACATTGAGGATTTTTACAATCAACAATTCTCATTGGATTTCTATCGAGCCTATCTAAACAAGTTTTACATAATCCATTCTTATTCTGTAAAAAATACTCTTTTAATTTTTCCTTATATTTTTTTCTACATACAGGACAACCTATTGAATTTATTTCTAAAGTTAACCCTGTAATATTCAACCTTTCAAATAAAGTAATCGCCATACATATAATTTCAGCATCTGCAGCTGGTGAATCCGCGCCAAACATTTCTATTCCAAACTGATGGAACTCTCTATATCTACCGGACTGTGGTTTTTCGTACCTATAACATGGTGTTAAATAAGATACTTTTATAGGTAAAGCATCATTAAAAAGACCATGTTCAAGAATAGCTCTAGCCACAGCAGCTGTTCCCTCAGGTTTTAATGTTAAAGACCTACCTGACTTATCGTTGAAAGTATACATTTCTTTTTGTACTACATCTGTATCTTCACCCACAGTCCTGTTAAATAATTCTGTATGCTCAAAAATAGGTGTTCTAATTTCCTTAAATCCATAAACCTTAGACTCATTTAACATTACATCTTCTATGAATTTCCATTTACAGCTTTCTTCTGGCAGTATATCCTGTGTCCCTTTTACACTTTTTGATAAAAGCTCCATAAAAAATCCTCCGTTATCCTAAAAAATTCCATTTTTACATTATCAAATAAAATCAAACTACTAATAAAAAGTTAACCGACAAAATTATTGTCGGTTAACATGATATATAAAAGACTTTAAAAATATTATGTATGAGGATTGAGGACATTTCTCCATTCAAGGTCTCCTCTTTCAAGGCCATGAATAAGAACCTCTGCTGTAGCAATATTAGTAGACACTGGAATTCCATGCATATCGCAAAGTCTTAATAAACTGGCATCATTTGAATCCATAACATGTTTACCCATTGGGTCTCTAAAAAACAATAACATATCAATTTCGTTACAAGCAATTCTGGCTGCTATTTGTTGCATACCGCCTTGTGAGCCGCTAAGAAAATTTTGTATTTTAAGGCCTGTTGAAGCAGAAACCATTTTACCTGTTTTACCTGTTGCACAAAGATTATGTTTGCTTAATATTCCTGAATAAGCAATACAAAACTGTACCATTAATTCCTTTTTTGCATCATGTGCAATAAGTGCTATATTCATAAAATTCACTCCTAAAAAATCTTGCTATGCCCCAAAACATATAAGCTTTTAATACATTGCTATCAACCACAATATGTTGGGCCATTTTTTTCCACACATACATCATATCATATTATAAATCAATTTTCAATTATTTTTTATTTAGTTATACAAAAATCTCTTAATACTTTATATTATACAACCCTCAATATAACAAATGCAACTATTATTTAACATTTTTTTATTCAGATTTTGGTTGTTGATTAAAATAAACATCCATAATACCTTTAGCTACAGCCTTAGAAACCATACCTTTAGCACCATGTTCTACCACTACACCTATTGCTATTTCCGGATTTTCATATGGTGCAAAACAAATAAAAGTAGTATGGTCGGAACCGCTGTTTTGGGCGGTACCTGTTTTAGCTGCAACTGTTACCCCATAACTGCTGAAATTAGTTGCTGTACCTGCAAGAACAACCTGTCTCATTGCAGCTTTTATAATATTCAAATTATATTCAGAGACTCCAGAAGTTTCCACCAATTCAGGATTGTCCGGATTATTTTCCATTATAATATTTTGACGGCGATAATCAGTTATTTTTCTTATAAGATGTGGTCTATACCTATTCCCACCACTTGCTATTGTTCCAACATATGTCGCTAGTTGTAGTGGTGAAAATTGGTTATCGGATTGACCTATAGCTGCTTTTATTGTAACCAAATTACTCCATCTTGCACCAATTGACTTACTATATTCTGGTCCAGCCAAAGTACCTGCTGTTTCATTTAATTCTATTCCTGTTTTTACTCCCAGACCAAAACGTTTAGCGTATAAATTCATATTATCTATTCCTAAACGTCTACCCACTTCAGAAAAAAATACATTACACGATTTAGCCATTGCATAGTTTAAGTCTGCATTACCATGAACGCCTAAGCATTTAGTGGTAAAATCATGACCTGGATATTGATATAACCCTGTACACCTTATTTTATCCTGTGTTGTTAAAACACCCTCTTCAAGTGCTCCACTCGCTACTAAAGGTTTAAATACTGACCCTGGTGCAAATGCGCCTTGGAAGGCTCTGTTATAAAGAGGATTTGCTTTATTTTTTGCTAATTCACCATAATATCCTGGTTCACTTAATTTTGCCAAGTCATAATTTGGATAAGTAGCTGCTGCTAATATTGAAAAGTCTTTTACGCTCAATGCTACTACTCCACCTGCCACACAATCATGTTGCCCTGATGACTTTATTGCTTTTTCCAAAGACTCATTAGCTGCTCTTTGAAGCCTTGAATCTATTGTTAAAAAAATTGTATTTCCTGGTTTAGCTTCTTTTGCATTAGGCGTATTAATTATAGACCCATCTTTTGCAACTTCTACTTTTTTCTCACCTGCTATACCTCTTAAATTTTCCTCAAATGCAGATTCGATTCCACTTTTTCCAACAATATCTTCTATTGAATAACCTTTATCTTTTAATTTTTCATATTGTTCTTCAGACATTTTTCCTACAGTTCCAACTATATGTGGGGCCAAGTCAGAATTAACCGGTTGACGTTTTGATGATAGACCTATTCTTACCCCTGGAGTATCCTGAAATTTTTCTGAAATTATAATTAACAGTTCTGGACTTATTTCAGACGCAAACGTATAAGAACTTGCCATTGAATCATAATACCCATTAATATCCATATTATATTTTACACTTGCAATATTACGTTTTTTCTCAGCGTCATAATTTTCACATTTATATTTAGTAACTAATTTATCCATACACTCATTTGCAGTTGAATAAGGATTTAAATTTAATCTATTTTTCCCTTTTAATTCTTTTATTTCTTTTTCTTTACCTTCTATGAATTCATAGCCGCCGTTTTTTGATAATTTTATAGGTAATTCATCAATAAAAGGTTCTTTTTTTAAATTTAATAAATCTATTAATTCTAATATAACTTGATTTTCCTTTTCTTCGTCCAAAGAAAACCTATCAAACACAATTTTATATCCTGTAACATTTTCAACTAAACCGACTCCATTTACGTCTAAAATTTCTCCACGTAAAGCATCAGTTTTATTTTTATATATACTACTTCTGTTTGCACGTTCTCTATATTCTTCACCATTTACTATTTGCCAATCTACCAAACGTGCAATATATGCTGAAAATATAGCAATAATCAATACTGAACAAAAAATATATCTTAAATATCCTTTTATTTTTATTTTAAACACCACCTTTTTTACTCTATCTCATTTATCTAATTATATTTTATTCTTTTTCTTGTATATTGACAGCAAAAGCCTTATTAAAGAAATAAATAAACGGAGAAAATAGAGATGTATATAAAATTCCTATTAAGTAATGATTTAACATTGAATAAATAATATCTGAATATCCACACAATAAATACTTAACCATAAAATGAGCCATATATACAATTGTTGTAAAAGATATAGCTATCAATATGGATGTAATTAAATTAAATTTTATCATTTTTTGAGCTATTACGCCAACCAAAAAACTAACACAAGTTATTACAACAGAATAGAAACCGATATCTCCTGATGCACCATAATCTAAAAATAAACCCACTATCAAACCAAAAACTGTACCTACTTTTTTCCCTTCAAACAAAGATATCATTATTGCTACAAGTATAAGAAGTATTGGGCGGACTCCTTTTATATCAGGAAAAATATTTGGAATTCCCTCAATAACATAAAACACTAATATTTCAATTGTATACGCTAAATACCGTATATATTTATAATAACTATCCAAAGTTTATCCTCCTATAATTATCTGCCTACAACTTTAAAGAAAAAAAGCAACAAGTGGGCGGCGCCCCGCGATATAGTGGGGCGCCGCCCACTTGTTGTGCGTAGCTAAAGTTTTAAGTATTATTACCTTGAGGTAATGATTCTGATATTATATCTCCCTTACCCTGGAATCCAGTTACAACAAAAACGTCCATAATATTTTTAATATCGTCAAAAGGTTCGATTACAGCATAAAAAGATGAATCGTAGTCATCATTTTTTATTTCTTTTACAGTTCCAACAGGCAAATCTTTAGGGCATATTCCGCCCAAACCTGTTGTTACTACAATATCCTCTGATTGCATTTTATTTTGAGATGATATATACATCATCGTAGTTTTGTTTTCATCGGCTAAAGATTTTTTTCCTAATATAACGCCGCTATCACCGGTAGCCTTATCTACAATTCCAAAATTACATTCAGGTGATAAAATAGTTTTTACTTTACAAGAACGATTTTTCACATTTACGACTCTTCCAATTAATCCATTTTCTGTAATAACAGGATCATTAACTGAAATACCTTCATTTCTTCCCTTATCCAAAGTAAAACCATAAAACAACTCATTGGGATCTCTTGCAATAACAGAAGCTGTTTTAAACTTTAAAGTTTTATTTTGTTTTTTAAAGTTATAAAACTTTAAATACTGTGCATTTTCTTTTTTAACATCATAATAGTCTACCATAATAGTTCTCATACGTCTAATTTCCGTTTTTAGATTTTTAATTTCCTCTTCATATTCTTCAGACGACTTTTTTTCTTTAGGTAATACATTAATTGCAGAATCTGCCACTTTATCAGACAATTCTTGCATAGGGCTAGACACAAAATCTATTACAGAAGGGATAATATTTGATCCCGGAACAAATCTTAGTATAAATGCACCTGTTCCTATAAATAGACATGCAAGAAAAAGTTGAAATCCATTACTTTTTAAAAAATTTTTCAAATTTATCTCTCCTTTTCTTATTTTTTATTAATTTTGTGTTTTTACTGATGAACAGGCGGAGACATTCAAAAAATGGTCTCCGCCTGAAATAAAATATAAAATTAATACTTAATAAAAATTATGAATTTTTTGATTTATAGTAACTTTTTGGTAATACTAAATCCAAACGTTTACCTGTGCCGTCCACAACACAATCTAGTGGATTTTCTGCTACATGTACCATTATTTTTGTTTCTTGAGCTACTAATTTCTCCATGCCTCTTAGTAAAGCTCCACCACCAGTTAACATAATACCATGATCAATTATATCAGCAGATAATTCCGGTGGAGTTTTTTCAAGAGTTCCTTTAATAGCCTCTATAATAAGGTTTAATGGATCACTTAAAGCTTCCCTTACTTCCTCTGCACTTATTTCAATATGTTTTGGTAATCCATCGACTAAGTTTCTACCTTTTATTTCCATGCTACCTTCATTTTCATATTCAAAGGCTGAGCCAATTTGTATTTTTATATTTTCTGCCGTACGTTCACCTATTAATAAATTATACTTTTTCTTTATATAAGATACAATAGATTCGTCGAACTTATTACCAGCAACTCTTACAGATTGTGATGTGACTATATCTCCAAGAGAAATAATTGCTATTTCTGAAGTTCCGCCACCAATATCAACGACCATACTTCCTGTTGGTTCAGCTACCGGAAGACCTGCACCAATTGCTGCTGCCATAGGCTCTTGAATAAGTTCAACTTCCCTAGCTCCAGCCTGACGAGTAGCATCTTCCACGGCTCTTTTTTCAACTTCAGTAACACCAGCCGGGATGCACACAACAACCTTAGGTCGTTTACTAAAAATTCCTGTTTTAACAGTTTTTCTAATAAAATGTTTTAACATAGTAGCCGTGATATCAAAATTAGCTATAACTCCATCTCTTAAAGGACTAACTGCAACAATTGAACCTGGAGTTCTACCAATCATATCTTTAGCTTGCAATCCTACTGCTAAAACTGTATCTGTATTTACGTCTACCGCAACAACAGATGGTTCACGCAAAACTATTCCCTTATTTTTCATAAAAACTAATGTATTTGCTGTACCTAAATCAATACCGATATCCCTTGAAAACATCCTGTTTCTGCCCCTTTCAAATATATAGCATAACAAATTACATATCAATTATAATATTCTACAACATATTATACTATACATTGTATACTTTTCTCAACAAAAAATATCGTTTTTTTCATTATCTACAAAAAAAACAAAATATATGCTCACACGAACTTTTTTTTGATTTATATGCATATAAATCATGCTTGATGCAAATATTTGTTTAATAATATATTTCTATTTTTCCACAAAAATTTTATTATATTAATTTAATATTTTTTATTTACCTGTTGAGCCAAACCCTCCATCTCCTCTAGTTGTCTCTTTTAATTTATCTACCTCAACAATAGACACATTACAAATTGGCATAATAATCATCTGTGCTATTCTTTCATTTTTTTTAATTATATAATCATTCGTACTAAGATTAATTAATCCAACAAAAATTTCTCCTCGATAGTCACTATCTACAACACCAACACCATTTGCAAGCGTAACTCCAAATTTTGTAGATAAGCCACTTCTCGCGTAAATAAAAGCAGCCATTTCATTAGTTGGCAACTCTACTGCTATTCCAGTCGGAACTAATTTTGATTCACCTGCCTTTAATATTATATCTTCATCTATACAAGCATACAAATCAAGACCAGCAGAACCTTCGGTTGCTCTATTTGGAATTATTGCATTATTTCTTTTTTTTATCATATTTATTTTCATTTTTGTATTCATTATAATCTCCTTATTAACAACTATTAACTTATTTCATTGTTTAATTAACATACAAATAAAAAAGTCTTTTTCTATCTACCTTAGTTTTTTTGACATGGTTGTTAAAACGTGTTAACTTTTCCACACTTTCCACAAAGTTTTCAACAATTAGCCTTAACAAAGCAAATTTAGATATATTAATTTTTACATATGGTATCGGTGAATTTTTATAGTCGCCATAATGTGTAAATTTTTTTTACACATTAGCGCATTTAATTCAGTATACTGTATCAAATGCGCCCGGACAAATAAAATTTGTCCGGGCGACTATAAAAATGCTTAAATATCATCTGCTATTTCATTTTCTTCCAATGATAAAGTTACAATTTCATTTTGATTAAAAGCATCCTTTTGATTAATTTCGTCTTTAGACTTTAGAGCATAAATTTCTTTTTTATATTTATCAATTGATTTTGTTAGTAATTCAATTTTATCTTTCAAATTATTAATTTCACATTCTGCTTCTGAATTTTTGTCACGATACTTTGAAATTTCTGAAACATATTCTTTTATCTGCGATCTAAAATTTTCAGTTTTTTCTGCAGCTTTAAGAGACTCATCACAATACTCAAGAGCTGACAACACTGCAGCCATAGAAATTGAGAGTTTTGGATTTTTGGATAAAATACCGTTCATCTTATTATTCACTTTATCGCCAACTGTTCTAACATAAGATTCACTATCATCGGAAACAACTGTATAATCCGACCCACAAATAGTCAACTTAACTCTAGTCCTATCCATAAAAAAACTCCAATCTCAAAATAAACTACATTAAATTTAAAAAAACACCGGCAACAATTGCGTTACCGGTGTGAGATGGTCGAGGTGACAGGGCTCGAACCTGCGGCATCTTGGTCCCAAACCAAGCACTCTACCAAACTGAGCTACACCTCGTCGTTGACGTAAAGCGCAATCAAAATTCCTTTAAACTCATTGCGCTGGTTAATGGTCGCAAAAATCCATATAACCTTAGTTTGCGTCATCAAACTAAAAACAAGCTGCAATCAAACAGCGAAATAAATTATATCGTAAAAAAAATATTTTGTCAAGTACTTTTTCAAGAAAAAAACTTGACAAAATATTAGTAAATATTGTATAATTATACAAAAAACATATATGAATTGGGGTGGTTTTTAGTGAACTTTAAATTTAAAAAACTTTTTGTATCTTTTGTCTGTTTAATTTTAACTATTTTATTTACCGGGCAAACTCTTGTTTTTGCAAATCCAACAGATAACATTAATTTAGATTCTCAAAACATTCATCAATCTAGCAGATTACCAAAAGTACCCATGCTAGGCGGTCCATATAAACGTTTAGTAACACAAAACTATAACCACAATACATTTGAAGTGCATCATGTCATCGCAAGATCAGCTTTAAATTTTTTAAGTTTATTTTGTAAAATGGTTGTTGGCAAAAATGATGATAATTCATTTTTATTCTCTAAAAAACAAAATTGGGCTCCAAGTATAATTCTAACACATGATGATCATGCTCTTATTCCATCATCTGGCGGTTCCACTTCTGCAATATATAATATGGCTCAAGCACTAAGAATCATTCTTACAGGAGACTTTGCAACTTCAATTGAAAACGAAATTGCATTTATTGAACATAATTTAAATAAAAATCATAAATATGATACTGCAATACGACAACTACGTGAATATGTAAGAAGTTTACACATTCGTATTGAGGGTTCAAATATAGTTCTAATATTAAATGGTGAAAAAAAATATATTCCATTATTACCTCAAGACACAACTGAACTTCCAAAACTTATGTAATTATGTAATATATTGAGGTTTCATTTGACAACACCTTATTACTGATTTACTATTATACTTATAATACTTTAACGGAGGATAAATTAATGTTATCTAATAAAGAAAAAACAATGGATAAAATAGTATCTTTATGTAAAAATAGAGGATTTGTATATCCCGGGTCTGAAATATACGGCGGATTATCTAATACATGGGATTACGGTCCTTTAGGTGTTGAATTTAAAAACAATGTTAAAAAAGCTTGGAGGCAAAAATTCATACAAGAATCAAAATATAACGTTGGTCTTGATTCTGCTATACTTATGAATCCTCAAACATGGGTTGCTTCCGGTCATGTTGGCGGTTTTTCTGACCCATTAATGGATTGTCGTGACTGCAAAACCAGACACCGCGCAGATAAATTAATTGAAGAATGCGGTGGAGACGCTAACGGTATGACTTTTGAGCAAATGACCGATTATATCAAAAAAAATAATATTAAATGCCCTGATTGCGGTTCTTCAAATTTTACTGATATCAGAAAATTTAACCTTATGTTTAAAACATTCCAAGGTGTTACTGAAGATGCCAAAAATGAAGTTTTTTTACGACCTGAAACTGCTCAAGGTATCTTTGTTAACTTTGCTAATGTGCAACGTACTACCAGACGCAAATTACCTTTTGGCATTGCACAAATAGGAAAATCTTTCAGAAATGAAATTACTCCCGGTAACTTTACTTTTAGAACTCGTGAATTTGAACAAATGGAACTTGAATTTTTCTGTAAACCAGGTACTGATTTGGATTGGTTTAATTATTGGAAAGATTATTGTAAATCATGGATTTTAAATCTTGGCATAAAAGAAGAAAACATTCGATTACGTGACCATTCTAAAGAAGAATTATCACACTACTCAAATGCAACTACTGATATAGAATTTTTATTTCCATTTGGATGGGGAGAACTCTGGGGTATTGCCGACCGTACTGATTTTGATTTAAGTCAACATCAAAATCATTCCGGTAAAAGCCTTGAATATTTCGATCAAGATTCAAATCAACATTATATTCCTTACGTTATTGAACCTTCATTAGGTGCAGATAGAGTTGCTTTAGCATTTCTTTGTGATGCTTATGATGAAGAAAAAATAGATGAAAAAGATACTCGTATTGTTTTAAAATTACATCCTGCTTTAGCCCCCTTTAAAGCTGCTGTTTTTCCTTTATCTAAAAAATTAAGTGCTGGGGCTGGTTCTGTTTTCGACATGTTATCTAAATATTTTATGGTTGATTATGATGAATCCGGGTCTATTGGTAAACGTTATCGTCGTCAAGATGAAATAGGTACTCCGTTTTGCATTACTTATGATTTTGACAGTGAAAACGATAAATGTGTTACTATTCGTGACAGAGATACTATGACTCAAGAACGTGTAAGCATTGATAAATTAGTTGATTATATCAATGAAAAAATAAGATTTTAAATAAACTTTAAAAAAATAGCAATCTAAGATTAATTAGGTTGCTATTTTTTATATTTATGTATTTTAAATTTTGCTGAGTGCTCGAGGGCATCGTACCGCAGTGATATCTACCACTGCGGTAGCCCCGGGGATTCAATACTTGAATCCCCGGGGCGCGCCCAGGACATATACTAGTCGTCCTGGGCGCCGATGCCCTCCCTTATTGTGCTGTTGCATTTCGCTCATGCTCATAAATAACAAGCGCCGGTGCAACAATCGCAGCTGTTTCCGTACGTAAAATTCTATTACCCAAAGAACAAATTGTTGCATTAAACTGTTTTATTAAATCAATTTCGCTAATATCAAAACCGCCTTCCGGACCAATAAATATAGCAGCTGATTCAGCATTAGAGTCAATAGCCCTTGAAATTGGTATCCCGCCACCTTCATAGAACGTCAATATTAAATTGTTATTTTTGGCATAATTAACAGCATCATTAAAGTTCATCGCATTAGAAATACTAGGTATCATTCCTCTTCCTGATTGTTTAGCAGCCTCAAGTGAAATTTTTTGCCATCTTTGAATTTTTTTATCTAATGACTTTTTATCTGGTCTTGAAACGCATCTATTCATAATAACAGGAACGATTTCAGAAACACCCACTTCAACAGCTTTTTGAATAATCAAATCCATTTTATCACTTTTAGGTATTCCCTGAAAAAGAGTTACCCTTATTTTAGGTTCCGCATCACATTGTTTAGTAGAAATCAATTTAACTAAAACCGAATTTCCAGTAAACTCAACAATCTTACAGATATAATCAATATTATTACAGCACAAAACAATAGTTTCATTGACTTGCATTCTAAGTGATTTTGTTATATGAGAAGCGTCTTCACCGGTAATTTCAAATATATCAATTACAGGTTTACTCACAAAAAATCTAGGCATAAACATCATCCAATCGAGATAAATTTATTTTAATTGTAAAATAAATTTAATTAAGAATCAACAGCATTAAATTTTCTCATAATACTAAAGATTCTATCAGAATTATTTTCATTAACAATCTTTAATTTTTGTCTAATTTTTAATAACCTAATCCTATTATATCTTTGAATAAATATATAAGGAACATTTAAAATTAAAACTAAAATAAAAAGCAACAAAAACGTAGATAATTTATTAAAAATCAACATTGGGATAAGAACCAACATACATTTTCTATGTGCCCATTCGCCACGACAAGTCTCTAAAATAAACATATCTATATATTTTACAGATAAATCATCTAAATTTTTTTTTGAAAACCCATTTCTGGATACATATTGTGGTAAAAAATCTTTCCATTTTTTTATTTTAAATTTCTGAACATAAAATAATCCGTTTTTCTCCCAATCTTTCGTTCTATACATTTTTCTATGAAAATCAAAATTATTTTCATTTATTGACTTACAAAAAAGTACAACTATTAAATCCCAAATCAAGATTAAAAATATATTAAACAGAATAATATAAATAAAATTTTTGTTATTTAACATGAATAATCCCTCCCTTATACTAAAATATTAAAAATAAAAATTTAATATTAGTTTTCACAAAAAATATAATAAAAATGACATCTATATATTGGTTAATTTTAAAAAGTATAATTATTTGACATAAAGCCTTTACAAATTTAAAATATAAATATATTGAAATTCGGAGGTATAAAATGAAGGAAAATTCGTTAGACACTTCATTAAATATAAACTTAATTACAAGAGAATTAATTGATTTATTAAAAGAAAAAAATCTAAAAATTGCAATTGCTGAAAGCTGTACAGGAGGACTAATATCTAAATTAATTACAGATATTCCCGGTGCATCTTCTGTTTTTGAATGTGGTGTTTGTACATATTCAGATTCCATGAAAGAAAAAGTTTTATCAGTCTCAAGTAAAACCTTAAAAGCGCATACCGCTGTGTCGAAAGAAACTGCTATGGAGATGGCAGCTGGTGTTCGTAAAATTTCAAACGCTGATTTAGGGTTATCAACTACTGGATATGCAGGACCAAAAATCAAAAACTCTACCGATGAAGTAGGATTAGTTTATGTTGGTCTTTCAAATATGACAAAGACAACATTTATAAAATTAAACCTTGACAGAGGTTTTATAAACGATAGAGATTATATTCGAAATGCTGCTGCATATAATGCTTTATTGGCAGCTCTTAATATAATAAAGACGGGGGTAGTTAAATAATGCGTTCTGCTGGTATTTTAATGCACATTTCTTCTTTACCCAGTAAATACGGAATAGGTACGTTGGGTAAATCCGCTTACATATTCGCCGATTTTTTAAAAAAGTCCGGGCAAACTTTATGGCAGGTATTACCCATAGGTCCAACAAGTTACGGAGATTCCCCTTATCAATCATTTTCTGTTCATGCCGGAAATCCTTACTTTATAGACCTAGATATGCTATGTGAAGATGGTCTTCTCGAAAAAAATGACCTTGAAAGTATTGATTTTGGAACCAATCAAATAAGTGTAGATTATGAAAAAATTTATAATAATAGATTTAAAATTTTAAAAAAAGCTTTTAATACTTTTAATTATACAAAAAGCAATAATGACTTTTCAATATTTAAAGAAAAAAATAAACATTGGTTATACGATTACGCATTATATATGGCTGTAAAAAGTCATTTTGGTATGAAGTCTTGGTATGAGTGGCCTGATGAATCCATAAAACGTCGCACTCCTGAATCAATAAAAAAATACAATGATATGTTATCTTTTGAAATTGACTTTTTCATGTTTTTACAGTATTTATTTTACTCTCAATGGGAAAAACTAAAAACATATGTAAATTCTAAAGGAATAAAAATCATCGGAGATATTCCTATATATGTAGGTCTGGATAGCGCTGATACCTGGTCATCTCCTGAAATTTTCTGGTTTGATGAAAACAAAAATCCCGTAAAAGTAGCAGGTTGTCCTCCAGATAGTTTTTCTAAAAAGGGTCAATTGTGGGGAAATCCTCTTTACAACTGGGAATACTTAAAAAGTACCGGCTATACATGGTGGATCAACCGTATAAAAACTGCCAATACTTTATTTGATATCACTCGAATTGACCATTTTAGGGGTTTTGAATCATACTATGCAATTCCTTTTGGAAGTAAAGATGCAACTAATGGAGAGTGGTTAGATGGCCCCAAAATAGACTTTTTTAATTGTTTAAAAGAAAAATTAGGTGAAATCAATATTATTGCAGAAGATTTAGGTTTTTTAACTGACGGTGTTAGGCAACTATTAAAAGATTGTGGTTATCCAGGAATGAAAATATTACAGTTTGCATTTGATTCAAACGAAGAAAGTGATTATCTTCCTCACAATTATACCAAAAATAGTGTAGTATACACTGGTACTCATGATAATGATACAATTATTGGATGGTTTAAAAATGCAAATGAAAGTGATGTAAAATATGCAATAGATTATGGTGCCTTAACTGAAAAAGAAGGATTAAATTGGGGTGCTATTAGACTTTGTTATGCAAGTGTAAGTAATATGGCTATCATTCCTTTGCAGGACTTTTTAGGGCTTGACCATGTTGCCCGAATGAATACTCCTTCTACACTTGCAGGAAACTGGACTTGGCGTGTAGACCCTACCGTTTTAACTGATGAATTAGCTGATAAAATTAAACATTTAACTAAACTTTACGGAAGGATTTAAGCGATAATAAAATGAATATGGAACTTATAAATAATTTAAAAATTACCGCAAAAAATGATTACTTAAAAGAATTAAATGAGCTTACTGTCCCTGAATTACACAATATTTTATCTAAATTTATTATGGGTAAAATTGCAGATAATTGGACTAAAAGCAAACAGAAACATAACTTAAATAAAAGGGCTTTTTATTTCTCCGCGGAATTTTTAATGGGACGTTTAATTCACAACAATATGCTTGCTCTTCAAATTTATGATGAACTAAAACGCTGTCTTGATAGATTTGAAATAGATATAAATTCTATGGAAGAAATTGAAGATATGGCTCTTGGCAATGGTGGACTCGGTAGGCTCGCTGCATGTTTTCTAGATTCTGCAGCCACACATAATATTCCGCTTGATGGATATGGCATTCGCTATAAATATGGACTCTTTAAACAAAAGTTTGAAAATGGATTTCAAATTGAATCTGCTGATAATTGGCAAAAGTTTGGTGACCCTTGGTCTGTGCGAGTTGATAAAGACTCAGTTTACGTTAAATTTGCTGATATGACTGTAAAAGCAGTTCCATATGATACACCTATCATAGGTTATGGTACCGATAATATTAATACTTTGCGTTTATGGCAAAGTGAAGCTATAAATGAATTTAATTTTCAGTTATTTAATGACCAATTATATGACGAAGCATCTATTGAACAAAACCGTGCTCAAGATATATCTAAAGTTCTTTATCCTAACGATACAACCATTGCCGGTCAAACGTTGAGACTACGTCAAGAGTATTTCTTTTGTAGTGCTTCATTGCAAGATATCTTAAAGAAATTCAAAAAAATTAATGGTACTGATTTTACTAAATTTCCAAAATTCTGTGCTATTCAGCTTAATGATACCCATCCTGTAGTTTCCATAGCAGAATTAATTAGATTGTTAAATATTGAGGGATTAAACTTTGAAACGGCATTTAATATTGCTCAACAAGTTTTTTCTTACACTAATCATACTGTTATGTCTGAAGCTCTTGAAACTTGGGATATATCTCTTTTTTCTAGTCTATTACCTGAAGTTTACGAAATAATTGTAGATATAAATGAACGTTTAATTCGAGAAATATCCAGTCGAAATATTAAATCCAACTTAAAAAATATGCTTATCATATCTGATAGTCGAATTCATATGGCACGTTTAGCTGTATATGTTTGTCATTGTACTAACGGTGTTGCAAAAATACACACGGAAATATTAAAAAATAATGTTCTTAAAGATTGGTATGAATTATATCCTGAACGTTTTCAAAATAAAACTAATGGTATTACTCAAAGACGTTGGTTAGCTTTATGTAATCCTGAATTATCTGCATTTATAACGAATTTAATTTCCGATTCATGGATAACTGATTTATCTAATTTAGAAAAATTAAAAGAATTCTGTGAAAATCCAACTGTCATAGCTGATTTTAATTCTATAAAGCTAAAAAAGAAACAACAATTAAGTGATTATATTTTAAAAAGAGAAAAAGAATATATAAATCCTAGTTTTATATTTGATGTTCAAATAAAACGCCTGCATGAATATAAGCGCCAATTACTCAACGCATTTTCGATTATGGAAATTTATTTTAGAATAAAAGAAGGTACATTAACAAACTTTTCGCCTACAGTATTTATATTTGGCGCTAAAGCAGCACCTGGCTATAAGCGAGCAAAAACTATTATTAAATACATTAATGAAATAAAAAATTTAATTAATAATGACCCTGATGTTAATGATAAAATTAAAGTTATTTTTATTACTAATTATAACGTGTCATATGCAGAAAAAATTATACCAGCAACTGATATTTCCGAACAGATATCAACTGCAGGTACTGAAGCTTCTGGTACAGGAAATATGAAGTTAATGTTAAACGGTGCTGTCACTTTAGGAACATTTGATGGCGCAAATATTGAAATTGTTGAAAGCGCCGGTACTGAAAATAATTATATTTTCGGTGCCACTGTAGATGAAATCAAAAGTATTTCCAATAATTATTCTCCAAAAGAAATTTATCAAAATGACCCTCAAATAAAACGAGTTTTAGATACATTAATAGATGGAACGTTTAATTGTGGTCCTGATTTGGACAAAGCTGACTTTAAAGAACTGTTTGATTCTATTTTAAACGGTGCATCTTGGCATAAAGCAGACATGTATTATCTTTTACATGACTTTCACAGTTATGTTGATACCAAAATAAGAGCTAATTTAGACACGAAAAATAAATTTGATTTTGGTTCCAAATGCCTTAAAAACATTGCTTCTGCAGGCATTTTTTCCAGTGATAGAACCATAAAACAATATGCAACTGATATTTGGGGGTTATAAAAAATATATTATTAAAGGAGAAACTTTAGTATGTCATCGAAATCAAAAAATTATTATATGTGTTGTTGTGCAATCTTTGCTGCATTAATGTGCATTCTAGGCCCGATTTCAATTTTTATTGGTCCAGTTCCTGTTTCACTAACAAATTTAATAATTTATATATCAATTTTCATATTAGGTACCAAAGGCACACTTATTAGCTATCTGATATATTTTTTACTTGGCCTGGTTGGATTACCAGTTTTTTCAGGATTTCAAGGTGGAATTGCAAAAGTATTTGGTCCAACAGGAGGATATCTTTTAGGTTTTATATTTATTGTATTGATTAGCGGTATATCATTTAGTCTTTCAAATAATAATACAATAATTACAATATTAGGAATGATTATTGGAACTGCAATAGCTTATCTTTTTGGAACAATCTGGTTTGTAAATTACATGAAATGTGATATAATTTATGCTCTATCAGTATGTGTATTACCATTTATTCCATTTGATTTGATTAAAATAATAATCGCACCGTTTATTGGAAATGCAGTTCGAAAACCTCTTATTAAACAAGAATTAATATAATTCAATTGATGATTTACATAGGAATACAATAAAGTTATGTGTGCCACAAAGTACACATAAAAAAGATGCATCCATAAAGGATGCATCTTTTATTTTTAGAAATATTAATTTTATAATTATTTGTTAGCAATTGTAGCTTGTGCTGCTGCCAATCTAGCTATTGGTACCCTAAACGGTGAACATGACACATAATTAAGACCTATCTTATCAAAAAACTCAACGGATGACGGATCTGCACCATGTTCTCCACATACACCTAATTTTATATCTGGCTTAGTTAATTTACCACCGGCTACTGCCTCTTTGATTAACTTACCTACTCCTGATTTATCAAGCTTTACAAACGGATCAAACTCATATATTTTATTGTCATAATAATAATTAAGGAACTTAGAAGCGTCGTCACGACTAAATCCAAAAGTCATTTGAGTTAAATCATTTGTACCAAAGCTAAAGAAATCGGCTTGTTTTGCTATTTTATCAGCTACCAAAGCAGCTCTTGGCACTTCAATCATTGTTCCAATATAATACATCATATTGCTGTTGGCATCTTTTATTAATTTATCAGCGGTTGATTTTATAATATTTTTAACAAAAATAAATTCTTTCTCATTGCCCACCAAAGGAACCATAATTTCCGGTGTAATATTATACTCCGGATGCTCATAAGTTACCTCTAAAGCAGCTTTTATTATTGCTGTTGTTTGCATCTGAGCGATTTCCGGATATGAAACAGCCAACCTGCAACCTCTATGTCCCATCATCGGATTAAACTCTTGTAATGATACAATAATTGATTTTAATTTTTGTACTGTTACATTTAAATCCTTAGCCATATCTTTTATTTCGTTATCATTTTTCGGTAAAAATTCATGTAGTGGTGGGTCTAAAAGACGAATAGTCATAGGTTTATTTTTTAAAGCTTCATACATATGTTCAAAATCTTTTTGTTGATATGGTAACAATTTATCGAGAGCTTTTTTACGAGCATCTTTTGTTTCTGCTACAATCATTTCTCTTATTGCTTTTATTCTGTCTCCATCAAAAAACATATGTTCGGTTCTACATAAACCTACACCCTGAGCTCCAAATTTAACAGCTTTAATAACATCTTCAGGAGTATCTGCATTTGCCCTAACTTTTAATCTTCTATAAGCATCGGCCCAACTCATAAATGTTTCAAAGTTACCAGTGATAGTACTATCAACAGTATCAATAGCAGTACCATATATCTCTCCGGTAGAACCATCAATTGAAATATAATCGCCTTCTTTTATAGTTACATTTCCCAAAGTAAAACAATTATCTTTTTCATTGATATCTATCTCCGAACACCCCGATACACAGCAAGTACCCATTCCTCTAGCTACTACAGCGGCATGAGATGTCATTCCGCCACGCACAGTTAAAATTCCTTGTGCTACAGCCATACCTTCTATATCTTCCGGTGAAGTTTCAAGACGTACAAGTACAACCTTATCACCTTTTTTAGTCATTTCCTTAGCTTTTTCTGCTGAAAAAACTACTTTTCCGCATGCCGCACCAGGCGATGCCGCTAATCCTATTCCAATAGGTTTTACATTTTTTAAAGCTTTTTTATCAAATTGCGGATGAAGCAACGAATCTAATTGTTTCGGTTCAACTCGTAATAAAGCTTCTTCTCTGGTGATTTTACCTTCATTTACAAGGTCCACAGCAATTTTCAGTGCAGCTTTAGCAGTTCGTTTACCGTTTCTTGTTTGCAACATATAGAGCTTTCCATTTTCAATAGTAAATTCCATATCTTGCATATCTGCATAATGGTCTTCCAATTTCTGTGCAATTTCAGAAAATTGATCATACATATAAGGCATAATTTCTCTTAATTCCTCGATACTTTTAGGGGTACGGATTCCAGCAACCACATCTTCACCTTGTGCATTAATTAAAAACTCCCCAAAAAGTTTTTTCTCACCGGTTGCAGGGTTACGCGTAAAGGCAACACCTGTCCCAGAGTTATTACCGGTATTTCCAAATACCATTACTTGCACATTAACAGCAGTTCCCCAACTATACGGTATATCATTCATCCTACGATATACATTTGCTCTAGGATTATCCCATGACCTAAAAACAGCTTTAATAGCTTCCATAATTTGTTCTCTGGGTTCACTTGGAAAATCGCAACCCTTTTTTTCTTTATAATACTCTTTAAATCTAGATACTATTTCTTTTAAATCCTGTGTAGTAAGTTCTGTATCGAGTTTATAACCATTGCGAAATTTTATTTCATCTAATATGTCTTCAAAATCAGATTTTGGTAAACCCATAACGACATCCGAAAACATTTGTATAAAACGTCTATATGAGTCATAAGCGAATCTTTCATTATCGGTAACTGCTGAAAGTCCATTAACAACAGTATCATTAAGACCCAAATTTAAAATTGTATCCATCATTCCGGGCATAGATTTTCTTGCCCCTGACCGCACAGATAAAAGCAATGGATTATTTTGGTCACCGAATATTTTCCCTGTACTTCTTTCCATTTTACTAATACTATCGAATATTTGTTGTTCTATTTCCCATGGTATTTCCTTATTATTTTCATAGTACTTAGTACAAGCTTCTGTCGTCACTGTAAAACCTGTTGGTACTGGTAATCCAAGTCTAGTCATCTCAGCTAAGTTCGCACCTTTACCTCCTAAGAGACTTTTCATTGAGCCATTACCTTCTGAAAAAAGATATACATACTTATGATTCATCTTAAAATTACCTCCCATATTAGAGTATAAATTTCTATACATTTATCTTTTAAAATAATAGCATAAAAAAATACCACTATCATTTTATGACGCATAAGAAACATATATTTAAAAAAATATACTTTTTACAAAAGAAAATTTATATTTTCCCTTGAAAAAATTTTTGCTTGTGAGATAATATTAATATATAGTATTTATTTTTATTAAATATTATAAAAATTTTGGAGGATATATTATGAATAATACCTGTTCTATTGTGCTTGCTGCAGGTGAAGGAACCCGTATGAAATCAAATATGCCTAAAGTTCTTTCTAAAGTCGTTTTTAAACCAATGCTTAAATGGGTTTTGGACGCTTTAAATGACGCTAATGTACAATCAGTATGCGTAGTTACAGGTTTTAAGTGTGATGTAGTTATAGACTATTTAAAAACCTTATCAAATAATTACGAAACTGTAATACAAAAAGAAAGAAAGGGTACTGCACATGCTGTTCTTACAGCTAAAGACTTTTTAACTAAAAATATTGATAAAGATGTTTTAATTTTAAATGGTGATTCTCCATTTATTGATAGTAAAACAATAAAAAATGCTTATGAATTACATAAAAGTCAAAATAATGCAGCTACAGTTATTTCTGCTAAAATCAGTAATCCGTTCGGATATGGGCGCATTGTTAGAGATAACCATACCGGAACTCTTTCTAAAATCATCGAGCAAAAAGACGCCGATGAATCAATTCAAAAAATAAATGAAGTAAATTCCGGTGCATATTGGTTTAATGTTCGTTCTCTTTTGAGTGTACTACATAATATAAAAAATAACAACTCTCAAAATGAATTTTATTTACCTGATGCTATCGTTTTATTATTATCTCAAGGTTGTAATGTCAATGCTTATATTTCTGAATCAGAAAATACTGTTTTGGGCGCAAACAATCCTTTTCAACTCAACGAATTAAATTCTATTGCAAGAAAAAGTATTTTAAATAAATTAATGTTAAATGGCGTAGATATTCCTTGTACTGACGGTATTATAATATCGGATGAAGTTTCCATTGGTCAAAATACTTGTATTTTACCAGGTACTGTCATCACTGGTAACACAATTATCGGTACTAATTGTATCATTGGTCCAAACACTCAAATTAAAAATTCTTTAATTGGTAATAATATTTCTTTAAATTCTATATATTGCTCCAATTCACGCATACTTACTGATGTCTCAATACGACCTTTTTCTGTTATAAAAAACAACGAATTCGTATAAAAGCTGTTTAGCTATACTAACAGTATTATATAAAAATAATTTTTAAGGGGAAAAATTATGAATTTTCATGGTAAAGGAATCAAAGTTTTTGCAGCAAATTCGAACTTAGATGTTGCAAAACGAATTGCAAATGCTTTAAAATTACCTCTTGGTAAAGCTGAGGTTAAAACTTTTAGTGACGGTGAAATTTCTGTTTCACTTAATGAATCTGTTCGTGGTTCTGATTGTTTTATTATTCAATCAACTTGTAATCCTGTTAACCAAAATCTTATGGAATTACTAATTATGATTGATGCTATGAAACGTGCTTCTGCTGCACGAATTACAGCGGTTATTCCTTATTTTGGATATGCTCGTCAAGACAGAAAAGCTAAAGCCAGAGATCCGATTTCCGCAAAATTAGTTGCTGATCTTATTACTACTGCTGGTGCCGATAGAGTTCTTACTATGGATCTTCATGCACCTCAAATTCAAGGCTTTTTTAATATTCCTGTAGACCATTTGGTTGGAAGTCCTTTATTAGCTTCTTTTATAAAAAATAAAATTTCTTCTAATAAAGATGATTATGTTGTTGTTTCACCAGATTTGGGTTCAGTTACAAGAGTTCGTACTTTTGCATCGCGTCTTGCTTTACCTATTGCTATAATTGACAAACGACGTCAACGTGCTAATGTTTCTGAGGTTATGAACATTATTGGTGATGTAAAAGATAAAAAAGTTATTCTAGTTGATGATATGATTGATACGGCCGGTACTTTGTGCAATGCTGCAAATGCAGTTATTGAAAAAGGTGGTGCTAAAGAAGTTTTTGCTTGTGCTACTCATGCTGTGCTTTCCGGTCCTGCTATTGAACGTATAAAAAATAGTCCTATTAAAGAATTATATTTGCTTGATACTATTCCTATTCCTAAAGAAAATTTCATTGATAAGTTTAATATTTTATCTGTAGCTTCATTGTTTGCCGAAGCTATCGAACGTATTTACGAAGACGTTCCTGTTTCTCCTATGTTTAATTAACAAGTTTTTCTACGTTATGCGGGCGGGACGCCCCTTAAAAAAATGAATATTTAAATTCATTTTTTTAATAACCACCCCAAACAAAATTTACATTTTGTTTGGGGTGGTTTACGCAAATAATCAAATAAATTTGATTATTTGCGGGGCGTCCCGCCCTACTTTGTATCTTTTCGTAATCATAAATTTAATTAATGCAAAAAAAGGAGTTATTAACATGTTTAAAAATATAGAAAAATTTTTTAAAAAACCAGTCCTGACCAAAAATTCAGTTGAATACATCATATGTGGACTGGGAAACCCAGGTAAAAAATATGAAAACACAAGACACAATGCTGGTTTTTTAACAATAGATTACATTGTAAATGAACTAAACATATCCACAAACAAACTAAAATTCCAATCACAAATTTACGATACATCAATAGAAAACCATCGAGTTTTGCTGGTAAAACCTCAAACATATATGAATTTAAGTGGTAATGCAGTACATGAAATCATTTCATTTTACAAAATTCCCATAGAAAAAGTTATTATAATAGTAGACGATATATCATTAGAACCAGGCTCTCTGCGGATACGAAGAAAAGGTAGTGCTGGCGGACATAACGGATTAAAAGATATTATAAATAAAACCGGTTCAGATAATTTCCAACGAATAAAACTAGGTGTAGGCGCAAAGCCTCAAGGATGGGACTTAGCAAATTGGGTAACTTCTGAATTCACTTATAACGAAAATAAACATCTTAATATAGCCATAAAAAATGCATATGAATCTATAAAACTAATGATTAACGGAGAAACAGAAGTTGCAATGAACCGATTTAATTCTTAAAGAGGCGATAACTATGGAATTTTTTAAAAATATTCTGAAAAACTCACCTGATTTAAAAAGCATATTAAAAAGCATATCTAATAATATTGATATTGAAATTTCGGGTATTACTGATATTCATAAAACGAACTTTATTCACACAATAAATAAAACTATAAATCGTCCAACATTACTCATTGCACCTGATGAATCAAGCGCACAAAAATTTTTATCTGATTTTACTGTAATGGGTTCTCGTGCAGCTGTTTATCCCGCAAAAGACTTTAATTTTCATAATATAGATGGTCAATCAAAAGAATATGAACATCAAAGATTAAAAGTTTTAAATAAACTTATAAATAAGGAACTAGATGTTGTAATAACTTGCGTTGACGCTGCTATGCAGTATACTATTCCAAGAGAAAAATTAATTTCTTCCACATTTTCCATAAAAATAGGTATGAATATATCCATTAAAGAAATCACAAAAAAATTATTAGATTGTGGATACGAGCGGTATGACCAGGTAGAAGGCGACGGCCAATTTTCTATACGTGGAGGAATATTGGATTTTTTTACAACCAGTAGTAAATTGCCTATACGTGTAGAATTTTGGGGTGATGAAATTGATTCAATGAGTTATTTTGATATTAATACACAAAGGCGTACTGAATCAATAGAAGAAATTACTATATCTCCAGCAAAAGAGATAATAATAGATGATAATGCTGAACTTATCAATCATATTGAAACACTTATACAGCAATTAAGCAATGAAAAATACAATCAAAAATCTATAGAAACACTACAAAATGAATTAGAACAATTACAAACAAAACAATCTATTGGTTCAAGTGATAAATTTATAAAATATATTTATAAAGAATCACATACATTATTTAATTATCTAGATGATAAAAGTATAATATTTATTTCAGAGCAAGCTAAAGTAGATGACAGAATAAACGCCAATTTCATTCAGTGGCAAGAGGATTTATCTTTATACTTAGAAGATGGTGTCTTGTGCAAAGGTCTCGATAAATTTAATATTGATAAATCTCAGCTTTTAACATTTCTTTCATCTAAACCAGTTGTATATTTTGATACTTTTTTAACTCATAGTTATTTTACTGAAATCAAAAAAACATTATCAATAAACGCACGCCAGCTACCTGTTTGGAACGGCAGCTTATCTTTACTTTATGATGATATTGCTAGTCTGCCTAAGAATCAAACATTAGTCATAATGGCCGGAACAGAACGTTCTGCTATGAGCACATTAGAAGATTTAAACGAACGTGGAATCCACTTAAACTATGTATCTACATTAGGAGAAATAGTTCCTGGAACTAAATATATAACTCAAGGTGCTATTTCTTCAGGATTTGAGTATCCTGATATTAATTTTTCTTTAATAACATATGGGCATTTTAATCAAAACACAAAAAAGACAAAGAAGAAAACCAACAAAAAAAGTTCTATATATAGTATTTCGGATTTAACACCTGGTGATTATGTAGTACATAGCCTACATGGTATAGGAATATTTAAAGGTATTGAAAAATTAGAAGTACAAAATATAAAAAAAGATTATATAAAAATATCATACGCAAAAGGCGATACTTTATATGTTCCTGTTACGCAACTTGATTTAGTTGATAAATATATCGGACCTGGTTCTGAAACTCGCATAAAATTAAATAAACTGGGGTCTAATGATTGGCAAAAATCCAAATCCAAAGTACGAAAAGCTACAAAAGATATTGCAAAAGAATTAATAAAATTATACTCTGAACGAATGTCCGCAAAAGGATTTGCTTTTTCAGAAGATAATGAATTACAACGTGATTTTGAATCTCATTTCGAATATGAAGAAACTCCCGACCAATTAAGATGTATTGATGAAATAAAATCAGATATGCAAAGAGTCGCACCAATGGATAGATTACTATGTGGTGATGTTGGTTTTGGTAAAACTGAAGTTGCTTTAAGAGCTGCATTTAAATGCGTATGCGACTCAAAACAATGTGCTATATTAGTACCTACTACTATTTTAGCCTGGCAACACTTTCAAACTATTTTAAAACGTTTTGAAAAATTTCCTATACGCATTGAATTATTATCTAGATTTCGCACACCAAAACAACAATCCGATACTTTAAAACGCTTAAAACGAGGCGAAATTGATATAATAGTCGGTACACATCGTTTAGTACAAAAAGATGTTTCTTTTTATGATTTAGGACTTGTTATCATTGATGAAGAACAACGTTTTGGGGTTGCTCAAAAAGAACGTTTCAAAGAGCTATCTAAAAATATTGATGTATTAACTTTATCTGCAACACCAATTCCTCGTACTTTAAATATGGCAATGTCCGGTATTCGAGATATGTCGTCATTGGAAGAAGCTCCTCAAAATAGAGTTCCCGTACAAACTTATGTTCTTGAACATGATCAAGTTGTTATAAATGAAGCTATTCGTAAAGAATTACGACGTGGAGGTCAAGTCTATTATTTACATAATAATGTAGGCACTATAACTCAAATTGCAGCATCTTTACAAAGTCAAATTCCTGAAGCTAAATTTGCTATTGCTCATGGTAAAATGTCAGAACAAGAACTTTCTTCGGTTTGGCAAAAAGTTATCGAACATGAAGTTGATGTATTAGTGTGTACAACAATTATAGAAACCGGAATTGACATTGCAAATGTAAATACTTTAATAATAGAAAATGCAGATAACTTCGGATTATCTCAACTCCATCAAATTCGTGGACGTGTTGGTCGTTCAGGTCGTCGTGCATTTGCATATTTTACTTATAAGAAAAATAAAATGCTAAGTGATATATCTCAAAAAAGATTATCTGCTATTCGTGAATTCACTGAATTTGGGTCTGGGTTTAAAATAGCTATGCGTGACCTTGAATTACGTGGTGCCGGGAATATTTTAGGTGGAGAACAACATGGTCATATGGCTGATGTAGGATACGACATGTATATTAAATTATTAGGTCAAGCTGTTAATGAAGAAAAAGGTCTTACTGTAGATAATTCAGATATTGATTGTTTAATTGATATCCAAATGAATGCTTACATTCCAGAATTTTATATTTCAAATGTAAATCAACGACTTGATATTTATCGCAGAATATCTGACATTCGTTCTCAAAATGATGCTTTAGACGTTACAGACGAACTAATTGATAGGTTTGGAACTCCACCTGAAAGTGTAGTTGGACTTATTGATATTGCTATTATTCGTAATACTGCTGCCACACTTGGTATCTATGAAATTCGTCAAAAAAATAATACTTTTTTATTGTTTTCAGAACAACTAAATCAATTATTTTTAGAAAAAATTATAAAAACAATGGGTTCTGATGTTTCAATTAAGTCTTCCGGTAAACCTCATATTGCTATTAAAATTAACAATGAATTATCTATTGTTGATAATTTAAAAAAAGTATTATCTATATCTTAATTTTTTGTAGACATATATTTTTTGAAAGAGTATAATTTGATTAAATGATATTTTTTGTCTGAGACTTTTTTATAAATTAAACACAACTGCGAAGCCCTCACAGAATAAAAAATTTTATTCTGTGAGCTCTCAAAAGCATAAAAATGCTTTTGGGGGAGGGCTTCGCCCCTGAACACTCATCAATGTACTAAAGAACTCAGGCACTTAATAAAAAAACGGAGGTATAAAACTAATGAAAATAGCAAAAAAATTTTTAACTTTAATAACTCTTTGTATATTTCTAATAAGCTGTACCGCATGCGGAGACACATCTTGGGCATTAAAATCTGACACAGAGACATTATCTACTGGTGTATATGTATATTATTTAATGGAAGCATACCAAAAAGCAACAGATACACTTTTAGAAAAAGGAATTTCAACAACAGATTTAAAAAATGAAACAATTGAAGATAAAAATGCTGTAACATGGACAAAAGACCGTGCCGTTAATTCTTGTAAAACTCTTTTAACTATTGATAAAATGTTTTCTGATATGAACTTAAGCTTAACAGAGGAAGAAAACAAAAAAGTTGAAGAAACTACTGATTCTATATGGGAATCCTCTGGAGAAATATATGAAAAGAATTTTGGCATAAATAAAGATGCAGTAAATCAAGCATATTCATTGTTTAATGCAAAAAAAGATAAAGTTTTTAAAGCAATATACGGAAAAGACGGTACTAATGCAGTTTCAGATGATGAATTAACTGAATACTATAAAAACAATTATATTTCATTAAAATTCTATTCTAAAATGCCATTTGAAAATGATAGCGAAGAAAGTGAAAATGAAGAAAACACTAATACACAAGAAGGAACATTAGATACTGATGAAAACATACAAAAACAATTTTCAGGATATGTTGAAGCCATCAATTCCGGAGCACAAACCATACAACAAATTAATGATACTATAAAAAGTACCGATCATATAGATGATGGAATTGAGCCATTAGAAGACCAACTTATAAATCCAAAATCTAATGATTTACCGAAAGAAATTGTAGATGCCGTATCTGGACTTGAACCAGAAAAATCAACTTATGTAAAATACAATGATATATATTTATTCTTATACAGAAATCCTTCTACAAATGAAACAATTGAATTACCTGATTTAAGTAATGAAATTGACCGTGATAAAATTTTATTAGAATACAAAAACGATGAATTTAACAATAAAATTGAAGATACTAAACAAAATATGAATATAAAAATAAATACAAATGCGATTAACCAATTTGATGTTGCTATGTTTAATAAAAATACTTCTCAAGCTCAATAAATTCAACTCAAAAACATTATATAAACTTAAAAAGGCATTTCATAATGAAATGCCTTTTTAAATAAAGTAATTACATATTATATCCAAATTTTTTCTTATAAGATTCTATGCAATTGTCAATAATTTCAACTGCATCTTTTACACCTTTAACTTCATCTACTGCTGTTTTCTTACCTTCTAATTCTTTATATACTGTAAAGAAATGACACATTTCATCAAAAATATGTTTAGGTAATTCACTTATATCCTTATATCCGTTATAAGTAGGGTCATCATAAGGAATAGCAATAATTTTTTCATCATTATCACCGTTATCTACCATAGTCATAACACCAATTGGATAACATCTTACTAAAGTTGATGAAGAAATTTTTTCAGAACAAAGAACTAAAACATCCAATGGGTCAAGGTCATCTGCATAAGTACGAGGAATAAAACCATAATTAGCTGGATAATGTGTTGATGTATGCAAAATACGATCTAATTTTAACATTCCTGTTTGCTTATCTAATTCATATTTTGTTTTACTTCCTTTTGGAATTTCAATAACAGCCATAAAGTCATTGCTAGAAATTCTTGATGCATCAATATCGTGCCAAATATTCATAGTTTTTTAGTCTCCTTTATATTAAATATCTTTTACTACTATATTAGTATACCATATAAAATATCGATGTAAATTATTTTAAAGAAAAAAGTAAAAAAAATACAAAAAAGAGGTATAAAAATGAAAAAACAAATAAAAATTATTCTATTAATTGTCTTTATTGCTTTAGTTTCCGTAGTAGGTTTTTGTGCTTATAAGTATTTAAATCAAGATACTAATAATGAAAATATTACGCCGCCTTCCAACACATCTAATCTAAATCCTTTAACTGGTCTACCTATAAATAAAGATTCTAAAAACAAAAGACCTATCGCAATTATGATAAACAATCTACACTCAGGCCAACCTTTAGTAGGTGTTTCCGATGCCGATATTATGTATGAATGTCCTACAGAAGGTGGTATCACTCGAATCCTTAGTGTTTTCAAAGATCCTTCAAATGTTACTTCTATTGGCAGTGTTAGGAGTGCTAGACCTTACTTCATCAGTATTGCTAAAAGTTTAGATGCTATATATGTACATCTTGGTGGTAGTACTCTTGCTTATAACATTTTAAAAAGTAATTATATTGATTCAATTGATTTAATTAGCAATGGAAAATACATGTGGAGAGACCAAGATAGATTAAAAAATTTAGGATTGGAACACAGTGCTTTAACTTCGGGAGAATTACTAAATAAAGCTATTGAAAGTAAAGGTTTTAATACTCAAATATCTAATGATTATATATACACTCAAAAATTTAATGATAATTCTCAAATAAATCAAGGAACCTCTGCAAATGAAGTAACTGCTGTATTTTCCGGATATAAAAGTACCACATTTACTTATGATAAACAAGGTCAAACTTATCTTATCTCTCAATTTCAAAAACCTCAAATGGATGATAATAAAAAAGTACAAAATTCTAAACAAAATATTATTTTAATGAATATTGAAGGTAAAAATATTGATAATACTGAACTTTTAGAACTTAATATAATTGGTAAGGGTACCGGCAAATACATCTCTCATGGTAAATGTATAGACATTACTTGGTCTCGTGATAAAGATACCTCTCCTTTTAAGTACTACACAACTGATGGTTCTGAACTAATTATGTTACCAGGTCAAACTTATGTCTGTTTACTTGCTCAATGGACTAGTATAAAAATTAATTAATTTAAATTGTATAATGGGTCCTAGGCGAGCTATCTACTATATCGCCGATAACTACGCCTGGCCCCATTTTCTTATTAATATAAAAGGCAAGCGCCCGGCGGTATAGTCGGGCGCTTGCCTTTTATATTAGATTGAAAATAATTTTCCACAAACATTTAATAAATTGTTGAAAAAATTATTTTTCTATTTTATCTACACCCATATAAGGACGTAAAACTTCTGGAATATTTATTGAACCATCACTATTTTGACAATTTTCTAAAATAGCAGCTACAGTACGACCTACAGCTAATCCTGAACCATTCAAAGTGTGGACAAATTTAGCCTTATCGTTTTTATCTTTTTTAAATCTTATAGCAGCTCTTCTTGCTTGGTAATCTTCAAAATTTGAACATGAAGAAATCTCAACATATCTATTATAAGAAGGCATCCATACCTCTATATCATAAGTTTTAGCAGAACTAAATCCTAAATCTCCTGTAGATAGACAAACCACTCTATAAGGAAGTCCTAATAATTGTAGTACATGTTCTGCATCATTAGTTAACGACTCTAATTCCTCATATGATTTTTCTGGGTCAGCAAATTTAACTAACTCAACCTTATTAAATTGATGTTGTCTAATAAGACCACGAGTATCTCTTCCAGCTGAGCCTACTTCTGCTCTAAAACAAGCTGAATAAGCACAGTGTTTTATTGGTAATGCATTTCCGTCTAAAATTTCATCTCTATACAAATTAGTAACAGGAACTTCAGCTGTTGGGATTAAGAAATAATCTTCATTTGAAAGTTTAAAGGCATCTTCTTCAAATTTAGGTAATTGACCTGTCCCCGTCATAGAAGCTCTATTTACCATATAAGGAGGTAAAATTTCCGTATATCCTCTGCTAGTATGAGTGTTTAAGTAAAAATTTATAACTGCTCTTTCTAACCTTGCACCTAAACCTCTATAAAAATGAAATCTTGCACCTGTTACTTTAGCTGCACGTTCAGGATCTAAAATATTTAAATCCTTACCTAAATCCCAATGAGCTTTTGGTTCAAAATCAAATTCAGTAGGATTTCCCCATCGTCTAATTTCTACATTTTCCGAATCATCTTTTCCTATTGGCACATCTTTGTTTGGAATATTAGGAATTGATAGAAGTATATTTCGTTGCATATTTTCAAGTTTAGATAATTCTGTATTTAAATTAGTTATTTCATCTGATAAAGTTTTCATATCTTTCATAATTTCAGAAATATCTTCACCATTTTTTTTCATTTGAGGGATTTGTTTACTTACGGCATTTTGTTGAGCTTTCATATTTTCAACTTTACCGGTTAATTCTCTTCTTTTTGTATCAATTTTTAAAATTTCATCAATTTTGTCATCCATATTAGTGTTCCTATTTCTCATAGCAACTTTAACTAAATCTGGGTTTTCTCTAATAATCTTAATATCTAGCATTACAATCTCCTTTATAAATTACCTTCACCAAGACACCTAGCAATATTAGCTAAATCATCATTGTTATAAAATTCTATTTCTAATATTCCTTTATTCTTTCTTGGTTTATCTTTTACTTTTACTCTTCTTCCTAATGTCTCCTTTAAGGAAATTTCAACTTCATCAAAGAAAGCATTTCTTTTTTTGATAATTCTCTTTTTAGAAGAATCATCATCAGATTTTTCTAATAAATCCTTACATTTTTTTTCAACTTCTCGAACAGAAAGCATATTTTCAACAGCCATATTAGCTACATGTTCTATATCTGCAAAAGTCCTCAACGTTAGAAGAGGTCTTGCATGACCAGAACTCAGTTCACCATTAGAAATCATATCTATTACAGATTTTGGTAAACTTAATAATCTTATAGCATTTGAGATTGCTGAACGTGATTTACCAACAGTTTTAGCTACCTCATCCTGTGTAAGACTATAAGTATCCATCAAATTTTTATAACCCAAAGCTTCTTCTACCGGAGATAAATCTTCACGTTGTAAATTTTCAATCAAAGCAATTTCCATTACTTCATTATCTGTTAATTCTCTGATAATTACAGGAACTTCAGTTAATCCTGCCATTCTCGAAGCTCTCCAACGACGTTCGCCGGCAACAATTTGATAACAATCACCTGATACAGGTCTAACAAGTAGAGGTTGTAAAACTCCATGTTGAGATATGGAATCAGCTAATTCTGCCAAAGCTTCTTCATCAAAATCTGTTCTTGGTTGGTCACGATTTGGTTCTATTTCTGAAATTTTTAATGTTACAGAATTTTTATTTTCCATATCATTTTCTATAAATATAGCATCTAAACCTTTTCCTAGTCCACCCTTTTTTGTCGACATTATTGATTTTCACCTCTTTTTTTATTTTTCTTTAAAATTTCTTTAGATAAATTAATGTAGGAACGAGAACCCTTTCCATACCTATCGTAATATATAATAGGTATTCCGAATCCAGGAGCTTCTGACAATTTTACATTTCTTGGTATAACTGTATTAAAAACTTTTTGCATAAAAAACTTTTTTACTTCATCAGATACTTGTTGTGTTAATTTTAATCGACCATCAAACATTGTAAAAAGGACTCCTTCAATATCCAAATCTGGATTATAAGTTCTTTTTATACGTCTAACTGTGCTCATCAATTGAGACAAACCTTCCAATGCATAATATTCACATTGAATAGGAACAATAACTGAATCACATAAACACAAAGCATTAGTTGTGATAATTCCCAAAGAAGGTGGACAATCAACAATAATATAATCATATTGATGTTTAATCATAGTCATAGCTTGACTTAATTTTGATTCTCTGTTATCTACATTTGCTAATTCTATTTCTGCTCCAGCTAAAGCCATTGTTGAAGGTAAAACATCTAAATTATCAAATTTTGTATGCATTATTGCATTATTAATCTTATTAACATCCAATAACACATCATATACAGAACAAGAAAGTTTTCTCTTATCTATCCCTATTCCACTGGTTGTATTTCCTTGCGGGTCCATGTCAATCAATAATGTTTTCTTTTTAGCTTTACCAAGGGCTGCAGCTAAATTTACAGCTGTAGTTGTTTTTCCAACTCCACCTTTTTGATTTGTAATTGCAATAATTTTTTCCATTATAGTCCTCCTTTCTACATTTATAATAAAATTATACCATAACATATTAAAAAAGCAAGAAAAAATGACATTAATAGTTTAAATGTTTCACGTGAAACAATCTAACTAATAATTTTAAAAAAAGAAAAAAAAGCTAAAATGTTTCACGTGAAACATTTTAGCTTTTCAAGGGAGTTTTTACTCACAAAAAAATACTTGTAAATAATAATTTTAAAAAAATATCAAAATGTTTCACGTGAAACATTTTGATAAACTACTTACGCAGATTCAACTGTTTTTATTGCTGAACTTTTTGGAATTCTAACCATATATTCTATGTATTCCTCTGTTTCTCTTTGCGAACGCTCAGCTTCTATCCCTGACATTTTCATTGTATCTATAGCCTTATTTATAGTATTCATAAAAATCCGCAAATCTTTTATAATAATTTTTCTATGAGTACTCATATTTTTAGATTTGTTTTCAGCTATCATAGATTCAATTAAATATTCTGATTTTTGTACATTTAAACCTTTTAAAATTATTCTACTTAAAGCAATCTCCCTTTGCTCTTTATTTTCTAATCTTAAAAGTGCTCTAGCATGACGTTCTGTTAAATTTGCTTCTGTTATTCGCTGTCTTTCTTCTTTAGACAATTTTAATAAACGAAGTTTATTAGCAATAGTTGATTGTTTTTTGCCTAGTTTTTGAGCTGCCACTTCTTGCGTTATGCCACAATCTTGAATCAGTCTTTGAATTCCTTCAGCCTCCTCAAAAGGACCCAAATCTGAACGTTGTAAATTTTCCAGTAAAGCAAAAACCGCTGATTGAGTTTCATCGCAATCTACAATCAAACAAGGAACTACCTTAAAGCCAGCCATAATTGCAGCTCTTAATCGTCTTTCACCCGCAATAAGTTCAAATTTAGATGCAAAAACTTTTCTTACTGTTAATGGTTGTAATATCCCATTTTCTTTGATACTTTCAGATAAACCTGATAAATCTTCTTTTGAAAAGCTTGTCCTAGGCTGTGACCTATTAGGTTCAATTTGAATAACGGGAATGCTTTTTACTTTTTCTGAATTCTGAACAAATATCATCATCATCCCTCCTACATATATATCTTCAAATCGATAATAGCACAACAATTTAGAAATTATTACACTTTTCTGTAGGAGAAAAAACGTTTTTTTATGTTGTAAACACAAAACTAGAGCGGTTTTTTTGATATTTTTGAGCCATGTCGGGGATAAATGTTAGAAATATTTGATATTTTATTAAAAATTATAATATTTCTATCATTTTTATCAATTAAATTAAATTCTTTTATTTTTAAAACATTTGCATTTAAACATTTTATTGCATTTTTAGAATCATTCAATTCTATTTTAGCATTACTTCCTTTTAATGAAATAAATACACCATCTTTTTTTACAAAAGGCATACAATACTCCAATAAAATATTAAGAGGTGCCACTGCCCTAGATGTTGCAATATCAAATTGCTCTCTGTATTCAGTCGTTCTAGAAGCTTCTTCAGCTCTGGCATGAATAATATCAGCATTACAATCAATCTTATTAAGTAAATCTTTTAAAAAAATTAATCGTTTATTCAAACTATCCAGCAAAGTTAAATGTATATCAGGACGCATAATTTTCAGTGGAATACCTGGAAAACCTGCTCCTGTTCCCACATCAATAACTTTTGCTCCATAAGGAATATCATAAACTTGCAATACTAACAAGCTATCAAGAAAATGTTTTTTTGCAATTTCTTTAGGTTCTGTTATTGCAGTTAAATTTATTTTTTCGTTCCAATCAACTAGTTCTCTTGCATAAATTATAAATTTTTCTATTGCTGCATCTGATATTTTAAATTGACTTTCATTTAATATATCTTTTATTGATTTTGAAAAATCATCCATTTTTTTCTTCCTTTCTTGATTGTTGAGCTAACCATATTAAAAGCACTGATACATCCGCTGGGCTAACCCCAGAAATTCTAGAAGCTTGACCTATATTTTCAGGTTTTATTAAGTTTAATTTTTCTACTGCCTCTAGTCGTAGCCCCACAACACTTGAATAATCCATATTTGTAGGCAATTTTTTTATTTCTAATCGTTTCATTTCTTCTATTTGAGCTAATTGCTTTTTTATGTATCCTTCATATTTTAATTCAACTTCAATCTGTTCAAATATTCCAGAATCTAAATGTGGTCTAGTTGTGTCAACAGTTGCTAAACAATCATATGAAATCTGAGGTCTTTTTAGCAGTTCAATCATTCGTATTCCTGAAACAATCGGAGATGTTTCACGTGAAACAAGTATTTCATTTACTTCTTCCGATGGCGCTATAACTACTTTCTTTATTCTATTTAATTCATCTTTTTTCGCTTGTTTTTTATCTGTAAATTTTTTCCATCTTTCATCTGATATAAGACCTATTTTTCTTCCAATAGGAGTTAATCTTTCATCTGCATTATCTTGACGAAGTACAAGACGATATTCTGATCTAGAAGTCATCATTCTATAGGGGTCGCTAACTCCTTTAGTTACCAAATCATCAATTAATGTTCCTATATAAGAAGTAGACCTATCTAATTCCATAGCAGGTTCTTTTTTTACTTTAAGTGCTGCATTTATTCCAGCTACAAGCCCTTGTGCAGCAGCTTCTTCATATCCTGAACTTCCATTAAATTGACCTGCTCCATATAATCCCGGAAACTCCGTAAACTCTAAAGTTACATTCATTTGTAATGGGTCTACACAATCGTATTCAATTGCATATGCCGGTCTCATAATTAAAGCTTTCTCAAAACCCGGTAATGTATGATAAAACTGAATTTGAACTTCTTCAGGTAATGACGATGACATTCCTTGTATATACATCTCATCGGTATTTAATCCACATGGCTCGACAAAAAATTGATGTCTTTCTTTATCTGAAAATCTCATAATTTTATCTTCTATACTTGGACAATATCGAGGCCCTTTACCAGTTATCTCTCCAGCATATAAAGGTGACCTATTTATATTTTTTAAAATAATTTCTTTAGTTTTTTCATTTGTATATCCTATATGACAATCAACTTGATTGCTACCACTATATTGAGTTTCATAAGAAAATGGTACAATTTTATCGTCACCATGTTGTACTTCTAGTTTAGAAAAATCTATAGTAGAACGAAGAACCCTAGCCGGAGTTCCTGTTTTAAAACGCCTGAGTCTTAACCCTAAATTTTTTAAAGACTCACCTAAAAATGATGCTGGAAAAATACCATCCGGACCACTTTCAAAAGAAACTTCACCTACATAAACTTTACTGCTAAGATATGTTCCTGTTGCAACAATTACTGCCTTAGATTTGTATATAGCATTTAATCGTGTCTTTACTTCCCAAGTCTCATCGTTTCCTCTTGATACCTCAACAACTTCTGCTTGCCTTAAATCTAAATTTTCTTGTTTTTCTAACTTATATTTCATTGTAGATTTATATTTTTCTCTGTCAATTTGTACTCTTAAAGAGTGAACAGCCGGCCCTTTTCCAAGATTCAACATCCTGCTTTGTAAAAAACATTCATCTGCTGTTTTTCCCATTTCTCCACCAAGTGCATCAATCTCTCTAACTAAGTGTCCTTTGGCAGTTCCTCCAATCGATGGATTACATGGACAATTACCTACTGCATCCATATTAATAGTAAAAATAGCTGTCTTACACCCTAACCGTGCCGACGCTAAACCAGCTTCTATTCCTGCATGACCTGCCCCAATAACTATAACGTCATATTCACCTGCATAATAAAACAAAATTATCCCTTCTTTTCCAAAAATCGCGCCGACCAGCGCAGCCTAAATCGCCTGCTCGACCGGCGCTTTCTCCACTTATACAATTATTTTCCAACACAAAACTTAGAAAACACTTCATCAACAACTACAGTGTTAGCTTTTTCTCCAGTTAAACTTAATAATTCATCAATCGCACTTTCAACCGAAACCGTCACTGCATCTAAAGTCAACCCATTAACCAGCGCATCAATAGCTTCATCTAAAGCATCTATTGAATTTTTAACCAAAATATATTGCCTTTCTGTCGCTAAAATTCCTTCAGATGGATTAAACTTTTCTACTCCAATTACTTGTAAAATATTTTCTTCTAATTCATTAAACCCAACTCTATTTTTAGCAGAAATATAAACAATCCTGCTATGATACTTCTTAATATATTCACAATCTAATTGTTGTTTTAAATCGGATTTATTTACAATAACCACTACATTATCATTATCGACTGAATTAATTAACTTTTTATCTTCATCAGAGAACTTTTTCGACCCATCAAAAACTAATAAAATCAATTCCGATGACCTTAACTTTGACTTTGCCTTGTCTACACCAATAGATTCAACCGGATCATTTGTATTTCTAATTCCTGCCGTATCCGAAATATGTAGAACAATATCTCCTAAAGTTACATTTTCTTCTACAATATCACGAGTTGTCCCCGGAATATCTGTAACTATACTTTTATCTATCCCGGCTAACATATTCATCAGCGTAGATTTTCCAACATTCGGCGCCCCAATTATAGCCGTCTCTATTCCATTAGTCATTACTTTTCCAAAATCATAACTTTCAACCAAATGCATTAAATCTTTTTTTATGCTTAATAAATCTTCTTTTATAGAGTTAAATTTCACTTCAGGGATATCTTCGTCGGGGTAGTCGGCCCAAACTGTTAAAAGAGCTGCCAAGTTAACTAACTCATCTTTTGCTGATATAATTTTTTTACTGATTAACCCTTCATGAACAGCTATTGCTGCTTTTGCGGCACATTTGCCTGTTGCTCCAATTAAATTCATTACTGATTCCGCTTTAATTAAATCCATTTTTCCATTTAAAAATGCTCTTTTTGTAAACTCACCTGGTTGAGCCGGTTTTGCACCTTTTTCAAAAAGTAATCGTAAAATGCGTTTAGTAATATAAATACCTCCATGGCATGAAATTTCTACAACGTCTTCGCCTGTATAACTATGTGGTGTTCTATAAACTAAAACTACACATTCATCTATTTCTTCATCTTTATCGTATATTTTTCCAAACCTTGCTTGATATCCAGGAGTTTCTATTAATTTTTTATTTGATATAGATTTAAAAATTTTATCAACAAGTTCTATTGCATCGTCTCCGGAAACTCGTATGACTCCTATTCCACCCTGTCCTTGTGCAGTCGCTATCGCTGCTATCGTATCCATTTTTTTATCCTTTCTATTTTTATTATTTTGTTCGGGTTCGATCCGGGACACGGCACTGCGACGGAAACATAGTACCAAAGCTGGCGCCGTGTCCCGGACCGATTTATCTATGAAAAAGCGCGGCGGCGCGTGCGTGGTTTTGCGATATAGTAAACACGCGCCGCCGCTTTTTTCAGTTACATATTGACAAATTAAACTTCAACAAACAAAAAGGTGATTCGGTTTGAATCACCTTTTTAATAATACTATCCTTTATCGTTCTAATTTTCCATACAAAGGAACATCAACATTGTTGTGACTTTTTTTTACATCTGATTTTTTATAAAATGAATTTTTTGATTTTTTTAAAAGTTCATCAGAAGGAGCAACAATAATATGTCTTTTAATACCTTCACCTTCGGACCAAGACTTTGCGCCATTAACTTTTTCAATTGCCAAATGAATAACCTTTCGTTCATAAGGAGTCATTGGTTCAAGGGTAATAGGTTTTCCTGTTTTTATAACTTTAAAAGCTAATTTTCTTCCTAAAGATTCCAAAACTTTTTCTCTACGTTCCCTGTAATCTTCGATGTTAATGGTGACTCTATAATAAGAATCGCTTACATCATTTGCTACTAATCCAACTAAATATTGAATTGCATCCAAAGTGTCGCCTCGTCTACCTATAGCTATTTTAGCATTGTCACCGGTAACTTGTAAATCGGCTCCATCAGCATACTCAGAAACATTTACATTAAAGTTTTTTAAACCATAAGCAGTTAAAATTTTCTTTAAATAATCAGCAGCGACTTTTGCAGGAGAAATTTCAAAGGAAGCTTTCACTTGAGCTAATTTTCCGCCAAAAATACCGAAAGTTTTTTTCACAGGCATTTGTATTACTTCAAAAGATACTTCTTGTTCAGACACACCTAATAAATCACACGCATTTTTTTGAGCTAAGGCAATTGTTTCGCCAGTACCAATCACATTTTTAATCAAAACTTTGCACCTCCACGAGTTAAACAAAAACAAATAATATAAGATAAATAAAAGAACTAAATAAAAGATAAATTAATCATTGTTATTATTTAAATTAACTTCATTAGCTTCAACCAATTCCAGGCGAGCAATTCTAGCAGCTTCTTCTCTGACCTCTATAGCTTTTGGACCATAAAATTTCGCAACAAGGACAGTTTGAATTAAAGTAACAATATTTAATATTGTATAATAAGCGCCTAAAGCTGCTGGTGCATATAAAGTTATTGTAACAAAAACAAAAGGCAAAGCATATGGAAAAAATTTCATACATCCAGGCGGTTGTTGTTGAGTTTCGTTTAATCTTTGAGAAACGAACACAGACAAAAGCATAGTTAAAGTAGATAAAACAGGCCAAATCCAAGCGAATGATTCAAACGAACTAGACATTGGGACTGCAAACAGGTCAAGGCCAAAGAAATTAAACCCTTTATTAAAATCCATTATATCGCTTAACTGTTCTGGAGTAAACATATTTAACTTATCACTAACATGAGGAAAAATTCTAACAATTTCAAGTTGAGCGTAAGCCGAATTAAAAGAGCCCGCATGTTCAGGGATTGAATTTAAAACATCCATAGCTGCGTTAAGAGTACTTGCAGAAACGTGAAATAAATTTGTTAAAGGTCTTACGATAGCACCATAAACACCTGTAAAAATACATGCCGGTAATAATTGAGGTAAGCAACCGCTTAAAGGATTAACTCCTTCTCTTTCATAAAGTTTAGCTAATTCCTCATTTAATTTTTGCTTATTGTTGGCATATTTTTTTTGTAATTCTTGAGTTTTTGCGCTTATTTTCGCATTTTTCGCCAAAGCTTTTCTTGATTTCATTTCAAAAGGAAATGAAATCATTTTAATAATAATAACTAAAATGAAAGCAGCTGGGATAAAACTATCGAGCAAGTCGAAGAAAAACCATAGAACAAAACCAAGAATTGTTCCAAAAAAATCGCCCATTGCATTAAATAAATTCATACAAAAAAATCCTCCGCTAAACATCTAAAATTTTCTTTTTCTTTCTGGAACCGGATCATATCCACCTTTGCAGAAAGGGTTACATCTAATCAGTCTAAAAATTATCAATAAAATCCCTTTTAAAGAGCCATGCAATTCTATAGCTTGCACGGCATATTCAGAACAAGACGGATAAAACCTACAAACTGGAGGTCTTGACGGAGATATTTTTTTCTGATAAAACTTTATACAATTAACTAAAAATTTTTTAATCATAAAAAACGTGGCAAATGCCCCATATCACCTCTTACTCTGATTAAAGCAACACATTTGCATTTTTTAAAAGATTTTTCATTGCATTTAGTACCACATCACATTTTACATGTGCTGTTTTTTTTCTTGCAACAAACACAAAATCAAAACCATTTTTTACACAAGGTTCTACGGTTCTGTATGATTCACGAATTACACGCCTAGCTCTGTTTCGGTCTACAGCTTTTCCAATTTTTTTACTTGTAGTAATTCCTATTCTTGTATATCCGACTCTGTTTTTTAAAACGTAAACGACCAACGAAGATGATACAAAAGATTGACCTCTTGTATACAATCTATTAAAGTCTTTATTTTTATTTAAAGTAATAATCTTACTCATAAAAAAGACCGAACCTTCCGATCAAATGGATTTGACTTAAAAAAGTCGATATATGTCAAAAGACCAAATAAGTAATTAAAGACCACTAAAAAACAGTGGTCTTTATCTTAGTAAGACAGCTTATGTCTACCTTTTGCTCTTCTACGAGCTAACACTTTACGACCATTTCTGTCTGACATTCTTTTTCTAAAACCATGCTCCTTTTGTCTGTGAAGCTTTTTTGGTTGATAGGTTCTTAACATAAATAAAACTCCTCCCTTCACACGTATAACCTTACAAATTAACATTATATCTCAAAAACATATATATTGTCAACCTGCAAACAAAAAACAGTTTTTTCATATAAAATTAATAATATTATATAAAATGTAGTTTGAAAAAAAAATCAATTTGTGGTATGCTAAATAATGTATAAATTTATCTTGGTAAAAAAAGTAGTCTCTATGGGCCAAAAAAGCAGGCAAATTGAGGCTTATTTCGTTTTACGTTTTTTAAAAAACCCTCTTGCCTAAAATCGTTTTACACATATTAAAACATAAATAAAATGCATTGGAGTTAACAAAAAAACACACAAGATAAAAAAAATCAAAAAAATTAATCCGGAGGTTAAACAAAAAAATGGAATCTTTTAACGAGGCTTGGGAACTTATCTGTTCATATTGTAAGACTCGCATAACAGATGTAGCCTATAAAACATGGATTAGTAGAATTGAACCTATTAACATTGACTTTGATACCGGTGACGCTACTTTAATGGTCCCTAATGAGTTTCATAAACAAACTCTTACAAGATGTTATACACCTCTTCTGAATAGCGCTTTTGAGGAAATATTTGGTTCTAATGGTATTAACATTTGTTTTATTACACCTAATTCAACTGGAGAAAAAAAAGCTCCAAAGAATGACAACTTAGCAATAGATGCTGTTCCAGAACTTACTTTTGATACATACATTGTAGGCTCATCAAACAAATTTGCACATGCAGCATCATTAGCTGTTGCAGCTAATCCTGCAGGCTCTTATAACCCGTTATTCATATATGGTAATTCAGGTTTAGGCAAAACTCATTTACTTTATGCTATTTGTAACGACTTAAAAAAGACGCATCCTGAAATGCGTACACTTTATATAAAAGGTGACGAGTTCACTAATGAACTTATTGATGCTATACGAAAAGGTACTACTCTTGATTTTCATCAAAAATACAGAAAAACAGACATTTTATTAGTAGACGATATTCAGTTTATCGCCGGTAAAGATTCTACTCAAGAAGAATTTTTCCATACATTTAATACCTTATACGAAGCAAACAAGCAAATCGTACTAACATCAGATAGACCTCCAAAAGAAATTCAAACATTAGAAGACCGTTTAAGAACTCGTTTTGAATGGGGACTTATTGCAGACATTCAGCCACCTGACTTTGAAACAAGAATTGCAATAATAAAAAGAAAAGCCGAACTTTTAGATATAGATATTCCAAATAACGTATCTGAATATATAGCAACAAAGCTAAAAACCAACATTCGTCAACTTGAAGGTGCGGTAAAAAAAATGAAAGCATACTATTTGCTTCAAGGAGACACTCCGGGAATGTCCACAGCACAAGCTGCCATTTCAGATATTCTTAACAATGACCAGCCACCGCCATTAACGGTAGAAAAAATAATAGAAGAAGTTGCTCGCACATATGGTGTCTCCGCAGATGATATTCGTTCTTCAAAAAGAGCTTCTGGCATATCAAATGCTCGTCAAACGGCGATATATATTTCTAGAGAAATCACTCAAATGTCTATGACTTCATTAGGAGCTGAATTCGGAGGCAGAGACCACTCCACAATAGTATATGCAATTCAGCAAGTAGAAAAAACAATGAAAAAAGACGCAAAAGCCAAAGCAATGATAGAAGATATAATAAAAAATATTAGAGACAGATAATGAATGTTAATTTGTTGACACTTTTTAAACAAATTAACAAAATGTGTTGAAATGAAAATTTTCACCAGTTTAGATTTTAAACTTTTCTTCAACATTCCACAGAAAATTTTCCACAGACATGTTAAAAATAAAAAGTGGTCGTGGAAATTAATAAAACTTTCAACAACTCGCAAACGTTCCCTTATAAAAAACTCAAAAAACGAATTTCATGGGGTTGTCCATAAACTTCAACAAATTAACAGCCCCTACTATTATTACTAAAATTTAATTATATTATTGCTATTATATTTCAAAAACGAGGTGTATTAGATGAAAATAACATGCGACAGGCAAATTCTTGTTGAAGCTGTTATAAATGTTCAAAAAGCTGTCTCAACAAAATCATGTTTAACAGCACTTGAGGGAATATTGGTAACTGCAAAAGAAAACCAAATAAACTTATGTGGTTACGATTTGGAATTAGGTATAACAACTCAGATTCCTGCATCAGTAGAACAAGAAGGAAAACTTGTATTAAACGCAAAGATTTTTTCAGATATTATTAGAAAATCTCCGTCAGATACAGTATCCATAACTTCAGATGATAGGTTCGTAGCCACGATAAAAAGTGGACCAGCAGTATTTTCAATAGTTGGAATTTCTCCGGAAGACTATCCTGAAATGCCAAAGCTTTCAGACGCAGAAAAAATGACTGTTGACTGCAATCTACTAAAAGGAATGATAAAACAAACCTTATTTGCAACATCTGAAACTGATGCAAAACCAATAAACACCGGAACATTATTCGAAGCAAGCGAAACAGAACTGAAGCTTATTTCAGTAGATGGATACAGATTAGCTATGCGCAAAGAACCTATTTTAGGTGATAAAAAAATTAATTTTGTAGTTCCCGGAAAAGCTTTAGGGGAAATATTAAAACTTTTACCTGATAGTTCAGACGTAAAGGTAGATATTTCGATTGGCAAAAAACATATAATTTTCAATATAGGCAACTACTGTGTAATATCGAGGCTTCTTGAAGGAGAGTTTCTTGATTATAAATCAGCAATACCGTCAACATATACTACAGAAATTACAGTAAATGTTAAAAAAATGATAGAAAGCATAGAACGAGTTTCTTTGGTTGTTACAGACAGATTAAGAAGTCCGATAAGGTGTCTTTTTGCAGACAACACCGCAAAAGTATCTTGCATTACAACAATAGGAAAAGCTAATGATGAAACAGAGGTAAAAACACAAGGAGAATCACTGGAAATAGGATTTAATAATAAATATTTAATAGATGCATTAAAAAATGCTGAAAGTGATGAAGTTAAAATTCAAATAAATGGACCACTTAGTCCAATGAAAATAGTTCCATTAACGGGAGATGCATTTATATTTCTAGTTCTACCGGTGAGGTTAAAAGCTAATGAAGAATAAAAAAAGTATAGAAATAAATACTCCATTTATAAAACTTGATGCTCTTTTGAAATACACTGGAGAATCTACAACAGGAGGTCAAGCAAAGATACTGATTGAATCGGGTTGTGTTTTAGTAAATGGAGAACCTTGCCTAATGAGAGGCAAAAAAATAAAAAATGGCGATATTGTTGAACTAGAAAATATTATTTATGAAGTTAAGGAAGAAAAATTTTGAAAATAAACAAGATTTCTTTTCAAAATTATCGTAATTTAAAGGATGGAACTCTAGAACCAATTGAAGGAGTTAATATCATATGTGGGAACAATGCTCAAGGAAAAACTAATTTACTTGAGTCGATGTGGTTATTTACCGGAGGAAAATCTTTTAGAGGGTCAAAAGATAGTGAACTAACAACTTTCGGAGAAAAATTTACGCAACTTGAAACAGAATCATATATACAAGAAAGAACGCAGAAACTAAAGATAGAAATAAAATCAGGAAAACGCGCAGTTGAGATAAATAAAGTTCCTCAACCGCATCCTTCTGCACTTGTAGGCAAACTGTGTGCAGTAGCATTTTCACCGGTACATTTATCTTTGATAAAAGATGGACCAGGGTTAAGGCGTAGATTTTTAGATACAGCAATATGCCAAATCAAACCAATGTATACAAAACATCTCTTGAAATATAACCACATTTTAAACCAAAGAAATGTGTTGTTAAGGACCATAAAAAAGAGCAAAAATTTAATCGAAACACTTGATATATGGGAAGAAAACTTATCAATATGTGCTTCAGAAATTATTTCTCAAAGGATTTCTTATACAGAAAAATTAAAAAATTTATCACAACAATTTTACAATGGGCTGTCATTAGAAAAAGAAACATTAAAAATTACTTATCGTTCAAGTATAAACAAAGAAATTGTTAATGAAAAAGAAGTAATAAAGAAAGAATTAAAAAAGAAACTGGAAGAGACTCGAGAAGATGATATTGCACTTGGATTTACAACAAAAGGACCGCATAGAGATGATTTAGAGGTAAAGATTGATGGTAAATCCGCAAGAATGTACGCATCGCAAGGTCAGCAAAGAAGTGCGGTATTGGCGATGAAACTTGCAGAAGCTGAAATAGTTGATTATACTTGTAAGGAAGCTCCAATAGTTCTTTTGGATGATGTTTTAAGTGAACTTGACAGGGGACGACAAAATTACTTGTTAAACTCAATATCAAATAAACAAATTTTTATAACATGCTGTGAAGAGGAATTAGAAAAAAGGTTTTCATCAGGAAAAATTTTTAAAGTGTCGAATGGTGAGATTATTTATTAAAAAATAAAGAAAAGGTGTTTTTATGTATTTACATTTAGGGCAAAATACAACAGTGAACGCAAAAGATATAATTGGAATTTTTGATTTAGATACTAGTACAGTAAAAGAACAAACAAGAAAATTTTTAACTGAAGCAGAAAAAGAAAATAAAGTCATGACAATATCAGAAGATTTACCCAAATCATTTATACTTTGCAAAAAGAAAAATGTAACAAAAATTTTTATAAGCCCATTAGCAACAACGACTTTAATAAAACGACATGAAAATTGGCAAATGAATTTTTAGTGACATTTAAGAGGTGATAAAATGAAAAAAGGAAACTTAAAATGTCCATATTGTGGGGAAAAGTTAAAATTTTTAGAAGCTTTTCAAATAAAAACACATAAAGAATACTTATGTAAAAAATGCGACAAAATTTCTGAAATAGAAATTAATCCAGACATAAAAAAGATGAGGTCAGTTTTATTTGTTATGGTAATAGCAGTTATAGGTTTATTTTCATTTTTTTTAAAGAGTTACATCTTAGGGGTGCTTATAGTTTTAGGTTTATTTATGCTTTTTTATTGGCAAGTCCCAAATTTCATGAATTTATCAATAAAGCAAAGTGAATGTAATCAAGAAAGTAATGAAACAACGAGATAAGGTAGGAAAATGGAGGGCTAGTTTTGGAAAATAATGAAAATACAGAAATTCAACAAGAATACGGTGCCAATGAGATACAAGTTTTGGAAGGGCTAGAGGCTGTAAGAAAACGACCGGGAATGTATATAGGTTCTACAGGTCCAAGAGGTTTACACCATCTTGTATATGAAATTGTTGACAATGCAATAGATGAGGCTTTAGCTGGTTATTGTGATAAAATTGATGTAAGAATTTTACCTGGAGAAGTAATAAAAGTAACAGATAACGGTAGAGGAATACCTATAGGAAAACATCCCAAAATGGGAATACCTGCATTGACAGTAGTATTTACAATATTGCATGCAGGAGGCAAATTTGGTGGTGGAGGATATAAAGTTTCCGGTGGTCTACATGGAGTAGGTGCATCTGTTGTAAATGCTTTATCTGAGTGGTTAGAAGTTAAGGTATTTAAAGAAGGGAACATATACTATCAGCGATTTGAAAGAGGCATTCCGACTTGTGACATGAAGATAATTGGTCAGACAGATAAAAAAGGAACAGAAATAAAATTTAAAGCTGATAAAGAGATATTTACAGAGACAGACGTATACAATTTTGAGATATTGGAAACAAGGCTTAGAGAGCAAGCTTTCTTGAATGCAGGGGTTAATATTCAATTAACTGACGAAAGAAATTCTGATGAAGAAAAGTCTGAAAAATTTCATTATGAAGGAGGTCTTTCAAGTTTTGTTGAGTATATTCATAAAAAAAGAGGTTTAGATGTAGTACATCAGGATGTTATAGCTTTTTCTAAAACCATGGAAGATGATTCTGCACAAGTTGAAATAGCAATGCAATACAATGAAAGTTATAACGAATTAATACTGTCTTTTGCAAATAATATACATACAACAGATGGAGGAACTCACGAAGATGGATTTAAAAGAGCCTTGACAAGGGTCATGAATGATTATGCAAGGCGATATAATATATTAAAAGAAAATGATAAGAATCTTTCGGGGGAAGATGTTAGAGAAGGATTGACTGTAGTAATCAGTGTAAAATTGAAAGAAGCTCAGTTTGAAGGACAAACAAAGGCTAAACTGGGGAATACAGAGATAAGGTTGTTAGTAGATGGACTAATAAGTGATAAATTAAAAACATACCTTGAAGAAAATCCTGCAACGGCAAAAGCAATTTTTGAGAAGGCTTTAGCAGCGTCAAGAGCAAGAGATGCTGCGAGAAAAGCAAGAGATTTAGTAAGAAGAAAATCTGCATTAGAATCAGCATCGTTACCAGGAAAATTAGCAGATTGTCAATCAAGAAATTCAGAGGAAACTGAAATTTATATCGTGGAAGGCGATTCTGCAGGAGGTTCTGCAAAAGGCGGTAGGGATAGAAAGTTCCAGGCAATATTACCTTTATGGGGAAAAATGTTAAACGTAGAAAAAGCACGTCTTGATAGAGTTTACGGAAACGATAAATTGATGCCGGTTATAACAGCACTTGGTTGCGGTATAGGTGATGAATTTGATTTATCAAAATTGAGATACGGTAAAGTAATAATTATGGCAGATGCTGATGTTGATGGTTCTCATATAAGGACTTTGTTGTTGACATTTTTCTTTAGATTTATGAGACCTCTAGTAGAGCAAGGACATATATATATTGCACAACCGCCATTATATCGTATAACAAAATCAAAAAAACATTTATACGCTTATTCTGATGAAGAACGTAATAAAATTCTAAAAGAAATTGGTGGAAACGCAGATATACAGAGATATAAAGGTCTTGGTGAAATGGACTCTGAACAATTGTGGGAAACTACAATGAACCCAGAGACAAGATTGATGTTAAAGGTGGAATTGGAAGATGCGGCTGCAGCAGATGAAATTTTCACTATACTTATGGGAGATAAAGTTGAACCAAGAAGAGAATTTATCGAGAAAAATGCAAAATATGTACAAAATCTTGATATATAAATAATAACAAATAAAAATATTATTTTTTTAGAGGAGAAAAAAATGAAAGAGCATGATGGAAGTATTCCAGTTGACAGTAGTAAAAATATAGAAGATTTAACTGAGGACAATACAGAAAGTAATGTGTCAACAAGGGAAAATGAAGAAAAAATAGAAAAAGAGATAATGTTGGCAGATCGCGATTGTGAATCCGAAGAAGAAACCTCTAATTGGGATGGTTCTGAGTCTGAATTTGTAGAGGATGACGATGCTGAGGAATATGAAGAACAATATGCAGGAATAAAATTTGGTTATGTATTAAAAAAAGATGAAATAGTTTCATGTCTTAAGCATACAGGAATGTATAAATCCAATAATATTCGATCGATTGTCGAGACATGCTTATTGATGGTGTTAGCAGTAATATTTTTTATTTTATATTTTGTCACTAAAAACAATTTAAATTTAATTTTAGGCTCAATATCATTAGCGTTAATTTTAGTTGTAATGTTGATTCCTAGATTTTTTGTGAGAGTAAATGCAGATAAATTGACAACAGGGAAGAAATTATCAATTGAAATTTATCCTGATGAAATAGAAGTAGACAGTGGTGCAACTAACTGGAAAATACCACTAGATGGCTCAAGTTTTTTTGAAGAGTTTAATGAAATGTTTTTAATATATTTACCACAAGAAAAGTTATTTATAATTCCAATAAGAGCTATAGAACCAGATTTTTTGGCGGATGTTCAGGCAATGATATTGGCTGGTACAACACCTAAAGAAGAAGAATGACAAAGAAAAAACAGGAATATAAAGCGGCGCTGCGCAGGCAGGATTAAGGGCCGGAGCTGGCGCCGCAATAACAAAAAAAATGCCGCGAGCGGCACGTCACTAAATCGCGAAGTGCCACAACGCGGCCGTAAAAAAGAAGAAAAAACAAAAGAGGGTGTCTTAAATGAGTACCGAAGAAAACAAAAGCATAATAGAACCCAAAATAATAAATGTAGACATAGAACGAGAGATGAAGAAATCCTTTTTAGACTATTCGATGTCGGTAATTGTATCTAGAGCATTGCCGGACGTACGAGACGGATTAAAACCGGTACACAGAAGGATACTTTATACATTATTTGAAAACGGGTTAGGTCCGGAAAAAGCATACAGAAAATGTGCAGACACAGTAGGGTCTGTTTTAGGTAGATATCATCCCCATGGAGACGCATCTGTATATGACGCATTAGTACGTTTGGCACAAGATTTTTCAATGAGATACATGTTGGTAGACGGACATGGAAACTTTGGGTCAATAGATGGAGATCCACCGGCAGCATATCGTTATACAGAATCGAAAATGAGTAAAATATCAGTAGAGATGTTAACTGATATTGAAAAAGATACAGTCGACTTTATGCCGAACTATGATGATAGATTAAAGGAACCGGAAGTATTACCATCGAGGTTTCCAAACTTAATGGTAAACGGGTCTACAGGAATAGCAGTAGGAATGGCGACCAATATACCACCGCATAACTTAGGTGAAGTAATAGATGCAATATGTTATTTAATAGACAATCCGGAAGCTGAAATACCTGAACTTATGGAATATATCAAAGGACCTGACTTTCCAACAGGAGCCCAAATAATGGGATATAGTGGAATAAGGGCAGCATATGCTACAGGACGTGGAAAAATAACAGTACGGGCATGTGCTGAAATAGTAGAAGAAAAAAATTCTCGGTATAAAATAGTAATTACAGAGTTACCTTACCAGGTAAATAAAGCTAGACTGTGTGAAAACATAGCAGACCTAGTAAAGGAAAAAAGGATAGAAGGAATATCTAATATAGAAGACCACTCAGATAGAGATGGTATGCATATAAGGATAGACCTAAAAAGAGATGCAACGCCGCAAGTTGTGTTAAATCAACTATATACATATACGCAATTACAAACGACATTTGGAGTAATAATGTTAGCGATAGTAAATGGAGTACCAAAGATACTAACGCTAAAAGAAATGTTAACACATTACATAGATTTCCAAATAGAAGTGTTAACCAGAAGAACACAGTTTGATTTAAAGAAAGCTAAAGAGAGAGCTCACATATTAGAAGGATTAAAGATAGCACTTGATCATATAGATGAAGTTATATCGATTTTAAGAGCATCTAAATCTGTAGCAGAAGGTAAAGAAAAATTAATAGAAGCATTTGGACTAGATGAAATACAAGCTCAAGCAATAGTTCAAATGAGATTAGGTCAGTTAACAGGCTTAGAACGCAGTAAAATAGAAGAAGAATTAGCGGCATTAGAACAAAAAATAGCAGAACTATTAGAGATTTTAGGAGATAAAACAAAACTTTTAGATATATTAAAAGAAGAAATCCGAGAAATAAAAAGACGTTTTGCAGATGACCGCAGAACAAAGATTACTGCCGTGAGTGGAGAAGTTGATATAGAAGACTTAATACCGCAAGAAGAATGTGTATTGACATTAACTAATTTTGGATATTTAAAACGTCAAAAGATGGATACATATAAATTACAAAGACGAGGAGGCCGAGGGGTTTCTGGAATGAGTCGTAGAGAAGAAGATGTAGCTAGTGAGATGTTTATATTAAATAGTCATGATTATGTAATGCTGTTTACTAACTTTGGTAGAGTATATAGATTAAAATGTTATGAAATACCAGAAGGTTCAAGAACATCAAAAGGTACTAATGTTGCGAACTTGTTACCGATAATGCCGGATGAAAGAGTAACATCGATGATTAAAGTATCTGAATTTGAAGAAGATAAATATCTTGTTATGGTAACCAAAGCAGGTATAATAAAAAGGACCTTATTAAATTCATATGATACTGCAAGAAAAGGCGGACTTAAAGCTATAGAATTAGATGATGGTGATGAATTAGCATGGGTAGCTGTAACAGATGGAAACACAGAATTGTTAGTTGCTACAAAAGATGGTATGGCAATAAGATTTAATGAAACAGATGTTAGAGTAGTAGGTCGCACAGCTCGAGGAGTTAAATCAATCACATTACATGCAGGCGATGAAGTTGTAGGAATGAGTCCGGTATTAAAAGATAAATTAGTACTGACTGTTTCAGAGACAGGTTATGGTAGATTATCTGATATAGAAGATTATAGACTACAAATGCGTGGAGGAAAAGGTATTACCAATTATCATGTTGATAAATATGGAAAAGTTGCATCAATAAAAATGGTATCTTTAGATGAAGATATTATTTTAATTTCAGAAGATGGAATTATCATAAGAATAGAAGCAAATTCCATTAGAGTATGTTCAAGACCATCAAAAGGTGTACGAGTAATGAAAATTACCGGTGATAACAAGATTGTTGCAGTAGCAAATGCACCACACGAAGAGGAAGAACCAGAACATGAGGAAGATAATACAAATATGGAACCTGATGGGGAACAATAAATTTTCAACAGAAAAATAAAAAGTTGTTGAAAATTTAAAAGTGTAGGGCCGGGCGGGGACGCCCCGCGATATAGTGGGGCGTCCCCGCCCGGCCTTTTTGTAACATAAAAGAAATGGCACCCACGAGACACACCAAATCCTGTGTCTCACGGGTGCTGCTAATAACAGCTGAAAAATAGGAAAGGAGCACAGATGACAATGGAAATAGCACCATCAATACTAGCAAGTGATTTTTCAAAATTAGGAGAGGAAATAGAAAGAACATCAAAAGCGGGAGCTGATTATATACATATAGATGTAATGGATGGAATGTTTGTGAAAAATATAACAATAGGTCCACCTGTGATAAAATCTATACGTAAATATACGAATATACCTTTTGATGTACATTTAATGATAGAAGAACCATCAAGATATATAGACGATTTTGTAAAAGCAGGCGCAGATATAATAACAATACATTTAGAAGCGGAAAAAAATATCGAAAAAGCCATAAATTTAATAAAATCCAAAGGAATTAAAGTAGGATTATCTATAAAACCCAATACTCCTATTGACGAAATAATGAAATATTTAAATTTAATAGATATTGTTTTAATAATGACAGTAGAACCAGGGTTTGGTGGACAATCGTTTATTGAAGAAATGATGGAAAAAGTAAAAACTATAAAACGAGAAATAGAAAAAAATAAATTAAATATAAAAATAGAAGTGGATGGAGGAATAAACCAAGAAACAATAAAAATAGCAAAGAGTGCCGGAGTTGATATATGTGTGGCGGGAACAAGTGTATATAAAAGTAGTGATATGAAAACAACAATAAATCAAATGAAACAATAAAAAAATAAATGGCCGGCACACCTTACCATTATTTTCAATTTGGTCTAGGTGTGCCGGCCATACTAAATTAGGAAACAAGATATTTACCTAATGTTTCAACGGCATTATTTTTTATAATGACATTACCTTTTTCGAAGATTCTGGCTGCAGTAATATTATTTTTACCAACAAAATCTCCATATTCACTTATAATTGCCAATAATTTAGAGGAGATAGAACCATTAAGATAAAGAACGATGTAATAATAATTTTTAAATTGAACAATTGAACTATTAGAGAAAACAAAACTTTTATTATAAATACGTTCAATAGAATTAAAAAGACTTTCCAAATCATCGAATAAAAATACAAATGGTTTAGAGTTATTTTTTATTTTATAAATTTTACGAGATTTTTTAGAGTTGTTAGAAAGTAAAGTTACTAAAACAAAGCAACCGTTAGGTTGAGGAATAGCTTCTATTAAAAGTTTATTATTATCGACAGAAAACCCTATTTCTTTTTTTGCACGAACTAATAAGTTTTTTATAATTTCTTTAGAATAATCATTTTTCCAGTCTAATTGTTTAAAAGTGATATTCAATAAATCTAAATCCTCGCTTGAAAGGGCAATTAATAAACGTTTTTCGTCAATTTTATCTAAAATCATGACGGTACCCCCCAATGCAATAATAAAAAGTATCTTAATAACATAATATTATGGATAGTAAGAGTGTGCAAGTGGATATTTAAGGATGAGATAAATTACATAAAAAAATAAACATAAAAATGAATAAAAAATGTAATAAAACAATAAAATCACAAATCATTGACAAAAAAGAAATATAATAGTAAAATTATTAAAAAATAAATTACAAGGAATAAAATGGTGAATGAATATGTTTTTTGATGTTTTTTTAGGTTTAGGAATGTTAAATTTCACAACGGCGATTTTATATAAGGTGTTTTTAGGAATAGCTGTTTATAAAGATGCGACTAATAGAAAAGATAAAAATGCGGTGCTATGGACAGTATTAATTATTTTATTTGGATTAATACCGTTAATAATATATGCGGTTGTAGTATATCAAAAAGAAAAAGAACTGATACGTTGTCCGCATTGTGGAAATTTGGTTTCGAAGAAGTTCCCTGTGTGTATGTATTGCAAACAACATATAAAGGAATTTAATGAAAATTCAATTATATCAGAAGAAGTAAAGAAATATTTAATAATAGCAGCAGTTATCTTTTTTATAAATAAAATTATATCAATAGCAATGACTTTATCAAATTATAATAAAAATATATTTTTTAACATGTTTTAAAAGTATTATTTTTTATAGTTGACAAATTATTTTTTTTATTATATAATGCAAATAACAGTTGGTGTTAAAGACGCTGGGGGTCCACCCGTTCCCATCCCGAACACGGAAGTTAAGCCCGGTAGTGCCGAAGATACTTGGTTGGAGACGACCTGGGAAAATAGGAAGATGCCAACTTTATTTTTTTGTAAATAACGTAATGGCCGGCATGCCTTACCTATTAACTTTATTAGTAAGGTATGCCGGCCATTACTGCTTAAATAAAAGTATCAGGCGTGCCTCGCATTACATTGCGCGAGGCACGCCTGATTATTATCTAACTTTATTCTTTTGTAAACATTTCTTTACCGGCGCCACACATAGGACAAAGCCAATCGTTAGGCAGTTCGTTAAAAGAAGTGTTTTGAGGAATACCACCTTCAGAATCACCGCGTTTGGGGTCATATAACCAACCACAAGCATCACAAATATATTTATTCATATTTTAACTCCTTCTTTATTTGTATGTTAAAAACTTTTTGTTAAAATTAGTTGCATAATTTGTGTTTTTGTCAAAAAATATATTTTTTTGTAAGTTAACAACATCTTTAATGCTGTATATGTTAAAAAAACTGTTGAAAAGGTTGAAAAACATTAAGTGTAATAAAAAAATGTTGATTCTAAATCGGAAATGTATTTATATGCTTGAGTTATTGCTTTTTTATATGTGAAATCTAGGTATTGTTTGTAAGTGTTTGTAAGAAAATATCCACTTAATGAAAATATTGAAAATATTGTTAATAGAAGAAAAGTTTTTATAATATTTTTTGTTTTTTTCATTGGTTCTCCTTATAAATTATAGTTTTTCTGAGAATAACTATTTTATTCTAAATTTTTATGGTATATAATTTATTGTATACACATATGTTTGCTGGGATTGCGCCGCAGGTCACCGTTTTTTATTTATTAGTATTTCCGAGAGTTAACTAATTTATTATATATTTAGAAAAAAACTCTCGGAAACTAATTTTTTATAAAAACGGTGAATGTGCAAGGTCCGCTTTAAAAAGCGGACCTTGCACACTGCACACAACGTGTGCGCCTGCGGCGCGTGCAAAGAAAAAAGCAAGGAGGCAAAAACGCATGACAGAGATATATTTAGACAATGGTGCTACAACGAAACCAAGTGAATTATGCAAAGAAAAAATTATAGAGTTACTGGAAAAAAAGTATGGAAATCCATCATCATTACATGAAAAAGGTTTTGAAGCAGAACAAGAGTTAGAGCAAGCAAGAAATATAATAGCTTCGTCGATAAAAGCAAATGCAGAAGAAATATATTTTACATCAGGAGGAACAGAAGCTAATAATATAGCTGTATTTGGTTCAGTAAAAGCAAAGAAAAAACAAGGAACTAAAATAGTGACAACAGAAATAGAACATTCATCCGTATATAATTCAATAAAGGAATTAGAAAAGGATGGATATGAAGTAATATATTTAAAACCAAATAAAGATGGAAATATAACAGAGTCTCAATTAAGAGAATCAATAGATGAAAAAACAATACTGGTAAGTGTAATGATGGTTAACAATGAAACTGGAACAATTTTACCGGTAGATAAGATTAAAGATATAATAAAACAAAAAAAATCTCCGGCATTATTACACATAGATGCAGTACAGGCATATAGCAAGATTCCTATAAGGGTAGATAAACTAGGAGTAGATTTATTGAGTATATCAGGACACAAGGTACATGGACCCAAAGGCATTGGAGCATTATATAAAAAGAAAGGGATAAATATAATTCCGTTAACATATGGAGGAGAACAACAGAAAAAAATACGTCCGGGAACAGAACCGGTTCCGTTAATTTGTGGATTTGGTGCTGCAGTAGAAGAATTTAAGGTAAAAGAGAATTTTGATAAAGTGACGAAATTAAATAAGTATTTAAGAGCTCAAATTAAAGATATTGAAGGCATTCGTATTAATTCAGAAGAAAATAGTTTACCGTATATAATAAATATTTCTACAAACAAAATAAAATCAGAAACGATGTTACATTATTTATCGTCTATGGGAATATATGTATCGAGTGGGTCAGCTTGTGCAAAGGGTCAAAAAAGTAGGGTTTTAAAAGCAATGAATTTACCGGAAAAATCAATAGATACTGCTATTAGGATAAGTTTTTCAAAGTATAATACAATTGAAGAAATAGATAAATTTATATATGGTATAAAAAGTGGAATATCTAAGTTAGCACATATATAAAATGAAAGGAAAAATAATAGATGAAAGAAGTTATATTAATAAAATTAGGAGAAATCGTATTAAAAGGATTAAATAGGAGAAATTTTGAAGATAAACTAATTAAAACAATAAGACATAGAATATCAAAAATAGGAAACTTTGAAATAAAAAATGTACAATCAACAATATATTTAATTCCACAAGATGAAGATTCAGATTTTGAGGAATTAAATGAAAAAGTAGGTAAGATTTTTGGCATATCTAGATATTCAAGAGCAGCTCAATGTAAAAAAGATTTAGATGAAATAAAAAATACAGCAGTAGAATATTTAAAAGATGATTTATTAAAAGCATCTACATTTAAAGTTGAATCGAAACGAAGCGATAAAAAATTTCCACTAAAATCACCAGAAATATCAGCTTTAGTGGGAGGATACATATTAGAGAAATATCCACATATAAAAGTTGATGTACATAATCCTGATATAACTGTTACAGTAGAAGTTAGAGATTTTGGAGCATATGTAAGAGGTGAATCTTTACCGGGAGCAGGAGGAATACCTGTAGGCACCGGAGGAAGAGCAGCTATATTGATATCGGGAGGAATAGATAGTCCGGTAGCTGCATGGATGATGGCTAAAAGAGGTGTAGAATTAATAGCAATTCATTTTGCAAGTCCACCATATACAAGTCCAAGAGCAGAACAAAAAGTAGTTTCACTTTTAAACAAAGTTTCACAATATAGTGGAAAAATTGAAATGATTACAGTGCCATTTACAGAAATACAAGAAAAAATAAAAAATGAGTGTCCGGAAGATTTATTTACAATAATAATGAGAAGATTTATGATGAAAATATCTCAGAAAATATCTTTAAAGTATAGATGTGAAGCTTTAATAACAGGAGAAAGTTTGGGACAGGTAGCAAGTCAAACAATGAGTGCGATTTATTGCACAAATGCAGCTGCACAAATGCCGATTTTCAGACCTTTAATAGGTATGGATAAAGATGAAATTGTAAATATATCAAGAAAAATAGATACTTTTGATATTTCAATTTTACCTTATGAGGATTGTTGTACAGTATTTACTCCAAAACATCCTAAAACTAAACCAACATTAGATGAAGTATTAAAAGCAGAAGAAATTTTAAATTGTGATGATTTAATTAATGAAGCTATAGAAAATATTAAAATAACAAAAATTTCTTAATTATAATAGAGAAAAGAGGGTATAAGTGAAGAAAATTAAAAGTTCCGATAAAATAAGAAAAATTGTTTTTGTTTTAAGTTTGATTGTATTCATAGTATCATTGGGAATATTAATTAAGTTATGTTTTGTTGATACATATGTAAATGACAGCACAATGAATGAAATAAAAAAAGTTTATTATGAATCAGATAATGAAAATAATAAACCTATGGATTTAACTTCATTACATAACATTAATGCAGATATAAAAGGTTGGATAAAAATAAAAGATTCAAAAATAGATTATCCTGTATTACAATCCGGAACAAAATTTCCTGAATATTATCTTTATAGAAATTATAAAAAAGAATATACCGGGTTTGGAAGTATATTTTTAGATTCATTATGTAGTATAGAAAAACCATCTAAAAATCTTATATTGTATGGACACCATATGAGAGACAGTAGTATGTTTGGAGATTTATTAAGATATAATGATTTAAATTATTATAAGGCCAGACCAACAATTACATTTGATACTGTAATTGAAAAAGGTGAATGGAAAATTATTTCAATATTTAAAACCAATACGCTTAAAGAACAAGGTGAAATATTTAATTATTTAATAATAGACTTTAAAAATGATAAAGAGTTTCTTAAATTTATTGATGATGTTACTGCACGCTCCTTGATAAATATACCGGTAGATACAAATAAGGACGATAGATTAATAACATTATCTACTTGTTCTTATGAGATGAAGGATTTCAGAACAGTAGTTGTAGCAAGAAAAGTAAGAGACAATGAATCAAATGAAGTAAATGTAGAATTAGCATCAATAAATGAGAATCCGTTAATGCCAACAGGATATTATAAAAAATAAGCACTAAAAATAGATTTAAGGTGGGTGTTTTTAAATTTTTATGTTAAACACAACAAATTACTCGAATTTTAATTAAAAATTTAAATTTGGATACGTAAAAACAGAATTAAGCTATATAAAAAGTATTGGTGCTTTATATGCAAATAAAGCCGGGCCGAGTTGAAAAAATCAACTCGGCCCGGCTATCTATGTTAAACGGAAGGCCTGCGCAGTCTCCGCTTTAACATAATATGTTTTATGCTATTTTTTGACACAACGTTATATTTTTTATATAGATGAATCAGTGTCATTTACGACTGTTTGTTCACCTGTGTCTTTTGTAGTGGATGGTTCTTTTTCTACAACTGGGTTATTAGCGGTTTTACTCGTTGTGCTTTTAGCTGTAGTTCTTTTTTTTGTGGTATTAATAGCTGAAGGTCCTGCTGATTTGTTCTTTTTTGTGGTAGTTGTAGTATTTTTTCTATTTGAAGTAGTTTTACTTTTTGTAGCAGTTGTTTTTGTAGGTTCTTTTTTTGCGCTATCCTCTATGTTTGATTTTGTCTTATTTTTATCTGTGTTTGTATTAACCACAGATTCTTTTTTATCAATAGAATTACTTTGAGTTCGTTTGATGTTTTGCATGTATTTGGAGAGGCTTATTAAGATGTATGTTCCAAATATAATATATCCTATGTTGTGAATAGTTGACATGTTAGTTACATTTGGCCAAATTTCTGTAATAATAAAATTTGCAACGATAAATAAGGCATCAAATAGAAAAAAGAAAGAAAATGAACGGTACATTGGAAATATTCTAAGTTCAGATGTGAATAAAACCGTAGAGATAAATAAAAGAATTATTGATGCAATAATTGAAAACCACATTTTTTAGTACCTCCAAATAATAATTTTTATGTTTAAATTATATATTTACTGTTAATTCTTGTCAAGAATAAAAAAGGCCCCGAAAAATGACCATACATATAGTCATTTTTTGGGAATTCAATATTTAAGATAATATTGAATTCCCGAGGAGGGATATCCTAAAACATTAAAATATAAATTAGAGAAAGGATATCCCTCCTCGGGGCCAATTATATAATTATAATAAGAAATCAAAAAGACCAATTACAAATTTTTGTAATTGGTCTTAAACTAACAAAGTTAATTTAAAATATAGATTTGCTTAGTGCGTCTGCCGAAATTTCTGCATTCTTGTTCACTATCCATATATAAATCTATCATAGCGTGGCCAGCACGCATAGCTCCGCCAGTATCTGCAGCCACACAAACGCCATAGCCTGGAATGTAAAGTTTAGTACCATATGGTATTTGCTTTGGATTAACTGCAACTAAACCTCGTCTTGCAATGTCACCGGTAGAAGTTCGTGCTCTGGAATTAGAATGATAAGCAGTACATTGACCGGTTAAAACTTTTTTATAGGAATAAGTATTTCCGTTTCCATCATTTATAGTTCCGCTATTTTCATTTACAGAAATATTTGCTTTTTTTGTACCGACTAATTTAACTTGATTAGTAGGATTTTTCAGAGTTTTTTCAGAAATTATATCGGATTGAACTGCAACACCATCAACGTATTTTACACGTCTGATTAATTCTTTTTCACCATTTGTACCTTGAGTTTCAATTTTTGAATCGCCTATATTCAAGGAATCAGACTTTTTAATAACAACAGAAAAAGGAATTGATTGTTTTTCTGAAACATCTTCGTATTTAACGCGATTAATGATAATATTTAAATTTTCTTCAACAGGTTTATCTAAGGATTCATTAATTACATCGTCTTGAGAAAGAGAAATGTTAAGAAAATTTAAAGCGTTTCCAATAGAACCTTCAGGGACATTAACTGAGCTATTATTTCCGTCAACAGATATGTTTATATTTAAAAATCTAGAAACAGAAATTTGCATATCCGGAGTTAAAGGCTCATCTAAAGAATGAGAAATAGTATCGTGATCTTTAATAATGATATTATTTTGAGATAAAAGTGATGATACAGTTCCGTCATTTACAATAAAACGTTGTGATTGCCCATCCCAAAAGACAGTAACAAAAAAAGCTCTTTTTATATCGACGTCAATAAAATTAGATTCATTATTGGAAACAACAACTTTATCATTATCGCCAAGGCTAATACCGGCTTGTTTTAAAACGTCATTTGTTTCCGAATATAAAGTGCGAATATTGATAATTGTATCACCGTCTTTAATTCTAAAGTTTTTGCTTAAAGCTGATACAGATACGGCTGATGATATTCCTAAACTTACTATTAAAAATAAAGCAACTAATCGCTTAATCTTTTTGTTCGGCACATTTTTTAATTTTTCAAAAACATTCAAAAAAATTCCTCCATTTCGAGATCTTTTCAAGCATAAATATGTTTAGATAAGAATTTGAATAAACGTATTTTTCTCTGCCCGAATTAATCCAACATTGACCATTATAAAGCCTATAATTACAAATGTCAAAAGGAATAGCAAATGTTTTTTAGTATTGTTTAACAAAAAAGTATAAATTTATTATTAAATTAGTTCCTTAAAATCTCCTTGTAAAAAACAAAAAATGTAAAATTATGGAATAAAGTTTGTGCAAGTAGCAAGAAAATTAATAGTTACATAAAAGTTACAATTTGTTACATAAACTTAAATATGAAATATAAGGGAAAATATTTAATTTTCAGGTGATATAGGTGCTATTTTGCTGTTTAGAAATTTTATTATTACAAGGTTGTAAGTTAGGAATTATAAAAATACATATAATACAGATTGAGTATATGTAAAAAGTTTTTTACATATACTATATACTTGGCTAAATGTTACATAAAAAATGAATTAGAAATACATTTAGTTGCGCGGTTATGTTATATCATAAAGTAAAAAAGGATGCTTATTTTGGCATCATTTAACAATATACAAATAAAACTCATTATCTATGTATAACATGAAAATAAAACGGGTTAAAAAAAGAATTTCAAAGGAAAGTAGAAAAAGTTATCACCTAATTGGTATGTAAAAAATAATATTTTTGATTTTTGTGCCAGCATCAGACTAATATGTTTATTCGGTTTCTATAATGTGTTCACTATTCATTTTTTACTATATAAATAACGAGTTTTAGATATAAAAAAACCGCATAAGAATGCGGGTTTTCAAAAGTATTAATTTCCTTTTTATTATCTCTTTGAGAATTGAGGAGCTCTACGAGCAGCTTTAAGACCGTATTTTTTACGTTCTTTCATTCTTGGGTCACGAGTTAAGAATCCTGCTTTCTTTAGAGCTGGACGAAGATTTTCAGAATCATATTGAAGAAGAGCTCTTGAAATACCGTGACGAATAGCGCCAGCTTGACCTGTAACTCCACCGCCAGAAACTCTGCAAATTATATCGAATTTACCATCGGTTTCAGTTAAAACAAGTGGTTGACGAACGATTAATTTAAGAGTTTCAAGACCAAAGTAATCATCAATAGGTCTGTCGTTGATTATAATTTTACCGGTTCCTTTGTAAACACGAACTCTAGCAACAGAACTTTTTCTTCTACCGGTACCGTAAAAATAAGATGCTTTATTGTACATTATAATGTAACTCCTTTCTTATATATTAAAAGTTTCAGGATTTTGAGCAGTGTGGTTATGTTCAGCACCAGCAAAAACACGAAGTCTAGTTAAAGCTTGTCTGCCAATTGTAGTGTCTGGAATCATACCTTTAACAGCTAAAGTCATAGCTAGTTCAGGTTTTTCAGACATCATTTTATCATAACGAGTTGATTTTAAATGACCAACATATCCAGTATGATGATAATAGTGTTTTTGAGTTAATTTGTTACCAGTTAAAACAGCATCTTTGCAGTTTATAACAATAACATGATCACCACAGTCAACGTGTGGAGCAAAAGTTGGTTTATGTTTACCGCGAAGTAAAATAGCAACTTGAGCAGCAACTCTACCAAGAGGTTTGCCAGCAGCGTCTATTACGTACCATTTGCGGGTAACTTCATGCTTCTTTGGCATAAAAGTAGACATATTTATTCCTCCTAAAAATTTATATTAATTTATTGTCAGTATAAATTTTATCATTATATTAATAAGGTGTCAAGTAATTTTTTTAAAATTTTAATTTAATAATATTAATGCTCTCGTTTTCTCTTGGTTTCTCGTTAATACTTTAAATATCTTGCATTAAATACATGAAAATTTATAAAAATAAATGTCTTTATATTTATTTTTATTTGATATATAATTAGATTAAACTTAATAAAATTTATATAAAACTGTTTTTGTTTATGGTTGCAGGGACGCCAGCAGGGCGGTCCCGGATATTGAATACTTTGGTGTTCAATATCCGGGACCAAATCAAAAAGTATATTTTATCAATAAAAAATACTTTTTGATTCAATCAGCAAAATCACATAAATAAAGTATATAGAACCCAATGATTGATTTTGCTGATTGAGCCCTGCGGTCTTTCTGCGGGCAATAGTATAAAAACAGTGACTAAAAACAGGAGCGTGACCGATATGCCACTAGTGAACACAAAAGAGATGTTAAAAAAAGCATATGAAGAGCATTATGCAGTTGGAGCATTTAATGTAAACAATATGGAAATAGTACAGGGAATTACTAAAGCATGTAAAGAACTAAATTCTCCTGCGATATTACAAGTTTCTGCAGGAGCAAGAAAATATGCAAGTCATACATATTTGATGAAATTAGTAGAAGCAGCAGTAATAGAAACACCGGTTCCATTAGCATTACATTTAGATCATGGAGATAGTTTTGAATTATGTAAAAGTTGTATAGATGGAGGATTCACCTCAGTAATGATTGATGGTTCTCATTTAGACTATGAGGACAATATTGCACTTGCAAGAAAAGTAGTAGATTATGCAAAGCCAAGAGGTGTAACAGTAGAAGCAGAATTAGGACGTTTGGCAGGAATAGAAGATGACGTAAATGTATCTAAGGAAAATGCATCATATACAGACCCGGCACAAGTAGAAGATTTTGTTGAAAGAACCGGAGTTGATTCTTTAGCAATCGCAATAGGAACCAGTCATGGCGCATATAAATTTAAACCGGGCCAAAAACCAGAATTAAAATTCGATATATTAAAAGAAGTTGAAAGAAGATTACCTGGATTCCCCATAGTATTACATGGTGCATCATCAGTAATTCCTGAATTTGTTGATATGATAAATTCAAATGGAGGAAGTATGCCTGATGCTATAGGTATCCCTGAAGAAATGTTACGAGAAGCTGCAAAAATGGCCGTATGTAAAATAAATATAGATTCAGATTTAAGATTGGCTATGACAGGAACTATCAGAAAACATTTATCTGAAAACCCAAGTCATTTTGACCCAAGACAATATTTATCACCAGCTAGAGAAGCAATATGTAATATGGTATCACATAAAATAAAAACAGTATTAGGAAGTGCAAATAAAGCATAAAAAATACACGCCGCACTATATCGCGCGGCGTGTTCATTTTTTTATTATTATAGTTTATACTTACCTGTTAAAAGTTTTAAAATCAATCGGTCCATGTTTTTCTTCATATTTTTCAATGGCATCTCGAATTAAAATTAGTATTTGACTGTTTACAGAACGACCTTCATAATCAGAAATAACATGTAATTTATCAAGAACTTTTTCATCTATACGAATAGAAACACTTTTTATAGCCACGAAATCACCCCAAAAAGAATATATTATATATTTACAATATGTCTAAAAAGTGATAATATGTATAATATAGATATAAAACATATCTATATTGATTTCATTAATAAGGAGGAAGTTTGATGAAAGTCGCGATAGTTGGTTCAAGAAGTTTAGATGTGAACATAGATAGACATATCCCGAAAGAGACCTCTTTAATTATTAGTGGGGGAGCCAATGGAATCGATAAGTTAGCGGAAAAGTATGCTAAAGAAAATAATATTCCTACATTAATTATTGAACCGGAATATTCAAAGTATAGGAAAAATGCGCCTCTTGTTAGAAATAAAAAAATAGTTGAAAGTGCAGATTTAATTATTGCGTTTTGGGATGGTATTTCAAATGGAACAAAAGATGTTATTAATCAAGCTAATTTGTTGGGAAAACAAATAATTGTACATAATATAGTAAAAAGAAAATAGTATATTTATAGGAAATAATGTTTTGAGCGGGCAGGGGCCACGACGTTCCGCCGAAATTCCAGTTTGGAATCTCGGCGGAACAGCCTACGGAGTCGGTGAGCAACTTTTAAGTTGCTGTCGTGGCCCCGATTTTTTTGATTTTTGGTATACTTAGGTGGATATTTGAAATGCTGATTATTTATGTTATAATTAATATAAATAAACATTTAATTTTAATAATTAATAGTATATTGAAACAATCAAAAAAATAGATAGACAGGAGAATAAAATAAACATGGATTATACGGTAATTTTATCAGAACAATTTAAGTTACAGACATGGCAGATTGAAAATGTAATAAAGTTAATAGATGAAGGAAACACGATTCCATTTATAGCACGATACAGAAAAGAAGCACATGGTTCATTAGATGACCAAACGTTAAGAGAAATTAGTGAACGATTATCGTATTTAAGGGGATTAAATGAAAGAAGAGAAGAAGTAAAAGCACTTATAATTGGGTTAGATGCAATGACTGATGAAATTAATGAATCATTAGATAAAGCTACAACATTAGCTGAAATTGACGATATATACAGGCCATATAGACCAAAAAGAAAAACCAGAGCATCAATTGCAAAAGAAAAAGGATTAGAACCATTAGCTGAAGTTATATATGCTCAATACTCAAATTCAGAAGAACCAATTGTCCTAGCGGAGAAATATATTAATGAGGAAAAAGAAATAAAAAGTGCACAAGAAGCGTTACAGGGAGCTATGGATATAATTGCAGAAAATATATCTGATGATGCGGGAATAAGGAAAAGGTTAAGAGTCGTAGCAATGGCACAATCTATATTAAGTTCAAAGGCAACAGATGCAGAGAAGGATTCAGTATATAGGCAATATTATGATTTTAAAGAACCGGTATCGAAGATAGCAGGACATAGGGTATTAGCGGTAGATAGAGGCGAAAAAGAAGGATTCCTTAAAGTATCTATAGATTTTGATATAAACAGAGCTTTAAGTATAGTATATTCGACGACGGTAAAAGAAGGGTCTTTATGTACTGAAACGGTAAAATTAGCCGCAGAAGATGCATATAACAGGTTAATATTTCCGTCAATTGAACGTGAAATAAGAAATGAATTAACACAAAAAGCGGATGAAACGGCTATAAAAGTATTTTCGCTCAATTTAAGACATTTACTTATGCAGCCACCAGTTAAAGGAAAAGTCGCTATGGGACTTGACCCGGGATATAGAACGGGATGTAAAGTAGCAGTTGTTGATGAAACAGGAAAAGTACTTGATACTAATGTTATATATCCAACACATTCTCAAGTGAAAGTGGATGAAGCCAAAAAAATAATTACTATACTTATTAAAAAACATGGTGTAGAAATTATATCGATAGGGAATGGAACTGCATCAAAAGAAACAGAGATGTTTGTATCAGATTTAATACATGATGAAAATTTAGATGTATCTTATATGGTAGTGAGTGAAGCAGGTGCGTCAGTATATTCGGCATCTAAGTTGGCAGCACAAGAGTTTCCGGACTATGATGTAACATTAAGAAGTGCTGTTTCAATAGCAAGAAGATTACAAGATCCACTTGCTGAGTTGGTAAAAATAGATCCAAAAGCAATTGGAATCGGTCAATATCAACATGATATGCCGAAAAAACAATTAGATGAAGCTTTAGGTGGAGTAGTTGAAGATTGTGTAAATACAGTTGGAGTAGATTTAAATACAGCATCACCATCTTTATTGTCAAGAGTTTCTGGGTTGAGTGCGACTGTTTCTAAAAATATAGTTTTATATAGGGAAGAAAATGGTGCGTTTAAATCAAGAAGTGAACTTAAAAAGGTTTCAAAGTTAGGTCCAAAAGCATTTTTACAATGTGCTGGTTTTTTAAGAGTTGCAGAAAGTAAAAATGTACTGGATAACACGGCAGTGCATCCTGAATCATATGATGCAGCTAAAAAGTTATTGGATTTGTGTGGGTACACGCTTAATGATATAAAATCAGGAAATATTAAAAATTTAACTTCAAAAATAGAGAGTATAGGCGAAAATGTAATTGCTGATAAAATTGGAATAGGTGTTCCGACTTTACAGGATATCGTTACAGAATTGTTAAGACCAGGTAGAGACCCAAGAGATGAATTAGTTCAACCAATGTTACGTAAAGATGTCTTGGATATTAAGGACTTAAAAGAAGGCATGGAGCTCGATGGAACTGTAAGGAATGTTATAGATTTCGGTGCTTTTGTCGATATTGGTGTTCATCAAGATGGATTAGTACATATTTCTCAGATGTGTGATAAGTATATAAAACATCCGTCAGAGTTTCTTAAGGTTGGAGATATTGTTAAAGTTAGAGTATTATCTGTTGATGTTGATAAAAAAAGAATTTCTTTAACTATGAAATTAAATGATAATACTGTGAGTGTATCGTAATTCTTAGGTTATTATAAAATTTAAAGGTAGGGGGGCGCCGCCGCAGGCGCAACGCAGTTGCGCCTGCGGCGAGTCTGGGTTTTACGACATATTTAATAATTTATGAATAAAAAACCGGACTCGCATATATTCATAGCAATTTTGCTATGAATATATGCGGCACCCCCGACCCACTTTTAAAAGTTAAAATAAAAAAGAGAGGCAATAAAATGAAATTAGGCATAGTTGGATTACCGAACGTTGGAAAAAGTACTTTATTTAATGCGATAACAAACGCAGGAGCACAATCTGCGAATTATCCATTTTGCACCATAGAACCAAATATAGGGATGGTTACCGTTCCGGATAAAAGGTTAGATAAGTTATCGGAAATGTATCAACCGGAAAAATTTACACCAGCAACAATTGAATTCGTAGATATTGCAGGATTAGTAAAAGGAGCTTCAAAAGGAGAAGGTTTAGGTAATAAATTTTTATCAAATATTCGTGAAGTTGATGCAATAGTACATGTAGTACGTTGTTTTGAAAATGATGATATAGTACATGTGGAAGGGTGTATTGATCCTGCACGAGATATAGAAACAATTAATATAGAATTAATTTTATCTGATATTGAATTAATAGATAGACGAATAGATAAGACTAAAAAATTAATAAAAGCAGATAAAAAATATCAACAAGAATTAGATTTTTTTGAAAAAGTAAAAGCAACATTAGAAAAAGGATTATCAGCGAGAAGTATTGAATGTACAGAAGATGAGTCTAAATTATTAGAATCTGTAGCTTTGCTTACTAATAAACCAATTATATATGCTGCAAATGTAAGTGATATTGATTTTAAGTCTGGTATAGAAAATAATAAATATTTTAATGTAGTAAAAGAAATCGCAAAGGCTGAAAATGCAAAAGTATTACCAATAAGTGCTCAAATAGAATCAGAAATTTCAGAACTTGATATAGATGAAAAACAAATATTTTTAGCAGATATGGGTCTTAATGAGTCTGGACTCGATAGGTTAATACAGGCTTGTTATGATTTATTAGGATTGATTTCATTCATAACAGCCGGAAAACCGGAAGTCAGAGCTTGGACAATAAAAAAAGGTACAAAAGCACCAGCTGCAGCAGGAAAAATACATACGGATTTTGAAAGAGGTTTTATTAGAGCAGAAGTAGTATCATATGATGATTTAATAAATTGTGGTTCTATGAGTATGGCAAAAGAAAAAGGTTTAGTTCGTTCTGAGGGAAAAGATTATATTATGAAAGATGGAGATATAGTATTATTTAGATTTAATGTATAAAAAAGCTTAATGATACGGGGTTTTCCCACCCACCTCCCACTCGCAGACACACCAAAAGCGTGTCTGCACAGTCAAAAAAAAGCAACCGGCTCTACAGATGAAAAAATGAGGGCCGGTTGCTTTTTTTGAAATGTTTTTACTATTTATTTGTTCTGGAATAAGGAGCAGGATTATCAGTTAATCCTGCAAGATAATCCATACTAGTATCTAAAGCTAAAGCAATTCTTTTACATTGCTCAAAAGTAAAATATCTAATACCGTTTTCTAGCTTAGAATAATCACTTTGATCAATACCTGTAAGATGTTGCATTTTAATCTGAGTATATCCTTTTTTTATACGTAGTTCTTTAAGTCTATTCATTTATTTACACCACCAACAATATTATGGGTTAATTGACCTAAAATTAATCATAGGAGTGATTAGTTTGAAGAATATAAAATGTGAAAATTATTTTTGTATTTATTTTTATCATGGAATATGCAGATTAGATAAAATAACGCTATCAATCAATGGAAGTTGTAATTCTTGTATTTATGTAGATATAAGTGAGTCATATTTAACGGAAAAAAGAGATAAATTACTTAAGGTCTATGATGAGTGTTAATAGTAAAATAAAGCAAGACAATATAAATGCACCGCGCGGTATAGTGCGGTGCATTTATAATATTAAAAATAATTTAGCACACGATTATAGTATGTATTATAAAACTAAGTATAAAAATTTAATTAACTAAATCTGGATTCATACGTGTATAATGAAAAATATATTGTTGAGCTATACCTGCATATTCGCCAAAATAACTAATGGATTTATCTGGGAAAAAGGTTTTTAAAGCACGAGACATCCAAACGTCTATAGGAAAAGCATCGAGGCGATGTAATCCGTAAAGTAAGGTACATTCAGCTACTTTAGGGCCAACACCTTTAATTTTCATAAGTTCTTTTCTAGCCAAATCAATAGGAAGTTCTTTTATTTTTTTAAAGTTAATTTCACCAGAAGATACTTTTTTAGCAGCATCAATAATATAATTATCTCGAAAACCACATTTTAAAGGTGCAAGCTCATTTTTGGATAATGTTGAAATGACTTGATAAGAAGGAAATGAAAAAAAACCAGGCTGAATTTCATTTCCAAAACAATTACATAGTCGTTCAACAATACCTTTTATTCTAGGAATATTGTTGTTTTGAGAAATAATAAAAGAGCATAAAGCTTCCCAGGGATCTTGTTTTAAAATTCTAATTCCGGGAGCATAAGTAGATGCAATTTTTAAGGTAGGATGAATTTTAGAAATAGTGTCTTTAATTTTATTATAATCAGTGTTTAAATCAAAATAATTATGCCAAATATTATTATAATCGGTGATTGATGAGTTTTCAAAAACAATAGTATTATTATGTGAATAAATATTCAAAGCTTTTCCGAAAGCAATACCTGTAAAATAATTATCAGATATTTTATTCCAACGAAAACATTGACCACAATTAAATGTTTCATCAAGATTAAAGTTGGAAATGTCCTCAATTATAATATTATTTTTTACTTGAGATATATTTTTCATAAAAACTCCTTTTAGTATAGTGATATAATTAAGTATAAACTAAATTTTTATAAAATAAAAACAATTTTTTTTTAAATAAATTTAAAATTAAAAATTAAATATTAAGAATACAGTTAGTTTTAAAAATAAATATGCATTAAAAAGCCTTTTAAAGATAGAACATATGCGGTGAGTGAGGTTTTCAACTTTTTCCACAGACTTTTCCACAGCTATTTTATAAAATACGGAAATATTCAGGCAATAAATTTACAATTAGTATAAATTCAAGGTGATGAATTTTAAATGTAATTTTTGTATATAATATAGATTTTTATAAAAAATTTAATAATAAATAAAATAGGAGTGAAAAAATGATAAAAGGAATCAATAAAAATGTGATAGAAGTATCCGAAACAGGCAATAAGTATTATGAAAAAGCTATTTTGTTTGTAAAACCTGAATATTCAGATATACAAAAAGAACTTTTAGCAAAAGAAGCAAAAAAGTTTTTACGTAATATGGATGTACCATCAACATTAAAACAATCAAGTAAAACAGTTTACTGGACATTAAGGTTGGGTATAGCTGCATTATTAGGAGCGTTAACTTCAATAATATTAATTAATACATTAACGTTTTAATTTATCTATTTGACATATATGAGATATTATTTTATAATTAAAATGTGTTTGTATATATTGTGGAGAGATATCGAAGTGGTCATAACGGGGCTGACTCGAAATCAGTTTGCGAGCAATCGCACGGGGGTTCGAATCCCCCTCTCTCCGCCAAATTAAAGGGTATCTTTTGATACAAAATTAGGTTGATTATGTTTTTTTATAAAGGGGAAAATGATGTTGAAAAGTTTATTTTGTTCGCTTCTGACTGGAATCTTGATGTTGTTTCAAGTTCAGGGAGGAATAACAGCTTTTAATACAAGCTGTCCACAAGAATCTGCATACAATGCAGAACTGGCTACGTATTTGTTTAATAACTGTTCTCAAAATGCTGATATAATAGATACAGATAAATATGAACTGTTTGTTTCAGGTGAACATCATGCTACGCAGAAAAATTTTGATGTTGAAATGAATATAATTAAAAATTTGTCTGAAAAATCTAATTTAAAATATATTATTGCAGAAACTAGCATGACTCATGCATTATTAATAAATAATTACTTAAAAACAGGAAATATTGAAAACCTTAATATTGTTATGAATTCCCTTAAAGGGACTTTTAGCGGTAGCAATGAAAATTATAAGTTTTTGCAAGACCTTTATGAGTTTAATAAAACCCTTCCTGAAGATAAAAAACTTACATATTTAGGAATGGATATTGAGCATCAATACAATTTAGCAATAGGATATTTGTGGGATATAGATTTAAGAAAAGGACCATTTGAAAAATTAGAAAAATTTATAAATGATTGTAAACAAGGTGAAAGTGACGAAGAAAAACTTTTATCTTTGGAAACAATTTATAAGGATGTAAATGAAAATGCTCAATTATATTCAGGAAAATTGGGAGATGAATTTTGGACATTTGAGTATTTGATTAGAAACACCATTAACGGAATTAAGTGTTATGTTATGGATAGTAAGGGCGAGCATTTAAATTCAAATATTTTTAGAGAAAAAGCAATTACAGAAAATTTTTATAAGATTTATGAACATTTTCCTAAAGGAAAATATTATGGTCAATGGGGACTAGAGCATACTTTTTTAAATAACGTAAAAACAGATAACCATCCTGATTATGAACAACGAATTGCAACGGCATTAAATAATAGAGAAGATTCTCCGATTAAAAATAAGGTATATTCAATGGCAATTGTATATGTTGATTCATTTTTTATGAATCCCAATAATCCTAAACATCCCAATAAAATATGCAGGGTTAATTCGAAAAATGAAGATAATGCAGATAGTAATACTTTAGAATTTTGTGCACAAGATAAAATTCAATTTTTTAAACTGGATGCACAAGATAGTCCGTTTTCTAAGAAGTTATATTTACTTGGTAATATAACAAAGGCAGGTTGTACAACTGATTATTTTAAAGGGTTAGTACTTGTGAAAAATTCTTCAGCTTGTACATATTGGGGTCAATAAATAAAAGTTTAATTTATTGCGTTGGCTAAGTTAATGTCACGAAAATGGTAGGTTAGAACTTCTGGAGTAAATAATTTTTAGATAGAGGTTATTAAAAAAGCAAATGTTTTGGCTCGTGTAGCAATAGATAATATTGAGTATAATAAAATTTATATTAATTAATTTTTTGATTTAGAAAAAGGGCGTCGGCGCAGTTTTGCGGTATAGGAAACTGCGCCGACGCCCTTTATTATTTTAATTTAATAAAAATTACATTTTACAAGAAATTTTAATATTTAGCCATCCAAGGGCGGCTTCAAATATTTTAAGGTCATTTCTATACCTTAAAATAGTATAAGCGGCTTCTTTTTTGACCCATTTATAAGTTTCGATTTCGCTATTTTGTATTTTTACATTTTTAGAATTAGATTGAGCTAAGAAAATAACTACTTTCTTTTTTACTCGTCCGAATAATCGATATACACTGGTTTTTCTAAAGCCATCTAAAATAACTACATCTAAATCGGTTTCTTCTTTTATTTCACGTAAAGCAGTTTGTTCTTCAGTTTCACCAACTTCAATGTGTCCTTTTGGAAATCCCCAATGTAATCCATTTTTATTTTTGACTAAAAGAAAATAATATTCTCCATTTGACTCATGAAAAATAACAGCACCACATGATTTTTCGTATAAACAAGATAATTTATAATGCCCTTGATTTTTAATCCTGGATAAACGACTTCTTATTTCAGGTGAATAATAAATAGTATCTTGTGGGGCTAAAATCAATTTTTCTCGTTGTCCCATACCTTTATTGGCGATTGCAATGACAGTTCCGGTTAAATATTTTTGGAGTTGTTTGTTTGAAATCACGTAGACTTTTTTATTATACATCCTATTAAGAGGATCTACAATATGAGCAATATATAATGGAGGACAATATTTTGCATTTTCTCCGTAAGCAGAACCGTCAATCACCACCTCAAAATTTTTTCCAAGCATCGTATTATCACGCTCCCTAATAATTATATTCTACATGGGGAAAGAGATAAATTCAAGGGAAAAATAGTTTAATTTATGAAAAAAACTTCAACAACTTGTAGAAAAATATATTTTATAGAAATATATTGTAAAAAATGAAATGAATTTATATGTTGTTTAATTTTTTAACAGTAGATTTTGTGTCTACAAAACAAAAAGTCCACCTAATACCTTGGTGAACTTTTTTATTTATATAGAAAAAATATTATCTAATAGGTGGCGAATCGCTTGTTCACGATTTATACCACCAGATACATTTTCTAGTTCTGTATCATTTAATGCAGAGTTGGTCTTTATATATTCATTTTGATATGTAACTAATTCGTCTATCGTAAAATAATATCCTTCTTCTTTCAAAAGTGGTAAGAATTCTTCTGCCATTAATTTTTCTAAATCAAATTCATTTAATGCATAGCCTGAATATTTTTTGTTTGCTTCAATTATTCTGTGTCGGAAATCTATATCAGTAGCAATAGTATCATAGAATCGCTTTACGTTCTCTATCGACATAATATTTACCCCCATCTATGTATTATGTATAATTATATCATTTTTTATGAAATTTGTAAACGAACATAATGTATTTTTTTATGGGTATTATTTTTACTTTTTATTGTAATTTTATTTTATTTATGATAAAATAGTATATATCATTTATGTTTAGTCCAAAATTATTTTGGATTAATTTAAGGAGGTTTTTTTATGAATTTTAAAGGGAGTAAAACAGAAGCTAATTTATTAACTGCTTTTGCTGGGGAATCTCAAGCTAGAAATAAATATACTTATTATGCTTCAGCTGCTCGTAAAGATGGATATCAACAAATTGCAGATATTTTTGAAAAAACTGCAGATAATGAAAAAGAACACGCTAAATTATGGTTTAAATATCTTCACAACGGCGCTGTTCCTGGTACAGAAGAAAATTTAAAGGATGCTGCAGCTGGTGAAAAGTATGAGTGGACCCAAATGTATAAGGAGTTTGCAGAAGTCGCTGAAGAAGAGGGATTTTTGGAAATTGCTAATGCTATGCGTTTAGTTGCTGATGTTGAGAAAGAACATGAGAAAAGATATAATACTTTACTCGAAAATGTTAAGAACAACAAGGTCTTTGAAAAAGATAACGTTGTTGTTTGGATTTGTAGAAATTGTGGGCATGTTTATGTCGGGAATGTTGCTCCTGATTTATGTCCTACTTGTAAGCATCCTCAGGCTTATTTTGAAATTAAAGCAGAAAATTATTAATGTTTATAAGAAGTCAGGCTTTTTTCTTGGCTTCTTTTTTTATAGGGAAGGTGCCGTGCGGCGTCGAGCAATATATTTAAATTGGCTCGACGCCATGTTAAAGGGGACGCCCGGCGAAGCCGGGCGTCCCCTTTAACAATCCTACATAAATTGAAAATTTATGTAGGATACACGGTACCTTCATGCTTTGGATTCCCGGAAACTTATTTAAATAACGCTACAATAAACAAGCATAGATTCAAGTTTTTGATATATATCATTAATATCATCAATTGGTAATGGGTTTTGACCTTTACCGATTTCAACAGTAAATGCAGGCTTTGAAAAAGCATTAATAAACCAATCTTTAAATCCACCACCTACAGCTAACCCTTCTGGAGCAGATAACTCATATCCACTAAGTTCAGCCATAACTTTACCCATATACGCAGAAATTGATGGAGTATTTTTTCCGTAATTCCAATAAATTTCTTCACCTTGACTATGAAATGCTATAGCATGTTTAAAGTTGATTGATTTACATAAATCTACAAGAAGTTTAGATTCAGGTTCACTTTCAGGATGAGGTCCACCATATCTGGTAGGGCCTGGACCAACTATATTATTATTTATTTCTAGTTGATGCAGTTCCTCCCAGTTAGCATTAAAGTTGTGATTTAAGTCTACACCTCGTGCATTAGATTGCCATGAAGTAGTGTCTCCGTAATTCATAATGCTATTTACTAGGTTTTCATAAGGACCAGCTTTTTTAGATCCATGGATAGAAATTTCAACACCATCAGGATTAATGCATGGAATAACAAATAAACTATATTTATTTAAAAAATGTTGCATATCAACTTCACAGAATTTTCTGCTATGTTTAATAGAATCACACATATTTCCTATGAACATTAAAACTAATAAACTTGTTAACCATTCCATACCATGAAATGCAGATACAAAAAGTACTGGATTATTAGAAGAACCAATTTTTAAACAATGTATATCTCTATTACATAAACTTTTTCCAAGAATATTACATTCTACAAACGAATATTCTTTACAAATAGCGTTTATTAATTTTTCACGCATATCCATATCAAATTGAGAACAAGGTATAAAATTATTTAACATATATGAATCACCTCGATTATTTTTATGAAGGTTGATTTAATTAGTAATATATGATATGGTGTATTGAGAAATAAATGTACAAAAAATTTAAAAATATAAAAAGTGGTGACATAAAAATGGATTTAAAAGAAGAAAAAATTAGTAATGAGGATATATTTAAAGGACGACTTTTATATATACACAAAGATAAAGTAATGCTTCAAAATAAAAAAGAAGCATCACGAGAAGTAGTTTCACATCCGGGTGGAGTATGCATAGCAGCATTAACAGAAAATAATGAACTTTTATTTGTTAAACAATATCGTTATCCTATGCATCAAGTAGTTCTTGAGTTACCTGCAGGAACGTTAGTACCGGGTAAAAATCCACTTGATGAAGGAGTAAGAGAACTAAAAGAAGAAACCGGAGCAATTGGAAAAGGATATATGAGTTTAGGTAAGTTATATCCGAGTCCAGGGTATTGCGATGAAATAATACATTTGTATTTTTGTCATATAGACCATTTTGAAGAAACTAATTTTGATGAAGATGAATTTTTAATAACAGAAAAAATACCAATTGAAAAAGCTGTGTATATGGTTTTAAATGGAGAAATCCCAGATTCAAAAACACAAGTTGCTGTTTTAAAAACGTATATGTTTTTAAAAATGGGTAGTTTAAATGTTAATGAATAATTAAGTGTAAAATAATTTAATAAAGAGGCAGGGGAGGCGGCAGCCTGTATAGGCTGCCGCCTCCTTTTTATTTATTTTTGTGTTTATAATAGTTACAACTAGGAGTATCTGGGTTACGATTTTTAATTCTAGGATAAATGCAATGACCACAATATAAAATAAAAAATCTATTATTACGTTTATAATAGTGCTGTACAAAAAAATTACAAGTTTTACAAGTTGAATTTTGCATTCTTTTAACCTCTATACTTTATTTTATGCAAAAACCGCATAAAAATCAATATGCGGTTTTCGCATATGGTATCCTCTTTATGTAGGTGATATTATTATGTATAAGAGGTTGAAAGATTTAAGAGAAGATAATGATTTGACACAGAAAAAAGTTGCGGATATATTAGGAATTAGTCAGACGACTTATTCTAGATACGAAAACGGTATTTTGGATATTCCAAGCAAGGTTTTAATTCAATTAGCAAAGTTTTATAATGTAAGTATTGATTTTTTATTGGAACTATATGAGGACTAGTTCCAATAAATTTATATAGTTAAAGAGTGCGGTGGCATCCATCGGATGCACCGCACTCCCTTGTTTTTATTTAGTTTTTACCTTTATTGTTCTATTAGGCCTTTATATATATCACTCTTTTTTAAACCGGTTGATTTAGCTATTTGTTTCGCTGCATCTTTAACTGTACAATCTTTACTTAAAAGAGATTGAGCCATTTTTATTGCGTTAGGTAATGTAATTGTTTCAATTTCTGGTTGCTGTTTATATCCTTCAATAACTAATACAATTTCTCCTTTTGCGGGTTCATTTTCATATTTAATTACGGCTTGTTTAAGTGTAGTTCGTATTACTTCTTCATGAATTTTTGTGAGTTCTCGTACTATTACAATTCTACGATTACCTAATGTATTTAAAAGATCTTTTAATGTTCGCAAAAGTTTATGTGGTGCTTCGTAAAATACCATGGTACGAGGTTCATTTTTTATACTATCTAAATGTGAAAACCTGCTTTTTTTCGTGACACTTAAAAATCCTTCAAAGGTAAATCGTCCGGTAGGAAGACCAGATATAGCAAGTGCGGATACAAACGCACAAGGGCCTGGAATAACACTGATTTCTATCCCGACTTCTGCACACTGCGATACAAGTTCTTCACCTGGATCTGAAATTGCGGGCATTCCTGCGTCACTTACCAGTACGCATGTTTCTCCAGATAAAATTCGGTTACGTATATATATTCCTTTTTCATGTTTATTGTGTTCAAAATAACTTATCATAGGTTTCTTAATAGATAAATGATTTAATAACTTTACAGTTACTCTTGTATCTTCTGCTGCTATAAAATCAGTCTCTTTCATTGCTTGTATTGCACGCGGTGATATATCGTTTAAATTACCTATTGGTGTACCTAATACTATCAATTTTCCACTCATTTTTGTTCTCCATAATATTTATAGATTCTTTTCATTTCATCTGACATCGAGTTATCTTCTTTTTCAATTAATAATGTCGGTAACGCTATCATTCCAGGCTTTGCACCGCGTTTTCCTTCTATCAAAAAGAGTTTGGGTGCGCAACTGGTTCGTTGTTGAACAAATCTAATCTTTTTAGGTTCAATACCATGCTTTTTCATGGATGTTATTACGTCGCTTAATCGTTCCATTCGTTGGCACAAACATAGTCGTCCGTTAAAATTTAAAAATCGTTCGGCTGCTTTCGTAACGTCGTCTATGGTACATTCTTGTTCATGACGTGCTATACGTTTATAACTAGTATCATTAACAATTCCACATCCTGGAGCTTTATATGGAGGATTGCATACAACTAAATTACAACTATGTGTTGCGATTTCAGGGATAGTTTTTTTTATGTCTTTATTTAAAACTGTTATTTTTTCTTCTAATTTATTGATTTTAATGCTTCGTTCTAATTGAAAACAAGCGTTTTTTTGTATATCTATGGCAAAAATATTTTTGGGGTTGGTTACGCTACACCAATATAATGGAATTGCACCACATCCGGTACCGATTTCTACTATAGTTTCATGCTTTTTTGGGATAGAAAAATCAGCTAGCAAAATAGTATCAGTTCCAAAGGTATGTTCTTTCGAAACTATTACTTGTATAGTAGATGATAAATGTTCAATTTTCTCTCCTGGTAACAACATCTTTTTATAGGCTCCTTACTTTTTACATGGGTCTTTAATATTTAAGGTTGATTAAAGCAGCTGGGGCGACTTGAAAAATTACGTTATTTTTATGCTGGTTTTTATTATTTTAATAAGAAAAAACAACGTGGGTTATCGGGTCTCGGAACGCAAACTTGTTTGTGCTCCGAGACTGAGCAAATACATTCTTTATTTGCTCAGTCGCCCCAGCAATTACAGCAACAAAAATAAAGCATCATAAATAGCGGGCACCAACTATCACGAATGCGACAGTTGACGCCCGCTTTGCATCAAATAAAGATATAAATTAATCTTGTGAAGGAGCGCCTACAGGACAAACTCCAGCGCAAGCACCACATTCGATACAAATTTCAGGATCGATAACATATTTACCGTCACCTTCAGAAATAGCACCTACAGGACATTCAGCGGCGCAAGCACCACAAGATATACAATCATCACTAATTTTATAAGCCATAAGAAACACCTCCTTAAAAAAACAACATATACATTCTAACATGTTTCAACAATAACTGCAAATGGATAAAAATACAATTATTCTAAATCTTTTAATTTATCTAATTCGTCCTTATTAATTTTTATTTTAGCATCTTTAATTATTTTAATATCTCTTAAATTAAAAGAAGTAGGTGCAGCTTCTGGAGCATTATCAAGTCGAACTTTTAAAATACCAGTTAATAAATTTTGTTCAATGACGGCTCCCTGACCTTTAGGAGTATCAACAATTGCACCAATTTTAGGAGCTTTTTTTAAAAGATCTGTATATGCATCTTGTTCATATTTTAAACAACACATAAGACGTCCACAAGTACCGGAAATTTTTACAGGATTAAGAGACAACCCTTGTTCTTTTGCCATTTTTATCGAAACAGGTTGAAATTCACCTAAAAATGTGGAACAACAAAAAGGTTTTCCACACATACCAAGACCGCCTAATGCTTTAGATTCATCTCTAACACCTATTTGTCTAAGTTCTATACGAGTCTTAAAAACAGAAGCTAAATCTTTAACTAATTCTCTAAAATCAATACGTCCTTCAGCTGTAAAATAAAATAAAATTTTATTTTCATCAAAAGTATATTCAACTTCAATTAATTTCATGTCAAGATTATGTTTTTTTATTTTTTCATTACATAAGGAAAAAGCTAACTCTTTTTTATGTTTAATTTTTTTTAAATGTTCAATATCGGCGTCAGTAGCTTTCCTAATAATTTTTTTTAATGATTTGACTAATTCATTATCTGAAATTTGTTTTTTTTCAATTACAACTTTACCACATTCAGTACCTCTGGTGGTTTCTACGATAACCATATCGTTAAGTTTGATAAGTTGCTCATTTGGTTCAAAATAATATATTTTACCGACGTCTTTAAACCTAACACCTATAATTTCTGCCATTTTTCCCTCCTAAAACAAAGGCAATTTACTTTATTTAAAATTTATTGAGTAAAAGCAATTCTATGTAAATTCGAACACAAATATGAACTTAAAACAGATAAGTTCACGTTTTTATCTGCATAATTTTTAGTTTTATCAATTATATCAATAAGATTTAAAATTTGGTTTATTGAAAGATTTTTGGATAGTTCAAGTATATAATCATTTTTTGATAATTCGTTCTCTAAACCTGATGAATATATTAAAGTATCTCTTAAAATAGATTTTAAAAACTTTAAAACAGAATTAAATGATTTTCTATTATCAGAAATCATAGCAATTAAAGATAATAATTCAAATTCCTTAGGGTCAATAATATGTAAAGCTATTTTATTGGTAATATTAATTAATTTTTCACAATCGGTTGATGTTAAAAAGTCAATTGCAAGACCTATATTACCATTAGAGATATTTGCAATCTTTTTTAAAGTTTCATTGTCTTTATCTGGATAATGAATATGTAAATAATCTAAAGTTTCATTAATAGTTACCGGCTTTAAAGAAAATAATTGAGTTCGAGAACGAATAGTTGGTAATACAAATGTACATGCTGTACAAGTTAAAATAAAAATAACATTTTTTGGGGGTTCTTCTAAAATTTTAAGTAGTGCATTTTGTGCCGGAATTCCCATATTGTCAATGTCAGTTAGAATATATATTTTTTTGGAAGCTTCATTTGGAATAATGTAAGCGTCTTCACGTATTTTCCTAACTGTATTAATGCTATAACTTTGTAAAGTACCACTTTTTTCAGGATAAATTATGTCCGGATGTATCCGTTTTAACGTTTTTTTGCAATTATTACAATTATTGCAAGGTTGTCCTTTTATAGGGTTTGAACAGATAGATGTTTGTGCAATGAGCTCAGCAAGTGTTTTTTTCCCTAATCCTTTAGCACCGTCTATCATTATAGCGTGAGAAATTTTATTATTTTTTAAAAGAGTAATTATCTGAATTTTAACAGATTCATTACCAATAAAATCATTAAAGTTCATAAATATAAATTCTTTCTAAAGTTTCTCAAACTTGTCCACATTTAAAACAAAAACAGTAGCACCACCAACAGTAATTTCAAATGGGATAGAACTGTACATTCCCATTTCTAAGGGGCTTGCATTTGGAACAGATTGAGTCCTTTTATTACTTTTGCTTTTAATGATTTTTATTACTTCTTCTACTTTATCATCATCTACACCGGTTATAAATGTGGTGTTTCCTACTTTTAAAAAACCACCGGTTGTAGAAAGTTTTGTAACAGGGAAACCTTTATCAGTGAGTGCGTTGGAAACGGCATTTGCATCGTCGCTGTTTATGATTGATAGTACTAATTTCATGAAAATCACCTCAGTAAAAAATCAAATTGATATAACGTTATTTTAACACATCTATTAAAAAAATTCCATAGTCAACTAAAATTTTGATTGAATTTTCATTTATTATTTCTCCTGGAACTAAAATCGGTATTCCGGGAGGACATGGACAAACGGTCCTAGCACTGGTTCGTCCAAGTGATTTAGTCACTTTTATTTGCTCAAAATCACTGAAAATAGATTCATGTAAAGATTTATTTGTTGTGGGGATAGATAGTATAGGTTGAGTTAGATTAAGAGGTTCTTTTTTTGGAATATTTTCTATTGCTTGTTTTAGCCTTAAAAGTTCTTTTTTACTGTTCATTGGTGTAGCTATAAATACAACATGTTCATTATCTGACATCTCCGGTTCTATACCGTTTTTTCTAAAATATTCAGCAGCTGTATGACCAGATAAACCAATTTTTGCTGTATTTATGCTTATTCTTATAGGGTCACTAGTTTCACTTTCATCAAGTAACCCCATTTTTTTTGCTTGTTCTTTTATTTTTAGTATATCTTTTTCTAGGTTGCAAAAGGCTTTTTGGCCATACTTTTTTAACCAAAAATTACATAAATCAATAGATGCCATGATTGGATATGATGGACTCGTTGACCCGAAAATGGACATTTCACTTTTGGCCTTGTGTATGTATTTTTTATTCGATATGTGTAAAAGTGCACCACCTGTAAGTACCGGTAACGTTTTGTGAATTGAATCAGTACACATATCGGCACCTAATGTTATAGGATGCATGTCTTTTGATAAAAATTTTAAATGTGAACCGTGAGCATTGTCAACTAATAACGGAACATTATGCTTTTTGCAGATTATAGAAATTTGTTTTATATCTGCTATATGTCCATAATAATCCGGACTGGTTATATATACACAACTAGTATCAGGATTGTTGTTCAATTGTTCCTCTATTTCTTTAGCAGTTATTTGTGTCCAATTGTTTGTATCTTTTTTTATGTGGGGCATTATCCAGATGACTTCCGCATTTAATAAAGACATTGTGTTTACTGCACTTTTATGTATCATTCTAGATGCTATAACTTTTCCGCCGTAAGGAAGTGCTAATTTTAACATTGTTTGTATGCATAATGTACATCCACCAGCTGAAAAAATAGTACTTTCAGTATTGTAAATTAATGACATGTTTTTTTCAGCGGCTTTTATAACAGTATTTGACTCATATAAGCTGTCTGTATCCGGTAATTCTGTATAGTCTAATTGGTATATTTTTTTGTTTAAAATATTGTTTTTGTTTTTGTGTCCCGGAGTATGAAATGATATTTTCTTTGATTTTTTGTGCCTAATTAATGCACGGTATAATGGTAACGTTAGCATTGCTTTTCCTCACTTTTTTGCTTTACTATAAATTTGACGGGCACCCGGATAAAGTTGCTCCTGAAAGGAGCAACTTTATCCGGGTCATGTTGAAAAAACATCGATTTTTTTAAGAAATTTTCAACATGACCCGGAGTATGAATCAGCTTGATTCATACTCCGGGTGCCCGCTTACTTAAAATTTATGAATTTGGACCACTAATTTCAGTTAAAGCAGAAGCAATTTCCGGTCCGGAATGAATTCTAGCTATATCAGCTAGGCTTACAATCCCGTCAACAAATCCTTCTTTTACAACAGGTAATCGACGAACACGTTCAGCAGCCATCATGCTGATGGCGTCATGGATACTGTGTTCAGGAGTAACAAAAGCGACATCAGTAGTCATTAATTCAGATACTTTTGTATTAGTAGTAGATTTTCCTTTAGAAACACATCGTATAACAATGTCTCTATCAGTTAAAAGTCCCTTTAATTCACCGCCGGATATAACGGGGACAGATCCAATATCATGGTCAGACATAAGTTTAGCGGCATCTTCTACACTATCACTGGGTAAGACAGCTATAATATTTTTGCTCATAATATCTTTTATGGTTTCTTTCATAAAAAAACAATACCTCCAAATTAAAAATTGTTTCATTTTAGTATTGCCGATAACTATATTTTTAATTCTTATAAAGACATTAAATTAAAAAACAATTTATTATCATTACTAATTGATAATATACCATAAGAAGAAACTGGCTTTTTAAGACTGCCAGGGTTAAAAATATACATATTATTATAAAAAATATTAAGAGGTAAATGAGTATGCCCAAAAAGTAAAATATCAGCTTGTTTAGAATAAGCTGTATTTGTTAAATATAAAAGATTATTTTTTACATTAAATAAATGCCCGTGGGTAGCAAAAATTTTTTTATTTCCAAAAGTTCCTTCATATACAGTAGGGATGGATTCATTTTTGTCACAATTACCCTTAACAGATATTATATTTAAATTGGGTTGCAAAGTTTTTAACATATCTATATCTTTTTCGCCATCACCTAAGTGAATAATAGTACTTATATTATTGTGTTTATTGGTAACTTTATGTAAAGATTTAAAATCACCATGTGTATCAGAAATAATAAGAATATTTTTTAATATAAAACAACACTCCTTAACTTTAATTTTTCATACTTTTATCTATTATATCATAATATGGTTGTATAGGGGTGATTTATATATGTTAAATCAAAATAACAATCAAAAGGATTCAAATAATAATATGGAAAATTTATTAAAATCAGTTTCAAGTAAATTGGGTAAAAGTCCAGAAGAATTAAAAAATGCAAGTCAATCTGGAAATATGGAAAATTTATTGTCTAATTTAAATCCAAGTGATGCACAAAAAATTCAAAAAATATTATCAGATAAAAATGCTGCAAATAAAATATTATCTACACCACAAGCCCAAAGTTTAATAAAACAATTATTGGGGGATAAGTAATGTATGGATGATTTAACAGGAAAATTAATGGAATTATTGTCAGACAAAGATAATATTGAAAAAATAAAAAGTTTAAGTGGTCTTATAAATAATTCAACAACAGATGATAATGTTGTTGAAAAATGTGATAATGAAAATTCTGAAAAACAAAATCAACCAAATTCAGAAAAAAATGAAAATGATATTATCCCAATAGAAGCAATACAAACGGTAATGAAATTAATGCCGGTACTATCATCAATGAATAAAGATGACGATAATACACGTCTTTTATGTGCATTAAGGCCGCATCTTAGTGAAAAAAGAAGAATTAAATTAGATGAGTCTATGAAAATGTTGCAAATGTTTAAATTACTACCATTACTTAAAAGTCAAGGTATATTTTAAAAATAAAATTTTTTTGTGATTTAATATTTTTGAGGTTAATATATGAATAAAAGTTATGAAAGTATGGAAGAAATGCAAAGAATGCAACAAGAGGCAGTAAGACGTGTTAAGGAAATGCAAAAACGTGCTAAGCAGTCTTTGGTTGCAGGAAATAGATACAGTGAATCAAATGGTGTTAAGGAAAATAATATTAAAGAAAAAGTTTTAGATGAGGATAATTGTAACAAGAATGAAAATAAATTGTCTGAAAAGCTAATTTTATCTGAAAATAATTGCAATATTAATCAAAATAAAAATGTTTTGCGTAAATCAAAACAAAAAAATGATTTCTTTTCAGAACTTTTAAAAGATAGTGAAAAAAGTTTAATTTTATTATTAATAATATTGTTAGTTGATGAAGGTTCTGATATGAGTTTGATTTTAGCATTAATGTATCTTATTTTTTAATTGTTTATGTATTCTCTATTGAATAAATATAAAATTTTTGTGTGTTTTTATTTATTTTTAATCTGTATTTCATGCGTTTAACCGGAGTAGGTGTATCAGATTTAGTTTCATCAGTACTTAAATATTTGTCATCACGTGATAAATATGCAACTGTAAGAATTAAATCATCATTTTCTTCGGTTATTTCTTCTGTATACGGTATGTATGTATCAATATTACTGATTGCTCCAATATGAAAATTAGACTCAGATGGAGTATATGAGTAAAATGAACCGTATATGTTTTTATTAGTATCTATGGTGTATGTTGGTCCAAATAAATCTGTACATGAGCTTTGAATATCAGTCACTGGAATTAATGCAAGTCCCTGTTCATCAAATTCTTTATAATGTTCAACGCCATTTTGCAAAAGTGTCCTCCATATGGATGAGGATATAATCATGTTTGTATCTGCTTTTTCTGTTTCATTAAATACAGTTGGATCATTCATTACTACTGGAGCTAGAAAATTATTGTATTTTGTGAAAGTTGGAGAATCATTTATTACAGTAGTAGTTCTATTCATTGCCGAAAGTAAAATTATAATTCCTGTAATAGATAAAATCATTGTAATTCCAGCTAAAAGTGATCGATAAAATCCCATTTGCTTTTTTGTTGTTATCTCTTTTATACAGCCCGTTTGTGAATCATAAATAGAATCAATTGTTTTTTTATTGTGTTTATCAAAGGTATTTATTTTAATTGTTTTTTTTGTATCATTATTGATTATACTGTGTTTATTTGATGCTGGCTCTTTTATAATATAATCTTTTTTGTAGGTCGGTTTTATGTTAGTTTTAGTGGAAATAGATGTAGATTTTACTGTGTAATTCTGTTTGTCCCTATAATCTGCAGTATATTCAACTATGTTTTGCTGTTTGTTTGACATCTTATTTTAAGGCCTCCTTATATAAGTCGTCTAAAATGTATCTGTGAGGGGTTCTGCGTAAAAAAAGTGCGTGGTGGCGCCCGGTAAAACCGGGCGCCACCCATGGACACACATGTGCGTGTCCATGGGTGGGTATATCGCATATACAAATATGCGATATACCACGCACTTTTTTTTTGCCAAAAGCTAAATAAACATATAGATTATATCACATGTAATTTGGAAAAAAGTATCGATGCTAGTCGAGAAACTATAAACTTGGCAGCAAAAGCTCCGGGCCCTAAATAACTTTTTATTTAGGGCCCGGAGCTTATATTTATAAAAAATTAGTTTGATTTTTGTTCCATTTCAGCAATAGCAGCACGACGAGAAAGATTTAATCTACCCTTATCATCAATTTCTGTAACTTTAACGAAAATATCATCACCGACTTTAACAACATCAGATACTTTTTCAGTTCGTTTATTATCAAGTTGAGAAATATGACAAAGACCTTCTTTTCCAGGAGCAATTTCGACAAAAGCTCCAAAATCCATAATTCTGCTTACACGACCTTTATAGATGGCACCTATCTCTGGATCTTTAGCAATAGTTTCAATAATTAGCAAAGCACGTTTACAATTATTCATATCTAAACCAGAGACAAAAACATGACCGTCTTCTTCTATATCAACCTTAACATCACAATCAGCACAAATTTTTTGAATAATTTTACCACCAGTACCAATAACATCACGAATTTTTTCTACATTAATTAATGTGGTTAACATTTTAGGAGCGTATTGAGATAATTCTTCACGAGGTGCATTTATAGCTTTTAACATAATTTCATCTAAAATATAATTACGAGCTTTATGTGTTTTAAATAAAGCCTCTTTTATCATTTCAGGAGTTAATCCGTCAATTTTAAGGTCCATCTGAATAGCAGTGATACCTTTATGTGTACCGGCAACCTTAAAGTCCATATCGCCAAAAAAATCTTCAAGACCTTGAATGTCGACCATAGTCATCCAACGGTCACCTTCAGTAATAAGACCACAAGAAATACCCGCGACAGGCGATTTAATTGGAACACCTGCATCCATGAGAGCTAAAGTAGAACCACAAATAGATCCCTGAGAAGTAGAGCCATTAGAAGAAACAACTTCAGAGACTAAACGTATAGCATAAGGAAATTCCTCAACAGAAGGGATGACAGGAACCAATGCACGCTCAGCTAAAGCACCATGTCCGATTTCACGACGGCCAGGTCCACGACTAGGTTTAGTTTCACCAACAGAATATGAAGGAAAATTATAATGATGCATATATCTTTTTTCTTCTTCACCATCAATACCATCAAGGATTTGTTGGTCACCAACAGGTCCTAAAGTAGCAACAGTTAATACTTGAGTTTGACCACGAGTAAATAAACCTGAACCATGAACTCTAGGTAATATAGAAACTTCAGCAGCTAAAGGACGAATTTCATTCATACCTCTGCCATCAACACGTTTTTGTTCATCAAGAAGCCAACGTCTTACAACATTTTTTTGAGCTTTATACATACAAGCATTTAATAAAGGTTCTGAATCAGGATAAATATCTTTAAAATGCTCGTATACTTTCTCGTAAATTGGTTTTAATCTTTCATCACGGACTTTTTTATCGTCGGTGTTTAAAGCAATTTTAAGGTCTTCAGTGATAAATTCTTTAACAGCTTGGACCATTTCATCGGATGGTTCAGTAGTATTATAAGAAAATTTATCTTTACCAATGTCAGATTTAATTTCTTTAATGAAATTAATTATTTTTTGGTTGGCTTCATGACCTGCCATAATACCGTTAAACATGGTATCATCATCTATTTCATTTGCACCGGCTTCAATCATAGCAATGCGACTATCGGTAGATGCAACAGTTACAGCCATTTGAGATAACTTTTTTTGCTCGGCAGTTGGATTTATAATAAATTTACCATCAATTAAACCAACACTTACACCAGAAATTGGTCCATTCCAAGGAATATCAGAGATGCTAAGAGCTACTGAAGTACCAACCATAGCAGCTATTTCAGGTGAACAGTCAGGGTCAACTGACATAACTGTACATACTACAGAAACATCATTTCGCATATCTTTAGGGAAAAGTGGCCTAATAGGCCTATCTATTACCCTGGATACTAAAATAGCTTTTTCAGTCGGTCGACCTTCTCTTTTTAAAAAAGAACCAGGTATTTTGCCAATAGCATACATTTTTTCTTCAAAATCAACAGATAATGGGAAAAAATCAATGCCATCTCTTGGTTGAGCCGATGCAGTGACGGCAACATTTACTACTGTGTCACCATAACGGACAAGACATGCACCATTTGCTAGCTGGGCTATTTTACCGGTTTCAATTATTAATTCTCGACCAGCAAAATCAGTCTTAAAGACTTTATAATTTTCAAACATGTATATTTCCTCCATAAAAATATATTTAACATCATCAAGGAGGATTTAGCAATAAAACCTATGTTGAAAAGTAATTAAACATACGTTTCACTGCTAAAACCCATAAAGTTCCTTTGAAAGATGTTATTTTAATAAAAAAAGTCGATAGTCTTAAAAACCGTTAAGCAGATGACAATACTGCCATCTGCTTAAAAATTTCAATATGATTATTTACGAATACCTAATTTGCTGATGATTGAACGATATCTTTCTATATCATTTTTCATTAAATATCCAAGTAAATTTCTTCTTTGACCAACCATTTTTAAAAGACCACGTCTTGAATGATGATCTTTTTTATGTGTTTTTAAGTGATCAGTTAAATCATTAATTCTTTTAGTTAAAAGAGCAATTTGAACTTCAGGTGAACCTGTGTCACCTTCGTGCATAGCATATTGCTCAATAATAGCTTTTTTTTCTTCTTTTAACATTTTGTTTACCACCTTTTAAATTGTAATTTTATACCATAAATCGCAGATTAAGGTGGGTGTGTGACCCTTAAAAAAGGCTAAACCCTTAAACCGAGAAATAGGTTACAGTAATTATAACATAGTTTTAGAAATATGTAAAGTTAATTAATTTATTGCGCTTTTTTATATATTTCAGGATACATTTCATTTAATTTTTCAGAAAGAGTATTATTTATTTTGTGTAGTCCAGGTAAAAGTAACTTAGTGGTACGCTCATATGATTTATTAGCACAATTTGTTCCGTTTGGAACCATATCAAGATTAAAATTATGTTCCCAATCAATATTTTTATCAAGTGGAACAATTTGATATATCTTATTATTTTTGTCAAAATAACGGCTTACCCATGTCGGTAAAATTTCAACTTTTGTAGGTTGTACCACACCAGTACTGTATTTTGTAAGTGTTACATTAAATAAAACACCGTCTTCTGTGTGTCCGGTTTTCATATTCATTAATTCTTGTCGTTGGTTCGATATGGAGTTTCCAAGTGAATATATGCAAATCGTATCTTTTTGGGATATCTCAGAATGTAATATATCCATTGGTTGAATAACGTGTGGATGTCCACCAACAATTACATCAACTCCTAAATCACAAAGTTTTTGAGCTATTGACCGCTGGATATTGTTTTCCTGCGTTTGGTATTCTATTCCCCAATGTATATAATAAAATATTATATCAGCGCCGTCTTTTTTCATATTATTAATTAATTCTTGTTGTTCAGTATAAAAGTTATCTAATCTTTCACAATCAAAAACATTTAAAAGTGTACTTGTTTGTAAGTTGCACGGTAATCCATTTACACTGCTGATTCCATTATCGTTTATTTTTCCATAAGTGTAATTAATCATTGCCACTTTTATGCCGTTTATATCTTTTATAATATATTTGGGAGTTTCAGATTTGCTTCTTGTTCCTATATAATCTACGTTCTTTTTGTTGAGTATTTCTGAGGTTTTAACAATTCCGGTAGATGAATTATCATTTGAATGATTATTTGCTGTTAAAAACATCCTAAAACCACTTTTTTTCGCACTGTCTATGATATTTTCAGGACATTTAAACATAGGATATCCTGAAAAATTATTGTCCGTTAATGAACCTTCCATATTTATAACAGAATAGTCTAATTTCTTTATATATGGTTCAATATATGTAAATATTTTTTCAAAGTCATATGTTTTTGAGGTTGTGTCATAATATGCATTTAAAATAGGTGAATGAATCAGTATATCACCCATGTTTCCTATTGTAGCTGTGGATGAAATGGTTGTATGCTCTTGTACAGAACTACTGTTTGATTTGTCTATGGTATCAGTATTTGTATTGGTTTCTAATGTGGGTTTAATTATGCTTAAGTATGCAAAAATTAGTATAATTAACGTAAGTATACAATTAATTATAATATTTTTTTTTGTATGTTTATTCATATTATTGGCCCTTTCTATCGTATGTTTTATAATTTTTATTCTAGCATGTTGCTCTTTAAAGGACAATAATATTTTTTACAATAATATGAATTTGATTAATATAACGGGCCGGAACCGGCGCGATATAGTGCCGGTTCCGGCCCTGGGTGGGTGGAGGGGAATACATTTTATTTCTTTGTATGGTTAGATATATATTTTTCCAATTCTACTACTAAAAGAGGTGATAGAGATAACAATGTTACTATTAACCACTGAATCCCGTTTAAATTTGCAGTTTTAAATACAATTGATAATGTAGGGATAGAAATTACGGAAACTTGTAAAATTATACATATTATAAATGAATATATTAATTTCATGTTTGAAAAAATATCACTTTTAAAAATAGACCGTTCACTTTTCACATTAAATGCATGCACTAATTGAGATAAACTTAAAACTGCAAATGACATAGTTCTTCCGATTATTGGTCTATTTGATACATCAAAAAATACTTTTCCTATTGTAAAAGCAAGTATTGATATGGCGCCAATAAAACATCCTTCTACTACTATTCGTTTCCAGATGCTTCTTGAAAATAATGCAGTATTTTTTCCTTGCGGTTTATGAGTCATAATATCACTATCAACTGGTTCTACGCCAAGGGCTAATGCAGGTAATGAATCTGTTACTAAATTTACCCACAATAATTGTATAGCAAGAAGGGGAGTGGGTAATCGTAAAAGAAATGCAGTTAATACTGTTATAATTTCGCCTATGTTACTTGAAAGTAAAAAATGTACTGTTTTTTTTATGTTTTCAAATATTCCTCGACCTTGTCGCACTGCTTCAACTATAGTTGAAAAATTATCATCGGTCATAATCATATCAGAAGCATTTTTAGCTACGTCTGTTCCTGTAATGCCCATTGCGCATCCGATATCTGCTGCTTTTAATGCCGGGGCATCATTTACTCCATCACCGGTCATTGCGACAGTTTCACCGTGTTTTTTAAATGCTTTTACTATCCTAACTTTATGTTCAGGTGATACTCGTGCAAATACAGAATATTTAAATATATTTTTTTCTAATTCTTTTTGACTCATTTGTTCCAGTTGAGTACCGCTTACGGCTTTATCATCGTCTGAAAAAATACCAAGTTCTTTTGCGATAGCTTTTGCAGTGATAATATGGTCTCCTGTTATCATGACAGGTTTGATGCCGGCTTGTTTACATTCACTGACAGCTAATTTAACTTGAGGTCGTGGAGGGTCTATCATACCGATTAGTCCACAAAAGTTTAATTTATTTTCAATTTCATTTTGTGTACTTGGAATTACATCTACATCTTTGTATGCAACAGCTAATACACGTAAGGCTTCTTTAGCCATAGATTCGTTTTGAATTTTTATTGTTCTCTTAGATTTTTCAGTCATAGTTTTTCCATTAATTAGAGAAGAGCGTTCAATAAGATAATCAGGTGCACCTTTTGTTATGATGCGATATTTACCGTTATTTAATTTATGTATTGTAGTCATAAGTTTTCTGGAAGAATCAAATGGAATTTCGTGTTTTTTAGGATATTCTTTATCTAAATTGTTTTTTATTTTACCATGTTGAGCAGCTGCTAGTACTAAAGCAGTTTCTGTAGGGTCACCTACGGCTTTGTAACCTTTACTGGTATGAGTGACAGATGAATTGTTACATAATGCACATAATGTTAATATTTTTTGACCTAACTCTGATGAGAAATTAATTTTTCCTTCTTCTGATAAAATTTTAGTTACAGTCATTTTATTTTGTGTTAAGGTTCCGGTTTTATCAGAACAAATTACAGTAGCATTTCCTAAGGTTTCAACAGCTGGAAGTTTTCTAATTACTGCACGATTAGCAGCCATTTTTCGCACTCCCATAGCAAGAACAATTGTTACTACGGCGGGTAATCCTTCTGGAATAGCTGCTACTGCTAGGCTTATTGCTATCATAAACATTTCAAGTGGTGCAACTTTTTGAATTACTCCTAAAATGAATATAACTGAACATATGGCTATAGCACAAATACCTAATATTTTACTGGTTTTTTCAAGTTTTACTTGTAATGGAGTTCTTGCAGAATTTTCATTTATTATCATTCCAGCAATTTTTCCTACTTGTGTATTCATTCCAGTCGATACAACTATAGCTTTAGCATGCCCTGAAGTGATTACTGTACTTGAAAATATCATGTTTTTTCTATCAGCTATTGATGATTTTAATGGGTATATTTTATCAGCATTTTTTTCTACAGCAACAGATTCTCCGGTTAATGATGATTCTTCAACTTTTAAATTGTAACTCTCTATTAGTCGTGCATCTGCCGGAACTAAGTTACCAGTATCAAGAACAATAATGTCTCCCGGTACGAGTTCTTCAGAAGGTATTATAACTTTCTTTCCTCCACGTATTACGTGAGCTTGCGGAGACGAAAGTTGCTTTAATGCTTCTATTGCCTTTTCTGCTTTGTTTTCTTGTATTACACCAACAATTGCATTTAATATTACTATAAATAAAATTATTACTGAATCTATGTAGTCTTTATTATGCTCTATACTAGATGTAATAAAAGATATAACTGCTGCTATTAATAGAATTATTACCATAAAATCTGAAAATTGTGCTATAAATTTCGATAATAACCCTTTTTGTTTTTTTTCTTTTAATTTGTTTTTACCATACTTTATTTGTTTTTGATTGATTGAAATATTATTTAATCCAATATTTTCATCTACTTTAAAGTGTTTTAAGACTTCTTTGTATGATGAATTATGCCATTCCATACTACCATCCCCTTTTATTTGTTGTCCATAATTTAAAGTATATTCATCTGTCCTTTAACTTATGTATGAGTTGTATAACCCAAAATCTTTAAATTTGCATATATTAATAAAAATGTATGCGGGGTTGATGTAATGTGGTTTTTATCAGGTCTTTTATTGGCTTTTTCATTGAGTATGGATGCCTTTGGAATAGGAATTTCTTATGGATTAAGAAATATAAAAGTTTTATTTATACCTAGAGTTATAATAAGTCTAATTTCTGTCTTGTTTACAGCTTTATCAATAGGTATCGGTGATATCATTTTATTGGTGTTGCCTAAGGATATTGCAAAGTTTATAGGTGCTGCTATGTTAGCATTTTTAGGTGCGTTTATCGTTTATCAGGCAGTACATAAAAATAAAAAATATACTAAATGTATTAAAAAAGATAAGAAAACTTGGAATGTGGTTTTAAAGTCGTTTGGGGTTACAATTAAAATTATCAGAGACCCTAGCTTTTGCGATTTCGATCGCTCCTCAGATATAGATATTAAGGAATCTATTTATTTGGGTGTGGCGCTTTCTATTGATTCTTTTGGTGCAGGTATCAGTAGTGCGGTTTCAGGCGTGAATAGTTTGTTGGTTCTACTTATGGTTGGTGGTTGTCAATTACTCTTTATTTCATTAGGACTCTTTTTAGGTGGAAGATTGTCTTTAATTAAAAATATAAATTCAAATGTTTTTATGGTCATTTCAGGAGTGATTTTGATAGCGTTAGCTGGGGTAAGACTTTTTTTGTGATACTTCTGGTTATTAGGTGGGCGCGGCCCGCAGAACGTGACCTCGATGTACAGTGTATGAATCTAAAAAAATCGAGGTCACGTCCTGCGGGCCGGTATGTTTTTTTGTATAACTAATTATAATTATATGAATATAAAAAACACACCGGCCGTGGCATAGATATCTTTGATGTCTATGCCACGGCCGCGCCCTTATACAACTTTAATTAATCTTATTTATCCAACGGTTTCATTGTTGGGAACAATAACACATCTCTTATAGAGGCACTATCGGTTAACAACATAACTAATCTATCTATTCCAAGACCTAATCCACCGGTAGGAGCCATTCCATATTCAAGGGCATTAATAAAGTCCTCATCTATTAAATTAGCTTCATCGTCACCTGATTCACGTAATTTCATTTGATGAATAAATCTATTACGTTGATCAATAGGATCATTTAGCTCAGAATAAGCATTAGCCATTTCACGTTTTGTAATAAACAATTCGAAACGTTCAACTAATCTAGTATTATCTTTTTTACGTTTGGTAAGAGGAGAAACTTCTACTGGATAATCACATATGAAAGTAGGTTGTACTAAAGTTTCTTCAACTTTTTCTTCAAATGTTAAATTTAAAATGTCGCCCCAAGTATTTTTTCCATTTGTTTCAAATCCAAATTGTTTAGCTACTTCCATAGCTTTATTGTCGTCACCCATAAATGAACCAAAATCAATTCCTGTAACATTTTTTACAGCATCAATCATAGAAATTCGTTTAAAAGGTTTAGATAAATCAATTTCTTGACCTTGATAATTAATTACAGAAGAGTCACCGATAGCTTTAGCACATTCATTAATAATATTTTCAGTATGATCCATCATTACATTATAATCTGCATAAGCTTCATATAATTCTATAGTAGTAAATTCAGGATTATGTTTAACTGACATACCTTCGTTTCTAAACAATCTGCCAATTTCATAAACCTTTTCCATACCGCCAACGATTAATCTTTTTAAATATAATTCCGGTGCAATACGTAGATATAGGTCTATATCAAGGGTATTATGATGTGTAAGGAATGGTCTAGCAGCGGCACCACCTGCGATAGTATTTAATATAGGAGTTTCAACTTCGATAAAGCCTTTATTATCGAGATATTTACGGATAGTTCTTATAATAGTACTACGTTTTATAAAAGTATCTTTTACATCCGGATTCATAATTAAATCAACGTAACGTTGACGATATCTTAAATCAGTATCTTTTAAACCATGGAACTTGTCCGGTAAAGGAAGCAATGATTTTGATAATAAAGTTAATTGTTTAGCATGAACTGATATTTCTCCGCGTCTAGTTTTAAATACATAACCTTCAACGCTAATAATATCACCGATATCCCATTTAGAAAGTTCAGCATATTGTTCTTCACCGACATCATTAATTTTTATATAAACTTGCATACGACCTGTTCTATCGTGAATATCCATAAAACAAGCTTTACCCATATCTCTCCAACTCATAATACGTCCAGCAATGCATACATCTTTATTTTCGAGTTCTTCAAAATGCTCAACAATATATTGATTATATGTATCACGGTTACAGGTAGTAATTTCAAAAGGGTCTTTATTATTTTCTTGTAAGTATTTTAATTTATCACGACGAATTTTTAAAAGCTCTTTAATATCTTGCTCTTGTTCTACTTGATTAGCATTATTTTCATTATTTTCACTCATTTTTATATCTCCCTTTATATATAAAATAATACGGACGGATGAAAATTATCATACCGCCCGTTTTTTTAAAAAGATTACTTAGATATTTCTAAAACTTCATATGACATTGAACCGGCGGGGGTCTCTACTTCGACAATCTCGCCAACTTTATGACCTATAAGACTTTTGCCAACAGGCGACTCATCTGAGATACGTCCGTTAACCGGGTCAGCTTCACTAGAACCGACTATTTTATATTCACATATATCATCAAATTCAATATCGCGAACTTTAACTTTTGAACCTACATGAATAATTTCGGTACTTAGTTCATCCTCATTAATTACTTGTACATTTTTAAGCATATTTTCAATAGATGCAATCCTTGCTTCAACTATTGCTTGCTCATTTTTAGCTTCATCATATTCGCTATTTTCTGATAAATCACCAAAGGATAATGCAACTTTAATCTTTTCAGCTATTTCTTTACGTTTAATAGTTTTTAATTCATCTAGTTCTGTTTCTAGATTTTTGAGACCTTCATCAGTTAGTAGAACCTGTTTCATCATTTTTATACAAACCACCTTAAATGAAGATTTTTTTTCTGAATAACATAAACATTATAATGTAGTTACTTGTTTATGTCAAGCCAGATTTACAATACTATGAATTTTATGGCAAATACTGGATAATGAAGTTTGTTTATTAAGTGCAGAGACGCAAGTATCAGGAATGATTGAATTAATATTTATATTATTGTAATTATTAAAAAGCGCTTCAAGAAAATTTTTTATATTAATATCATTGGGAATTAAATTAGAAAGTTTGGGGATATATTTGATTTTATAATCACAAAATATGGTACCGTTTAGTGATATGGTTGGTCGAAACCCGGTAAATGTAATACAATCTTTTGATAAATTAATGGGTTCGTTAATTTTATCTGGAGCTATTAATACATGACAAGGCGTAATCCAATTCATACTATCACTTACTAAAATAGATACACCGTATTTATCCATTAGTATTTCTGATTCTTTGCTATAAAACTCTATATTTTTTGTTATTACTTTTATTTGATTTAAATAGGGAACAATATTATTTACTAATTCACTGTGACAACCAAATGGGTCTAATATGCTTACTAATAATTTATTTTCCGGAACTTTTGCAGTTTTAATAATATTAAGTGCAGCATTTTTACAAAGTATTTTATTAATGTTTGTCGGTTCATAACGTGAAAAAGTTGAATTTTCTGGAAAAGAAATTGTATCCGGACAAAGAAAAGTTGTTTCGGGATTAATAAGTTTACATATTTTGTTCCAACAAATTTTATTTTTTCTTTTTTTTGCTAATATATGCTTAATTTCTAAATTATTATATGATATATTTTTTACTGTTATTGGGTTACTTAGTTTAAATATAATTTTTTCTTTTAACGTACTGTATTTATTCGGTTCATCAATAGTTAACATGGTAATCATATTTTTCACCCCTTATTTACTGATATGTATTCATATAATAAAAAATGATACGAATAGCAGTAAAGTTAACTATTCGTATCATAAAAATTTTAATTAATATTCATCCATTGGATTGTAATCAATACCATTATGTTTGGTTTGAAAGTGAAGATGTGGTCCTGTAGAGTGTCCAGTAGACCCTACTGCTCCAATTTTTTCACCTTTTAATACAGTTTGACCTTCATGTACAGATACATGAGCTAAATGACCGTAAATTGAAATTTTACCATTTCCATGAGCTAAAATTACGTAATTTCCGTATCCTCCACCACATCCGCAACTGTGAAGTTTACCATAGTCATGTGTACATCCGGCATATGTAGCAAAAACAAAACCATCATCAGCTGCGACAACAGGTTGTCCATATATACCTGGAGCTGCAATGTCTATTCCTTTGTGGTATACATTTCCTCGTTTTTCCCAATATTGTGATGAAAGCCTAGTGTAACCAGGAACAGGCCAAGCAAATTTGTTTCCAGGTGAAATAATAATTTTATTTTCTGATGTAGAAATATTCTGATTACTTAATTGAACAGTAGATTTAGCTTTTAGTTTCTGAGCTAAATCTTCTTTTTTTCTCAATTGTTCCAATCTCAATTGCTCCGCTTTGCGGCGAGCTTCGTCTTCATAATAACGCATTATTTCATTTTGAATCTTTTGATACTCAGCATTATTTTCATCTATTTCAGCTTGTGCTACGGCTTGTTCACCTTCAAGGTCTTTCAAAAGTTTTTCATTTTCTGAAAAAAGATTTTGAAGGTCATTTTCTTTTTGAGATAACGAAACTTTATCAGCTTCTACAGTTGCCTTTTTGTTTTCAATATTATTTTTTTCTTTTTCTATGCATGTAATATCATTTTTTAGCGAATTTATAAGTTTATTATCATGTTCACCAATTCTATTAATAATCTCAGCTTTATCAATAAAATCATCAAAACTTTTAGCGTTGAGTATCAAGTCAATTGCATGTACTTCACCGGCTTTATATACAGCCACTAATCGTTTCATAAGTATATCGGTATTTTTATCAATATCTTTTTGCTTATTAGTTATTTCGGATGATTTAATGGTGATTTCTTTGTCAAGTTTTGCAATGTTATCATTAATGTCTTTTATTTGACTTTTAGTTGATAAAATTTGCTTATTTACATTGTCACATTGCTGACGTTTATTACTGATTTTTTCATTAGTTTCTTTTAATGTTTGTTCAAGACTGCTCTTTCTAGCTTTTATATTAGCTTTTTTGGACTCTTGCTCATGAATATTAAATGCAGCATAAACCTCAAGTGGCTTATAAAAAAACGATGTAATTCCTAGAATTAAGGGAATGCAGATTAATACAGCTAAAAATTTTTTACCATCCAAGAATTTCTCCTCCCTCTTTCTTTAGGTATTTGCTGATAGAGATAAGACCTCCAATCAAACCAAATCCAATACCCGCAGCAACAAATGCTAAGAAAATAGGGAAGGAAACACTACTAAATGGTATATGTGAGAACGGGATAGTTCGTTTTATATACCCAACTAAGATGTCATATAAGAATTTTAATACAACTGATGAGATAATTGCGGATATAATTCCTATAACAATCCCTTCAACAATGAAAGGAATACGGACAAACCAGTCTGTAGCGCCAACAGATTTCATTATGCTTATTTCAAACCTACGACTATACATGGTAAGCCTGATTGTGTTTGAAATAATAAATAGAGAAACTAAACCTAAAATTATAACAATAAATACCCCACTTATAGAAACAAGTTTATCAAATCGAGTTAATTTTTCGAATAGTTCACTGCGATTAACTACACTATCCACTCCATCAATTTGTTTTATTTGTTCTACAGTTTCATTATATTTTGAAATGTCATTTAAAGTAACATGAAATGCGTGGGGAAAAGGATTCTTGTCTTTAATTCCATCAAAAATAGAACCTAATTCATCTTTAAATTTCTCCACAGCCTCATCTTTTGAAAAAAATTGGCAATTAGATATGTTTGGAATAGCTTTAATTTGTTCTCCAATTTGTAATGCTTGTGGAGTATCTATTTCTTCTTTTAAATATATGGTTGTACTGTTTTGTGATTCTATAGAATTTAAAGCACTGCTTATATTTATTGAAAATAAGGCTGCAGAACCTGTTAATAACAAACATAAAACTAAAATACCAATGGAAGCTATAGACATCATCCAGTTTTTCCAAACGTTTTTAAAACCTTCAGATAATAAATATTTTATAGAACTAAACCTCATTTTGTACCTCCGGATTTTCGCTGTCAGTAGTTATAGAACCACTGTTTATTTCTATTACCCTTTTTCCAAAATGCTGAACTAAATCATGTTCATGAGTAACCATTAATACTGTAGTACCACGTTTATTAATTTCAGTTAAAAGTTCAACTATTTCGTAAGACATTTCCGGGTCAATATTACCGGTTGGCTCATCTGCTACAATTATAGAAGGATTGTTTACAAGAGCACGTGCAAGACTTACCCTTTGTTGTTCACCACCAGAAAGTTCTGCGGGACGTCTGCTGGCTTTATCTTGTAACCCAACAAGATTTAATATATAAGGAACTCTATTTTTTACATCCTTTTCCGATGCTCCAGTTACACGCATTGCAAATGCTACATTATCAAAAACATTCATTTTGTCTATCAGTCTAAAATCCTGAAAAACAATACCCATTTTTCTGCGCATATATGGGACTTCTTTTTTTGTAAGTGTTGTTGTATTTATTCCATCAAGGTATATAGTGCCTTCAGACGGTAACTCTTCATGCATTATAAGTTTTAAAAGAGTACTTTTTCCTGCACCTGAAGAACCAACTATAAATACAAATTCACCTTTTTTTATATGCAAATTTATATTTTTTAGAGCGCTTGTACCATTGGAATATACCTTAGATACATTCCTGAACTCTATCATATTTTGACTCCTTTATTTTTATTATTAAATTAGTATTTAACAGGATTTGAAGATAAGTATTTTTTAACCATTAATGCAACTTTAAATACAATTGCATCTTCAAATTCACGAAGGTCAAGACCGGTTAATTTTTTAATTTTTTCTAATCTATATACTAATGTATTTCTATGAACAAATAATTTACGTGAAGTTTCTGATACGTTTAAGTTATTTTCAAAGAAACGTTGAATTGTAAATAAGGTTTCTTGATCTAAAGAATCAATAGATCCTCTTTTAAAGATTTCTTTTAAAAACATTTCACAAAGAGTAGTAGGTAATTGATATACAAGTCTTGCTACACCGAGATTATCATAGCTTACTATGGTTTTTTCTGTGTCAAATACTTTACCAACTTCAATAGCTATTTGGGATTCTTTAAATGAAGCTGCGATATCTTTAATATTGGTTACAGTTGTTCCTATACCAATAGCACAATGAATATAGAATTCACTGGTCAAAGTATCTACGATAGACTTAGCAAGTTGCTCAAGATCGTCTGATGTAATATTTTCTTTTACTTCTTTAACAATAGCTATGTCTGTTTCATTTATGCTGATAACAAAGTCCTTTGTTTTATCAGGGAATAAACTTTGTAAAACATCATATGCAGATACATCTGTTTTTGAATTAATCTTTACAAGCATGCATACCCTTGTAGCCTCTACGTTAAAATGTAGTTCACGAGCTTTTAAGTATATATCACCAGGTAAAATGTTATCTAATATAACATTTTTTATAAAGTTAACTCTATCATATTTTTCATCATAAAATTGTTTTATGCTTCCAAATGATATTGAAAGGATAGAAACATATCTTTGAGCAGCTTCATCATCACCTTTTACAAAGACAGCATATTCAGAATGATCTTTGCAATCAAGTGATTTATAAGTATATCCGTTAATTATAAAAGTAGAAGAAGGTTTAAAAAAGTCAGATGTAATGTTATTTCTTACTTCTCCAATTTTATCAAGGTCGCTGCAAGCTACAACAACTGAAGTTTCATCAATTACTCCAATGGTTCTTCCTATAGCATCGTGCATTTGGTGTACGATCCCTTGAAATAATCTGTTAGACATAAAAAAACTCCCTTACTATTAGAAATTTAATATTTGTTAAAATAAAATTTTAATAAAATAATTAATGATAAAAATAAACCTAAGTATATTTTACATAAATGTTGAGGATATTGCAACTATATTATCGAAAAAATTTGTATATTTTAGAGAGAACAGCGGTGTTTTTCTATAAAAACGCTATAACAAAACAATTTATCGAGTATTTTAGATGTATCTATGGATAATATTAAATAATAAAAATTGTATAAAAATACATATTTATTTAAAAGTGTTTTTAAATAACAACAACTATTCTCTTTTTATGAAAAGAAAATAGTTGTTATGCATATAATTTTGTTATTTAATTGGTAATGGTTTTTCCATCTTCTTTATTAAAAATGTGAATTTTTGAAGTGTCAATGTAGACATCAATTATGTCTCCGGATTTTGCTGTTGTATCTGATTTTACTTTTGATATAATTGAATTCTTATCTACTTTGAGATATAAATATGTCTCAGAACCCATTAATTCAGTAATTTCTACTTCAGCTTTAAATTTAGAATAGTTATCAACAGTATTTTTATCTACTTGAATTGCTTCAGGACGGATTCCTAATAAGACATCTTGATTTATATAAGATTCAAGAACATTATCCTTATTTTTGGATTCGGGTAATGCAATTTTATAATCATTAAATAATAACATATAAGTACCATTTTCTTTTATTAACATAGCATCAATAAAGTTCATGGACGGAGTACCAATAAAGCTTGCAACAAAATCATTACAAGGTTTATTATATAAGTTTTGTGGTGTATCAATTTGCTGAATAATTCCATCCTTCATTACAACAATTCGATCACCCATAGTCATAGCTTCAGTTTGGTCGTGCGTTACATAAATAAATGTGGTATTGAGTTTTTTGTGTAATTTAGTTATTTCTGTACGCATTTGTGTTCTAAGTTTAGCATCAAGATTTGAAAGAGGTTCATCTAATAAAAATACTTTTGGGTCTCTTACAATAGCACGTCCTAAAGCTACTCTCTGACGTTGCCCTCCGGATAAAGCTTTTGGTTTTCTATCTAATAAATGTGAGATGTCCAAAATTTCTGCAGCGTCGAGAACACGCTTTTTTATCTCGTCTTTTGAAAATTTCCTTAATTTTAAACCAAATGCCATATTATCAAAAACCGTCATATGTGGATATAATGCGTAATTTTGAAATACCATAGCAATATCTCGGTCTTTAGGAGAAATATCATTTGAAAGTTTATCTCCTATATAAAGTTCACCGCTTGAAATCTCTTCTAGTCCGGCTATCATACGTAATGTGGTAGATTTGCCACACCCTGAAGGGCCTACAAATATAATAAATTCATGGTCTTTAATTTCAAGGTTAAAATCTTTTACAGCTTTTACTGTATCGTCATATACTTTACAAATATTTTTTAAAACTACCTTAGCCATAAAAATCCTCCAGTCCAATTTGTGCATTATCGCACATATTTTTTTAATTCACATTATCTTTTTACTTACTTATATAATACCAAATTTGACGAAAAAATAAAAGATGATTTTTTAACAAACATTTTATGAATACTTTGTGTAAAGAAACTGTGTTTATGTTAAATAGAATAAAATCATTTATGTATTAATTTTATTCGGGTCAAAAAAACCATGCACAAAACCATTTAAATTAATAGATGAAATATCCCCACCAATAACTTTTCCATCAAGAACTAAAATATTAGCACGTATGCCTTGAGACGAATCATTATAATTTAAAATTTGATATGTATATCGTGTACATGATTTTTCACGATACTTTGATAAGTCCAGTCCTTGTTCGCGTTGAATATCGTTATATTTTTCATAAGTAGCATTGAATTCCGATGGAATAGTAATAGTAGTTATTTCAGTAGGTTCATTATTTACTTCCCAGCCAAATTGTGATAAAAATTCTATACGATTATTATTATCTTTTGCATTTAATTTATATGTACCAGATGGACAAGTGGTTTGGGTTCCATTAGATTTTGAAAAAAAGAACATTAAAAATAAAGCAATGATTGCAAAAATAATTACGCAGTAAGTTACTATCTTTCTTTTTGAAGTTTTGAATGAAAATATAAACATGAAAAAATCCTCCTTATGTATTTTATATGCCAATAAAGAGAATAAAATGAAAAAAAATAAGTGCCCACAAGGAACACTTATACTAAAGAAAAGGAATTCATGAGAATGAAAAAGGTAAAAATCAATCTCGAGTATTAATATAACACACATTATTTGACTTGTAAAGAGTTTTCGACAAAAAATATTAAAAAAGTGTATCAAAATTAATGTTAAATGTGACAAGGGTAGCGTATTATTGCAGATATAAAATATAACTTATTATTTGTACTTTTTTAGGGATTTATTGTTTTATAATAAAATTTTATCGAAAATTTGTAATTTTTATTCCTTGCAAATGTTACAAGGGTGTAATATTTTAAAATAATTCTTATAAGTAATTATTTTCATGTAAATAATTAGTCCATTTTATACATTGTTAATCCTGCAATTACTTTTGTAAAAAAATATGTGGATTTTTGAGGCATTTTTTCTTGAGAGTTTGCTGCATTTATTATTTGAGATAAAGTAGTTGGATTTAGAAAAAATGCTATAGAATGTTTATTTTCATCTACCGACTGAATTGCAAATGTAATATCTCTAGTAAAATCAATGTCGTTTTGTATGTTTATGTTTTTATTTAATATTTTTTCTATAATAAAATCATTAAAAATAGATACATCATATCCGGAACAAGTGCTTTTAAATTGTATACTTGATTTTAATATTAAAATATAATATTTTTTCTTATTATATAATCCGAATCCATGTTGATTTTCATTATGAATAATGTTTAATTGTTTTTGAAGTTCAATTTCATTTTTTAATTGTGTTATATTAAAGTATTTTGTACATTCATTAAAAAAATTACATAAATTAAATTCAAAATTATTTTTTATCAATCGATGTGTTGGCAGTATTATAATATTTTCATTAATTATATTAGAGAGATACATCATAGTATATTTGTTGCCGCTTATTGTTTTAAATTTTTGTGCAGTTTCATATCTGTGATGTCCATCAGCTATATATAATTTACGGTTTGTGAAATCATTGCAGATTTTAGTAATTTCGCTTTTTTCTTTTATTATCCAAAGTCTGTGTATAATATTATTATCATCCTTAAATTCAAGTTTAGGCTTTTTTTTCATAAATGGAGTTAATCGGTTTTCGGTTATATTATTTTTATCGTCATACAAAGAAAAAATTGGACTAAACATACTTTTTGTTGATTTTAGTAAGTTTAATCTATCATTTTTAGGTGCGTTTAAAGTGGTTTCATGTGGAATAATAATTTGTTTTTCAAAATCTTCAATTTTTACTAGACAAATTATTCCGTGTATTTTTTTGACTTGATTATCAAATATAAATTCTTGTTCATAAATATATATGCTGTCTTTATTTTCATAGGATAATATATTTTGTGATATCCATAGGTTTAATGTATTTTTTGCTTTATTATAACAATCATAACCAACAGGTTTTTCTAGACGTATTGTATTATGAGGGCTTTTATTTATATATTTATTGTATTCGGATTCATTGATAATGTCATATACAGGACATATATTTTTTGAGATATCTTCTTTTAAGGTTTCATTAAAACGGAGTGCTTTAAATGGTTTTATTTTTGCCAATTTTATCACCTCTATTGTATAAGAGCCCCCGTTAATTCCGGCGGGATAGTCGGGATTAGTGGGGGCTTCCCTTATATAATATTAATTAGCAGTTAAAATGGACATTATTTTTATTTATATTTTACGGTAGATATACAATTATTGGGACAAATTTCTCGGCATTCACCGCAACCGATACATTTATTAATATCTACAATTGCTAAGTTATTTTCGACTTTTATAGCATTATATTTGCAAGTTTTTTCACAAAGTTTACATCCAAGGCAACCAACCTTACAAGCTTTTTTTGTGATTATTCCCTTGTCGTTATTTGAACAGTTAATAATAGCTTGGTTTTTTATTTTAGTTAATTTAATAATGTTTTTGGGACATGTTTTGACGCACATGCCACATCCTATGCATTTATTTGCATCTATTTTTGCAATATTATTTTCAATAGTTATAGCGTTATATTTACAGATATTTACGCAATCGCCAAAACCAAGGCATCCATATGAGCAAGTTCCGTTATTTTTATTGATTAAAGTGGCGGCATTACATGAAGATATGCCATTATATATTGTTGCAGGTTTTGTGTTGTTACAGGTACCGTTACATGCGATATATGCGACTTTTTTATCAACTTTTTTTGTATCACAGCCTAAAATGTTTGAGAGTTTTTTAGAGACGACATCTCCGCCGGGAGAACAAAGGCCGGGTTTACTTTTACCCTCAGCTAAAGCTTTGGCGTAACCCTCGCAACCGGAGAAGCCACATGCACCGCAATTAGCACCGGGAAGAACTTTTAAAATTTCATTGATTTTTTTATTTTGTGGGACTTTCATAACGACAGATGCTATTGACAAACACAGTCCGGAAATAATACTTATAATAGAAATGATTAGTATGGGAAAAAATATTTCAGTCATAAAATTTTTCTCCTTTTATTTATTAAAGAGACCATCAACAACGCCTTGAAAACCTAAAAATGATACGGCTACGATTGATGCAGCTACTAATGTAATAGGGAGACCTTTTAAAAAGTTTGGAATATCAGAGTTTTCAAGGCGTTGTCTGACTCCGGAAAAAATAATCATAGCGACCATAAATCCAATACCTGAGCCAAATGCATTTACAAGTGCGTGTATATATCCGAATGAGGAATCAGCGGTTCCTTTTTCTATTACTAATATGGTGACGCCTAACACTGCACAATTTGTTGTTATTAATGGTAAATATATTCCTAATGCTTTATATAATGAAGGAATATATTTTTTTAAAATAATTTCAACTAATTGTACTAATGTCGCAATTATTAAAATAAATACAAGTGTTTGTAAATATGCTAAATTATTTGGTAATAAAATATATGTATAAATTGGCCATGTTACGGCGGTAGATATTACCATAACAAATGTAACGGCAGTACTCATTCCGGCGGCTGTATTTAATTTTTTCGATACACCTAAAAATGGGCAAATTCCTAAAAACTTATTTAAGATATAGTTTTCAGTTAAAATAGAAGCTAAAAATATTGCACCTAATGTTTTTATCATTTATTTATTGCCCCCTTTTTTAATGTAATAGAACAGTTGTTACTCATTGGGCATTGGTTGCAATTTAATTCTTTTTGAGATTCATTTTTTGAGAGTAAATTAGATAATGCAATTAACATACCAAACACGAAAAAACCACCGGGAGGTAATATGAAAATTATTACCGGGGGAATAATTCCTGCGGTTATGGGGAATCCAAACAATGTACCGTTACCTAAAAGTTCTCTAATGATTCCCATACATAATAATGCAGATGTAAATCCGATACCCATACCTAATCCGTCTAAAATAGATGGGAGAAGTTTATTTTTACTTGCAAACATTTCAGCTCTTCCAAGAATAATACAATTTACTACTATTAATGGTAAATATATTCCTAAAGTTTGGTCGATAACAGGAGCGAAAGCTTTAACTAAGAGTTGAACAATACTTACAAATCCTGCAATAATTGTAATAAAAGCCGGTATTCGAACTTTATTCGGTATAAAGTTTCGTGTTAATGAAATTACAGCATTTGAACAAATAAGAACTATAGTAGCAGCTAATCCCATACCAATAGCATTGGAAGCAGCAGTAGTTATTGCTAATGTAGGACAAGTACCTAATACTAATCGCAAAACAGGATTTTCTTTTAATATGCCTTTAGTTAATTCTGAACGAAGATTTTTATTCATTTACATATCCTCCGTTACTTGAAATTTTTCTATATTGTGTAATTGCTTCATTTATAGCATCATTTACGGTATTTGATGATATTGTAGCACCGGTTATAGCATTGATTTCATTATTATTTTGAGCATTACCTTTTTTTATTTTAAATCCATCTTGAGGAATATCTCGATAAAATTGATTAATAAAACTATCATTTGTAATATTAGCGCCAAGACCAGGTGTTTCATTTTGTGAAAGTATAGTTACTCCTGTAATTTTTGAGTCAGCAGATATACCAGTCATGACTTCTATTGTACCGCCATATCCTTTTGATGTTGTATTAAATGTAAATCCTACAATTTTTCCGTCAGCATTGGTACCAATTGAATAAGTTATGTCAGAATATTTTTTTTCTTCAAATGTTACAGCAAGCGGTAATACTATTTTTTTTGCAGATTCATCTTTTTTTACTTTTTGAAGTTCTATTGAATTTTTAGTTAAAAAGTTGGTACATGAAAGAAGTAAAGTAACAATAAGACAAATTAAAAATAAAGAAATTGTTGGGTTTAAAATTTCTTTTAATTTAAACTTTTTCATATGATTTTCGCTCCTTTCCAAAAGGTTTTGGAATAGTTAATTTTTCAATGTGAGGAACAAGAATATTCATAAGAATTATTGCAAAACTCACACCTTCAGGTAAAGAACCAAAAATTCTAATTAAAACAGTAAATAAACCACATCCAATACCAAATATAATACGACCTTTAAAAGTAACAGGCGAAGTAACATAATCAGTAGCCATAAATATAGCACCTAGTAAAAGTCCACCAGATAAAATATGAAATATAGGGTCAGCTTTGAGTAAATATGTAGCAATAAATACAGTACCAATAAAACAAATTGGAATAATAGGTGAAATAATTTTTTTGATTAAAAGGTAAATGCCTCCTATAATAATGGCTAAAGAACAAACTTCACCTAAACAACCGGGAATTTTGCCTAAAAACATATCTGCGTATGAATATGAAACAGTAGCTGATTTAGAAAGAGGTGTAGCTGTAGTTATCATATCAGAATGAGTATTAGAATAAATAAAAGGTACTGTAAAATTACTCATTTGACTTGGAAATGATGACATTAAAATTATTCTTGCACATAACGCCGGATTAACAAAGTTTTGACCAATTCCACCAAAAAATTGTTTTACTATAATAATTGAGATTATACCACCAAATGCAGCAATACCAAGATTAATACTAACAGGTAGATTAAACCCTAGTAAAATTCCAGTAACGATAGCACTTAAATCTGTAATAGTGTTATCTCGTTTCATAACTTTTCTTGCAATGTATTCTGATAATACACATGATAAAACCGTAACTAAAATGACCATCAATGCACGAATTCCAAATATTATTAAAGATGCAATTATATTTGGAACCATAGCAATTATTACATTTAACATTATTCTTTGAGTTGAATTTTTATTGTGTATATGAGGAGAACTCGATATGTACAGTTTAGAATTCATTGTTTACACCTTACCTTGATTATTTTTCTTAATAAGAAATTTACCTAACCGTATTGATTGAACAAGTGGTCTATTTGCAGGACATGAATATGCGCAACAACCACATTCCATGCAATTAGATATATTTAATTTGATAAGATTTTCAATATTATTAGCTTTTACATTTTGCTCAAATGATAATGGCATAAGATTCATTGGACATTGTTGAACACATTTTCCACAACGAATACAATTAGTAGGTGATTTTAAAACACTGTCATGTTTATTGAAAATTAGTATTGCATTATTTTGTTTTAATATAGGCATGGTATCGTCAACTAAGGAAATACCCATCATTGGACCACCCATAAGAATTTTTTTAGGTGTTGATTTATATCCTCCACAGAATTTTATTAGCTCCTTTATAGGAGTACCTATAGGAACAATTAAATTTTTAGGATTATTTATAGCAGATCCATCGACTGTAATAATTTTATCAATAAGAGGTTTTCCGGTATTTATATAATTGTATAGTGTGTAAATTGTTGTTACGTTAAGGACTAAACAGCCAACATAACTGGGAAGTTTTCCACAAGGAACGGTACGTCCTGTGGAAGACTTTATTAATACTTTTTCTGCTCCTTGTGGATATTTTGTATCAAGTATTAAAATTTTTATTTTAGATCCCGATTTTAAAATAGAGTTTCTTAATTGATTTATTGATTCGGGTTTGTTTTTTTCAATTGATATAATAGCATTTTCTATATGTAATGTATTTTTTATTATGTTTATTCCACTAATAATATCGTCAGAATGTTCAAGAATGGTTCTTGTATCGGAGGTAATGTAAGGTTCACATTCAGCAGCATTTATTAAAAGTGTATCTATATGTTTATTTTGAGGTGTATTTATTTTTATATGAGTAGGAAAACCTGCACCACCTAGACCAACTAAACCGCTGCTTTTTGCAGCAGCAACTAAATCTTCTTTAGTGGATATTTTGTGAGGTTTTATTGTTTCAGAATAATCCATTTTTCCGTCAGATTCGATAGTTACAGCTTGAGAATAAGTTCCATTTGGCATTAGTATTTTATCAATTTTTGTAACTTTTCCGGAAATACTTGAGTGTATGGGTGCGCACATATTAGATACATTTGTTGCTATTTCTTGGCCTACTTTTACTAAGTCGTTGATTTTTACAGAAGGAATACATTCGGTTCCGATATGTTGCTGCATAGGAATGGTTACATATGGTGGACAAGGAATTTTTTCTGAATGTGTATATGCGGTATTTTTATTATGAGCGATAGTTATGCCGGCTGAACTTCTTTTTGAGAAGTTTTTAAAGTAACTGATTATATGCATAAAATCCTCCCGTTTCAATAGTTTTGTTTAAAGAAGTTTATAATAAATTTTAACTGTATATGTTTTTTAGTAGCTGTGTGATGGGGGGCGGGTGCACCTGCGGATCGGCCTTTTAGCCGATCCGCAGGTAGCCCAGTAATTACTGGGCGTAGTCCATAACAAACTAAATAAACGTTTGTTATGGACAGCACCCGCTCCAAGTAAGAGAACTAATGCTTAAATAAAGAATATTGCTTATAAAGAATAGGTAAAATGATATTAAAAACGATACCGGTAAGACTTCCTGTAAAAAGAGATACTAATAATAAAAAAGGTAAATAATAAAAAATAATATTTCCGACGAAAAAAGATGCAACTAAAATTTGTGTAAAATTATGAACAGAAGCACCTATAATACCAATAAAGATGTTACTTATACTGTTGGAGAAATAACGTATTAAGATACCGGTAATGAAAGTACTAAAAAGACCGGCTAATAAACTTAACATAAATGCAATAAAACCACGAGAAAAAGCAACAAATAAAGATTTAACGATAATTATAATAATCGAAAAATGTATGCCAAAAGTAGCACAAACAAACATAGTAATGATATTAGAAAATCCTAATTTGGTACCGGGAGGTAACACAGGAGAAATAGGAATAAGAGATTCAAGGAAAGATACGCTTACAGATAAAGCACAAAAAATAGATAATAAAGTTATTTTTAATACATTATTACATTGATTAAATTTAAAGTTCATAAATATATCACCCGGTAATACTATCGATTTTCTGGTCAATACCATTTATTTTAATTACAATTTTAGCAGGTAAACAAACAGCACATTGACCAGGTTTAGAGATTTTTCCATAATGTTCACATATTTTATCTGGACAAGTTGATTCACAGAAAGATATTTTATAAGGTTCTACTAAGATTTTACTAGAAAAAGAAGAATTAATATCTATGTAATATTTTTCTTTAACATTGGCTAAATTTATGCGATAAATTTCCTTATTATCCTGTTCTATTATAGCGATAGGCTGTAAATCAGATTGGAAAAATGGAGTTATTTTAAATAAACAAAATAATAAACCAAAAATACACAATACCAAAGACAAACTAATTAAATAATTTTTTTTAATATTCATAATATTTATACCCATGATGATACGAAAAAAGAAGCGTCTGTTATATTTAAAATGTTTTTTAATTCAGTCGAAGCAACTATAGATTTATTTTTATTTACAAAAATGGCAGTTGCATTAAATTTCTTTAATAAAGGTTTAGAATTTTCAATTCCAAGTACATAGCAAGCTGTGGATAATATATCGGATAATGTTCCGTTTGATGCATATACAGTAACAGATTCAATATTATTTTCTACAGGATATCCGGTAGAAGTTGATAATATATGATGATAAAATTTATCATCATATATAAAGTTACGTTCGTATGCTCCGGAAGTAGAAATAAATCCGGATTTTACATTTAATACAGCAAAAGATGAATTATTATCGTCTGTGATAAAAGGGTTACGAATAGCGATTTTCCAAGGCTCATTTGTATGTTTAGTACCATAGATACCAATACTTCCACCAACACAAATGACACCACCTGTAATATTGTTTTCTTGATATATTTTAACGGCAGTATCACAAGCGGTTCCTTTCCCGATGGCACCAAGGTCTATCATAGTATGAGGATCTGTTTTTAATATAGATCCAGAAGATTTATCTAATTTTAATGAATCTATATTTAAGTGAGGTAAAACTTCATTAATTTCATTTTGTGATGGAACGCGTTGATTAGGTCCAGCAAAGTCCCAGAGTTTAGATAATGGTAAGATAGCAGGGTTAAATGCAGAATGTGTATATGTGGAAATGTTTAATGCTGGTTCTAATATATTTATTGTTTCTTTAGAAACTTTTATATTTAAATTTTCAGGAGCAGAGTTTATTTTATTAATATCGGAATCTATTATGCGCCAAGAAATTTTATTTTCAAGGTCTTTTATAGAATTCATTGTTTTTGAACATATATTTTCAGGGCTTTTACAATAAACTGTTTGAGTGACATATGTACCCATAGCGGTAGATGTAGATGAAAAAACTGGGTTATATTTTAAGTGTATTATCGTTATAATTGAAAAAATTATAAGTATAACTATAGATGATATTAAGATTATTAATTTTTTAAAAGAAATTTTATTTATAAAAAACACATCCTTAAAAAATATATTTTTATTGTATACTTAAATAATATATATTTCAACACAGACAATTACATTAATATTTTTTCAAAATAAAATTTATAAGCAGTTTTTTTATTAAATAAAAGGCCGGCACACCTAAAACATTATTAAAAAATAAGTTAGGTGTGCCGGCCGTCTTCGGCAAAGCAGCTTTACGAATGTATTTATTTAATGTACAATTAATTAGAGGTGATGTTTTATTATGACAAATAGAGAATTAGCAACTTTATCAATAGAAGCTTTAAAAAAAGAATATCCTGAAGCGCTATGTTCTCTTCAATATAAAGATCCATTACAGTTATTAATAGCGACTCGTTTGGCCGCTCAATGTACAGATGCAAGAGTTAATATGGTGACTCCGGATTTATTTAATAAATTTAAAAATGTAAATGATTTTGCGTTGTCTACACCTGAAGAAGTAGAACCTTATATTAAATCGTGTGGTTTTTATAAAATAAAATCAAAAGATATTGTTAATATGTGTCAGATGTTAATCAATGATTTTAATGGGATTGTTCCTGATAATATTGATGATTTAATAAAGTTACCGGGGGTAGGTAGGAAAACTGCTAATTTAATTGTAGGGGATATTTTTGGAAAACCTGCTGTTGTTGTAGATACACATTGTATTAGAATAACAGGACGATTAGGGTTTCATAATATAAAAAATCCAGCTAAGATAGAATGTATTTTAAAAGATGCATTACCTAAAGATGAATCAAATAATTTTTGTCATAGGTTAGTTTTACATGGAAGAGCTATATGTAAAGCAATAAACCCACAATGCGAAAAGTGTTGTATGAATAAATTTTGTAAATTTTATAATAATAAAAATTAAACATAATATGTGGCGGCTCGGGCTAAAAACCCGAGCCGCCACATATTAAACTTATTAGTCATATTTTATTATAAGTTTAACAATTAAATGTCCCAAAAAAACTCCTACTATACATAGTAAAAAACTCATTGTAAGATAAACTACAGAGAAAAAATAATACTTTTTTTCTATAAGATAGAATGTATCGAGAGAAAAAGTAGAAAAGGTAGTAAATCCTCCACAAAAGCCTACCTTTAAAAATAAAGTCCATTTATTGTTTAAAAATGTACTGTCTTTTGACAATGCAGCTATAATACCGATAAAAAAAGAACCAATAAAATTTACAATTAGAGTAGAAAAAGGAAAATAAGTATTTATAGGTAAAAAATAAAACAGGTATCTTAAAACTGAACCAATAGCTCCGCCTAGAGCGATAATTAAAAAATTCCACATGATATATTATTCCTTCTTGATTTTTATTCTATATAGTAAAACATAATTTTACTTATAAGGATTGGACAAAGAATAAGGTTCGGGATTAATTTCATTTGATAATTTATCAAATGAAAATCCCTGTTTTATAAGGTTATCAATTATTTGAGGTAAAGCTTTAACTGTAGTGTATTTAGGTTTTGAATCGTGCATTAATACAACACCATGTGGTCGCATTTTTGAAGATTTAATGACATTATTGACACAAACTTCTACAGGAGTAGGAGTACGACTTACAGCATCACCAACGGATAAATTCCAGTCAAAATAATCAAAACCACGTCTAGTCATTTCTTTAATTAGTTCCCTGTAATTATTTTTATTAAAATTGTTTTTTGAGCCACCAGGAAATCTAAATATAGTTGGTTTTACACCGGTTGTTTCATAAATAAGATTATATATGTTATTAAAGTCTTCAAGATAATTAGGTATGCTTGCGTAGATTTTTTTAAAAATATGAGAATATGTGTGAATACCTATAGTGTGACCTTCATTAACAATTCGTTTCATGAGCAGTTTAGCTTGTTTGGAATTGTTTCCTATCACAAAAAAAGTAGCCTTTATATTTTTTTCCTTTAATATATTAAGAATTTCAGTAGTACGTTCAGAAGGTCCATCATCAAATGTTAAAAAAATAGTTTTATTGGGATTGGTTTGTTTTTTCGGTCGTTGACAATATAAGTTAGGATATAATTTGGTATAATCTGGTTCCGCGTTAATTTGATTAGTATTATTTTCTTCTTTTAGGTCTTCAGAATTTATGTTTTCAGGTTTATTTGATTCAGGAACTTCGCCAGCAAGTGTAATTTTCTTTGGATTTTCATCTATATAGTTAATGCGTTTTTTATCATTTTTTTGAAAATCTTTAGAAAAAGATAAAAATGTTATATTTATTAATAAAGTTATTAATAATAAAAAAATTGTTAGAAAAGCAAGAATTTTAATAATATTATTTTTAAAAGTCAAAGTAAATCCCTTCTTATTTTTCTTTAATATATATTTACATATTAATTATAGGATATTTATAGTATTAAATTCAAGTGTTATTTAGTTAAAATATTGTAATAAATCCAAGAGACGATTAAGCATTTTTATTGATTGTAAATATAATTATTGAAAAATTTATATACTTATCTGCGGCGTAACTTTTAGAAGGGTACAGGCAACAATAAAAAAGAGCGAGAAAAAGGTAAAAAACAGTTGACAGGAAAGAGTGATATGTGATAATATAAACAAGCCGAAAAAAACAGGAGCAAAAAAGAATCGGAAGAGGCTAGGAAGAAATGCAGGGAT
>CAKSPZ010000003.1 GCA_934486635.1 uncultured Eubacteriales bacterium
GTGTATTGTATATCATTTTTGAATTGATATTTGCCATTTACTTGTTGAATAGCTTGTTCTTCTGATGTGTATAATCCGTCATAGATTACATATTTTATGTAAGCAGTTCCATTAGTAGCACCGTCTTTTACTTTTATATGTTGACCAGAACCACCCGGTGAATATATTTCTATAAATTCGCTTTCAGCAATGTCATTGCCTTTTTCATCGCAAAGTTTCCATTCTCCGCCATTATTTTGATCAAATCCATAATACGATGCCAATAGACCATTGTAAGGAGTAGAATTGTCACTAGGGCCAGCATCGATTCCTGTTAATTGAATATTTTTTAAAGCATACTGTGGATTGTCAGAGTTAAGGTTTAATGTAGCCTTGGTAGTGTTAGATTCACCTGTAGACAAAACAATTTTATCTAATTTATACATAGGATAAATTAATATACTTGAGCTAGTTGTTAATTCGTTGGTATTTGCTAGCATATCCAAAAATGTATTTTCGTTAAAAACCGGATAATGACATACAATTGGTGCAGCGGCTGAAAGTGCGTTATCGTCCCAGTTAAAATCTACTATTTTTTCATACTCTTTGTCACTGTGATCAGGATTAAAGTAAGAATATGTTACACCGCTTCTTTTATCATAATCGGCTTTATTACCAACATAAGATGGGTTTATAGCATTAAAAAATCTATCAGAAATACTTGTTACAGCATCACATTCGTCAGTTTCTGAAGTTCCGTCTCCAAATTTAGCTACAAATGATGAATGCATGTATCCATCTATATCGGTAGTTGTGTGACTTATAAAACCACCACCACTCATTTGAATGACTGCTACTTTATAAGTTACAGCTACTGGATGATCAAAATATAACTGAGTTTCTTCATTAATTCCATCTTCAGAAGCTATGGTGGGTTTTTCAGTAAGAATATATTGCACAGCATGTGCAGGTAAAGTGGAACCTCCAAGTGTTAATGAATCAGATTTAGTTACAGAAGATCCATGACTTGAAGAGTTGGCGCTTGCAACACTATTACTCCATTCTTGATTTGTGCCATAACTTGCACTAAGTGAAAGTCCAGACCCTTGTTTTTTAAAGCCAAATTTCACTCCAATTGTAGTTTCCTTATGAGTTCCTTGAGAAGATGTAGATCTGGTCGAATATGTGTCGGTAAGCTTATTAGTCTCGGTAACTGACCTGGTGTAAGTTTTTGAATTAGTTTTTATTGAATCAGGATTAGGATTGGGCATTCTTTCTGTAAGTTGAATTGATCCATTGGAGCTGATTTTGTAATTACTGTACTTTCCATCATTAAGTTTTGTTCTCATTGTATTTACAGTAGTTTCATATTCTTGAGAGTTTTCATCTAAAGTATTTAAATATGCAGTGTCCGAAGCAAAAGTGTCTGAATCACTGACTCCGGTTGATGATGTTACAGAAGAACCATCTCCATTTTCTAAAGCTATAGTGTCAGTATCAATATTTATTAAATTAAAATCATAAAATGCAAGTGCAAAATTATCCCAATGCCACAATTGAGAACCGGTTTCTCCATCAAGTACTTGCACGCCGGTAAATATAATATCTCTTTTTGTACTGTCTTCATGTAAGTTATTAGCCCATTTAAAATATTCTTTGTACTTGTTAGGATCGCTGCTTCCTGCTTTACCATCTCTAGCTCTTAATTCAATCATACCATTTATCATTTTATCATACAATTCATTAAAACTATTACAAGAACAAAGTCCCCATTTTGATATGTATCTTTCACTGCTTTTATTAACACTATCAGGATAAGTTAGTGCTAAATCTTTTTTTAAGTTACAGTAAAATTCATTATCACTACAGTAATCCTGAACTATGCCTTTTTCTTCATTATCTTCTAAGTTAACTTTGTCATCTTGAGTCTTTTTTACTCCGGAGTCATTGCTAATCAAAGTCTGAGCAGCAAAATTTGCCCAATTTTCAAGAGGACTTTTTATATTGGGATCGGTTTTGCCTGCACTTGTCAAAGCTGATTGATAAATTTCATGATTATCACGCCAATCTTTACGATCTCCGAAATTATAAAATGTAGCTTTTGTAGCAGCACCTTTATCATTTCCCACGCTGTCTATTTTGTACTTTGTATTTTTGCCATTAGGGTCTAATGGATAATAGTTAGTTGTAAATGTTTCATTTTTTTTATATTCAGTTGAGTCAGATGCTGTATCGTCACTTGCCTGAACATTAGGTAAAAAGCCTCCGGTATTTCCGCCCCATACAAATATGGAAGTACAGAATACAACTAACATTACACTAGATATAGATAATAATATTCGCCTTTTCATTAAAAATCCTCCCTTAAAATAAATTATTAAAAAATAATATGTTTAATTAAAGTTACCAACTATCAAAAAAGTGTTATATACAGGATATGTAACAAACATCACATTATTTAAGATAAAATTAAATTCGTTACATTCTAAGATGCATATAGTGTTTTTACAACAATCAATCTTGGAGGTATTCTACCATAATTTAATTAAAATGTCAAATAATTTGTTAAAATAATACAACCGATAATAAGATTTGTAAATTTTTTACTTTTGAAATATATATAATTTAGTTAAATTAAGACTATGCACTAGAATTATTATTAAAAATAAATCTTGCGAGAAAAAAGTTAAAGAAATAAATTAAAATTTTAATAATTTTAATTTATTTCTTTAACTTTTGGTAGATATAGACAATATTAAATGTGTTGATTTTGTACATATTTAATGTTGTTTTTTTTTTTTTGGATTAGAATAAAGTTGAATTAAAATAAGAACGAAAAAATTAAGGATTTGATATGATGAAATTTATAAAAAAAGTATTTTCTTCTTTTATGTTTATTGTATTTTTTATTACGTCATCACACTTTAATTGTGCATTTGCGGATTCTAATAAAAAAGTAAAAAATTTGTTTTTTGATGTAGACTATAAGATGCCTACTTCTATGGCAATTGCATTAGAACGCTCAGACGAGGAAAATGACATTCTTGTTTTTAGGTACGATAAAGAACGTATATGCAGGTTGAAAAAAGTTTTTGATCATGTGTATTATGAATTTGATAAAAATAGTTTAAATGAATTTTTAAGAAAAAAAGATTTATACGATAATTTTTTTTCTTGTAATGGTGCCCATGGTCATATTATGAAATATCTTTGTAATGGTAAAAAGTATTGTCACTTTGAAGATGGTTGCAATGAATATATTATGGAAAGAACGTGTAATTGGTTCTGTGATAAAACTAAGGTAAAAAAAATGTTTTTGATGTTTCCAGAATATAGATTTAAAACATTTAAAAATATATCTACACAAAAAATTTCTAGAGAAAAATATTTGGAGGCAATTAAAATATTATATGAACCAAAACCATTAAATAAACAAATAATATATTGCACTGATTGTCCGGAGCTTTTAAATAAAAAAATTGTTAAAAATACAATTAATATTTTGAAGGATTACAAAGGGGTTGTAATAAAACAACATCCAAGAGATAGAAAAAATTACATTTGGCCTGATAACTTTACTGTTATAAAAGAGTATAGGCCATTTGAAAGAATTTATTATGGTTTCAATGGAGTTTTTATTTCTAATCTTAGTGCTTGTCTTCATACAGCAAAATTTATGCAACCAAATTCCACTGTTATATGTACGGTTTTTATGGATGAGAATAAAGATAAAAAGCAATATGGTGGTTACATAAAAATGCTTAAGGATCAGGGAGTTTTATTTCCTAAAACATTACAGGAACTGAAAAAAATGATATCTCAAAATATAAATAAAATTTAGGAGGCAATTAATATGAAAAAACAATGCATAAGTTTTTTATTTGTGAGTGCTTTACTATTGATTTTCTTTAGTTTTAGTTGTACAGGTATATCAGGATATGATATAGAGAGTAATAAAGATAAGGTATGTGAAAGTAACAAGTTAAAAATAGTTGCGGTTATTCCTGCAAGATATGAATCATCAAGGTTTCCTGGGAAACCTTTGTCAGATATTTGTGGAAAGCCTATGATTTGGTGGGTATACAATCAAGCAAAAAAAGTTCCTGAACTTAATGAAGTATACGTAGCAACGGACGATAAAAGAATTGAAAATGTTTGTAAGCAATATAATATTAATGTAATTATGACTTCGAAGGATTGTAAAACGGGCACAGATAGAGTAGCAGAAGTTTCTGAAAAAATTAATGCAGACCTTTATGTCAATATACAAGGGGATGAACCTTTAATTGAACCAGAGACGATTTTGAAAGCAATTGAGCCATTTTATTCCGATAAGAAGCTACAGGTTTCAAATTTAATGACAAAAATAATTGATCCGGTAGATGTTATAAATAATACTATTCCTAAGGTAATTACTAACAAAGATGGTGTTGGGATATATTTAACAAGAACAACAGCTCCGTACCCAAAAGGATCATTAAATTTTTCATATTATAAGCAAGTTTGTGTTTATGTCTTTACACCTGAAGCTTTAAAATTTTTTCATAATTCTGAAAGAGGCAAAATAGAAAAAGTAGAAGATATTGAAATATTACGATTTATAGAAAATGGTTATAAAGTTCAATATGTAGAAGTGGATTCGTCGTCAGTTGCTGTTGATACCCAAAAAGATTTAAATAGAGTTAGAACCTTGATAAAGGAAAAATTAAAAAAAGAAGATAAAAATAATATAAAAATTTTGGATTGCACGTTGCGGGATGGTGGATATGTAAATGACTGGAACTTTGGTAAAGAAAATATAGAAGGAATAATAAATTAGTTGATTCTAATGCAGATATTATAGAGTGTGGTTTTTTTAAACCACATAAAAATTATGATAGTAATCGTTCAGTATTTGATAATTTAAATCGTTTAGAAAACATAAATTCTGCAAAAAATTCAAAATTTTGTGTAATGTTGAATTATGGAGACTGTAAGATAGAAGATATTCCGGATTATAACGGTGAAAAGGTCGATACAATAAGAGTTTGTTTTCATAAAAAAGATGCAGATAATGCAATGAATTTTTGCAGGTCTTTAAAAAATAAGGGATATAATGTATTTGTACAACCTATGTCAACATTTCGATATACAGATGAAGAATTAAAAAAATTGATAAAGTCTGCAAATGAATTTTTACCAAAAGCATTTTATATGGTAGATTCTTGTGGAGTGATGAATAAGGAAGATGTAAAAAGAATGTTCAATATTATAGATGAAAGTTTAGATCCTAATATTTCAATTGGGGTCCATTCTCACAATAATTTGCAACTTTCTTTTTCAAATGCTAAGGAATTATTAAATTTAAATACACAAAGGAATATGATAATTGATTCATCTGTTTTTGGTATGGGCAGAGGCAGTGGGAATCTTTGCACGGAATTGTTAATGCAGCAATTAAATACAGATTGTGAAAAAAAATATAAACTAAATCCAATATATAAAATATTTGATGAACATCTTAATGATATCTACCAGAAAACATCGTGGGGATACTCTATGCCATTATTTATTTCTGCAAAATATAATTGTCATCCTAATTATGCTATATTTTTAAAAAACTATAATGTAAACATAAATGATATAGATAAAATAATTTCAAAAATAGAAGATAGTAAAAAGAGTGTATATGATGGACAATATATAAAAAATCTTTATGAAGAATTTCTAAATCAAAGGCAATACGATTGTATTGCTTTTGATTTAGATGGAACACTTATAGACAGTTCTGAGGGAATTTATAATGCAATTAGATATGTTGAAAAAAATTTAAATATTTCTAAATTGGATGAGGACACATTGAAACTATGTATAGGCCCACCATTAAAATATACATATGGAGTTTTACATAACCTTAATGATGAACTTTTAAATAAAGCTATAATTTTACATAAAAAATATATGTCTGAGAAGGGATATAAAGAATGTAAAGTATATGATGGAGTAGAGGAACTTTTAAGATATTTAAAAAGTATAGATAAGAAATTAGTCGTTACTACTTTAAAGCAAGAAAATATTGCAAAACAGACATTAGAGCATTTGGGAATAAGTAAATATTTTGATTTAATTTTAGGACAAAATACATCTGAAAGTCTTCAAAAAACAAATTTATTAAATGAAGTTCAAAAAGTTTACAATACAAAAAATATTGTTTTAGTAGGAGATTCAAAATTTGATGGAGAAGCAGCTATGAAGTCAAAAGCTAATTTTATAGCTTTAACTTTTGGTTTTGGTTTTAAAAATTTAAATGATGCTAATAAATATAAACCGATTAGTACATGCAATTCAGTATATGAGTTAAAAAATGTATTATTGAAATAAGAGGTGCATTATGAAAAATAGAATAATATTAATTATATTTATTGCATTGCTTTCTATATTTTTTGCGAACGGGTGTAATAATTCAGAAAATCAAGACGACGTTTCTACTAAAAATACAGTTCAAACTGAGCAAGAAAAAAGTAATAATAATTTAGAACTTGTTTCTAGCGAGGAAGAATCAATAGAATCTGAAAATAAGTCAACTCCAGAAATTGAAAAAAATTCAGAAAAAAAACAAACATCAAAAGAAATTAAAGATAAATTAGTTTTAGAAAATGCAACAAAATCTAAAAATGAAATAATTCCAAAGACAAAAGTTACGCAATCAAGAGAAAACACGTATGAAAATACAAAAATGGAAGAAAATAAAAATACACAGATGGTTAATTGTACGCATAATTTTATACTTGAAAGTGAGCGTAATGCTTCATGTACTGAAGATGGGGTCAAAAATTACAGATGTTCTATTTGTGGGGAGATAAAACAGGAAATCTTAGCAGCTTGTGGACATAATTATATAGAACAAAGTCATAGTGACCCAACTTGCACCCAACCAGGCAATAAGTCATTTATTTGTACTAATTGTGGTAATTCTTATTCTGAAAGTATAAATCCTTTAGGACATTTATTTGGAGGCTGGAATGTGAATACAGACAACCATTGGCATATATGTACTAGATGCGGTGTTAAGGAAACTTTAAAGCATAGTTGGAAAGATGATGTATGTGAGGTTTGTGGTATAATTGACTTTAGATAATTAAAAAAAGATAATTTAATAATTCGTAGTTATATTCTGCTTTATAAAATATTTAAATTTTAATAAAATAATTAATATATGCAATTAAATGCATGAGTGTAAAAAGAAAGATACTAGCTTTTATAATAGTATCTTTCTTTTTTGTAACTAAATTTTTTTAGGGTAACATAAAATTATAATTATTAGCAGTTTTTAATTGATAATATATTTTTTGTAGTATTAGAAAAATATTGCATACTCACATTCGGAATATTTTGAACATCTTTATCAAACAGAACAATATACTAGTACTCGTCAAAATTATATTAAAAAAAGATAATATGTATATTTTTTATAATTTACAAATATTTATCCATAAGTTTTAGCGTACATTAATGTCAAAAAATAATTTTCCGATGATACATTTTTTTTATTAATCAATATAAATTTAGAAATGCAATTGAAGGTTTTTGTTTAACCGATAATAGGAAGATAAAAAGTTTGTTGATAAATAAAAATACTATTTATATATAAATAATATTTTTATTTCATTTTTTAAGCGACATTAAAAAGTCGCTTTCTATAATACTTATAAAAGATATGATAACAAAAGACTGTTTTTTATCTTATACATAATGTGAAATTCAAACAAATAGCTGCATGTAAATGGCAAGGTGATTTATGCAATTATACAAAATTTATGAATATTTCTTTTTGAGAAACAAATCAAAATCCCCTTGTGATATAATATCAAGCATAACAGGGTTATATTTAATGGAGGGGAATTTATGAAATTTAAAAAGTTTTTTACAAGTATGGCGATTATGTCAATGCTTTTAGTTGCAGGTGTTTCAACTACAGCGTTTGCATATAGTCAGGATAAGGAAAGTTTATCATATCATGAGAATGACAGCTATGAATGTGAAGAATTTGAGGAGTTTGAAGAGTTTGAAAGCGAAGAAACCTGTAAAGATGAAAAAGAACTTAAAAATTTAAGGATAAAAAAATATTTAGAAGAAAAAGGTTTTGAAATAAAAGAAAATGAATTAAAATCAGATGAAATGCAATTTTTTGACATAACTAAATATAAAGGTACTGACGAGACGATAATTATACCTAATATAATAGTAAATATAGAAGATAGAGCATTTGAAAATTGTAAAAATATCAAAAAAATTATAATGCCATGTGTGTGTAGGATAGGAAGCTATGCTTTTAATGGATGTACTTCTTTAGAAGAAATAAATGTATCAGATGAATTGATATCTATCGGCAATTGTGCATTTATGAATTGTGAATCCTTAAAGACATTTACAGTACCTAGATATATCTATTATATAAATAAAGGCACTTTTTTAGGGTGTAAAAATTTATCAAATGTAATACTAAATACTAATTTAAAAGAGATAAAAGATTATGCGTTTACAGGTTGTCAAAGTATAAAATCTGTTATTTTACCTCAAAATGTTAACAGAATAGGTTATGCAGCTTTTATGGACTGTGAAAATTTAGAAGAAGTAAAAGTTACAGGTAATTTTAAAACATCAGATATTGAATATATATTGTCTGGTGGCTTTAGTGAGTTAGCCTTTTATAATTGTAAACAATTGAAAAAGATTGATTTTAATCCAGAGATAAAATATCAACGGGACTCATTTCCTATAAATTGTGTTGTAAATGGTGAAGTAATTCTTTGTGAAGAGGATTTAGAACCATTTAAAGAAGAAGCAAAAGAGCTTCGTGAAAATGTAATTAAACTAATAGACAAAGCTAATAAAGATAAAGTAGATTGGTCTCAATATAATCCTCCATCAGGCAAAATTGGAGAAAGTGAGGACGGAATAGCTAAATTACTGAATAAGTATGATGGATATTCAAGTTTACCAAAGGTTGTAGATGAAGAAATATTTGAGAAACTATCTGCAGATAAACCAATTCTTTATAGAGGAATAGGGGATAAAAATGGTAAAACTGGTGCAGATTTTGCAAATGAATTTAGATATGGTAAATTTTTCAATGGACAAGGATGTCAGGGCAATGGAACTTATACCACAACAGATTTAGAAGTGGCACATGGATATGCATATGAATGGGGCGATGGAACACAGAGGGAAGAGAATATAGGTCTTTTAAAAATGTGTTTAGATGATTCAGCCTTAATTATAGATTATGACGAATTATATGAATTGAATAAACTTTATAAAAACGATGATTTTGACTATCTTGTTAAAATTTTTGAAAATGAAAACAAGCCTTGGACTTATTTAATGGATTATGATTTAGGAAATCTTGCAGAGATTGCAGGTTATGACGCTATACATTACAATGATATGAATGATGACTTTTATATAATATTAAATAGAGGAAAAGTTATAGTATCTGATAAAAATGTAGAAACTTCCAAAAGGAGTTTTTAATTATTATAAACGGAGAGCTTTTTAAAAGTTCTCCGTTTATTTTTGTTACATAATAATTAAACATTTGCATTTTTTTTTGCAGGATTATCAATCATTTTTCCACTTTCATTAAATCGTGATCCATGGCAAGGGCAATCCCATGAATGCTCAATTTCATTCCATTTTAAGGCACATCCAAGGTGAGAGCACCTTTTTATTGATGGAGTAAAAAAATTAGTGATGGTTTCACCTAAATTAAAAAATAATTGAGTATTTAAAATATTTCGAGATGGTGAAAAAACCTCAGAAAAATCATTTTTCCTTTCAAGAACCAAATCTGAAAGAATTTTAGCAGCAACCATTGAAGAAGTCATACCCCACTTATTAAATCCAGTTGCTACGAACCAATTAGGAGTATGCTTGGAATACTTTCCAATGTACGGAATATTATCTAGTGTCATACAATCTTGAGTTGCCCAGAAATATTTTTCTTTTGATTTAGGATAATGTATTTTTGTAAATTGTCTAAGTTCGTTATAACCTGTACTGCTTTTTCCGGTACGATTATTTCCTCCGCTGATTAATAATAGATTGTTATAATTTCTAAATGACATTCCATTTTGAGACTCGTCAACAAGCATACTATCTAATTGAGGAGCATTTTGAAGAGCTAAAACATAAGAACGATTTTGATACATTTTTATAAAATAAGAACCATGAGAGTTTATAAATGGAAAATGTGTTGCAATAATAATTTTTTTTGCTTGAATTTTTACATTTTCAGTAAATGCGGTAGTGTTATCTAGTCTTTTTATAAAAGTATTTTCATAAATATTTAAATCTTTAGATATTTTATCAATAAATTTTAAAGGATTGAATTGAGCCTGGTTGTCAATTTTTATAGCCCCTGATATTTCAATTGGAACAGGAATTTTGTCTAAAAATTGGGCTTTGTAATTAAGTTTTTCAAGAGCCATTATTTCTTTTTCAATTTTTATTTGATTATTTACAGAGTAAGTTATTGCTTTTTTTTCTTCAAAATCACAGTCAATGTTTTTACAAAGTTTAAAATATGATTCTAAAGCCATTTTATTAGCTTCTAAATATTGTCTTGCAAGTTCTATACCATAATTTTCAATTAAGGTATTATATATTAAGGAATGTTGGAATGTAATTTTTGCAGTAGTATTTTTTGTTATTCCCATACCAATTCGTTGTGCTTCAACTAATATATAATCTATACCTTGCTGTTTTAAAAAATATGCACATAGAATTCCTGCAAGGCCACCTCCTATTATTAAGACATCTGTTTTTTTATCACTGTTTAATTTTTCAAAATTTTTTAAATTAACACTATCATACCATATTGATTTCATAAGAATCACCTGCAAATTATGTTTTTTATAGTGTTTCCTACTGTTAAAATTTTTATACTTAGGGTTGTTATTTTATATTAAGTAAAGTAAGTACAGAAAATATTTAATTAATTTAAGCTATAATAACTTTAAGTTTAACAACGTACAAGGTTAATTACATATAAAAAATAAAAACAGTCACTTGGGGTTAAAAGTGACTGTTTTTAAAGTAGCTAAAATTAAAGGTTTTAATTATTTATAGACTTGCTTTTTATTAGTGCGTGAATTAAATTAAGCCTTAGTCTAATCATAGAAAATAGATCCTTGTGCTTAAAGCTACTTACGTTATTTGAATGTCTGCGGTATTTTAATAATGGTATATTTATAAATTCAACAGAATTTTTTTTATTTGCGATTAATCCAATCCACTGATCGTGCATAGGAATGTTTTTAGGAAAAGGTATAATATTTTTAACAAAATCATTACGCATAGCCATGCAGCAACCAATATAAGAGTTATGTATAATATTATATAAGACGCCTTTTTTACAATGTCTAAAAGCAAAAAATGATGGATAAATAGTATTGTTTTTTTCATCAATAACAATACTATCGTGAATAATTACATCAGCATTTGTTTTATTAAACATATCTGTTATAATTTTAATTTTATTTTCCAACCAGATATCATCTTGATCGCTTAAAAATATATATTTATTTTTACAGTATTTTATGGCATTTTCAAAATTTTTTATTACACCAAGACAAGGCCCATTAACAATAGTTATTCTGTTATCGAATTTTGCAAATTCAGTAATAATTTCAAGGGTTTTATCTGAACTTTTATCGTAAGAAATAATAATTTCATCATTTTCATCAAGTTGATTTAAAATAGAGTAAAGTTGTTCTTTTAAGTATTTTTCACCGTTATATACGGCCATAGCTACAGAAACATTCATAATTAATTATTAATATTATCTATATATTCTTTAAATGATGGCAAAACGTTGTCTTTTTGAGAAAGTAAAATATTCATATCTTCAGATATAGGCCAATCGATAGCAATGTCTTTATCATTATATATTATTCCACCTTCATTTTGAGGGTCATAAAAATCAGTACATTTATAAACAAATTCAGCTTCTTCAGATAAAACTAAAAAACCATGAGCAAACCCTTTTGGAATGTATAATTGTCGTTTATTTGCATCACTTAAAACAGCACCTACCCATTTACCAAAGGTACGACTACCTTTTCTTAAATCAACTCCGACATCAAAAACTTCACCCTTTATAACTCTAACAAGCTTTCCTTGAGGCTTTTTTGTTTGAAAATGTAATCCGCGAAGGACACCGCGTCTGGATTTAGATTGGTTATCTTGGACAAATTCAACGTCAATACCGGCTTTTTTAAATTCGTCATATTGATATGTTTCAAGGAAATAACCTCTGTTATCGCCAAAGACAGTAGGCTCAATTATAAACATACCATCAATATCGGTTTTTATAAAATTAAATTTACTCATAAATTGCAAATCTCCTTATTTTTTTAATATGCAAATGATATCAGCTATACGACCTTTAAATGTTACAGCTTTAAAATAATTATTTTTATATTTATAGAGATTTAATATTTTACTTAGACTTTTTTCAGACAATGCATTAAAACGCATATTTACAAAGTCGGTCTTTTCTTTTAAAATATTTAAATTTGTTTCATTTAATAAATAATAATAAGGTTCCATAGATTCAAGGTAATTTAGCATTTTCTTTGCTTTATTTAAACGTACATCAAAAGAAATTAATTTTTTCTGGTTATTATTTTTAACTATTTCTGATAATCCAATTGCATTTTCGCTATGGATGCGGTAATTTGTAAGAGGTGTATTAAAAAAGTAAAGACCATCTAAAAATGCTGCAATTAATGCTAATTCCCAATCATGTATACATACATTTTTCGTTTTTGAAAGAAAGAGATCCTTTACCTCACGAGTGAACGCGAATGTACATCCGGGTGAAATATTATAACTACAAATTGTATCGAAGTTAATTTTTACTGTTTCAAAAGGCTCAATTCTAAATTTAATAAGATTATTATTTGAATGTAGAAAATTTTTATGAACAGAGATGATATTATCATTTTCATCAATAAATGTAAATCCAGAGAATAATCCTTTTACGCGCTCATCTGATTCAAATCTATTTAGCATGGAACCTACTTTAGTTTTGTACCAGATGTCATCTTGATCACAAAGGAAAATAACATCACCTGTTGTTTTTTTTATAGCATTTTTAAAATTATTTATAAAACCAATATTTTTAGAATTTATATTAAGATGCCAATGAGAAAGTTGATTCTTTTTTATAAAGTTTTTTATAATATTTGGGGTATCATCTGTGGAAGCATCATCACATATGATAACTTCATCGATTGTATGACGTTGAAAAAGAAGAGAGTGTAATTGTTTTAGTATATATTTTTCTCCATTATAAGTAGTTAACGCGACAGATACCTTCATTTTATTTTTCTCCATACATATTTTTATAATAATCCTTATATTGACCGTTTGTTATATTTGCCATCCAATTTTTATTGTTAAGATACCAATTAATTGTTTCCTTTATACCAACTTCAAAAGTGGTTTCAGGGTACCAACCTAAATCTCTTCTTATTTTTTCAGGATCAATCCCATATCGTTTATCATGACCTTTTCTATCTTTAACATATTTTATTAAGGTTTCGTTTACACTATCATCAACATATTTTTTTATATGATTTATTATAGTTTTAACAATGGTAATATTAGTTCTTTCATTATGTCCACCTACATTATAAACTTCACCAAGTTTTCCTTTGTTTATTACCATATCTATTGCTTTACAGTGGTCTTTAACATAGAGCCAGTCACGGATATTCATACCATCACCATAAACAGGTAAGTCATTATGATTTAAAGTGTTATTTATAATTAATGGAATTAATTTTTCAGGAAATTGATAAGGTCCATAATTATTTGAACAACGAGTTATATTGATAGGAAATTTAAACGTATCAAAATAAGCTTTTACAATCATATCAGCGCCAGCTTTACTAGCAGAATAAGGACTGTGTGGATTTAAAGGGGTTGTTTCCATAAAGTATCCATCTTCTCCCAAAGAACCATAAACTTCATCTGTAGATACTTGTAAAAACTTACAACCACTTTTATAAATATCATCGCCAGAAGTCCAGAATTTTTTTGCTATATTTAGAAGATTAACTGTACCCTCTATATTTGTTTTTACAAAAATTTCAGGATTTTCAATACTTCTATCAACATGACTTTCAGCGGCAAAATTGACCACATAATCAATATTATTTTCTTTAAATATGTTATTAATAGCTTCATTATCACATATGTCAGCGTGAACAAATTTATAATTTTTATTATTTTCAATATCAACAAGATTTTCAAGATTTCCTGCATATGTTAATTTATCAACGTTTATAATTTTAATATCATTATATTTTTGTAACATGTAATGGATAAAATTGGAGCCGATGAATCCGGCACCACCGGTGACTAGATAAGTTTTCATATATTAGTTCTCCTTTAGTAGTTTTGTTAAATAGGTATTAAGAGCTTCTTTCCAAGGGCGCATTTCATCCCCGACCGTACAACGAAGCATTAAATTATCAAGTGATGAAAATGCAGGACGTTTTGTAGGACTTGGAAACTCATCGGTTGAACAAGGTAAGACTTCACAGTCAAGTTTTGCATATTTCATAATTAATGAAGCAAACTCAAACCAAGAAGCATCACCATTTCCAGTACAATGATATATACCATAGTTATCTGTGAGAGCTATTTTTAAAATATGATAAGCTAAATCATTTGCATTAGTAGGATTACCAATTTGGTCATTAACTACTTTAAGTTGTTTTTTTGTTTTTCCCAATTCTAACATTGTTTTGACAAAGTTTTTTCCTACATATCCGTATAACCAAGCAGTACGTACAATAAAATATTTATTAATTTGTTCTTTTACATATTGTTCACCTAAGAGTTTAGATTTTCCATAAATACTATTTGGTGAACAAATATCCCATTCGCAATATGGGGAGTTCCCATTGCCCGGGAAAACATAGTCTGTAGAAATGTGAACAAGCTTAGCATTAACCTTTTTACAAGCCATTGCAAGGTTTGCAGGCCCCATAGCGTTAACTTTCATAGCCACGTCAAGATTAGTTTCACAGCCGTCAACGTTTGTCATAGCTGCACAATTAATAACGATATCTGGTTGTTCTTTATTTATAAAATTAAAAACATCCGTGGATTTGGTAATATCCAACTCGTCCACATCTACGGCAACAACATCACAATTTTTATATTGTTTATCGATTGTTCCGATTTCACTATATCCATTTTTTAAAATGGTAGATAATTCATTGCCAAGCTGGCCATGAGAACCGGTAATAATTATTTTCAAGTAAAGACCTCCAATAAAACTTTATAAACATGCCAAGGGACAACGATAGTATTAAAACTCGTTGTCCATAAAAAACAAATAAGTTAAATGTTTTCAGAACCAGGTTCATTTGCTATTTTATAAAGATACTGACCATACTCGGTTTTCTTTAATTTATGAGCCATTTCAAGTAATTTTTCTTTATTTATAAATCCTTGACGGTATGCAATTTCTTCAAGACAAGCAATATATAAACCTTGTCTTGTTTGCACAGCTTCAACAAAATTAGAAGCGGCTAACATTGAGCGATGAGTTCCACTGTCAAGCCAAGCCATACCACGACCAAATAATTCTACTTTTAATTGTTTTCTTTTTAGGTACTCGTTGTTTATTGACGTAATTTCAAGTTCGCCTCTTGCTGAAGGTTTGACATTTTTTGCAATTTCTATAACAGTGTTGTCATAAAAATATAGACCAGGTACAGCATAACTTGATTTTGGATTTTGAGGTTTCTCTTCTATAGATAATACATTCCATTCATTGTCAAATTCCACAACACCAAAATCTTTTGGATTACTCACATGGTAGCCAAAAATTGTAGCGCCGTTTTTGCGTGCAGCTGCATTTTTTAAACGTTCACTAAACCCATAACCATAAAATATGTTGTCACCTAGAATGAGGCAAACATTATCATTTCCAATAAATTTTTTGCCAAGAATAAATGCTTCTGCTAAACCTCGCGGTTCTTTTTGTATAGTGTATTCAAATTTAACACCGAATTTGGAGCCGTCACCTAAAAGTTCTTTGTACAAAGGTAAGTCACGTTCGGTAGAAATAATTAAAATTTCTCTAATGTTTGATAATAGTAACGTTGAGAGTGGATAATAAATTAATGGTTTATCATACACAGTTAATAATTGTTTTGAAACAGCTAAAGTTGATGGATATAGTCTGGTACCAGATCCGCCTGCTAAAATAATGCCTTTCATAAGTAAAAAAACTCCTTTTTAATGCCACTTGTAAAAGTATTTTATCATAGAACTTACATGAATACATAAATATTTAAAATGAGAAGAACTAGAGCGTTCCCAACTATGTATAGCACTTACATAAGGTAAAAAAACGGTTTTCCCATATGCCTTTGCACGTTTTGTTAAATCAACATCTTCGAAGTACATGAAAAATTGGTCATCAAAACCATTTAATTCCTTAAAAACATTAGTTCTGATCATAATGAAACATCCACTACAAAAATCAATTTCAATAGGTTCAGATATAGTTTTATTTTTAAAGGTGTATTCATCTCTCCATTTTTTGAATATACCTCCGAAACGTTCTAACCGTCCACTCATTAAATATTTAAATTTGGGTTCACATTTGGGCAAATATTGAATAGAACCGTCGTCATTTAATATTTTTGGGGTGACCATTGCAACGTCTTTATTAGATTCGAGGTAATCGGACAGAATGTCAAAAATATTTATATTAAAAGTTATATCAGGATTTAAAATTACATGATAATCTGAATTTATCTTTTCTAAAACTTGATTATGACCATAACCAAAGCCCTTGTTTTCATTTAAAGCAATGATGTTAACTTGTGGAAAATTAGTTTTTATTAAGTTAACAGTATTATCATTGGATTTGCTATCAACAACAAAAGTATCAAAGAAAAAGTCTTTTGAGTATTTATATATGCTATCTAGCACTGGCAAAATATTATCCTCATTATTATGGGTAACGATACAAATAGATATTTTTTTCATTACAATCTCTCTTCATAAATGATTTTTACACTAAAAAATTGTATAACATAATTGTAATCATGTCAAGGTTTTCATACGGTATTGAACTTTAAAAGCTTAGAGCTTACTCATATTGCATGTTGCAAGAGATTTGAAAAAATGATAAAATAAAATTAACTTTTACAAAGGGGATAGTAAACCAATGTTAATGAGCAATTTATTTGGTGAAAGGTTAAGATCAAAACCTGCAGATGCAAATTTGGTTAGTCATATATTTTTGATAAGAGGTGGATATATAAGGCCCGTTGGCAGCGGAATATATTCTTTGATGACACCTTGTGTTAGAATCCAAAGAAAAATAGAAAATATTATAAGAGAAGAAATGGATAACATCGGTGGACAAGAAGTTTTATTACCTGTTGTTGTTCCTGCGGATTTGTGGAAAAAATCAGGTAGGTTTGAAAGTGTAGGTAGTGAACTTTTGAGGTTAAAAGACAGGGCACAAAGAGATATGGTTTTATCAATGACTCATGAAGAAGCAGCTGTGCACTTAGCAAAGTCCGAAGCAAAGTCATACCTTAATTATCCATTCATGATTTATCAAATACAAACAAAGTTTCGTGATGAACCAAGAGCTCGTGGCGGTTTAATTCGCGTACGTGAGTTTACTATGAAGGATGCATATTCATTCCATACTTCACAAGAAGATTTGGATCAATATTATGATAAGGTACATAAAGCATATGAAAGAATTTTCAAAAGAATAGGGCTTGATGTAATATCAATATATTCTGATACAGGAATGATGGGTGGAAGTGGGGCCCATGAATTTATGTTGTTATCTGAAGCAGGAGAAGACTCCATAATCATATGTGATGCTTGTGGGTATAAGGCTAACATGGAAGTTGCCACTTCTTTATTAGAGAAAAATAATATATCAGAGGAACCTCTTGAAGAAATATACACTGAGGATATAAAAACAATAAATGATTTATCAAAACTTTTAGATATACCAGAAAAACAGACAATAAAAGCAGTAGTTTATAATGCTAAAGAACAAGAAAAACCGGTAATAGTGTTTATAAGAGGGGATCTTCAGGTAAATGAATCAAAGTTAAAAAATTTACTAAAATCAGAAATAAATGAATTGCCGGATATAAGCAATTATAATTTAGTTTCAGGGTATATTGGTCCTAATGATGAAATTATCAAAAATTATACAGTAATTTTTGATAAATCTTTAGAAGGAGAATTAAATATGGTAGTTGGAGCCAATAAAAAAGACTATCATATAAAAGGTTTTAATATTTTAAGAGATTTAAAAACAGAAATTAAATTTAATGATGTTTCAAAAGTGCAAGAAGGTCAATGTTGTCCTGTGTGCGGAAAACCTTTAAAGGTTGAGCGTGGTATAGAGATGGGAAATATCTTTAAATTAGGTCAAAAATATACACAAAGTATGGAAATGACATACATAGATAAGGATGGCACGCAAAAAACACCGATTATGGGTTGTTATGGAATAGGTATAGGTAGATTAATTGCTGGAATAATAGAAGCTTCGCATGATGACTTTGGTCCAATTTGGCCAAAGGATATAGCTCCATGGCAAGTGCAAATATGTGCTCTTAATATGAAAAAGGATGAAGTCAGAGAGAAGAGCATGGAATTATATAATAAATTAAAAGATAAATATGAAGTATTATTTGATGATAGGAATCTATCAGCAGGGGCTCAATTTGCAGATGCAGATTTATTAGCAATTCCGATTAGAATTGTGGTAAGCCAACGTAACGTTGATAATAATCAAGTTGAGGTGGTAACGCGTGATAAAAAAGTTTCTCAATTAATGAATTATGAGGAGCTTTATAAGTTTATTAGTGACTATTATAAGTAAATGAAAGGAACATTTAATTTTTTATTATGATACAAAAAATAGTTAAAAGAATTACGACATTTCTATTTTTTATTCTATTAATAAATGGATTTAAAATGGTATCTTATGCTTTAGATGATGTAATGTCAGTTACTGAAAAAAATGATGTAAATGTAAAATGTGATAACTTAGCTTTTTTTAAAGACGATATATTAAAAAATAGCGATTTAAATATAATAACGAAATTTATGACTAAAAATGATTGCTATAATACTCAAAAGTCTATAAAAGTAAAAGGTATAATGATACACTCGACAGCAACTCCTGGAGTAATGGCAGACCAATGGTACGATTGGTGGAATAAATCATATAAAAATGGAGAGATTAATAGGGAAGTGTGTGTGCATGCATTCCTTGATGATAAGAAAGTATATCAGTATTTACCTTGGAATCATCGAGCTTGGCATTGTGGAGGCAAAGCCAATAATACACATATAAGCTTTGAGATTTGTGAACCCGAAGGAATCATTTATAGTGAAGACTGGTCCAAAATATGTTCAATTGATATAGAAGGAACTAGAGCATATTTTGACAAGGTATGGGAAATTTCAGTTAAACTTTGTGTTATGTTGTGTAAGCAATTTAATTTAACGGAAGAAAATATAATTTGTCATTGTGAGGGGAGTGATTTGGGAATAGCTAGTGATCATAAGGATGTTATGCACTGGTGGAAGTATTATGGTAAAGATATGGACATGTTTAGAGAAGATGTAAAAAAAGCTCTTAATGATAAATAGTCTAGGAAGGAAAAAGTACTTTTTAAAATCACTTCAAAATTAGTTGAATTTACATAAATTTATGTAGGATGTGATAATTTTGACAGATGTAATTATAATTGGAGCAGGTCCGGCAGGACTTACAGCAGCCTTATATACGGCCAGAGCAGGTTTTTCAGTTTTAGTAATAGAAAAAAGCATATATGGTGGTCAAGTAGCTATAACAAATGAAGTTGAAAATTATCCGGCTATAGAAAAAATATCTGGTGCTGATTTTGCCATGAATCTATACAATCAAGTAATTAAATTAGGTGTAAAAATAATTCTTGAAAATGTTAAAAGTGTTGATTTAAGTGGAGAAATTAAAATTATATATACAGATACTGGGGAATATAAGGCTAGGTCAATTATAATAGCAAATGGAGTTAAACGTAGAAAACTTGGTTGCATTGGAGAAAACAAGTTTGAAGGCCAAGGGGTTTCTTATTGTGCGACATGTGATGGAGCTTTTTTTAAAGGTGAGAATGTAGCAATAGTAGGTTCAGGTAATACAGCGCTTGAAGATGCTTTATTTTTATCTAAAATTTGTAAAAATGTTACTGTTATAAATCGCAGTGATAAAATTAGAGGAGAACGTTTTTTATTTGAATCTGTTCAAAAAAAGTCAAATATAAATATTGTTTATGATAGTGTAGTCAAGGAAATATGTGGAGAAAATAATAAAGTATCATTTATAAAAATACTAAATAAATTAGACAATAAAGAAAAAATTTTAAATGTTAGTGCATTGTTTGTCGCAATAGGATTAGAACCTGACAATAAAATTTTTTCTGAGTTTGTAGATGTTGATGAAAATGGCTATATTGTATCAGATGAGACTTGTAAGACAAAGACTCCGGGAGTATTTGTGGCAGGTGATACACGTACTAAACAAATAAGGCAGATAATTACAGCTTCATCAGATGGGGCGACTGCAGCAGTAAGGGTATCAGAGTTCTTAAATAAATAAAGACACCAAAAATGGTGTCTTTACTTATTTTAGTAAATTTAAAAATACATAACTATAATTTTTTGGAGATAATGTAATGGATGTTTTTACAGAGCAATTAAGTAAAAGAAAATTAGGTTTAATAGATTATATAACAATTTCTTTCGTTATTTTTTTTATATTATTGGAAATAGTATTTTTTAATTTTAATATTTTGTTTTTAGCGATAATACTTTTATCGTTATATATAGGACTAAAAATTATTAGTTCAAGGTTTGTAGAGTTTGAATATACGGTAGTAAATGATAATATAACAATAGATAAAATAATAAATAAAAGAAATAGAAAAGAAGTAATTTCATTTAGTTTATCAGAAATAGAAGAACTAAATAAATATAGTAAAAATGTTAATATGGATAATTATGATGAAATATACAAGGCATATACAACAGATAGCATTTGGTATGCAACTTTTAAGAAAAATGGAGGGAAAAAAATAATAGTTCTTTTTTCTCCCAATAAAAAGACAATAGAGTCAATAAAGCCATTTTTAAAAAGGAGGATTTTAATTAATGCATTCAATAGGGATTGATTTAATTGAAATTCATAGAATAAAAAATTCTATAAATAGACCTAATTTTTTAAATAAGATATTAGGCGAGAATGAGTATAGTCAATTAAAACAAAGAAAATTTTCAGCACAAAGTGTAGCTGTTAATTTTTGCGCAAAAGAGGCTTTTTTAAAATCATTGGGAAAAGGATTGGGAGATTTTAAATTAACTGAAATAGAACTGTTAAGAGAAAAAAGTGGTCAACCGTATTTAAGTTTTAATGGAAAAGCATTAGAATTTGTTAATGCTGAAAATATTAAATTTTCAGTTAGTGCTACGCATACAGAAAATTATGCAAGTGTTGTAGTTTTAGCCTATAAATAATAGTGAATGAGGGTAAGGTATATGAGAGAGATTCAGTTAATGGAGGTAAAAAAGTTTTTACCAGTTAGAAAAAGAGATTCACATAAAGGTGATTATGGAAATCTTTTAAGCTTATGTGGAAGCACAAATACAGTGGGTGCAGCTATACTTTCAGCAAAGGCTGCGTTAAGATGCGGAATAGGACTTTTAAATATAGCTTTACCTCAAAGCATATATGCAATAGTGGCTTCTCAAGTATACGAACCAATATTTACTATTCTTCAGGAAAATACAGCAGGGACAATACATAAAAATTGTATAGATGACTTGATGAGACAAATGAACAAATCATCTGCTATACTTATGGGATGTGGATTAGGTTATAATGATGATACAAAAAGTATTGTATATGAAATTATAAATAAATATGAAAGACCAATTGTAATAGATGCAGATGGAATAAATGCCATATCTGATAATATAAATATATTAAAGACGGCAAAATCAAAAATAATATTAACTCCGCATCCGGGTGAAATGGCTCGATTATTACATACTGATGTAAGATATATACAACAAAACAGGGCTGATATAGCAAAAGAATTTTCACAAAAGTATAATGTTGTTTTAGTCCTAAAAGGAACTCAAACGCTTATTTCTTCTGGAGATGGAGAACTGTTTATTAATAAAATAGGCAATGCTGGAATGGCTACAGCCGGTAGTGGCGACGTTTTGGCAGGTATGATATCCGCTTTTGTAGCACAGGGAATAGCTCCACTCGAAAGTGCAAAGTGTGGGGTATATTTACATTCATTAGCAGGTGATAGATGTGCAAATAAATTATCGTCTATATCTATGATATCAAGTGACATAATAAATGAATTACCGTCTTTATTTAAATCTTTAGAATAAAGGAGATCTATTAATATGAGGCGGTTTTTAATTATTACCGATATATTAATATCGGTATTTTTTTTATCAGCTTGTGAAAATAACGTTGGAAATAATGATAAATTTCCGACTTTAGAGTTTGAAAGTATGGTAGAAATAGTATCAGATGACATGAAAGTAAATGCAAAAATGATAAGAGATAATACAGGAAACACTCAAATAGAAATAATATCACCCGAAACAATTAAAGGATTAACTTTTAAAAATAATGAGTCAGAAAGTTATATATCTAAAGATGACTTATCTTATAAAACAGATGATATAGTATTACCTCAATCAAGTGGAATTGCCTCGGTAATAGAAGCGCTTAATGTGATGGATAAAATGCGACAAGAAAAACCGTTTTATAAAGATGATAAAGAGATGGCTTTTATTGGAAAAATAGGTTGTGGAAAGTTTGAATTAAAAGCTGAAAGAAAAACAGGTTTTATTACAGAAATAAAAATTGGAGAAAAAATAACTGCCTCATTTTCTAAATGAAGCAGTTAAAATAGATTATTATTTATTTAAAAGTTTTTCTATTGCGGCAAGTTTTACACATATGCAAAAAACAGAAATAGCAACTTTTAATTCATCAGTACTTGGATATGAAGGAGCTATTCTTATGTTACTGTCGTTTACATCAAACCCTTTAGGATAAGTAGCACCGGCATTGGTCAAAATTAATCCGGCATCTTTGCATAAGTTTACTACACGTTTGGCACATCCGTTTAAGACATTTACACTTATAAAGTAGCCACCTTTAGGTTCAGTAAAAGAGATAATTTTGTTATCATTAAATTCTGATTTTAATTTTTCTATAACAATATCAAATTTAGGTTTTAAAATATGTTTATGTTTATTCATATGGTTAATTAGACCATCGTAATTTTTAAGGAATCTAACATGTCGTAATTGATTTATTTTATCAAAGCCGATAATTTTAAATGAGTACATTTTTTTAATAGCATTAATATTATTTTGTGAAGCTCCAAGAAAAGCAATTCCACTGCCTGCAAATGTAATTTTGGAAGTGGAACAAAATATAATAGGTAAATCTTCAGTGCCATTTTTTTTGCATTCATCCATTATATTTAATAGTTTTACTGGGGTTTCGGTAAGATCATGAATAGCATAAGCGTTATCCCAAAAAATTCTAAAATCTTTAGCAAGGGGGTTAAGTGCAGCAAAACGTTTTACAGTTTCATCTGAATATGTTATACCTTGTGGATTTGAATATTTAGGAACACACCATATACCCTTTATGGAAGAGTCACTTGATACTAAGTTTTCAATTAAATCCATATCTGGACCAGTATCTTTCATTGGAACTACAATAGGCTCTATGTTAAAATAATCCAAAATAGCGAAATGTCTATCATATCCTGGGCAAGGACATAAAAATTTTATTTTATTTTGTTTAGTCCATGGTTCAATACCTAATACGCCATGGGTCATAAAAAAGGAAATAGTATCAAACATCATACTAAGACTAGAATTGCCACCAACCATTATTTGATTAGCATCAACACCTAAAACCGGTGAAAAAAGTTGTCTAATTTCAGGGATTCCTTCAAGTAAGCCATAATTAAAGCAGTCAATGCCGGAATTCGTAAAATGTGGAGAAGTTGAATTAAAACAATCAAGAAGGTCTTTTGATAGTAATAGTTGCTCAGTAGATGGTTTTCCTCTAGCCATATTTAAGTTAAGGTTTAGAGATTTTAATTTTTCATATTCTTTTAAGATTTTTTCTTTTTCTATAGATAGTTCGTTTTTATTTAGTGTCAAATAATTCATTTGGACTCTCCTTATATATTTGTATTATTTATAATTATACGCTAATAAATTGCATAGAGCAATACAAAAGCACCACGAATAGATAGTCGTAGTGCTTTATTTTTTACATATATTTATTTAACTTCTTCTTTTTTTATTTTAAAAATTTTTCTTAAAAAGAATCCGAGGACCTTAGGGCTTTTGACAACTACAACTTTCACAACAAAGACCCCCAATCTTAATTAGCACCGTATTAATGATATTGTAAGAACGATTAATATAACCACAAGAAGTTTTACAATAAAGTGTATAGGGACCAAATACGATATGGTTAGACCCAATACAAAAATCAGAGCTAATTTACCTTGTCGACAGTAACAGTTCATAGCATCTCACCGCCAATAAAAGTATGGCAAAAATTCTTTAAACGTCGTTATTATATTATATACAGCTGTCCGAAAAACGTGAACAATAGATATATTTATAGAAATGTCATAAAGAGGACAGGTGAAGAATACATTTAATTATAGAAATATAAAAAGAGAGGTTAAATCTATGGATTATAGTATTAAAAAGGAACCTTTGTGCGTAAGCGAAACAGTTTTTGATGGAGTTATTGAACAACCGGTTGATTTAGACTTTAGTTTACCTGATTACTGTCCTGACATTCAAAAAATATTAAAGTGTCAAATTTGTCCAAAAATAAATTCAAGAGATATTTCAGGTGATAAGTTATATATAGAAGGGAGTGCTAATATATTACTTATTTACCTAGACGAAGAAAAAATGTCTATAAGATGTTGTGAACATAATAGCCCATTTTCTGTATCAATAAATTTAAAAGGTACAGTGCAAGATGCTATTGTTTTTACAAAGACTAAGACGGAGTATGTAAATTGTAGAGCAGTTACTCCAAGAAGATTAGATATACATGGAGCGTTTTCAATATTGACCAAGGTTAAATACAAGAAAGAAAAAAGTATAGTTAATAATATCGACGGAGAAGGAATAGAAAAGAAAAAAGCACTGACAAAATATAGTGACGTTATAGGAATGGGTCAACAATCTTTTAATATAAGTGAGGTTATAGACAAATCAAATAAACAACCAGAAGTAGAGTATATATTAAAAACTATTGTTAATGTTGATTTGCAGGATTATAAAACACTTTCTAATAAGGTTATAATAAATGCACAAGCAAATATAAAAATACTCTACGTAAGTGATATAGAATATGGAACCGTAGATACTTTAGAGCATAGTATTCCAATAAGTCAGATATTGGATGTAGAAGGTGTTCAGGACGACTGCACATGTGATATAAACATAGAAGTATTGAGCAATGATGTTAATATAAAACAAAGTGAAAATGAAGAAAATAATTTATTATCTTTTGAAAGTAAAATAGCAATATCTGTAATTGCTTATGAGGAAAAAGAGACTACGATTTTAAATGACGTTTATTCTGTTGATTATGAATCTGAACAAAAGTATGAAAATATTTCATTAAGTTGCTTGAGCAATAAGATAAATGAACCTTATATAAGCAAATGCACAATAGAGATAGGAGACAATGGAATATCAGAAATACTTGATGCTTCTGGCGAATTAACAAATATAAAGTCATTTATAAATGAAACTAGTATTAAGTTTGAGGGAAAAGTTAATGTGTGCATATTAGCAAGAGATAATGAAGAAATACCGTTTTACTTGGAGAGATTAGTAGAATTTAAGCATGAAACTGATATACCGGAAGAAGACAATTTTATATTATGTGAAGAAAATATTATATTAAAATCGTGCGAGTGCAAAATAATAGGTCAAAATAGTGTAGAGGTTCTATTGGAAATACAAATAGGGGCATTCGTATTTAGTGAAAAGGTATATAAATCTGTAACTGATATATATGTGGACGAAGAAAAACCAAAACAAAAGGATAAAAATACAGCGCTTACTATTTATTATGGAGATGAAGGAGAAGAACTATGGGATATAGCAAGAAAATATTGTACTTCTGTGGAAAAAATAAAAGAAGAAAATGAACTAGATGAAGATACTTTAAAAGATAGAAGTATGATTTTTATTCCTATGTTATAAATATATAAACTAAGCTAATTTAAAAAATAAGCTAAACCGAGGAGGAAGTATTTTTGGAAGAAAGAAATATATATCAAGATATAGCACAGAGAACAAATGGAGATATTTATATTGGAGTGGTAGGTCCAGTTAGAAGTGGAAAATCAACATTTATAAAAAGGTTTATGGATAATCTTATAATACCTAATATGGATAGTAGTTACAAAAAAGAAAGAGCTGTTGATGAGCTCCCTCAGTCCGCAGCAGGTCGTACAATAATGACTACAGAACCTAAATTTATTCCGGAAAATGCGGTAGAAGTACAAATAGAAGATGCTGCAAGGTTTAAGGTAAGACTAATAGATTGTGTAGGTTACATAGTGCCTAGTGCATTAGGTTATATAGAAAATGACCAGCCAAGGATGGTTATGACACCGTGGTTTGATGAACCAGTACCATTTAATATGGCAGCAGAGTTGGGAACAAAAAAGGTTATAACAGATCATTCTACAATAGGTCTTGTAGTAACAACGGATGGAAGTATAAGTGACATACCTCGTGATGAATATGAAGAAGCCGAGGAACGTGTCATAGAAGAATTAAAAGAAATAAGAAAGCCATTTATAGTTTTATTAAATACAATGTATCCAACATCCAGTGAGACTAAAGAGTTAACAAAGTCATTAACAGAAAAATATAACGTACCCGTTTTACCTGTTAATTGTTTAGAATTAAATGAGAATGAAATAAAACGCATTTTAGCACAAATACTTTTTGAGTTTCCAATAAAAGAAATAAAAATAAATATGCCAAAATGGGTAACTTCTTTGGAAAGAACACACTGGTTAAGAAGTGAAATTTATTCTACAATAGAAAATTATGCAAAAAATGTAAAAAGAATAAGAGATATAAGTTTAATTACTGACAATATAGTTTCTTGCGAATATGTTAAAAATGCCAAAGCTACTGCAGTTGATTTAGGAGTAGGCCATGCACAAATATTAGCACAGATAAATCCAGATTTATTTTATAAAGTATTGGGAGAAAAGACTGGTATTGATGTAAAAGATGAAGGGGATTTGCTTGATTGTATGCTGTCGCTTGCAGCCATAAAAGAAAAGTATAATAAAATTAGTCAGGCATACGATGATGTATTAGAAACAGGATATGGAATTGTTATGCCATCTACAGAAGAATTATCGCTAGATGAACCGGAGATAGTAAAGCAAGGTGGCAAATATGGAATAAGACTTAAAGCATCAGCACAATCTATACACATGATGAAAACTAGAATTACAACAGAAGTGACTCCGATAGTAGGCTCAGAGCAACAGTCAGAGGAATTAGTAAATTATCTTTTAAAAGAATTTGAGGAAAATCCTGCAAAAATATGGGATTCGAATATATTTGGTAAATCTTTGTATGAATTAGTAAATGAAGGTTTACATAACAAGCTGTATAGGATGCCGAATGATGCTAGAACAAAAATAAAAGAGACGATAGAAAAAATAATAAATGAAGGATGTAATGGATTAATTTGTATAATTCTTTAAGTATACACGAAGGTGGAATGTAACTTTGGTAATAGTTTTAAGAAAAAAATATTTAATTTTTTCAGTTTTGTTATGTTTTATTATAGGTTCAGTACTGATTGGAACAAAAATAAACCTTAGGCAACAATCGGTAGTAGCATCAAAATCGGTTAATAATAATTGGGGATTAAGTTTTAGTAATAAGGGAGAAGCGCCGACAGGAAATGCCAGTAAGGATTTTTTGAAACAATATGATGCATATTATTTAGGTAATACGGATGAAAATAAAATATACTTAACCTTTGATGCTGGTTTTGAAAACGGATACACTCCGAAAATTTTGGATACGCTTAAAAAAAATAATGTAAAGGCTACATTTTTTTTAGTAGGGAATTATATAAAGACTAGTCCAGACCTTGTGAAGAGAATGGTAGATGAAGGACACACAGTGGGAAATCATACTTTTTCTCATCCGGATATGTCTAAAATATCTGATATGGAATCATTTAAAAAAGAAATAACAGAACTTGAAAATTTATATAAAGAAACGACAGGAAAGGATATGTTAAAATATTACCGACCACCTCAAGGTAAATATAATGAAGAAAATTTAAAACATGCACAAAAACTAGGTTATAAAACAATATTTTGGAGTTTAGCATATGTTGACTGGTTAACAGACAAACAGCCAAGTAAGGAACATGCTTTTGATAAACTTTCAAGAATACATAAGGGTGCGGTAATATTATTACATAGTACTTCAAAAACTAATGCTGAAATACTTGATGAACTTATAAATAAATGGAAATCAGAAGGCTATGAGTTTGGTTCAATAGATGAACTTTGTAATAATTAACGAAAAATAAGAAATTTATTTGTATTAATTTACCGTTGACGAAAGAATATTAAAAGAATATAATATATTTTGTAAAACGTACAAAATATATTTAATAAAAAGATTACAATACTGATTTTTGTAAAACTTATATAAAATTTAATTAAAATCTTATATATATCGTAGAAGCATTCATAAAACTTACTTTTGGTATAACACATAAGTTGTTTTATGAATGCTGTTTTTTGTAATTAGAAAGGAATACTAAATTATAAAATTAGATGGGAGTGTATAAAAAGTGAATAGAGAATTAAAAAGAGAAAAGTTAAATATTGATAATCTCGAGGTAGTATCGGGAGGAGTTGCTGTTGACGTTTTTTCTGAGGCATTGTGTTGCAAACCTAGTGGAAGCTTTAAGATACTTGAAAGTAAAGAGACTCAATGGAAGCAAGAAGGTTGCCCGGAAAAATGTAAATATTGTTGGAATTTAAAATTTAATGATGGATTTTTCTGCAATGTTTAATAATCATTTATATAAAAAATAAGGCGTTCTGTTTTAAGAACGCCTTATTTTTATGATTGTTTTTTTAATTTTAATTTAACAATAACAAGGGTAAGAGAACTGGCTATAAGTAAAACGATAAATGGGTATATATTGCAATTATCTCCTGTTTTTGGAAAAATAATATGAGAAATATTTTTACATATAGGGTTATTACATATAGGTTTGTTATGCTTTGGTTCACCAGGTTTAGGGTCATTATTTTTAGGATTATTATATTTATTTATTATGTTATAACCATCGTAAGTTGTTGAATATAGAGGAACATCTTTTTCTTTGATCTTGTATATTATTTTATTGTTGTTTTCATCATATTCTTTTAAATTACTCCAAGAATAATTCCAACCGGTATTTGAGTCAATAATTTTGGTATCTATTATGTTATCGTTAGCTAGCAAATATACAGTTGTTGATGTAGGGCGAGCATTATACTTGTTATTGTCATCATCCCATATTTTAGTTCCAGCAATAGATATATTATCATTTTTGTAGGTGTTAGTTATTATATTATCATTAATAGAAGTATCATACCCATCAATAGGCTCTTCTGTTATAAAATAGGCAATTTCTACACCGTTATTATTGGTAGGAAGATTATCCCATCGGTGTGACCAATTATCTGCCTCAGTTAAACTTACAGTATCTATTATATTTTCTCCATCTAATAAATTAACTGTTATATTTTTAGGTCTAACATTCATGTTATTGTTATCGGCCCAATTTTTTGTTATTTCAATTGATTTTCCTACCAGTGATATTCTTGCATTATTACCTAATTCATCTAAAATCATTGAGTCATTTAAGCTTGCTTTATGAATGTATGAAGCCGGAGCTCCTGAAGGATTAGAAGGTTCACCTGTTATAGGGGATACTTTATCTTTTTGAATGTCATTATAAAATGGTGGTGCACTTCTAGCGTTGGAGAAATAATAAGGATTATTTCTAGCAGGAAAGAATTTTGCATTTGCACTTAAATGTGTTAATTGATTGGTACTAGTAACGTTATCAGATAACTTAATGTGATATATTAGACGAATAGGGGAAGTTTTTTGTTTATTTTTTGATTCGGTATATATAGGTAATATATCACTTCCGAATTCCCAGTTAATAGTTTGTATATTTGTTTTGTTGTTACAAATGAGTTTTATGGAACATTCACTTAAGTTAATTATTTTGTCGTTATAATCAGTTACAGTTTCATTACATACGTATTCGGTAACGGTATTTTCACCATCAATATATGAATCTTTTTTTACTGCATTATAATTTTTACCATTATATCTTATTATCATTTTATCAGAATAACATTGTATATTTTTTTCTAATGTATCAGAAAATGTAATTTTATTTTTTTCTTTATCAATGGGGTTCTCTCTTGTGTTAAATACGATTATTTTATAAAAAATTTCTGACAATTCATCTTCTGTTAACTGTCCTGTATAAGCACCGTCGGCATAGTTAAAACCACTTTCTAAATAAGGGTTTTTAGTTATTTTATATGCACCGGAAGGAATAACAACTTTTTTACCGTTATGTTTTATAAGAACGTCGAATTGTGCATATGGAGAATTATGTTCTCTTTTAGCATTCAAACATTGATATAATCTTTGTGGTGTTAACAATGGACAGCTTACAAAAGTCCCGGGATTAATAGGAGCTTTATCATCTACATGTTCAAAAAATAATTCAGATGTATTATCTTTACACTTTAATAAGTTACTTTTGCTTGGATTTAATAATGTATTAATGTAGAGTTCAGTTTTTTTCTCAACAGTAGCTTTGTCAAGCATACCTATTGTAGAAAAATAAGTATTTTTATTATATAATTTTGAAATTTTATCTTTATAATGTTGTGCGGTGAGTATAGAGTAATAAGATGCTAATGGAGTGGTAGATTGTGCACCGGCAGAGTTATTGCCATCACTGTCTTTTAGTGAAGCATTTTGCCAAAGCATATCAGATGCTACATCTGAATCCATAACACCTTCATCTTTGTAATTTACAGTATACCAAATTGGGACACCGTCTGTTAAAAATATAACAATAGGAATATTTCCATTAGCAGTTTTAGAAGACTCTTTTAACAGTTTATAGGCTCCATAAATACCCTTTTGAAAGTTAGTTGTACCACCGAAATTTACGGAATCTATTTTATTATTTTTATCATTTACAAGTCTATGAATTGATTTTTTATCCTTTAACTCAACAAAAGATTTAGTTTTAGGGTCAGCTTGATAGTGGTCAATTGACATTAATGTTTTAAAGTCACCAACATTTTCACCACCAAAAGTAACGATGCCGGCTCTGTTATTTTTGTCTTGCATTATATAGTTGAGTGCTGTATTAAGCGAATTTACAGTTACTTCTGCTTTTAATGATTTATTAGTATCAGAAGTTTCATTTAACATACTGCTTGAAGTGTCTACAATAAAAGCAACGTCAATATTTTGTTTTTCTATAGTCGACAAATTAAAGTCTTGCCCTATTGCAGATAATATTACATCAAAAGCACCTGTATCAATGTTACCACAATTAAAATTAAAATTATTATCAGTGGTTACAGATTTATCTACCCATATACGACCATCATTTTCTTTGTTATAAGTATAATCAACGTCTTTATTGATTTCATTTGTAAATACATTTTGACTATTATAATCTGTAACTTCTTTTGCGTCATAATTGTTACAACAACAGTTTTTATCTATTTTTTCAACATCTATAGCAAAGGTAATTTTAGGGGATAAGGGTAAAACGATTAGTAGAGTTAAAATAGAACAAAGTAGTTTTTTTAGTTTCAAGTCATTTCCTCCTTAAAAAATATTTATATATAAATTTATTAAGAGGAAAGCTTGTATTATGACAAAAAAATAAAAACACACATTTTCATGTGTGCTTTTATTAATACATTTATAAAAATATTTATTTAACATTATTTATAAAATTAAATACAGTGCTATAATAGGTATCCGGTTCGACAAACCTACATTGTGTATGCCCCGCTCCGGTTATAATAAGTTTTTCTTTTTTGCAAGTTGCAGCATCATATACCTGATGACACATATCCACAGGTATGAAGTTGTCATCGGTTCCGTGAATAAATAAAATTGGAGTTGTAGACTTTTTCACTTGATTAATACAAGACGCTTCTGAAAAATCGTATCCAGCTCTTATTTTTGAGACTAAACTTGCACAGTTTATTATAGGAAATGAAGGGAGCTTAAATCTTTTATACAGTTCAGATGAAAATACAGCTGATACATCTGTATAACCACAGTCTTCGATAATTGCACATACGTTTTGAGGTAAATTTTCGCCACTTGTCATCATAACTGTTGCAGCGCCCATAGATACACCATGAAGTACAATTTGAGCTTCAGAATCATCTTTTATAACAAATGATATCCATTTTAAAATATCATTTTTATCAAGCCAGCCCATTCCGATATATTTTCCATCACTTTGGCCATGTGCACGTAAATCAGGTGTAATGACAGTATATCCATTTTCATAATAATGAGAAGCTAAATCAAAAACATCTTTTTTATCTTGAGTATATCCATGCACTAGGATAGCAAATTTATGTGAGTTATTATTTATAAATTCAGTAGCTTGTAATGATAAATTATCATCTGAAATTAAAGAAATTTCTTTTTGATTTGAAGAGTTAATAAAAAAATTAGTTTTTTCATTCTGAATTTGATGATTATTATTTATAATACATTGTACAGATTCGGCAGTGGAGGTTGGAATATTACGATTTGAAGCAGAAACGCCGTTATCATTTCTGACTAAAGCAAAATTAAAGAAATAGTTTCCAATAAAAATTAAAATTATAGTAACAACAGTAATCAAGATTAGGACAATCAAAAAATTTTTTAATGATTTTTTCTTATTCAAGTTATCACCCTCAAAATTTTAATTAAAATAAATGGAGTACTTATTATTTAAATATACGTATTGCTCGATTATAAACATCAACAACTTTTTTCGCAGTGCCATTTCTTGTATTACTTGCAATAACACTGTTTCGGACACTTTTTTGGAGTTTAGAACGTTCAGTACTATTCATATTATATACAAAATTCATTTTATTAATAAAAGTGTCGATATCATTGAATATAAATCCATTAACATTTTCAACAACTTGACCTTTATTTATAGGGTCGTCACGCTGTATTATTGGTAAACCCATAGACATAGCTTCCAACATGGAAATGGAGTTAGTATCGGATAAAGAAGCGGTTATAAATACATCGCATGCAGCGTAGTATGGTAATAATTTATTATTTGGAATTTTTCCTGTAAATATTACGACATCTTCTATTCCGAGTTTTTTAGCTTGTAGTTTAAGAGAATCTTTAGCAGGGCCATCGCCTACTATCAAAAATTTAAAGTTTTGATTTATTTTTGAGTATTTTGCAATGTAATCAAGTAATACATCAATACTTTTTTCTTTTCCTACTCGAGAAACAATACATCCGACAAAAGCATTGGAAGGAATATTATATTGTCTTTTAATAGCCTCAATTTCGTTAAAGGATACATTGTCAATGGAGAATTTATCCACATCTACAGGGTTAGGAATAACCTCAACATTTCTGTGTAATCCTGCGCTCATTAAATATTCATGGCTTTTGGGAGAAGGACCGGTTATGACAGTGGCTCTTTTATAGAGTAATCGTATGTACTTATAAAATACTCTTTGACCTGTTTTAACAAGTGGTTTAGGAACAACATAATATACATAATCATCATATATTGTATGTAGAGTATAAACAACAGGACGTTTTAACATTTTTGAGACTAAGATTCCAAAGAGACCGATTCCAAATTCAGTATGAATATGAATTATATCAGGATTAAACTTTTTAATAATATTATACTGTTTCATATTAATAGGCATTGAAAGACCATACCCATATATTCTTTTTAATTTTATACTTGGACAGTGCAGAACGCCATTGCTTTCTTTAATTTCATTATTTTTGGGGGTAGTTGTTACAACTAAAACTTCATGGCCTAAATTTTCAAGGCCTTCTTTTAAAGCAGCGACATGAATAGCTACTCCATTTATTTCTGGTAAATATGTATCGGAAAATAGAGCAATTTTCATAAATAATACGTCCTTTCTAGGTTTCAAACATTATAAGTATACCTCAGTTAATTCTAATTTGCAACTATGACCTAAAAAGGGAAAAGTATAAAGTAAAAAAGCAGATAAATGTTAATTTTTAATTTTATAAAGGAAATTTAAAGAGGTAAGTATAAGAGGTGATTATGTGAATAATTGTTACGGGGAAAAACTTATAACGATAGGAGGAATTATAGCATCTGAGATAGCTAGAGATGTTAATGGTGAAACGCTGGATATTTTGGCAGCTTTATTTACTGTTATAGGAGATCAACTTGCACTTTTAAGTTTAACTAAAAATAAATTAGGAAGTGAGTAGATGAGAAAATTATATAATAATATATCGGAATTAATTGGTCATACACCAATAATGAATTTAAAAAATTATGTTAATATAAAAAATATTAATAATAATATTTTTGCAAAATTAGAATTTTATAATCCCCTGAGCAGTATAAAGGACAGAGTTGCACTTGCTATGATAGAAGATGCAGAAAAAAATAAACTTATAGATAAAAATACAATTATAGTAGAGCCTACAAGTGGAAATACAGGAATAGGATTAGCTGGAATATGTGCGAGTAAAGGTTATAGGTTAATTTTAACTATGCCGGAAAATATGAGTGAACAAAGAACAAAAATTTTAAAAAAATTGGGTGCTGAAATTTTTTTAACACCAGCAAAATCAGGAATGTTAGGAGCTATAAAAAAAGCAGAAGCTATTTTTAAAGAAAATAAAAATACATTTATGCCAAGGCAATTTGTAAATCCGGTTAATCCATATATTCATGAAAAAACAACTGCAATGGAAATATTAAATGATATGAATGATAAGATAGACTTTTTTATAGCAGGAGTAGGAACTGGCGGAACTATAAGTGGAATAGGAAAAAGCCTAAAAAAATATGATAAAGATATAAAGATTATTGCGGTTGAACCTGAGGAATCTTCAGTTATACAAGGAAAAAAAGCAAATAAACATGGTATACAAGGGATTGGAGCAGGTTTTATACCTTTAAATTTAAATTTAAAAGTTGTAGATGATGTTATATCAGTAAGCACACAAGAGGCGCTTAAAACAGTTGATGATATAGCTAAAATAGAAGGATTATTAGTAGGAATTTCTTCTGGAGCAGCTCTTTGTGCAGCAGAGAAATTAATAAATAAGCAAAAAGTTACTAATAAGAATATAATTGTTATTTTTCCAGATACAGGAGAAAGATATTTATAAAAAAGGCCCAGAGACTAAAATGTCTATGGGCTTTTTTTTTTTTATTTTGATAATATGTAATAATCCAAGAGCTTATAGAGGCGAAGACGAGCTTTTTTTATGTGTCGTGAGGCAGTAGATTTTCCAATACCGAGTTGAGAAGCGATTTCTGTTACAGTTAAGTTTTTATAATATCTCATAATTATGCATTGCTGTTGTCTATGAGTAAGTTCTCCAGCTACTATTTTCGATAAAATTTTAAGTAGTTGATTATATTCTTTTTCGTTAGTATATTGCATGTTTTTATTATATGCCATCATTCCTGCAATGGATTCTGTAAATTCTGTTAATGATAGTTTATTATTCATCTTTTAAATCTCTTCTTTCACAAAGTTTTATATATTCGCTGGTGTGTTTTAAGTCAAGACAAATTGAGTAAAGTATCGAAACTCTTCTTTTTACCTCTCTTTCATTTTTTAAATCGATTGTTTTTAGTTGTTTTTTTAGTAGTTTTACATATTTTGAGATGTTTTTATACTGAAGAAAATATTGTGCGTATAATTGTTTGTAAGTCATATTTACTCTCCAATCATCTACACTTAATGTGTACAAAATAGTATTAATATGTAATTGCTTGAATTAATTTAAAAATGCGGTTCGAGTTAAAAATGTAAATGTCTGTAATAAATATTAGCACTTAGCAACTAAAAAGTCAATTATATGTTAAGAAATTTAATTATTAATTTATTGTAAATAGAAAAATAAATTAATATAAAATTTTTATTTATTTAGTGTCTTGCGAACACGAAATGTGTATGCTATAATCTTTTTATAATATTAAAAGGAGATAAAATATGTTTAGTGATAATTTTAAAAAGTTAAGAAAATCTTATGGAATGACACAAGCTCAAATGGCAGATAAACTTGGGATATCTTCTTCAACTGTTGGAATGTATGAACAGGGAAGAAGAACTCCTGATAGCAATATGCTAAAAAAAATTTGCTCATTATGCAATGTCAGTACAGATTACCTTCTTGGAGTTAATGTACAAAATGAAAATGATGAAAAATCAGTTGACGATTTTATAGACGAAATAACATATACATTAAGATCACAAAAAGGTTTGATGTTTCATGGAAAACCAATTACTCAAAAAGACAAAGAAAAAATAGTTGAAGCAATAAAAGTAGCAACAGCAGTTGCTGTGGCAAGTAGAAAGATAGAAAAGGATGAGTAAAAATTAAATAAATCAATGGATTGGGAGGCATAAGTATAGATAATTTTGTTCGTAATTTAACAAAAAAATATGGGACACGATCTCCATTTGAGTTATGTGAAAAGATGAATATACAAATATTATTTGTAGATTTACCAGATAAAGTTGATGGCTTCTTTCTAAATTCGAAAGTAACTAGTTCTATATTGATTAATAAAAAGTTATCTTTACCAAAAAGAAAATTAATATGTGCCCATGAGTTGGGGCATGCTTTATTACATAACAATGTTAATTCGATTAATTATGAAGAAAGCAAGCCCGATTATATTGAAAAGCTTGAAAAAGAAGCAGATATGTTTTCAAAGTTTTTAATTGGTAATTAAAAACTTTTGCTTTTAAATTTTACATTTAAATGTTATAATCAATATAAAATAAAAGTATTAAAGAGGTATTTTATGGAGATTGTGAATGTTTCTTTAGGACTACTTTTTATAGCTGTTTTAACATTAATTATATTCAAAGGCAATGTAAGAAAAAAAATATCAAAGTTGAAAGATAATGATAATTCAAAGATTTTTTTTGATAAACAGCTTATAAAGCAAGAAGAAAAATACAAAAAAATTGAAAATGATGCTATTGATCCTAAAATAATAGCAGTAATTTCATCGGCAGTTACCTGTTTATACGATAACGAAAAAAAATATAAAATTAATTCAATAAAAAGGCATTTTTTAGCTGATGACAGAATGTAAGTTATAAAAAGAAGCACCCCCAAAAAGGGAGTGCTCTTGTTTTTTTTGAATGTTTTAAATTAGCAGCCGCAACCGTTGTTGCAACCACAGTCGTTGTTATTTCCACAGCAGCAGCAAAGAATTAATATTAATATTATAATCCAAGAGCAACCCCCGTTACCAAAACCGTTATTACACATAATGTTTTCCTCCTTTAAGTTATTTCAATATTATAATACGAAAATGATGATATGAAGGTTACAATAAATTCTTATAAAAAACAATAAATTATTAAAAAATTAAGAAATAATTAAAAATAGTGAGAAAAATAAAGAAAACACAAGATAAATTAATAAAAATAAAATAGAGAACCTTTTATGAAGTTTGACCTTTTTTGACCTTGAATTTATAATAACAATTAAGGTCAAAGAAAGTCAAAGTCAATAAAGAGGAAAGGCGGATAAGATTGAGAATAAGTGATGAAGTAGCAAGATATATTATGGAATTGCTAGAACAATCGCATGGAGAAATACAAATAAAAAGAAATGAATTAGCGAATATTATGGGATGTGTTCCAAGTCAAATAAATTATGTAATAACTTCCAGATTTACTCCTGAGCATGGATATCAAGTAGAGAGTAGAAGAGGTGGAGGAGGCTATATAAAAATTACTTGCATAAAAACCGAAAAAAGTACAGCCATTATGAATATAATAAATGCGATAGGTTCACAAATTGATGCGATGTCGGCTGAATTAATTATTGAAAGTCTAGTAAATAGAGATATTATCTCTATTGAAATGAGTCAATTGATGTTAAGTGCTTTATCTGATAGAGTGTATTCTGATATTCCTGTAAATTTTAGAGGATTATTGAGAGCATCAATTTTAAAAAATATGTTGCTGACACAAATATAAAGGAGGAATATATATGTTATGTCAATCATGTGGAAAACGAGAGGCTAATACACACATAAAGAAAATAATAAACGGAAAGTTAACAGAGTATAAACTTTGTGATCAATGTGCTGCAAAGTTAGGATATACAGATATGTTTAGTGACTTTAATTTTGATTTTAATAATTTCCTTGGAAGTTTTTTTGAAAATAATCAATCGCATTTTGCACAATTAGATAATAAACGATGTGATTTTTGCGGAACATCGTTTATGGATATTTCAAGTACAGGTAAAGTTGGTTGTGCAAGATGCTATGATACATTTTTTGACGAACTTATGCCGTCTATAAAACGTATTCATGGTAATACTAAACATTCAGGAAAATTTGCATTTGTAGCAGGGAAAGAAAATATACTAAAGAATAAAGTTCAAGATTTAGAAGAAGAAATGAAAGTAGCAATAAATGATCAAGATTTTGAAAAGGCTGCTAAAATAAGAGATGAAATTAAAGATTTAAAATCAAAGGAGAACTTTGAAAATGAATAAGTGGTATGAAAAATCAGGAGAACAAAGTGATGTTGTTATTAGTACAAGAATAAGGTTAGCGAGAAATATAGAAAAATATCCTTTTCCATATAGACTAAATTCAAATATGAAAAGTAATGTTATTAAAGATATAAAAAGTGCTCTATCTAATGAATTTTTTAATATTTATAATTTTGAGTATTTAAATACTCAAAATATGAGTAAAATAGATTTAAGAAGCTTAATGGAATGCCATTTAGTAAGTCCAGAATTCGTAAAGACAAGTGATTGCAAAGCATTCTTTTTATCATCAGACAATAATGTTAGTATAATGGTTAATGAAGAAGATCATATTAGGTTACAAGTAATGAAAGAAGGTTTAGACCTAAATAGCACTTACGACATAGCAGATAATATTGAAACTAAACTTGATGAGATATTAAGATTTGCGTTTAATTCTCAGTTAGGTTACTTGACGCAATGTCCAACAAATTTAGGAACAGGGATGAGGGCATCAGTTATGCTTCATCTTCCAGCACTTAGAAGATGTGGAATGATTGATAAGATTGCGTCAAATCTTATAAAATTAGGTCTAACAATTAGAGGTATATATGGAGAAGGAACAGAACCTAAGGGTGACATTTATCAAATTTCAAATCAAGTAACGTTAGGAATATCAGAAAAGACTGCAATTAAAAACCTTAATGATATAACTATTCAAATAATAGAGCAAGAAAAAAATTGCAGAAAAGAATTATCCAAAAATATACAAATTACAGATGAAATTTGTAGGTCTTTAGGTATTTTAAAAACAGCTAAAGTTTTAAATAATGACGAGTTTATGAGATTGATATCAAATATACGTTTTGGATTATCAATAGGTTTAATTAGAGAAATATCATATGACAAAATTAACGAACTTATAATTAAGTCGCAACCTTATGTTATGATGAAAGAAGCAGGTGAAGAATTAAATTCAATGCAGAGAGATCAAAAAAGAGCCAAGATATCTAATGAATTTTTGAAAGGTGCAAAAATATTTTAATTTAAGGAAAGGCAGATATTTATGTATAGATTTAATGGTTTTACAGAAAAAGCAAATAATGCACTTAATTTGGCAATTACAAGTGCAGAAGATATGGGTCACACTTATATAGGTAGTGAACACATATTATTAGGACTATTAAAAGAAGGTAGTGGTGTTTCATCAATTATACTTGATGAACTGGGAATTTATGCAGATGACCTTGAAACATTGCTTAAAAATGAAATAGGAGTAGGAGCAAAAAGTTCTCTTAGTACTTCGGATTTTACACCAAGAACTAAAAGAGTACTGCAAAATTCGGTTATGCAGGCAGCTAGTTTAGGACATAATTATGTAGGAACAGAACATCTGTTATTGGCACTAATAGGAGAATCAGATAGTTATGCGGTGAGATTTTTAAATGAATTAGGAACCAATACAAGAAGTATAATTGAAAAAATAAGTGAAAATTTTGGCGATACAACATCTAACGATAGAATATATGGTATGAGTGATTCCTTTTCAGGTGGAATGGGGATGAATCAAGGAGTAACAAATAAAGGTAAAACTAAAACTTTAGAGCAATTTGGCAGAGATTTAACGCAATTAGCACAAAATGGCTCTATAGATCCGGTAATTGGTCGACAAAATGAAATAGAGAGAGTTATACAAATTCTTTCCAGAAGGACAAAAAATAACCCATGTTTAATAGGAGAACCGGGTGTTGGAAAGACTGCAGTAGCAGAGGGTTTGGCTTTAAAAATAGCTTCAGGAGATGTACCGGAACTTTTAAAAGGAAAAAGAGTTATTTCGCTTGATTTAACCGGAATGATAGCAGGAACTAAATATCGTGGAGATTTTGAAGACAGAATAAAAAGCGCAGTTGAAGAAATAAAAAAATCTGGAAACATAATTTTGTTTATAGATGAACTTCATACGATAGTTGGAGCCGGTTCAGCAGAAGGTTCTGCAGATGCGGCAAACATATTAAAACCGAGCCTTGCAAGAGGAGACTTTCAAGTTATAGGTGCAACTACTATAAAAGAATATAGAAAATATATTGAAAAAGATGCAGCACTTGAGAGAAGATTTCAACCTGTTACAGTTGGAGAACCTACAGAAGAGGAAACTGTATTAATATTAAAAGGATTAAGAGATAGATATGAAGCTCACCATAAGGTTAAAATTACAGATGAAGCAATAAATGAAGCTGTTAATTTGTCATCAAGATATATAGCAGACAGATATTTACCAGATAAAGCTATAGATTTAATTGATGAAGCAGCATCAAGGGTAAGACTTAGAGCATATACAGCTCCAGAAGATTTGCAAGAACTTGAAAAGAAAATTAAAGATTTAGATAAAGAAAAGTCAGCAGCAATAAATGAGCAAAACTTTGAAAGAGCTGCAAAATTAAGAGATGAAGAAAAATCAATTAGAAAATCTTTAGATGAAAAGAAAAAGTTATGGCAAGATAAACATGAAAAAGCAAATGGAGAAGTTACAGCTGAAGATATAGCGTATATAGTTTCAAATTGGAGTGGAATACCGGTTGTCCAGCTTACTCAAGCTGAAAGTGAAAGACTTCTTAATATGGAAAATATATTGCATGAAAGGATAATTGGACAAAATGAGGCTGTAGAACAAGTGTCAAAAGCAATAAGAAGAGGCAGAGTGGGGTTAAAAGATCCGAAACGCCCAATAGGTTCATTTATATTTTTAGGACCAACGGGAGTCGGAAAAACAGAACTTTGCAAAGCATTAGCACAGGCTATGTTTGGGGACGAAAATGCTATGATTAGATTAGATATGTCAGAGTATATGGAAAAACATACGGTGTCTAAACTCATTGGTTCACCTCCAGGATATGTTGGCTATGATGAAGGAGGTCAATTGACAGAAAAAGTAAGAAGAAAACCATATTCTGTAGTACTTTTTGACGAAATAGAAAAAGCACATCCGGACGTATTTAATATGTTACTTCAAATATTAGAAGATGGGCAGTTAACGGATTCACAAGGAAGAAAGGTCAATTTTAGAAATACTGTTATTATAATGACATCAAATGTAGGTGCAAGACTTATTACAGAAAAACAAGCTATGTTAGGTTTTGCAGCTGATGAAAAAAATACAAATGATAACGAACGACTAAAAGAAACAGTTATGGTTGAGCTTAAAAAGGTATTTAAGCCAGAATTTTTAAATCGTGTTGATGATATAATTGTATTTAATAAGTTAACTAAAGAGGATATAAAATTAATAGCTAAGAATATGTTAAAGGATTTAAAACAAAGGTCAAAAACGCTTAATATTGATATAGAATTTACAGATAAGGCAATAAGTGCTATAGCAGATGCGGGATTTGACCCTGTGTATGGAGCTAGACCATTAAGAAGAGCTATTCAGTCAAAAATAGAAGATAAACTATCAGAAGAGATATTAAGGGGAACTATAAAATCAGATAAAAAAGTAAAATGTGATTATAATAAAAAACAGTTTGTATTTTCTCAAGAACAATAAAGTTAATTTAACGTTACCTATTTTTACTTAAAATGGGTAACAAAAAGGATGGCATCGACCTAAATTAGGTCGATGCCATCCTTTTTGTTGTTTTAATTATTTATATTAGTCTTCGTTTTTTAGTGAAAGCAGAGCACTTTTAATAAGGTCTGAATTATTTGTCATTAATGCAAGCGTACAAGAATAAATTAAATCTGGATTATGTTGAAAGTTTCTTTTGACAAGCTCTGCTTGCTTTTTATCTGGGACAAAAAGATTTATAGTCAATAAATCCATGTCAGTTCCTCCGGATACATTACAAGTTACACTGTACCCATTTTTCTCTTCTTTTATTGTTACAGTGTTTTCATTTTCCCTTTTTATCTTGGCAAGAAGATTTATAGCTGCAGATAATGCTTTTTCCCTTATAGATATAGGTAAGGCTGTATCGAGCTGAGTAGCTATCATTTTTCCAGTTTCAGTAATTATGTAAGAAGAAGGGTTATCGGGGGATTGACAGATGTTATTGTTTCCAATAAGATCAGAAAATGCATCATTTATTTCAAAGTAATTAGCTAAGTCGTTTTCTTGTAAAACTGAAATAATATCATCTTTTGATAAAGGTTGTTTTATACTGGATAAAACATAACAAATTAATAATTTTATATCATTTTTACTTCGTAGGCCGCCAAGACTTACCCCTGCGGTAAAAGCATCAAACTTCAAGTTTATACCTCCTTTAAAAATCTATATTATTTTTATCGAATTCGTCTTTTATTTTTTCTGAAATCAATTTTTTCAGTTTATTATAATCCTTATTGTGACACCATACTTCAACTGATAAATTAAAATAATCTTGTTCAAATCCATTTAAGAATATATTAGGTTTTGGATCAGATAAAATGTCAGTACTTTCTTTTATTATAGCATCAATTATCGGTTTTAAATCAGAAAACTTTGTAGAATTTTTTATAGGAACAGTTATATCTAATCTGCGAATTTTTTTTACAGTCGAATTAATTATATAATTAGAAGTAAGCTTTGAATTAGGAATAACTATTTCTTTATTATCAGCAGTTAAAAGTGTTGTAAATAACATTTCAATTTTTGTAACAGTACCTTTTATATTATTGGTTTCAAGAAAATCTCCAATTTTAAATGGTTTATTAATAATGATAATAGTACCACTTGCAATATTAGAAAGATTATCTTTTAATGCTAAACCTACTGTTAGAAGAGCTGCACCAAGAGTTGCAATAATTGATGAAATATTTACACCAAGACATGATACAACAATAAGTAAAACTACTCCTCTAAAAACAACTTTTAAAACAGAGTTAGAAAAGGAAATTATGCTTTCATCTATGTGAGCCCTAGTCATAGCTTTTTTTATTGTTTTCGTAAGAAATCCGGCTAAAAACCAACCTATTAAAAAAATTAAAAATGAAGGAATTAATTTATTTATAACAAAATGTACGATCGCTGTTTGAAATGAAAAAGCTTTCTCTATATCCATAACTAAACCTACCTTTTTTACTTGTAATTATATTATAACATATATTTTATAAATTTTTCTGATAATTTCTTATAATTAATAAAATCCTTGAAAAAATTTTTCTTTTAAGATAATATTATAGTTGATTTATTGTAAAATGATGGGAGTATAATAAAACTATGAATGTTTTAGAAAATATAATTTATTATTCTATTTTTTGTCCAAAGTATGAAAATTACTTAAATGATTTTGATTTATTGTCCAAAATACGTCAAGATTTTTTTAATACAGGAAAAAAACAAAAAAATAAAATAACCAGGGAATATCTAGGGAAAGTTTATCATTATTCTTATGATTTAGAAAAAGACAAACCTATGAGATGGAAAAAAATGTTGGCAGATAAAATGCTTGAGAAAAGTTATATAAATAATGATGGAACATATAAAATTATTTATTATAATGAAAATAAAATGAAAAAAGCTATTTATTTTGATAATAACCATAATGTTAATAAGGTGGATTATTTTTCAGATAAAGAAAATCATAAAAAAATATTAACACTACAAACTAAAGATTCAAAATTGATAATTACAGAATATAATAGTGATAAAAATGAAGCAAATACATATGAAGTTTATCCGGTTAAAATGGATTTGACACATTATGATTTAAATGCTTTTGATTATAAACTTACAACTTGTTTGTGTATAACTAATAAAGGCAATTTAAGTTATTGTACAAATGAACAAATAGAAAAAATTAAAAAATTAGAAAATAATAATAAGAAGCTTAACAAGGCAAGTGTAAATGTAATGAATGATAAAAATGTAGGTAAAGACATTTGTAATACAATTACAGATTTAAAAAATATAGATGAATCTTATAAACTAAAATGCAAAAAAATTATAAAAACAGAGAATGGCGAAAAGTTTTATTATTTTGGGGAGATGAAGTCAGACTTAAGAGATGGAAGAGGAATAACGGTTACAGAAAATGGGGTTACTGCATACGACGGAGATTATATAAATGATAAAAAAGATGGATTTGGAGTTTTTTATTATCGTTCAGGCTTAGTTGGACATGTAGGGTATTTTAAATGTGATAAAAAAAATGATTTAGGTATAACTTTTAATAAAGAACATGATAGAATAATTGTGCGTTCTTTTGAAAATGGACAACCTCAAAATATGATTTCAGAGTTTGATAAAAAAGGAAATCTTTTGTATGCCGGAAAAATAGAAAATGGAGAGAAAAATGGAGTTGCAGTTAGTTATAAGGCTGCTGAAAATAGAATTATAATTCATAAATTTAAAAATGGATTAAAAACTGAAAAGGGAACGCTTTTTACTGAAGATGGAGAACTTTTATATAATGGAGAAATAGTGGACGCAAAAGCTAACGGGATAGGAACAGAATATAAAAAGGATGGTACTGTTAAATATAATGGAAGCTTTTTAAATGGTAGATATAGCGGAAAAGGAACATTATATATGGATAATGGTTCTGTAATAGAAGGTAATTTTGAAAATGGATTTACTAATGGAATTGCAACAAAATATGACTCTAATTTAAAAAAGTTATATGAAGGAAACTTTAAAAATGGAACTTATTTTGGAGAAGGCACTTTATATACTGAAGATGGGCATAGTCTCAAAGGTTCTTTCTCTGATGGAGTAGTTAAAGGAATAGCATCGGAATTTGATAAAAATGGCGAAGTTATATACATAGGTAACTTTGAAGAAGGTAAATATGAAGGTAAAGGAAGTTGTTATCAAAATAGCAAAAAAGTTTATGAAGGTTGCTTTAAAGATGGTGAATATAGTGGATTAGGTTGTCTTTATAAAAATGAAGAATGTGTTTATTGGGGAGAATTTAAAAATAATAAAAAATGTGGATTTGGAACAGAATATTGTTCTGGAAATATTTTGTACACAGGTTATTTTGAAGATGATTGTTATAATGGCCTTGGAATGTTGTTTGAGTCAGGGACTCCTGTCTATGTAGGGGAATTTAAATTTGGAAAGAAATATGGGCGCATAAATGAAATATATAAAAATAAAGTTATAAAAGAATGTGTATATGAAGATGATAATTTAGTTTATGTAAAAGAATATGAATACCCTAGTATGAATCTTTTATATTACGGAAATATAAAAGATAATAAGAAGACAGGTATGGGTTGTACATTTACCTCTTATGCAGAAAAAGATAAAGAGGGAATATTTGCAGAAGATAAAATAGTAAATCGTATGGATGTGTTTTTTAAGGATTTGCCCCCATTACCTGAATGCAATAGATTAAATGATGCAGGATATAATGATTTCAGGTTCGGTCCGGATTTTGTGGTAGAGAAAAAATTAAATTATGGGGTATATTCAGGACCAATGTGTGAAGGAAAACCTCAAGGAAGAGGAACTATATTGTACGATGACCATAGATATACAGGTAATTTTAAAGATGGACAACCGTTTGATATTGGAATAATTTATAAAAATAATGGTGAGAAAATAAATGGTCAATTTTTGCTTGAACCAGTAAGTACCAGTGAGCATATAAATTTTTCTAAAGGAATATCTTATGATTTTATAAATATTAAATAAGGATTATTTGGTGCTATATGAAATTTATAGAACTCCATGATATTGGATACGGAGAATGTATAGTATTTGAAGGTAAGTCAAATGAGGTAATGATGATAGACTGTGGGTCTATGAATTTAAACATTAAATATAACGGGATGAAATTTAAAGATTATGTACTGAAAATTATTATGCCGAGATATGAAGATGCTTCACAAAAAAATTTTTTACTGACTCATTTTCATAGAGACCATATTTGTGGATTAAAATATATATTAAAACAAGAAAAAAGTTATTTTGATAAGATTTATATACCATATCCTTGTGTAAATAATGAAAATAGAGCATTACTTCTAGAAATGGCAATATATTTATTTGTATTTATGATACGTCAACAATCAAGTGCAAGAAGTAGTACTAGTGCGTTGTTTATTTTTGACTTTTTGAGAAAAAATTCAACAGCACAAATACTTCCAATAAAAAAAGGGGATTTTTTTGAATTTTCCGGGGTAAAGTATACTATTTTAAATCCTAATTATAAAAAATTTGAATTTTCAAAAGAGTTTATTGAAATTATAAAAAGTCTTGATAACATGATGGAAAGTATAAATGAAAATAATTATGATAATAGATTTTTTTATTTGAAAAAATTATTTTGTGATGAGTATATTAATTGTTGCGAATTGTGTGCTAAATATAAAAGTTTGGAAAATGATTATGTAAAAAATTCAATTTATAAATTAAATTCGTTGGTTATAAAATTAAATGAACTTTCAAATGAAATAAAAGAATTAAACGCAACAAGAGAAATAATAAAATTTCTCAACAGTGAATATGTAAATATGACTTACAGTATGGAACAAAATGCGACAAGTGTAGTTTTTCAAAACGATAAACAAAATTTGACAAACTGTAATGATATAATAATGACTGGAGATGTTACTCCTAAAATATTAGATTCACTTGAAAATGAACTATTTAAGTTCTATAATATAATAAAAGTTCCACATCATGGAACGGATAGTTACCAAAGTATGGTTTTGAATAAGATACCTTGTTCACATTTATTAGTTTCAAACGGAGAGTACTGTGCAGGGGGAAGAATATCAAAACTTATTTCAGAAAATAATGCTATAAAACATTGTACAGATATGAAGAATTGTCATTACTTTAAAAAAAATAATTCTTGCTGTAACAGGACAAACTTTTGCAATTCATTAAAAATAGGTGGAGATTTAAGTTTACACTGCGATAAAAAAACAAATTCAACAGGGATAAATAAATGTGGGATTTATATTGTTTCAGCTGATTCAAATAGAGGCTGTTACTGTGATTAATTTATATAATAAAGGTGGTATGAGTTTTGATATCTGAAATGGTGAACATAATAAAAAATGTTGAAAGCATGGCAGAGGAAAAACAAAAAAAGTCAAAGAAAAAAGCAAAAGATATTATTGAACAAGCTAATAAAGAAGCAGAAAATGTAGTGGAGTTAAAAGTAAAGGAAGCAAATGCTAAAGCAGAATTAATAATAAATCTTGCTAAAAGTTCTGCAGAAGAAAATATGAAAAAAAATGTAAAACAATGTGAAATAGACGCAAAAAAATATAAAGAAATATCGTTACAGCAAAAAGAAAAAGTTATAAAAGAATTAATTGAAACAATTGTTTCTTAAAAATACCTGATAAAAAGGCGGTGTTTTGTAGTTATGGCTGTGCTTTCAATGAAGAAAGTGAATATATGTGCATTAAAAAAAGATAGAAAAGCTATACTTGAAACTTTACAGCGCATTGGAACAGTTGAAGTTTCTGATATTACAGAAAGTGAGTATGGCTTAGAAAAAATTGATACGTTTAATATGAGGTCAATTTTTGATAAAAATAAAGCAACTGCTCAAAATGCATTAGAAATACTTGAAAAGTATGAACCAGAAGAAAAAGAATTTCTAAGTAGTATATGTGGTCAAAAAGAGATATCAAAGGATGATTATTATATTTTCGCAGATGATTCTGAGGAAATAATGCGCGTAGCATATGAAATTGTTCGTATATATAAAGCTATTAATGATAAAAAAGCAGAAATACTTCGCATGAAAACACAAATAGAATCACTTTCGGTGTGGAAAAACCTTGATATTTCTATGGATTTTAACGGTACAAAAAAAACAAAAGCTTTTATTGGAACTTTGCCGTTTGATATTAATGAATTAGAAATTAAGAAAATGTTTGCTGAAAAGTTTCTAGATGAAAATAGATATGATGTAGAAGTGGTAAGTCAAAGTCCAGAGCAAAGTTGTATTTTTGTTTTATGTCATAATGAAATAAAACAAGAAATAGAAGCATTTTTAAGAGAAAAAGGTTTTTCGTGGCCATCTTTTTCTGTAGATGAAATTCCAAATAAAAAATCTGAGGATTTATTGGAAAGTATTAAAAAACTTGAAAAAGAAATAGAAAAAAATGAAAAAGAAATAAAAAGTTATAAAGGTCAGCGAAATGCAATTAAATTTATGATAGATTATCATGAAATGCGTTCTCAAAAATATGAGGTTATTTCAAAATTAATTTATACTAAAAATGTATTTTTTTTAAATGGATATATTTCTAAAAGAGATTCAAAAAAACTAGAATCAATTTTAATTAATAAATTTGATATAGCTATTGATTTTTCTGATATAAGTGAAGAAGATAATGTACCTGTAATATTACAAAATAATAAGTTTTCTTCACCTGTTGAAAGTGTTTTAGAAAGTTATAGTTTACCAGGTAAGGGAGAAGTTGATCCAACATCAGTAATGGCAGTTTTTTACTATGTATTATTTGGCATGATGTTGTCTGATGCGGCTTATGGCGCTATAATTGTTGCTGTTTGTAGTTTTGTCCTTTTAAAGTATAAAAATATAAAATTAGGTCTTAAAAAAGCAATGAAAATGTTTTTGTATTGTGGGATATCTACCACATTTTGGGGAATATTGTTTGGAAGCTATTTTGGAGATGCAGTAGATGTAATATCAAGTACATTTTTTAATACACATTTAACTATTCCTGCTTTATGGTTTGTGCCACTAAATGAACCTATGAGAATGTTGGCATTTTCATTTGGACTTGGAATAATACACCTTTTTACAGGTCTTTTTATGCAGCTTTATGAATTAATATTAAATAAAAATTATAAGGATGCTTTGTATGATGTAATTTCCTGGTATTTACTTGTCGGAGGCTTAATTATATATATGCTGTCTATGCCAATGATTGTTGAAATGCTTGTTCTAAAATTTATTTTATCTCCAATTGTAGGTGAAATAGGACTAATATGTGCAGGACTAGGAGCAATTTTAATTGTTTTAACGGCAGGACGAGAATCTAAAAGTCCATTTAAAAGGCTATTAAAAGGACTGTACGGTCTCTATGGAGTAACTGGCTATTTAAGTGATATATTATCATATTCAAGACTATTAGCTTTAGGTTTAGCTACGGGAGTTATAGCTCAGGTATTTAATAAAATGGGAACGATGGCCGGTAACGGAATAATAGGAATTATTTTGTTTGTATGTGTTTTTTTAGTTGGACATACAATGAATATTGCAATAAATCTTTTAGGTGCATATGTACACACAAATAGGTTGCAATTTGTAGAATTCTTTAGTAAGTTTTATGAAGGCGGAGGAAGAAAATTCGCACCGTTTTTTGTAAATACAAAATATTATAAAGTCAAGGAGGACATTAACAATGAATAATTTAGGTATTGTATTAGCATTATTAGGAGCAGCTTTATCCTCACTTTTAGCAGGTATTGGTTCAGCAATAGGTGTAGGAATGGCAGGAGAAGCAGCAGCAGGTGTAGTTACAGAAGATCCGGGGAAATTTGGTAAAGTGTTATTGCTTCAATTATTACCAGGTACACAAGGAATATATGGTCTTTTAGTTGCAGTTTTAACTTTAATACAAATTGGTATTTTAGGCGGCTCTTCAGATGTGTCTTTAGGTCAAGGATTATTATATTTAGTATCATGTTTACCTATGGGATTTGTAGGTTTATGGTCTGCTATTCGTCAGGCAAGAGCAGCTGTTGCAGGTATAAGTACTGTAGCAAAAAGACCGGAGCAAATGGGTAAAGCAATGATTTTTCCAGCAATGGTTGAAACATATGCAATTTTAGCACTATTGGTATCAGTGCTTTCAATATTAAATATTCCTAAAATAAATATATAACCTAATTTTACGTGTTAGGAGATTTTATATATGACAGGGATAGAAAATATAGTAAAAAGTATAGATAAAGAAACTGAATTGGTATCAGCTGCCATAATAAATAAAGCTGAAGAAGAAGCTAAAATAATAAAATCTAAAGCTGAAACTATAGCTGAAAATGAAACAAGTTTGATTATAAAAAATGCAGAAGATAAATCAAACCGCATTTTAAAAAGAGCAGATTCTCAAATGGAATTACAAAGGAGAGAAATGCTTTTAAGGGCTAAAAGAGAACAAATAGATTACATGATAGATGAGGCCAAAAATACATTAAGAAATTTACCTGATGATGAATATTTTGAATTTATATTAAAACTATGTAAAAAATATATACAACCACGAAAAGCAGAGTTAATATTTTCTAAGATTGATCTTAATAGAGTTTCACAAAATTTTAAAACAAGTATTTCAAGTTTATCAAAATCAATTGGTGGAGATATTAAGATATCTGAAGTAACACGTGATATTAATGGTGGTTTTATTTTGTCTTATGGAGATATAGAGGAAAATTGTTCATTTGATGCATTATTTGATAGTGAGCATGACCTGTTATCTGATAAAGTAAATGAACTTTTGTTCTAAAAGTGCTAAAAAGCAGAAAGGAGTATTTTTTATGAAAGAACAATATACTTATGCTGTGGCACGTGTACGGGCAAAAGAACTGTCTTTACTTTCAGAACAAGATATAAATAGGCTAATGTCATGTGAAAGTTATGAAGATTGCCTTAATGTTTTAAAGGATAAAGGATGGGGAGACGACACTGATATATCAGATGAGAAAGATTACCAGTTGATTTTAAAAAAAGAAGAAAATAAAACTTGGAATTTAGTATCGGAATTGGTAAAGGAGGAGTCTTTATTTAATGTTTTTAAGTATCCTGTTGATTATCATAATCTCAAAGCTGCAATAAAAGGCTATATTACTGAGTCTATATCAGATGATTTGTTTGCTTTTGGTGGAACAATTTCTCCTGAAGTAATTATTTCTTGTGTTAAGAATAATGATTTTAAAGCTTTGCCACTGGAAATGCAAGAAGTTGCACGTACAGCTTTTGATAAGTTATTGCATACTGGGGATGGTCAACTTTGTGATATTATTATAGATAAAGCTTTATTGGATACAATAAAAAATCAAGGAGAAAATTCTACTAGTAATTTGATAAAGGAATATTCTGAGCTATATGTTGCTAGTACCAACATAAAAGTGGCAATACGTAGTCAAATGATGAAAAAAAATATTCAATTTTTAAAAATGGCTATGGCTAAATGTAATACCTTAGACATAGAAAAATTAGCTTTAGCAGCATCTAAAAGTATAGATGCTATATGTGAATATCTTGAATTTACAAAGTATTCTGATTCAGTCACGTTTTTAAGAGAATCTATTCAAAAGTTTGAATTTTGGAGAGACAATAAGATTATTGAACTTATAAAACAGGAAAAGTATAATTCTTTTTCAATTGGTCCAATTGCGGCATATGTTTTAGCTCGCGAAAATGAACTAAAGGTAGTTAGAATAATACTTTCAGGTAAATTACATCATATAGACGATAACTTAATAAAAGAGAGGCTAAGGATGATGTATGTATAGAATAGCAGTAGTTGGAGACAGAGATAGCATATATGGTTTTGCTACATTGGGAATGGAAGTATTTCCGGTAAATGAAAATAATGAAGCTAAAAACATAATAAAAAAATTAATTAATGAAAATGTTGCTGTTATTTATTTAACAGAATCAATAGCACATGAAATTTATGAAGAAATTTCAGAATTAACTTCAGATAATATGGTGTCAGTAATACCCATTCCGGGACTTTTTGGAAATACAGGAATAGGTATGAAAAATGTAAAGAAATCGGTTGAAAAGGCAGTAGGAACTGATATTTTATTTTCATAAATCTTTAATTTACAAAGACTAAATAGTTAAGCAGGTGAAAAAATGAGTAGAGGTATTATAAAAAAAGTTGCAGGACCTCTTGTTATAGCAGAAGGCATGAAAGATGCTAATATGTTTGACGTTGTAAGAGTTAGTGAACAACGTTTAATTGGCGAGATAATAGAAATGCATGGAGATAAAGCTTCAATTCAAGTATATGAAGAAACCTCAGGGTTGGGTCCTGGCTCACCTGTAGAATCAACTGGTGAACAGCTTAGCGTTGAATTAGGTCCAGGCCTTATTGGAAGCATTTTTGACGGCATACAACGTCCACTAGATGACATTATGAGGGTTTCAGGTAATAACTTGAAAAGAGGAGTGGAAGTTCCGGCCTTAAAAAGAGATATTAAGTGGAATTTTATTCCTTGCGTTGATGTAGGAGATAAAGTTGATGGCGGAGATATCATTGGAAATGTTTTAGAAACAGAACTAGTTAATCACAAAATTATGGTTCCTAATGGAATAAATGGTGTGGTTAAGTCTATAAAAGAGGGTAAGTATTCGGTTGATGAAGTTATAGCTGTAGTAAAAACAGATAAGGGCGATAAAGAACTAACTCTTTTGCAAAAATGGCCAGTTCGTATTGGAAGACCATATAAGAAAAAATTATCACCTAATATGCCACTTATTACAGGGCAACGTGTTATAGATACTTTATTCCCAATCGCTAAAGGTGGAGTGGCTTCAGTTCCGGGACCATTTGGTAGTGGAAAAACAGTAGTACAACATCAGTTAGCAAAGTGGGCTGATGCAGATATAGTTGTATATATAGGTTGCGGTGAACGAGGAAATGAAATGACTGATGTATTAAATGAATTTCCAGAACTTATTGACCCAAAAACAGGACATTCGTTAATGAAACGTACAGTTCTTATTGCCAATACTTCAGATATGCCAGTTGCAGCTAGAGAAGCGTCAATATATACAGGTATAACTATAGCAGAGTATTTTAGAGATATGGGTTACTCAGTTGCTCTTATGGCAGATTCAACATCACGTTGGGCAGAGGCTTTAAGGGAAATGTCTGGACGTCTCCAAGAAATGCCGGGTGAGGAAGGTTATCCTGCTTATTTGGGAAGTAGATTAGCACAGTTTTATGAAAGAGCTGGAAGAGTAATGTCTTTAGGCAGTGAACCAAGAGAAGGTGCTTTATCTGTTATAGGAGCAGTATCACCTCCGGGTGGAGATATCTCAGAACCAGTTTCACAAGCTACTTTAAGAATAGTAAAAGTATTCTGGGGACTGGATTCATCATTAGCATATAGAAGACATTTTCCAGCTATTAACTGGCTTAACAGCTATTCTTTGTATGTAGATACCTTATCAAATTGGTTCAATGAGAATGTAGATTCTTCATTCATGCAAAAGAGAAGCCAAATAATGAAACTTCTTCAAGAAGAAGCAGAACTTGAAGAAATAGTAAAGTTAGTTGGAATGGATGCTCTATCAGCTCAGGATAGATTAAAGTTGGAAGCAGCAAGGTCAATAAGAGAAGACTTTTTGCATCAAAATGCATTCCATGAAGAAGATACTTATACACCTATAAAAAAACAGTATTTAATGATGAAATTGGTTCTTGAATTTTATAATTTAACATCTCAGGCTGTGGAAAATGGTGTATCAGTTGACGAATTGTTAAAGTTACCGGTTAGGGAAAAAATAGGTAGATTTAAATATGTTGATAATAAAAAATCTGAAGATGAGTTTAACAATATATTAAAAAATATAACAGACGAAGTCGGAGCAACATTTAAAAAGGAGGATTATTAATGCCTAAAGAATATAAAACAATAGAAGAGGTAGCAGGTCCTTTAATGTTGGTTCGAGGTGTTGAGAATGTTAATTTTGATGACCTTGGAGAAATAGAACTTGCAAACGGGGATAAAAGACGTTGTAGAGTACTTGAAATTGATGGAACCAATGCATTAGTACAATTATTTGAAAATTCAGCAGGAATAAATTTGTCAAATAGTAAAGTGCGTTTTTTAGGAAGAAGTATGAGTCTTGGAGTATCTATTGATATGTTAAGCCGTGTATTTGATGGTTTGGGAAGACCAATAGATGATGGTCCTGAAATTTTACCAGAAAAACGTATGGATGTAAATGGATTGCCAATGAATCCGGCTGCCAGAAATTATCCTCAAGAATTTATTCAAACCGGGGTTTCAGCAATAGATGGGTTAAATACCTTGGTAAGGGGCCAAAAGTTACCGATATTTTCAGCAAGTGGATTGCCACATGCAAATTTAGCAGCACAAATTGCTCGACAAGCTAAAGTAAGAGGAACAAAAGAACCATTTGCAGTTGTTTTTGCTGCAATGGGTATTACTTTTGAAGAAGCTCATTACTTTGTGGAAAGCTTTAAAGAAACCGGAGCAATAGACAGAACAGTTATGTTTATGAATTTAGCTAATGACCCGGCTGTTGAACGAATTGCAACTCCTAAGATGGCATTAACTGCAGCTGAATATTTAGCATTTGAAAAAAATATGCACGTATTAGTTATTATGACGGATATAACTAATTATGCAGATGCATTACGAGAAGTATCAGCAGCACGTCGAGAAGTTCCGGGCAGAAGAGGATACCCAGGCTACATGTATACAGACCTTGCATCTCTTTATGAAAGAGCAGGAAGACAAAAAGGTAAAGATGGAAGTATCACGCTTATACCGATTCTTACAATGCCAGAGGACGACAAAACTCATCCTATCCCGGATTTAACAGGTTATATAACTGAAGGACAAATAATACTTAGCAGAGAACTTTATAGGAAAGGTGTAACTCCACCTATTGATGTTTTACCTTCACTTTCAAGGCTTAAAGATAAAGGTATAGGAGAGGGAAAAACTAGGGAAGACCATGCCAATACAATGAACCAATTATTTGCAGCTTATGCAAGAGGGAAAGAAGCAAAAGAATTAATGGTTATATTAGGTGAGGCAGCGTTAACTGATATAGACAAACTATATGCTAAGTTTGCAGATGCTTTTGAAAATGAATATGTCTCTCAAGGTTATGAAAATAATAGAAGTATTGAAGAGACTTTAGATATTGGCTGGAAATTGCTTTCAATTTTGCCAAGAAGCGAATTAAAGCGAATAAAGGATGAGTATTTGGATAAATACTATGGAAAAAGTGGTGACTAATTATGGCAAATGTTCAAATTAATCCTACAAGAATGGAATTGACAAGATTAAAAAAGAAACGAACGGTAGCGGTTAGGGGCCATAAGCTTTTAAAAGACAAAAGAGACGAATTGATGAAACAATTTATTTCTATGGTTGAAGAAAATAAAAATTTGCGGGAAAAAGTTGAAAACGGAATAAAAAAAGCTAATCAAAAATTTCTTTTAGCACGTTCTGAGATGAGTAATGAATTTCTAAATACAGCATTATTAGCGTCAAAACAGTCTGTAACTTTAAATTTGGAAACTAAAAATATTATGAGTGTTAATGTTCCAAAATTTAATTATACTACAAGAACAGCAGATGAAAATGACATTTATTCATATGGATTGGCTTTTACATCTTCAGGTCTTGATGATGCAGTTAAAGAACTTTCTGATATTTTTGAAGATATGTTAAGGCTTGCAGAAAAAGAAAAAGCTTGTCAACTTTTAGCATCGGAAATAGAAAAAACTCGTCGCAGGGTAAATGCACTTGAATATGTGGTAATTCCTCAAACACAAGACGGGATTAAATATATATCAATGAAACTGGATGAAAATGAAAGAAGCGCTCAGGTAAGATTAATGAAAACCGGTGCAACAAAATAAAAAAAGCCGGTACATTTGTACCGGCTTTTTTTGTATATAACTGAAAATTTATTTCTTTTTATCTTTTGAGCGACCTGTTAGAAATGCATGTTGTATACCGCTAATACCGTGATAAAGTTGACCACCAGAAACATTATTTAAGTCTTCTGCTTTTAATTTTTTATTTTTATCAGAGGATATTTCAATATTTTTTTCTTTTTTTGACATAAAAAAACCTTCTTTCCAACATTCATTAGTGCGATTATAACAAAAATAATGAAATTTGTCAAGGCAAAATGTGAATACATAAAAATAAATTGTGCTTTAAGTAGAATTTTAAAAGAAAAGGAGTCTTTTTATATGACTGACTTGTTAATTAAATTATTTATAAGAGATAATCAAACAGATGACCCAAACGTAAGGCATAAATATGGAATGTTAAGTGGAATGGTAGGAATAACATCAAATTTACTTTTGTGCATATTAAAATTTATATCTGGAATAATGAGTTCATCGATAGCTATTATAGCTGATGCTTTTAACAATTTATCAGATGCAGTGTCGTCTATTGTAACTTTAGTGGGATTTAAAGTATCAAATAGGCCGGCTGATAAACAACATCCATTTGGCTATGGAAGAATAGAATATGTATCAGGTCTTATAGTTTCAGTTATAATAGTGTTTATGGGTATAGAACTAATTAGTTCATCAATAGAAAAATTAATTTCTCAGGAAATATCCACCTTAAATTGGTATGCTTTTTTTGTGCTTGTATTTTCATTGCTATTAAAAGTATGGTTATTTATTTTTAACAGTAAGTTAAGTAAAAAGATAAAATCGGTTACTTTAAAAACAATATCATTTGATAGTTTAAGTGATGCAATAGCAACATCTACGGTTATAATTGGAATGATAATAACATATTTTACAGGATTTTCTGTTGATGGGTATGCTGGAATCATTGTTGCTCTTTTTATTATTTATACAGGGATAAATACAGCAAAAGGTACATTAAATCCTTTAATAGGGCAAAAACCGGATAAAAAATTTGTAGAAAAATTGAGAAAAGAAGTGCTTTCATATAAAGAGATAATAGGAGTACATGATATATTGGTTCACAATTATGGACCAAATACAATTTTAGTATCAATGCATACAGAAGTACCTTCTGATATGTCAATTTTACGATTACACAAAGTAATAGATAAAATTGAATGTAATATAAAAGAAAAGTATAAATGTATGGTAATAATACATATGGATCCGGTTATAGTCAATCAAGAAATAATAGATTTAATGGCTCCTAAAATTAGTGATTTTTTGTCAACTATAAATGCTAATATATTAGCAGAAGATTTTAGATTAATAGAGGATGAGGGGGTTATACATTTAATTTTTGATGTACTTGTTCCTGAAAATTTAGAAATGAATAAAGATGTGCTTATAAAATCATTAAAAGGATACGTTAAGAACCTAAATAGTAGTTATAAATGCATAATACATGTGAGACGATATAAATCATAAGGACTTTTATTGACTGATTATTATTCATTTAGTATAATTAAACAATAGGGAAATCTTAATATAAGAAGGGTGGGGAAAGTGTGATTAATTAAATTGGTTTTTAAAATTTAAAACCAATTTATAAATTATTCATACGCTTATTATAATGAAAAGAATAGAAATAGCTGAACTTTATAAAAATACTTGTGTGCACGCTGACACTAATGTAACAGTTTGTGGATGGGTTAAAACTATAAGAGATTCCAAATCATTAGGTTTTATGCAGATTAACGATGGTAGCTTTTTTAAAGATGTACAAGTAGTATTTTTAGAAGAGAAAATAGATAACTTTAAGGACATAGCTAAATTAAATGTAGGTTCATCTGTTATAGTTAATGGAAAGTTAATATTGACTCCGGAAGCAAAACAACCTTTTGAAATACAAGCAGAAAAAATAACTATAGAAGGTAAATCTACAAGTGAGTATCCATTACAAAAAAAGCGTCACACTTTAGAATATCTTAGAACTATAGCTCATTTACGTCCAAGAACAAATACATTTAGTGCAGCATATAGAGTAAGATCTGCAGCGGCTTATGCAATTCATAAGTTCTTTCAAGAAAGAGGTTTTATATATGCGCATACCCCTGTAATAACAGGGAGTGACTGTGAAGGTGCAGGAGAAATGTTTACAATTACTACTCTTGACCTTGAAAATGTTCCAAAGACTAAAGATGGAAAAGTAGACTACTCTAAAGACTTCTTCCAAAAGCACACTTCACTTACAGTATCCGGTCAGTTAGAGGGAGAGTGTATGGCGATGGCTTTTGGTAAAATATATACTTTTGGCCCTACATTTAGAGCTGAAAAATCATATACACAAAGGCATGCAGCAGAATTTTGGATGATAGAGCCAGAATTAGCTTTTGCAGATCTTACAGATGTTATGGAAGTAGCAGAGGACATGATGAAGTTTGTTATAGATTATGTATTGAAAACTTGTCCAGCAGACATGGAGTTTTTTAATGAATTCTTCGATAAGGGATTACTTGAAAGACTAAATAATATTGTAAATTCAGATTTTGGTGTAGTGACTTATACAGATGCAGTGAAAATCTTAGAAGAAAACAATGATAAATTTGAGTATAAGGTTTCATGGGGCGTGGATTTGCAAACAGAGCATGAAAAATATTTAACAGAACAAATATACAAAAAACCGGTATTTGTTATTAATTACCCAAAAGAAATAAAATCATTTTATATGAGAGAAAATGAAGATGGAAAAACAGTAGCGGCTATGGACCTTTTAGTTCCTGGAATAGGAGAAATTATAGGTGGAAGTCAGCGTGAGGAAAGACTAGAACGTTTAACAGAAAGAATGGAAGAGTTAAATTTACCTGAAGAAGATTATTGGTGGTACCTTGACCTTAGACGCTATGGAACTGCAGTTCATTCAGGGTTTGGTTTAGGATTTGAAAGACTTATTATGTATTTAACAGGAATACAAAATATCAGAGATGTGCTTCCATTCCCAAGAACTACAGGAACAGCAGAATTTTAAAAATTTAAATTTTTAAATTGAATTTTATAGCTACGATTAATAGAATAAAAGAAAATGGCATTACCACTTAATATATTATAATTTTTATAACAAAAGTACTTGATTTTTAAATAAGTTTGTTATATAATATTTAAGCACTGTGATGCTAAGGAGAGGTGTCCGAGCTGGCCGAAGGAGCACGATTGGAAATCGTGTAAACCGCTAAAACGGTTTCTGGGGTTCGAATCCCCATCTCTCCGCCATTTTTATAACTCAAAATTGGCTTAAGGCCAGTTTTGAGTTATTATTTTATCAATAAAGGACAGGAGTGAATATGTGAAAAGTGAGTGTGTTTGTGTAATCGGTGGTACAAATGTAGATATAACAGCTACACCTTATAGTGGTTTAATAAATGGCGATTCTGTTCCGGGCAAAAGTAATATGTTTTTTGGAGGAGTAGGAAGAAATATTGCAGAAAACCTTGTAAGGTTAGGGTTAAATGTAAATTTAATTACTGCGATTGGTGATGATGTAAATTCAATTAATTTACAAAATGACTGTAAATTAAAAAATATATCAATGACTGGTTCTTTACAATTAAAAAATACAGATATGTCAACATATATTTGTATAAATGATAACTTTGGAGAAATGCAATATGCAGTGTCAAGTATGGATATATACAATTATATAACGCCTGAATATATTTCTAACTATATGGATTTTATTAATTCAGCAAGTGTCTGTATTATAGATACAAACATTCCACAGGAAACTATTTCATATATTATAAAAAATTGTAAGGTACCATTATTTGTAGATACGGTTTCTGTAAATAAAGCTAAAAAGATAAAAAACAGTTTAAGCAACATATATACCTTAAAACCTAATTTATTGGAAGCAGAATTATTAACAGGAATAAAAATAAGAAGTCATGAAGATTTAAAAAGATGTGCAAATGAACTTTTAAATAAAGGAATAAAAAATGTGTATATATCTATGGGTAAAGATGGAATATTTTGTACCGATGGAAAAATATATGAATTAATACCATGTTTTAATGTAAAAGTTGTCAACACTACAGGAGCAGGAGACAGTTTTCTTTCAGCGCTTGTATATTCTTATATTAAAAATTTTGATATTGTAAGTGCCGCAAAGTTGGGATTAGCTGCGTCTAGTTTGTGTATATCATCAAATATGCCTGTTAGTGATCAACTGTCATATGAAACTTTAAGAAAATTATTAGAAAATCAGGAGGCTAATTATGAATATTAAAGAGATTATTTCAATTTCACCAGAAGTGAAAGAAGCTATTTTAAACAATAAACCTGTAGTAGCATTGGAATCTACTATAATTTCTCATGGAATGCCGTATCCTAAAAATGTAGAAACAGCAATCAATGTAGAAAAAATAATAAGGGAAAACGGAGCAGTACCAGCTACTATTGCGATAATCAAAGGTGTTCCTATAATTGGTATTACTAAGGAACAAATTGATTATTTAGGCAAAAAAGGCTGTAAAGTAAGAAAATCTAGTCGTAGAGATATACCAGTTTTAGTAGCTTTAAAAGAAGATGGAGCTACGACTGTAGCAGCAACTATGATACTTGCTGCTATGGCAGGGATTAAAATTTTTGCGACAGGAGGTATTGGTGGGGTGCATCGTGGTGCAGAAAAAACTATGGATATTTCTGCAGATCTTGAAGAGCTTGCTAATACAAATGTTTCAGTAGTTTGTGCAGGAGCCAAATCAATATTAGACTTAGGTTTGACAATGGAGTATCTTGAAACCAAAGGTGTGCCAGTAATAGGCTATCAAACAGAAAATTTACCTGCCTTTTATACAAGGGAAAGCGAGTTCAACGTTAATTATAGGTTAGATACTCCAATGGAAATTGCAAAGGTAATAAAAGCCAAAGAAGATTTACAAATAAATGGAGCTACTTTAATAGCTAATCCAATTCCGGAGAAATTTCAAATGGATAAGGACATAATTTCTTCAGCAATTAATTTGGCAGTTGAACAAGCTAATGAACTTGGAATAAAAGGTAAAGAAATAACACCTTTCTTACTTGATAAGGTTCAGAAACTTACAGACGGTAAAAGTCTAGAATCAAATATTCAATTAGTGTATAATAATGTAAAATTAGGAGCACAGATTGCTTGTGAGCTTTGTAAATTAAAATAATACAGTTTTATAAAATTACTAAATATGTTTGCATATTTTACTGGAATATTTTAAATTTATATGGTATAATTATTTAGCTATAAAAATAAAGGGGTAGTTAATATGTCAATGGAAAAAACTTATATTATGTTAAAACCAGATTGTATAAAAAGAGGATTAATGGGAGAAGTAATTTCTAGAATAGAAAAAAAAGGCTATAAAATTTCAAATGCTAAAATGATGAATTTAGATGAAAAAATTCTTCGTGAACATTATGCTCATATAGCTGATCGCCCATTTTTCCCTGAAATAGTTGAGTATATGACATCAGGTCCAGTTTTAGGAATGATTGTAGAAGGTGAAAATGCTGTAAAGGGTATGCGCATTCTTATGGGTGCTACAAAATTTGAAGAAGCACAAGCTGGTACAATTCGTGGTGATTACGCTTTCTGTACTGCAGAAAATATAATCCATGGTTCAGATTCTATTGAAAATGCAGAAATAGAAATAAAAAGATTCTTTAACTAATTATTACTTGTAAATGCGTTGTATGGTTAATAAAAACTTTTATTAACCATACACTAATAATGGAGCCGGGTGCAAAATTTTTGCACCCGGCTCCATTTAGTTTTATTTTAATAAGTCTGACATTTGATATAACCCTGCAGGTTGAGATAACAGGAATAAAGCGGCATTTACGGCCCCAACTGCAAATATTTCTTTTGATTGGGCAGAATGTGAAATTGTTAAGGTTTCATCTTTACCAGCAAACATAACTTCATGTTCACCGACAATTGTTCCACCGCGTACCGCATGAATACCAATTTCATTACTTTTTCTAGGTCGACGATAGCTATGACGCTCATAAACATAGTTATAGTTTTGAATGTGAGTATCTTTAATAGCGTTAGCAATCATAAAAGCGGTTCCACTTGGAGCATCTACCTTTTGATTGTGATGTTTTTCTATTATTTCAATGTCAAAAGAGTTGCCAAGTACAAGTGTTGCTTTTTTAGCGAGTTCAATTAAAAGGTTTATACCCATAGACATATTCCCAGAAAAAAATATAGGGATAGATTGAGAAGCTTTTTTTATTTTGTTGATTTGTTCTTCATTAAAACCGGTTGTGCATATAACAATAGGTAATCTTTTGTATGTAGCATAATTAAGCAAAGAATCTAGCATTGATGGATTTGAAAAGTCTATTATAACATTTGCATCAATATTAATTTTACCGGCAGAATTAAAAATTGGAAAACAATCATTTTCATTTATACATTGATCAATACCAGCGACAATTTTACAATCATTACGTGAAAATACGGTTCTAATTACAGCACGCCCCATTTTTCCGCTAGAACCACTTAATATTATTTTAGTCATCTTTATAGTTCCTATCTAATTTTATTTTTTTAAAAGTCCAAAATTTTTCATAGAGTTTATTAAATTTTCTTTATTTTCATCCGAAAGAGAAACTAAAGGTAAACGACATTTACCGCATTTAAAGCCAATTTGATTCATAGCTTCTTTTACAGGAATAGGATTAACATCACAGAATAACATATTCATAAGGTCATTTGACTTTATGAATAATTCTCTTGCGGAATTAATGTCACCAGAAAAATATTTGTGATTTATATCATGGCATTCAAGTGGACAAACATTAGCAAATACAGAAATAACACCAAGACCGCCCAACGATAAAATCGGGATGATTTGGTCATCATTCCCTGAATAAATTGCTAAATTATCTTTGCAAAGAGAAATTGTTTTTGCAATAGAAGAAAGATCACCATTTGCTTCTTTAGTTGCTACAATATTTGGATGCTTTGAAAGTTCAAGATAAGTTTCAGGTTTTATAGATACTCCAGTTCGTGAAGGAACGTTGTATAAAATTATAGGTAAATTAACGTTATCAGCAATATAAGTATAATGTTCAATTAATCCTTTTTGAGAAGTTTTATTGTAATAAGGGGTTACGATAAGTAACGCATCAACACCCAATTGTTCGGCTTCCTTTGACATTTTTAATGCATGTTCAGTATTATTGCTACCAGTACCGGCAATAACCGGAATTCTACCAGCTACTTTATTTACAGTGTATTTTATTACATCAATTTTTTCTGCATCGCTCATAGTGGCGGATTCGCCGGTAGTTCCACAGGTAATAATAGCGTCTGTTTTATTTTGTATTTGAAATTCTATAATTTCGCCTAAGACGTCAAAATTTACAGTTCCATCTTCTTTCATAGGTGTAACTATTGCAACACCTGAACCTTTAAATATAGTTTTTTTCATATGTGTATCCTCCGTTTATATTAAGTTTTTTTTATTTAATCAATAAATCCTTTTGCACAAAGAAGTTCAGCCATTAAAACAGCTCCACCGGCAGCTCCTCTTATTGTGTTGTGAGACATACAAACAAATTTTATATCATATTGAGAATCAGGACGTAGACGACCGATAGAAATAGCCATGCCATTTTCGAGATTTCGTTCACTACGAATTTGAGGATAAGAAGGGTCATCAAAATAATTTAAAAATTGTTTTGGAGCACTTGGTAAACTGATGTTTTTATCTATACCATTATAATTTTTCCATATATCTTTGATTTCTTCAATAGATGGTTTTTTATCAAAAGAAACAAATACAGCAGCAGTGTGACCGTCACTTACAGGTACTCTAATACATTGCGATGTAATAGAAGGGTAAGTAGCGTTTTCAATTCTGTCACCGACAATTTTTCCAAAGATTTTCATGGGTTCTTGTTCAGATTTTTCCTCTTCACCATTAATAAAAGGAATAATGTTATCTACCATTTCGGGCCATCTTTCAAAAGTTTTTCCAGCACCGGAAATAGCTTGATATGTACAAGCGAGAACTTTTGTTATTCCAAATTTTTTTAAAGGGTAAATAGCAGGAACATAACATTGTAAAGAACAATTTGACTTAACTGCAATAAAACCTCTTTTGGTACCTAGACGTTTTCTTTGACTGTAAATAATGTCAGCGTGTTCAGGATTTATTTCAGGAATAATCATAGGAACATCTTTAGTATTTCTGTGAGCACTGTTATTTGAAATTACAGGGCATTCAGCTTTTGCGTATTTTTCTTCCAGTGCTTTAATGTCTTCTTTATTCATGTCAACAGCACAAAATACAAAATCAACTAAACTTGTAATTTTATTTATATCAGCTACTGCGTCATATACAGTCATATTTTTTATGTTTTCTGGTACATCGCACGGCATTGACCAACGATTTGAAAGAGCATCCATATAAGTCTTACCGGCTGATTTTTTACTGGCAGCCAAAACAGTAATATTAAACCAAGGGTGATTTGAAAGTAACGTTATAAAGCGTTGACCAACCATTCCTGTAGCACCTAAGATACCAACATTATATTTTTTCATATTATCGCAAAAATCTCAAAGAGATTTGCATGCGCCACCTTTCTAAAAAAGATAAGAATTTTAGCGAATTTTTAATAAAATCGGTTGTAAACAAAGTCTTAATAAAATATAATAAGACTATTGATATTTTTTAATATATCATTTTTAAAATATAGTGTCAATTTTAAATGAATAATTAAATATAAGGAGAGCAAATTTTGAAAACAAAAGACTTTTTTTATGATTTACCAGAGGAATTAATAGCACAAGATCCTCTTAAAGAAAGAGATCATTCAAGGTTAATGATTTTAAATAAAAATAATGGTGAAGTTTTACATAAATATTTTTATGATATAATAGACGAACTTATGCCAGGGGATTGTTTAATATTAAATGATTCAAGAGTTTTACCTGCGAGAATATATGGTGTAAAAAATGACACGGGCGCAAAAGTAGAGTTTTTACTCCTTAATAGGAAGTCTGAAAATGTATGGGAAACTTTAGCGGGACCAGGTAAAAAAGCAAAGCCGGGTTCACAGTTTACTTTTGGTGATGGTATTATGACGGGTGAAGTACTAGAAGTAACACCAGATGGAAATAGAATAGTAAGGTTTTCTCAAGAAGGTAACTTTTACTCTACTCTTGACAAAATTGGTCAGATGCCATTGCCTCATTATATAACTCATGAGTTAAAAGATAAAGAAAGATATCAAACTGTTTATTCAAAAGAGTTAGGTTCAGCAGCAGCACCAACAGCTGGGTTGCATTTTACCAATGAACTTTTAACAAAAATAAAAAATAAGGGAATAAACATAGGATTTGTAACATTACATGTTGGTCTTGGAACGTTTAGACCAGTTAAAGCAGAAAATATTACAGAACACAAAATGCATAGCGAACATTATGAAGTCCCAGAAATAACGGCTAATCTTATAAATGAAACTAAAAAAAATGGTGGCAGAGTTATTTCAGTGGGAACAACAAGTTGCAGAACACTGGAATCAATGTTTAAAAAAGAAGGAAAAATAAAAGCTTGTGATGGTTGGACAGACATTTTCATATATCCGGGATATAAGTTTCAAGTCATAGATGGGCTTATTACTAATTTTCATTTACCAGAAAGCACTCTAATTATGTTAGTTTCAGCTTTTGCTGGTCGAGAAAATACATTAAATGCATATAAGATTGCAGTTAATGAAAAATATAGATTTTTTAGTTTTGGTGACGCTATGTTTATTTGTTAAAGGAGAAAAATATAAATATGTATAAATTAATAAAAAATGATAAAAATGCAAGAAGAGGAGAATTTATTACACCTCATGGAGTAGTTCAAACTCCTGCATTTATGAATGTTGCTACTTGTGGAGCTATAAAAGGTGCAGTTTCAGCACTTGACCTTAAAGACTTAAAATGTCAAGTTCAGTTGTGTAATACATATCATCTACATTTAAGGCCGGGCGATCAGGTAGTAAAAAAATTAGGAGGCCTTCATAAATTTACAAAATGGAATGGACCAATATTAACAGATAGCGGTGGATTTCAAGTATTTTCTTTGTCAAAATTAAGGACAATAAAAGAGGAAGGTGTATATTTTTCTTCACATATAGATGGACGGAAAATTTTTATGGGACCAGAAGAAAGTATGCAGATACAATCAAATTTAGGGTCAACTATAGCTATGGCATTTGATGAATGTGTTGAAAATCCTGCAGAGTATAATTATGCAAAGGCATCTTGTGAGCGAACAGTTAGGTGGTTGAAAAGGTGTAAGGCTGAAATGAAACGCCTAAATTCACTTGAGGATACAATAAATAAAAAACAAATGCTTTTTGGAATAAATCAAGGAAGTACTTATAAGGACCTTAGAATAGATCATATGAAAAAAATAAGAGAACTTGACCTTGATGGATATGCAATAGGTGGTTTAGCGGTAGGTGAAACTGCACAGGAAATGTATGATACGATAGAAGCAGTAGAACCTTATATGCCAAAGGATAAAATAAGATATTTAATGGGAGTTGGAACACCTGTAAATATTTTAGAAGGAGTATATAGAGGAGTAGATTTATTTGACTGTGTTATGCCGGCAAGAAATGCAAGGCATGGAAATATATTTACATGGTCAGGAACTGTAAATATATTAAATAAAAAATATGAACTTGATGATTCGCCACTTGATACAGAATGTGATTGCCAAACATGTAAGAACTTTTCAAAGGCATATCTTCGTCATTTATTTAAAAGTGGAGAAATGCTTGGTATGAGATTGGCAGTTATGCACAATTTGTATTTTTATAATACATTACTTGAAAAGATAAGAAATGCACTTGATAATAATGAATTTGATAATTTCTATTATAAATATAAGGATATTTTATCAAAGAGAATATAAATAGTACTTGCAACAGTTAATAAAAATTGGTATAATCATAACTGTTAAATTTTTTGGAGGTGCTAAGTATGAACGCAGAAGGTTCAGCAGGAATGATGAATATTATAATAATGATAATTTTTGTAGTAGGAATGTACTTTTTAATGTTACGTCCTAGTTCAAAAAGGAAAAAACAAGAAGATGCCATGAGAAATAATATACAAATAGGCGATGAAATTACAACTATAGGTGGAATTGTAGGAAGAGTAGTAGCTATAAAAGATGAAAATGAGTCTTTTATAATAGAAACAGGTATTGATAGAAGCAAAGTGAAAATAAAAAAATGGGCTATAGCAAGCTGCGATACAAATAAAGAAAATAATACTACAAAATAAGTATATTAATATGCCTTTTTGAATATTGATTATATATATTTTAAAATAAAAGACTATACAATATTTAGGAGGTATGATTTTGAGGTATGACAAAACATCAACCAGGGAAAATGATTTTAAGGTAAAAATAAAATCAATATTGCTTGGTGCGGCTGCTGGGGCAGTTGTTTGTACTGTATTTTTATTTTTGTTTGCATTCTTTTTTTCTGTAGTAAAAACTGTACCACAATTTATGATACAGGGAATAGCTGTTTTTTGTGCAGTTCTGGGTGCATTTGTGGCAGGTTATACGGCAGTTAGAATGTATCGTTCTAAGGGATTGATGTATGGTGCATTATCAGGTTTTTTACTCTTTTTAGTGATAACTATTGTAGCTTTTATCGCATCTAGAGATAAGTTTACTTATCTGACTATTATTAGAATGCTTTTAATGGTAACTTTAGGTGCTGTTGGAGGCGTAATTGGGGTTAATAGAAAAAGACGTAAATAAATTTGAATTTTATTATAAATTATGTTATTATTTTTATAGTTTAAAAAAAGGGGTGTTTTTAATGAAACATGTAAAGACTTTAAATAAAGCAAACTTAAAAGAAAGTGCAATTAAAGGTGGTTGTGGTGAGTGCCAAGCTTCTTGCCAATCAGCTTGTAAGACTTCTTGTACTGTAGCTAATCAAAAATGTGAAAAATAGTTTTACATAGTTTATATGGTTAATTATTAGGGGTGGGAGTTTAATTCCTGCCTCTATGTTTTGTTACAGTGAAATTTTAAGAAATAAAGGAAAATGATAATGATACATAAATATAAACTTAATGGGTATAATATAGTTCTGGATGTAAATAGTGGAGCGGTACATGTAATTGATGATATTGCTTATGATATACTGGATTATACAAATGAAAATATGAGTGAAACTTTAAGTTGTGATATATTAGATAAATTGAGTGAAAAATATAATGAGTCTGATATTTTAGCTACTTACGAAGAATTATATTCTTTGTATAAAGCTGAGCAATTATATTCTAAGGATGGCTATGAAAAATTCACTTCTATGATGATAAATTCCCCAGTTAAATCTATGTGTTTGAATGTAGCACATGATTGCAATTTAAGATGTGAATATTGTTTTGCAGCTAAAGGGGATTTTGGTACAGGCCGAGAGTTAATGCCATTAGAAATAGCTAAAAAAGCTATAGATTTTCTTATTGAAAAGTCTGGAACTCGTCATAATTTAGAAGTTGATTTTTTTGGCGGAGAGCCTTTAATGAATTTTGATGTTGTAAAAGAAACTGTAAAATATGCAAGAAGTATAGAAAAACAGCATAATAAGAATTTCAGATTTACCATAACAACAAATGGCCTTTTATTAACAGATGATAAAATTGATTTTATAAATAAAGAAATGTCAAATGTAGTTCTTTCATTAGATGGTAGAAAAGAAATAAATGATAAATTGAGAGTAACACCGAATCAAAAAGGTTCTTATGATGTTATAGTTCCAAATTATCAAAAGTTGGTATCAACTAGAGGGGATAAAGATTATTATGTAAGAGGAACTTTTACTAAGTATAATCTTGACTTTACAAAAGATGTTTTGAAAATGAATGAATTAGGTTTTGACCAACTGTCTATAGAACCAGTTGTATCGGATACAAAATTAAGTTATTCAATCAAAGAAGAAGATTTACCTAGAGTTTTTGAAGAATATGAAACATTAGCAAAAGAAATTATTAAAAGAAAAAAGAATGGTAAATGCTTTAATTTCTTTCATTTTATGATAGACCTAGATCAAGGACCTTGTGCTATAAAAAGGTTACGTGGTTGTGGGTGTGGCAATGAATATATAGCGGTTACACCTAATGGAGATATTTATCCATGTCATCAATTTGTAGGAAATGATGAATGGAAAATGGGAAATATAAAAGATAATACATTTAATCAACAAATCAAGGATTGTTTTTCAAAGACAAATGTATATACAAAAGAAAAATGCAAAGATTGTTGGGCTAAATTTTATTGTAGCGGGGGCTGCAATGCTAATAGTTGGCAATATGAAGGAGATATAAAAAAATCCCATAGAATATCCTGTGACCTTGAGAAAAAAAGGTTAGAGTGTGCCATAATGATTAAGGCAGCGACAATTTAAAAATATAATTATATGAAAGAATATAATCTTTTTATAGGTTATATTCTTTTCTTTTTGTACATACTATTATTTTATAGATAATAATTGTATGGAGGGACGTATATGCCGGGTTCATTGTGCTTAAAAAAAACAATTGGAAAAGTAAAAAAAGAAGATATTATAAGATTTTTTATTCAAAATAAATTATTAATTTTATTGTCAATCTTTTTGTTAATAGGCATAATTTCAGGTACAATATTGGTAAACATAGCAGATGAAAATACTTTAAAATTTATAGATATTTTATTTTTAAGCGACTTTAAAGAACGAATTTCAAAAACATTACTTGATATATTTATAGCATCAATATCATCAACATTTATTTTTGTAATAATATCCTTTTTTATGGGGTTATCGGTTTGGGGATTTATATTAGCTCCTATTATTCCATTTATAAGAGGAATATGCATAGGTATAGCAGAAGGGTATTTATATTCTACATATGGAATCAGGGGTATATGTTTTCACACATTAGTTTTTTTACCGGGAATTTTTATTTCATCTATAGCTATTTTACTTATGACTAAAGAAGCTATAAAATTATCAAATGATTTTTCATCAATGATATTTTTAGGCAGTAAACCAATAAATGTTAGAAGTAGCATACGCTTATATATTATAAGAAGTGGTTGTATAGCAATTATGGTTGTAATTTCATCTGCCGTAGATTTAATATGTAACTTTTTATTTTCCAAATTGTTTATATTTTAAAATGTAAATTAAAATATATATAAAATATTTTTATTTTTGTTATTACACTTATTTGAAACAATATTATTATAATTTAAAGGAGAGAACATCAATAATGTACTACTATAAGACTCAAAAAAAACCGTGTAAAGTAATAATAAGCTTATTAATAGTAATTTCATTTATTTTTGTGTCTAATATAAAGGTGTATGCAGAGAATAATTCAACTATAGATTTGTTAGCTCCGTCTGCTATTTTAATTGAACCTAGTACAAATAAAGTTATATGCGAAAAAAATTCCCATGAAATACGTTGTTGTGCATCCATAACTAAGGTAATGACAATGATTTTAGTTATGGAAGCAATAGATAGTGGTAAAATAAAATTGACAGATTCAGTATCTGCAAGTGAACATGCAGCATCTATGGGAGGTTCAGATATATGGCTAAAACCAGGAGAAGTAATGACAGTAGATGAGTTAATCAAAGCAACATTGGTGGCATCTGCTAATGATGCTGCGGTTGCATTAGCGGAGCATGTATCAGGTTCTGAGGAGATTTTTGTTTCTGAAATGAATAGAAAAGCAAAAGAACTGGGAATGTCAGAGACCACATTTAAAAATTGCAATGGTTTAGATGAAGAAGGACATGTAACTAGTGCATATGATGTAGCTTTAATGTCAAGGGAACTTATTAAACATAAAAAAGTATTTGAATATACATCGATTTGGATGGATTATTTAAGGGATGGAAAAACACAGCTTGTGAATACAAATAAGCTTTTAAAAAGTTATAAAGGAATAACAGGTTTAAAAACGGGAACGACTTCGCAGGCGGGAAGTTGTATAACAGCAACAGCTACAAGGGGAAACTTAAGTTTAATTGCAGTAGTATTAGGTGGCGCAAATGGGAAAGAACGTTTTAAAGATGCAGCGGCTTTATTAGATTATGGATTTGCTAATTATAATATGTTAGAACCTTTAATCGATGATAGCATATTTGAACCAATTAGAGTGAAAAATGGTATGAAATCTATTGTTAATATTACAGCTAATGTTGGAGGAAATATTTTATTACCAAAAGGAAAAGAACATAGTATTGATAACAGTATAGAAGTTGCATCAGAGGTAAAGGCACCGATAAAAAAAGGGCAGGTTTTAGGAAGATTAATATATAAAATGGGAGAAGAGATTGTTGCAGAATATGATGTGACAGCAATTGAAGATGTGGATGACATAAATATAAAATCAGTTTTTTCTGAGTTAATAAGTAGATTTTTAAGACTTTAAATTATTTGATTTTATTGAAAAAAAAGAAAATATATTGTAAAATTAAAGTAAATAAAGTGGGAGGATTTTAAATATGGCATTAAATTTAAATTCAAAGTATTTATCTAAGTTTATCGATGAAAAAGAATATGAAGCAATGATGGACCAATTAAAAAAAGCACATGATATGCTACATAATAAAACTGGAGAAGGTAGTGAATTTACAGGTTGGCTTACTCTCCCTACGGATTATAATAAAGAAGAATATAATCGTATAAAAATAGCTGCACAAAAAATAAGATCAAACACAGATGTTTTTATAGTAATAGGTATAGGTGGTTCTTACTTGGGTGCAAGAGCAGTAATAGAGCTGTTAAAGTCTCAAAATTATAATTTGTTGAAAAAAAATACTCCGGATATATACTTTATTGGAAATAATATTAGTTCAACTGCATTATCTGAACTTTTAAAAATTTGCGAAGGTAAAGATATTAGTATAAATATGATATCAAAATCAGGAACTACTACTGAACCCGCAATAGCATTTAGAGTTTTTAGACAGCTTTTGGAAAAGAAGTATGGAAAAGATGGTGCTAAGAAGAGAATATTTTGTACTACGGATAAAGAAAAAGGAACTTTAAAACAACTATCGGATAAAGAAAATTATGAGACATTTGTTGTGCCAGATAATATTGGAGGAAGATATTCTGTATTAACTGCAGTTGGTCTGCTACCAATAGCAGTTTCTGGAATAGATATTGATGAGTTGATGCGTGGAGCGAAAGAGGCCCAAGATAAGTTATCCTGTGAGGATATTAACAAAAATGACTGTTATAAATATGCTGTTATTAGAAACATACTATATAATAAGGGAAAAGAAATAGAAATTTTAACAAGTTATGAGCCTGATTTTACCATGCTAAATGAATGGTTTAAACAATTGTTTGGTGAAAGTGAAGGCAAAGATAAAAAGGGCATTTTCCCAGCATCTGTAATATTTTCTACTGATTTACATTCCATGGGTCAATATATTCAAGAAGGGAAAAGAAATTTATTTGAAACAGTTATAAATGTAGAAAAACCTAAAGAAGAAATTTTTATTGAAGAAATTTCAGATAATATAGATGGTCTAAACTTTTTATCAGGTAAGTCAATGTCGTTTGTTAATCAACAAGCATTTTTAGGGACTGTACTTGCGCACACAGACGGAGATGTACCAAATATAATTTTAAGTATCCCAGAGATATCTGAATTTGAGGTAGGATATTTGTTGTACTTTTTTGAAAAAGCTTGTGCTATTTCTGCTTATATTTTGGGTGTAAATCCATTTAATCAACCAGGCGTAGAAAATTATAAAAAAAATATGTTTGCACTTTTGGGAAAACCTGGTTATGAATATCAGCGAGAAGCTCTTTTAAAAAGACTTAAATAAAACTTAATATATATTTAAGGAGGAAGAGTATATGATAAATTTAATGGTAGGTAAAAAAGGTTCTGGAAAAACAAAAAAATTAGTTGATTTTGCGAATAATTTGATATCGCAAAGTACGGGAAATGTTGTGGTAATTGAAAAAGGGTTAAAACTTACTTATGATTTAGATTATAAAGCTCGTCTTATAGATATTGATAACTATTCAATAAGTGATTTTTGCGGGCTTTATGGTTTTCTGTGTGGAATTTGTGCAGGAAATTATGATGTTACAGATATATTAGTAGACTCAACATTAAAAATAGCAGGAGAAGACCTTAATAAATTTATCCCATTTATTGATAAGCTAAATTCTGTATTTGAAAAAAGTAAAACAAATTTAATATTATCAATTTCTGTTGACGAAAATGAATTACCAAATGAATTAAAAAACTTAGTCAATATATTATAATATATTAAAAATAAAAGTTAAAACCCAGCTCATATTATAGGTTTAATGCCTGATATGAGTTGGGTTTTATAAATATAAAAATATTCTATACTAAAATTGTTTTTTTATAATATGTGTGCCTTAATCAAAGGCTGATTGATTAATATTTTTGTTTTCAACAGTTTCAGGAACAACAAATTGTTTAAGTGCTTTACATCCCTTAAAGGCATGATCCATAATAGTTAAGGACTTAAGTTCATTACTTAATATATTGAATGTATTAAGTTCTTTACACTCAAAAAACGCAGAGCTACCAATAGATAGTGACTGAATAGAATCAGGAAGAGTAAATGTTGAAAAAGAATGACACTGCCAAAAAGCACTAGTGTCAATTGATAAGGATGTAATTGATTTAGGTAAATTAAATTTTGTAAGATTTTCACATAAAGCAAAAGCATATCGACCTATATGTAAAGATTCAAGGTTAATATTACTTGGAATATTAAATGTTTTAAGGCCTGTACAGGAACAAAAGGCTTCTGACCCAATCGATAATGAAGTAAAAGATTTAGGAATAATAAAATCAACAAGTTTATTACAACGATTAAAAGTACGATCTCCAATGGATAGTTGCTTAATAGAGCCTGTAAATTTGAATTGCGAAAGGGATTTACAGCCAAAAAAGGCCTCATCTTTAATGGATAAGGATTCTACCGAACCTCCTGCATTAAATTTAACAAGTTTTTCACAATCCAAAAAAGCGTTATTACTGATTACTAGTTCTGTAAGAGATTTTGAAATATTCAATTCTGCAAGGTTTGCACAATTTTGAAAAGCTTCATTACCAATAGTTAAAGATTTAACGGAGTTAGGTATTTTAAATTTTTGAAGTTTTATACAATCTTGAAAAGAATTGTTACTAATATTTAATGATGAAACAGATTTAGGAATACTAAATGTTTTAAATGATGTACATTTAGCAAAAGATTTAGATTCGATATATAATGATTTAACAGAGGTAGGGACATTAAACTTACAAAGCGAATAACATTCATAAAAAGCATTTGATCCAATGGTTAAAGAATTTATTGTAATATCTTTTGAAATATTAAATGTTTTGAGAGCGCTACAAGAAGAAAAAGCAGAGTCTTCAATGTTTAAGGAAGTAACAGAACTAGGAATATTAAACGATTGAAGAGCTGCGCAGTGTGAAAAAGCAGAGTCTTCCATGATTAAGGAAGTAACAGAATCAGGAATATTAAATGATTGAAGAGCTGTGCAGTATGAAAAAGCAGAGGTTTTAATGTTTAAGGAAGTAATAGAACTAGGAATATTAAACGATTTAAGAGCTGCGCAGTATGAAAAAGCAGAGGTTTTAATGATTAAGGAAGTAATAGAACTAGGAATATTAAACGATTTAAGAGCTGTGCAGTATGAAAAAGCAGAGGTTTTAATGTTTAAGGAAGTAATAGAACTAGGAATATTAAACGATTGAAGAGCTGTGCAGTGTGAAAAAGCAGAGTCTTCAATGATTAAGGAAGTAACAGAATCAGGAATATTAAATGATTGAAGAGCTGTGCAGTGTGAAAAAGCAGAGTGATCAATGTTTAAGGAAGTAACAGAACTAGGAATATTAAACGATAGAAGAGCTGCGCATTGTGAAAAAGCATAGGGTTCAATGTTTAAGGAAGTAACAGAACTAGGAACATCAAACGATTGAAGAGATGTGCATTGTGAAAAAGCTTCTTTATTAACAATTAAAGATTGAATTTTACCGTTATCAGGAATATTAAATTTTGTTAATTTTTCACAGTTATAAAAAGCATAGGGTTCAATGTTTAAGAAAGTAACGGATGCAGGAATAGTAAGAGAGGTGAGTTTAGAGGAAGTTTCAAAAGCTGATTTGCAAACAGTCAATTCCTTTAATCCGTCTTGAAAAGAAATACTTTTAACATTATTGTCTAATGTGCCCCATATCTCTGATACAGTATAATTGTGATTGTCAATAGAAATTTCTTTAGGAATAACAAGATTATCATTATTCTTTAAGTATAATATTGATGCAGTTTTATCAGATTTAATTTTACAAAATATTTCATTGTTTTTTTCTTCTATAAGTTTAAAAATATTGGATGAGTCAATAAATTCTTTTAATTTTTCTTTTAAATTGTCAAGATTTTTATTATGATTAAAGAAAATTGAAAATAGTTCTTTATTTTTTACATATGTTTTAAATATGAATTGTATAAGCGAAATATCGGTATCCTCAGTATCACTACTTCTAATATTGATATTAGAAGATAAGTCTGTGTTTAATGAATATTTATTCATTAATTCTTTAATTCTGTAAAGATTATTATCTTCTCTTTGAGCATTTTTTAAAAATTTAAGGGCATAGCAATTTTTCTGAAAAGGGCTTAATTCGTCAATACTTAATTCGTCAATACTATATTCGTCAATATTGTATTCTTCAATACTATTATCAGTAAAACAATAATTGAATAAAGTATATTTTTGAATCTGGAGATTAAACATCTGAGTTAATAGTTGTGCAATAGAATCTTGTTGTAAAAATATTTTTAAACCATTCTCACTTTCATCAAATTCTTTTACAGTAAATGGAGAAAAATTAATGTATGCATGTCCGAAAGCTTGTGAGATAGGAAATGAGAATGAAAGACTATTTTTGTTATATTTAGAAATACTAATTTCTCCAAAGATATCTTTATCGTTTTTGTGAATATTGCGACACTCATCAACCTTTACAGTTGTGATTATTCCTAAAGTAGCGGATATGGCTTCTTGTAGGCTATTTCTTAAAATATCGTCATTTGTTTTTATGGGAAGTTTTTGGATTAAAGTATCAACTTTGCTTTTAGCATCAGCTAATTTGTCTGTAAAATTTTTGTCATCAGATTTTAAGGCGGAAAGAATGTTATATGTTAATTTTAAGCAATTTATCCAACCTGTGTCTAGCTCATTATTTTTACTAGAATAATTGATTGTATATGCATATTCATCACTATTATTGTCCATATTACTAATTACATAATTCCAAAAAGTTCTGGCCTCTTGAGAGGCAATGTCAGCACCACCCTTTGTTTTTTGATAGTAAAAGAATAAAAGGAGACGGTCTTTAAGTGTTTTTTTATCAATTTCATTGTTTTCTTTTATTGCGCTTAGTATTTTATTAATTTCAGGTTCAAATGTATCACTGTTATCATCTTTACCTAAAACAAACGACCACTGATCTTCGTCATTATAAGATAATAGGTTTATAATATGTCTGGCAACAGTATCTGCACAGTCGGCAAAAGTATTGGTAGTGAATTTTAATTTATTATCTTGAGTTAACGTTATAATTTGTGCGTTACCATTTGATACAAGTCCAGCAGAATATGGACAACTATTAGCCTTAGAAATTTTATTTAAAATTTTACTTATTTTTTCGAGTCTATCTAGGGTTGAGTCATAATTATGATTTTCTTTTGTTAAAATTATTTCTTTTGTTTTATTGTAAAATTTCGTTACGTCATCTTCGCTATTAAAATGTTGTATAAAGTAGCACATTAACATTTTTTCAGTGGTATATTTAGGAAGAACTCTTTCTTCATTTTCTTCATCATCATAAAGCGATTCTTGTTCTTGTATCATATGTGTTGCATTTTTTAATAAGTATAGATATGTTTTTACAAAATTTTTATAGTTTCTTGTATTGGTAATACCTGGATTAACTTTATCTACTGTATTTGTTTTTAAATATTGAATATCTGTAACAAGTATGCTAAACTTTATTAATTTTATAAGGTCATCGGACTTTATTGATTTTATAAGGCTATTAAGCTTTTTTTGTTTTATAAGGTCATTGGACTTTATTAATTTTATAAGTTCAATAAGCTCTTTTGGTTTTATAATGTCATCAAGATTTTTTGATTTTATAAGGTTATCAAGCTCTTTTGATTCTGTAAGGTCATCGGACTTTATTGATTTTATAAGGTCATCAAGGTTTTTTAATTTTATAGGGTCATTAAGCTCTTTTGGTTTTATAAGGTCATCAAGTGTTTTTTTAAAATTTTGAGAAAACTTAGCCTGGTTTAGGTCTTTTAGCAGCGCTGTGTTCTTTTTTATAATATAATCACTGAGACTTTGGTTTTTATAGTTTTTCCCATCATAAGATTTTTTATTTTCTAGCCATTCTAAAAGTTGAATATAATCGGAGTAATCTTGACTATATTGGTTAACTAAATCTCTAAGATATGTATCATTAGATCGAACATTATCATGAATATAAGCAATAATATAAGCAATCATTTCAGGTGTAGGTTTACAGTCGTTTGAAAATGAAGGGACTGGAAGAGGTCCACTTTCAGTGTTTAATGTGCCGGAAGAAGAAGGAAATAAGCAGCGCATAAAATTTGGAGAGCCTTCACCTTCATCTTTATTAAAAGCCCAAGTGGGAACATTATTTCCAAATTTCTTTTCAACAGTAACTTGTGTTTTATTACCATCAAAAAATCTAAATTGTTCAGTAGTTCCGGTAAGATTGTAAATATAGGGGTCTACTAAATTTAGAGCTTCAACAATATAAGGCATATCAGTTTGTTCGTTGGTTTCATTTTTTTGTAAGGAACTATCATTAAGCTTATTTTTGGATTCCATAATAATTTCCGTTGACATTTTACTTTTATTAAGCGGTTGAGATGATTCAGTACTTTGTTCTGATTGTAAAGTTTCTGTAAGATGTATAGGACTAGAGTCTTGTGTATTTAAAGGTCCTGTACCTTGTGTAGGTGTAGGTGTGCCTTCTTGATTTTGTAACGGTTCTGTGTTAGATGTTTGTCTCAGAGAAGTTTCTATAATTTGTGCAGATTTAGATTTTGGTGGTATAGGACTTTTTGAAGATGGTTCAGGTTCACCTGTGTTTTCATTTGGATTATTTGGTGTTTGTCCACTGTTTTTTAGATAGTTGTCTACGGAGCTTTTTACAACATCAGTAGGAATAGCAGCGTGAGCTGCGGTTCCATTAAGAGCACCTGAACCAAGTAAAACTAGAGAAAATAGTCCACCGCTTAAAATAAGTGATTTTGGCGAAATGCCACCTGCAACATTTAACAAATCTTCATTTGTTAAATGTTGTAAGGATTCTTTTTCATAGTTAATTAAATCTTCCTGTGTAAATTTATAATTTAATTCTTTTGCTAATGGTATCACTTCTAACTTTATAAAGTTTTTAAGTTCTTGCTCGGTATGAATATTTTTTGAGTTTTTTTGAATTTTTTCTTTAAGTTCGGCATGCTCTGCTAAATATTTATAAAACTTTTTAATATTATTATTCATATAAAATTCCTCACTTTCAACACCATATAAGCAATTATACTGTATTTGACTTGAAAAATAAATGATATTAGTGCAAAATACATAATTCACTAATAAGAAAATTGAATTGTTTTTATAATTAAATACTTCAGAAATTTGTGATTTTATAGTTACATTTAATAATGTTATGAGTGAGAAGAATGCAAAAGTTAGATGCATTAAAATATATTAAATTATATTTTTTATATCTATTTTAGTATATTCAAATGCTTGATCAGAGATAAATAGGGAGTCAACAGAGTCTAATTTACATATGGAAAGATTATTACAATTAAAAAATGCTTTTTTACCAATAAATAAACTTTTAATATTTTTAGGAATATTAAATTCAGTAAGAGATGTACAATTATCGAAAGCATGTTTATTAATATCTAAAGTTAATAAGTCATCAGGAATATTAATTTTGCTAAGAGAACGACAGTAAAAGAAAGCATATTTTCCAATGCTTAGTTGAGAAATAGGGCAAAGTATATTAAATTCAGAAAGTGATGAACATTCAAAAAAAGCTTGTTCGTCTATAGCTAAATTAGTAACGGAATTAGGAATATTAAATTTTTCGAGTTTTTGACAGTTTCTAAAAGCTAGGTTACCTATATGCAAAGATTTAATATTTTTTGGGGGCATATTAAAATTAGTAAGTGATGAACATTTAAAAAAGGCTTGATCGTCTATGACTAAATTAGTAACAGAATCAGGAACATCAAATTTTTCAAGTGCAGAACAATTTTTAAAAGCCATTCTACCTATTTGTAAAGAATTAATATTATTTTTTAAAATATTAAAATTAATAAGAGATGAGCATCCATCGAAAGTGTGCTTAGAAATTTCGAAAGACGATATTAAGTTATTACTAGAAAATTCAAAGTCAATGAGAGAGGAGCAAGAGTAAAAAGCATATGTGTCAATAAATAAGGTCGTAACAGTTGGAGGAATTTTAAAATTTCTAAGATGGTTACAAGAGCTAAAAGCCAAGTTACCAATAGATAAGGATGTAAGCTGTGTATCATTAGGAATATTAAATATTTCTATATTGGACCCATCAAAAGCATGATTACCAATAGATAAAGAAGAAATAGAGCTTGGAACATTAAATTTTTTGAGATTAGAGGCGCCATTAAAAGCATTGTCTGCAATAAATAAGGAAGTGACAGAGCTTGGAATTTCAGGTAGAGAAAGTGAGATGCCATCTAAGATATTACCAATAGATGGAGTGGTACTGTTATATAAGGGAATATTAAATTTTGCATTTTCTGTACTGTTTTCAAAGATATTATTAAAATGAGGAGGTACAAAAGAATTAGCGGAATTATTAAGTTGTGGGAAGTTTGAATTTAAAATGGTCAGGGATGTAACAGAATTAGGAATAATAGGTTTTTCCATAAATTCACAGTGCCAAAAGGCTATAGGGCTTATAGACAAAGACTTAACAGAATTAGGAATATTAAATTTAACTGGTTGATGACATTGGAAGAATGGTGTACTTCCTATGTATAAAAGAGAAACACATTTAGGAATATTAAATTCTTGAAGTGATTTACAATAAGCAAATGCACTGTCATCGAAAGTTAAAGAAGTTATAGAATTAGGAATGTTAAATTGGTTAAGTAATAAACAATTAGTAAAAGCATTTTTTCCAACTGTTAAAGATTTTATTAAAGAATTATCGGGAATATTAAAGTTAGTAAGTTTAGAACAATTAAAGAAAGCTTGATCACCAATTGCTAGTTCTTTAATTTTAATATTATTAGGAATAAAAAATGAATTAAGAGCAATACAATCTTCAAAAGCTTGATTACCTATTGATAAAGATTCTATTTGAGAATTATTTGGGATGTTAAACATTGTAAGTGAAGAACAGTTTAAAAAAGCTTGACTGTTTATAGACAATTCTTCAATTTTAATATTATTAGGAATAAGAAATGTGTTAAGGGAAATACAATTTTCAAAAGCTTGGGTACCAATTGACAAAGATTTTATTGAAGAGCTTGTAAAAATATTAAATTCAGTAAGAGAAGAACAATTAGAAAAGGCTTGACTACTAATAGAAAGTGATTCAATTTTAAGGTTATTAATAGTAAAGAATTTTTTTAGTGAGCTACATTTTTCAAATGAATTTTTACCGATAAACAAATATGTAAGATTTGCGGGGACTTTAAATTCTTCAAGTAGTTCACAATTTTTAAAAGAGCTATCACCAATACATAAAGAATCAGTGGAATTTAAAATGTTAAATTTTGTGAGTTTTGTGCAATTTAAAAAAGCTTCGTTTTCAATTGATAAGTCTTTAACGGGGCCAGAAATATTAAATGTTTCAATGGCACCACAATTATTAAAAGATAATTGACCAATATATAAAGATTTTATTGGATTTATATTAGGAACGCTAAAAGTATTAAGTGATTGACAATCATAGAAAGCCTGCTTATCTATAAATAAAGAAGCAATAGCATTAGAAATAGCAAAGTCTTTAAGTTTTATACAACCTAAAAAAGCATTTTTGCCAATTGATAAATCGACAGTGGATTTAGCAGTTTTAAATGTAGTGAGCGATTTATAATTTTCAAAGGCATTTTCACAAATAGATATTTTTTGTGTAAGTTTTTCTAGACGAATAGTTGTCAGATTATTATTTGTTGTACCAATTATTTCTGATACAATATAAGGGGTATTATCGATAAGGATTTCTTTAGGAACAACAAGTTCAATATCATTTCCTATATAAAAAATTGCTAATGTTTCATTAGATTTGATTTTACATAAAAATTTTTTATTATCTACATCCATTATTTTTAAAGTAGCATATTTATTTAATTTATTATTTTCAATTAAGTTTCCATTTTTTATATTAAAAAAATGTAGGATATGGTCTTTATTTTTTATGTAATTATCGAATATAAATTGTGAAAGTGTTACTATATTATTCTTTTTATTATTAAAAACATTAATTTCAGAATAATTGTTTGCGGCTATTGAGTTTGAAGTTAGTAAAAGCATTATTCTGTCAGTATTATTACCTTCACCTTGAATATATTTTAAGAATTTTAAAGTGTTATAATTTGTTAAAAAAGAATTTGATGAAAGATTATTTGAATCTTTAAGCATAGGACCAAAATATTCATTAAATAAAGATTTTTGTTCACAAGTAATATTAAATGTATTAGCTAAAAGTTGAACCACAGAATCTTGGCTTATAAATGTAGAGATGTTATTTTCATTTTTATTAAAATTATTTACAGTACATGGAGAATAATCAATTTGAGAATGTCCAGGCATATGTGAGATAGGAAATGAAAATAAAAGATTACCGTTTTTATCGTATTTAGAAATATTAATTTCTGAAAAAATATCTTTACTTTTATCTGATACACTAATGCTTTTAGGTTCATCAATTTTTACGGTTGTAATTATACCGAAAGTAGTTAATATTGCGTCTTGTAGGCTTTTTATTAAATCATTATTACTGACTTTTATTGAGAAATTTTTAATTAAATTATCAATTTGTTTTTTTGCGTCGGTTAGTTTGTCCTTAAAATTAGGATCGTCAGATTTTAAAGCATAGAGAATATTATATGTTGATTTTAAACAATTTATCCAACCGCTTTTGAGTTCATTACCTTGACGGCAGTATATAATTTTATAAGGATACTCAGTACTTTCATTATCCATATTGCTAATTACGTAATTCCAGAATGTTCGGTCTTCTTGAGAGGCAATATCTGCGCCACCCTTTGTTTTTTGATAGTAAAAAAATAAAATAATACGCTCTTTAAGTGATTTTTTATCAATTTCATTATTTTCCTTTATTGCGTTTAGTATTTTATTAATTTCAGAGTCAAGCAGTTTATTATTATCATTTTTTTCTAAAATAAAAGACCATTGATTTGTATCATCATAACTCAATAAATTTATAATATGCCTGATGACAGTATCAGCACAGTCAGCGAAGATATCAGATTTAAATTTTAATTTATTGTTTGAAGTTAATTCTACAATTTGTGTATTACCATTTGACACAAGGGGACCATTATAAGGACAATTGCTTACATGAGAAATACTATTTACGATTTGATAAATTATTTTTATTCGATTCATGCTATGTGCTAAGTTTAAATCATAATCATTATCTTTGTTTATTAGAATTACTTCTTTTGCTTTATTATAAAATCGTATTACATCTTCTTCTTGATTAAAATGTTGTATGAAATGGCACATCAACATCTTTTCGGTAATATATTTAGGTAAAACTCTAAGTTCAAGATTTTTCTCATTGGCTATTTCTTGATTTTGTATCATATGTGTTGCATTTTTTATTAAATATAAACATGTTTGTACTTTTTTAGTATCGTTATTAGTTGCATTATAATCTAAATCATATTTAAGATAATTTTTAAAAAACTTATTAATTCTATTAATTTGATATTTGTTTTTATCAGACTTTTTAAGGATATTTATTACATAATCAAGCTCTTGTTTTGCTTTTTTTACATTGCCAGCATTTTCACACCTTACATAGTTATATAAATATCCAGCAATACATGCAATCATTTCTGGAGATGGGTTACAATCTCTTGAAAACGAAGGGACATCAAAATTACCACCTTCAACATTTAAAGTGCCGGCAGAGGAAGGAAATAAGCATCGCATGAAGTTAGGAGAACCTTCACCTTCATCTTTATTAAATTCCCAAGCAGAAATTGTGTCATTTCGCGGTTTTCCAACAGTAATTTTTGTTTTATTACCATCAAAAAATCTAAATTGTTCTGTGGTTCCGGATATATTGTAGATATATGGATCTAATAAATTTAATACATCAGTTATATAAATCATATTTGCAACATAATTTGGCTGTTTTAGGCTTTCAGTAAGTAATACTGACGAACCCATAACAGTTTGTGTTGACATTTGTCCAGGTATTGGTTCGTAGTTTTTCATAACTTTTGTGGAGTTATTATCTATAGTTTGACTATCCTCTGAAAACTCTAAAGAATTTAAATTATCATCTTTTTGTGAAATACCAGATAGATTTAAATCTGAGCTTTTATTAATGTTTGTAGATAGTAAAAGTGATACACTATCGTTATTTGGTTGAGGATTTTCAGCTGTAAAGTTTTCCTCTGTTAACGACGGCAAAATCTGTGAATCATCTGTTTTACTATTAGTTGGTTCAATTTGTTCAGTAATATTATTATCTTGATTAGATTTAGTAGATTTGATATTTTCATTATTAGAAACAGTTGTTGTTTTAGCCATGACGTCGGCAGAATTTTTAATAACTGTTTTAGGTAAAACAGCATGAGCTGCTGTTCCACTAAAAGCACCAGAACCAAGTAAAATTAAAGAAAACAAGCTACCACTTAAAATAAGCGATTTAGGAGATAACCCTCCTGAAATGTTAATTAAATCTTCGTTGACTAAATGTTTAATATTTTCCTTTTCGTAATTAATTAAATCTTCTTGTGTAAACTTATAATTTTTTTCGTTTGCCAGCGGCATTATTTCTATACTTATGAAATCTTCAAATTCTTTTTTTGTTTTGATATTTTTTAATTTTGTTTGTAATTTTACTTGAAGTTTGGTATTAGTAGCTAGGTATTCATAAAACTTCATTATGTCATTATTCATATAAATTACCTCACTCTCCACACTGCATATAGGCAATTATACCATATTTAAGCTAAAAAGTAAATAATATTAGTGCGCGATGCATAACGATTAAACTTTGGAACAGAAAAATATAATTGAAATGTTGCAAAGAGTTTTTTTATTCGTATATCCATAATTACAATAAAATTTAAACTTTTTTGAAGTGTTTACAATATAAAAAGAAATTATAAATTTTTTAATTTAGCAAAGTAATATGAATGATTTTATTTTTTTAGTGCCTTTAAAAGGCTAAGAAAATAATTATTTTGACTATTTATAATAATAATTAGGAGGGAATGTTAATGGTTAAGATACATAATATATTAAAGCTCTATGGGTAGATACAAAAATGGACCTTTATTAGAAAATTTAAAAGTAGGAATTTAAATTACGAAAGTATGGTAAGGTAGTTTACACAGGCTAGGTCGTGCTGAAATTGAATGGAAATTTTAGAAATGTTATTATGCAACAACAGTGTAATGTAAAGCAGAATGAAGGAGAAATTTTATGAAAGTATTTATAGGTGTAGGACATGGTGGCCAAGATTCGGGAGCTGTAGGGCACTTGGTTGAAAAAGATGTTAACTTGGTGGAAGCCTTGGCGTGTCGAGATTTTTTACAAACACATGGCGTAAAAGTTTTAATGTCAAGAACAAGCGATGAAAATGATCCATTGACGGATGAAATCAAAGAATGTAACGCTTTTAGCCCAGACTTAGCGGTAGATTGTCACAACAATGCCGGTGGCGGTGATGGTTTTGAAGCGTATTATTATTCCGGTGGAGGAAAAAGTAAAATTCTCGCAGAGAATATTGAAGCTGAAGTTAAGGCTATCGGGCAGAATTCAAGAGGCTGCAAAATCCGCATGAATTCTAATGGTAAAGACTATTATGGTTTTATCAGAGGAACAAAATGTCCGGCAGTAATAGTTGAGGGATGCTTCGTCGACAATGCAACCGACGTCCAGATTGCAGACACAAAGGAAAAGCAAAAAGCTTTTGGGGAGGCATACGCAAAAGGTATTTTAAGGACACTTGGAATTGAAGTAAAAGAAAATACAAAACAAAATACACCGCAAAATAATTCTAATAAGGAAGAATAATATTATGTTCAAGTTGGAGCTTACGCACAGAAAGAGAACGCTGAAAAACAACTTCAGAGTGTAAAAGATGCGGTTTTTTCGGATGCTTTTGTACGTGTAATTGAGCAAAATGATTAGTGTTTATGAGCTGCATAATTTAAAATTGTTTTGTTAATGGTTGAGAGTTTAGTAATGTATTAAAAAATGGGAGAATGAATATGGAAAATAAAACATTTGGTATGTTAACTTTATCAGTATTAATTGAAGCTATTATAACTTACATAAATCAGTTTTTTATTCAAGAAAATTTTTGTGGAGAAATGTTTTTTAGTATAGTTTTAGGTGTGATTGTAGCTGTTGCTTATAGACTTGATTTGCCATCATATTTTAATTTAAAATCAGATATACCATACGTTGGATGTGTATTAACTGGTATTTTGTTATCTAGGGGAAGTAATTATATTTTTGATTTATTGGGAAAGTTATCTTTGTCATAAATGTAAGATATAAAGTAAAGGACAGTAAAAGCTGTCCTTTACTTTTTTACATAAAAATTTTTATAATTTATTTTCAAAAAACGAAAATATCTTTTTTTATTAGTTATGCGAGTTTTTATTGTAATTTGATATTTTTGTATGTTTTCTTAAAAAATAATATATATCTAGTGATTTAATTTTCATCATTTAAGAAATTTGAAATACACATATTAGCAAGTATTTTACTTTCTTTTTCAATTTTATAAGCTAATTCTTCTGGTATCTTAGTTTTTTTAGCAATAGCTGTAGTGGCTATAAATGCTCCAACAATATTTGCAGCTTGTTCGTGAATACTTTCAATGCTTACATTAAGGCCGAGGGAATTATATGTATTTTTTATTAAGTTATCGTATATAACTAATGATTGTTTAGTTGTAGAAGAACATTTATCTAAAACAATTAATACGAAATCTTTAATTTTATTTTTAGGAATACCTACTGTTTTACTTAAATTTTCTATATCGATTCCAGCACTTACTTGTTCAAAATTAAACTTATCTAAAAATTCATTATGTAATTCACCACTACTTTTTAAAAAGTAGCTATCTAATAGACTACAGTTTATTATGTATTGTGAGTAAGAACAGCTTTTTTTCCCTATAATATTATTTAAATATTTTTCTGTATTTTTGTCTTGAAATACATGAATTTCAAAGCCACGTGCAAACCATTTTTCTTCTGGAGTTATAGCCAATTCTTTCAATTTTGATACAAATTTAATTGAATCAGAATTGATACCAATTTCTTTGTCAAATTTAAATCTTCCTATGTCTGCATAGACCAAACCAGATAAAAAAGCTTTTTCCTCACTTTTTGATAATTTAATATTAGATTGTTCAATGATTTTTTTCCCTAAATTAAGATGAGTATTTCCAAACAAAGCATTAGCCTCCATACAACAAGTTAGGTTGCTTAATATAACTGCTAAAATAGTACATAAAAATTTTTTTATTTTCATTTTTGACCTCCAAATATTATATTTGGTTTATATTATTAATTTTATAATTTTAAAATATATTTTTTACTAAATTGCCTACAATGAAAAACAGTTTAATAATATTTTATAATTCATCGATTATGTAATGTTTACACACGTTATGGTTACAAGCAACAATATCATCAATTATACAAGAAGGTTTAAAATTAACCTTTTTCAAGTCTTTTAGTTTTATCCATTTAAAAATATATTTTTCACCTTCAATTCCTTTAAATTTAGATTTTTGACATATATTATTAAAATTGTCATAATCACTTTTTACTGGTTTTACGATATAAAAAAAACCAATTTCATGATATTTTTTATTGGATAAGTTAAAAAAAGTTTCATTAACAGAGTATAATTTTTCAATTTGGAAATAAAGTCCTAATTCTTCTCTTAATTCCCGTATAATTGCGGATTTAGTATCTTCAAGTAATTCTAGCCTTCCACCGGGCAAAAGCCAAAAATTATAGCCATCTATTTGATGTATTAATATTTTAGTTTTGTCGTTGTTGTAAATAATAGCATTTACCCTAAAGTTAAATTTGTTTCCGTCATCTTCATATGATACCATATAAGTCTTATTCCTCGTTTCAATTTATGTTGAATAGATAATTATATTTAACTACTTTTACGTTAAACTCACTTTGTTTTATAGACTGTAATGATAGCCTCTGTATTTTGCTATTTTAAATAATTTATGTGTTCACATGCATATAAAGTTTTTTAATGGTTAAATAAAGTGATATGCTTTTTAATTGTAATTTCTATTTTTGAAAATATTATATTATAAAAATTACAAAAATACAATTATTATATATTTTATATTAAGATTTTAAATATTAAAATAAGAGATGATTTGTTTGAAATAAGTTAACTGTATAAAAAGCACTAGAAGATTATAACATCATTTATTGTAAAATTATTAAAAACCTAAATAAAAGGTTTAACTATCGAAAGATAATTTTTTATAATAATTATAAGAAGTTCTATTATAAGTGCTGATGTGTGAAAGGAATTTACTTGTTAACATAAAACAGACATAAAAAAATAATAATTATTTTATAAAATAAAAAACGGTTATATATTTTATTAATTGGAAAAATGTATAATGTATAAAGTAGATTTTAATTTTGTATGTTTAGCTGAAGTTAATAAGTATATTATATCTATAAATTTAATTGTAGTATTATTTTAAATTACATAAAAACTCAGTAACACCAATTAGGACTTATACAACAAATCTAAGGGATGTTCCCGTTGATTCGAATAATTATTTTAAGATAGAATTAGGAGGTATTTTTATGATGTATAAATGGTTATATAAAACACCAGATAACTTTGATAATATATTAATGAATAGTGATGGTAAATATTTGACAGGTTTATGGTTTATAGGATCAAGAGATACCTCTAAACATATTATCGATTGTGAAGAAAATAAATTACCAATTTTAGAAGAAACAAGTAGATGGTTAGACATTTACTTTAATGGTGAAAACCCCAACTTTATTCCTAAATATAAAATCAAAAATTTAACTCCATTTAGAAAAGAAGTATTAAATATAATAAATTCTATTCCTTTTGGTAGTACATTAACCTATAATGATATAGCAAAAATTGTGGCTGAAAAACAAGGACTTAAGAAAATGTCTAGTCAAGCAGTTGGAGGAACAGTAGGATGGAATCCTATTTGCATTATTATTCCATGTCATAGAGTGGTTGGATCTAATGGGAATTTAACGGGTTACGGTGGAGGAATAAAAAACAAAGTTGCTCTTTTAACCCACGAAAAAAATGATATGAATAAATATTTTATTCCTAAGAAAGGTAAAGCATTATGACAAGATGTAAGTGGTGTAATTTAGATAATCCTTTATATGTAGAATATCACGATAAGGAATGGGGTATACCTAACTTTAATGATAATTATTTATTTGAAATGCTTATATTAGAATCCTTTCAGGCAGGACTTTCTTGGGAATGTGTATTAAACAAGAGAGAAGCTTTTAGAAATGCCTATGATAATTTTATTATAGATAAAATAATTAAATACGATGAAAATAAAGTAAATGATTTATTACTTAATGAGAAAATTATAAGGAATAAATTAAAAATAAAAGCTAGCATTAACAATGCTAAAATATTTAAGAGTATTCAAGAGGAATATGGCAGTTTTCATAAGTATTTAATTACATTTACACACGATCAATTAGTTTGTGAAATTGGTAAATCAACAAACGATTTATCAGATTCTATTTCTAACAATTTAATTAAAAGAGGTATGAAGTTTGTAGGTTCTACTATTATTTATTCTTATTTACAAGCAACCGGATTTATTTATTCACACGATAGAGAATGTTTTATGCATAAGGAAAAGTTATGATAATTAACGTAGAGTCGCATACAGATTTTTAAGAAAGATTATATGAAAACCACAATTTAATTATTATTTGTAAGGAAAAAACAGTATGTCACATAGGACATACTGTTTTTTAAATTTTTGCTTATTCAGAAAAGTTGCCCTGGAAAAACCAATTTTTCTTTATATTTAAATGTTCTATCATATTCTTCTGCGGGAGAATTATCTACATAATAGCCACTTGGAGTGGTATATTCACCGACAATTCCGTTAAGATACCCAGGAATCAATTCTTTGCATAGAAAAAACGATGTATTTTCCCCTTTTGGCAAACCGTGATACCTAATGCCATATTTACTTGCATAAGTAAATCCACTTTTACCATAAAAATTAATATTACCTTCAAGACATACAGTCCCACAATTAAGGTTTACCGCTTTTTTAAGAGAGCAATTCAGCAGTATTTTACCAAAACCTTTTCTCCTATATTCCGGGTATATACAGATAGGACCCATTGTCATTATAGGAATATTCCTGCAATCATCAGATGTAATTATTGACCTCATGAGGGCAGATATACCATATATAGGTTGCCTTTTGACCTGAATTTTACTGTCTCATGGTAGAATTACATTTTTGATTTGTTAGAAAAATTATCATTTGAATAAATGTGAGTTATAAGATAAAGGGTAGCTAAATGTTGCCCTTCTTGCTGTTTTTTAATTATAAAAATTTTGATGGGATGAGAGTATATATAATGGATTATTTCGAATTGATGTATATCTGAGGGAATTTTAAGGAATGTTTATTATAAGGCTGAATGGAGAGTTTATCATGCCAAATAAGCCATTTGATTTTGAAAAAGAAAATATTCATAGTATATCTGGAGTATGGTGAGCTGATGCTTACCATATTCTCTTCATTTACACAGGAAGAGAGTTTACCTGTAAATGGAGAATTTAAGTAGGAAATCCCTATAAACAATGCGATTCTAGAATACGAAGTAGTTGATGAAACTTTTAAAATCATTTCAGAGAAAGCAAAAGTTGTAAAAATAATTTTTGAAGATTACTTAGGTAGAATTGGCAGGAATGTTATCATAAAGAAACTGCTGAGGCTAAATATTTCGACTAATCTTGGTGGTAAATGGTAGTATAAAATTTAAAAATGGTAAAATACAGATAAAACAGATGAAGCCAGCCCATAGCAGGGAGAAAACCTGTGTTATGAGCTGTTTTTTTTATTTTTCTTGTTGATTTTTAATGTCTTAAATTTTTTACTGGGATAGATTAAACAACATTTTTTATAAATAATTTATAAAGCTTAAAAATAAATCTCTTTAATGATTTATTTATCATTTTTATTTGATACATGGTACCAAACTTCAAAAACTATGAAAGCTACCAGTAATATGGCACTAATCGTTGTTCTTATCACACAAAACACTCTTTTCTATATGAATTGTTTTATTGGCTATACTTTTAAATTCATCTATGTGGGTTACCATTAGTATAGTTATATTATCATTTAAACTTTTATTTTTAATAAGTTCAAAAAAGAATTTTTGAGATTTGTTATCAAGAGCAGTAAATGGTTCATCTAATAAAATAATTTTAGCTTTTTTACAGAGCATAATAGCTAGATAAATTTTGTTTCGAGTACCTTGAGAGAGATTTTTTACTAAATAATCTTTATAGTTATAACAATTTAAAGCTACTAAAATCTCTTTCACGTTACTTACAAATTCGCAATTTTCAGAAAATAGATTTTTATAAAAGTTAATATTTTCTATAACTGTCATATAATCATATAAAGTATCCTCATTCATAATATACGAAAAATTTTTTAGCAAATTTTTATTTTTAGCAATTTCACATTCATTGTAATATATAGATACGCCATTATTAATAAGCGAAGTTATGCACTTTAACAAAGTAGTTTTTCCGGCGCCATTTTCACCAACAATACAATATAAATTTCCTTCTTCGAAATTTATAGAAAAATCATTAAATACGGGGCAATCCTCGTACCCAAAAGTTAAATTTTTTACAGATAATATACTCATAAGTCACTCCTAAACCTTTACTAACGCTATTAGGTATTCTATAAATGCAGCTATTACAAGCAAAAAAGAACTAAATAATATTGAATAAGCAGCATAATGAAAGAGCTTTTTTAATAAATTTTTTACTGTAATTGTTTTTTGCAAAATAGGTTTTATGTTTTTTATAATAATTCCCCATAAGAATATTGGAAGTGTAGTTTCGATTGATACAACAAATAACTCTATTAAACCATGTGGAACTAATTTTAAAATTAATAAATACATGTTATTTGTCAAAAGAGAATTAATTATGAATCCTAACGATGTAATATTTAATATGAACGTGTATGTACTGTAAGTTCCAAAAGAAATGAACCCATATATACAAGATTTTAACATAGTAGCAAAGTTACTACTTAGCACATATAAAAAATTAATATTTTTTTGGTGTATAGAAGAAACATCAAAAGGACTGTGTGCCATAAAAGCCATCAATATAATTATACAAATTGAAATTACATATAAACAAAAAATAGAAATACTATAAATTTTATTTCTTGTTTTTAGACTTTTCAAATATTTTTGTGAAATCTGCAGAGTAATCACCTCTTTCTATAAAACTTACAATATTATTACCGATTTTTCTCATTAAAAGACTACTTACAATTATAGCTGATGTTATAGTCATTAATGCACCAGTTGTAATTAGTAAAGATAACTTTGGTGCAAAGTTTAATAACACTATAGATAATAGGGCTGTATTAAATATTAATTTATAAGAAATAGAAAGAGGTGTAAAACTATCTGTACCATTTTCTAATATTTGTGTTTCCTCAAAATATTTTTCATATTTTGTGTAATCCATTTTAGTAAATATTAAATTATTTATAAAATAAGCATATGGATACAAACAGAAAATTAAAATAATCAACAAAATATTTACAATAATTATCCATAATGGAGAGTTTAGTAAGATATGGTTTAATATTACTACTAATGCGAATATAATGGATGGAATTATTCTAATATTATAAAATAATTTTGTTTTGTAATGCATCATGTTTTTTATACTTATCCCATTGCAATTCATTTGTCGCAAAGTATTATATTCAGTAATAAAAGACATGTTTGCAATTAATTTTACATTGATTGAAGAAGAAATATCTAAAACAAAAAATAATGAGCTAAATAGTAAAAGAATTACACTACTGCAGGAAAAATTATTTTTAAATAAATAAAAAGATAGGGCAATTAAAAATACAAACGGCCTGTCTAAAAAGAACGTGTAATAATATTTTTTAAATTCGTATTTATATAAATCGAATAAAAGTCTGAAATCTTTTTGAATAAGGCTTTTTTCGAGGTTATTCTTTGGTTTTAAAAAGTTAATTTTTGTTACAAGATTTAGCAGGTATAATCTTGGGTAACTTTCTTTTGAATTAAATTTATTAGTTAAATTATATATTGCTATAATTATAATAAGCGAAAGTATAATAGATAGAATAAATATTAAAGAAATAATATTGTTATCAAAAACAATTTGATAATTTATGTTATTTAAATTTACTACAAGTGTAGAAAAAATTGCAGAGATATCGTCGGGATTTTTTAGATGTTGGAAAAATTTTGTTATACCATTTATTATTAAATATATTATAAATCCTGTAAAAGAAATAGTGGTAACATAACTAATAAAAGAATATATTGATTTGAGTTTTAGAGAACCTATTTTGAATACAAAATGTGTAGATAATATCATAGCAGAAACAGAAACGTGTGCTAATAGAAGTAATACAGAGGATAAAAAGGTTATATTAAAATAAAACTTTATAAATATAAGATAAATAAAAATATTATCTTTTACCAGGTAATGATAAGCTAAATTGCCTAATAAAATAATTTTAAATCTCTTTTTTGATTCTGGAATAGATAAACAAAAGTCATTTCTAAAAAACAGTTGCCAATTGTTTATATCAAAATAAAATAATTTTCCAATTAAAATTAATACAGGAATAAGCGCTAATACTTTTATTTTTGTTATATAAATTAATAAAAGTACTCCAAGCCAATTGATAAAGTAATGATTAAAAAAATATAAAAAATAATATATGCGTAGATTTTTGGAAGGATTATTTGTTTTAAAAAAATTCCAACGCTCAAAAAAAAGATTTTTGTTAGTAGAGAAAAACAAGCAGATTAATGTTTTTATTTGATTTATGGTCTCCAAAATAATTAAACCTCCCAATTATAATAATATTGGCCGGGAATACCGGCCATATATTAAAGTTTCATAGCAGCTTTTCTACCAGCTTTTTTCATTTCTCTTCTAATGATTACTTGCATACCTTTTTTTGCCGCAATTTCCATTAGTGATGCGCCTGCACTAACAACACCTGCAACTAAAAATCCAGCATCAACTAGTTGAGCCCACCAGACTTTTCCTTCTATATAATCAAGGACAATTCCGGCTGCACTCCAGCCACAACCTAATATTTCAACTACTTTGTACAAAGAAACACCTCCTTATTTAAGTTTTACAAGCTTGTATTTACAATGTTACCATAGTGATTTGGCAAATACAACTAAAAATGACAAATAAATCCACTTTTCTACCACTTGCATAAATTTGATGTTTTACACAAAGTTTTACTAGTTAATTTAGGACTGTTCCACAGAATAATGGACTTATATCACAAAAAAGAATTTGCTGATAAGGTGTATTTTTAAAAAATATAGGAAAAATAAAACTTTGTAAAATAATTATAAAAACATAGAAATGCGTAAATTATGCACAGAAAACCAAGATAATGAGGTGTTACACCAAGGGTACTTTGATATGGGGTAATATTAGAAAACTAAAGACCTAAAGTACAGCCATAAAACAAAAAAAGTTGCACACTACTTTGTGCGCAACTTACTAATATGTGCTGTCTAATCATTAGGCTATTGATACAAAAATTATATTTTCCAAGCGATGGGAGTTAAATATAAAAGTTTGAAAAATATTTCATGAATTTTTATACCGAAGCTAAAGATAGAAAAAAATTTAGAAAAATTGTTAATTTATTATTTATAACTGAAATATGAGATATAGGAATAAAAAAATAAAGTAAGCATTGGGTATGATAAAACAAATAAAATTAAATCACAAGGTAAAGCAATTAAGTTAGTTATTTATTTTAAAAATTAATTCTATATAAGAATTTAATTTTTGTTTGTATTTTTTTATAAAGATGTATACAAGACCACATTTAGCCAATAGTGAGGAAATGAAATCAAAATATAATAGCCCAGCACAAAAGAAGATGTTTGGCAGTATGAAATTTGAATTTTAAAATAGGAAAATGGTTGAATAAGTAGATGAAGCTAGCCTATAGCAGGGATAAAATCTATGTTATGAGCTGGATTTTTTATTTTCATTAAAAATAACTTGATTATTTAGTTTTTAGAATTGGTACATAACCAAAGAAAACTAAAAGACAAAAAATGTAATGATGTTATTAAACAAGTCAAAATATTGACAAATATATTTAAGATTTTTGCCCTGATAAAGGAATGAAAATAATTCTTAATTTTGACGATGTGAGAAATAATTCATATATGTGTAAAAGAAATAGAAGGAAAGTTGTCAAACTTATTTTGATTTTTTACCTTTAAATAGTAAGAGAGCCCAGTATTACTGGACTCTTGGTTTGTATTAATAGTGATGTTGGAATATGGTGCGGATAACAGGACTTGAACCTGCATGAAATTACTTTCATATGGACCTGAACCATACGCGTCTGCCAATTCCGCCATATCCGCAAATTTACATTTTGATTATATTATTTTTATAAATTGTTGTCAATATAATAAAATAAATGTTTTGGTGTATAACAATATAAAAAGCATTGCCTTTTTAGGCAATGCTTTTTATATCTTAAATTTTTTTTATTATTTTTATTTCGTAAACACAGTTATCAGGATTAGAATTATTTTCATTTAAAGCTATTATATTTCCTGATAAATAAGATGAATACACATTAGCGATGCAATAGCAGTTTTTTATTTCTCCATTTTCTTTACTTATAGCCGAGATGCCACTAGCGATAAAGCCTTTGATATTTGAAGATACATTACAATCAGATATAAAGCTATTATTTATTCCCGCAATGCCTGCTGAGACAATAGAACTGATATCACCAATAAAAGAGCAATCATTAATTTTTCCATTATTTATATAACAAATACCTGCAGCAGTGTTTTCAATTAAAAAAGATGTGTCTAAATCTTTAGAATTTAAATTTTCATATGAATTTTCGATATTAGTAACTACAATACAATTATTAATGTTATCATTATTAAATATAGTGATTCCAGCTATTTTAGAATTATTTGTTTTTTTTATGTTTTGGAAATTAACATTTACAGAGCAATTTTTTATAAGTCCATTGTTTTTTATTGTAATACCTGCACAGTATTCATTATCAGTTAATAATTTACAAAGTGTTAGACAATCATTAATTTTACCATAGTTTTTAAATGCTATAGAACTAGCAGGGCCCGAACTAACTAAGGTTGTATCTGTAGTGCAATTATTAATTGTACCATAATTTAAATGACATATAGAAGCAACAGCATTATCATTATTCGTTGCTATTTTTCCACTAACATTTAAATTTTTTATACTGCCATTTTCACCAATTATTCCAAATAAAGAATTAGTACTATTGGTGGAAAAACCGCATATATTGCATTTAATGTTATGACCATTTCCATCAAATGTTCCGTCAAAATTGGAGTCTAAATTTGAATTACCAATAGATTCCCAAAAAACAGGTTCATTATCATTACCTATAGCAATATCATTATCAAGAATAATATATTTGTCTTGATAACTTTTTCCTTCATTTACATCTTGAGCCAGTATTTCTAAATCTGCCAGAGAATCAATCACAATAGGGTTATCATAAGAGTCTCCTGGCTCACAAAAAGCGAAACAATTACAAGGGGAAAAAACAATTAAAATTAATAAACTTGTAAGAACAAAGGACATTTTTTTTAAAGTTAAAAGTTTTTTGCACGACATGTTTGTATCCGACCTTTCTTTATAAAAAGATTAATTATATAAGTGTATAAACAATCTTATTTTAACATATATAAAAAAATAATGGAATATATTTAATTCGATTTAATAAAAAAAGACCATAATACAATTATGGTCTTTTTTATTATTTTATTTTTCAAATTGACTATTATAAAGTTCAGAATAAAATCCATTTTGAGCAATTAAATCGTTGTGAGTTCCTTGTTCAACAATATCTCCATCTTTCATTACTAAAATAAGATCAGCATTTTTAATAGTACTTAGTCTGTGAGCTATAACAAAACTTGTTCTTCCATACATTAAATTGTCCATTGCTTTTTGTATTAAAATTTCAGTTCTTGTATCAACAGAACTAGTGGCTTCATCAAGAATTAATATTTTAGGGTCAGAAATAATTGCTCTAGCAATAGTCAGTAATTGTTTTTGTCCTACAGAAACATTACTTGCATCTTCGTTTAATACCATGTCGTATCCACCAGGCAGTGTACTTATAAAATGTTCAACTTGTGCAGCCTTTGCTGCTTTATATACTTCTTCATCACTGGCATCAAGTTTGCCATATCGGATATTTTCTTTTATTGATGTACTATACAACCAAGTTTCTTGTAAAACCATACCAAATATAGAGCGCAAATCGTTTCTTTTATAATCTTTAATATTATGTCCATCCACTAAAATAGCGCCTTTATCTACATCATAAAATCTCATTAATAGTTTTATAATTGTTGTTTTACCGGCACCGGTAGGGCCAACAATAGCAACATTTTGCCCAGGTTTTATATGAGAAGAAAAGTCATGTATAATAGTTTTATTTTTATTATAACCGAAACTAATGTGATCAAATGTTACAGAACCTTTAATATGAATATTGGTATTAGTATCGGCCAATTTATCATTATTATTTACCGTAATTGCATTTTTTATTTCAGGAATTTCTTCTTTTTCATTTAAAAATTCAAAAACCCTTTCAGCAGCAGCGGCAGTTTGCTGCAATATATTTGATATGTTGGCAATTTGATTTAAGGGCATTGTAAATTGACGTACATATTGTATAAATGCTTGAATATCTCCAACAGGCAATCCATTATTAATCACAAGGAATCCGCCAACAATACAAATTGCAACATATCCGAGATTAGAAATGAAATTCATTGTAGGCATTATTAAACCTGATAAGAATTGTGATTTCCATGCTGAAGAATATAAAGTATCGTTGTAATTATCGAAGTCTTCTATAGATTTTTTTTCTTTATTGAAAGCTTTTATAACTATATGACCGCCATACATTTCTTCTGCATGCCCATTTAACAGGCCAAGATATTCTTGTTGAGCAGAAAAATGTTTTTGCGATTTTTTTATGATAATTATTATGAAAGATAAAGATACAGGAATGATAAAGAGAGCAATAATAGTAAGTTCCCAACTTATAGTTAACATCATAATAAGAATGCCTAATATGGTAGTGATGGATGTAATAATTTGTGTAATACTTTGGTTTAGAGTTTGACTTAAAGTATCGATGTCATTGGTTATTCTAGATAATATATCACCTGTACTTATACGGTCAAAATAAGCAAGAGGAACGTTATTGATTTTAACAGAAATTTCCTTTCTTAAACGATAAGTTGTTTTCATAGCCACATTTGTCATTAAAAATCCTTGAATGTATGAAAATGCTGCACTTATAATATACAATGCGAGTAATAGTAAAAGAATTTCTCCTATAGCGCCAAAGTCTATTCCAGAAGAAGTACCGGAAATTTTTCCAAGTATACCTTCGTATATTAATGTTGTTGCATTACCTAAAATTTTAGGACCAACTATTGTAAATATAGTAGACAATATAGCAAATAAAAATACAAAAATTAAACTGATTTTATATTTTCCTAGATAAGAAGCTAATTTTATTAAAGTACCTTTAAAGTCCTTTGCTTTTTCAATACTTCCCAAGTTACCACCATGAGGAGCTGACTTGTTAATTACATTTTTATTCATTTTAATTCCTCCTTTGATAACTGAGATGAAGCAATTTCATTATATATTTTACAATTTTTAAGAAGCTCTTTGTGAGTACCAATTCCTACTATTTTGCCTTCGTCAAGGACAACAATTTGTTCAGCGTTCATTATAGTGCTTATTCTTTGTGCGACAATTAAAATAGTACTGTTATTTGTATATTTATATAAAGCTTTTCTCAAAGCTGCATCTGTTTTAAAATCAAGTGCAGAAAAACTGTCATCAAAAATATATATAGGAGCTTTTTTTACTAAAGCTCTAGCAATTGATAATCTTTGTCTTTGCCCACCAGAAACATTGCTGCCACTTTGAGAAATTTCTCTTTTTAGACCCATAGGATTAGCGTTTATAAATTCCGTAGATTGAGAGATATCTGCGGCAAGATTTAAGTCGTCAATAGTAGCTTGCTCGTTGCCATAACGTAAATTTGATTCAATATTACCCGAAAAAAGAATACCTTTTTGAGGAACGTATCCTATTATATTATGCAGTTCATGTTGTGGAATATTTTTTATATTAATTCCATCAATTAAAATTTCTCCATTTGTTGCATCATAAAAACGGGGAATAAGGTTTATAAGAGTAGATTTTCCTGAGCCAGTAGACCCAATAAATGCAGTGGTTTGCCCGGGCAATGCTGTAAAATTAATATTTTCAATAACATTTTCTTTTGCATTGTCATATTTAAAAGAAACGTTTTTAAACTCTACTTTACCTTTTACATTTTCTTTTTTTATATGCGTAGGATTATGAGAATCAATAATGGTATTTTCTGTTTCTAATACTTCTGCAACTCTGTTGGCTGAAACAGTAGCTCTCGGAACAAAAATAAACATAACAGATATCATTAAAAATGCCATTATTATTTGCATAGCATATTGCATAAATGCCATCATATCACCGACTTGCATTTGAGAAGCTTCGATTTGATGACTACCGGTCCAAACGATTAACAGAGAGATAGTATTTAATAAAAACATCATTGAAGGCATCATAATAGCCATGATTCTATTAGTAAATAAGTTTGTTTTAGTTAATTCTACATTTGCTTTATCGAAACGTTTTTCTTCAAATTTTTGGGTACCAAAAGCTCTAATTACCATTATACCTGTTAAATTTTCTCTAGTTACTAAATTAAATTTATCGATTAATTTTTGTATAAGTTTGAACTTAGGCAATGAAATTGAAAATATAGAAAAGATTAATGCAAATAATATAATTACACCTAAAAGAATAGTCCAGCTCATAGAAACACTTTTGTTAAGTGCCATAAAAATACCGCCTATTGCAATAATTGGTGCATAGCATATTATTCTAATTCCATTTATAATAAAGGTTTGTATTTGTGTAATATCATTAGTTGTTCTTGTTATAAGTGAAGCCGTAGAGAATTTATCAAACTCATTATTTGAAAAACTTTCGACTTTTTTAAATATATTATGTCTTAAAGTTTTAGCAACTTTAGCAGCAACACGAGAAGCTAAAAGACTAACGATAATTGTTGCTATTGCGCTTAATAAGGTGAATACGATCATATATAAACCTGTAGTAAAAATATAATTATTTTGAATTGAATTAATATCGAACCCAAGTTCAGAGTAAAATTGTTTAGTAATGTATATTGATGATTGGTGCAAAATAGATGGATCAATGGAACTAATGTTATTTCTGATTTCATTTAAAGTAGATTGAGAAATAGTTTCAAGATTAGGAAGGCTATTATAAATTTGAGAAAAATTTATAGATTTAGTGTTGTCAATATGAAGTGTATTTCCGTTAATGTTTGATTTAAAAAATGTAATCATGGTCATATATGCGTTTTCAAAGATATTATTTAAATTTTTTATATCAGTTTTATTATTAAAAACATAGATATCTTCTGTTTTTAATAAAGGATATTTTGAAACATATTTTTCATAGTTATCATCATATATACCAGTTGAAATTAAGGTATAATTTTCATCAATAGTTTGTTTTTCACTATCGAGCATAAATATTTTACATAGTTTATACCCATTTACACTTATGGCTTCTGGTGCAGAGTTTTCTATGCCGTTTTGTTGTATACCTACATTAACTATGTTAGACATGTAGTTTGGTAAAATCAATTCACAAGTGCCTTCTATAGCCAAAAAGATAAAGCAACATAGTACAATAAAAGCATGTGGTTTTAGATAAGAAATTATTTTTTTCATATAGTTTTATTCCTTTCTTTTTAATAAAAAAAATAATAACAATACTATTTTATGTAAAAAGTATTGTTATTATAGCATTAAATAAGCGACATTATTTTATTTAAGTTATATTCTTTTGTTTTTTCCGTTATAAAGATCCAATCAATAATAGTCCAAATACCGAATCCACCACAAGTTAAAAGTTTAAGTATGCCCAAACCAATATGGTTAAGCATAAATCTATCTACTCCTAAGTTTCCAAGGAATATTGAAATAATAAGTAAAACAAGTGGGTCTTTAAATTGAATGTAGTATAGAGAAGAAAATTGCTCTTCACTTAATTGTAAGAGTCTTTCTTTTAAAAACATCAACTTTTCTTCAGGAAAATATTTTTGATTTAATAGTAAGTATTGGTCAACAGATTGTACATCCATGAGCTCATCTCCCTTATATGTAATATAAATTATTTTAACATATTGACCATAAAAAAGTCAATAAAAACTTAAAAAATGTGATTAAATTACAAAATCTTACCATGTAAAAGTCGATAAAAATACACAGCCATAAATATTATAATAAATATAGTAAAGTAAATATTACAAGCTTTTTTATTGAATTTAAAAAATTTTACATTATAATGTACAGCTATAAACATAGTAAATAGAGATGGAAGTAAAAGAGGATGATATGAAAAAGAACTAGGAAAGTCAAATGATAAAAATGATAAAAAAGCTCGAGTCATGCCACAAGAGGGACAAGGTATACCGGTGACAAACCTGAAAAGACAAGGAATTTTAAAAAAATAAAAAATAAAAACTATTGCAAAAAGGATTAAAATGACAACAATATGTTTTAATAATATTTTAAAAAATGTACGTTGCATTTTTTTATTCCTTTCAAATTTATTTTTTTATTTTTGCGGCTATTGCAACCCATTCATTTTCTGTAATAATTTTTAGTATATCAAAATTTTTTGATAGGGAAGACAAAACATCATTTTTATAAGGTTCTATTATACCGCTCATTAAATATATAGTATTTTCATTCATATAATCTTTAACGTTTTCATTTAATTTAATTATAACATCTGCTACAATATTGGCAACAACTATATTGTACTTGCCGGAAATTTTTTCAGTTAAGTTACCACATACAGCAGTAAATTTTTCATCTACATTATTTACTTTAGCATTTTCAATAGCAGTTTTTACTGCAAGTTCATCAATGTCTACACCAATTGCTTTGCTGGCTCCGAGAAGTAAAGCAGCTACAGATAAAATACCACTACCACAACCTATATCTAAAACAGTATCACCGCTTTTAATATATTCTTCGAGAAAGCTTAAGCAAAGTTTAGTAGTTTCATGAGTTCCTGTACCAAAAGCTAGACCAGGGTCAAGTTGTAAAACAACGCGATTAGTAGTTGTTGTGTTAGTTTTTTCCCAAGAAGGACAAATTAATAATTTTTTACCAATGGGAACAGGTTTAAAGTACTTTTTCCAATTATTTATGTAATCTTCTATTTTACAGTTTTTTGTAGATATATTATTTTTTATATTAGCAGCGTTGTATCGTTGTTGTAAAAATGATATAGCTTCCAATGGATTATTTTCCGGGGCAATATATACATGTATTAAGCAAACATCTCTATTTTTAGATATTAATTCATCATCTATCAAATCAATATGAGCAATTTCTAAAGTTTCAGCTTCAAGGTTTGAGTAATCTTCTATATAAATTCCATAAGGGACTACCATATTTGCAATTGCGGAAGCAATTTCTATGTCTTTAGAATTTATTTCTATTATTATTTCGGTATAATCCATTTAATTTTCTCCAAACATATTTTTTAATTTATCAAAAAAACCTTTTCTTTTTTGATAATTGGTATCATTAGCTTCATTTTCAAAATCTCTTAATAAATCTTTTTGTTTATGAGATAGATTTTTAGGAACTTCAATGCTAACTTTAACAAACTGATCACCGCGACCACGTGAACCAAGATGTTCAATACCTTTACCACGCAATTTAAAAATATCACCAGGTTGAGTTCCTTCATGAATGTTATAACTAACTTTTCCATCTAATGTTGGAACAGTAATTTCATCACCTAAAGCTGCTTGCACAAAAGTGATTGGAATTTCGCACCATACATCAAATCCACGTCTTTCAAAAATAGGATGTGGTCTAACGTTTATGTATACATGTAGGTCACCATATGGACCACCGTTTGTTCCAGCGTTTCCATGATTACTTACTTTTAAGATTTGACCGTCATCAATACCTGCAGGAATATTAATTTCTACTTTTTTAGTAGTTTGCATTCTGCCGGATCCAGAACATTTTTTGCAAGGATTTTTTATTATTTTTCCTGACCCATGGCATTTGTCGCAAGTACGAGCAGTTTGAACTACACCAAAAGGAGTTCTTTGAGTTACTCTTGTTTGACCAGTACCGTTACAAACAGGGCAAGTGCTGGATGATGTTCCGGCAGCAGCCCCAGAACCATTACAGTCAGGACATTTTTCAATTACACGATAAGATACATTTTTTTTACAACCCTTTGCAGCTTCTTCGAAAGAAATATTAACAGTAGTTTCTGTATCTGAACCACGCCTTGGAGCATTTGGGTTGGATTGGCGTCTAGATGAGAATCCTCCTCCGAAAAAGCTACTAAAAATATCACCTAAATCAATATCTTCGCCAAAAGGATTACCTCCAGTAGGTCCGGCACCATATGATGGATCGACTCCTGCATGACCGAATTGATCATATCGGGCACGTTTTTCTTTATCTGAAAGCACTTCATATGCTTCATTAACTTCTTTAAATTTTTGTTCAGCTTGTTTATCACCAGGATTTAAATCCGGATGATATTTTTTTGCTAATTTTCTAAAAGCTTTTTTTATTTCATCATCGGATGCACCCTTGTTAAGGCCCATTACTTCATAAAAGTCTCGTTTGGTTGCCAAAAAATATCACTCCTAAAATTCTTCATTTGTGAGGGAAATCCCTCAATCACAATTAGCGATTAAGGGATTTTGAACTAATTTTTATTATTATTATTTATTATCAACGTCTTTAAAATCAGCTTCATATACATTTTCGCCGTTTTGAGTATTTGAGTTATCTGCAGTGTTTGTGTTGGTATTAGCGGCTTGATTAGGAGCAGCATTTTGATATAATTTAGCAGATATTTCGTACATAGTTTTTTGTAATTCATCTTTTTCTGATTTTATTTTATCCATGTTATTGGATGTTATAGCTTCTTTTAAAGAAGCTACTTTTGAATTTAAGTTATCTTTGTCAGAGCTGTCAATTTTGTCTCCATTTTCATTTATAAGTTTTTCAACAGCGTAACATAAATTTTCTGCTTCATTTTTAGTTTCTACTTCTTCACGACGTTTTTTATCTTCTTCAGCAAACTGTTCTGCATTTTTTACAGCTTGCTCAATTTCTTCTTTAGACATATTAGTATTTGAACTAATGGTAATTTTTTGTTCTTTACCTGTACCAAGGTCTTTAGCATGAACATTTACAATGCCGTTAGCGTCAATATCAAAAGTAACTTCGATTTGTGGAATACCTCTCATAGCTGGAGCAATTCCATCAAGAGTAAATAAGCCTAATTGTTTGTTATCTTTTGCAAATTCACGTTCACCTTGTAGTACATTTATTTGTACTTGTGTTTGGTTATCCATAGCAGTTGAAAAGATTTGGCTTTTCTTAGTTGGGATAGTAGTATTTCTATCAATAACTTTAGTCATTATACCACCCATTGTTTCAACACCAAGAGATAGGGGAGTAACGTCAAGAAGCAATAAACCTTGAACTTCTCCGCCTAAAACACCAGCTTGCAAAGCTGCACCGATAGCTACACATTCATCAGGATTAATTCCTTTAAAAGGTTCTTTACCAATTAAAGATTTTACAGCTTCTTGAACAGCTGGAATTCTTGAAGAGCCACCGACCATTAAAACTTTATCTATTTCATTTATTGATAGTCCTGAATCAGAGAGAGCGCTTCTCACAGGTCCCATAGTGCTATCAACTAAATCTTTTGTAAGCTCATTAAATTTAGCTCTTGTTAAAGTTAAATCAAGGTGTTTAGGACCAGTTGCATCAGCTGTAATGAATGGTAAATTAATAGCTGTTGAAGTAACACCTGAAAGCTCAATCTTAGCTTTTTCTGCAGATTCTTTTAATCTTTGCATAGCCATTTTATCATTTTTTAAATCTATACCGGTTTCAGCTTTAAAAGAATTAATCATCCAGTCAATAATTCTTTGGTCAAAGTCATCACCACCGAGTCTGTTGTTACCAGCGGTTGCTAAAACTTCTTGAACACCGTCGCCCATTTCTATAATAGATACATCAAATGTACCGCCACCTAAATCGTATACCATAATTTTTTGATCATTTTCTTTATCAATGCCATAAGATAAAGCAGCAGCAGTTGGCTCATTAATAATACGTTTTACTTCAAGACCAGCAATTTTACCAGCATCTTTTGTAGCTTGACGTTGTGCATCTGTGAAGTAAGCAGGAACTGTAATAACAGCTTGTGTTACAGTATCTCCGAGATAAGCTTCTGCATCAGCTTTAAGTTTTTGAAGTATCATAGCAGAAATTTCTTGAGGTGAAAATTTCTTGTCATCGATATTTACTTTATAATCTGTACCCATTTCTCTTTTTATTGAAGAAATAGTTCTATCAGGGTTAGTGATAGCTTGACGTTTTGCTACTTGACCAACCATTCTTTCTCCTGTTTTTGAGAAAGCAACAACTGAAGGAGTAGTTCTTGTTCCTTCGGCGTTAGCGATAACTACTGGTTCGCCTCCTTCTATAACAGCAACACATGAATTTGTTGTACCTAAGTCTATACCTATTGTTTTAGCCATAATAAATTACCTCCAAAATTTTAATTTATATAATTTTTAAAATCGGGAAGAACCCGGTATTATTAATTAGCAACAGAAACCATAGCATGGCGAACTATTTTATCACCTAAGCTATAACCTTTTTGAAATATTTGTGCAATTACATTTTCACCTAATTCTTCGCTTTCAATATGGGATATTGCGTTATGGATTTCAGGGTTAAAATCATCGCCCACGTCTCCAAAAGATTTAACTCCTAATTTCGTTAAAGAAGAATTAAATTGTTCACTTAACATTAAAAGACCCTTTTGATATTCAGAATTGGCGTCTTTACTTGATTCTATAGCTCTTTCAATGCAATCTGCTATTGGTAAAAGCTCAGAAATGGTTTTTGCTTTTGCATCGTTATATATTAAGATTTTATCTTTTTCATTACGTTTACGATAATTATCGTATTCAGCAGCTAATCTTAAAAATTTTTCTTTTTGATTTTTTAATTCTTCATCAAGATTTTCAATTTTTAAAAGTAGTTCTTTATTTTCATCACAGTTTTTCATATTTTCAGTATTTTCTTCTAATTCAGGACTTTTTATTTTTTCTTCTGTCAAATTTAATGTCCCCTTTCAATTTTATTCTATATTTAAGAGATGATTTAATATTTCTCCTATTGACGAAGCTATATATTCAAGTTTTGCAATTGATGTAGCATAGTTCATTCTGGTTGGACCTACAATTCCTATAGAACCATGAATTTCATTATTAGTATGGTACCTAGTGATTATAATACTTGATTGTGATAATTCATCATAATGAGTTTCCTCACCAATAAATATACGAGTTTTATTTTTGTTTTCTGGCAGAAATAAATTATAAATATCCTCAGAATCATTAAATAGATTTATTACATTAATAACTGATTTTTGATTAATGTTTGGGATGGATAATAAATTTATTTGACCATCTAAATGAATGTTTATTTTTGATATTTGCTCAGATAAATTAAGTAAAACTGCAAAAATATCAGACATCATAAATGCAAACTCACCTAATGAAACAGCGATGGTTTGAATAAACGCAGGTGTTACATCATTAACAGGAACACCTGTAAAATTTGTATTTAAGATGTTACAAATTTTATTTATTATTTCATCTGATAATAAATAATCGCATTTAAATAACTGATTTTTTATTATACCAGACGAAGTACTTAAAATAATCATCGCGCTAAAGTTTCCTATTTTGACCAGTTGAATATTTTTAATAAAATTAGAGTAAGATGATATATTTGTTGATATTACTGCAAAATTAGTAATTTGGCTTAATAGATTTACGGCTTCCTTTAGAATTGCTTCAGGGCTTATAAGTTTAGAATTTAATGATGAGTCAATATAATTTTTAGTTTTGTTAGAAAGAGAAACTTTGCCCATTAGTTTATTTATATATAATCTATAACCAAGGTGAGAAGGAATACGACCAGCTGAGGTATGTGGTTGTTCTAGAAAACCAAGTTCAGTAAGTTCAGCTAATTCATTACGTATTGTAGCGGATGAAGCTGAAAAATCTAAAACGTTACAAAGAGTTTTAGAGCTTACAGGTTCGCCAGTTTGTACATAACTATCAACTACTGCAGACAGTATTTTTAGCTTTCTGTCTGATAGTTCCATATTTCATGCTCCTTCCATTTAAAAATATTAGCACTCGAAGAGCACGAGTGCTAATCACAAAATATAATTTACCACTGTATATAACGTTTGTCAATGAATTTTTTGTGAATTAATTGTTAATTTCTTTATTTTGAGGATTTTTTAAATATTGACGCATATCATTACCGAGGAAAAAAAGACGTTTATAATCGCCCATAATTCTAGAAACTAAACGTTTTGAATAAGCAGATTGAATTTCCTTTACAGAAAGGTTTGTACTTATTATAGTTGGAGCTTGATACATTATTCTGGAATTAATTAAATTATATATTGTTGCATTTGAAAAATTTGTTTGAAATTCGGTTCCCAAATCATCTAAAATTAAAAGATCACATTCAATTAAATGTTTTTCTGTTTCATCGTCTTTAAAGTTATTTTTAAAATGCTCTTTTTCGAGTTTTGAAATAATGTTTGGTGTAGATGTGTAAATAACATTGTATCCGCTGTTTATTACAGTATTGGCTATAGCCAAAGATAAATGAGTTTTTCCTAAACCTGTAGCTCCCTGCATAAATAAGTTTTCGGAATATTTATTAAAGGTATTAGCATATTGTTGACAAAAATAAAAAATTTTTTCCATATGTAATCTAGCATTTACACCATCACGAGTAGAGCTATCAGGATAATAATTTGTATTAAAAGTTTCAAATTTTGATAATGAAAGGGGAGACAACTTATTCAAATTATCGTAAGTAATTTTTTTAATTAATTTTTTTAAACATGAACACATTATTCCATCAATGTATCCGGTATCTTTACAATGAGAACATTTATATTTTACTTCAAGGTAGTTAGCTGGCAAATTATTGGATATAAGCAAAGATTTTAATTCATTTTGTAATTCTAAGTTTTTATTTTTTAAGTCATGTAACATTTCTTTTGTATTACCACCGGATAAAACAACTTTTGCTACATGAACTGCAGTTTTTGATAATAAGTTTTCTATTTCATATGCTCTTTTTACTTTTTTGTAGAAATCCGACTTTCTTTTTTCATTTTCTTCAATTTGATTTTTTCTTAAATTTTCAAGTTCTTTTTCAGCTTGGTGCAATATAGTATAGTTGATTCCCATAAATTAAACCTCCTTAGCTATATATACATATAGTTACGCTCATATTCATCTATGTTATATGAAGTAAAGTCGGAATTTTGTTTTTGATATCTTGAGTTTTTAAATTTATTTTCTTCAATAGCTTGTTGTAAAGTTTTTATACCTGTGTCATGCCATCTTTTTATAATGCTGTCCATATAGCTTAAAATATATTTTCCTTTTGAGTTTACACATCTATCATAAGCTTCTTTTATCAAGTCATCAGATATTTTCCAAGTGTTGATCCACCTATTAGCAGCCTCATCTTCTTTGGATGAAGGAGACCTGTGCTCTATGCCAATTATTTTTTCGAGTGTATTCCAAGATTTTCTATAATTTTCAAGGGTGCGAATTTTATTTTCAGCTTTTTCAATTGTATCAATTTCCTCTTGTGCCCAAGCTATAGCTGTTTTTTCTATGTATTTCATGTTACCTTTTCCAATACTAACGGCATATTGCAAAAGCATAATAATAACATCTACTGGTAAGCCATCTGTGTCATGCAACATTAATAAAACAGCGCTGTCTCCGTTTGAAATAGGTCTAGATAAAATAACTTGAGCCTCTTGCATTAAAAATGAGATTTCAGGGCATTCATTTATTCTTTGAGCAACAAAGGCAGTATCTGGCCGTTGAGCTCGTGAAATAGGCCTTTTTTGAATTATTTGTTCAACTTTTTTTGGTTCGGAACATATATTGTCGGTAGGTGTTTTTTCAGTGGAGTAAGACATTTCTTTATTGTTCCCTGGAGAAATAGTATTTTCATTTATAGAAATAATATTGGTTTCAATCCAATATTGCATAGAATCCTTTACATCAAGGGTACTCATAGATAAACCATTTGCGATGTCATCAGTGGATATATTTTCTCCGGCATGACGAAGAATAAATAAAAGTACTTTTATTTGAGCAGCACCAGCTAATTTTATATGTTTGTCAACAATATCACTTGGAACAGCAAAAATTGAGTTCCAAGAACCTAAATTAATAGATAAGTTCATTTTTTACACCTCAAAAAGTATTATAACACAAAAAGACATATTAGTTAAATCAATTTTAATAAATTAAAGTATTGACAATGATAGTTATTTAATTTATAATGCAATTGGCTGATGCGGATGTAGCTCACCTGGTAGAGCGCCACCTTCCCAAGGTGGAAGTAGCGAGTTCGAGTCTCGTCATCCGCTCCATAAAGCATCGCAGTTGCGGTGCTTTATATTTATTTAGGAGGATATTTTTTATGGTTTACACTTACAATACAAAAGGAACTTGTTCTAGGCAGATTATTGTTGATGTTGAAAATGGTATTATAAACGATGTTAAATTTTTAGGTGGGTGCAGTGGAAATACCCAAGGGATATCATCTTTAGTAAAAGGGATGAAGATTGAAGATGTTATAAAAAAATGTAAAGGGATAGATTGTGCAGGAAGAGGTACATCATGTCCGGACCAACTGGCAAAGGCACTGGAAGAAATGTTAGTTACAATAAAATAGATTAAATAAATATCCCCACGCGTAGCGTGGGGATATTTATTTAACACGAAAAATAATTATAAAAATCAAAGTTTTTATTTTTCAAACAAAAACTAATAAGTATAAATCTGATACTTTTTATAATTTTTACTTTAAATTTTATAAAAAAATACCCGCTTGACCGTAACGTGTCTATGATAACCTGCTACCGAAAAGCAGGTGGGTGCCAGCCTATAGGCTTCACGCTCCCTTCATCCGGAAAAACCGGGAGGTCTGCAATTCACCTAGAGAGCGAAGCTCCCAATCATAAGTTTGTAGGGTTATATAACACGGTCCGCGAATCAAGCAGGATATGTTTTATGATTAAATTATAACACAAAAAAATTAAAAAGTAAATAGATTTAGTTAAAAACAACTAAAAAGTTTCGTTGTTTTCATTGTGGCCATACATATCTTCAAAATGAGATTCAAAAGCATCAGCTAATTTATTTAAAAGAGTATCGTCTTCTACTTCAGCTAAAACTTGCTCTCCATTTTCTTCAATAACTTCAAAGATATAATATGAATCATTATCTATGATATTGTTATTTTCATTATTAGGCAATAAAGCATAAAAACAACCGTCATCGTTTTCAATAATATCGAGTATTTCAAAAGAATGTTCTGTTCCTTCGTCATCTATTAATGTGATTAAATCTGCAGAGAATTCATTATTCATAAATATTTCAACTCCTAAAGATAATATGATAAATTTAATTCTAGCTAACTGAGAAGATTTAGTCAATAGTAAAATAAAATTATAAAAAAAATATGTAATTTTATTTTGCATTTGCATAGTTAATGATTTAAGGAAATATATATAATTTATATTATTCAATTGTAGGTGATAAAGTGATTTTTAAAATTTTGACTAGAAAGTATATTGGGGTTATGTTAATAGCTTTATCGATACCATTGCTTATTTTTGTTTTAAGTCAAGGCAATAAAAATAATGGTGTTGTTGCCGTAAATGAAAGTGAACAAACTGAAGAAAAAAAAGATTTTATAAAATATGCAGAATTTAATGTACCTTATGAAGTATTAGATAAGGCAATGAAAGTAGATATAGACAGTCATGACAAAGAAATTAAAATTAATTGGATAGATGTACTAGCATATTTAGCGGCTAAATATGGTGGAGATTTTAAAAATCATTATAAGTCAAAGGATATGGAGAATGTGGTTTCAGAAATAAATTCAGGAAAAAGTATTGAAGAGCTTTCTAATAAGATGAAATATTTTAAATACTATAAAGATGTATATACAGCTGTGTTAGGAGAATTCATAGGAGATTATAGTGTAGAAGTTGATAAAGACGAGAATGGGAATGTTGTATACGAAGACAAATATGGTTTGAAGGCATTTTTGCCTATAGCGAAAACTTTTCCATATCAACACTATAATGATTTTGGTGCTTCACGTAGTTATGGTTATACAAGACCACATTTAGGACATGATATGATGGCAGCTGTAGGCACACCTGTAATAGCGGTTGAATCTGGTATTGTAGAGATTATGGGATGGAATCAGTATGGAGGATGGCGAATAGGAATAAGAAGTTTTGATAAAAAAAGGTACTATTATTATGCACATTTAAGAAAAGATAAACCATTTCATGAAGATCTTTGTGAAGGAAAGGTCGTAAGGGCTGGAGATGTTATAGGTTATGTGGGAAGGACAGGATATAGCCCTAATGAAAATGTTAATAATATAGAGACTAGCCACTTACACATAGGGTTAGAATTAATTTTTGATGAGTCTCAAAAGGAATGCAATAATGAAATATGGGTAGATTTATATGATATAATGAAATTACTATCTAAAAATCAATCAGCGGTAACAAGAATAACAGAAACCAAACAATTTTACAGACAATTTGATTTTAAAGAGCCTAATTTAAATAAATAAAAGTAATAACTTGAAAAAAGTCTATATTTGTTATATACTTTTTAAGATGTAATTATAAGATTGCATATATTGTTATGAAAATGGTGAAAATGTATTATGCTGTATAATAAATTAAAAAGATTTAGAAAATATTTACTTTTTTTCTGTGATTTTATTATTTGGAATTTTTCATTTTATTTTTCTTTTGCTATTAATAGAAATTGTTTTTCTTTAAAGGGGTATGAAACAGAATATTTAAAAAGTTTAGTACTTTTAAATATTTGTTTTTCTATAGTTTTTATTTTATTTAGACTATATGATAAGATTTGGCGATACGCGGATATAGAAGATTTCTTTTATGCTGGATTAGCATCGATTGTAGCTAATTTTTTATTTTGTGTATCCACGTTAATACTGGATGTTCATCTGGGTGTACGTACTTTTGTTTTGCAAGCATTGCTTTCTACCTTTGCAATGTTTATGTTTAGGTTCATATATCGCTTAGATAGAATTGTTGAAAGAAAAAATTTTCCTGATAAAGCAAAGAAAAGAATGTTGGTAGTTGGTGCAGGGGAAGCAGCAATTTTAATGTTGTCAGAATTTTCCAAGTCACCAAATAATAATTATATTCCAGTTTGTTTAGTAGATGATGACAAGGAAAAAATAGGCAGAAGAATATCAGGTTTAAAGGTAGTAGGTTCTACTAGTGAGATTCCGCTTATATGTGAAAAGTATGATATAGAAGTTATCCTTTTTGCAATAGCGGTCCTGCCTATGTATGAAAAAAAGAGAATTCTTGATATTTGTGCTAAAACCAATTTAGAAGTAAAAATAGTACCTAATATATATAATTTGGTAACTTCCAGCAAACCGGTTACAGATGAAATAAGGCAAGTAGAAGTAGAAGATTTGCTTGGTAGAGAACCGATAGTTTTTGAAACAGAAAAATATGGTTCTTATATACATGGAAATGTTGTTATGGTTACAGGTGGAGGAGGTTCTATAGGCTCAGAATTATGCAGGCAAATAGCAAAATTATCACCCAAAAATTTAATTATTTTAGATATATATGAAAATAGTGCATATGAAATACAACAAGAGTTAATTCGTGAAAATGGGGATAATTTAAATTTTGAAGTTCAAATAGCATCTATAAGGGATAAGGTTAAACTTGATAAAATTTTTAAAGAAAAAAATATAGATGTAGTGTTTCATGCGGCGGCACATAAACACGTTCCTTTAATGGAGACAAACCCAGAAGAAGCTGTAAAAAATAATATTTTTGGAACTTTAAATCTAGTATCTATGGCAGATAAATATAACGTAAAGAAGTTTGTTCAAATTTCTACAGATAAAGCAGTTAATCCTACAAATGTTATGGGAGCTACAAAAAGAGTTTGTGAAATGATAATACAAAGCATGGACAAAATAAGTAGTACAAGTTTTGTAGCAGTTAGATTTGGCAATGTACTTGGTTCAAATGGTTCAGTTATTCCACTTTTTAAAGAACAGATAAAAGAAGGTGGACCTGTTACGGTAACACACCCCGATATAATTAGATATTTTATGACAATTCCTGAAGCAGTATCGCTTGTTTTAACAGCAGGTGGATTAGCAAGAGGTGGGGAAATTTTTGTATTAGATATGGGAGAACCTGTAAAAATAAGAGATTTAGCAGAAAATTTAATAAGGTTGTCAGGTTTTGTTCCAGAAAAAGATATAAAGATAAAATATACAGGATTAAGGCCAGGCGAAAAATTATATGAAGAGTTGCTTATGAACGAAGAAGGAATGAAAAAAACAAAAAGCAAAAAGATATATATTGGCAAACCAATAGAATTTGATCAAGCAAAATTTAACAAAGAACTTAAAATATTATATGGTTATGCACAAAATAATGATGAAATAATGGTTGAAAAAACGTTAAAAAAAATTGTGCCTACATTTAATCATAAATCAAATTAAAAAACAAGTAAGCAAATTTAATTGCTTACTTGTTTTTTTGTTAACAAATTGTTAACAATTTGTTACAGAAAACATGCTATAATTTAACATATATTTATTTATTTTTTGTTTATATGTTACTAAAAATAAAAAAGGAATAATTATAACCTTAATGAAATATTTTTTTATAGGGGTGTGTTTTTTATGATTAAATTAAAAAAAATAGAAAATAATAAAAAAACAAGTAATAAAAAATCAAAAAAAGGTAGCCTTATATTTGTAACAATATTTCTTTTTTTATCTTTTTTTATAGGTTTTGCAGGAGGAGCATTAGCATATAATTTTTTTATGAATTCTAATAATGTAACGATTGATAATACACCTAATAATTTAAGTTCTGGTCCTATTAATTCTATGGCAACTTTTCAAGTTGTAGAATTAGTTGAAAATTCTGTAGTAGAAGTAAGAACAGAAATAAAGTCTTCGGATTATAGTTTGGAAAACAGTGTAGTGGAAGGTGCGGGAAGTGGAGTTATTTTAACTTCAGACGGATATATTGCTACTAACTCTCATGTAGTAGAAGATGCTAGTGTTATAAAAGTAAAGCTACATAATGGAAATGAGTATACAGCGAATTTAATAGGCGAAAACAAAAAAGAAGATATAGCAGTTATAAAAATTGATGTAAAAGATTTATCACCAATTTCTTTTGGAAATTCAGATGAGATAAAAGTGGGAGAAAGAGTGATTGTTATTGGGAATCCTTTAGGTACTCTTGGTGGTTCTGTTACAGATGGAATAGTGAGTGCAACGAATAGAACTTTAACTATAGATGGTGAACAAATGAATTTGTTACAAACAAATGCAGAGATTAATCATGGTAATTCCGGAGGAGGAATGTTTGGAGAAAGAGGCCAGTTTGTGGGATTAGTAGTTGCAAAATCGAGTGGAATGGATTTAGAAGGGTTAGGTTTTGCTATACCATCCAATAAAGTTAAAGAAGTGGTAAATAAATTGATGCAATAATTTTATGAATAAAACGTGTATACTTGAAAAAAATAATATAGGCAATAAACATTATTGCCTATATTATTTTTGGAGGAGATATATATGAAAACTAATAATGCAAATCCAAGTATAAGATGTAGTGTTGTTCAATGTAAAAACCATTGTGGCACAGAAAATTATTGTGCATTAAAGGAAATAAAAGTAGGTACACATGAAGAAAATCCTACTGTTATACAATGTACAGACTGTGAATCTTTCGAATTAAATAATAAATCAGGAACAACTTCATATTAATTTTTAACATCAAATTAAACAAGATTTAGTAGACCATTGTCTTGTTTTTTTATAAAGGGGATGAAAATGCAAAAAAAGAGCATTTTTATTCCCTTTTTTACATTACTATGGTATAATGATGAAGTATTAATGGCAACTAAATATTTTAGTTTTATCATTTATAATTTTAGGAGGTCTAGTATGAAAAAAGATGGAACGTTATTTAAACAAGGCCTAAAAGATGGATTACCGATTGGTCTTGGCTATTTGCCGCTTTCTTTTACTTTGGGCGTAAATGCTGCAACTGGCGGTTTTAAGTTTTTAATATCCATAGTAATGTCAATGTTAAGTTTTACCGGAGTAGGTCAAATGACAGGTATGACTTTAATGTTGGAGCATTCTACATATGTAAGTTTTTTTATAGCTTTGTTAGTCATTAATCTTAGAAATATAGTATTGTCATTATCATTGTCACAGAGACTAGAAGAAAATACAAGTTTATGGAAAAGACTTATTATTTCTATGGGAAATACAGATGAAATTTTTGCACTTACTATAACTCGTGAAGGTAGAATTCCTGCTAATTATTTTCTTGGAGTTATGACTCTTCCTTATTTAGCATGGGGTGTAGGAACGATTGTGGGAAGTGTAGCAACAACATTGGTTCCAAAAGATATTTGTGTAGCTATGGGAATGGCTCTTTATGCAATGCTTATAGCATCAGTAGTTCCATCTATGAAAAAATCAAAACCAATATTTTTTGTTGCAGTTTTATCAGGAGTTTTAAGTTTTATAATGCAGGGAATAGAACCTGTAAGTAAATTCTTAATGAGCATATTGGGAAAATCATCTTCATCTTGGGTTTTAGTTGTAGGTTCATTGATAAGTGCTGCGGTTATTGCATTAATTTGGCCGCTAAAAGACAGCAAGGAGGATAAATAGTGAATAATATTTATATTTGGATTTGTGTTTTATTGATGTTTGTTACGACTTATTTTACAAGGATGTTACCTTTAGTATTTTGTAAAAAGCAAATACAAAACACATTTATAAAATCTTTGTTAGCTTATTTACCTTACGCTGTTTTAACATCTATGTTAATTCCGGAGGTATTTAAAGCTTCGTACGGTGTTATTCCTGGAGTATTAGGTTTTATAGTCGCAATAGTTCTTTCATATTTAGACCAAAGTTTAATTGTCGTTTTAGCAGTTTCAACTATTGTTACATATATTGCTATGATATTTAATCCACAAGTAATGTCAGTATTAGGTTTATAAAAATCAAAAATGAGGTTGTTGACTTTATATAAAGTCGACAACCTCATTTTTGTTGCTATCTTTCAATATATTTATTAGATAGTGAATATAAAAAATAAAATACAATAGAATCAATGATGCAGATAGATAAGATTATTGATAAAAGCGGAATTATTAAAGTGGATAAAGAAAAAAAATCTTTAAAAACTACTACGCAAAATAAAAAAGAAAAAGACATCAATAAAAATAGAAGTTTTCGTATATTATTAAAAGGAATACAGAGATTAAATAGTAATAAAAGTCCATTAAATCCGGTTAAAATAACACAAAGTGTAGATATATCTGTATTAGAAAATGAAAATATTTTAGAAATATACATAATTAATGATATTGCAAATACAATAGTAATTCCACAAGGTAAAGATTTGCTAATAATGTTATTAAATAAGTTTCCTTTAATACGACTTTTATTTGGTTCAAGTGCCAACACAAAAGATGGAATTCCTATAGTAAGTACACTAGTTAATGTCATCTGAATAGGCATAAACGGATATGGAGAATTAAAAAATAGAAACAATATTGCCAGTAAAGTAGAATAAATAGTTTTTACAAGGAATAAAGAAGATGAGCGCTGAATATTATTTATTGAACGACGACCTTCTAAGACAACTTTGGGCATAGCGGAAAAATCGGAATTTAATAAAACTAGTTGAGAAACATTTTTTGCAGCGTCACTACCATTGGCCATAACTATACTACAATCGGCTTCCTTTAGTGCCAATACATCATTTACACCATCACCAGTCATAGCTACTGTATGTTTACTTTCTTTTAAAGCACATATTAGTTGTTTTTTTTGAATGGGAGAGACTCGTCCAAAAATAGAATATTCGTTAGCTATTTTTTTTATGTTCTCATCTGAGGATACTTTGCTAAGATCAATATATTTATTATAATTTTTAAGTCCTGCACGTTTTGCTATATTAGAAACTGTTAAAACATTATCTCCTGATATAATTTTTATATCAACACCTTGTTCGTTAAAATATTTTAATGTTTCTTTAGCAGAATTACGAATTACATCTTTTATTAAGATAAATCCTACAATATTAAGATTATTTGGTAAGTTTTTGTTAATAAAATTACTATTTGAATGGGCCAATATGACTACACGGTTTTCTTTTGAATATAGTTTTAATTGGCTATTTATCTCATTTGGCAATTTATTTTCAAAGATAAATTCCGAAGCTCCCATTACATAACTACCAAAACCATCAATATATACGCCAGACCATTTTTTTTCTGATGAAAAAGGAACTATTTCAGTTGCTTTTTTATTTATAGAATCGTTTTTATCTATAAAATTTTTTATGGCATAGTATGTTGGATTAGTATCCTCAGTATTATTAACTATAAATGATAAATATTTTTTCATTTCATCTTCAGCGTAATTTTCGCAAGGGACTAACGAGTCAACTTCCATTGTACCTTGAGTAATGGTTCCTGTTTTATCAAGACAAAGAGTATCGACCCTTGCTAAAGTTTCAATACAATATAATTCTTGAACTAAAACTTTTTGTTTTGATAATCTTACAACACTTACTGCTAATACTGTGCTTGTTAAAAGAACAAGACCTTCTGGAATCATACCAATTAAAGCTGCAGTTGTATTTATAATAGAATTCTCAAGGTTATTATGATTTAATTGGTGAGTGAATAGAAAAAAGCCAATTGGAATTATTAAAATAGAAAGTATTAAAATAATTTTATTAAATGCAGATAAAATTTGTGAGTTTATTTTCTTTACGTATTTTGCATCTTTTGAAATTTTAAATGCATAATTTTCTTTACCTACGTTTTCAACTCTAGCTTTACATTTACCGCTTACTATATAGCTGCCTGATAATAATAAATCTCCTTGACCTTTTGATATAGAATCTGATTCACCGGTTAATAAAGATTCGTTTACTTCACAATTACCATTTAATATTTTACAGTCTGTTGGTACTTGTATTCCTTGATTTAATTCTAAAATATCGTCAAGGACAATATCGTTAATTCCAATTTTTTTTATATTTCCATCTCTTATAACATTTATTTTTGAGAGGGAAAGTATAGAAAGTTTGTTAACAGCTTTTTTGGCACGAATTTCTTGATACGTACTGATAATAAGATTAGAAATGACTACACCCATAAATAAAAGATTTTTAAAAGAACCAACATAAATAATTGCTAAAGCTAAAACAAAATTTATTAAATTAAAGAGTGTAAATAAATTTCCTCTGATTATTTGTGGCAAAGTTTTAGTGGGAATAGATACGTCTAAATTCATGAGATTTTCTTTTTCTCTTTTTAAAACTTGAGAAGAAGAAAGTCCCAAAGAAGGATCCGGATTGTACCTTGTTATGGGGCCTTTCATAAAAATACCTCCATTAATATTAGTATTTTATACCATTATATATGCATATAAATTTAAAGTCAATTAGTCTTTAACATGTGCAAAAATAGGAGTGATTATTATGAGATGTCGAGTAATAGATATGCGCAGCAAGGAAGTAATAAATATAAAAACAGGTTGTAGAATAGGATGTGTAAGTGACGTAGAAATAGATACAAAGGAAGCAAGAGTCCTTTCAATAATTATATACGGTAGATTAAGGTGCTGTGGACTTTTGGGACGAGAAGATGATATTATAATAAAATGGGATGACATAGAAATAATAGGTGAAGATATAATATTAGTAAAACATAATGTTGGACCAGTAAGAAAAAAAAGAAGATTTCCAGAGTTTAGAAAATTTTTAAAAACGTAAAAAATATTCTTGTCAAAATATTATTATTGTGTTATAATAACTAGCGAAAACACACGCCATTACTTTTTTCTTGGTGCCATTTATGGTTTTTCGGGTATTTAAGTGTGGCGGAGGTAAAACCAAGGAGGATTATAAAATGTCAGTTATATCTATGAAACAACTTTTAGAAGCAGGTGTTCATTTTGGTCACCAAACAAGAAGATGGAACCCTAAAATGGCAGAGTACATCTTTACAGAAAGAAATGGTATTTATATCATTGACCTTCAAAAAACAGTAAAAAAATTAGAAGAAGCTTATGATTTTATTCGCGATATTACAGAACAAGGTAAGTCAGTTCTTTTTGTTGGAACTAAAAAACAAGCTCAAGATTCTGTAAAAGAAGAAGCAATTCGTTGCGGAGCTTATTATGTTAATGCTCGTTGGTTAGGCGGTATGCTTACAAACTTCTCAACTATACGTCGTAGAATAAGCCGCTTAAAACAATTAAGAGAAATGCAAGAAAACGGAACTTTTGATTTATTACCTAAGAAAGAAGTAATTAAATTAAATTTGGAAATAGATAAGCTTGAAAAATTCTTAGGCGGAATAAAGGATATGAAAGATATCCCAGGAGCATTATTTATTGTGGATCCTCGTAAAGAAAAAATTGCAGTGGCAGAAGCTAAAAAATTAGGTATTCCTGTGATTGCTATTGTTGATACAAACTGTGACCCTGATGATGTTGACTATGTTATTCCTGGCAATGATGATGCTATTAGAGCAGTTAAATTATTAGCAGGTGTTATGGCTAATGGAATAATAGAAGGAAAAGAAGGAAGAATGGGTGCAGCAGCTGTTGAGTCTGAAGAAGAAATAGCAGAAGAAAATGTAGAACAAGCAGTTGTAGCTGAATAATTTGTAAATTTATATGGGAGACGGCTTGGTCCGTCTCTTGTTGTGAAATAAGGTTTAATGATTGATAAAATAAATAATAAAACAGTGGAGGTAACAACTATGGCTTTTACAGCTAGTGATGTTAAGACATTAAGAGAAAAAACAGGTTGCGGTATGATGGACTGTAAAAAAGCACTTACAGAATCTAATGGGGATATGGAAAAAGCTATTGACTTTCTAAGAGAAAAAGGATTAGCTGCTGCAACTAAAAAATCAGGACGTATAGCAGCTGAAGGTGTTGCTTTTGCATGTACTAATGAAGCAAGCAATGTTGGCGTTGTAATAGAAATAAATGCAGAAACAGACTTTGTTGCTAAAAATGCAGATTTCTTAGCTTTTGTTCAGACATGCGCTGATACCGTAATGAATAACAATCCGGCAACTTTAGAAGAGTTGATGAATTGTAAAGCTAGCGGCAGTGACTTAACTGTAGAAGAATTAGTAAGAGAAAAAATCCTTACAATAGGTGAAAATATAAAGATTCGTAGATTTAAAAGATTTGAGGGTGTAGTTACAACCTATAATCATGCAGCAGGTAGGATAGGTGTTATGGTTAAATTTAATACAACTCCAGAAATTGCTGCTAAAGAAGAATTTAAAGTATTTGCAAAAGATATAGCTATGCAAGTGGCTGCTGTAAATCCAAGTTTCTTAAATAGTGAATCTGTTCCTGCAGAGACTTTAGAGCATGAAAAGAAAATTCTTACAGAACAAGTTCTAAATGAAGGTAAGCCTGCTAACATTGCAGAAAAAATTGTAATGGGAAAAATAAGCAAGTATTATAAAGAAAATTGTTTAGTTGATCAAATATTTGTAAAAGATTCTAATTTAACTGTAAAACAATATACAAAAGAAACATCAGATAAATTAGGAGCAGCTATAGAAATAGTTGATTTCGTTCGTTTTGAAAAAGGCGAAGGACTTGAAAAAAGAGAAGATAATTTTGCAGATGAAGTAGCAAGCATGGTAAAATAATTTGATTTTACAATTGTAAAGTGTTTTTTATAGGGCGTAGTATATACCTGCGTCCTATTTTAATGCGTATGTGTACCTTTACATAATTTAAATATTATTGTAAAATAATATAAAATCAACTGTAGGAGTGGGTATTATTGGAACCAAAATATAAGAGAGTGCTATTGAAGCTAAGTGGAGAAGCATTGGCAGGTAAAGAAAAACATGGAATAGATTTTGACACAGTTATGGCTATTTGTGAACCTATAAAAAAATGCGTAGATATGGGTGTACAAATTGGAGTAGTTGTAGGTGGAGGAAATTTTTGGCGCGGTCGTAGCAGTGGCAAAATGGATAGAACAAGAGCAGATCATATGGGAATGTTGGCCACAGTTATAAATGCTTTAGGTGTAGCTGATGCATTGGAACACTTAGGTGTAGATGTAAGAGTACAAACAGCAATATCTATGCAACAAGTAGCAGAACCTTACATTAGAAATAGAGCAGTAAGACATCTTGAAAAAGGTAGAGTAGTGGTATTTGGTTGTGGCACAGGAAATCCTTTCTTTTCAACTGATACAGCAGCCTCATTACGTGCGGCAGAAATAGATGCAGATGTTATATTAAAAGCAACAATGGTTGATGGGGTATATGATAAAGATCCAAAGAAAAATAGTGATGCTAAAAAATATGATTCTCTTAGTTATTCAGAAGTTTTAAATAAAAACTTAGCTGTCATGGATAGTACTGCAGCGTCTATGTGTAAGGATAATAATATTCCACTTTTGGTTTTTAATATAGATAACCCTCAAAATATATATGATGCAATTATGGGTAAAATTATTGGAACCACAGTAATATAAATACTATATAAAGGAGTTTAGGTTATGGAACAAGTTTTTAAAAAGACAGAAGCAAGTATGCAAAAATCTTTAGATGTACTATCAAAAGAATATATAGCAATAAGAGCAGGAAGAGCTAACCCAGCTGTTTTAGATAAAATAATGGTTGATTATTATGGTGCTGCTACACCTATTAATCAATTAGCAGCAGTGTCTGTAGCAGAAGCTAGAACATTAGTTATTCAACCATGGGATACATCTGTTTTAAAAGAAATAGAAAAAGCAATACAAACATCAGACCTTGGAATAAATCCTCAAAATGATGGAAAAATTATAAGACTAATTTTCCCAGCTCTTACAGAAGATAGAAGACGTGAAATTGCTAAAGAAATAGCAAAAATGGGTGAAGATGCTAAGGTATCACTTAGAACCATACGTCGTGATGCTATAGACAAGTTAAAAAAGATGAAGAAAGAATCTGAAATAACAGAAGACGATTTAAAGCAATCAGAAAAACATATTCAAGAAATTACTGATAAATTTTGTAAGGAAGCAGATAGTTTATCAAATTCTAAACAAAAAGAAATAATGGAGATATAGTAAATTATTTATAAAATTGTGATTGGTGTGATTTTTTAGCATGTTATGGATAAAGAAAAAAAAGCAAACAAATGAATTAGTGAAACAATTACCAACTCATATTGGAATTATAATGGATGGTAATGGAAGATGGGCGAAAAAGAGAGGATTACCAAGATCTGCCGGTCATAAAGAGGGAGCTAATACTTTTAGGAAAATTACAAAATATTGTAACAAAATAGGAATAAAATATTTAACAGTATATGCTTTTTCTACCGAAAATTGGAAAAGGCCTAAAGAAGAAGTAGACTTTTTAATGAAACTTTTTGAGCAATATTTAAAAGAAGCACTGGAGGATTTTACTGAGGAAAATATAAAGGTTGTATTTTTAGGAAACAAAAATGCTTTTTCCGAAAAATTACAAAAACTTATATGTGAAGTAGAGGAATCTTCAAAAAATAAAACAGGAATGGTTCTTAATATTGCTATGAATTATGGTGGGAGAGACGAAATAACTAAAGCTGTAAGGGAATTAGCCATTGATGTAAAAGATGGAAAAATTAATCCTGATGAAATAACTGCGAATGATATTTCCGATAAGCTTTATACAAGTGGGCAACCAGATCCAGATTTAATAATTAGACCAAGTGGAGAATATAGGTTATCTAATTTTTTACTTTGGCAAAGCGCGTACTCTGAATATGTTTTTATGAATATTATGTGGCCTGATTTTAGTGAAAAAGACCTAGAAAAAGCCTTAGAAGAATATTCATCTAGAAATAGACGTTTTGGGGGGATATAAATGGTCACCAGAACAATTTCGGGTGTTTTAGGTGGTTTAATTGTTATTTTTGTTCTTATTTTTAATAATAGTTTGCCTATTTTATTAAACTTAGCAGTATCGGTTGTAAGTATTTTTGCTACATATGAAATATTTTTTGCAATGGGTTTAAATAAAATGTACAAAGTTACAATCCCAAGCATGATTTTTTCCGCAATGTTACCAATTCTAGGAGATAGCTTATTATGGCAGGGAATGTTATTTGTATATACATTTTTTATATTTGGTATACTACTTTTAACAGAAAAAAAATTATGTTTTAAAGATATTGCAGCTATATATAGTATGGTTTTATTGATAACTGTTTCACTAAGTTTTATAGTTAAGTTAAGAGACTTTGGTGGAATATTTAGCAGCTTTTATGTTTTATACGCACTTTGCATATCTTGGATGTGTGACATAGGTGCATATTTTTCAGGAACACTCTTAGGAAAACGAAAATTATGTCCTGATATTAGTCCTAAAAAAACCGTAGAAGGAGTAATAGGCGGAATATCTTTTTCAGTTTTTATAAGTATACTAATAAGCTTTTTATTTGAGCGATTTATGTTCGACTCGGGTATAAGAGTAAATTATCACTATATAATCCCAATATCAATTATCGGTGCAATTATTTCTATAATTGGTGACTTAGTATTTTCATCAGTAAAAAGAGGCTGCCATATAAAAGATTTCGGAAGCGTTATTCCTGGTCATGGTGGATTTTTAGATAGGTTTGATAGTGTAGTTTTTGTCGTACCTTTTGTTTATTTCATAGTGAATAGTTTTAATATTATAAAAATGTAAACTGAATTTTGTGAGGAAAATAATGGTTAATAAAATTTCAATATTAGGGTCAACCGGCTCTATAGGAACAAAAGCTTTAAAAATCTCAAATGATTTGGGTATAGAAGTTGAAGGCCTGTCAGTTTTTAGTAATATTGATTTACTCGAAAGTCAAATATCAAAATTCAAGCCAAAGGTTGTATCAGTATTCGATAAAAAAGCAGCGGCAGAATTAAAATCCAGATTAAAAGGAAGCAAAACAACAGTGCTTAGTGGAATAGAAGGTTTGTGTGAAGTATCTTCACTTAGTAATGTTGATATGGTTTTAAACTCAGTTAGTGGAATGATAGGATTAAAACCAACGCTTTGTGCTATAGATAATAAAAAAAGAATTGCTCTTGCTAATAAGGAAACCTTGGTAGTTGGAGGTTCATTGGTCATAGAAAAAGCTAAAGAAAAAGGTGTGGATATTTTACCAGTAGATAGCGAGCATTCTGCTATTTTTCAATGCTTACAAGGATGCAAAAGTAAAAAATCTTTAAAAAAATTAATATTAACTGCTTCTGGAGGGCCTTTCTTTGGAAAAGACATTAATTATTTAAAAACCGTTACTAAAGAAGAAGCTTTAAACCATCCTAATTGGAGTATGGGTGCTAAAATTACCGTGGATTCTGCCACTATGATGAATAAAGGTCTTGAAGTCATTGAAGCTGCATGGTTGTTTGATATGTCTGTTGACAATATAGATGTTATTATCCATAGAGAAAGTATAGTTCATTCTATGATAGAATATGTTGATAACTCGGTTATAGCTCAGTTGGGAGTCCCAGATATGGGTTTACCAATACAATATGCGTTTACTTATCCAGAAAGATTGCCTTGTATGGTGGATACGCTAAATTTATTAAAGCTAGGAAAGCTATCATTTAACGAGCCCGACAATAATGTTTTTAAAGGAATAGAAATATGCAAGGCAGCTTTAAAAAAAGGTGGAACTATGCCAGCAATAGTAAACGGTGCGAATGAAGAAGCAGTTAATTTGTTTTTAAAAGATAAGATTACATTTTTAGAAATTACTAATATTGTAAAAGAAGCCATGGATAATTTAGAAAGTAAAGATATAAAGTCTTTAGATGATATATTAAAAGCAGATGAAAGAGCAAGAAATTTTGTTAGATCAAAAGTTTTTTAGATAGGGGAATAAATTATGTTTATTGGTATATTATTGGTAATAATATCGGTACTTTTATTTTCACTAGTTATATTCATACATGAATTAGGACATTTTATTACAGCAAAATTATCTGGTGTTAAAGTGAATGAGTTTGCAATAGGAATGGGTCCTGCAATATTTAAAATTCAAAAAAAAGAAACTCTTTACGCAATAAGGTTGTTTCCTATTGGCGGATATTGTTCAATGGAAGGCGAGGATAGTGAAAGTAATAACACAGATTCTTTTTCACAAAAATCTGTATATAAGAGAATTTTAATTGTAGCAGCTGGAGCTATAATGAATATAGTTTTGGCATTTGTGTTTATGATATTAATTTTATCTCAGCAAGAACAATTTGCTTCAACAACGATAAGTAAATTTTCAGAAAATGCAGTAACTAACCAATGTGGGTTACAAGTTGGAGACACCATAAAATATATAGACGGTTATCATATTTGTACCTATACGGATATTGGTTTTATGCTTGCTATAAATACAGATTTGAAATCCAACATAGTTGTGGATAGAAATGGTAAAGAAATTGAACTTAATAATGTCCAATTTGCCTCTAAAGAAAATAATGATGGAAAAACAATTTTAGTAAAAGATTTTTATGTAATGCCTATGGAAAAAAATATAGGAACAATTATTACACAAACTTTTAAAGAAATGAGTTCGAACATTAGAATTACTTATGCAACTATAATAGGCATGGTGACAGGAAAACTCAGCTTTAATGAAGTTTCTGGACCGGTAGGAATTGTTACAATAATTTCAAATGCCGCTTCTGAGGGGTTAAAAGTAAACTTTTTAACTGCTTTAAATAATATAATCATGATTATGATGATTTTATCAATTAATCTTGGTTTGTTTAATCTATTACCTATACCAGCATTAGATGGAGGAAGACTAGTATTTTTAATAATTGAAGCAATAAAAGGAAGTCCTGTAAATCCTAAGTATGAAGGTTTAATTCATACAGTTGGATTCATAATTTTAATGCTTATTTTATTGGCAGTATCAATAAATGATATTATAAAGTTATTTTCCTAGAAGGGGATGACAAGTTAAATGCGAAAAAAAACTAAGGTTATATCAATTGGTGGGAAAAAAATTGGTGGAAATGAAAAAATTGCTATTCAATCCATGCTTAATGTGCCGTCAAATGATGTAGAAAAAAATATAGAAGAAGCAGAAAAATTAAAAAGAGCTGGATGTGATATTTTAAGAATAGCAATTCCAGATATGCAGTCGATAAAACTTATTTCAGCAATAAAAGAAAAAGTAGATATTCCTTTAGTTGCAGATATACATTTTGATTATAAATTGGCATTAGAGGCTGTTTCGGCAGGAATTGATAAGATAAGAATAAATCCTGGAAATATAGGAGATGAGTCAAGAATAAAGCAAGTTACAAGGGCATGTAATTTGAACGGGGTACCTATAAGGATAGGCGTTAATTCTGGTTCACTTGAAAAAGATATATTAAAAAAATATGGGCATCCTACAGCCGAAGCTTTATGCGATAGTGCTGTTTATCATGTTTCGTTACTTGAAAAGTTTGACTTTAATAATATAGTATTATCTTTAAAATCTTCTAATGTAAAAATGATGGTAGATGCCTATAAATTAATATCAAATAAAACAGACTATCCTTTACATTTGGGGGTAACAGAAGCAGGAACCCCTAAAATGGGAATAATAAAATCCTCTATAGGAATAGGTTCTTTATTGCTAGAAGGAATAGGCGATACTATAAGAGTATCTTTAACAGCTGATCCTATAGAAGAAATCTATACGGCTAAAAACATTTTAAAAGCAGTTGGTATCAAAGAAAAAGGGATAGAATTTGTATCTTGCCCTACTTGTGGAAGAACAAAAATAAATATTATAAATATAGCGAATAAAGTAGAGACCAAACTACAAAATTGTAATAAAAATATAAAAGTAGCAATAATGGGTTGTGCCGTAAATGGACCAGGTGAGGCACGAGAAGCTGATATAGGAATTGCTGGTGGTGATGGAGTTGGTCTTATATTTAAAAAAGGTGAAATAATTCGTAAAGTAAAAGAAGAAAAACTTGTAGATGAATTAATGAAAGAAGTAGAAAATTTATAAGCTAAGAGGTAAAAGTATTTTGAATATATTTGGAGAATTTTTAAATAGATACATAGATTATAATTTAATTACTGATGATATTTTAAGCGGTGATGTAAAATCTATTAACATAGATTCAAAAAATAGAACATTAAGTATAGATGTGGCGTTTTCACAGCCTGTGAAACGCCATGATCTTTATAATGTAGAAAAAAAATTACAGGTTTCAACTTTGAACTTGAATAATGTCGATATAAATCCTATTTTTCCGAGTGAAACATTTACAGAGAAATACTACCCAGATTTAATTGAAAAGATTATGAAAAATACAAAAAGCGTAAATGGAACATTAAAAGGCTCTGTTGCGAAAATAGAGAAGGAAGATTTTATCATTTCTCTAATGCACGGTGGAAAAGATATACTTATAAATAAAAAATTTGATAAAACATTAAAAGATTTAATTCTTAAAGAATTTGGTGTCAATTATAATATTAAGTTTGATGGAAACACAACCATTAATAGTGATAACTCTACATATATAGAAAAACAAGCTATAGTAATGGAAAAAAAGAAAAGAGAAAAAATAATTGAAGAAATAGAAATTTATAATTCAAATATGAATGAAAACACAGAAAAAAATAAAGACCTTTCAATATCAGTTCGAAAAGGAAAAAATTTATACCCAAGTATTATACTATCAACAGCAAAAGCAATTTTGGGTGGAATTATAAAAAATGAACCTATTAAAATTTCTGATATAACTCCTGATATTGGAAATGTAGTAATATGGGGAGATGTATTTTCAGTAGACGAACATATGACAAGAGATGAAAGTAAAAAAATATATTCAATAAATATTACTGATTATACCGGCTCGATGACTTTAAAAATTATTGCTGAAAAAGAAAAATGGAAAATATTCGATAACCTTACAAAAGGACATACTCTATTGGTTAAAGGAGAAGTAACCTATGATAAGTATGATAAAGAAATAGTTATAAGACCTAAAAATATTTGTGAAGTAGAAAAAATAAAAGTTAAAGATAAATCAGAAAAAAAGAGGGTAGAATTGCACCTTCATACAAATATGTCATCTATGGATGGTGTATCTACAGCTGGGGATTTAATAGAACGTGCATACAAATGGGGACATAAAGCAGTAGCTATTACGGATCATGGTGTAGCACAAGCTTTTCCAGATGCTATGAATGCAGCCAATAAAATAAAAAGTAATGGTGGACATATAAAAGTAATATACGGAGTAGAGGCATATTTTATAGATGATTTAAATTCTGATAATAGTGAAGATATAAAAAAACTAAAATATTATCATCAAATTATACTTGTAAAAAATAAAGTTGGACTAAAGAATTTATATAGACTTATATCAAAAGCACACCTTAATTATTTTTATAAAAAACCAAGAATACCTAAAAGTGAATTAATAAAATATCGAGAGGGGTTAATTATAGGAAGTGCTTGTGAAGCAGGAGAACTTTTTAGAGCAATTGTAAATAAGGAAAGTCATGAACGTTTATGTGAAATAGCAAAGTTTTATGATTATTTGGAAGTACAACCTATTGGAAATAATAGCTTTTTAATTAGAGAAGGAATAGCTGCTAATGAAAATGATTTAATTGAGTTTAATAAAACTATAGTTAACCTAGGGCAAGAACTTAATATACCAGTAGTAGCTACCTGTGATGTGCATTTTTTAGATCCTCATGATGCAAAATATAGAACAGTATTAATGGCAGGTCAAGGTTATACAGATGCAGATAATCAAGCACCTTTATATTTTAAAACTACAGATGAAATGCTAGAGGAATTTTCTTATTTAGAAAAAGATAAAGCTTATGAAATTGTAGTGGATAATACTAATAAAATTTCAGAACAAATAGAAGAGTTGACACCTATACCACCGGGTGTTTTTCCTCCATTTATAGATGGAGCAGAAGAACAACTTGTTAATATTACTTGGGAAAGAACAAAAAAAATGTATGGAGATCCATTACCACCAATAGTAAAGGAACGTTTAGAAAGAGAGTTATCTTCAATTACAAAGCATGGATTTTCAGTGCTTTATATGACAGCACAAAAATTAGTGGCAAACTCTGAAGAACATGGTTATTTGGTGGGGTCAAGAGGTTCTGTAGGCTCATCTTTTGTAGCTACTATGTCAGGAATATCTGAGGTTAATCCATTGTTTCCTCATTATGTTTGCCCGAAGTGTAAAAACAGTGAATTTATAACAGACGGAAGTTATGGTTCTGGTTTTGATTTACCTGAGAAGAAATGTCCCAACTGTGGAACATTGTATCATAGAGATGGTCACAATATACCATTTGAAACATTTTTAGGGTTTGATGGAGACAAAACACCTGATATAGATCTTAATTTCTCAGGGGAATATCAAAGTGAAGCACATAGATATACTGAAACTCTTTTTGGAAAAGATAATGTTTTTAAAGCAGGAACAATAGCTACAATAGCGGAAAAAACAGGGATTGGATTTGTAAAAAAATATGCAGAGCAAAAAGGAATTACATTACATAAGTCTGAAGAGTTGAGATTAGCAGCTGGGTGCACAGGAATAAAAAGAACAACAGGTCAACATCCTGGAGGAATGGTTGTAGTGCCAAAAGGAATGGAAATCTATGATTTTTGTCCAGTACAAAGACCTGCAAATGATCAAAAATCTGACAATATAACAACCCATTTTGATTTCCATTCAATTCATGATACAATATGTAAACTTGATGAGTTGGGGCATGATGTTCCGTCTATATATAGATATTTGGAGGATTATACAGGAATATCTGTTATGGATGTATCAATGAGTGATGAAAAAGTAATGTCATTATTTACGTCCACAAAAGCCTTAGGAGTAACCCCTGAAGCAATAGATTCTCAAACTGGAACATTTTCTTTACCTGAAGTTGGCACACATTTTGTACGTCAAATGATGATAGAGGCTCAACCAAAAACATTTTCGGATTTACTACAAATTTCAGGGTTATCACATGGAACTGATGTATGGATAGGAAATGCTCAAGAATTAATAAAAAACAAAACATGTACGATTTCCGAAGTAATTGGAACGAGAGACAGTATAATGACATATCTTTTACAAAAAGGTTTAGAACCTAAAATGGCATTTAAAATAATGGAAATAGTTCGAAAAGGTAAAGCTAAAAAACTTTTAACCCAGGAACACATGGATGCCATGAAGGCACATGATGTTCCGCAGTGGTATATTGACTCATGTATGAAAATAAAATATATGTTTCCAAAGGCTCATGCTACAGCATATATGATATCGACTTTACGTCTTGGATGGTATAAGGTTTATAAGCCGCTTGAATATTATGCAGCATATTTTACTGTTAGAAGTGAAGACCTTGATGGTTTGCTTGTTATGAAAGGTAAAGAAGCGGTAAAACAATATATGAAAGAGATAAAATTAAAAGGTAAGGAAGCAACAGCTAAAGAAAATGCATCATTCGCTACTTTACAGATTGTAAACGAGATGTTAGAAAGAGGTATAGAAGTTTTACCAATAGATTTGTATAAATCAGATTCTTATAAATTTTTAGTTGAAGATAACAAGATAAGGTTGCCTTTTTCGTCACTTGCAGGTGTAGGAGAAAACGCAGCAAAAAGTTTAGCTGAAGCGGGTAAAAAAGGTAAATATATATCTGTGGATGAAATTCAAACAAGAGCTGGGGTATCTAAAAGTGTGATAGAATTAATGGACGAAAACGGTATATTAAAAGGCATACCAAAAAGTAGCCAGTTAAGTTTCTTTTAAAAGAACGAAACGTTGACATAAAACTGTTTTATTGGTATAATAGAAAAAAATAATTTTAAGGAGAATTTTGTCATGAAAAAATTTATTTCTACTTTAATAATTTTTTCGTTGTTTACGACTTCTATATCTACTCCAAGCTATGCGGAACCAATTGAATCTTCTTCTAGTGATTTTTCGTCAATTTATTCAATGAGTGATTTAGTACTCATGAGTATAATAGAGCCAGCTGAGAAGATGATAAACAAATTAAACCAAGGGAATCTTGACGAAGATGAAAAATGTATGTTAGTTGGAGAGCTTAGCAATTTATTAATTATGTATAGCTATAGAGAGGATTTAATAAAACTAATAAAAGATGCCCAAATAAGGAGAGCAGTACGTCAAGGCTGTATACCTGCAATAGTTAGGGCTTGTATGAAAGTGAATAGCAAAAAATAATTAAAGGTTTATTGTAAATGCGTTATTTATATTTTCAAGTCTTTTTTCTATATAAAGACTTGAAAATTTTTTTATTTTGATATAAAATACTTATAGATAATTTTATTTGGAGGAAATTATATGATATCAGCAGGAGATTTTAGAAACGGCATTACTTTTGAAATGGATGGAAATGTTTATTGTATAGTAGAATTTCAACATGTTAAACCTGGTAAAGGTGCAGCATTTGTCCGTACAAAAATTAGAAATGTTATTACAGGAAGCGTTGTAGAAAAAACTTTTAACCCAAATGATAAATATCCAACAGCTTTTATTGAACGTAAGGATATGCAATATTTGTATAATGACGGAGACTTATATTATTTTATGGACCTTGAAAATTATGAGCAAATTCCGATCAACAAAAGCGTTTTAGGTGATAACTTTAAGTTTGTAAAAGAAAATATGGAGTGTAAAGTATTATCTTACAAAGGCAATGTATTTGGTGTAGAACCACCGTTTTTTGTAGAACTTGAGGTTACTCAAACAGACCCAGGATTCAAAGGTGATACTGCAACTAATGCAACTAAACCGGCAATTCTTGAAACAGGTGCAGAAATAAGAGTACCTCTATTTATAGATCAAGGTGAAATGATAAGAATAGATACAAGAACTGGTGAATACATGGAAAGAGCATAATTTTGTTCGATACTGATTTTGTAGAATATTTTAAAAAATTATGGCAAAATTAGTATAGATATAATTTTTATTTTAGGGAGGTACAAGTTTTATGACTATTACAGAAAAAGTAGCTTATGTTAAGGGTCTCGTTGAGGGGTTAGATATGGATAAGAAAAAACCAGAAGTAAAGGTTTTATCAGCAATGATGGAATTATTGGATGATATATCTCTTACAGTATCTGACTTAGAGGATGGTTACGATGAATTGGTAGACCAAATAGATGCAGTCGATGAAGATCTTTCTCTATTAGAAGAGGACTTTTACGAAGCAGAAGATGAGGCAGAAGAAGATGACGATGTTTTTTATGAAGTAACTTGTCCTACCTGTGGAGAAACTATTTGTGTTTCAGAACCAATTATATTAGATGGTGGAATAGAATGTCCCAATTGTGGTGAGAATTTAGAGTTTGATTTAGATGGAATATCATTAGGTAATGAATGTGATTGTGGTTGTGACTGTACTCCAGAGTGCGACTGTGAATCAACTTGTGATTGTGAGCCAGAATGTGACTGTGAACCAAATTGTGACTGCGGTTGCTAGATAGTTGTTTTTATTGTTTCTTATCCCGTCAATACTTTCGTTAAAAAGTATTGACGGGATATTTTTATAATTAATTAAGGGAGCTAACTTTTTTTATGAAACAGTTCATATTTAGACATAAATTTTTAAAATATACAATTGTAACTTCTTTTTGGTTACTTCTTTGGTATGTTATATACTTTTGGATTAATGATAATTCATTGATTGCTTCACCGTATAATGTGATTATTTGCCTTTTTAATTTTATTTTTAATTTTAATTTTTGGCATACAATTGCTTTATCAATTATTAGAATATTTTCAGGTTTTTTACTTGCATTTATAGTAGGAACAATTTTAGCTATAGTAACGGTAAAATTTGATTTTATAAATTTATTTTTTAAACCTATAATATCTATAATTAAAACCATTCCTATAGTTTCTTTAATTATTTTAGTTACAACTTTTATAAATATGACATTTATACCTACATTTATATCTTTTATTACTGTTTTACCAGTTACTTTTAATAATGTGTATTATGGTATAAAACAAAAAAACAATATTAAGGGTAAAAAACAAAAGATAATGTTGACGGATGTTACTCCGTATATTATATCAGCTGTTAGTTCTGGAATCGGCTTTGCTTGGAAATCAGGAATAAGTGCAGAAGTTTTAGTAAAGTTAAAAGAATCCGTTGGGTATGAAATTTATTTTGCAAAAAGTAATTGTTTAATAACCGAACTTTTTACTTGGACAGCAATTGTTGTTATTATTTGCTTTTTACTTGAAAATTTTATAATTTTTATTGTGAAATTACTTACAAATAAAAAAAATATTACATTCTAAATTATATTATTAAAATGTAAAAGGGTAGCATTTTTGCTACCCTTTTATGTTATTAAAACGGCTAACATTTAACAAAATAAAAAAACAATATTGTGGAAAAGTATAAGTAGTAGAAAAATGGAGGTGAAAAACATGAAGAAATTTTTTAAAATGTTATCAATAATTTGTAGTATTATGGCTTGTTTTATTTTTATGTTTAGTATAGTAGAAGCTGCTAATTTACCGAATAATTATAAAATTACATCAGATTGCTCACCTAATTTAAAAAAATATCTACGCTTAGGAGAAGTACCAATTACTACAATAAAATCACTGCAAAAGGAAACTAAAAATAATGGCTGCAATTGCTATAGTACAAATATTTTATTTATGAATGTTATTCCTATAAAAAAAGTAAATATTCAAAAAATTGAGAATGTATATGTTGTACCTGGTGGAAATCCTTTTGGAGTAAAGCTTTTTACTAAAGGAATTATTATTGTAGGTATATCAGATATAAAAACTTCTCATGGGTTGGTAAATCCAGCAAAGCAGGCCGGATTACAAAAAGGTGATATTATTTTAACTATAAATAAAATGGAGATTAATAGTAATGAAGACCTAATAAAAACAGTGGAAAAAAGTAATGGAAATAGTTTATTGGTTGAGGTGGTAAGAAATGGAATGAAATATGAGACAACAATAACACCAATAAAAAATGAATCTGACGGAATTTATAAATTGGGAATATGGGTAAGAGATAGTTCTGCGGGTATCGGGACTATTACATTTTGGGATGAAAAAACAAAATACTTTGGGGGATTAGGTCATGGTATATGTGATGTAGACACAGGAGAACTTCTGCCACTTTCACATGGAGATATAATAAAAACAAATATTAATGGAATATCAAAAGGAACAAGAGGAAATCCTGGAGAATTAAAAGGATACTTTATAGATTGTGAGCCAATTGGATATTTAACTGATAACACATATAGTGGTGTTTATGGAAAATTGAATGAATGTATACCTAAGAAAGAAGTAATCCCTGTGGCCATGAAACAACAAGTAAAAACCGGAAAAGCACAGATTTTAACTACAGTATTTGGCAGTTCACCTGAATATTATGATATTGACATAATGCGCATAAATTATAATGAAGAATCCCCAAGTAAAAATATGATTATAAAAATAACTGATAATAAATTGCTAAATATAACAGGAGGAATTATTCAAGGTATGAGCGGAAGTCCAATAATACAAAATGATATGTTAGTGGGTGCAATTACGCACGTGTTTGTAAATGATCCGCAAAAAGGATATGCAATTTTTGCAGAAAATATGATTTCTAACCTCCAAGTTCAAGGAGACAGTGATTATAAAAAAGCTTCCTGAAAAAGCCAAAATTTTATAATAGGTAACAAATAGAAAAAAGATATTTAGAATCTATTGCCAATTATTCCATTTTATGGTAATATAACAGTACGATAAATAATAACTGGAGGAGAAAATATGGGAAATCATTTAAAATTACTAATTGCAGAAGATTGTGAAGAACTAAATCGAGACTCAGAATCTATTTTTGAAAAAGCTGGATTTAAAAGCAAATTTATCAAAAAAGATGGTTTCGAAGTTTTAGAAAATGTAAAACAATATAATCCTGACGTTGTACTAATGGACTTATTTATGCCTAGACTAGACGCAATAGGTGTAATAAAATCTTTTAAGGATGAAGATAATGCACCAATTTTTATAGTCTTATCCAGTTTTAATAGCCCAGTATTAGAAAGAGAAGCAATGTTAGCAGGTGCTGCGTATTTTATATTAAAACCGTTTAATGTAAATAATTTAGTAGATAGAATAATTGATTTAGTTAAATGTTATAAGCAAACCGGAATAGAGAAAGCAACTAAGTTAACTAATAATTATAATATGGGAATAGAATTTAAAGTCACGGAAATATTGCATCAAATAGGAGTACCAGCACATATTAAAGGATATCATTATTTAAGAGATTCTATAATGATGTCTGTAGAAAATCCTGAAATTATAAATGCTGTAACTAAACAACTTTATCCTTCTGTGGCCAAAAAGTTTTCAACAACATCATCTAGAGTTGAAAGAGCTATAAGGCATGCTATTGAAGTGGCTTGGGATAGAGGAGATGTTGATATCTTAAATTCATATTTTGGATATACTATACATAATGGAAGAGGTAAACCTACCAACAGCGAATTTATTGCAATGATATCGGACAAATTGCGTTTACAAATGAAAACTGCAAGCTAAAAATTATAATATATTTTGTATCAATGGTAATTCTGTATCTCTTAAATGGTTAAGTTGAGATTTAGCTACTTCACCTTCCACATAAAAATCTTCAATTTGTTCATTTGATAAATTAGTTCTCATGCTGATAATAGATTGATCTATTTGTTCTAATCTATTGTGATCAATAAAGGTAGAAATAAAAGCTTGTTTTTCTTGCCATTTTTTTTCAATATTATTACTTAATTCCAGAGCATATTCTATGTTTTCATTGGTAGTCTCCTGTATAGTATTTTCAATTTCTTCAGTAAATGAAGATACTGTATTATCAAGAAACATAGTTTCAGCTATACACGTACCTAAAACAACCACAAATAGACTTAATGTTACTAATAATCGTTTCATTATTTTATATCCTCTTTTTTTATTATATTAAAGTTTTTATTTTTGTCAGCAGTCATAATGAAAACATCATTTATATCAATATTTTTCTCTCTTAAAATCTTTTTTACCCACGATTCAGATAATTTACACAAAGACAAAGAAAATTCTGAAATCTCACCATCACTAATCACAACAGTTTCAATTCCATTATCAGGTGGATTTATACCAAGCATACCAGCATCTACTTGCTGTTTGCTTGGTTTTTTCATTATGCTCATTTTTCCGTTGGTTTCAACAATTGCAAAAGCTATATCTTCTAAATTAAATATGTCTAACTGTCTTAATTGTTCAGATAAATCTTCTGTGCTCATTCTTAAATCTTTCATTGACTTTTGGTCTATTTTCCCATCATTAATAACAACCACAGGGCGTCCACAAATAAATCTTCTGAATTTTCCGCTTTTTAACATTATAGTGGATAGAACTATTTCGCAAACAACTAAAATGATAATAGGTATAAGACCACTAAATATCGGAATTCCAGAGTCTTGCATAGGAATAGATGCAATATCTGAAATAAGCAGTGTAACTACTAATTCAGATGTTTGTAGTTCGCTAATTTGTCTTTTTCCCATAAGTCTTATTGCTAAAATAATGATTACATATAAAAGTATTGTTCTTATTAATGAAACTATCATAATTTATCACCATTTTTATTTTGAGCAAAATTTATGTAAATATACAAATTTTGTATAAACTATAGAAAATATGTAAATCATTAATTTAGGAGATGAAAAAGATGTTTAATATATTAAAAAAGTTATCTTTACAATATAAAGATACTGATGAAAATAACTACAAAAAAGAAAAGAAAAAACAAAGTTTATCCGCTTCGTTAGAAAAAAATATAGATTATTTTAAAAATTCGTTTGATAATAGCTCTGATTTGACAATAAGACAAATAAAAATTTCAGGAACAAATGCTGCAATTATTACTATAGAAGGTATGATAAATAAAGAAACATTTGCCAGTAGTGTCATGAATCCTATTGTTTATGCCTTTTGTAAAGAAAATTTATCAAGTGATGAAAAATATATCTATATAAAAAATAATATAATAACAGCTAGTGAACAAACAGATGTGTTAACTTTTGAGGATGCTTTTAAATTAGTAATGTCAGGATTTGCATTGTTATTATTTGATGGTTGTACAAAAGCTTTAGCAGTGGGTGTGCAAGGATTTAATTTTAGAAGCATCGCGGAACCTGAAACTGAAGTTATGCAAAAAGGTTCGAAAGAAGGTTTTGTTGAAGCATTAAGAATAAATGTTACTTTAATTAGAAGAAGGATTAAAAATCCAAAACTAAAATTTGAATTTTTGTCTACAGGTGAAACAAGCAAAACAGATATATGTTTATGCTATATAAATGGAATTGTGTCAAAAAAAATTCTAGCTGAACTGAAAAAACGTATTTCTAAAATAAATCTCAATGAAGTTTTGGCATCTGAGTATTTAGCTCCTTATTTAGAAGAAAAAGGTGATTTATCTTTTTTTAGTTCAGTGGGTTTTTCTGAAAGACCAGATACTGTTTGTGGAAAAATTTCAGAGGGAAGAATAGCTATTTTAGTTGATGGAACTCCCACCGCAATAATTGTTCCGTATTTGTTTATTGAATATTTTCAAACTATTGACGATTATGCCCAAAAACCTTATTTTGCAACTTTAACACGGTGGTTAAAATATATTTCATTTTTTATTTCAACACTTTTACCGGGATTATATGTAGCATTATCTGTTTTTAATCCAGAAGTATTTCCAGATAGATTAATAAGCAAGATTGCAATTGCCGTTGCTGGAACACCTTTTCCGGTTATGTTAGAAACACTTATCATTCATTTTATATATGAAATAATGAGAGAAGCAGGTTTACGTTTACCCAGACCACTTGGGCATGCAGTAAGTATAGTTGGAGCATTAGTTATAGGAGAAACCGCTGTAAATGCAGGTTTAATTGGTGCACCTACTCTGATGGTCGTAGCTTTAACAGCAATATCTTCTTATGTGATACCAAACTTGTATGAGCCAACTGCAATATTAAGATTAATATTTATTTTGGTAGGTGGAATTCTTGGTATATGGGGAGTAATGTTGTTATTTTCTGTATTAATTGTGAATATTTGTACAAAAACCAATTTTGGAATACCATTTGTTGCTCCAATAGCACCATTTAACCTTTACAGCATGCGTGATGTTATTATACGTGCTGGTTGGAGGACTCTATCTAAAAAAACTGAAAAAATACAAGATATGCCTCATTAAATTAAGGAGACTATATATGGAAAGAAAAAATATAATAACTACACCCCAGATGTTTTCTTTATTATTTTTATGTAATATCATAGTTGGAATAACATATAACTTACCAATGTCAAAAAGCAGTAATATGTGGGACCATATAATTTCAGCTTTAATAGCATTGCTTATAAATTTTATTATTATAATTCCAAACTATAAACTTTATAAGATAAATCCAACTATGAATATAGCAGATACATGTGCTGTTAATTTTAATAAATTTGGTATTTTTCTTCTTATAATATATGGATTATATTATCTTTTTGCAGGATGTTATACTTTATCCCTTTTTAATATATTTGTAAAAGACGTAGTTAATCCAGAAATATCAATGTTTACATTGACTTTATGTGTTATTTTAGCTTCTTCGTATGCAGCAAGTAAAGGTATAGAAGGGTTAGCTAGGTCTTGCACGATAATATTATTTATTATTTGTATTGCGATAATTTTTATTATATTTACACTTGTTCCCCAAATTAATATAATGAATTACTCTCCGTTATTATACAATGGTTTCAAAGATGCGGCAAATGGAGTTATTTATTTAGTTTCGTTATCATTTTATATTCCTTTATTTTCAATTGTTGCTCCATTTGCAAAAGGGAATATAAAAAAGATTTTACTTACTACTTGTACGTTTATTTATATTTTTTTTATTTTGGTAGTAGTTGTTGTAACTGGTTCAATGGGAGAATATTTGAAAACACAAAGTTTTCCGATTTATAGTGCGACTAGTGTAGCTGAAATAGGTGTATTTAGAAGACTTGACGCAATTTATTTAGGTATATTTACATCTGGACTTTTTATTATGATTTCGTTATTTTTATTTGCTTTTTTTCTGGTAATGAAGCGGATTTTTGGTGAAAAAAAGGGGAAAATAATTATTTTTGCAGGCGACTTAATTGTGTTAATTATCAGTATGATTTTACCACAGTTTCAAAATATATCATATGTTTTTTACGACATGAACTTTATATTAATTTTTACTATTATAACTTCATTTGTTATACCTCTTATACTTTTGATAAAACACAGAATTCAAATGAAAAGAGGTGAAAGTAAGTGAAAAAAATAATTTTAATTTTACTTTTTATAGGATTAAGTTGTTCTATTTCAGGCTGTACCAATGTGTCAGGTTTAGATGAGCAATTAATAATAAACTCAATAGGTGTTGATAAAAATGAAAATGTATACGAATTAACGATACAATTTCTAAATATAGATAATTCATCTCAAGAAGAGACAGAAGGAGCTAGTACAACTCTTAGTATGACAACAACAGGAGATACACTATTAGAGGCTTTAAATAATGTACAAAATCAAACTGGCAAAAAATTATTGTATTCACATGCATTAATATTAGTAATTGGTAATGATACTGCCAAAATGGGGATAAATAATATTATAGATTTCTTTGCAACTAACCATAAATTAAGACCTACAGTTGAAGTATTAATATCAAATACTTCTGCAAAGAATTTATTATCAGCAGAGATAAATGATAAGCTTATTAATGCAGAAGATATATTGTCAATTTCAAATACTTTTAAAAATGGTTATAATGGAATGAATTCGAATATAAGATATATATTAAAAGACAGCAAAAGTAATCTTAATCAAGATATAAAGATTTGGTATATAGAATTGGATGAAAACAGCAATATATATTGTAAGAAAATAGCTATATTTAAAGATTACAAATTAACTTATGTTTTAAACGAAGATGAAACTAAAGGCTTATTTTTAATTTTAGGACATACTAAAAATATTTCTGATAAAATCATTATAGATGATAAGACTGTTTCCTATTATATAAATAATGTAAAATCCAACATCTCTGTAAAAATAGAAAATGAAATCCCAATATTTAATATAGATATTAATGTACAGGCAGATATATATGATATTGAAAATAATGAAAATAGTAAAACATCTGTTAATGAAAGATTAATGGATTTAATTAATAACACGATAGATATATGTGTAAGAAAATATAAATGTGATATTTTAAATTTTAATAAATATATTATGAATTATGACTCTAATTATTATAAGTCTAATGAGAATAATATAGAAAATATTTTGTGTCAAGCTAGGTTTAATATAAAACCTAATGTAAAAGTTAAAAATATGGGGCCAAATCAAAAAATAAGTAATTTGGTTTATTAAAACTTTTTCATTTTCTTGAAAAAGGTATCTAGTTACGTTATAATGAAACTATAAAATACATTTTTGTAAATTATAATGTAGATAGGTGGTTGAGTTTTACATGCCAAATAAATTTACAGTATCCTTAACCAGTATTATAAATGAATTATCATTAAATATTGTATTTATGCCTGAAGACCCTAATAAAATTTTAATTTCTTCTAAGGATGTAAATAGACTGGGTTTAGAATTAACAGGATTTTTTGATTCATTTGATAACAAAAGACTAGTGGTAATTGGAAGAACAGAACATTTGTATCTTTCTGGACTTGAGAGTAAAGAAAGGTATAGAATTTTAGACTCTATTTTTTCTCATAATCCACCTGCTGTTATAATAACAAGAGATATAGAGCCTTCTCCTGAATTTGTATCCGCGGCTAAAAAAAATTTTATACCCGTACTTAGAACTTCAGTAAGTACATCTGTTTTTTTACCTAATATAATAGAATACCTTGATGTTAAATTAGCTCCTCGTATTACAAGGCATGGCGTTTTGCTTGAAGTATATGGTCAAGGTGTATTCATTACAGGTAATAGCGGCGTCGGTAAAAGTGAAACGGCTATTGAATTGATACAAAGAGGACACAGGCTTATAGCCGATGATGCAGTTCAAATAAGAAAAATAAATGAAAAAACTTTAACTGGCTCTGCACCTAAAAATATACGTCACTTTATTGAGCTTCGTGGTATTGGGATTATAAATGCCAGACGGATATTTGGAATGGGTGCTGTAAAAGTAACACAAGATATTGATATGGTTATCAATCTTGAAATATGGGATAGTAAAAAAATATATGATAGAATTGGTATGGAAAATGAGTACACAGAAATATTAGGTGTTCAAGTACCAATCGTGACTATACCAGTAAAACCAGGACGAAATTTATCTATAATAATAGAAGTAGCTGCGATGAACAACAGACAAAAAAAGATGGGCTATAATGCTGCTAAAGAACTTCTTGACTGTTTAGGTATGGATTATTCCGGGGAAGATAGTGTCACAGATAATCAGATTACACTAGATATATAAAATTAGGAAGGAAATTTATATGGAAATAATTGCAGATATGCATTGCCATACTATAGCATCTACTCATGCATATAGTACTATAGAAGAAATGATAAAAAGAGCATCGGAAAAAGGTTTGTATGCAATAGGAATAACCGACCATGCAAGAGCAATGCCAGGAGCACCTGGAAAGTGGTATTTTGAAAATATGGGAAATGTTATTCCTGAAGTCTTAGACGGGGTTAGAGTTATAAAAGGTATAGAAACCAATGTAATTGATTACGAAGGAAATTTAGACACTGATGAAATTACTCTTAATCGTCTTGAATGGGTAATAGCCTCTATGCACGAAATTACACTTAAGCCAAATTATGATAAAGACAGATGCACAAATGCTTGGCTTAATGTTGCTAAAAACCCATATGTTAATGTGATTGGGCATAGTGGCGCAGTTGAATTTGAGTTTAACTATGAAAAGGTTATTCCTGAGTTTGGCAGAAACGGTAAATTAGTTGAGATAAATAATAAATCATTTCAAGCTAGAAGTGAAGGAGTAAAGAATTGTAAAAAAATTGCTGAACTATGTAAAAAGTATTCAGTCAATGTGATTTTAGACTCAGATTCTCATTTTTCCTTACAAGTTGGAGTAGTAAATGATGCAATAAGACTTTTAGAGGAAATTAATTTTCCTGAAGAATTAATAATAAATTCAAGCAAAACCAGATTTAATAAATACTTATGTGAGAATGGAATAAAAATTTATAATAATTAAACGTAAATGATTGTGGAGGCAATATGTGCAATTATGAAAAACTTAAAAAAATTATATCTTACAGTAGTTTAAAAATGTTATTAGATGAACCTATGTCAAAACATACTACCTTCAAAATAGGTGGAAATTCTGATATATTTATATATGTAAATAATATTGATGAACTTTCTAAATTAATAAATATTTTAAATAGTAATAAGATTCCTTATCTTACAATTGGTAATGGTTCTAATTTGTTAATAAGTGACTTTGGAATAGAAGGTGCTGTTATAAAACTTGAAGGAGAATTTAAGGAAATAAAATTAATTGATGAAGATACTATAGAATGTGGAGCAGGAGTATCTTTAGCAAAATTGTGTATATTTGCTCAAAAAAATTCTCTTTCTGGGTTAGAGTTCGCATATGGAATTCCTGGGACTGTAGGTGGAGCAGTGTATATGAATGCAGGTGCATATGGAGGAGAAATTAAAGATAGTATTCTTTCTGTCAGTAGTATAACTGTAACTGGTAAAAAAAATTGTACTGAAAAGGATTTTATGGATTTATCTTACCGACACAGTATATATCAAAATAACGGAGATATAATAGTCTCTGCTAGATTTAAGTTGAAAAAAAGTAATCCTTTACATATAAGAGAAAAAATGGACGAATATATGTCAAAAAGAAAAGAAAAACAGCCACTTGAATATCCTAGTGCTGGAAGTGTATTTAAAAGACCAGTTGGAAATTATGCTGGGACACTTATTCAAACTTGTGGTCTTAAAGGCAAAATTATTGGTGGTGCAATGGTAAGTACAAAACATGCGGGTTTTATTATAAATAAATCAAATGCATCTTGTCAAAATGTAATTGACTTAATTGACCATATTAAAGCTGTAGTCTTAGAAAATACAGGTATAGCTCTTGAATGTGAAATAAAAGCAATAGGCAAAAATATTACTTAAAAAGGTGATGAGTTATGGAGTTTCTTATTGTTACAGGATTATCCGGTGCAGGTAAAACAAGAACTATACATGCTCTTGAAGATATCGGGTTCTATTGTGTGGATAATATACCCACCAAGCTAATTAGTACATTTTATGATTTATGCCAAAAATCATCAGATCAAAATATGAAAAGAGTAGCTGTAGTGGTAGATATAAGAGGCGAAAATTTTATTGATGGATCTTTTAAAATTATTGAACAATTAAAAAACAATAATAAAGATTATAGAATTTTATTTCTTGATGCTCGTGATAATATTTTAATTCGTAGATTTAAAGAAACCAGACGAAAACACCCCCTTGCTGAAAATTATAATGGCTCTATACAAAAAGCAGTTCAATTTGAGAGAGAAATCTTAACTCCAATAAAAAATAATGCAGATTATTTAATTGATACATCTTTTCTTTCTCCTGCACAGTTAAAAGAAAGGTTATCATCGTTGTTCCTTGCGGATTCATCAAACGCATTAATGATTACTTGTATGTCTTTTGGTTTTAAATATGGAATACCAACTGAAGCAGATTTAGTATTAGATGTGAGATGTTTGCCTAATCCTTATTATATTGAAGAATTAAAAGATTTGACTGGTCTTGATGAACCAGTATATGATTACGTCATGAAATGGGAGCAAACACAAGAACTAACTAAAAGAATAGTCTCTCTTATTGACTATGTTTTACCACTTTATTGTAACGAAGGAAAAAGTCAGCTTGTAATTGCAATAGGTTGTACAGGTGGACACCATAGATCAGTAGCATTAACTCAGTTTTTGTATAACCATCTTCAAAATGAAAAGCAGAATACCCTTATTAATCATAGGGATATAAATAAAAATTAAATTAAAGGGTGATTAAATCACCCTTTAAATTTTATATGTGAAGGGTGATAAAGTATGTCTTTTTCATCTAAAGTTAAAGATGAATTATGTAAAAACAGCAGAAGTAATGATTTTATAATATCTCAGTTATACGGTATATTGTTATTTTCACATAGTTTTAAATCAAGTAATATATCTGTTTACAATGAAAATAAAAATATCTGTGAACTTGTTAAAGATATGATAATAAAAAATTTTGAATGTATAGTAGATTTGATTTTTATAAATAATAACAAAACTATATTAGAAGTTCCTGACGAAAATGACAGAATAAAAATCTTAGAAAAATTTGGCCATAAGCCAAATGAAATTAATTTAAAAATAAACAAAAAAATATTAAAATCTAATAATGACATAAAATTATTTTTAAGTGGAGCATTTATGTCATGTGGAACCATTACCAACCCAAATAATGGATATCATTTAGAGTTTTCAATTCCATTTATGAATCTTTCAAAAGATTTATATGAATTACTTATATCAATAAAGAATCTAAAGATAAAAGTAAAGACAACAGTCAGAAAAGGAAATTTTATAATATATATAAAAGATAGTGAAGATATAACCGATTTTTTGGCGTACATAGGAGCTTCATCCAGTGCTATGGAAATGATTCAAATAAAAATGATGAAAGAAGTAAGAAATTATGTAAATAGAACCACTAATTTTGAAACTGCAAATATGAATAAAACAGCAAATGCTGCTGCTTTACAAATAGAAGCAATTAATGAATTAAAGAAAAAAGGAATATTTTCTTGTTTAGATGATGATTTAAAGGAATTAGCTCAACTAAGAATTAATAATCCTGATATGTCTTTAAGGCAACTTGGAGAAAATTTATCTGTACCACTTACAAGATCTGGCGTTAATCATAAAATTAAAAAAATTCTTAATATATATTATAATATATGATTTAAAACTGTCCTAAAATTTATTCACCTGCATAGAAATTACTATGGGGTGATATTTTGAAAAGATTAAAAAATGATTTTTTATTTTATTCTATAGTTTTAGGTGGATATATAATTTTTTCAATACTTATTGTAAATGCTTACTTTTTAAGGTCTTCTCAACAAGCATTATCAGGCTCTGGTTCATATTTTCCAAATATAATAATTGATGCTGGACATGGTGGCGTAGATAGTGGAGCAGTAGGTATCAATAATATTTTAGAAAAAGACATAAATTTAAGTATAGCATTAAATCTTAGAGATTTACTTAAAGCAAGTGGATTTAATGTGAAAATGACAAGGGAAAGCGATATATCAATACATAATAATGATTCAACAACGATAAGAAGTAAAAAAGTTTCTGATCTTAACAACAGATTAGAAATGATAAATGCAGATTCTAATAATTTACTAATAAGTATACATCAAAATAAATTTGAAGATAGCAAATATAAAGGTGCTCAAGTTTTCTATTCAAAAAACAATTCACTTAGTAAAGAATTAGCACAAAGCATACGATCATCTTTTAAAGCATTACTTCAAAAGGATAACAATAGAGAAATAAAACCTTCTCCTTCTGGAGTATTTATTTTAAATAAGTCTCAAGTTCCATCTGTAATAATAGAATGCGGTTTTTTGTCTAATCAAGAAGATGTTAAAAATTTGAATGATGAATTATATCAAAAAAAAGTAGCCTTTTCAATTTATTGTGGATTTATTGATTATTGGCGTAAATCATAAAATAATTAATGGAGGAAAAATAAAATGTCGTCAAAAGTTAAAACAGTATGGATATGTTCTGAATGCGGGTATGAGGCTCCTAAATGGAATGGTCAATGTCCATCTTGTGGGGAATGGAACACATTTGAAGAAGAATTAAAAAGCAATTTGAAACAAACAAGTACTTTACAAAATACTAAGTTGGGAATATATGAAAAACCTATCTTAATTGGGCAAATAAGTAACCAAGATGAATGCAGATATAAAACTGGCATTAATGAACTTGATCGAGTATTGGGAGGTGGAATTGTAAAAGGGTCTTTGGTCCTTTTAGGTGGAGATCCTGGTATTGGCAAATCTACTATGTTATTACAAGTGTGCCAAAATTTAGGTAAACAATTAAAAATACTTTATGTATCTGGAGAGGAATCAAAAAGGCAACTTAAACTTAGAGCAGCTAGACTTTCAGTGACAAGTGAGAATTTATATATTATGACGGAAACAGATATAGAAGCTATAAATGAAGAAATACGTCAGAATAAACCGGACGTCGTTATAATTGATTCAATTCAAACAATGAATCATCGAGAACTAACCTCATCAACAGGAAGTGTAACTCAAGTAAAAGAATGTACAAATTTACTCATGCGAACTGCTAAGGAACTCGATATACCTATTGTAATTGTTGGTCATGTAAACAAGGATGGAGGAATTGCAGGACCTAAAGTACTTGAACACATAGTTGATGCCGTTTTATACTTTGAGGGCGATAAACAAATGTCATACAGAATATTAAGAGGAATAAAAAATAGATATGGTTCTACTAATGAAATAGGTGTTTTTAGTATGGGTAGAAATGGTTTGGAAGAAGTAGAAAATCCGTCATTAATGTTTCTTTCAGGTCGGCCACACGGAGTTCCTGGAACTTGTGTAGCATGTATAATGGAAGGAACCAGACCTATTTTTGCTGAAGTACAGGGACTTGCAGCTACCTCAGGATTTGGCAATCCAAGAAGAATGTCAACAGGTTTTGATTATAATAGAATGTCACTTATTTTAGCAGTTCTTGAAAAAAGAGCTGGATACTTTTTTTCAAATCTTGATGCATACATAAATGTAATAGGTGGAATTAAATTAGATGAGCCTGCGTCAGATTTAGCAGTAGCTTTAGCGCTTATATCGAGTCTTAAAAGTACAGCTATATTTGACAATGCTTTAGCTTTTGGAGAGATAGGTTTAGCGGGAGAAATACGAGCTGTATCACATGCAGAAGAACGAGTATTTGAAGCACAACGTTTAGGTTTTAAAAAATGTGTATTACCATACCATAATTTGAAAACTATGAACCTATCAGGTCTTGATAAAAACATAGAGCTGTTTGGAGTTAGAACTATCAGAGAAGCCTTTGAAGTATTATCTTAAAAGTATAGTAAAAAAAGCCGAGAATTTTTTCTCGGCTTTTTAAATAAATAAATTTGAAGATGTAGCATTTTGTTTATTTATTTGTGTAGATTTATTTTCAGTTAATTTAATATAATATACACAAGTTTTATTTGAATGATTGTTAATAACACTAGGTGTTTCAAGTACACAAAAACCATCTTTTTGATATACACAGTCATCATCGCATACTATTAAAGACATATTACCACCTCAACAATAGCATTGATAATATATTTTAATATATTCACAAAAATCACATGAAATATTAGTAAGAAATACTGCCATTACTTTTAATTAATTTAGAAGCAGTAAAGATATTTTATACAAGGTGGTTTGTAGTAAAATAAAATTACTTTAGTAGTATAAATATTAGTGCTAAGTTTTTTATTTCCACCCCTAATTATACAAAATATTTATTTTGTATAATTAGGGGTGGATTTTTCAAATAAATAGTTTATAATTATAATATGTGGCAAAATTATTGATCGGAGGAATTTTATTGAAACCTAATATTATTTACGAAGCGCCCAAAATCCTTATTGATTTTTTAGGATATATTCAAACAATTAAAGGTAAATCTCCAAAAACTGTAGATGAATATTATCTTGATCTTAGAACTTTCTTTAGATATTTAAAAATGTCAAAAGGTCTAGTTGATTCAAAAACAATTTTTGAAGAAATTCCAATATACGATGTAAACATTGAAATGCTTGAATCTATTACACTTACTGATTTGTATCAGTATTTAAATTATCTATTGATTGAACGTAATAATAACGCTTCTACGCGTTCAAGAAAAATATCAAGTCTAAAGTCATTTTTTAATTATCTCACTAATAAAACCGGACTGCTAAAAAATGACCCTACAAAAGAACTTGATATGCCTAAAAGAAAATCTTCCTTGCCAAAGTTTTTAACATTAGAACAAAGCATAGATTTACTCAATAGTGTATCAGGGCCTTACAAAGAACGTGATTATTGCATTATTACTCTTTTTTTAAATTGTGGTATGCGTTTATCAGAACTAGTCGGAATTAATTTAAATGACATTCGAAGCGATAATACTTTAAAATTAACCGGTAAAGGTAATAAAGAACGTATTGTTTATTTGAATGATGCATGTCTTAGAGCTATTGAACGTTATAAAATGGTTCGACCTAATGTAAATATCAAAGACAAAAATGCCTTATTTATTAGTCGGTTTAATAAAAGAATCAGCCCAAAAACTGTTCAATTTATTGTAAAAAAATATCTTGAATCAATAAACCTTGACAATCAAGGGTATTCTGTTCATAAGTTGCGTCATACCGCAGCTACTTTAATGTATCAACACGGAAATGTTGATATTAGAATTCTTAAAGATATTTTAGGACATGCAAATCTAGGAACAACAGAAATATATACTCATTTATCAAGTAAACAATTGCAAAAGGCTGTTTCTTCTAATCCTTTGTCATCTATAAAACAAAAATAATATAATAGAAAAAGCTGTCAGATTAACTGACAGCTTTTTTATTGTTTAAGGATTTAGGCTTTTTTAAAACAAAATTTATAAAATTAATAATCGATTCACCTATTAATAACAAGAAAAGAATTGATGCAGATAAATTCATCATTAATACGGTTATATTCCATTCTACTTGACCTTTATTATACATCACTTGAAATGGATTTAATATTAGTATGAATAGCATTAAATATATCCAATCAAATTTATTATGATTTTTTTCATTAAAGAATAAAATCATTCCAATAAACAAATACAAGCCTGTATACTCAGCACTGTTTACCGGTAAGATTACAGCTATCAATAACAATTGCATTATTTTCTTCCACCATTGTTTTTGAAAAAATGCCATAACCAGTGCTACAACTGATAAAATAATATCTATTTTACTAAATATACCGTAAATAAAAGTTTTATACTCAACGTTACCAATATGAGATGCCCAAAATCTAAAGTTAAATCGAGGAAAAATACCGTAATTATATGCATTACTATTAAGAGTTAAGTTTTTTAACCATATTGGTATATTAGAAAAACTACCATTTAATAATACAAATGGGAAAAATGAAAAAATCAAACCATAAATAATAAGTCTAACTGCTTCTTTGTATTTTTTATCAAATATTAAAAGTATGCCTAATACAGCAGGATAAGCCTTTAATGCTGCTGCTACTGCTAACGCAATAAATGATAACTCTTTTATTACTTTATTCTTACTATTATAATTTAATACAAAAAAAGATGTTAATAATGAAGTTAATATAATTGTATTACCACGCTCATATGAAAATATAAATATACTAGAAAGCATCATTAATGTAGAAATAGCAAATTTATATACTTTTTCACCTTTATATGAGTCAAATAAAAACAAATAAAATATTGCTGAAGATATAAACATGAAAAAAGCCGAAGAAGCTAATAATAAGTTAGGTGATCCTGCAAATTTTGATAATAAGTAAAAAATAACATATGTTAGAGGTGGATATGCATGTTCATGTGGTATATTATCCACTTGTCCGAATAGATATGGATTATTTATCATGGAGTACCTTATTACATTATAATAATCTGCCATATAGTCATTTGCTTTCGCAAATAATATATTAGCTTGGTTTCCAATACCATCATTAGTAAGACCTACAAGGAATAAAATGAATAAAACTGAAAGTGATACTATAAAAAATTTTTCATATTTATAATTTTTAACTAGTGGCGAATTTATCATTGCTATTTTCCTCACTTTTTATAAAATCAAAGCGTAAACATAATAAATAAAAAACATTAACAATATATCCACATATAAATTTAAATAACTTGCGTTTGGATTCTCCAAACATTCTTTTATTAAATTCAATCGGAACTTCTCCAATTTTAAAATCTTTTTTGTTTTTCTTCATTCGAAGAATGACTTCTTGCAAAACGTCATAATTATTGCGTACTAAATGAACATTTTTTAACTGCTTAGCATCATATAATCGATAACTGGTAGAAATATCGTTTGCTTTTACACCTATACATACTTTCATTACCGAATTAAGTAATTTCGACATTATAATTGAACTTTTACTATCGTTTGTTTTGCCACCCTTAGTATACCTGGAACCAATTACAAGGTCATAATTTCCTTCATTAAATTTTTTATGAATAGCAGGTATATCAGCAGGATTGTGAGAGCCATCTGAATCTAGAACTTGTATTTTTTCTTTTGTTGCATATTTTATTCCAGTTCTAAATGCGCCGGCATAATACGGTTCTTCTTGAGGTATATATTTAACACCGAAATTCATGCAAACTTCTTTAGTATCATCAGTTGGCTTTTCTGAATCGATAACCAGTATTTCGTATTCTTCATTCATTTCTTCAAAAACTTTTTTTATCTGTGGTAATAATATTTTTAAATTTTCTGCTTCTTTATAAGATAATAAAACTACACTTGTAGACATATATTTTCCCCTTTTCACCATTAACAATAAAAGCTAAACTACATTTCTCCAATATTCAAGAACATCATTTATTGTATCTTCTATATTATTCTTTATCTCCCAGCCAGTAATTTGTTTTAATTCTTTTACGTCTGCTTCTATATTTGGGATATCTGATGGCCTAAACTTTTTATGGTCTATTTCTACAGTTATATTTTGTCGCGCTTTAGATAAAATTAATGACAAAACATCTTTTATCAAAATAGATTTTCCACTTCCAACATTATAGGTTTTTCCGCTTTCACCTTTTAAAATTAAAAGTTCATAAGCATTAACAATATCTCTAACGTCTGTAAAATCACGCTTAACATTCAAGTTTCCCACATAAATAATAGGCTCTTTATTATATTTTTCTATTTCAGCAACTTGTTTACAAAAATCAGATATAACAAATAACTCACTTTGGCGAGGACCAATATGATTAAATGCTCGTACATTCATTACATCAAGATTATAAGCTTTAGCATACACTGTGCTTAACATATTCTGACAAACCTTGGTAACAGCATAAATGTTTCCTGGACGGACATTGTTTGATTCCGATATAGGAATTTCATCAGCAGTAACATAACCATATTCTTCTCCTGAACCAATCATTAAAACACGCGGCAATGGAGAATAGTTGATTTCTCGTAAACTTTCTAGCAAGTTTAGGCTCCCTTTTATATTAATATCAACTGTTAATGAGGGATTTTTCCAAGAAAGTGCTACTGAACTTTGTGCTGCTAAATGAAAAATATAATTTGGTTTTTCTTTTTCTAAAATTGAAAGTATATCATCTTTATTTAAAATATTTAAATCATATACGGTTATATCGTTATAATTAATCGTTTCATTAGGCAATTTAGTTGCTACTATTTCATAGTTATTTGTTGACTGTAAATGTTCTATTAAATATCCACCTACAAAGCCACAAGCTCCTATTATTAATGCTTTTTTCATGTTAGTTCAATCCTTTAACTTGTATTTCTTTTTCAACAAGTTTCATGTCATTTTGAACCATTCTTTCTACTAATTTTTCAAATGAAACTTGTCGTGTCCAACCAAGTTTTTTCTCTGCTTTAGAGGCATCTCCAATTAGCAATTCTACTTCTGCGGGTCTAAAATATAAAGGATTTATTTTAACAACAGTTTTTCCATTGTCTTTATTAACTCCTATTTCATCTATTCCTGAACCCTTCCATTCAATATTTATACCAGCAATTGAAAATGCTTTTTCTACAAATTCTCTAACAGTTCTAGTTTCGTTTGTAGCAATAACATAATCATCTGGTGTTTCTTGTTGTAGTATTAACCACATTGCATTAACGTAATCTTTAGAATGACCCCAATCACGTTTTGCATCTAAGTTTCCAAGTTCTACACATTCTTGTAATCCAAATTTTATGCGAGCAGCAGCATCTGTAATTTTTCTAGTTACAAATTCTTTGCCACGTCTTTCTGATTCATGATTAAACAATATTCCTGAACATGCAAACATGTTAAAACTTTCCCTATAATTCTTAGTGATCCAGTGTCCATAAAGTTTAGCTACTCCATATGGGCTTCTTGGATAAAATGGTGTAGTTTCTTTTTGTGGAATTTCTTGTACTAAACCAAACATTTCACTAGTTGAAGCTTGATAAAAACGAGCTGTTGGTTTTACAATCTTTATTGCTTCTAACATATTTGTTACGCCAATTGCATCTATTTCAGCGGTAGCTAATGGTTGTTCCCAGCTAGTTCCTACAAATGATTGTGCTGCTAAATTATAAACTTCATCTGCTTGAGAAATTCTCATTGCATTTATTAATGATGTTAAATCTGTCATATCTGCATATATAAATTTTATTTTATCTTTTATATGCTTAACATTTCCATAGTCCACAACGCTCTTTCTGCGCATTATACCGTATACTTCATATCCTTTTTCAAGTAATAATTCTGCTAAATATGAACCATCTTGTCCAGTTATTCCTGTTATAAGTGCTTTTTTCATTTTTAAATTCTCCTTAATTTTTTATTTAATAATATTTTTAAAATATCCATATGTGTATCCCATAAAATTAAATTCTTTTATAAGTTTAAATTTATCTGAGACTAATGAATATTCATCATTACCAACAAAAATATTTTCTCTTTTTTCTATATCAGACTTAACTACAGATAATATTTCTTCTTGTTTTCCTCCTGTTGATAAATCTGCAAAGTCCCTCATATGATACTGAGGATCCCATCCAAGCATTCCATAAATATCGGCTGCTCCAATGCCAATTGCGTAAGTATCTTTTGGAACAACTTTTTCAACTTCTTTTGAAAAATTGTATAAACTAGAAATACTATAGTCGCCTCTTTCAAAGCGTTCTTTCGCCTTTGGCAACGTATATGAACTAAGTATTACAATAATAGTTAAAACGCTAGTACAACTTAATCCAATAGCAATTTTTACAATATTATATAAAGAACTTTTATGTTTATAAAAAAGTCTTTGCAATGGTTTAACTGAAGCATCTGCTAATATGCTGTTACACATAATTGCTTGTAAATATGTGGGTGAAACCCCAGCCAATGTACGATTTATAAAAAATGATAACATAGCTAATCCCATTAAACTTATAGCTACAATAGTACATTCAAAAGAATGACTATTTTCATTACCTTTGCAATAAAATATTTTAGATATTGCCCCAAATATACAGCAGAGAAAAATTACTATAAGGTAAACATAATACATGTTTCCAAAGTTTAATTTTGTCAATAGTATATCTGTAAAACCAGTGTATAAAGGAAAGAAAAAAGATTTAATTTCAACTTTGCCGCCAACACATAAATTATAAATATTCATTAAAACAATCGCCAATGCAATTTCCATAAAAATTGTGATTAAATGTAAAATTATTAACTTAAAAAGTCTTTTTATTGAAAATCCATTTTGTTTTATATAATGTAAAGAACAAAAACTTGACCATACAATTGCTACAAATATTCCTGTTTCTGTTTCCCATAGGATAGATAAACTACAAATAAAAAAACCTATTAAATAGAACTTTAAATTACTAATATCAGCTTGTTTTTTTTCATAAACTGCTGCAAGAAATAAAATAATTGATGGAAAAAACCACCTTATAGGCATAGTTTGCCAGTATGTCATTAAAATAACATTCGTAAAAAATGCCAAAGAAATAGCAGATAAAAATTTAATTACATTAGATCTAACGATAAGGTGTATTGTCAAACAAGACAACATGCAAGTTAAAAAACCAATAATACCAATAATCATTGCAATTGAAACAGGATTTGCCCCCAAAATACTGGTTAAAGGTTTAAGAAAAAGTGCATAATGACCATAAATTCCAGAGGTAAGTTCATTAAAAGGTGTATTATAATGAACATTATATATACTTTGAACAACTGCATTACAATGATGAAAAGAATATCCCGTCGTGAAAGTATTAATCATCATATATTTTACAGCATTTAAAAAGCTAACCATAATATATAAAGGAATTAAAAAATAGCCTTTACTATTAGAGATTTTTTCCTTTGACAAAATACATAATATTAAAATAAAGCAAAATACTACTAATGGAATTGAAAACCATTTTGGAAATTCTTTTGCAAAACCTGCAAAATTATCTTCCTTATACATAATAAGGTCAAACAGCAACCCTGCAAAAATTATTAGCAAGGATGTTAATAATAAGAAACTTAATTTAGGTGAAAGTAAACATGCTTTAAAATTCATTTTCATAATTTTTTTTCTAAAACAAAAACATAATAAAAGAAATAATATTAAACAAATGCTTATTGTTGTTATATAAGCAAGAAGATTTTTATGGTTTTGAGAACTAAAACAATAAAGTATGTCTCCAGGTTGAGAAATGGTAACTTGCCATAAAAATAACATTCCGATAAATGTAGATATTATACCACAAAGCAAAAAAACGAAGTTTTTATCAATATACAATTTGTAGTCCTTCATTGTGTCAATTCTCCTTAATTTTTTTGTATTTATATATATTCCTTTCTATTGCAGATTTTAAGATTTTCAATAACCTTTTTTATTTTTCCAGCATCGTCCTTGTTACAAATCAAAGTAGCATCATTTGTATCCACGACTATTAAATCTTCTACGCCAACGACGGCTATTAATTTTTTTTCACCTTGTACAATACTGTTTTGAGTATCTATTGTTATAACATTACCATTTACTACATTGTTATAATCATCTGTTTTGTTTATTCTTTCTATAGCTAACCAAGATCCTACATCGTCCCAACCAAATGTTCCAGGAATAACAAATATATCCTTAGCTTTTTCCAATATTCCATAATCAATAGAAATAGATTCAAATTGACTAAATGTATCTTGTAAAACTTTATCATATTCTTCAGTATTATGACACGACACTATAGAAACAGCACCTTCATAAATTTTAGGTAAATTAATTTTAAAGTTTTCAAGAATGGAAGAAACTTTCCAGACAAACATGCCACTATTCCATAAATAAACTCCTGATGATAAATATTCTTTAGCTTTTTCTATGTTAGGTTTTTCTACAAATCTATCAACTTTAAAAGCATTGCTATTTCCAAAAGTTTCTCTTTTATTATTAAATTTTATATACCCATATCCTGTTTCCGGATGTGTAGGAGTTATTCCTATAGTTACCAAATTTTTATCAGACTCAGCTACTTTGCATGCATCATTTAATGCATATACGTACATTTCATTATTTTTTATTAAATGATCTGACGGCAAAACAACCATAATCGCATCATTATATTTGTTTTGAATATAAGCAGCAGCCATAGCTATACACGGCGCAGTATTTCTAGATAATGGCTCACACAATATATTTTCCTTAGGAATATTAGGTAATTGTTGTAAGACTAAATCAATATATTCTTTATTTGTAGATATATAAATATCTTTTATATCTACAATGGGTAAAATTCTATTTACAGTGTGTTGTATCATAGTGATTCCGTCATTTGTTAATGATAAAAATTGTTTTGGTAGATTTTTTCTGCTTCTTGGCCAAAAACGCTCTCCTCGTCCTCCAGCCATAATTAATGCAGTTTTTTTCATAACGTTAGTCTCCTTTTTGTATTAAATAATAAAAAGTAAAACACTACTCGATATTATACATCATTATTTTCTTTTTTGCAAATATAAAAATACCCTTAAATCTACATTAATCGGCATTAGTGACATATTTAATTTTTGTTTAAAACTTCTCTTTTATTTATAAAGTTAGCAATTAAATTATACATGACTACAAAGGCTGGAACTCCTAAAATCATTCCTGGAATACCAAACATCCCACCACCTAATATTACACTAAACATTATAAATATCGCCGAAATTCCAATTGAACTACCAAGGATTTTAGGACCAATAATATTTCCGTCTATTTGTTGCAGTATAAGTATAAACAAAGCAAACCAAAGTGCTTTAACAGGATCTACAACAAGTAATATAATTATACTTGGAATAGCTCCTAAAAACGGTCCAAAAAATGGAATAATATTGGTCAACCCTACTATTACGCTAATTAATAAAGAATATGGTATTGATAAAATAGTTGTACCTATAAAACATAGTATACCAATAATAAATGAATCTATAATCTTGCCAACAATAAACTTACCAAAAACATTATGAGACATATCAATAATATTTATCGCATTTATATATATTGATTTGCTTAAACACACTTTTGAAATTTTATTTAATTTAAATATTAAATCATCTTTATTAAAAATAAGATAAAAAGATACAATAATTCCTATTACCCAATTGTAAGTTTTTAAAGCAAAATTTTTCATAAAGTCAAATATTCTTATTATAAAAGACTCATCACTGACAAACGTTATTATCTTTTCTATTATTTTTTCAATTTGAGCAAAGTTATTTATATGTAAAACTGAAACTATGTTTTCAGAAAATGTTTTAAAAGAATTAATATAAATATTTGAATTTGCAACCAGTTGATTTATACTAATTAAAAGTTGCGGTACAATAATAATAGATATAAACGCACAAACTCCAAAAACAAATAAATAAGCTGTAGTTATAGACAATAAACTAATAACTTTTTTATTTTTACATTTTAATTTATTGTATATGTTATCCTCTAAAAAAGATGCCGGCCAATTTACAATATAAGCTATTGCAAAACCATATATAAATGGCATTAACAAGGATATAACTTTACATATTCCATCCCAAAAAATAAATAAATTCTTACATATAAAAAATAATATTATAGCATAGGTAATTAAAAAAAGTTTATCTTTTAGACTTTTATCCATTATAGAATCTCCCTTTACAAAATTATCAAATCTTTATTTGATTTTGTTAAATTTTCATACCCATTTTTTGTCACAACGACCATATCCTCTATTCTAACACCAAATTTATCTGGAACATATATTCCAGGTTCAATTGTTATTACCATACCTTCTTCCAATATTTCGTTCGATTTAGGAGATAAGAATGGATTTTCATGAATATCGAGACCTACACCATGTCCCAAGGCATGCCCAAAATACCCTTTATATCCATTTTCATTAATAAAATTTCTTGCAACCTTATCAACATTACCACATAAAACGCCTGGTTTTATTAAGGACATTGCTTTATTTTGAGATTTACTTACAATGTTATAAATATTTACTTGTTCTTCAGAAATGTTACCTAATGCTATGGTTCTTGTCATATCACTATGATAACCATTATATATAGCTCCCATATCAATAGTTATAAAGTCTCCAGATTCAATGCCCCTATCTGATGGTTCTGCATGTGGTACAGCACTGTTTTTGCCACTTGCTACTATTAAGTCAAATGATATAGCCTCTGCACCTTCTTTTCGAATTAAAAATTCCAGATTAAATGCAATTTCTTTTTCTGTCATTCCAATTTTTATTAAAGGCAAAATTTTATTAAATGCCCTTTCTGATATTTCCTGAGCAATTTTTATATTTTTTACCTCTTCATCATTTTTTATCTTTCTTAGTTTATGAATAATATCGTCAAGAGTTTTTGTTTTTATTAATGCAACATGGCATTCTTTAAATAACCTTTCAAGTCTTATAACTTCAGCCAAACTTATTCCTTCGTTTTCAATAAGTATATTTTTTAAATTATGTCTTTTAATTATGGCTGAAATAGTAGTTTTGAAATCAGACAACAAAACAACATTCATGTTTTTTACTTGTTTAACAGCATTAGCGTAATATCTAAAATCAACAATAAAGTATGACTCTTCTCTAGTAATTAAAATAAGACCCTCCGAAGATTTAAATTCAGAAAAATAAAATCTATTAGTAGTTGAATAAATAAGTGCTGCATCTATTTTTAAATTATCATCATAATGTGGCATAAGTTTTAAAAAATTTGGTAGTTTGTTGTCCATAAAAAAACTCCTTTACATTATATTGCAAATTGCATCTATTGCTAAAAAATATACGTTCTTTCCAAATCCTGTTATTTGACCTACGCACACCTCAGATATAACTGATTTCTTTCGATAATCTTCGCGTGCATAAATGTTTGACATATGTACTTCTATGCATGGTATTCTTACACAAGCTATAGCATCTCTAAGTGCAATACTGTAGTGAGATAAAGCTCCTGCATTTAATATTATTCCATCATATATATCTTTCGCTTCATGAATTTTATCTATTAAAGCTCCTTCCCAATTTGACTGATAAATTTCACACATAATTCCTTTGGATTTAGCTTTTGAGATAATTTGAGAATTAATTTCAGAAGCTGTTTCACTTCCATATACACTTTTTTCTCTTATCCCTATCATATTTAAATTTGGTCCTAACAATACAAGCAATTTTTTCATATTAAAATCTATCCTTCACTTTATACTTTATTACAATTTTAAATGGAATTTCAAAGACTCTTTTTATTTTTATACCTATAGGTTCATTTTTATCTTTTGGTGTAACTAACGCGGATTTTATTCCAGATAAATTTGCACCTAATATATCAGTAAAAATTTGGTCTCCAATAACCATTGTTTCATGACTATTTGTATTTAAAATATTAAGTGCTTTATTAAAGCCTGAACGAAGCGGTTTTTTAGCTTTATCAATATATTCAAGATTTAATAAATTAGAAAAATTTTTTACTCTTTCCCCTTTGTTATTAGATATTATCATAATACGTAATCCATTATTTTTCATATTATTTATCCATTCTTCAACTCCATTATTTGGAATTTCAGAGCCATGCGCTGATAAAGTATTATCAATATCTAATAAAAATGCTTTTATTCTGTATTTTTTTATCATTTCCTCTGTTATATCTGTAATATCACCAACAGATATAGTCGGTATAAAACTGAACAAATTTTTCACCCCTGAAAAATGATATTATAAAAGCGGGCAAAAAAGCCCGCCTTTATAAATTTCTATTAATATTTACGTTTTCTAGCTGCTTCAGACTTCTTTCTGCGTCTAACTGAAGGTTTTTCATAAGCTTCTCTTTTACGAACCTCAGCAATAACACCAGCTCTAGTGCATTGTTTTTTAAACCTTCTAAGAGCATTGTCTAAAGACTCATTATCTTTAATTCTAATTTCAGCCATTTATTTCCCTCCCATCCGCCAAAGGCAGGGGTATTGTATCCTTAGTTACAAAAAATATTATACACTAGTATATATAACGATGTCAAGATATAAGTTATGATTTTACATTACTTTGCAACAATATTTACCAATTTACCTTTAACATATATTTCCTTTATTATTTTTTTCCCTTCTAATTCTAAACTTACTTTAGGTTCAGCTTTAGCAAGTAAAATTGCTTCTTCATTACTTAAATCAATCGGAATTTTTATTTTTGAACGAATTTTTCCATTCACTTGTGCTGCTATTTCAATAAAAGCATCAACACATTTTTTTTCATCATAAGATGGCCATTCACTAATACTTGCAAAGCCATTCCCTAAGTTTAAATTTGCCCATACTTCTTCAGTTATATGCGGAGCAAATGGATTCAATAATTTTGTAAAAATCTTTAGTTCATCAATAGTAATATATCCTGTATCATATATTTCATTGATAAGACTCATTAAACAAGCAATTGCTGTATTAAACTTTAACTCTTCTATATCTTCAGATACTTTTTTTATTGCTTTATTTATTGATACCTCAATTGAACTTCTAATCCCTTTTTCCTCGGAAATTATATTTTGAAGATTCCAATATCTTTCAATAAACCTACGTGAACCCTTTATTCCTGCCGTACTCCAAGGTGCCGATTTTTCAAAGTCACCGATAAACATTTCATACAAGCGCATAGTATCTGCACCATAATCTTTGACAATTTCATCCGGGTTAACTACATTACCCCTTGATTTACTCATTTTCTCATTGTTTTCACCAAGTATCATTCCATGACTGGTTCTTTTTAAATAAGGTTCTTTAGTCGGTACTACACCTATATCATATAAAAATTTATACCAGAATCTACTGTACAAAAGGTGTAACGTAGTATGCTCCATACCACCATTATACCAATTAACCGGCAACCAATAGTCAAGATTTTCTTTACTTGCTAATTCTTTTGAATTAGTAGGATCCGTATATCTTAAGAAATACCAAGATGAGCCTGCCCATTGAGGCATAGTATCAGTTTCTCTTTTTGCTTTTGCACCACATTTTGGACATGTAGTATTCACAAAACTTTCTATATTTGCAAGTGGTGATTCCCCTGTTGTTGTCGGTTCGTAGGATTCTACATTAGGCAATTTAAGTGGCAATTCCTCTTCCGGAACAGGAACATATCCACAATTCTCACAATGTATTATGGGAATTGGTTCTCCCCAATATCTTTGACGTGAAAAAACCCAGTCTCTTAATTTATAGTTTACTTTTGGTTCACCTTTATTATTTTGCTTTAACCATGAAATAATTTTTTCTTTAGCTTGTGGCACATCTAAACCATTTAAAATCCCTGAGTTTATCATAATCCCTGTTTGACAATCAGTATAAGCTTCCTTTTCAATATTTCCGCCTTTTACAACTTCAATAATTGGAAGTGAAAACTTTTTAGCAAATTCATAGTCCCTCTCATCATGAGCAGGTACAGCCATAATTGCTCCCGTTCCATACGATACCAATACATAATCAGATATAAATATCGGTATCTTTTTATTATTTACAGGATTAATTGCAAAAATTCCATCTATTTGTACCCCCGTTTTTTCCTTAACCAACTGAGTACGTTCAAAATCAGATTTTTTTAATGCTTTTTCCTGGTATTTTTTTATTTCATCTATATTTTTTATTTTTTCGTTCCATTTATTTAAAATCGGATGTTCAGGGGAAATAACCATATATGTAGAACCATATATAGTATCTGGCCTAGTAGTATAAACAGTTATTTCATCATCAGTTGTTGTACTAAATTTAATAAGTGCACCTTCAGAGCGCCCAATCCAATTTTTTTGTTGTGCCTTTACTCGTTCAGGATAATCAACTAAATCAAGATCATCAATTAATCTTTGAGCATATTCAGTTATTTTTAACATCCATTGAGACTTAACTTTATGAACAACTTCACTGCCACATCTTTCACAGACTCCAGCCACAACTTCTTCATTTGCTAATACACACTTACATGATGTGCAAAAATTTACAGCCATTTCCTTTTTATAAGCAAGGCCACGTTTGAATAGCTGTAAAAAAATCCATTGTGTCCATTTATAATACTCTGGGTCTGTAGTATTAATTTCTCTACTCCAATCAAAAGATAGTCCTAATGATTTTAATTGTCGTTTAAAGTTAGCAATATTTTTTTTAGTTATAGATTCCGGGTGCACATGATTCTTTATGGCAAAATTTTCAGCCGGTAACCCAAAGGCATCCCAACCAATAGGAAAAAGTACATTATACCCTTGCATGCGTCTTTTTCTCGCTATAATATCTATAGCAGTATATCCTCTAGGGTGACCGACATGAAGACCGTTTCCTGAAGGATAAGGAAATTCAACAAGTGCATAAAACTTTTCTTTATTTTTGTTATTGTCTGCATGAAAAACTTCTTCTTTTTCCCATTTTTCTTGCCATTTACTTTCTATACTACTGTGCTCATATTTCAATTTATTCACGTCTCCTTATTAAAAAGAATTATTTATCCATAGCTTCTCCATAAATGTTATAGTATCTTCTTGCATCTTCAGAAAACACGTGAACAATAACATCAGTATAATCAATTAATATCCAAGTGTTTGACCTATGACCTTCAATATGATGAGGAATTATATTAAATTCTTTTAATTTTTCTTCCACTTCATCTGCAAGTGCCTTAACATGGGTACTGCTAGTACCTGTAGCAATCACAATATAATCAGCTAATACATTGTCTTTATCTGCTTTTATTAATTTTATATCTATTCCTTTTTTATCATCAAGAACCTCTTGGCACTTTTGAGCTATTTCAAGTGAATTCATAAAAAATCCTCCTAATTAAGTTAAAAATTTTACGTTATCATTATATGCATCCAATGTGTTAGGAGCAATAACCGTCTTCTTTGAAATTAAAAGCTTTATTGAAAAAGCAGCTGCCACACATACCGCCTCATTAAGATTTCTTTCAGCAATGTCCCTTATCACATATACTTCTTCAAAATCTCTTTCATCTGAAATTAAATCTGCTAAAAAAACTATTTTTTCAAGTAATGACATTGATGCTCTCCCTGTGGTATGATATAAAACCGCATTTAAAATATCATTATCTTTTATATTCAACTCTGTTTTTAAATAAGCACTACCAGAAACAGCATGCCAAAGTTTCTTATTATTAAATTCTATAGGATTTAATTTCATTCCTGCATTATCTATTATCTTTAATTGTTCATTGTCATCAGTCTGCTTTGTAATATCATGCAAAAGTCCGGCTATTTCTGCTTTATATACATCTGCACCATACTTTTTGGCTAAATAAACAGCCTTTTTTGAAACATTTAAACAATGCTCATATCTTTTCTGTGTCAATTTACTTTTTAAAATTCTTTTATACTCTTCTATCATATTCTCCACTCACTTATATAAATTGTTATCTTTTATATACCTTTCTACTTCATCAGAAAGTAAATTTGATACCTGCTCTCCTAAAAAAACTTTCTCTCTTATTTCTGTAGAAGAAACTTTAAAAGGTTTCGCGTTTAATACTTCAATGGTTGCTCCCAATTTACAAAAATAATCACATTTGCTACTAACTTTGTCAATATTATCATCTCGTGGTAAAACACATATTTTTGCTATTTTAAAAATATCATGTGGTCTTTTCCATGATAAAAAAGAAAGAAACATATCACTACCTAAAAGTAAATAAATTTCATCATTTTTATATTGCTTTTTCATCTCTGTAATAGTGTCAATAGTATAACTTATTGAAGCTTTTTTTAATTCTATATCAGATACCTCTATTTTATCATATCCTTTAGTGGCAAGACAACACATATCAAATCTATTTTTATTTGAAACCTCATTAGGAATCGGTTTATGCGGAGGAATATTATTTGGAATAATCAAAACTTTATCAAAATTTAATTGTTGTATAGCGGACATAACTAAATAAATATGTCCATTATGTATAGGGTTAAAAGTTCCTCCAAAAAGTGCAATTTTCATTTTTATTTACTTTTCGGCAATACAATCTTAGGATTCTTACTATTTTTTCTGTATAAAACAAACTTATATCCTATTATTTGTACTATTTCTGCATTTGTTTCACTTGCTATAGTAGATGCAATTTTCCTTACATCTTCTTCAGCTGTTTCTAAAACCTTACCCTTAAATATTTCTCTTGCAGTTAGTGCTTCATCCGCTTGTGTTATAACTTCTTTACTTATTCCGCCTTTACCAACAATTAATATTGTTTCCATAGTGTTTGCAAGAGAACGTAAATATGCTCTTTGTTTACTTGTAATCATTTAATAGTCTCCTTTATTTTAAACCACATTTTCTAAAGCTTTTTTCAATTTTCTTAATGCTTGCCCTCTATGGCTTATTTTATCTTTTTCTTCCGAAGTCAACTGTGCAAATGTTTTTCCATTTTTAGAAATAAATATTGGGTCATAGCCAAAACCATTATTTCCTATAGGTTCATAGCCTATTTTGCCATGACATTCTCCTCGCACCAAAATCTCTTTTCCATTTGGAAACATACAACATATTGCTGTTACAAATTTTGCTGTTCTGTTTTCTTCTGGTATATCTTTTAAATTATTTAAAAGTTTTTCTATTCTTTTACTTTCTGGAGCACCTTCGCCCGCATAACGTGCAGAATAAATACCGGGTTCACCATTTAATGCATCTACCATTAAACCTGAATCGTCTCCAATAGCTGGCATATTTGTATTTTCAACAAAAGCCTTTGCTTTTAATTTTGCATTTTCTTCAAAGGTTGTTCCGGTTTCTTCTATATCAGATAAGCTAACTCCCGCTTCTTTGGCATTTATTACTTCTATTCCAAGTGGAAGTAATATTCTCTTTAGTTCTTTTAATTTTTTTTCATTATTACTAGCTAAAATGAATTTCATATTATTTCACATCTCTTTCAAACAGTGCTTGTGCAAAACTTTTGGCATCAAAAGGTTGTAAGTCATCTATTTGCTCACCAACACCTATATATTTAACTGGTAAACCAAGTTCTTCTTTTACTGCTAGCACTACACCGCCTTTTGCAGTTCCATCAAGTTTAGTCAAAATAATTCCTGTAATACCTGCAGCTTTTTTAAATTCTTTTGCTTGATTTATTGCATTTTGCCCTGTAGTAGCATCAAGTACTAATAAAAATTCAACATCTGCATCAGGAAGCTCTCTAGTGATTACTCTACTTATTTTTGATAATTCATCCATAAGATATTTTTTATTATGAAGTCTTCCTGCAGTATCACATATTATAACATCACAGTTTCTTGCCTTAGCCGCAGATATGGTATCAAAAACAACTGCTGCTGGGTCTGAACCTTCTTTTTGTTTTACGATGTCTACATTAGCTCTATTTGCCCATATTTCAAGTTGATCTATAGCAGCAGCTCTAAATGTATCTGCAGCTCCCAATATAACTTTTTTTCCATCATTTTTTAATTGAGCTGCCAATTTTCCAATAGTCGTTGTTTTTCCTACTCCGTTTACCCCTATAACCAAAATAATAGATGGCTTAGTTTTAAGATTTAATTTTTCTGAATCTGTTAACATTTCTTCTACTGTTTTCTTTAAAAGATCATATATCAAAGACGGATCTTTTAATCCTTCTTTTTTTACTTTATCTTTTAAATTTTCACATATTTTTTGAGAAGTAATTACTCCTACATCCCCCATTATAAGTAGCTCTTCAAGTTCTTCAAAAAGTTCATCATCAATTTTAGTAAAAGATTTTAACATTGAATCTATTTGCGATACTATATTGTTTTTAGTTTTTTGCAGTCCTTCTTTAAATTTTTTAAAAAGTCCCATTTTTGTCTACTTAGCTCCTTTTATATTTTTAACTCACATAACTTTTTTCTATTTCAGATGCTCTGAGTTCAAGCAACTTTGATACTCCTTCATTTTGCATAGTTACTCCATAAAGAATATCTGCTTCCTCCATTGTTCCTCGTCTATGGCTAATTACAATAAATTGTGTATTTTTATTCATTTTTCTAAGATATGCTGCAAATCTGTCAACATTAACTTCATCTAAAGCTGCTTCTATTTCATCTAAAACACAAAATGGCGCTGGACTTACTTTCATTATAGCAAAATAAATAGCTATTGCTATTAAGGCCCTTTCTCCACCAGATAATGCTTCCAAATGTGTAACTATTTTTCCAGGAGGTTGTACAAATATTTCTATTCCGGAAGATAAAATATCATTAGTGTCAGTCAAAGCAAGTTCACCTTTTCCTCCTCCAAATAGTTCCTTAAATATGTTATTAAAGTTTTCATTTATTTTATTAAATCTTTCAATAAATAACGATTTCATTTGAGTTGTAAGTTCATTTATAAGTTTATAAAGTTCTTTTTTAGATTTTTCAACATCTTCAATTTGAGTTTTCATAAATTCATAACGTTCAGATACTTCTTTATACTCTTCTATTGCCGCTACATTAACAATTCCAAGATTTTTTATTTTTAATCTTAATTCATTTAATTGCTTATTTATCTGAGGGGTACTTTCAATTACGTCAAATGATTCTAACGCTTCTCTTCGTGTAAGCTCATAATCATCCCATAATTTTGCTATAATTACATCATATTCTTTTTGTATATTTGACCTTTTATCCTCCAACCTAGCAATTTCTAAAGCTACTTTTTCTTTTTCATTAAGTTTATCACGTTCTGAACCTCTAAGATTAGTTATACTTTGCTCTAAATTCATTTTTTCAGCTTGTAAATTTAATATAGTTTTATCCAATTCATTTGTATGTTCCTTAAGTGAAACTATTTCTTGCTCAATTTGAGATATTTCATTGCTTATTGAACTATTTTTCAAGTTTAAATCTTTTAAAGTATTAAAAAACTCTGCGCGTTTATTATCAGCGTTATTTTTTTTCTCTAAAATAGCATTAGCTTCAGACTCAACTTTTTCCATATCCTTTTTTACTGAAAATAAATTTAAATGAGATTCGTGGATTTTTGAATTCATAATTTCTCTTTTTTCTGAAAGTTCCGTTATGTCAACGCCAATTTTATTTAATGCTTTTTCAACTTCTTGTATCTGAACTTCAATTGTATTAAGTTCATTACCTGATGTATCTGCCATCAACGTTATATTTTCTATTTTATTCAAAGTCTCTTTTTTTTCTAAACATAATTTATCGTAATTAGATTTTATAGAGTTTATTTCAATGATTTTTTTCTGATATTCTTGATTTTCTTTTTCATAAGAACTCTTAGACTGTTCAGTCTGTTCTTTCAGTAACTCCACATTTTCCTTTATTTTATTAACTTGTTGTTGAACGTCATTAAAAGAAGATCGAGCCTTTCTTGCTTTATCAGATAAAATCTCAGCATCTTTTCTTAAATCATCAATTTGTGCAGTTCTGTTTAAAAGACCTGCATTTTTATTTAAAGCACCACCAGTTAAAGACCCTCCTGAATTAATTACTTGTCCATCAAGTGTAACAATTCTAAATTTATAAGAAAACTTTTTGGCTATTACTATTGCATTGTCAATATTATCAACAATTACAATTCTTCCAAGTAAAAATTTTAAAATATTATTATACTGAGCCTCACAACTGCAAAGAGTACTTGAAATACCTATAAAACCCTTACACTTTATTAAATCAGGTTCTGATATCTCATAACCTTTTACTGTGGTTATAGGCAAAAATGTGGCACGTCCAATATTTTTTGATTTTAATGCAAGAATTGCTCTTTTTGCATCTTCTTCATTTCCTACCACAATATTTTGCATTGCAGAACCTAATGCTGTTTCAACCGCCAAAGAATACTTAGAAGGAACCTTTATTAATCTTGAAACTGGCCCATGAATTCCTGATAATGAACCTTTTTGTACTTCTTTCATAATAAATTTTACACTGTGAATAAAACCTTCTAAATTTCTTTCCAATTCTTCAAGTAATCTAACTTTTCGAATTTGAGACTCCGCATCCAGGGTACATTTATCCGCAGTACATTTTAAAATAACACATTTATCATTTTGTTCTTTTAAAGTACTTTCTTCTTTTTTTAATTTTGATATATTGTTCTGATATAAATTTTTAAAATAATTTACATTTTTTTCATATTTATATAACTTTTTTTCTTCTTCTTCAATATTTTTTATATATAAATCTATGTTTTTATCAAGTTCTTTTTCTTTTAACTTTAAATCAGATATAGTTGATTTAGATGTCATCGTTTTTACTTGCTTTTCTGATGCTAACCTACTCAATTGTGATAATTTAACTGATAATTCATCTGATGCATTAGTAGATGCTGTTATACTATTAATTAACTTGGTCAATTCTTGTTTGTTTTTTTCGAGTTCTTTTTCTTTTTCGATATATCTGATTTTTAATAATTTTATATCATCATTTTTTATATTTAAATCATTATCTATATTTATAAACGATTGTTCTAAAAAGGATAGTTCATTTTTCAACCTATTCATATTTTCATTGTTGTGTAATATATCATTTTTTAAAACAGAAATTTGTCCTTTTTTTTCAATTACTGTCGCTTCGCAGTTTGTTATTTCTCGTCTTTTTTCGTCTATATTAACTGTATGACTAAGAATATTTTTTGAAATACTGTCAAGCCTGTTATTAAATTCATCAAGACTTTTTTCTATATTCTCATGCTGGTTTTTTGATATTTCTATTTTTTCATCGTATTCTTTTAATATGTCACCTGATTTACATAAGGTAAAAAGCCATGTTCCAATTTCTATTGACTTTTTTTGATTTGATAATTCAAGATAATTTTTAGCTTTAATAGATTGTTCCTTTAGAGGACCAACTCTTTCCTCAAGTTCACTCTCAATATCACGCAATCTTAAAAGATTCTCTTCTGCTTGTTCTAGCTTTCTTTGAGCTTCAGCCTTTCTATATCTGTATCTGGAAATTCCAGCAGCCTCTTCAAATATTTCTCTTCTGTCTTCACTTCTTGACGAAACTATACTATCAATTTTTCCTTGACTTATCATTGAATATCCATCTCTACCAAGACCCGTATCCATAAAAAGTTCATGAATATCTTTTAGTCGCACTTCTTTTTGATTAATTAAATATTCACTTTCGCCTGAACGGTAATATCTCCTTGTAATCGAAATTTCATCTGCATCTGCAAACAATTTTTTATCATCATTAATGATAGTAAGAGTAACACTTGCAAACCCTTTAGCTTTGCGTTCTGTTGTTCCGTTAAATATAACATCCTCCATTTTAGAACACCTAAGAGTTTTTATTGACTGTTCTCCCAAAACCCAGCGTATTGCATCACTTATATTACTTTTTCCACTACCATTAGGGCCTACTACAGTAGTTATTCCCTTATCAAATGTTAACACCGTTTTTTCCGGAAAAGTTTTAAAACCTTGTAACTCAAGAGACTTTAATAACACATTCTCACCTGCAACTTTTAAATTAATATATCTTTTATAGAACTATCTTGTTCAATTTTTAATATGTATCCAAAATTTAAAAATGTATTTAAATTTGTTTTATTTTGACCAATTAATTTAGAAACATATTTAGGATTAACTTTTATTTTTAATATTCCTGGTTTTATATTATTTTCTTTAATTAATTTTTGCACCTTATAATACAAAATTTTACTTTCACAAATTTCTCGAAATGCCGGATGAAAAATACCACCAATCATATTTTGAGAAAGGCTTTCACTTGCATGAAGACCCAATCTTATTACTGGAATCCCTTCATTTTCAAAAAGTACTAACAATTTACAGCATAATAAAACTGTATCATCAAAAGATAAAGTCTTGTATTTTCCAATAGTATACAATTCTTCAAGTTGAGTTCCTTTTAAAATTACAGTAGGATATATTCTAACTGTATCCGGTTTTATTTTTGCTATGTCTACACCTGTTTGGTAATCAATATCAAAATTGCTTTTATATAAACCCGTCATCATTTGTAAACCCAATGAAAAATCATTATTTTTTATTAAATTAGATGCATTTATAATATCGGCTCTTGTATGACCTCTTTTATTGCTTAACAATACTTCGTCATTCATACTTTGTGCACCTAATTCTATTGCTGTAACATTATAATTTTTCAAAATGCTTAAAATCTCATTATCTATAGCGTCAGGACGAGTAGATATCCTAATTCCACTAAAATACCCTTTTTTTACATAGCTTGATGCTACCTCTAAAAGACTAATCATATAATCTTGATTTATTGCAGTAAAGCTTCCTCCAAAAAAAGCAATTTCAGTCTCTACATTTTTGCTATTTTTTACTGCATTACTTAGTATATCATTAACCTCATTAGGTGTAGGTTGATGACTTACACCTGTAATATTCTTTTGATTGCAAAAACTGCATTGATTTGGGCAACCATTATGAGGAACGAAAATAGCTATGTTTGCATGCCTCAATATCCCATCAGCTCCAATGCTTCTTTAGCCGCATGTTGCTCTGCTTCTTTCTTACTTTTACCTTTGCCTTTACCTATGACATTATTGTTAAGACAAACTTCAACCCAAAATCGTTTGTCATGGTCAGGTCCAACCTGATTTGTTAATACGTACTTTATTGTTTCTTCTTTGTTTTGTTGAATAATTTCTTGCAATTGTGTTTTATAATCTTTAAATGTCTTTTGTTTAGGATTTTTTATTTCAGGTAAAACAAATCTTAATATAAACTCACGTGCTTTATCGATACCACCATCTAAATAAATTGCGGCTATAATTGCTTCAAATGCATCTGCCAATATAGATGGCCTTTTGTCCCCATCACTATTTTCTTCACCGTGACTTAATTTTAAAAAGTCACCGACATTTAGCATCTTTGAAAATTTGCATAAGCTTTTTTCACAAACTAATGATGCTCTAAGTTTTGTTAAATCCCCTTCTGGAAAATCTGGACAATGAGAAAATATATAATCGGAAACAACTATACTTAAAACAGCATCTCCTAAGAACTCTAAACGCTCATTGCTTGAAATTTTTACTTTTGATTCATTTGCATATGAGGAATGTGTAAGTGCTGTTTTTAAATAATTAATATCTTTAAATGAATATTTAAGTCCTTTTTCCAATATTTTTATATCCGATTCTTTCATAATTTTCTCCTCCAAACATTAATTTTCTTCTAAATTACTATCAACATTTTCTTGACCTATTGATTCTAATTCTATTGCATCTTTTATTTCTTGTGTTACATTTCCATTTACATAGTCAATCGTTAGCCTTATAGCATTTTTAAAAGTCTTTGCATTTGAACTGCCGTGTGCTTTAAATACTGGTTTTGATATTCCCATTATAGGTGCTCCACCAAATTCATTATAATCCACTTGTTTTTTTAGCATTCTCATTTCTGGCATTATCATAGCTCCGGCTATCTTTGTTTTTATATTAGCAGTAAATACATTTTTTATCTTACTCATTAATGTAAGCGCTACACCTTCAAATAATTTTAGCATCACATTACCTGTAAAACCATCAGTAACCACTACATCCGCTGCATCAACAGGTACTTCCCTTGCCTCCACATTTCCAATAAAATTTAATTTGCTTTCTTTTAATCTTTTAAATGCCTCTTGTTGAAAATCTCCACCCTTGTGTTCTTCTACTCCTACATTCACAAGGCCTACTCTTGGATTTTTTATTCCCATAACTTTATTCATATAAATAGACCCCATGATTCCAAATTGTTTTAACATTTCAGGACGGCACTCCACATTAGCTCCACAATCAATTAGCATAAAGCAACCTTTTTCTTTTGGAATAACCGGTGCAAATGCACAACGTTTTATTCCTTTAATTCTCTTCACTATAAATGTAGCACCCATTACAAGAGCTCCACTATTACCTGCTGATACAAATGCATCTCCTTCACCTTTTGCAAGTAACCTTAAACCTTCTGCCATAGTGGACTTATTTTTAGACTTCATTATCTCGGAAGGGTCATCTTCATTAGTTATTATATCCTCTGTATCATGTATGTCCATATGGTATAAAATAATTCCATTTTCATTTGCTACTTTTTCAAGTTTAGTTTTTGAACCAACTAATAAAATATTAATTCCATACTCAGCTACAGCTTCTGCACAACCTTTTAATATTTCTAAAGGAGCATTATCTCCACCAAAAGCATCAACTATTATTTTCATAATTACACACACTCTCTTTCAAAATTTTAATAGATCTATTAGCAAGAGCCTCATATCTACTTTTTTTGTCTTTAATCTTTGGCGTTATTGCCGGTAAGATTCCAAAATTGGCTCCCATTGGTTGAAATTCATTTTGACTTCCTGAACTAATATAATTGCACAATGAACCTATCATTGTTTCAACTGGTAAAATTAATTTATTTTTATTATCATAATTTTTAGCTGCATTAATTCCTGCTATTAACCCAGAAGCTGCCGACTCCATATATCCCTCTACTCCAGTTATTTGACCTGCAAAAAATATGTTGTCATTGCTTCTCATACTAAAATCAGGATTTAAAAGGTTCGGAGAATTAATAAATGTATTTCTGTGCATTACCCCGTATCTTACAAAATCTGCATTTTTTAATGCCGGTATCATAGAAAATACTCTTTTTTGCTCTCCAAACTTAAGATTTGTTTGAAACCCTACCATATTGTATAGTGTTCCTTCTTGGTTTTCCATACGAAGTTGTAAAACCGCCCATGGTCTATGTCCTGTTTTAGGGTCTCTTAGTCCTACAGGTTTCATAGGTCCAAATCTTAAAGTATTTTCTCCTCTTTGAGCCATTACTTCAACTGGCATACATCCTTCATATACCTTTGGATTTTGCACATCAAAATCATGTATTGGCGCTCTTTGTGCTAAAATCAGCTCATTATAAAAATTCTCATATTCTTCTTTACTTAAAGGACAATTTATATATGCATTATCCCCACCTTTATCATATCTTGATGCCAAGAATGCTTTATTTAAATCTATACTTTCAGCTGTTACTATCGGTGCTGCTGCATCAAAAAAACTAAGACATCCTCCACAAATATTAGAAATTGATTTTGACAATAAATCACTTGTTAAAGGACCTGTTGCAATAATAGTAATATTATCCTTTGGAATATCTATTACCTCTTTTTCGATAACATTTATAAGTGAATTCTCTTTAATTCTTTTTGTAACCATTTCTGAAAAGTTATCTCTATCTACAGCTAAAGCTCCACCTGCAGGAACTTTGCACTTATCAGCACACTCCATTAAAAGTGATTCTAACATTCTCATTTCTTCTTTGAGCAATCCAGCAGCACTTTCAATACGCTCTGCCTTTAATGAATTCGAACAAACAAGTTCAGCAAAATTTTTATTTTTATGTGCCGGAGTAAACTTATAAGGTTTCATCTCAAAAAGATTAACCTTTATTCCTCTTTTGGATATTTGCCAGGCAGCCTCACAGCCTGCTAGCCCAGCACCTATTACATTTATACTCATTTTTCCTCTGTTTTCTCATAACCACACCCTTCGGTTATGCAATAAATTTTTTTCTTTTTACCTTTTTTCTCAAAAAGATTTTTGCCACAATTAGGGCATTTGTCCTTAATTGGCTTATCATTTGAAATAAAATCACATTTGGGATAATTACTACATCCATAAAAAGTACGGCCTTTTTTAGTCTTTCTTTCTACTATATCTCCTCCACATTTAGGACATGGTATTTCCAAGTTTACATCTATACTTTTAATATTTTTACATTCCGGATATCCAGGACACGCTAAAAATTTACCATATCGACCATTTTTAATAATCATCTTCCTACCACACTTTTCACAAGTGACGTCAGATTCTTTAGGTTCATCCTGTGGTTCAGGTTCTCCATTTTTATTTACATTTTTGATAATATTTTTACATTCTGGATATCCCGAGCATGCTATGAACTTACCATATCGACTAAATTTAACTACCATTGGTCTTCCACATTTGTCACAAACCAAATCTGTTTGGTCTTCTTTTAATTGAATTTTTATATTTTTCATTTCTTCTTTTGCTTTTTTTAGCGTATCATTAAAGTCTCCATAAAAGTCAGATAAAACCTTGGTCCACTCTTCTTTTCCTTCTTCTACAGTATCTAAATTATTTTCCATCTGAGCTGTAAATTTAATATTAACTATATCAGGGAAACGTTCTTTCATAAGTTTTGTAACAACTTCACCTAATTCTGTTGGTTTTAAAGTCTTACCTTCTCTAGTTACATATTCTCTACTTGTTATAGTCGATATTGTAGCTGCATAAGTAGATGGTCGTCCAATTCCGTTTTCTTCTAAAAATTTTATTAATGAAGCTTCAGTATAACGCGGTGGCGGTTGGGTAAAGTGTTGATTGTCTATTAAATCTTTAAGGTTTAATATAGTGCCTTTCTCAAGCTCAGGAAGCTCTTTTGCTTTTTCTTCCTCTTCATCCTTACCTTCTTGATATAATGTTGTAAATCCACTAAATAAAACTGTAAATCCTGAAGCTTTAAAAATATAATCATTAGCAATTACATCTACCCTTGTTGTATTTAAAACACAATCGGACATTTGACTTGCTATAAAACGTTCCCAAATAAGTTTATAAAGTCTATATTGATCTTTTGTTAAAGATTCTTGAACCATAGACGGAGATAAATTAGGCATAGATGGACGTATTGCTTCATGCCCATCTTGTGCATTTGCTTTTGTTTTGTAGACTCTTTTTTTATCTGGTAAATATTTTTCTCCCCATGTTGTTTTTATATATTCTGTTGCTGAACTTATAGCATCATCAGACACACGTAATGAATCTGTTCTCATATATGTGATAAGTCCAACTGCTCCCATACCTTTTACTTCTACACCCTCATAAAGCTCCTGCGCTATTTTCATAGTTTTTTTTGCCTGAAATCCCAATTTTCTTGAGGCATCTTGCTGTAATGTTGATGTAATAAATGGTGGTGCAGGTTTTCTTCTTTTCTTACCTTTTTTTATGCTATCCACGACGTACTGTGCATTATCTAAATCTTTTAATATTTTCTTTGCTTGTTCTTCATTTTTTATCTCAAGTTTTCCATTTTTATCAGCCACTAATGTAGCGGAAAAAACTTTCCGCGAGCTTTTTTCACTAAATTTAGCATCAATAGTCCAATATTCTTGAGGAATAAATGCATTTATTTCATTTTCTCTATCCACAATTACCCTAAGTGCTACGCTTTGTACTCGTCCTGCTGAAAGTCCTTTACGAATTTTACCTGACAAAAAAGGGCTTAATTTATATCCTACTATTCTGTCAAGAATTCTTCTTGCTTGTTGCGCATCAACAAGATCTATATCAATGGTACGTGGATTTTCCATGCCCTTTTTTACTCCAGTTTTTGTTATTTCATTAAAAGTTACTCTATTTTTCTCATCTGGATTAAGGCCTAAAATATACGCAAGGTGCCACGAAATAGCTTCTCCCTCTCTATCAGGGTCAGTTGCTAAAAAAACTTTTTTATTTTTCTTAGCCAAACTTAAAAGCTCATTAACTAATTTTTCTTTTCCTTTTATTATTTCATAATTTGGTTTAAAATTATGTCTTATATCTACATTAAGTTTGCTTGCAGGAAGATCTCTAACATGTCCCATTGAAGCCACTACTTCATAGTCTGAACCAAGATATTTTTTTATTGTTTTAGCTTTTGCCGGAGACTCAACTATCAATAAGTTTGACATAAAACTTTCACCTCAATTGTATTAATATTTTAAGGTTTACTATACCGTTTTCCTGCATGGACTTTCACAAAACCATACAGTTCAAGCTCTGTTATTGCTTGCAGTACTTCAGATGTATTCATATTACTCAAACATGAAAGTTCATCTATGTAAATTGGATTATCTGTTAAGTTATAAAAAACTAATTTTGCTTTATTTGATAATTTTTCCGGTAAATCCTCTTTCACTTTACTATCTTTTTTTATTACACTTTTATTATCTTTATTCTTATTTAAAAATTTTTCTAATGATGGATAACGATTATAATACTCTTCTACAATGTCCTCTACGCATGCTACGGGTTTAGCACAAATTTTTATTAACTTATTTGTACCATAAGATACACACCTATCAATGTCTCCAGGTACTGCAAAAACGTCTCGGTTTTGTTCCAAAGCTAAATTCGCTGTTATTAATGAACCACTTATCTCTCCAGCTTCTACTACCAAAGTACCATCTGACAACCCTGATATTATCCTATTCCTCATTGGAAATGTCCACGGAGCACTATTATGATCCGGTGTATATTCTGAAATCAGAGCCCCTTGCTTAGATATATTATCCCTTAAATTTTTATTTTGCATCAAATATTTATGATTAATACCACATCCTAGCACTGCAATAGTTTTTCCATTAGCCTGTAATGCACCTTTTTGAGATAATCCATCAATTCCAAGTGCTGCACCACTGACAATAATTACACCTAGCTTAGCTAATTTATATCCCATCTCAAATGATATTTTGTTTCCATATGAAGTGGAATTCCTTGTTCCTACTATCGCAATACTTAAGTTGTTATCTACTTCGGGTAATTTGCCTTTTAAATACAATATGCCTGGTGGATTAACTATATTTTTTAATTTTTGAGGATATTTAGGATTTTCAATTGTCAATAATTCATATCCTAGCTCTTTGCACCTTTCAATTATTTTATACGCATTATTTATATTTTTACTTTTTAAAGACTCTATGTTTTTACAATTTAAAAAACTGCAGTATTTCCAAGAATTTTTCCTATCCTCATAAAAATTTTTAGCGTTTTTATAATAATCTAAAATTTCTTTTACTTTATGATTTCCGTATCCAAGTGCTTCCACAATATAAATCCAGTAGGCTTCATTATAATCCATATAATTGACTCCCTCGCATCATTTCCCACATTATGATACCTGCAGCCATAGCTGCATTTATTGACTCTGCTTTTCCAAGCATTGGTATAGTAATCTTTTCAGAACAAGTATCTATAGTTTCTTTTTTTAGCCCATTACCTTCATTGCCAATAGCTATTGCCATCGATTCTTTGTAGTCAATACTTGTGATTGATTTTGTAAGTCTATCCGGAACTGCTGCATATGTTTTTATATCTTTTGATTTTAAATCATTTATCGTTTCACAAATATTATTAGAAAAATATATATTTACCCTAAAAACTGCTCCCATACTTCCTCTTAAAACTTTTGTATTATAAATGTCACAGCAATCTTTTGACATAATTAAAGCACTAATACCAATTGCTTCTGCTGTTCTTATAATTGTCCCAAGGTTAGACGGATCTTGTATGTTTTCAAGTATAATAAATTTACCTACATTATTTATTTTATCCAAGCTAAATTGTTTGTCAAGTTCTTTACATACACACACAATTCCTTGAGGATTTTTAGTATCTGATATTTCTTTTAATATATCTTTTGGTACTTTATATGATTTTTTAGACAATGCTATAATTTTTCTTATTTTTTCAAAGTCCTTTATTGATATTTCTTCTGTATAATAAGTTTCAGTTATATGCACTGAACTTAAAAAAGCATCATAACATAAACGTATGCCTTCTAAAACAAAACTTTTTTCTTTTTTTCTAAAATTACTTGATGATATTAATTTTTTCACATATTTTATTTTTACATTGTCTTTACTTTTTATATCATAGTCCACATTATCATCCCCACACTTATACAAAACTCAGAAATTAATCTTTATTATCAACTTTAAAAATAAATTTTAATTTCTAATTTTTATAAAATACAAAAATATGCGCTTAGGAAAATCCCCAAGCGCATCCGGAAAATTATAACGCAGATTTTGCTTGATTTACAAGTGCTTTAAAAGCAGCTTCATCAGCAACTGCTATTTCTGCCAACATTTTTCTATTAAGATTTACATTAGCTTTTTTCAAACCATTAATAAACGCAGAATAGCTAATACCGTTCATACGGCATGCTGCATTTATACGTGTAATCCATAAGCGACGGAAATCACGTTTTTTATGTCTGCGTCCTATATAAGCATAATTGCCAGACTTCATAACGGCTTCTTTAGCCATTTTAAAATGTTTACTTTTTGCTCCCCAATATCCTTTAGCTAGCTTTAATGTTTTTTTCCTTCTTTTACGAGTAGCTAGCGCACCTTTTATACGTGCCATTTTTATTACCTCCGGTTAATGATTCTTTAAATTTATTTATATGGAATTAATCTTTTTACTGCTACCACATTTGTTTTATCTGCAACAACTGTTTTCCTAAGACCTCTTTTACGTTTTGTTGTTTTTTTGTTTAAAATATGTGATTTATTAGCGTGTGCTCTTATAACTTTTCCGCTTCTTGAAAGCTTAAAACGTTTTTTAGCTCCGCTATGTGTTTTTATCTTTGGCATTTTATGTTCCTCCTTAAATAATAGATGTTACTTGCTTGCCTTTGGTGCAAGGAACATTAACATATTGCGACCATCAAGTTTAGCCGGCTTTTCCACATTTGAAAACTCAGAACAATGTTCAGCAAATTTATTCATTATGTCATAACCAAGTTCCGGATGTCCCATTTCACGACCTCTAAATCGTATAGACACCTTTACCTTGTTACCATCACTTATAAACCTTGCAGCATGTTTAAGTTTTGTGTTAAAATCATGTGTATCTATGTTCAAAGAAAGTCTTATTTCCTTTAAATCCATTACACGTTGATTCTTTTTTGCTTCTTTTTCTCGTTTTGCTTGTTCAAAACGATACTTACCGTAGTCCATTATTTTGCATACAACAGGATTGGCCTGTGGTGCAATTTTAACTAAGTCGAGATTTTTTTCTGCTGCTAAATTAAGTGCTTTACTTATAGATACAACACCCAATTGAGTCCCATCAGAATCAATTAATCTTAATTCTTTATCTCGTATTTCTTCGTTAATCTGTAGTTCCTTACTGCTAATACCTAACGCACCTCCAACAAATCTGTAAATTAACAAAGCACAGGTAAAAAATACACCTGTGCACATCAATACTAAAGGTTATAAAACCACAATATTGACCCATACAGGATACCATAATAGGTGAGAGATTCAACCTCTACTTTGTTTTATGTGTTTAATTGTACTAAATTTACTTCAAAAAGTCAATATATATTTTAAATTTATTTTCTTTTACGTAAACTATATTTTTTTATAAGATGTTACAATATTATTATTAAATAAGTACAAAAAAGGAATGATTGTTTTGGAAAAGGTAAATAAAAATAAAGGTGTTCTAAAGAAATTAATTTTGGCTTTACTTATTGTATCATCATTATCAGCTTCTTTAGTTGTTATTAATACTAATGCTATTTGTAATGTTAAAAATTCGTGTTCGCATTTAAATATAAAAAAACTAAAAACTAAAAATCAGCTTATCAACGGTCCTTGTTGGGCTTTTGCTAATATAGCTACTCTTGAAACCTTTCTAAATAAAAAAGGTTTATTAAATGAGAGTCTCTCAGAAAAGCATCTTTTATCCTGGGTTAACCAAGGTTCGTTTGATGATGGTTGGAACGTAAACATATGCGACGGAGGCAATTGCCAAATGGCAAATGCTTATTTCACATCAGGCTCTGGACCAGTATTCGAAAACAATTGTAAATATAATACACTTAACACTTCTTTTAATTCTTCTCTTGCTTCTTTAAAACCGCAATATTTAGTTAAAGGTATAAAAAAATTAAAAGTTGATACTGATTCAATAAAAGAAGCAATTTCTATGTATGGTGCAGTTACAGTATCTTATGCTGTTGACTCAGAACACTATCACGCTGTTTCTTTAGTTGGTTGGAATGATAATGATAAAAATTGGATTGTAAAAGACAGTAGTAAAGAACCCAACTATGTTTTTTTGCCCTTTGATAAAAAGTTTTTATACGCATATTGCATAACAGATGCTTGTAGATTTAATTCTAATCAAAAAATATACCAACATGATAAATATGGAGTATGTGGAGATTATTCAAAAAATGATAAAATTATTGCTGCAAATGTTTTTGACTTTAACGGAAATGAATCACTTGATTCTATAATGCTTTATAGTCTATCTGCAAATGCTAAAATCAATTTGTTTTTAGCACCGGTTTTAGACAATGGAACACCAAACCATGATACATCAACTTGGAAACCTTTGTATTCAGGAGTTGTTCCATACGAAGGTTACTCTACTTTTTCGTTAAAAAACAAAATCAATTTAAATAAAGGAAAACAAGCAATAGTAGTTGAAATAAATAAAAACTTTAATTCAGAAAAACCTTCTTTAGGCTGTCAAATGCCAGTTAATAAGTTAAACCTAGGCAATGATAATTTACAACGTGGAAAAAGCTTTATTAATTATGATAATTCATTTTATGACATAAAAGACAGCAAACTAAATAATGTTTCAGCTTTTTCAATAAAAGCTATAACAAAAAAATAAAAATTAGCCTCTGAGTATTTCTCAGAGGCTAATTTGTTTTTATTCAAAATCTACATTCTCTGAAGCTTGTTTTTCATTATTGTTTTCATCCTCTAATGTAGCTTTTATTGAAAGGCTTACCTTATGGTCTTCAAAATTAATATCTGTTATCATTGCTTTAATGTTTTGACCAATTGATAAAACATCTTGTGGTTTTTCGATTCTCTTATTTGAAATTTGAGAAATATGAATTAATCCATCTATCCCAGGTAAAATTTTTGCAAATGCTCCAAAAGAAGTCATTCCAACTATTTTTACATCTACTATTGACCCTACAGGGTAATCATTTTTCAATTTTTCCCATGGATTATCATTTTCATTTTTGTAATTTAAAGAAATTTTTCCAGTTTCTTTATTTATATCCTTTACTGTAACTTCTATTTCTTGACCGATTTTTAAAACTTCTGATGGATGTTTTATTCTATCCCATGATAAATCAGAAATATGAATCATTCCATCCATCGGTCCTAAATTTACAAAAGCACCATATGAAGTAAATGATTTAACAACACCTTTTCTTACTTGACCTATTTCTATTTCATTTAAAAACTTTTCAATTTTTTCTTTCTTTTCATCATTTAAAACAGAACGAATAGAACCAACTGCACGTCTACGATTTTTGTTTACTTCAATAATTCTAAATTTAACTTCTTTATTTTTTAAATCTTCTAATGATTCATTTCTTGATGCAGTTGCAAGTGAAGCTGGAACAAATACTCTTGTTCCTTCTGCAGCAACTATAACTCCACCCTTTATAATGTCTATAACTTTTCCAGTTAAAATGGTATTATCTTCGCTTGCTTTAACAATTTTGTTAAAACCATTAATTGCGTCAACGCGTTTCTTAGAAAGCATTATCGTTCCGTCTTGATCATTTGTACGCATAATTAAAAGTTCTATCTCGTCACCAATTTTCACCAAATCTTCTGGCCTTGCATTTGGGTCATTTGATAATTCTGAAGCTGGAACAAACCCCGCCTGTTTTCTTCCTACATCAACATAAACTTCATTCGGAGCGATTCCAACAACTATTCCGCGTACCTTATCATCTGTATTTAAATTTTTTAAAGACTCCTCTAACATTTGCTCGAAATTCATTTCTTCACCTAGATTTTTTTCATCATTTTTAATCATATCTTCCATTCTTTGTTTTACCTCCTCTATTATGCAAGCTGGTGTAGATGCACCCGCTGTAACACCTATATACTTTGAATTTTTTATATCTTCTATAGATAAATCCTCTGACTTCTCTATGAAACATGATTTACAATTTTTTTTACAAACTGAAAAAAGCTTCTCTGTATTAGAGCTGTTTTTTCCACCAATTACTACCATTAAATCTGCAATTTTAGAAAGTTGTTCGGCTTCTTTTTGTCTCTCTAAAGTAGTATTACATATTGTATCAAAAACTTTTAAATTAGAATATGTATCAGTTAATAATTTTAAACAACGTTGCCATTCATCCACACTAAAAGTTGTTTGTGCAACAACTAAAACTGAAGAATTAGAGTTTAAATCATATGTATCTATAACTTCTAACAGTTCATTATAATTATTAAAAGTATAAACTGTAGTACTACAATGACCTATTATTCCTTCAACTTCTGGATGATTTTTATTTCCTGCAATAAGTATAACCCCATCATCAATCTTAGCGTCATTAACTATTTTGTGTATTTTCTTCACAAATGGGCATGTAGCATCTACATACCTTACATTATGTTTGTTTATTTGTTTTATAATGTCATCAGATACTCCATGAGAACGTATAACTAGTACCTCATCTTCAAGAGTTTCAGTCGGATCTTCAACTATTCTAACTCCCTTAGCTGACATTTTACTTACCATTTGTGGGTTGTGTATTATAGGACCTAATGTACAAACCTTTTCTCCTTTGTCTAAAAGTTCATACACCATATTTACAGCCCTGTTTACTCCAAAACAAAACCCAGCCTTTGATGCAATTTCTATATGCAAAAATTTTTCCTCCTCGTATTTTAAGGAACTTTAAAATTACTACAGGGTATATTATAATGCATATAAAACTAAAAAGCAACCAATTTTTCTTTATGTACTAATTTATTTTTTAGAATTTTATTACTCCTGACTTAATTTCTTTATGTTTTCCATTATTATCCTGCTTGCATTTCTAAACTCTTTTCCTGTGGCATCCACTATACCAAGTTCAGATATTTTTAAAGGTTTTCCTATGGATATAATATTTTTCTTAAAAATTTTAACCTTATGTTCGTATTTTCCAGTTATAGAAATAGGTACAATACTGGAATTAGTTTTATATGCAATCATCGCACAACCTGTTTTAGGTCTTAAAAATTCTCCATTTTTTGATCTGGTTCCTTCTATAAATATTCCTAATTGTTCCCCATTTTTTATTATACTTTCAGCTGTATCAATTGCTGATGTATCTCCTTTACCTCGGTTCACAGGAAATGCCCCAACTGTTTTAAAAAGTTTTCCTAAAATTTTACTTTTAAAAAGTTCAGCCTTTGCCATAAAATAAATTTGCCTTTTTAATGTAATAGCTAATAAAACAGGGTCCGCATTTGAAGTATGGTTTGGACATATAATTAATCCACCATCTTGAGGAATATTTTCTATTCCCTTTACTTCCAAACCGTATATTTTTTTTACAATAGGTCTTATTATCGTTACTATAGTTCTATATAATTTACTTTCTTTCATTATTTAGGATATAATTCCTTTACACCTGCCTTAATTTATTCTTTATTGTATTTAAAATTAATTCTATAGATTCGTCAAGTGAACATTCGCTTGTATCAATAATTATTGCGTCGTTAGCTGGTCTTAACGGTGCTGTTTTTCTATTTGAGTCATCACTGTCTCTTTTTTTCATATCCTTCAATACTTCATCATAATTACATAGAACTCCTTTTTGAGTAAGTTCTATGTATCTTCTTTTAGCTCTTTTTTCTATAGATGCTGTAAGAAAAATCTTAACATCAGCAAAAGGCAAAACAACCGTTCCTATATCCCGACCATCCATAATAATATTGTTATTTTTTGCAATATTTCGTTGTAAATCCAGTAAAAAATTACGCACCTCTGGGATTGCAGAAATTTTTGAAGCATTCATAGATATTTCCGGGGTTCTTATCTTTTCAGATACATCTTCACCACACAAAAAAACTCTTTGTTCTCCATTTATAAAATTTAAATCAATTTTTATGTCTTTTAAATATAAAACTATAAATTCATCTCCACTAATATTATTTCTTACCATGTAATAAGCTATTGCTCTATATAAAGCCCCTGTATCAACATAAATATATGAAAGTCTTTTAGATGCTTCTTTGGCAATGGTACTTTTTCCTGCCCCTGCAGGACCATCTATTGCTATTGATATCATTTTTAATTGTCTCCTTTCGAAGCAAAGATTCCGGCTAAGTATCCCGTTGAAAATGCTATTTGTAAATTAAACCCACCTGTATAAGCATCTACATCCATAACTTCTCCAGCAAAATAAAGTTCTTTTACTATTTTTGATTCCATAGTCTTTGGATTTATCTCTGAGGTTTTTATCCCCCCCGATGTTACTATTGCTTCTTCAATAGGCCTAAAATCTTTTATATCAATTATAAGTCCCTTTAAAATATCAATTAAATTTCTTCTCATATCTTTAGTTATCTGATTACATTTTAAAGTCTCAGGAACACCAGACAATTTCACAATAATAGGTATTAATTTTCTCGGAAGTAAGTCTCCTAAAGAATTGCCAAAATCTCTGTTTATATATTTTGAAAAATCTTTCATTAATCTTTTATCGAGTTGTTCCTGTGTAAGCGCTGGTTTTAAATCTATTTTTATAGAATAATTTTTACTATTTATATTTTTTATATGGGTGCTAGCACTTAGAATAATCGGACCAGATACTCCAAAATGAGTAAATATCATTTCCCCAAAATCTTTATAAATCACTTTATTTAAATCATTATCTACAAGTTCTATTTGTACATTTCTTAAAGATAGCCCCTGTAATTCACTACACCAATTATTTTTACATTCAAGTGGAACTAATGACGGCTGCAAACTTTCTATGCTATGACCTACTGCCTTTGCCATTTTATATCCATCCCCAGTTGAACCCGTTCTTGGATATGATTTTCCGCCTGTTGCTATAATAACCGCATCAGAAAAAATTTTTTCTTTTCTATCAGTAATTATTCCCTTACATATTCCGTCACATGTTAATAATTCTTTTGCTCTTTTATTTAATATTTTACAACCAGAATCCTTTACAAAAGATTTTAATACATTAACAACATCAATAGCCTTATCAGATTGTGGAAATACTCTATTGCCGCGTTCTATTTTTACCTCCATCCCATGTTCTTTAAAAAAATCTATTGTATCATAACTATTAAAATTATTTATAGCACTATATAAAAACTTTCCATTAGATGTAACATTAGATATAAAAGAGCTTTCGTCACAAGCATTTGTTATATTACAACGTCCCTTGCCTGTTATTCGTAATTTTCTTCCAACTAATTCATTTTTTTCTATTAAAGTAACATTTGCCCCATTCTGTGCACAAACTCCTGCTGCCATCATACCTGCCGGACCTGCACCTATTACTAAAACTTTTTTTCTATTTATAATATCCACCTCTACTGTCAACTTTTCAATAAAAATAATGGCGACCATTGGTCGCCTAATACAATATTTACTTTACTACAACCATGTTGGGATACATAACTTTCAAAAAATCATCTGTATAATTTTGGTCTAAGAAAGTTGTTATAGCCGAGTCAGATTCTATGCCATCTGCTCTTTGTGCTTGTCTCCACACGGCTAAAGCAGAAATACCCATATTAAATATCATATAAACAAAAAGTATCCAAGTTAATATTGTTCCTATTTTCTTAGGTATTTTTTCAATAAGACGAGAAAGACGCGGATACGTATCTTTCACCCAAACTAATCCTAAAACCCCCCAAAAAAATGCAAACAATATACTTGTTCTTCCACTAAAATTTGAATCTATCACGCTATAGTCCCAAGAAACTGTATTAAAAGCTATCTCTTGAAATAAACTACATATATATTCAAAAGATGCACCAATAAACATACATATTAAAAAAATCCAAAGGTCTCTAAGGAAAGATAATTTGTTAAGACATACCGTCATTATAACGGCTCCAAAGCCGTAAATAGGATTAAATGGGCCATATATTAACCCCCATCTAATCTCAAACTTGTGCTGAATTAATGCACACCAAAGAGTTTCCACTACTACGCCAAAAAAACTGCCTATTAAAAATATCCAAAAAAGCTTGTAAAAGTTTAAACCATATGCAAAAACATTTTCTTTACAACTAGCACTGTTTAAAACTTTTTCCCTTTTTTCTATCATATTATCTCCTTTATACGGCGATTTTTATTTTGTACCGAATATTCTATCTCCAGCATCACCAAGTCCCGGCACTATATATCCGTGATCATTTAATTTTTGGTCTAACGCAGCACAATAAATTGGAACATCATTATGTGCTTCAGTCAATGCCTTAATTCCTTCAGGAGCTGCAATTATGCACATAAATTTAATGCTCTTAGGATTGCTCTTTTTTATAATACTAATTGCATCAATAGCTGTACCACCTGTTGCTAGCATTGGGTCTAATATAACTACATCTCTATCATTTATATCAGTAGGTAACTTGCTAAAATATTCTATAGGTTGTAAAGTATTTGGATCTCTATATAAACCTATATGACCTACTTTTGCAGCCGGAACTAAAGCTGTAACTCCGTCAACCATTCCCATACCTGCTCTTAAAATTGGTATAAAAGCTAATTTTCTTCCTGATAAAATTTTGGTTTTTGCCACAGCTACTGGAGTCTCTATTTCTACTTCTTTTAATGGTAAATCACGTGTTGCCTCATAGCACATTAACATTGCAATTTCGTTTGTAAGTTCGCGAAATTCTTTTGACCCTGTAGACTTATCCCTTAAAAGAGAAATTTTATGTTGTATAAGCGGATGATCCATAACAAAAACTTGATTTTCCATAATATTCACACTACCTTCATTTTATATTTTTAAACTATTATTTTCTATTTGAGATATTTGTTCTAATCGTTTACTATGACGACCTTCTTCAAATAAAGTATTAAGAAAAATATCTGCAAATAGCACGGCTTTCTCTTCATCTATAATTCTTCCACCTAGACATAATATATTTGCATCATTATGTCTTCTTGACATTTCTGTTGTAAACTCATCATGACAAACAGCTGCTCTTATTCCGTTTACTTTATTTGCTGCTATAGATATTCCTATACCAGTTCCACAACAAAGTATTCCTTTATCGCATTCTCCTGATGATACTGCCTTTGCTACCTTATAAGCATAATAAGGATAATCAACAGATTCTTTACTATTGGTTCCAAAATCTTTATATGGTATTTTTTTATCATCAAAATATTTTTTTATTGCCTCTTTTAATAAAAGTCCTCCATGGTCACATCCAAGAGCTATCATATTTTTCACCCCCAAAATTTAATTTTTAGTTTTTAGTTCACGTTCAGCTTGAGGTATCCTCAAGTATGTTGGAAGTAAATCCGTTGAATCTACTGTTGGTTTTCCCTTTAAGTATTCATCAAAAGCTGCAAAAGCTACACTGCTAGCTTTTTGATAACGTATAGACTCAGAAGCTATTTCAACATTTGATTTATATTCTTCCTTTTTATTATAACATAAAACAGCCCCGTCTCCAACAAAAATCACTTTTTTTTCAAATTTTTCTAGTTCTTCATACAATTTTTCTATTGAAATTGTTCTATCTTCTGATAATCTTGTGATTTTTTCTCCAGACACATCAAAAATCGCATTATAAACCTGACCACAACGTGCATCCATAACTGCACACACTATAACATTTGCACCTAATAAATTGTATGCCATAGAATATAAAGTCGATATCGGTATACATGGAACGTTTCCTGGCATTGCCATTCCTTTTATTGACGATACTCCTATTCTTATTCCTGTAAATGACCCTGGACCTGCGTTTACAGCAAGAACATCTATATCTTTTATATTTATGTTAGTACTTTTTAATATACTTTCCACCATAGGCATCAATGTTTGGCTATGGGTTAACCCCACATTAATAAAAAATTCTCCAAGTAATTTTTTATTTTCAATTATTGCTACAGATGCCGATTTAGCAGATGAATCTATTGCTAAAAGCTTCATATATTAAATTCTCCTCTTATTCCATCAATTTTTATTATACGTTCATTTTCTTCTTTCCCATAATTTATTTCTACCCTTATTGCATCATCAGGTAAAATAGCAGAGATGTTTTCGCTCCATTCAATAACTAATATTCCATTATCAATATAATCAAAATACCCTGTAGAATAAAGATCTTCCATAGTTTTTACTCTATACATATCAAAATGATATACATTATATTTGCCTTTATATTCATTAACTATTGCAAATGTTGGACTATAGACATCATTTTCAACTTTTAATCCTTTACACAATCCCCTTACAAAGGCTGTTTTCCCAGCACCCAAGTTTCCAAATAAAGCTATAATTTCTATACCATTTAAGTTTTGAGCTAAACTTTCACCTATTTTTTCTGTCTGTTCACTTGAATAACTAACTATATCAAACAATACTTATCAATCCTTTTTTAAAAAAGTCCAGATATAATTCCATTTTCATTTATATCTATTTTATTTGCTGCCGGCACACGAGGAAGACCTGGCATAGTCATAATGTCTCCTGTAAATACCACTATAAATCCTGCTCCATTTGAAACTTTCACATTTTTTACTGTTATATCAAAACCCTTAGGAGCACCTAAAAGTTTTGGATTATCTGAAAAAGAGTATTGCGTTTTTGCAATGCATACAGGCATTTTATCTGCATTAATTGATTTTATTAATTCTATAGATTTATTAGCTAGATCAGTATAAACCACATTATCTGCCCCATATATTGTCTTTGCTATTATTTCTATCTTTTCTTTTATAGGCAAATTTTCATCATACAAAGTTTTAAAACTTGAATTTTTATTTGCTGCTTCACAAACAACCTTTGCAAGTTCTTTTCCACCGTCGCCGCCTTTGGAAAAAACTTCAGATAATGCAAAACTTACACCTAAATCTGAACAGTACTCCTTAATATAATTTAATTCCGCTTCACTATCACTGTCAAATTTATTAATAGCTACAACCACCGGAACAGAAAATTTCTGCATATTTTTTATATGTGCACCCAAATTTATAATTCCCTTTGATAATGCATCAATATTTTCTTCTTTTAAGTTGTTTTTTTCAACTCCACCATTATACTTTAAAGCGCGCGTAGTTGCTACTATTACTACAGCCGCAGGTTTTAAATTGGCAAACCGACATTTTATATCAAAAAACTTTTCTGCACCTAAATCCGAACCAAATCCTGCTTCAGTTATACAATAGTCTGCTAATTTTAAAGCCAATTTAGTTGCTCTTACAGAATTACATCCATGTGCTATATTTGCAAACGGACCTCCATGCATAATTGCAGGTGTCCCTTCTAGTGTTTGGATAAGATTTGGTTTAAAAGCATCTTTTAGCAGTGCTGCCATTGCTCCATTTGCATTTATGTCTTTTGCATAAATTGGATTATTATTGTAATCATAAGCTATTAAAATTTTGCCAAGTCGTTTTTTCAAATCTTCCATATCTGTAGCAAGACATAAAATAGCCATAACTTCACTTGCAACAGTAATTATAAAGCCATCTTCTCTTGGAACCCCATTAACTTTACCTCCAAGTCCAATAACTATATTTCTAAGTGCTCTATCATTCATATCTAGACAACGCTTTATTAAAATTTGTCTTTGATCTATCTTTAAAAAATTGCCCTGCTGAATATGGTTATCTAATAATGCACAAAGAAGATTGTTAGCACTCGTTATTGCATGCATATCTCCGGTAAAATGCAGATTTATATCTTCCATAGGTAAAACCTGGGCATATCCCCCACCTGCGGCACCTCCTTTTATTCCAAAAACTGGACCCAACGATGGTTCTCTTAAGGCTATTATTGCATTTTTATTAATTTTTTTCATTGCTTGCCCTAAACCAATAGTCGTAGTAGTTTTTCCTTCTCCTGCCGGTGTTGGATTTATAGCTGTAACTAAAATTAATTTGCCATCTTTTTTGTTATTTAATCGTTCGAAAATTTCGTCGTTTAATTTTGCTTTATATTTTCCATAAAACTCTAATTCATTTTCTTTTATATTAAGGTCTTCTGCAACATCTTTAATATGTCTCATAGTTGCCCGTTGTGCTATTTCAATATCTGTTAGCATTACTTTTACCACCTTTACAATAAAAAATCATAAAAATTATAGCATATTTATAATTAAATTAAAAGCATTTCACTTGAACTTAAAGTTCAATCATAATATAATAAATTTATCGGAGGTAAATTTATGTCAAAACTTTCAAATAAAACAAAAGATTATTTTAAAAGAACTGATATTATTTTCTGGTTTATTTCAATTTCAATGTCAATTCTTTCATTGCTTCTCTTGCTTAGCGTTTCACGTACTTCACATTTTGGATATTTTAGAACTCAATTAATTGCAATTATTTTAGGGTACATCGGTGCATTTATTATTACTAAATCTGATTATAGGTTTATTGCTCAACATTACATTATTGTTTCAGTTATATGCATTTCTTTAATTATTTGCACTTTAATTTTTGGAACCGCTGTTACCGGTAACTCCGGAATAGATGCAAAAGCTTGGCTTAAGCTGCCTGGAGGAATTTCTTTTCAACCTTCTGAACTTGCTAAAATAGGATTTATGATAACCTTTTCTAAACACATATCATACTTAAAAGAAAACAATGAAATAAAATCTTTTTTAAATGTAGCACTTTTAGGAGCACACGCATTAGTTCCTATTGCTCTTACTCACCTTCAAGGTGATGACGGTGCTGCTATAATATTCTTTTTCATGTTTATATGTATGGCTTTTGCAGGTGGTGTTCAGCTACGTTATTTTATAGCGCTATTTGCAGCAGTAATATTATCCATCCCTATATTGTGGAATTACGTATTTGCTGAGTATCAAAAACAACGTATACTTAATCAATTAAACCCAGAAGCCGACCCACTAGCCTCTGGATTTCAACAAATTCAAGGAAAATTATCTATTGGCTCTGGAAAATTGTTTGGTACCGGTCTTTTTAATGGTCCACGCGTTGGTAGTAATTCTGTTCCTATACAAGAAAGTGATTTTATATTCTCTGTAGCAGGTGAGGAATTGGGCTTTATTGGATGCTTAATAATTATATTATTATTATTATCTATGTTACTCAGAACTATTAGAATAGCTTCTTTATCGTCAGATTGCCTTGGTACTTGTATATGTTTTGGCTTTTTTGGTCTAGTCGCTTCTCAAACTATATTTAATCTTGGTATGTGCCTTAGTGCTTTACCTGTTATGGGAGTTACTCTTCCATTTCTCAGTGCCGGAGGGTCATCATCCGCCTGCCTTTACCTTGGTGTAGGTTTAGTCCAGAGTGTTTTTATGCAAAGACATGATGGTGATCTTAATAAAATTATTGATGATTAAAAGTTTTTAAAATTCTTATTATATGAAATAAAAAGAAGTATCTGAAACTTAAATTTCAGATACTTCTTTTATTAAACTTTGTCCTGTCATTTCCTTTGGCTTCTCTAAATCTAAAATTTTAAGTATCGTAGGCGCTATATCAGCTAATTTTCCAGTAGGTTGCAATGTACAATCATATCCCACTATACAAAATGGAACTAAATTTGTTGTATGTGCAGTAAAAGGATTTCCGTTTTCATCAAACATTATATCTGCATTTCCATGATCTGCTGTTATTATAGCACAACCACCAACCTCTATAATATCATTTATAATGTCATACACACAATTATCTACAACTTTTACTGCTTTTTCAGTTGGTTCAAACTTTCCACTATGGCCTACCATATCACAATTTGCAAAATTAAGCACAATAACATTGTAACTTTTATTCTTTATTTTTTCCTTTACTGTATCTTTTATTTCAATAGCACTCATCTGTGGTTTTAAATCATAAGTTGAAACTTTTGGAGAAGGAATTAAAATCCTATCCTCTCCTTTAAAAACCTTTTCTTCTCCTCCATTAAAGAAAAAAGTAACATGTGCATATTTTTCTGTTTCAGCTATCCTTAATTGAGTTAAACCCTCTTTAGAAATATATTCCCCTAAAGTGTTGTTAATAGTTTCTGGTTTAAAAGCTACATTTACGTTTTTAAAAGACTCATCATACTGAGTCATACATACAAAGTTTAAATTCAAGTAGATTGGTTTTCTTTTAAATTTATCAAAATTTTTTTCAGTCAAGGCTCTAGTAATTTGACGCGCTCTATCGGGTCTAAAATTAAAAAACACTACCGAGTCTTCTTGATTTATTAGCCCTGATTCATCACAAATAATCGGTTCCACAAACTCATCTGTTTGACCCATGTTATATGCATTTTCTATAGATATAACAGGATTATTTTCATGTATGCCTACACCATTTACCATCGCATCATAAGCCTTTTCTATTCTATCCCACCTATTATCTCTATCCATTGCATAGTATCTGCCAATTATAGTTGCTATTTTGCCTATTCCTAATTTATCACACTTTAACTCACATTCTTTTATAAAATCTTTTCCTGATTTTGGAGGTACATCTCTTCCATCTAAAAATGCATGTATAAATACTTTTTTTAGTCCATACCTTTTGGCCATTTCGAGCATTGCAAATAAATGATTTTGATGACTATGAACTCCTCCATTAGATAATAAACCAATTAAATGAAGAGACTTGTTTTTTTCTTTAGCAGATAAAATTGCTTTTATTAACTCTGTATTTTTAAAAAAGGTTTCATCATTTATACTTTTTGTGATTCTTGTTAATTCTTGATATACTATCCTACCTGCACCTATATTCGTATGCCCTACTTCACTATTACCCATTTGTCCTTTTGGCAATCCAACATATTCTCCGGATGCTTGTATAAATGTCGTTGGATATCTTTTAAAAATATTTATTAAATGCGGTATCGTTTCTTTATTTATTGCACTTTTTTCTTCATCTTTAGCTATTCCAAAACCATCCATTATAATTAGTATCAATGGACCCTTCATATAAACAAAATCCTTTCTTATAATTTTATTTTTGAAGCTATATTTATAATTTTTAAAAAATCTTCAGCTATTAAAGATGCTCCTCCAATTAGCCCCCCATCTATATTGGGCATATTTAACAACCCTTGTGCATTTTGAGGATTCATCGAACCCCCATATAAAATAAATATTTTTTCTGATAATAATACATTATAAACTTCTTTAATAGTTTCTCTTATTGTTTTACAAACATACTCTGCTTCTTCATTTGTTGCCGTTTTTCCAGTCCCAATGGCCCATACCGGTTCATATGCAATTATAACATTTAGCAAATCTTCTTTATTTACTCCATAAAGTGCCTGTTTTATTTGTAATGAAATTTTTTCTTTTGTTATCCCTTTTTCTTTTTCTTCTAATGTTTCACCAACACAAAGTATAACTTTTAATCCCGATTTTATAGCAGAATTAATTTTTTTATTTATCAATTCATCCGTTTCTCCAAAATAATTGCGCCTCTCACTATGCCCTAATATAACATAATCTGTGTTAGTACTTTTTAACATACTAGGAGATACCTCTCCAGTATATGCTCCACAGCTTTCAAAATGACAATTCTGTGCACCAACTTTTATATTTGTGTCTTTTGTTAACTTTACAGCTTCATTAATATCAACAAACGGAACACAAACTATTACTTTACATTGATTTGTCCCTAATCCAGAAACTATTTCTTTTATTAATTGTTTCGATTCAATTGGGTCCTTGTTCATTTTCCAATTTCCTGCTATTATTAGATTTTTTTTATTGTTTTTCAAAATTAATTCCTCCTAAATATGTTTTCGGAAAAATTATACGGCACCGTGGCTCAATACAATTGAGCACATCCATGATAATAATCATGGATGTCAGATATATTTTTTAGTAAAAATATATCTGACACGGTGCCATAACCTTTGAGCAAAAAACTATTTATTATCTAAGGCAGCAATTCCCGGTAAAATTTTTCCTTCAAGAAACTCTAATGATGCCCCTCCACCTGTAGAAATATGAGTCATTTTATCTGCAAATCCTAACATTTCAACTGCTGCAGCTGAATCACCACCACCTACGATTGATATTGCACCACTATCTGCAACAGCCTTAGCTACCGACAAAGTCCCATGCCTAAAATTATCCCATTCAAACACTCCAACTGGACCATTCCAAATTATTGTTTTCGCATTTTTAATTGCATCAGCAAAAAGTTTTTGAGTATTAGGTCCTATATCAAGCCCCATATAACCTTCTGGAATACTATCTGAGCTTACAACTTTCATTTCTGTATCAAATCTAAATTCTTTTCCAACCACATTGTCAATAGGCATAATAAACTTCACATTTAAATCCCTTGCTTTTGCCATAATTTCTTTAGCTAAAACTACTGCATTTTGTTCATATAAAGACGTTCCAACAGAATATCCCAATGCATTCATAAAAGTATATGACATACCGCCGCCAACAATTAATACATCTACTTTATTTAACAAATTATCTATTACACCTATTTTATCAGACACCTTAGCTCCTCCAAGTATAGCAACAAACGGTCTTTTAGGATTCTCTAAAGCTTTACCCATAATTTCAATTTCTTTTTTTATAAGATAACCACAAACAGACGGCAAAAACTTTGCTACTCCACAAGTTGAAGCATGTGCTCTATGTGATGTGCCAAATGCATCATTTACATAAATATCAGCCATTTCTGCTAATTTTTTTGAAAACTCTTCATCATTGCTTTCTTCACCTTTATAAAATCTAATATTTTCAAGTACTACAAGTTCTCCTTCTTTTAAATTTAATAAAAATTTAGGCTCCTCATTTTCTATATCATCAGTTACAAATTTTACATTCATATTCAAGGTTTTTGAAAGGTATTCTACAACCGGTTTCAAAGAATATTTTTCAACTTTTAATCCTTTAGGTCTTCCTAAATGTGAAACAATTATAACTTTTGCATTTTTATTTAATAAATATTTTATTGTCTTTAATGATTCATCAATGCGTTTTGTATCCATAATATTTCTATGTTCATCAAGCGGAACATTAAAGTCACATCTTAAAAGAACTCTTTTACTCGAAACTTCTATATCCTCTATTGTTTTTTTTTCTAAATAATCCATATGGGTCATCCTTTCGAATAGAGATTAATTTAATCAAGTTAATTGTACAACATAAACATAATTTATTCAATCATCATAATTTCTTAACTTTCCTTTACATAAAAGTTCTGGATAATCCCATTGACGCAATACCTCATATACTCCTATTGCAACAGAATTAGATAAATTTAGACTTCTTGCTTTATCAATCATCGGTATCCTAACAGTCTTATCCATATTATTGTGTAACAATTCTTCATCTAGCCCTGCAGTTTCTTTTCCAAAAACTAAATAACTTCCATTAGGATAATTTACATCTGTATGTTTATTTTTAGCTTTTGTGGAAAAATAAAAAAATGGTCCATGATTTTTTGAAAAAAATTCATCTATATTTTCATAAACAGTGACATCCAATAAATTCCAATAATCAAGTCCTGCTCTTTTTAATTGTTTATCATCTATTGAAAACCCCATTGGCTTTACCAAATGTAATTTTGCACCTGTAGCTGCACAAGTTCTCGCTATATTTCCTGTATTTTGTGGTATTTGTGGTTCTACCATAACTATATTTATTTCTTTCATAATATTCACCCCTTTAATTATTATATTATTTTAGAAAATAATTACAATAACTATATCAAAGAAAGGAAGTTATATTTACAATAACCTTCTGATTTGTTTAAGAAAAATTCGGATAAAATATTATTAAGAATTAAATTATTGACGGAGGTAATAATTATGAATAACAAAGGTTGTTTTTTAAAAAATTTTTTATGTGGTATATTTTTAGGCATAACTACAGGATGGTTCTTACTTTGTTGTATGCAACATCCTAAAAAAATGAAAAGAAAAGCAATTAAATGTACAAATGCCGTAGAAGATTTAGTAGATAATTTTCATTATATATTTAAATAATTCCTGCAAGTATACTGAGCTTTATCAGCTCAGTATACTTTTGTATAAAATATTTTGTAAAATTTTATTAATTTATATATTAAAATATGTTAGAATATAAATGTTGATAAATTAATATAAAGTATTACATATAAGGGTGATATTATGACTAAAAAATTTTTACTAATTCTTTTTTGCGTTATTTTTATTATAAATCTTACCGGATGTCAAAAAAAAAGTGATTTACCTGAAAATCAAATAATAAAATATAATATTGATAATGAACCTCGTACGCTAGATCCTCAAATTTGTAATGATTCTTCTTCAAATATAATAATTATGAATATATTTGAAGGTCTAACAAGACTTGATTCAAATGAAAATATAACTGCCGGTGTTGCTCTTTCCTGGGAAATATCTCCTGATAATTTAAGATATACCTTTCATCTAAGGACAGATTCATTTTGGTCCGATAAAGAAAAAACTCCTTTAACAGCACATGATTTTGTTTTTGGATTACAACGAGCTCTTGATAAATATACTAACTCACCTAAAGCTTACACTCTTTATTGCATAAAAAATGCTCGTAATATAAACATTAACGGTGCCCCTTCAACAACATTAGGTGTAACTGCTTTAGACAATTATACTTTATCTATTGAACTTGATTATCCTGTTGATAATTTTTTATATTTAATGACTACACCTCCTGCTATGCCATGCAATAAAGACTTTTTTGAAAAATCTAATGGACAATATGGGCTTGAATCATCAACTATCTTGAGTAATGGTGCTTTTAAAATAAAATTGCGTTATGGTTGGGATCACTATAATACATTAAACATTGTTAAAAATGAAAATTACACTGGCAACAATCAACCTGTTCCAGCTGGGGTTTCCTTTACTATCGGTAAAGATATTACTGATACGGTTAACTTAATAAAAAATTCTTCAATTGATGCTGCATTTTTACCAACAGAACAAATAAGTAAAGCTGAAAAAGAAAAGTTGCCTTTACTTTCATTTAAAGATACTTTATGGGGACTTACATTTAATAATAAAAGTGGAATCTTTTCAAATCTTAATATACGTTTAGGTTTTTTAAAATCTTTAAACCGTGAATATATTCTGTCTTCTATCCCCGAAAACTGTGAAATTTCAAATGATATTGTACTAGATGGATTAAATGCTAATGGAGATAACTTCCGAAGTATTGCCGGAAATAACTTATGTATAAAGGAAGATTCTAATGCAAAAAATGTTTTAAATTTAGGAATAGATCAACTAAAATTAAGGGACTTACCATCAATCAGTATATTGTGTATTGATACTCCTATCGTCAAAAAAATTGTAAGCAATATTATAGAAAACTTAAATAGTAAATTGGGTTATTATTTTAATATGGAACCAGTTTCAGAAAGTACCTTGCTTTCACGTGTATACTCTGCAAACTATCAAATAGCATTTGCACCTATATGTGCTGACAGCAACTCTGCTTTTGAATTTTTAAATAAATTTAAATCAGATAGTAAGAAGAATATTGCTAATCTAAATAATTCGGAATATGACAAATTACTTAACTCTTTTACTCTCACTACAGATAAAAATTCCATTAAATATTTAATTTCAGCTGAAAAAATTCTTAATGATAATGCCATATTTTATCCTATGTATGTCCAAAACCGTTATTTTGCAACCTCAAATAAACTCTCAAAGTTAATTGTCCATAATTACAATCAAGGAATAGACTTTTTCTTTGCAACAAAAACTAAATAAATATATTTCTTAGCTTAATTGACAAATCTAAATTTCATATATATAATAGTTAAGTTATATCAAAGTATTTTTACTTGGGAGGTTTATCTATTGTTTGATTATGACATTATAATTATTGGTGCAGGTCCTGCTGGTATTTTTACTGCACTTGAACTTAATAAACTCGACAGCAATAAAAAAATTCTCATGGTAGATTCGGGAAGTACCATTGATAAACGCTGTTGTCCTGCAAGAACTACCGGAAAATGTGTAAACTGTAACCCTTGCAACATCATGAATGGTTGGGCAGGAGCCGGAGCTTTTTCTGATGGTAAACTTTCTCTTTGTGAAGAGGTTGGCGGAAATATTACAGATTATGTTTCTGTTGAAGAAACAAGAAATTTAATAAAATATGCTGACGATATTTATATGAGCTTTGGAGCTCCAGATAAAGTATTTGGTAAAAATAATAAGTTTGCAGATGAACTCTCATATAAAGCTCATAAAGAAAATATAAAATTGATACCTTGCCCGGTTAGACATATGGGTACTGAATATTCCTTCGAAGTTCTTAGAAATATGTATAATAAGTTAAATTCTTCACCTAATTTTAAATTTCTAGAGAAAACTACTGCTAAATCATTATTTATCGAAAATAATAAAGTTAAAGGTGTGTACATAAAAAATAATAAGGGAGAAGAATCTCTCGTTACGGCTCCTTTCGTAGTAGCTGCTCCTGGTAGAGGTGGTTCTGATTGGCTAACATCAATTGCTGATGAAAATGGAATTAAAACCACCAATAATGAGGTAGATATCGGAGTTCGAGTTGAGGTTCCTAATGCTGTAATGGATCACCTTACTAAAAATCTATATGAAGCTAAACTTGTATATTACTCTGATACTTTTGAAAATAAAGTTCGTACTTTTTGTATGAATCCAGGTGGACTTGTAAGTGAAGAACATTATGACGGAAACATTGCCGTTGTAAATGGGCATAGTTATGCAGAAGAAAATAGTCACACAAATAATACTAATTTTGCTATGCTTGTTTCCACTAAATTTACTTCTCCTTTTAAACAACCTTATAAATATGGACGTTATATTGCTCAACTTGGAAATATGTTGACAGGTGGTGGCATTATGGTGCAAAGACTCGGAGACTTATTAAAAGGACGTCGTACAGATGAAACAAGACTTAAGAAATCTACAACTATACCTACTTTAAAAACTGCTGTACCAGGAGACCTTTCTTTCGTTCTTCCTCATAGGCATTTAACTAGTATCGTTGAAGCTTTGCGTGCTTTTGATAAATTAGCTCCTGGTCTTTATTCAAAAAATACCTTACTTTACGGTGTTGAAGTTAAGTTCTATTCCTCAAAATTAGAAGTAAACAATAATTTTGAAACAACCATTGAAAATTTCTATGCAATAGGTGATGGAGCTGGTATTACTAGAGGTCTTATGCAGGCTTCTCTTACTGGAATCGTTGTCGCTAGAAATATAATATCTAAATAAATAATAAAATAGCCACCGGCGTAGCCGGTGGCTATTTTTATGTTAAGGATTTTATTATTTATTAATTGAATTTTGTATTACTGATTTTAAATCTTCTACTCCCTCACCTTTTACAGAAGAAAAAACTACAAATCTTATATTATTATACGGAAAATCTTCTTTTAAACTTGCTAATCTTTTTTCTCTTTCTGTTTTATTTAATTTATCACTTTTAGTTAATACTACTACATAATTAAACCCTTTTTCATTCAAAAAATGAATCATGTTTATATCATTGGCCGTCGGCTTATGACGCATATCAACTATTTGTATAACTAAAGATATATCCCTATCACTATTAAAATATCCTTCCACCAAATCAGCCCAACGTTCTTTCTCTTTTCCAGAAACTTTTGCATAACCATAACCTGGCAAATCAACAAGCTTAATATTATCTAAACTATAAAAATTAATCGTTCCTGTTTTTCCTGGCTTTGCACTTACTCTGGCTAAAGATTTTCTATTAACTAATTTATTAATAAGTGATGATTTTCCTACGTTAGAACGTCCTGAAAAAACTACTTCTGGACATACTGATTTTTTTAATTGATTTTTCTTTCCAAAGGATGATTCAAAAGTAACATTATTAAAATTCATATAAACCTCTCTATTTGCTTTCTTATTGTAAAACATTTAATGTCGATTCTATAATGGAATTTGATTTCTTTACAGCTAAACTTTTATGACTAGACACTTTTTTTACTCTACTTAATAAAGCATGTTCTAAAGCTGTATAAATATTGTCAATTGGTATAAAATTAATTTTATCTTTTACTACCTGAGAAATTTCTGATAAATCAGATTTATTTTCTTCAGGAATTATGACAGTTGTGATTCCTGATCTATATGCTGCCATTGTTTTTTCTTTTAGCCCCCCAATTGGAAGAACTTTTCCTCTTAATGTTATTTCACCTGTCATCGCTACATTGCTTGAAATTGGTACATCGGTAAGTGCAGAAATAATAGCAGTGGCTAAAGCTATCCCTGCAGACGGTCCATCTTTCGGTACAGCTGCTTGAGGTATGTGAACATGTATATCACACTCTGTATAAAAAATCGGGTTTACTCCTAATTCCCTGCTGTTACTTCTTATAAAACTTATTACTGTATAAATTGATTCTCTCATTATTTCACCTAAAGAACCTGTAAACTCTACTTTGCCTGTCCCTTGCATTACTGCTACTTCTATTGTTATAACTTCTCCACCTACACTAGTCCAAGCCAAACCATTTACTATTCCTATCTCATCTTTTTTATTTTTTTCTTCTATTTTAAATTTTCTTGGTCCTAATATTTTCTCAATATTCCTAGAGGTTACATTTATATTTTTTTCATCTTCTAACAACATATTTTTAGCTAACTTTCTAAACAATGTAGCTATTGTTCTATCAAGGGTTCTGACCCCTGATTCTTTTGTATAATAATCTATTATAAATTTAATTGCACTATCCGTAACTTTTATATTTTTACTTTTCAAATTTAAATTTTTTATTTGTTTAGGAATAATATACTTTTTAGCAATATTAAATTTTTCCTCAGATGTATAACTGGTTAAATTAATTATATCCATACGATCAAGTAATTCTCTAGGGATATTATCATAGTTGTTTGCTGTAGTTATAAAAAATACTTCACTTAAATCAAACGGCATATCAACATAATGATCATAAAACATATTATTTTGTTCAGGATCTAAAACTTCAAGTAATGCAGATACAGGATCTCCATAAACATCCTTACTTAATTTATCTATTTCATCTAAAAGTAAAACAGGATTTTTCTTTTGTACCTTATTTATAGCTGATATAATTCTTCCAGGCATTGCTCCCACATAAGTACGTCGATGACCTCTTATATCAGATTCATCATGAATTCCACCTAATGAAATTCGTGCATATTTTCTATTCATTGCATGGGCTATTGATTTTGCTATTGATGTTTTACCTACACCAGGTGGCCCAACTAAACATAAAATTTGACCATCATTGTTAGATGTAAATTTTTTAACTGCTATAGTTTCTAATATTCTTTCTTTTACTTTATCTAATCCATAATGTTCTTTATTTAATATTTCCTCAGCTTTTTTTAAATTAATTTTACTTTCATCCTTTTCTTTCCATGGCAAGTTAATACATAAATCTATATAATTCCTATACACATTAGCCTCTTGAGCCCCTAATGGCATTTTAGATAATTTATTACATTCACTTAATAAATGTGTGCTTACTTCTTTTGGTAATTTTAAAGATAATATTTTTTTTCGCAAAGATTCTGATTCTGTTAATAAATCATTGTCACCTAATTCTTCTAGTATAACTTGCATTTGTTCACGCAAATAGTATTCTCTTTTTCCTTGTTCTATTTTGTTCATTAGTTTTACATTTAAATCTTCCTCTATCTCTAAAACATTGAGTTCATTAGCTAAAATCACCATAAGTTCTTTAAGTCTAGCCAATACATTAGTCTGAGATAAAAGCTTGTTCTTTGTATTATAATCCATTACTATATTTGATGATAACATGTCTACTATTTCTTTTGGATTTTCGTTTAAAACAATTGATGATACAAAATCTGGAGATATCTGAGTTGATAAATTAACATACTCATCAAACATAGACTTTACTATTCTCATAGCTGCAATTTCTTCTGCAGTTGGATTATGTTCTTCTTCACATATTTGAACTTCTGCAAGCATTAATGGGTTTGATTGCAATTTTTTTATAATTTTAGCCCTTTTTTCTCCTTCAACTAAAACTCTTACTAAATCGTTGGAGCGATTTACAACCTGTTTTATATTAGCTATTACGCCCACTTCATATAAGTCCTCAAAATCTGGATCATTATTCTTTACATCCTTCTGAGTAATAATAAATATACGTTGATTTTTATTTATAGCCTCGTCAAGTGCTGCAATAGATTTAGCTCGTCCCACATCAAAATTTAATATCATATTAGGAAATAATACTAAACCTCTTAACAAAAGTACTGGTAATTTAACAATTGAAATATCTTTATTGGAAGTCTCACTCATAAGAATCGCCTCCCATCTTTTATAAATATATATAATCGACAAAAGGACTGTAACTTTCGTCACAACCCTTATATCTTCTAGGAAACAAAACTTTTGCTTTTACTAGTCTCTTTGCTCACCTTAATATCGAAAGGCTTTCTGTCTTCATTACGTATAATTTCCGCCTTAGATTTATTGTTTACTGTATCTTCTGTTATATTAATTTTCTCTACAGTATGGTCTCCGGGAATTTCATACATTAATTCAGATAATATATCTTCCATAATTGCTCTTAATCCCCTAGCACCTGTGTTTCTCTCTAAAGCTTTTTTAGCTACTGCCCTAAGAGCTGAATCTTCAAAATTAAGCTCAACTTTATCTAGTGAAAACAATTTTTTATATTGTTTTAATATTGAATTTTTAGGCTCTTTTAAAATTTTAACTAATGCCTCTTCATCAAGACCATTTAATGATGTTATAACTGGAAGCCTTCCAACTAATTCCGGAATCAACCCGTATTTTACCAAGTCATGTGGTAATACATCTTTCATCCAATGAGTTGAATCCAATTCTTTTTTTGTTTTAACTTCTGCTCCAAAGCCCATAGATGAAGAATTGTCTCTTTTTTCTACTACTTTTTCTAAACCGTCAAAAGCTCCACCACAAATAAATAATATATTAGTTGTATCAATATGAATAAATTCTTGTTGTGGATGTTTTCTTCCTCCTTGAGGAGGAACATTTGAGACAGTCCCTTCAAGGATTTTTAGTAATGCTTGTTGAACACCTTCTCCACTCACATCACGAGTAATAGATGGGTTTTCTGATTTCCTTGCAATTTTATCAAGTTCATCAATGTATATAATTCCACGTTCAGCTTTTTCTATATCAAAGTCTGCAGCTTGAATTAAACGTAAAAGTATATTTTCAACATCTTCACCAACATAACCGGCTTCGGTTAAAGTTGTTGCATCTGCTATAGCAAATGGAACATTTAAAGCCTTAGCTAAAGTTTGGGCTAAAAGAGTTTTTCCCACTCCTGTTGGTCCTAATAACAAAACATTGCTTTTCTTTATTTCCACATCATCATTATCTTTGCCAAAATAAATTCTTTTATAGTGATTATACACAGCAACAGAAAGAGCAATTTTGGCAGAATCTTGACCAATAACATATTCATCTAACATTTTCTTTATTTCTTTTGGTCTTGGTAGTAATACTTCTTCATTATTTTTTTTATCATATTCATTTGATGAATTATGACCTTTTTTTAATAATTCTTCTTCTAATATAGACATGCACAATGTGACACACTCATCACAAATATAAACTCCAGGACCAGCTATAAGTTTTACAGCCTGATCCTGTGGTTTATTGCAAAAAGAACAACAAACATTTCTATCCCTATTTTCATCCTTTATAGACATAACATCACCAATTCCTTATCTTTTATAAATAACCTTGTCAACTATTCCATAAGCTTTTGCCTCATCTGCTGTCATAAAGTTATCTCTTTCTGTATCTCTTGCAATAATGTCATAAGGTTGACCAGTACGTTCAGATAATATAGTGTTAAGTCTTTTTTTGGTTTGCATAATATGATCAGCATGAATCATTATATCAGTAGCTTGACCTTTTGCTCCACCGCTTGGTTGATGAATCATTATATCACTGTTTGGTAACGCAAAGCGTTTTCCTTTTGTTCCTGCCGCTAAAAGAAATGCACCCATACTTGCAGCCATACCCATACATATAGTGGATACATCACATTTTATATACTGCATAGTATCATATATGGATAAACCATCTGTTACTGAGCCTCCAGGACTATTGATATAAAGACTTATATCTTTAGAGGGGTCTTGCCCCTCTAAATATAAAAGTTGTGCTACAACTAAGCTTGCGGTAGTACTGTTAACTTCTTCTGTCAACATTATAATTCTATCATTTAAAAGCCTTGAAAATATATCGTAAGAACGTTCACCTCTGCTGGTTTGTTCTACAACATATGGAACTAAGCTCATTTTTGTATTATTGGGATAATTATTCAAAGTAAACCCCTCCATTTTAAATTAAAGCGATAAACAAATAATTAACAAAAATTTCAATGTTTATACAAATTTAGTAAATTATTTTTTTATGCAGTTATCGCGTAAAAAGTCTACAGCTTTCTCTGCTGCTATATCTAAAGCTAAATCTTTTTCATTTACAAACTCTTTAATTTTTTCTACATCCATTTTGTATTGTTCAGCAAAAGATTTATATTTTTCTTCTATATCTTCAGGTGTAGCTTTAAGGCCTTCTAACTCAGCAATTTTCTCAAGAGCTAATCTTAATTTAACTTGTCTTTCTGCTTGAGGCCTAAATTGTGCTTTAAATTTATCTGCATCCATGCCAGTGTATTTCATATAAGAGTCTATGCTTAATCCTTGTGATTGTAGTTTATATGCAAATTCTCTTATAGTCTCTTCTACTTTGTTTTCAAACATAGCTTCTGGTATTTCTGCTTTCAAAAGAGCTATTGTTTTGTCTATCATTTGATCATCTGCGTCCATGTCAGCTTCTCTAGTTTTTAAATCAAAAAGTTGTTTTTCTACTGATTTTTTATACTCATCTAATGTATCAAGCTCACTAACATCTTTTACAAATTCGTCATCAAGTTCTGGTAACTCACGTTTTTTTATTTCATGTAATTTAATTTTAAAAACTGCTGGTTTGCCAGCTAAAGATGCTTCTTGATATTCTTCTGGGAATGTAACATTTACATCAAATTCTTCTCCTTGAGCATGACCTATCATCTGGTCTTCAAAACCAGGAATAAATTGACCGCTACCAAGTTTTAAGCTATAATTTTCTGCTTCTCCACCTGGAAAAGCTACTCCATCAACAAAACCTTTGAAATCAAAAACAGCTATATCTCCTTCTTCTGCATTTCTTCCTTCTACAGTTACCATTCTTGAATTTCTTTCTCTTACTTTTTCAATTTCTTTATCAATATCTTCCTGTGTAACTTCAACTTTTTTAGGTTTTATTTCTATACCCTTGTAATTTTCTATTTCTACTTCTGGTTTAACTGTTATAACTGCTTTAAAAGCAAATCCATCTTTACCTATTTTTAATACGTCAAAATCAATTTTGTCATTAATAACGTCAAGCTTAGCTTCATCTATAGCATCTTCTAAAGCTTTTGGATATATGTCATTTACAGCATCTTCGTAAAATACATTTTCACCATAATATTTTTCTATAAAAGCTCTTGGTGCTTTACCCTTTCTAAAACCCGGAATAGAAATCTTTTTAGCATTTTTCAAAAACGCTTTATTAACTGCTTTTTCGAAATCTTCTGCGTTAACTTCTACCTCTAATTCATAACGATTTGTTTCAACCTTATTTGATGTTTTTAAACTCATTATTTTATCCTCCTGAAAAAATGCAATTATCTTATTAATTATATCACAAAAAAAAATTTTTTTCTACAATTTTGTAAAATTTATAAAAAGTTAACTATTTACGTTACTAATACTGGTCTAAAACTAATTTGATCACAAGATATCATATGAAAATTTATTCCTTTATATATTCCTGTTACTGCTTTAGAAGCTATTTTTTTTCCATGTATATGACCATAATAGCATTTTTTTATATTATATTTTAATAAAACTTCTATTATTTCTTTACATTCATACCCAGAGAACACCGGTGGGTAATGTAAAAAGACTATTGGTTCTAGTCCTGTTTTCAATGCCTGCTCTATTGATACAGTAAGACGTCCCACTTCTCTTTTTAATATCTTTATATCTTCGTTAGTGCTGCAATCATATGACCAACCTCTTGTTCCACAAACCACATATTTGTCAACCGGTATAGCTGAATTAAATAATATGGAAATTGAATTAAAATTATTTTTTGTTAGGTAGTCTTCTATCTTTTTTCTTGTTGACCACCAGTAGTCATGATTTCCTTTTAAAAGTATTTTTTCCCCAGGTAGTGATTCAATGAAAGAAAAATCTTTATATATTTCATCTAATCTCATCGCCCAAGATATATCTCCAGCTATTACTACCGTATCATTTTCTTTCACCGTAGTTAGCCAATTATTTTTTAAACTCTCAATATAATTATTCCAACCTTTAAAAATATCCATTGGTTTATTGGAACTTAAAGATAAATGCAAATCTGCTATCGCATATAGCGACATTCTTTGTACCTCCTTTGTAGAAAAATTATTTTAGCCTTGTAAAAAATTCAAATGCATTATTAAAAAATATATCATCAATTAAGCTTTCTTTATAATTATGCTTTAAAAACAATTCATATAAGCTTTGCATTGATTCTATACCACTTATTCCATTTGGCATATCAGTCCCGTCAAAGTCCGTTCCTATACAAAGTGTTTTTTCTCCTCCCATAGACAAAAAATAATCTGCATGTCTTAAAATATCATAGGCTGATGCATCACTTTCTTTTAAAAAATCTCGAGAAAAGTTCAAACCCACAATTCCGTTTCTTGATTTAATTATTTTAAATTGCTCATCAGTCAAGTTTCTTCTATGCTTACATACACTGCGTGAGTTAGAATGACTCGCTACTAAAGGGCCACTTGAAAAATTAACTACATCATAGAACAAATTATCACTTGCATGAGATATATCAATTGCTATAGATAGCTTTTCCATTGATTTTATTACATTTTTTCCAAACTCAGTAATACCATTTGATTTCGCCGCTAAAGAACCTCCTCCTATTTCACATTGACCATTCCATGTTAAAGTCATCATTTTAACACCACAGTCTTTTAAATATTCTAAATTTTCTATATTTCCTCCTAAAACTGCTCCACCTTCTACAGTTAAAATTGCCGCACATTTTTTCTGTTCAATCGCTGACTTAATATCATTAGCATTTCTGCACTGTTCTATAATATTTGAATATTTATTTATCTCATTCTCAAATTTTTCTTTTGCTTTTCTAAAAAAAGCAAGTGCTGACTCATTTCTGTACTCATCAGGTATCCATACTGCAAAACACTGAGCCCAATTATCATACTTATTTCCTTTTAAAACTGATAAATGATAATTATTCTCAATTATACTTCCATTTTCATCAACAGCTCTATATAGAGTGTCACAATGTAAGTCAAAAAGTTTCATTAAATTCAACTCCTAAAAAAGCATTTTCTATTTGGTTTACTGCTTTTACACTTCCTGACTTTTTAATTAAAACTTCGATTACATCAAATCGTGGTTGTAAATCGACTTTATTATTCATTAAGTATATCATCGCAGTTTTTATAATTTTTTTCTGTTTAATTGTGTCGACTGCTTCAAAAGCTTTAACCATAGAATTTTCTTTTCTTGTTTTTACTTCTATAAAAACAAGAAAGTTTTTTTCCTGTGCTATTATATCTATTTCTCCATATCGACTATGATAATTTCTATCAATAATACTATATCCTTTTGACCTTACAAAAGATACAGCTACATCTTCACCAAAATTACCAGTTTTTCGGCTTTTTGACATAATTATTCACCTAAGATTTTCTTTAAAAAACTTTTTCTATGTATTTCACAAGGTCCATATTGTTTTATCAAATCTATATGTAACTTTGTACCATAACCTTTATGTTTGCCAAACTGATATTGTGAATATTTTTCACCTAATTCTTTCATTAACCTGTCTCTTTCTACCTTAGCCAAAATAGATGCTGCCGCGATAGATGCTGATAATGAGTCTCCCTTTATAATAGTTTGTGAATCTATTTTTAATTCTGGTTTTCTATTGCCATCAATCAAAGCAAAATCTGGTTGTATCTTTAAACCTTCTATAGCTCTTTTCATTGCAAGAAACGTTGCATTTAATATATTTATATTATCTATTTCTTTTTCGCTTGCAGACGCTACATTGTAATCAATGGCATATTTCTTTATTTCTTCATATAACTTTTCTCTTTTTTTCTCAGTTAATTTTTTCGAGTCATTAAGCCCTTCTATAACTATATCATTCGGTAAAATAACTGCAGCTGCAAATACCGGTCCTGCTAAAGGACCCCTTCCAGCCTCATCTACCCCACACACCATCTTATATCCTTTTTTGTGTGCTTCATTTTCATATAAAAGCCAATCTTTTTCCATTGTAAAAAACGATCTCCTAATAAAAAAATTAATCAAGCGTTATTTTTCCTAATTTAACACTTCTAAACTCATCAAGAACCATAATTGCTGCTCTTTCTGTATCTATTTCTCCACCCGAAATCAACATTCCGCGTTTTTTCCCTATCAAACGTAAAATTTCATAACCATTTAAATTATCAAAATTAATTCCAGTTAATTTATATCTCTCTTTTAAAATCTCTGAATAATTCAAACTTAAATATTCCAAAAGTCTTGCAGCTAATTGTTCTGTATCCATTACTTGGTCCTTAACAGCACCAGTAAAGGCTAATTTTTCTCCAACTGAAATATCATCAAATTTAGGCCATAATACTCCCGGTGTATCTAGAACCTCAAAACCTTTTTCTATTGTAAACCACTGATTTCCTCTAGTTACTCCAGGACGATCTTCTACTTTTGCTTTTTTTCCCCTAGATAATCTATTTATAAAAGAAGACTTTCCTACATTTGGAATTCCGACTATCATAACTCTAACACTTTTGTTTATACCCTTTTCCTTAGCTGCATTTATTTTATCTTTTAATATTTTTTTTGTAAGAGGAATAAACGCATTTAGTCCCTTACCGGATTTACAATCTACCGCAATAGCTCCAATATTTTTATCTTTATAATAATTTATCCATTCATTTGTTTTTTTCGTATCTGCCATATCACTTTTATTTAAAATTATAATTCTTGGCTTTTTTGAAAGCATTTCATCCAAGTCAGGATTTCTACTGCTTTGCGGTACTCTTGCATCAACTATTTCAGCTACTATATCTATAAGTTTTAAATTTTCTTCTATTTTTCTTTTTGTTCTAGTCATATGACCAGGAAACCATGAAATCTGCACAGATGGTACTACTTCTTTTTTACTAGAATTGTCATTATTAATTTTGTTTTCTTTATTCATAATTAGTCACTTCCTTCCAAATTTGTATAAAGGCTCTGCATTTTAAATAATAGTTTTCATCACTAAAAGCTCATTAAATTTCATAGAATTATTTTACTATAGTATCTATATTTTCTAATATTATTTTATATCTTCTTCTACATACTTTTTATAAATATATTTTAATAATTAACGTTTCATATTTTTAGAATTTCATTACAAAACAGTCAACTAGAATTTTCAAGTTATGAAACCAAGTCTTAATCAATTTTAAAAATGTAGCATTTAAATATAAAAAATAAGTATTTTACAAACGATTAAACTAATGTTTTCATAAAATAACTTTAATTATAATATACAGATATCCCTACACGTTCTTAAAAAAACTATTTACGTTATTTTAATTCTATCAAAAGGAAAAATTATAATTTTAGCTTCTCCTAAAATCTCATTTTTACTAACAGTGCCAATTTCTTTAGATCTACTATCAAGAGAGTTTTCTCTATTATCTCCCATCACAAAATAGCATCCTTTTGGAACTATCATGGGAAACTTATAAGTTGAGTAACTTTGGGTAAAAGAATTTTCTATATACTCATGTTCATCTTTTAATTCATTATTTATATAAACCTTTCCTTCTTTTATATCTATTAAGTCATTTTCCGTAGCTATTATTCTTTTTATAATAGGTTCATTCAAGGATTCTTTTTGTATAACCACTATATCACCTTTTTGAGGTGAACATAAAAAACTTCTAAGAATCATCCAATCTTTATCGTGTAATGTCGGATTCATTGATACTCCATTTACTACTATTAATTTTATAAAAATTGTAAAAATAATTACTAAAATAGATATTGCACTTATTATTGTGCTAACCCAATCAAAACATTCATTTTCAAAATACGTTATAGTTTCTTTATTTTTATCCTTATCTGAGTAATAATCCAATTGATACAATCCTTTCTAAATTATAAAAAACATTTTAAAAGGGAAACTAACTAGCCTCCCTTTTTTTAACTAAGCATTTGTATTCTATTAAAAGGCCAATAAATTACAAATGCTTTTCCATATATATCATTAATTTTAATTAAACCAACTTCTTTAAATCTGCTATCAAGAGAATTGTTTCTGTTATCTCCCATGACTAAAACGTAACCTTGAGGTATAACGTCCGGTATCTTCCAATTACCTGTAAATTCAGTAGGTTCATTTATATATGATTCATCTAAAGGCTTACCATTTACAAAAACTTCGTGTGTATCATCATTTATTCTAAAACTATCTCCGCCAGTTGCAATAACACGTTTTATTATATCTTTATCAAGATTTTTCTTAGCATTAATCGTAACAATATCTCCTTTTTTAGGAGTATACATAAATTTATTTACCAAAAGTTTATCTCCATCATGAAGTGTAGGTAACATAGATTCACCATTTACTGTAAAGTTTTTAAAAACAGTAAATATAAGCATTATAAGTGTACATGCAAAAATTATAGCACTTAACCAATCAAAAGTTTCTTTTATAAAACTTGAATCATCCTTTTTTTCTTTATCTGCTCTTACAATTTGTCCATTTATTTTACATTTCATTTGTTAATCCTCCAATTCTTTGACTCTTACTATACTAACGTAATTATAACGATTTAAAATAGCTACAAAACTTAGTTTTCTATTTTTCACACATTAAAATTATACAAAAAGAGGGACATAAAATCCCTCTTTTTAATTAAACATTTGTATTCTATCAAAAGGCCAAAAAATTGCAAATGCCTTTCCATATAAAGAGCTTACTTTAACTAATCCAAGCTCCTTGAACCGGCTGTCAAAAGAATGATTTCTATTATCTCCCATTACTAAAACGTAGCCTTGAGGTATAACCTCAGGAATGTCCCAATCCCCTACAACTTCACTAGGCTCATTTATATACGGCTCTTCTAAAAGTTTTCCATTCACGAAAATTTCTTGTGTATTATAATTTATTTTAAAATTATCTCCTGAAGTAGCTATTACACGTTTCACTATGTTTTTATCAATACTATTTAAAGTATTAATTGTAACAATATCACCTCTTTTTGGAGTATACATAAACTTATTTACAAAAAGTCTATCTCCTTCACGAAGAGTAGGTAACATTGAAGTTCCTACTACTGTAAATAGCATTAAAAAAGTAGTTATAAATAACGTAGCTACAACCGCCCATATTACCGAACTTCCCCATTCAAAGGTTTCCTTTACAAAACTTGAAACATCTTCTTTTAATTTAGCAGGTCTTACAATCTGACCATTTATTTTACTTTCCATTCGTTAAACCTCCAATTTTATTTTTTTTATTCTTATTCTGCCTGTTAATAAATATACAAATACTCACAAAATAACAACATTGAAATAACTATTGGATAAAAGGAAAATAAATGTTATACAAAAAGAGGGACACAACATCCCCCTTTAATTAACGAATCTTTTCCTTAACTTTAGCAGCTTTACCAACTCTATCGCGCAAATAATAAAGTTTACTTCTGCGAACTTTACCTTGTCTTATAACTTGCACACCTCTTACATTTGGTGAATGCATTGGAAATACTCTTTCAACACCTACGCCATAAGACACTCTTCTTACAGTAAATGTTTCAGCAACACCGCTACCCTTACGAGCAATTACAGTTCCTTCAAACATTTGTATTCTTTCTTTTTCACCTTCTCTAATATTGACACTTACTCTTACAGTATCACCAATATTAAATTGTGGTAATTCATTTTTAATTGAACCTTGTGAAATAATTTTTAGTGCGTCCATTTTTATCCTCCTAAATATAAGGCATTCTTGTATAATAACAGCGGACTGCCTGGTTTAATATACAGTATAAACTGCAAATTAAATCCCACAAGTAACAAATAACCTGCGGATTCAAATACTTGATTATGATAACATATAAATACAAATCTTGCAATATATTTTTTAAAAATTTAACATAAAATAAAAAAACTACTGCTCATTTAAATAAAAATGAACAGTAGTATTGCAATTTAAAACAGCAAACGCAATAAACCTTTTGTTTTAAAAAGCTACATTTAGTCAACCCAAATTATTACTTAGATCAACTATTATTATTTTAAATCATTATTATAATATAATTCATGTAAAATATTTACATTAATAGTAACAAGACTTATTTTTTAAAAGTAAGATTGCCATCAAATAACAACTTAAAAATAATAAAGAAAAATTATATTTAGAAATTATAAGTACATAAAATCCTAATGCCGAAACTGGTAAAAGAACCATAAATGAAATTAATAGTGTAAACTTAATAGCTGTCTTTATACTAAGTCTTCTACTTAATAAATTAAATAAAATTTGACCTCCATCAAGAGTATCTATAGGTAAAATATTAAAAATGGCAATAAAAATATTTTCATACATAGGTCTTATAAGCCAAAGAAAACCTGTTAATTTATATGTAAAATAAAGCACAATGCAAAAAACAATATTAGACAATGGTCCTGCAATTAAAATAAAAATATCATCACTATAACTTCTTTTTATTCGATTATTATCAACTATATTTATGTCAAAGGCTCTAAAACTTATTTTTTTAGGTTTACTTTTTTTTATAATCATAGCAAAAATATGACCTAGTTCATGAATTAATGCAGCTAAAACCCCATAAATCATTGTTCCATTTTCGTCAACCAATAAAAGTACTGTAATTATAGTTAAAAAGGGAAAACTTACCGTAAAGGTACATCCAAAAATATAAAATTCTATATTAAACGTAGATATTTTCAAAAAATGGCTCCGGGTCATATTTATTGCCGTTTATAATAAATTCTATGTGTAAATGTGTACCTGTAGAGTAATAACCAGTATTCCCCATAAAAGCTATATTTTGGCCACGTTTTACATTATCACCAGTTGTAACAATTAATTCCTTACAATGTGCATATAAGGTTTTTATATTATTTCCATGGTCTATGATTAAAACATTACCAAACGACGGGCTATTTTCTGCTCTTTCAACCTTTCCCGGCATAACCGCATATATAGGTGTTCCATCTTCAGCACATATATCTAAACCACTATGAAAGTTTTCTTTTCCTGTGAGTGGATCCTTTCTTTTCCCAAATTTTGATGTAATGATTCCCTTTTCTGTAGGTTTAGACACAACACTCGATAATTCGACTGGTACTACTTTTACATTATTTTGAGAATTAACGCAAGAAGTTTTAATAATTTTTTCATTTTTGTTAATAAAAGGTAATTCTCTACTAAATGCTTCTTTATATTCCTTTACGTCATCACCGGCTATAAGTGAATTGTTAATATTATCCAGATACCATTTTTTAGCTATATTAAAATAATTTCCACCTACAAACTTAAAAGTAAACATTACAATAAGCATTATAATACTAATTACTAATTGCACAGCTAACAATAACGGTGTCCCCTCATAGTGAGAACGTTTTATTGGTTCATCATTTAAATATTCGTCATTTGTTTGATTCTCTATATCATTCATATCAAATGCTATAAAATATAGCTTATTCCTCCTTTTATCATATTCATTAAACTAATATGATAAAAAAAGATAAATCATTACTAAAAATATATTTATTTACTTTGTATAAACTTATCTATTGATTTTGCTGCCTTTTTACCTGCACCCATCGCCAAAATAACTGTAGCCGCTCCGGTCACAGCGTCTCCTCCTGCATATACCGCTTCTTTAGTTGTTTTCAAGTCATCATCCACAACTAAGCATCCTTTTTTATTTGATTCTATTCCTTTTGTAGTTAATTTTATAAGTGGATTTGGCGAATTTCCTATGGCCATTATTACACAATCTACATTTATGTCAAACTCAGAACCTTCAATTGCTACAGGCCTTTTTCTGCCTGAATCGTCAGGCTCTGAAAGTTGCATTTTTAAACACTTTATACTTTTGACTTTATAATTATCATCACCACATATTTCAATTGGATTACTTAAAAATTTAAATTCTATACCTTCTTCTTTAGCGTGTTTTATTTCTTCTTTTCTTGCTGGAATTTCATCTTCCGAACGCCTATAAACTATGTATACATTGTCAGCCCCTAAACGTTTTGCACTCCTTGCAGCATCCATAGCTACATTACCACCACCAATAACAGCAACACTTTTTGGATTAATTATTGGTGTATCATAATCATTTTTATACGCTTTCATTAAAGTAACTCTTGTTAAAAATTCATTAGCTGAATACACTCCAATATATTCTTCTCCCGGTATACCCATAAAATTAGGAAGGCCCGCTCCTGTAGCTATATAAATAGCTTCAAAACCCTCGGATAATAACTCATCAACTGTTATTGTTTTTCCAACAACAATATTTGTGCATATGTCCACACCAGATTTCTCCAAATTATTAATTTCATGTTCAACTATACTTTTTGGCAATCTAAATTCTGGTATTCCATATACAAGGACTCCACCTGCTTTATGAAAAGCTTCATATATTGTAACTTCATATCCCATATTACAAAGTTCACCCGCACATGCTAGTCCAGACGGTCCCGAACCCACCACTGCAATTTTGTGACCATTCTTCACAACATTATGTTCTTTCTCTATATTATTTTTTAAATTCCAATCAGCTACAAATCTTTCTAATCTTCCTATTGATACGGGCTCACCCTTTATTCCTCTAACACATTTTGATTCACATTGATTTTCTTGTGGACATACTCTTCCACATACTGCAGGAAATGAATTTGTCCCCTTTATAATATCATATGCTGCTTTAAAGTCTTCTTTAACAATACATTCTATAAAGTCTGGTATTGGCACATGAACAGGGCACCCTAATGTACATGGTCTGTTTTTACAATTAAGACATCTTTTTGCTTCTTCAATAGCTTGTTCCTTTGTATAACCTTTTGACACTTCGTCAAAACTTTTTATTCTATCTTTTGCGTTCAATTCATCAGCTGGTGTCTTAAACGGGTTTGTATTAGGCATTTTCAACCCCCCTCATTAAATTACAATCTAGCTCTCTAACAGCCTTTTTTTCTTCATCTTTATAAGCATTTAATCTTTTTATTGCCTCATCAAAGTCTACTTTATGTCCATCAAAATCCGGACCATCTACACAAGCAAATTTAACTTTTCCATCAACTTTTAATCTGCAACCGCCACACATTCCGGTTCCATCTATCATAATAGGATTCATACTCACAATAGTTTTTATATTATATTTTTTAGTTAATTCACATATTGCTTTCATCATAGGTAAGGGTCCAATAGCAATAACTAAATCATAATTTTTTTGTTCAAGAATTTTTTGTTCCAAAGCATTAGTAACAAAACCTTTCTTTCCATTAGAACCATTGTCTGTCATAATAATTAGCTCATTGCAAATTGACTTCATCTCATCTTCTAGTATAACTAAAGACTTATCTCTGAATCCTGCTATTATATCTACATCTACTCCATTTTTATAAAGTTCCTTAGCTTGTGGAAAAGCTATAGCACAACCAGTACCTCCACCAATTACAGCTACATTTTTATAGCCTTTTGTTTCTGTTGGGTTCCCCAAAGGTCCAACAAAATCTAATATATAGTCACCTTCATTTAGTTTGTCTAGTAACATCGTAGTTTTTCCAACTTTTTGATAAATTATAGTTACTGTACCCTTTACTTCATCATGGTCTGCTATAGTAAGAGGTATTCTTTCTCCTTTTTCATTTACCCTCAAGATTATAAATTGGCCTGCCTTTGCTTTTTTTGCTATTTCTTTTGCTTGTATAATCATTTTAGTCATAGTTTCATTTAAAATTTTCTTTTCTAATATTAAAAACATAACATTCCTCCTTACTAAAGATATTATAATCTTTGTATATCTATTTTACAAGAAATTATAATCAGATTTTATTTCCAATAAACAAAAATAAAAAGCCTGCCGAAAAATTATTATGGCAGACTTTATTTATTATAAATTTTTTACGCAACTAAAAATCATAAAGAAATGTAATATGCTGCCTAATAAAACAAATATATGCCAAATTGAATGCATATATTTTTTCTTTTTACCAAGCACATACAAAACTGCACCTATTGTATAGGCTACTCCTCCTAAAACTAACAATAAAAGTTGCATAGAAGTTATGCTTTCAATAAGAGGTTTAAACGCAAAAACAACAACCCATCCCATAGCTATATAACATATCATTGAAAATTTAGAAAACTTTTTTATATCGATTGAATTAAAAACTATTCCAACTATAGCTGCAATCCAAACTACAAAGAATAAAATCCATCCAATGACACTATCGAGTAATAAAAGACATATTGGCGTATACGTACCTGCTATTAATACAAAAATTGAACAATGGTCCAATACTCTAAAAACTTTTTTTGCTTTTCCAGGAAATATAGCATGGTATAAAGTAGAAATAATATAAAGAATAAAAAGTGATACGGAATAAATTGTTACACAAATAATTGATTTTGCATCAAAGGGAGAATTTATTATCAATAAAACAATTGCTACTATTGATAATGCTGCACCTATTCCATGAGAAAATGCATTTAAAAATTCTTCTAATGTAGTATATTCCGGTAAATTTAATTCTTTTATTTTTTTTAACCTTAATTGAGCTTTTTCAGATAAAAATTCTTTATTCATTACTTCATCCATGCTCCTTTATGTGTTAATTTTTATTGGCTTTTTTCATTCTTTGTTCCTTATTTAAAATAATTTTTCTAAGACGTATACTTTTAGGTGTAACTTCAACTAACTCATCATCTGTAATAAATTCAAGTGATTGCTCTAAACTTAAAACTGTATGTGGAGTTAATTTTAATGCATCATCTGAACCTGAAGCTCTTGTATTTGTTATATGTTTTTTCTTGCATACATTAACAACTAAGTCTTCTGCTTTAGGGTTTGCACCAACTATCATACCTTCATAAACAGGTACACCCGCTCCAATAAAAAGTTTTCCTCTTTCTTGTGCTGCAAAAAGACCATATGTAGTGGTTTCACCTGTTTCATGTGCTACTAATGAGCCTTGACTTCTTTGTTGCACATCGCCCTTATATGGTTCATAACCATCAAAAACATGATTCATTATACCATTTCCGTTAGTATCTGTTAAAAATTCTGATCTATATCCCATTAAACAGCGAGCAGGAATTTTAAATTCTAAATGAGTTATACCTGTGCCTCTGGTAGTCATATTCAATAGTTCAGCTTTTCTTGAACCTATCTTTTCCATAACTGCTCCAACGTAGTTATCTGGCACTTCAATCATAAGAAGCTCCATAGGTTCATTTAAAACTCCATCTATGTGCTTCATAATAACCTTTGGTCTTGATACTTGGAATTCGAAATTTTGTCTTCTCATAGTTTCAATTAAAATAGATAAATGTAGTTCTCCTCTGCCTGATACTTTAAATGTATCGGCTGAATCTGTTTCTTCTACTCTCATAGCAACATTAGTTTCAACTTCCTTAAAAAGCCTATCTCTTATGTTTCTAGAAGTAACAAATTTGCCTTCTTGACCTGCAAATGGACTATTATTAACCATGAACATCATTGAAACTGTTGGTTCATCTATTTTTATAAATGGTAAAGCCTCCACACATTCAGGAGAACATGCTGTTTCGCCTATATTCAAGTCATCTATACCTGCAACTGATATTATATCTCCGAGTTGCGCTAAATCTGTTTCGACTCTTTTTAATCCTTCAAATTGATAAAGCTTAGCTATTTTTACATTTTTAGTAGTTCCATCTAATCTACATAAAACTGCATTTTGACCTACTTTAACACTACCTCTTTCTACTCTTCCTATACCAATTCTTCCAACATACTCATCATAGTCAATATTTGAAAAAAGTATTTGGAAAGGAGCATTCATATCTCCTTTTGGAGCTGGAACTTCTTCTACTATTTTTTTAAATAAAGGATCCATATTTTCGCCTTTTTCATTTGGGTCAAGAGTTGCATATCCCTCTTTAGCAGAAGCGTAAATAACAGGAAAATCAAGTTGTTCTTCATCTGCTCCTAATTCAATAAATAAATCTAAAACCTCATCTACTACTTCTTGTGGTCTTGCGCCTGGTCTATCTATTTTATTTAGTACAACTATAGGCTTTTTACCAAGGCCTAATGCTTTTTTTAAAACAAATCTTGTCTGAGGCATACATCCTTCAAAAGCATCTACTAAAAGTAAAACGCCATCTACCATAGTAAGAATTCTTTCTACTTCCCCTCCAAAGTCAGCATGGCCTGGAGTATCAACAATATTTATTTTTGTATTATCATACATTATTGCAGTATTTTTAGACAGAATTGTAATTCCTCTTTCTCTTTCAAGGTCATTAGAATCCATAACTCTCTCTGCTACAGTTTCATTCGTTCTAAAAACGCCACTTTGCCTTAACATTTTATCTACAAGTGTAGTTTTTCCATGGTCTACGTGTGCGATAATCGCAATATTTCTCAAATTATTTCTTGAATCCATAATAATTAATTACCTCTTTTAATTTTCTTTTATTATTTACATCTTAAATTTAAATCTATTTTTCTGGTGATTCATGTAAAAATGTTTCTTTTAAACCACCTAATATTTTTTTATCTTCAAAAATGCTCTTTATAAAAAAATCATTATTTTTTTCTTTATCTTTTTTGTCAATAAACAACAATGTATCAATGCATAAAGCTATACAAATACATAAAACATCAAATTTTTCTTCAATTATATTTAATTCATAATAATTAAGTTTACAAATTTGAGTCATAATAATATTCTTTTTTTCATCTAAAATAGAAAATTCTTTTTTAATAATATCTCCGCAAAATAAAAATGAACATCCTTTAATTAACGCAGTGACTTTACTTTCTTCTACTTTTAATATTAGCTTAACTTTTTTATTATCAACATAAATACTGTATGTTTTATTAAAAGCAAAGCCCCTTTGCCTAATTTTTGAAATTCTTTTTGAATTAAAATTATACATATCCATTTTTATGCCTAAAGCACTATGTTTTACTGGTATAGAATAAAGTTTCTTATTAAATTTATCATAAACTTCAAATCCAGGTACAGCCTGTACATATGCATTTTTTATATATAGTTTCATAAAAAAACCTCACATTAAACTTTTGCTTCCGGCACAATCTTATATGCTAACTTAATTAGTAAATCGCTAAAAGGTAGCAGCAAAATTGTTGACACTACATTAAATAATATATGAATCATTGATATTTGCATCATAATATTCTGTGAAAATAACCTTTCAATAACATCTAAAAATGGAGAAAACAATGTAATTCCAGCAAATAAAATTGCTCCTATTAAGTTAAATAAAACGTGAATTACAATTACACGTTTAGCTGTTTTTCCCGCACCAATAGCTGCTATCAATGCTGTAACACATGTTCCTATATTTTGACCATATATAACAAATGCGGCATTTCCAATTGTAATAGCTCCAGCTAAACCCAATGCCTCCAATATACCTAATGACACTGATGAACTCTGTACAATTGCAGTAAATATAATACCTATTAAAATACCAATCAAAGGATTTTTTAGTGAAGTTAAAATTTCTTTTACAATTGGCAATTGAGATATTGGTTTTACGGCCTGACTCATCATACTCATACCTAAAAATAATATTCCAAACCCTGTAAAAACACTGCCAACACTTTTTATAAAAGTATTTTTAAAAAATAGTAAAACGACACCAATAAATATAATAATTGGAGCTAAGCTAAATAAATTAATAGCTATAATTAAACCTGTAACAGTAGTTCCAATGTTAGACCCCATTATTACTCCTACAGTTTGAGATAACGACATTATACCTGCATTAGCAAGGCTTACTATAATAACTGTAGTAGCAGAAGAACTTTGTATAATTACTGTAACAATAAAGCCAATAATAGCTCCCATATACTTATTTCTAGTGAATTTTTTAATCCATTTTTCTAAAAAAGATCCGGAAAAAAGCTCTAAACTTGCCGTCATTTCTTTCATTCCAAAAAGGAAAAGGCCCAGACCTCCTAGCATATTAAAAATACTTTCAACTATCATATTATTACTTACCACCTATCAATTAATAATAAAAATTATTATTCCTAAGTAAATTTATAATATTAATCAATATTGGCTTTATATATTATTTTTTAAGTTTTTCTAAATTTATTTGTTTTAAATATGCATTTATAAAACCATCTATGTCTCCATCCATAACGGCATTAACATTTCCTATTTCATAGTTCGTCCTATGGTCTTTAACAAGAGTATACGGCATAAAAACGTAAGAACGTATTTGAGAGCCCCAAGCAATATCTTTTTGTACTCCTTTAATATCTTCAATTTTGTCAAGATGTTCACGTTCTTTAATTTCTATCAATTTTGATTTTAACATTTTTAATGCCACATCTCTATTTTGATGTTGACTTCTTTCATTTTGACAAGCTACAACTATTCCTGTAGGAATATGTGTAAGCCTAACAGCAGATGAGGTTTTATTAACATGCTGACCTCCTGCACCACTTGCTCTAAAAACATCCATTTTTATATCCTCAGGTGCAATCTCCACATCAAGATTGTCATTTATTTCAGGCATAACCTCAACTGATGCAAAAGATGTATGTCTTCTTCCGGATGAATCAAATGGAGAAACTCTTACAAGCCTATGCACACCCATTTCAGATTTTAAATATCCATATGCATTTATGCCTTCAACCAATATTGACACACTCTTAAGCCCTGCTTCTTCTCCATCTAAATAATCAAGTGTTTTCAGTTTATACTTATGCCTTTCAGACCATCTGCAATACATACGGTATAGCATTTCAACCCAATCTTGTGCTTCTGTACCTCCGGCTCCTGCATGAAGAGTTAGTATAGCATTGTTGGAATCATACTCACCTGTTAACAAAGTATCTAACTTTTGAGATTCTAATTCTAAACGTATAGAATTAACATTTGATTGTATCTCTCCTAATAAGGATAAGTCTTCTTCTTCATTAGCTAAATCAATAAGAGTTTTTGTATCTTCATAAAGAGAATATAATTTTTTATATCTCTGACTTTTTGATTTAAGTGTGCTAATCTTTTGCAATACTTTTTGTGAATTATCCATATCATCCCAAAAATCTGGCTTTGAGGATTTTTCTTCAAGAATTTTTATTTCTTGATTTATTTTAGAAAAGCCAAGAGCTTCAGACAAATCTTTTAAATCTTCTGACATTTCATCAAGGGCTAACTTTAGCTCTTCAAACTGTAGCATTTTATCCCCCCATTAAACATTACTACCCTATTTTATTATAATCTAATTTTATATTAATGTAAAGAACTATCAAAAAACTCTATATGACATGCTAAATATTAAAGTTTAAGTTGAAATTTATAAAATAATTATGTAAAATTAAATTTAACAATTATAATAGATTGGAGTATAAAATGAATAATTACAATGAACTTGAAAATTGCCCAATATGTAAGAATAAATTTGGCAAAGATGATGATGTAGTTGTATGTCCAAAATGTGGTGCACCATACCATCGTAAATGTTATAACTCATTAGGTCATTGCTTATATGAAGAAAAACATAACGACAATTTTTCATACAAAAAAGTAAACACAAACAAACAAGGTAATAATTCTAATAATAATTTTAAAAAATGTCCTCGTTGTCTTCATGATAACCCTGATAATTCATTATTTTGCAATAATTGTGGATTTCCTTTCACCAATGCTTATACTAATTCAACTTCTAACGATATTCCAAATGTAAATATTTTTAATTTTGATCCTTTAAATGGTTTTAATAAAGAAGAAAAGATAAATGATGTAACTATTTCTGAATTATCAAATTACGTAAAAAGCAATTCTATTTATTATATTTCTGTTTTTAAAAATATAAAGGATAAAAACAAAAGTAAGTTTAATTTTAGTGCATTTTTATTTTCAGGTGGTTGGTTTTTATATCGTAAACTATACAAAATAGGTATTGTACTAACTTCAATTGTTATGTTGTTAATGATTTTATCAACATTTATCGAATTTACCTATGCTCAAGAAATTTTATCTCCTTTATTACGTTCAGCAGGTATTTCTTCTACTGGAGACTTTAGTATTGATGCTTATAATAACTTGATAAATCAATTTTACCTTTTACCCCCAGAGCAAAAATTAATACTTTCACTGCCATCTATAATAAAATTTTTAAATTTTATCATTATGCTTGTTTCAGGTTTTATTGCTAATAAGTTGTATTTAAAAAATTGTACAACAAAAATAAAAAAAATAAAAACTTTATGTAAGGATGATAATAATTTATACAAAGAACAAATAAACAAATATGGTGGAATTAATTTTAAAATTGTACCTTTTCTTCTAATATGCTATATCATTATCGAATATCTTCCACCATTTCTCATATAAAAAGATTGGAGTGACTTTTATTGGCTAATATACTTGTAACAGGTGGTGCTGGTTATATTGGGAGCCATACCTGTATAGAACTTTTATCTATGAATCACAATGTAATTATACTTGATAATTACAGTAACAGCAAACCTACAGTTGTAAAAAAAATAGAAGAATTATCAAATAAACATGTTAAAACTTACTGTGGGGATATTAGAAATAAAGAATTTCTTGAAAATGTATTCTCCGAAAATACAATAGATATTGTTATTCATTTTGCTGGATTAAAATCTGTTGGCGAATCCTGTAAATTACCATTACTTTATTATGATAATAATATTACTGGTACAATAAACCTTTGTGAAATAATGCAAAAATATTCTGTAAAAAAATTAGTGTTTAGCTCCTCTGCTACTGTGTACGGAACTTCATCTAAAGCTCCTTACAATGAAGACATGCCTACTGGTCAAGTCATTAATCCCTATGGAAGAACAAAATATATGGCCGAGGAAATATTAAAAGATATTTATACTGCTGATAACGAATGGAATATTTCTATTTTAAGATATTTTAATCCTATTGGCGCTCATGAAAGTGGTTGTATTGGCGAAAGTCCAAATGGAATTCCAAATAATATAATGCCATACATATCTCAAGTAGCTATAGGTAAACTACCTCAACTCACAGTCTTCGGAAATGATTATGATACTCCTGATGGTACTTGTATACGCGACTACATTCATGTGGTAGATCTGGCAAGAGGTCATCTTAAGGCTGTTAATAAAATGCTAGAATCAAATAATGGACTAAATATTTACAATTTAGGAACCGGAAAAGGATATAGCGTACTTGAATTAATAAAAGCATTTGAAAAAGTATCACATAAAAAAATTAATTATAAAATTGGTGAGCGTAGACAAGGCGATATTGCTACTGTATATGCCGATACCAATAAAGCTGCTAATGAGCTTAATTTTATTGCTGAATTTGATATAGAAAAAATGTGTATAGATTCTTTTCGTTGGCAAACTCAAAATCCAAATGGCTTTAACTAAATTTAATTTGTTTTTTAAAAGTCACCAATTTTAGGTGACTTTTAAAATTATATTACTTAAAATAAAGCAATTATGCATTATAAACTCATTATTAAAATTTACATTAAATAAAAAAAATATAAATAAACATGTATTTATATTTTTTTATTATTTTTGCTAACTTAATAGACTAATATTGTAAACATTAGATTTTAAAATAAAAAATTTAGAAAACAGCAAAAATTATATTTAATACTTATTTATACTTTATTCTAAATTATCTGATATGCTGATGTTCTAAGTAACAGAATGGAGAAATTTATGAAAAAACTATTATATATATTTATTGGATTATCGATATTGCTTTCATCAGCAGGGACTTATTCATATGCATATACTCCAACAAATGTATCCGATAAAAATTGTATAAATATCAATAAACTTAAAGAGCATAACAGTTATACGATAAAAAGAGCTTGCCAGTGTAAAACTTGTACAGTTCAAATATACAAATATTTAGAATTGTCAAAGTTAATAGAGCAACTAGAAAAACAAATAAATATAAATAAAAATAGACTAATTGAATCTATTCAAAAAGAAAGCAAAAAAACACTAGCTGATACTAACATTTTTATATTTGATGCAAGTAAAAATGTTATTAATATTATAGACAAAATTACACCTGAAAACTGGAATGTTGTAAAACCAGTATTTTATTTTCTTAGGGATAAAAAATATACTTGGTCAGAGTCTTTAGTAGGTGTATTCACTAAAAAAATTATGTCTACACACCTTGAACCTAAAACTGCACAAATATTCTCTAATGCTATAAAAAATTCTTTACATCATAGCAGAATAGAGCCTTCTTACCAGCACCTAAACAAAAATGGAGTGGAAAGTTATTGGATTAAGTATTACAACTTTAATGACTTACTTAAACAGCTATCCACTTTAATTAATGATAAAAAATGGATAGGTAATAATTACATTTTATTATCATTTAATGATAATATTAATGACCGAGACACAAAAGTGGAATTTAAACACAGTGACATTATTGAACCTCAAGGTTATTTTGCTGAAAAATTTGAAGAAACATCTAAAAGAATAAATGATATCTTGGAACAAATAAAAAATGATGACAACAATATTCCTGATGAAGAAGAGCTTTCATTATATAAATCAAAACTTTATTTATCTGATGCTGTAATATCTAAAATAGCCTATTTATGTACAAATGAAAACTTAACATATAAAAACATTTTGGAAAGATCAATTAACATTTTAAGTTCTTTTTTCAAATCTACTCATCAGTCTTTGGATATGGCAACAAGCTTAAATTGTCCATATACTCTTGAAGAAGAAAAATGTCTAATGAAAAAAATAGTAGATATAATTAATAAAAATCCGGAAGCATATATATACATATAACTAATAAAAATAGCACTATTTTAAAAGAAGAGGAAAACCTGAAATGTCTTAACAACCAGGTTTTTCTCTTCTTTACGTACAACATAATATAAAAAATGTATAGCAATGATTAGTTGTGATAGGCATAACTAATCATTGCTATTTATACAGATAAATCAATTAGCTATTTTAAAAACATTTATTTTACTTCTTGTACTGTGTACAGAATATGCATACAACTCAAAGAATAAAAATTACCAATTTTTATTCTCTTTAATATTGTCATGATTGTGTTTTCTTTCCCCAATCATTTTGTCAAACCATTCAACCATACTAGGATCCGTATGTGAGAAAAATAAACTGCTACTACTATCTAAACTATTAATTTCATTCATTTCTTTATCACTTAAAGTAAAATCAAAGATATTAAAATTTTCTTCCATTCTTTCCCTGTGTACTGATTTAGCAAGTGCTACTACGTTTCTTTGCATTAGCCATCTTAAAATAATCTGAGCTATTGATTTATTATGTTTACATCCTATTTCTTTTAAAACAGGATTAGAAAACATATTATTTCTTCACTCTCCAAACGGAGCCCATGCTTCTATTTGAACCCCATATTTCTCCATATTTTTTTGTGCTTTCTCTTGAGAATTTAAAGGATTTGTTTCAACTTGATTTACTTAGGGAATAATTTCTCTTCCAAACAGACAAATATCTGACAGTCTATCAGGATAAAAATTAGATACACCTATTGCTCTTACTTTGCCTTTTTTGTATAATTCCTCTAATGCTTTATATGCTCCGTAATAATCGGCAAATGGTTGATGTAAAAGAATTAGGTCTAAATAATCTACTTTTAATTTTTTCATAGATTCTAATACTGACTTTTTACACTTTTCATATCAATAATTGTCAATCCAAACCTTTGTGGTTATAAATAGACTTTCTCTAGGTACATCACACTCTGAAATAGCTTCACCTACTTCTTCTTCGTTAAAATAGCTTTGTGCTGTATCAATTAATCTATATCCTATTTTAATTGCATCTAATACCGCTTGTTTACACTCATTTTTAGATATTTGATAAACTCCAAAGCCTAACTTTGGCATTTTTACACCATTGTTCAGTATCACGTATTCCATTGTTATCCTCCCCTATAATAAAAAATCTTATTTCTTATAATTTTACATATTAATTTATTCTTTTTAGCCATTCATCGATTTCTGAATTTGGTGTCTTTAATTTATGTTCAGTGTAATCTTCAGTAAATACAATATTCATTTCATTCTTCACATTTGAGTTAGTACATAATTCTTTTATTTCTTCAAACGTTCTACCCACCCATCCTGCATTTGTTGCAAAGGGGATAACCGTTTTGCCTTCTAAAGAATGCTTCTTTAAAAAAGTTCGTATGACAGGAGTAATTGTGTACCACCATACAGGGCTTCCAATTATAATAGTATCATATTTATCTAAGTCAACACTATATGGCATTAATTCGCATATTTTTTTATCACTTTTATTACTCTGATATTCGTCAAGCACTTCTTGATAACATTCTGAATATTTCTCTTTAGGATGTAATTCTAGCACATCGCAGTTTAACTTTTTCAAAATATATTCAGCTATAATTTTCGTATTTTTAGTATACGAAAAATATACTAATAACTTATTATTCATTTTAATTTTCCTCCAAAAACAGGGAATATACTATGTTTTCCATAGCTTTTTATGTGCTCTATATATTTGAGTGTTTCCATATCTTCATTAGAAATTGCAAAATCAAGATCTGCATTAGACCTCATGTGCTCTGGATTTGCAGTTTTCGGTAAAACAACCATTCCCAGCTGTAAATCATACTTAATACATAACTGAGCAATGCTGACATTATATTTATCAGCAATCTTTTTTATTGATTCATTTTTTAAAACTTCTCCGTGCGCAATAGGAGAATACGCCTCCACTAATATATCTTTACTTTTACAATAATTAATTAATTTTAGTGGAGTATTTGATATATGAGCAAGTATCTGATTTACTGCCGGATTAATTTTACAATTTAATAAAATATTATTAATATCATCCTCAAGAAAATTTGAAATACCAATTGTCCGGACATTTCCTGCTTCTACTGCATCCTCCATAGCTTTCCAAACCTGTATATTGTCTGAAAAATATCTATTATCAGATTGATTTACTTCTATCCATGGTTGAGGACTGTGGATTATCATCATATCTATATAATCAAGTTTCATTTTTCTAAGTGTTTCATTAATTGAATCTAAAGCAGATTTATATGTTTTATTTTCAGCTGCAACCTTGCTGGTTACAAAAATCTTATCACGCGAAACACCACAAGTACGTAAACCCTCACCTACCCCACGTTCATTGCCATACGCCTGTGCTGTATCAATGTGTCGATAACCAATTTTAATGGCCTCTCTAACAGCTTTTGATGCTTTATCATCATCTATAAACCATGTTCCTAATGCTAATTTAGGAATTTCTAAACCATTGTTCATTTTGTATACTTCACTTAAAATCATGTCACTTCCTCCAATTATTTTTTAATCTTCAAAAATTCGTAATTCATTATTTCATATTTTATTACTAAGTTAAACCCTATTAACAATTTAAACCATTAACCCAGTTTTTTAGCTCTATTTCAGAAACATCTTTTGAAAAACGTTTGCCATCTAATAACTTTGCACCAATACAAGAAGGCTGTAATTCTTCATTTGTATTTCCCATATTACTGCTACCAGAAGTAGCAAATGGAATGATTTTTTTACCTTTAAAATCATATTATTCCATATTTTCGACCTTATTTGCTATTGCTGGACGTATAGATTTATCTTTTTTCATCTCTATAGTGCTACGACTATTTTCGTTTGTCCAGTCAAGATCCTCTTGAGAATATGGTTTTTCCGGTGTAATTTCATGTAAATCTGCATTTAAAACAGATGCTAATTTTCTTGATACTTTTTCAGTTGTACCACTTGCACTAAAAAATGCTACTAATATTTTCTTATTAATTTGTTTCTCCTTTTTATTTCAATTTATCATAAGTTTCATCGTCTACAGCTTCTAACCATTCACTTGAACCATTTTCTGAGGGTACTTCAATTGCTAAATGCGAGAACCAACTATCCGGTGTTGCCCCATGCCAATGCTTAACATTAGTAGGCACATTTACTACATCTCCAGAATATAACTTTCTCACTTTTTTACCCCACTCCTGATAATATCCTTTTCCTGCAACACAAACAAGAATTTGTCCTCCACCTTTTGAAGCCTTATGAATATGCCAGTTATTACGGCAACCCGGTTCAAAAGTTACGTTGGTAATCAGTAATAAGTATATTTACTTAAATTCAAAAAATTAAAATTATATCTTAAATAAACCTTTATTTTTATTAATGTATACATCTCAAATAATTTAAAAATACTTAATCTTAAAATAGAACAATTTTCGAAAAAAGTAAAAAAAAGAAATCCAATAATTATTGGACTCCTTTTTTCTACACACAAAAAACAAATTTTATTTATTAATGGTCCGAGTGACTGGAATTGAACCAGCGGCCTCTTGAACCCCATTCAAGCGCGCTACCAATCTGCGCCACACCCGGAAATAACATTCTTTAAAATATAAAGAATAAAATTAAAAAATTTGATAAAAATAAAATCATTATTTAATAATAAAAATTTGGATTAAAAAACTAAGTATAATATAAATTTATACGCTAAAAATAAATATGCGGACTTTCCGCACCAGAAAAATAAGGGGTGAAAAAAGTATGATAGATAAATTAGCTCTAATTTTAGTTATAATAGGCGGTCTTAATTGGGGTTCTATCGGTATCTTTCAGTTTGACATAGTAGGTTGGATATTCGGCGGCCAAATGAGCATTGGTAGTCGAATCGTTTACACCATTGTTGCTTTAGCTGCTATATGGTGTATATCTTTATTATTTAGAGAAACTGAAGAATCTATTCAACATGATGCTAGATAAAACCTCTTTTTAAGATAAAAAACTCCTACTATATAAGTAGGGGTTTTTCCTATAAAACAAAAGCAAAAAGTTGGCATCTTCCTATTTTCCCGGGTCGTCTCCAACCAAGTATCTTCGGCAC
>CAKSPZ010000004.1 GCA_934486635.1 uncultured Eubacteriales bacterium
ACATTTTAATTCAATTTAGTGTATAGCTAACAATCTTTTTTATATAAGAGTCCAGAATTTCTGGGCTCTTTCTTTTATATATTATCAAATATGTTATTATATTACTTTGTTCATAAATTTTATAATACATTTTCTTTTTTATATATAAAATTCACTGAAAAAGTAACTTCATTTTGCTTTAATTATCAAAATAATATTATATTAAAATTCTTAAAACAATTAAATTACATCCTTATTTATTATTAAAACTTTAATTTTACAAATTTGATTACAGGCTTCTCTCCTACTTACAAGTTAATTTTAATATACCTTAAAAGGTCTCTTGTCACAAGGTAATAATACTCTTAATTTAAATCTCACCAAAACCATTAAAAGGTATTAGTGGAGTTTATAAAGTTATTTTTTATATAAAGTATATAACGTGATTTCCTTACAAAAATAAAATCCCACCATTTTTTTAATGGCAGGATTTTATTTTTGTAACCTTATGAATTTACTTTACTAAATCATATTTAGCTGAAATAATATTAAGCATTTCCTTCTGCATGTCATTAATTATTCCAGTAATAGCATCAGGACTTTCACCTTTATCAGTGGCTGTTTCAATGCTATTATGCCAAGGACTCATAACTGTTACACGCAAAATTTTTAAGTCTTTACGTAATTTTTCTTTTAAGTCACGGTCTTTTATTCCTAATTCTTTAGAAACAAATTCTATTATATCATGACTATTATTATATATTTCGCTGGTAGAATCATTATTTTTTTCTGAATTTTGGGTGTAAAAACTAAAATCAGTTTTTGATAAAAAGTAATTATACTTACCAGGATCATTTAAATTTGATGTGTTATCTTTATATGAATATTTTTCATAAAGTTTATTGTTAATATCTATAGTGTAGTCAACGAGCTGTTCAGGTGTAATTTCTTGACCATTTATTTTTTTGCATGGCTCAACTGAAATTTTTCTTGATAATTCATCAAAATCACTTGGGATAGCAACAAAACATACAACGTTAGTATCAGTAGTTTTTGAAATAGGTAAAAGCCTAAATGCTCCAGTACCTTTATCCTTATTCATATTAACAACAGTAGCTAAGTTTTTGTCATTATCTTTTACTTCATCAATTTTTTGTTGATAAATTTCATCAAAGTTACTTAAATAATAGTGTAATTTTTTTGCTGCTTTGTATGAATCAAAAACTATATCTCCGTGATAATTTTCATTTGGCTTACTAGCTTCATAATTATAAGGCATTAATTTTTCTGTAAACCAACATGATGTTGCTGCTGCACCAGATTTTGAACACTCAAAAACATATGGTGAAAAAGCTTTAATGTTATCAAGATCTGAAAGTGAATCAACTACTCCGTTTGCAGAATTTTTTGTATTATCGTTAATATATGATGCAAGTTGTTTTATTAAAATTAATGCATCTCTATTTTTAAATGAAATAGCACCTGCAGAATAAGGAATATATCCCATTTTATGAGGGTCTACTGTTATCGAATCAGCATCTTTAAATCTTAAATATGCTTTATTTACATCATTTATTTTTTCTTTTTCAGACTCAGATAACATATTAAAGAATTTATAATCTTTAAAATACCTATTATTATCTAGATTATCTGACATACCTAAAATAGTTTTGAAAAAGCCTCCCCAAGCACCGTCAACATGTACCCAAAACGATGCTTTCGTACCATATTTACCTTCTTCAAGCTCTTTTCTAAAATCTAAAATTTTATCAACAGGGTCAACAGCACCTTCTTCAGTTGTTCCAGCTACAGATACAACTGCACTTACATAATAATCACAAACACCATTATCCTCAAAAAGCTTTTTATTTATAATATTTTTTAGAGCATTAACATCTATTCTAAAGTTTTCATCTACTGGAACTTTGACAATAGAAGATGCACCTTCACCAATCATAGCAACAATTTTCGGAAAACAATAATGTGCAGTATATGGTACAAAGTAAAGTGGCTTTATAGGACGACCATTTATCTTTTCTATGGCTTTATTACAACGATTTATACCATTTTCCTTAACATTAAAATCAGATTTTTTTATAAACTCATCTAATTTATTTTTTAAATCATTTTGTTCTAATCCACAAAAATAGTCAAAGAATGTTTTAACAATATTAATTTTTTCTCTTGGAGGCATTCTTAATATATCTAAAACTTTCATATCTTTAACATAATTAATTTCAGACAATTGAGCTGGCCAAGTCTCATTTTCACTTAACTTATAATTATTTAATATATCCCATATTAGAAGTGGAGCATAATTAACATATCGTGATATCCAAAGAGCTTCAAGATTTGCAACACTACCTCCTGAAGTAAGATGTGTCCAACTTACAGGTTCCTTCGGGTCTAATGCATTTTTTTCTACATTATAGCCAAACATTTTAGCAATATTCTTACAATACTCTGCTTCAAAGGATGTTATTGCAGGTGATGCTTCAGCAGTGGAGTTATTAGTATTGTATAAAAGGCCTAAAAAATATCCTACAACAGATGGCATTGATTGCTCTGAAAGCATATGTGCCATATATCGAGGAGAATAATATGGATGGTTCCTGCGTAGGGAATCTTTTAGCACTTGTAATTGCTTATCAAACTTTTCATCAGGAACAATATTATTTTTTGTAAGAGTATCATTAAAAGCAAAATTTTTTCTAACACCACAATAATCAATAAAACTATTTTTAATTACATCTGCCCAATAATTGCTCATTTGTGATTTTGGGCCCAAAAAGTATTTAAGAACGGTGTCAGAAGTATTTTCACTATTAAACACTGCACTAAAATCATTTTTCTGGGGAGGATTTACGGATTGTGTCTCTTTGTTTGCAAAAGCAGGTACACTTTGATTAGAAAGACTGCATAAAACTAGAAAGATGGATACAAACTTGTTAAAATTTTTCATAAATATTTCCTCCTTTTTGAAAGTGTACATTTTGATTATTAATACAAATTAGTATACTTTCAATTTCAAATTTTAATTATAAATTTTATAAGATTGTTTATAAAACTTACCGGAATTCATTTTAAACCACTCAATTAATTCAAGTCAATATATCATAATTCAAGATTTATTTTTATCAATATTTGGAATAATTGTTATGTTTGAACAAAACATTTTTAAGTCCAAAAAAAATATTTTTATTTTGTACAATATTAAAAAATTTTTTTATTTTTTATAAACATTATTTTCGTTATATGCATCAACAATTTATGAAATACGACGTTTTTAAATTTATGTATAAATTAATTGCATTTTTTTATTATTTATTTTTATAATTATTATTGTATAAATTTAAGCATTTTGTACCGTTATTTTTGCATTATGAAGAGAAACCTTTTATAAAACTTGGTATTTATAAACAAAAAAAATCGACACTCATAATTTATAAAATGTAACTATCTTTTTCATTTTTCACAAATTTTAACTTTTAATTGACAAAAAAAAAATAATAATATATCATTTATTTAATAAAATAAATAGAAATACCTTGAATTGTTATACTTTAAAGTTATATTCAATCTAAAAATGTCTTCTAATATTTACACGATAAAACAATACCATTTAAAGGAGAAAAAATTATGAAACAACGAGGTAAATTTTCTAGTAAATTGGCGTTTATTATTTCCAGTATGGGCGCAGCTGTAGGACTTGGAATAATATGGATGTTTCCTTCTCGTCTTTGTCAATATGGCGGTGCTACTTTTTTAATACCATATTTTTTATTCGTATTCCTTCTAGGGTATCCTGGCCTAATGCTTGAATTTACATTTGGAAGAAGCTCCAAGTCCGGTACTTTACTTGGAATAAAAAATGCTTTTAAAGAAAAAAATGTAAAACACGGAAACATTTGGGGAAATATACTAGGTGCCATACCTACCATCGGAGTTCTTGGAATGTTTTCATTTTACTCAGTTATATTAGGTTGGATAATTCAGTATTTATTTTTAAGTGTTTCACAAAATTTAACTAAAATAAATCCAACTGAATATTTTTCAAATTTTACCGGTTCAGTAAGTTCTGCTCTGGTCACTATTATAGCAATACTCGTTGCTGCTTTGGTTGTATCTTTGGGAATAAATAACGGTATTGAAAAATTAAATAAAATTGCAATTCCTACTATGTTTATCCTTTTTGTTATACTTATAATTCGTTCAGTAACTTTACCAGGAGCAATAGAAGGCATAAAATATATGTGTATTCCTAGATGGGAAGTTCTTTTAAATGTGGAAACTTGGATAATGGCTATGGGGTTAGCATTCTTTTCTGTGTCACTTTCAGGTTGTGTTATGGTTGTCTATGGTAGTTATACTGATAGCTCAACAGATATTCCAAAATCAGCTTTAACAATTGTATTTTTTAATACCGTTGTCGGTGCTATGTTAGCTTCATTTGCAATAATTCCGTCTGTATTTGCTTTTAATATTGATTTGTGTTCAGGCCCGGCATTGTTATTTGTATCATTACCTTCCATCTTTGCCTCTATGCCATTTGGATCAATTTTAAGTGTGCTATTCTTTACTTGCGTGTTCTTTGCTGCATTAACTACAAGTATTTCAATGCTTGAAGGACCTGTTGAAGCTCTTCTTAGTATTACAAAGCTAAAAAGAAAAAAAGCTACTTTAATATCATTAACTTTATCGTTGATTATAGCTATTCCCCTTTCTTTAAATATGAACTTATTTTCAAAATTTGTAGATTTAATAACTATTGTTATCGCACCTTTATCTGTGTTAATTGTTGCAGTTGTATTTTTCTGGAGATATAAAAATAACGAACCTCTCGACCAAATTAACTTAGGCTGCAAAAGACCTCTTGGAAAAAGTTTCATTTTCATTGGTAAATATATATTTATTCCGTTTACATTTCTCATTATTATACTTGGCATAATTTATGGTGGTATAGGTTAAGTTTTTAATCAATATCTTATGTTTTATTACATATTAAATTAACTGAAAAATACGTAGATTAACTTTGAATCTACGTATTTTTATTTTACACAATTTTTGAAAACATAATAAATACCTTATTAATTTTAATACCTTACATTATTGTATATTTACATATTTAAAATTTACTTACAAATACATTAATTTACTAATGTTAAAAACTAGAATTAGCTAAAATTAATCGCGTATGCTTTTATTCTCCATATAAATAACGCAAAAAACAATCTTACATTAATATTTGAAATAAAAAACAAATATTTTGAGCATCTCAAAAAGTTTTGTAAATTACATACAAAAAGCCTCTACTTAATAATAACTGTTTTAAAATTATTATTATTTTTAAAATTATTTTTATTTTGTTAAACCATAAACCAAATGTAATACATCTAAATCATTATCATGTCTTACATACTCAAATTTTATTTTCATATTTAGTTTTTCTGCAATTTTACGTGAAGATAAATTATCAAATCTAATTTGTGCAATTACTTCATCAGCATTTAATTGATTAAATGCATAATCAATACTTGTTTTTGCGCTTTCAAAGCCATATCCCTTTCCCCAATATTTTTTATTAATAATATACACTATCCCAATATATTTGATGCTATTGATCTCCTCGACAAGTGGTCCTGCTACACCTATAAATTGATTTGTCATTTTTTCGATAATTGTAAAATAACTATAACCCTCATTTTCATACCTATCAAGGTTCTTATCAATCCATTCATGAATTTCTTTATCTGTAAAAGTATGCCCCCAAGCATACATTATTTCAATATCCTGCAGTATATTTCTTAAATTTTCACTTTTTATATTGTTTTGCATTCTTTAATTTTGCCCAGTTTTATGTGGTTTTTGAGGACTTAACATTTAACGTCATTTTATAAAATTTAGGTTGATTTTATAAGTTAGTTGAACTTTAGTTGAATTATAAAAAGCAATCGATTTGAATATCTATCTCTTGAAAATTCTTCACTAAATGTTGACACATAGATATTTTTTTAGTAGCCTCAATTTATAATTACCGAATTATGTCATTTTTTAAACATAAACTTGCATTGTCTATTGATAAATCAAGTTTGAATATTTAAAGTCATAGTCTTAGAGATACTGTGGATATATTGATATGCTCATACAAATTAAATATTTGGTATACAGGGAGAGTGAAATAATGTCACATGCTTCTGAATACACAGTTGAAAATATTTTTATTAATCGATTGGAAAGTATAGGATACAAATTCATAGAGTTAAATAATTATGACGATGTCATTGACAATTTCCGTACGCAGCTTGCAAAGTTCAATGCAAAAAAACTTAATGAAAAAGGACATACTTCATCATTTTCAGATGCTGAATTCAATCGTATCATGATTCATATAGATAATCATTCAGTGTATGAATCAGCAAAGATACTAAGAGATAAATATGTGTTACAGCTGGACAATGGAGAAAACGTATATATCGACTTCTTTTCAGCAGATACCGACCGAAATATCTATCAAGTAACACATCAAGTAACAATGGACAAAGACCATAAAGACGATGTAGTTTACAAAAATCGTTATGATGTGACTATACTTATCAATGGTCTTCCATTGGTACAAATTGAGTTAAAGCGCCCCGGTGTAGAAATTAACGAAGCAATTAATCAGATTAACAGATACAGAAAGTTCAGTTTCAAAGGTCTCTTCAGATACTTGCAACTGTTTGTAGTCAGCAATTCCGTACAAACAAAATATTTTTGCAACGAAAACGAAATGATAAACGGCAAATACAACCCAATTCTAAAATCCCTTGTATTTTTCTGGACAGATGAAAAAAACACACGCATCAATGACCTAAATACGTTTACATCCGAATTTTTTAACAAATCAGCTATAACAGAAATGATAGATAAATATATGGTCATTAAAACCACAGAACCTATACTTATGGTCATGAGACCCTATCAGATATACGCTGTTAAAGCTGCAAAAAAGCGGACACTAGAAATAAATCAAAATGGTTATGTATTTGCATGTACAGGTTCAGGAAAAACACTTACATCATTTAAATTGGCACAACTTTTGCGTGATGAGCCAATGGTGGATTTAGTCGTATTTTTGATTGACCGTAAGGATTTAGATGACCAAACCGTTGATGAATACAACTCATTCGAGAAGTACTGTGTAGATAATACAGACAGTACAGCTGTTCTTATTAATATCTTAAAATCATCTGAAAAGAAGATGATTGTTACAACCATTCAAAAAATGGCAAATGCCATAAAGAATCCTAAATACACTTCTATTATGGATTCATACAAGAATAAGAAAGTGATATTTATAATCGATGAATGTCATCGCTCGCAGTTTGGCCTTATGCATAGCCAGATTCAGAAACATTTTAAAAGGGCAAATTATATCGGGTTTACGGGAACACCTATTTTCGAAAAAAACAAAGGCGCCGATGGTCTCACTACAGCAGACGTATTTAATGCAGGAAGTAAACTGAACGCGTGCTTACATAAATACATGATTAAAGATGCAATTGCAGATGGAAACGTGCTTCGTTTTTCCGTAGAGTATCAACGTACTATCTTTGCAAGAAATGCAACAAAGGATATTGATCCGGAACAATTAGATAACCCTGAGTACTGCAAGCATCACAAAATTGACTTAAAAACCCTGTATCACGATGATGAGCGTATTTCAAGAATTGCAAAGCACATTATAGAGCACCACGAACAACATGTACATCCACAAGGCAAAGATATTTATACATCACTGTTTGCAGTGGATTCAGTCCCTATTCTCGGAAAATATTACAACGAGTTCAAAAAACTTAATGATGCAGCACCAATAGATAAAAAGCTAAAAATAGCTGCAATTTTTTCATATCGAGCAAATGAGGATATGGATGATGGCGCAGATGAGCATTCTCAAGAAATTCTTGACCGCTGCATTAATGATTATAACGCCCTGTATGGAACAGCATTCACCCTTGATACATTTGATGCATATAGAAAAGATATTGCAAAAAGGCTGAAACAAAAAGACCTTCCGCAGGTTGACATACTGATAGTAGTAAATATGTTCCTGACCGGATTTGATGCAAAACCACTTAATACACTGTATCTTGATAAAAATCTCATCTGGCACTCACTTGTACAAGCATATAGTCGTACAAATCGAGTTGATAAAGTTACAAAGCAGTTCGGACAGGTTGTGTCATATAGAAATATAAAGCAGTGGCAAGATGATGCCCTTACCCTATTTTCAGGAGACGGAAATCCAAACGAGTACCTACTTGAAAACTACGAATATTATTTGAATCAGTGGATACATCAGGAACCTGTACTAAGAAAGGTTACAAAGGACGTGGATGAAGCTGGTCAACTCAAATCCGAAGATGAGATCCGTATGTTTATAATTGCATTCCGCTCAATAGCAAAGACTCTTGCTATCTTGAAGACCTTTTCAAAATTCGACTGGGATGATCTCGGTGTTGTACTGGATGAAAATGAGTATGAGGGATTCAAAAGCTGGTATTTGTATTACAAAGACCTGATGACCAATCCAAACCCACCGGTACCCGTTCCAATTGATGTCGATTTTGATATTGAACTTGTCAGAACTGACCGTATAAATGTAGTGTATATCCTAAATTTGCTGAAAAATGCGAATAATAACAATAAGACAGATGAAGAAAAGCAACAGGATATTGACTTAATTCTTCGTGAAATTGAACGTTCTGATAATGAATCTTTGAGGCTTAAGAAAGAAGTCATGAAACAGTTCATTATGACCAGATTCTATGACTTACCTGATTATGTAGATATAATGGAGGCTTTCACACAGTTTGAAAAAGAGCAAATGAAATCTGAAATGAAAAAATTTGCACTTGACAATAAAATCGATTACATAATTTTATCAGAACTATTCTCTACATATGTATTCAGCGGGGCAATATCAGAGGATGACATTCGTAAGAAACTTATACCATATAATCTTGGACTATTAAAGATAACCGAAATAACAAAATCCATAAAATTATTTGTAGAAAAGATATATAAAAAGTATAAAGCAGAAGGGGAATAGTTATGTCAAATACATATCAAGCTCAGGCAAATGAGCTTTCCCAAAAGCTCTGGGCAATTGCCAATGATCTACGGGGACAAATGGATGCAAGTGAGTTCAAAAACTACATTTTGGGCGTTATTTTCTATCGTTACCTATCAGAGCGCACTGAAATGTATATGGCAGAACTCCTTCAAAATGATCACATGACCTATGAAAAAGCATTTGCTAATGATGATTACAGACCTGTTGTAGAAGGTTGGTCTTTATCCAAACTGGGATATGTCATTAGGCCGGAAAATTTGTTCCGTAACTTGATTCGTAAAATTACAAAATTTGAGAATTATACTGATAAATTCAGCATTGAGGATTTTGAAAAGGCAATCAATGCCCTTGTAGGTTCTACAATGGGTCACGAATCAAACAAGGCATTTGATGGATTGTTTAATGATATGCGTTTACAAGACTCCCGTCTTGGTGAAACAGTGGCAGACCGCACAGAAATGATCAGTCGTGTCATGGTTCGTGTATCAAAAATTGATTTTGATTTAAAGGACTCTCAATTTGATGTACTTGGTACAGCATACATGATCCTAATTGGACTGTTTGCCTCAGATGCAGGGAAAAAGGGTGGCGAGTTCTTCACACCTGCCGGACCGAGTAAACTTTGTGCTACACTTGCAACTCTGGGACTTGACGAGGCAAAAACAGTTGGTGACTGTACTTGCGGTTCTGCATCCATGCTTTTAGAGGTACAGAAGCATTTGACCACACATAAAGTTGGCCATTTCTACGGACAGGAACTGAACGCTACAACATACAACTTGAGCCGTATGAATATGATTATGCATGGTGTAGACTGGCAGAATTTTGACATCTACAAAGGTGATACACTGAAAGATGATAAATATGGTAATACAAAAATGACTGTGCAGGTCTGCAATCCGCCTTATAGCCTGAAGTGGTCTGCTGATAAGAAATTTGAGGATGATCCACGATACAGTGGAGTTGGAAAGCTGGCACCAAAGTCTGCTGCTGACCTTGCCTTTGTAGAACATATGATTTATCACATGGATGATTCAGACGGTCGCGTAGCTGTATTGCTGCCACATGGTGTATTGTTCCGTGGTGGTGCAGAAGAAGCAATCAGAAAATATATCATCAAGGACCTGAACCGTCTGGATGCAGTTATCGGATTACCTGTAAATCTGTTTCATGGAACAGGAATCCCGGTTTGTGTACTGGTACTGAAAAGCAAGAGAAACGGTAACTCAGGAAATATTTTGTTTATTGATGCATCCAAAGAGTTCAAAGCTGGAAAGAATCAGAATGTCTTGGAACAGAAACATATTGATAAGATTGTAGATGCATACGCAAAGCGCGAAAATGTAGATAAATTTGCTCATGTAGCGGATATGAGTGAGATTATTGAGAATGGCTACAATCTGAACATCCCGAGATATGTTGATACATTCGAGGAAGAAGAACCAGTGAATTTGGATGCTGTAAAGGCTAAGATTAAAACACTGGATTCTGAGACAAAAGCCGCGATTGATAAGGCTGAAAGTTTTATGAGACAGCTTGGATTGTAAAGGTAGGTAAATGAATATGAATGAACCTAAATTGAGATTCAAAGCTGATGACGGAAGTCAGTTTCCAGATTGGGAAGAACATAAGATAAAAGAATTTGTAACTGAAAGCAATATTTTCGGTCATACGGGAAAAGAAGCAAAGAAATTGACAGTAAAACTTTGGGCTAAAGGTGTTGTTCCGAAAGAAAATATTTTTTCTGGTAGTGAAAATACTCAGTATTATATTCGCCATTCAGGTCAATTGATGTATGGAAAGTTAGATTTTTTGAATTGTGCGTTTGGAATTGTACCACCTGAATTGGATGGGTATGAATCAACATTTGATGCTCCGGCATTTGATATACATGATATTTCGGATAAATTTTTATTGAGTTATATTACTAGAAAATCATTTTATAAAAAGAATGGTGATATTGCTAATGGTAGTAGAAAAGCTAAAAGAATACATCCTGCTGTTTTCGGTGAAATGTCTATTATGGTTCCATCACCTCCAGAACAGCAGAAAATCGCAGAGTTCTTATCAACGATTGATACAGTAATTGAGAAACAAAAAGAAACTGTATCTGCATGGGAAGAACGTAAAAAAGGTGTGATGCAGACGCTGTTCAGTCAGGAAGTAAGATTTAAAGCTGATGATGGAAGTGAGTTTCCTGAATGGGAAGAAAAGAAGTTGGGTGATGTGTTTGCAGAGAGAATAGAACGTTCAAAAGGTGGAGAATCACTGTTATCTGTAACGCTTTTACAAGGAATTGTGAAACAAAGTGAAACCTATAAACGTAACATCGCATCTGAAAATAAATCAAATTATAAAATTGTAAAGAAGAATGATTTGGCATACAATACAATGAGGATGTGGCAGGGTGCAGAGGGCGTATCGGATTATGACGGAATTGTAAGTCCTGCATATACCGTTATTACGGCTTTAGATGGAAATAATAGTTATTTTTTTGAAACTTTGTTTAAACAAACATTCATGTTGCATGTGTTTCAGAGGTATTCACAGGGGTTGACATCTGATACATGGAATTTAAAATTTCCAGCGTTTTCAGAAATTAAACTTCTGCTTCCATGTGAAGACGAGCAGAATAAAATTGTTGAATGTGTTGCTGCATTAGATGAAGTCATCGAGAAGCAGAAAGCAACATTAGCTGCATGGGAAGAACTGAAAAAAGGACTGTTGCAACAGATGTTTATATAGTTCAAAGCAGTAATAATCAGGCAAGAAGGTTATAACATCTAGTTCTTGAACCTATCTAGCAATCAGAATAGGTATTATGGACAGTAACTTTATATGACCAAATAAGAATATAGGATCAAAAATAGATTTGATAAAGAGGGGCAGGTAAAAACATTTACTTGTCCCCTTTTATATCCATTTTATTAGCAGGAGCAATATTTATAATTATATTGTTTTCCTTATCTTTTTCCTCTTTTTCGTTATTTCTTGGGTTTTCCCCAATTATATCTCTTATGGCATTAAACGCTTTGGTATCCCCCTGCAGGGCATTTTTTAATTGTGCAACTACAATAGCCATTGAATAAGTACAGTTATCATTAGTTATCTTGTATTGCTTTAGTCCCGCTTTTGTCTCTTTGTCTACATCCATACTAAGTAATATATTTGCTGTCTCCCTTAATACCCTTTTGTTGTATTGCACCTTATTGCTTGCCTTTGCTCCCATTCGTGCTATTTCTTTGCGCTCTCTTTGTGGTCTTTTATTAAGTGGTTTTAAATTCTGTTCATTGGCCATTTAAACGCCTCCTTGTTATTACTCATATCAGTACTTGAATTAACTGAAATAACCGTTATCTCATATTAGTAAATCAAAATTACTTGTAATATGTAAAAACTCCTGGTTTTATGCAGATTTCGGCATGTTTCTGTGATTTGATTTTGGTTCAAGAATAGGTAGTAATACTACCCATTTTTAATATACAAATTTAGCGCAAATTCCATTTCTTCTACGATTTTTTTTATTTCTGACTTTGTTATAAACTTGACATAATTATTACGCCTAAACCATTTTAACCAATTTTCAAAACTACCTTTACAAATCCTATAATATAGCCCTTTTGCGATATTTCTTGTAAATATATCGTTATTATACCTTCGAACAAATTCACTAAAATTTTTAATTTGTTTCGTATGCCCCGTTTGCTGCTCTTTTTTCCACAAGGAATACAAATCATTAATGCGTTGATTTTCAACATTTTGTATGCTTTCCGTTAAATTACCTATAAGTTTCTTTAAACGGTCTATAACGCTATAAATATCCTTATTACTACTTATATTTTTGAACCTAAATTCAAAACGAGTGCAACAGTACTTGTTTTTACTTTCAAGTGCCTTATCATATATTTGGAATTCAAAGGATTAACTTTTTAGTGTTAAGGCACGCTTTTCTTTAGTGTTTACGTCCTGAATATCTATTGCGTTTTTTATTCCTGTAACATCTGATAGTAAGCAAATAATATAAAGGTTGTATTTAAAAATATCATTGTATTTTAGTTTTGTATCAAAAGCAAAGTCCACCCTATTAAAAACCCATTCTGTAATATTTAAATCTTCTCTTACTATATCTATTAAAACTAAAAAGTCTTCTAGATTATCTATTTCTACATCATAAACCTTGTTTATATTGAGCGGGAATAAATACCCATTTATAACAAGTCTTGCCCTAGGCTTTATTATGTATGGTTTATTATTTGCTTCTTCAAGACTATAATCATTGCCAGGAGCATTAGACAGCATTTGACATGTATGTATCATTAATTTAAAACCAAATGGAAAAATGCTGTCTTTCATTTATTTAATCTCCTTATTCCCGCTCCCTAAAGAATTTAATTGTTTAATAAGCAAGTCATAATTAACAAGGCACTTATTACCAATATAAATAGCAGGTAATTTCCCCTGTTTAGCCATTTGCCTTAAAGCGTGTTCAAGCAAAAGTCCTGTTTTTGCAATTTCTCTAATCGTCATCATTTTTGGTGTATTGTTTAGCATCTTTATTGACTCCTTTATGAAGTTTTTATAATGTAGTGTATTTACTTTTTTAAATTATTTTGTTGACATATTATTTAAAACCGGATATTATTGTAATGCACCTTAAAGTATATATCAATTAACTTTTATATTCAAAAGTATATTTCACAGAAAGGGATTTAATATTTATGAATAAAATTTATGGAAAAAGAATCAGGCAAGTACTTATTTTAAAAAATTTAACACAAAAACAATTAGCAATTAAATTAGCACAAAATGAACAAAGTCTATCTGAAACAGATAAAGACATTGATGACTTAACAAACAAATATGTGAATCTAGTCAATAGATGGGTTAATTTCAAATCTGAACCAGAATTAAAAAGTATAAAAATGATTGGTGACGTTTTAAATATCTCAGACAGATATTTAATGGGGGAATTAAATCGTCCTATTGATAAATACCTAACGTGGGAGGAAAAAGAAAACTTTGATAATTTTTCAAAAGAGATGCTCTTATTCAGATTTATTGAAGAATATTTAGGCTATGACGTTGATTATTTGATTAAAGATAATAATGGAAATTTATATCCAATATTTAATAAAATTTTAGATTTCACAAAATGCTTATTAACAAAATACTTAGATGATATAGGTGCAAAAAGAAAAAATAAACCTTAAGGAGAATAAAAATTAGTGGCCAACATACAGGAAAGAAGAAATAAAGACGGAAAACTTATATCCTTTTCAATACGTGTTTTTCGTGGGCGGGGAACTGACGGAAAACAATTAAAACCATATACTACAACATTCGAAGTTCCAGAAAGTTGGAGTGAAAAAACAGCAAGAAAAAAAGCCGAAGCATACGCTGCGACTTTTGAAAAGGAATGTAAAACAGGTATAAGAAGCGATACAAAACAAACATTTGCTTCTTACTGTGATTATGTTATATCCCTAAAAGAACAAAGAGGGATAAAACATTCAACTATTGTTAGGTATAAGGAATTAACTTCACGCATATACCCGGAAATAGGGCATATTAAACTCAAAGACTTACGAGTTCGTAACCTTAACGAACTATATACAGCCTTATCCGCTGATGGTCTAAATAAGCGTACAAAGGGAAAGTTAAGTAATAAAACTATAATTGAACATCATCGTTTAATATCTACCGTCCTTGAGCAAGCAGTAAAGGAGGAACTAATACCCTTTAATATTGCGCATCGTGCTCAACCACCAAAACTCGAAAAGAAAGAAGTAAATTACTTTCAACCTGAACAAATACAAGCAATACATGAAGCCCTAAAAAATGAACCCCTTAAATGGAAAACTCTTGTACACCTATTATTAATTACTGGTGCAAGGCGAGGTGAAATATTAGGCTTGAAGTGGGACAAAGTAGACTTTGAGGACTGTATTATAAATATATGTAATAATGTACTGTATTCATCAGATAGAGGACTATATGAGGATACTCCTAAAACATCTAAATCAAAAAGAACAATAAGTATTCCTATCGAAACGGTCAATTTACTAAAGCAATATAAAAGGTCTCAGTCTGAAAAGCGACTAAGGTTGGGCTCTTATTACAAAAACCAGAATTTTATCTTTGCACAAGACAACGGCAATCCATTACACCCTGACAGTGTTAACGTTTATTTAAAAAGATTTTCTCAAAAATATGGTCTACCTCATATAAATGCTCACGCATTTCGCCATACCATGGCAAGTATGCTATATTATAGCGGTGTTGACACTATATCAATATCAAATAGATTAGGCCATGCACAACCAAGTACAACAGCAAATATTTATGCCCATGTTATTGAAAGTTCAGATAAAAAGAATGCTGAAATATTATCAGAAGCATTCCTAAAAAACGCATAACTTATGAACGAGTTGAACTATTGTTGAATTATTAGGTGTTTTTACATAAAAAGAAAAGCCACTTGAATTAACTCAAGTGGCTTTATTACTATGGTTGCGGAGGCTGGATTTGAACCAACGACCTTCGGGTTATGAGCCCGACGAGCTACCGAACTGCTCCACTCCGCGATATTATTGATTTGTTAGTACTTTTTTATTTTACACTATTATATAGAACAAGTCAACACCTTAATTCATAATCATCACTTTAACCAAAATATCATATTTATAGCGCAAAAAAATATGATAATCAACCATTTTTTGCGGCTGTTATAATTTATAAAACTACCTATATTCTCTCCAATTTTATTGCATCTTCCACTTTTGTGGAAATTTTTTCAAATTTTTTTGAATTATCGACAAATTTTTCGAGATTTATGGTAATAATTGGTATTAAAATTAAATTACAATCTTTTATGTTTTTATTTGTATTACAAATTTTCTATTAAATGCTCTATTAAATTTTTTACAGAAAATAAAAAATCATCTTTTCAAACAAACATAAACAGAACTATTTATTTGGGGGTGTTATAAATTATAACAGAAAAAATTAAACCAAACAAAATTTCAAGCTTGCATGTTAAACAACAAAATGAACACCGAGATTCATTTAGCAACAAAATTGGGTTTACTCTTTCATGTATTGGTTCATCTGTTGGTATGGGAAATATTTGGATGTTTCCTTACAGAGTAGGTCAATATGGTGGAGCTGCTTTTTTAGTTCCTTATACTTTGTTTGTTATAATAATTGGATTTTCCGGTGTCATTGGCGAAATGGCTTTTGGACGTGCAATGAAATCTGGTCCAATTAATGCTTTTAATAATGCGGTAAAACAACGAACCAACAAAAACTGGGGAACAATTTTAGGTTTTATTCCTGTAATTGGATCTCTTTTAGTTGCAATTGGCTACTCTGTTGTCGTCGGATGGATATTTAAATTCACAGTTAGTTCAATAACAATGTCATTTTTAAAAATTGAACCATTAGAATATTTTAATACCATTTCAGGGTCATTTTCAAATGTTCCATGGCATATCTTAGGGCTTATTGTCACACTTAGTATCATGATTTTAGGAGTATCAAAAGGAATAGAAAAACTTAATAAGGTATTAATGCCTACTTTTTTTATACTTTTTTTTATTCTTGCTGTTCGTGTAGCTTTTTTACCCAATAGTTTACTAGGATATAATTATTTATTTAAACTTAATTGGTCAGATTTTGCCAATTTAAAAACTTGGATTTTTGCATTAGGGCAAGCATTTTTCTCATTATCACTTGCTGGTTCAGGCACATTAATTTACGGAAGTTATTTAAAAGATAATGAAAACATTATTTCATGTGCTAAAAACGTTGCTATCTTTGACACAATAGCAGCACTTTTAGCTGCGATTACAATAATTCCTGCAATATTTTCATTTGGTCTCGATTTGCAATCGGGTCCAGCTTTAATGTTTATTGCTATGCCAAATGTTTTCAAACAAATGCCATTAGGTCAAATATTTGCATGTGTATTTTTTATTGCAGTACTTTTCGCCGCTATAACTTCACTTGTAAATTTATTCGAGGCCCCTATAGAGGCTTTACAAACTCACCTTAAAATATCTAGAAAACAAAGCACTGCTTTAATTTTTGCAATATCCGCTACTATAGGAATTTTAATAGAAAACGCTACTATTTTATCAAAATGGATGGATATTTTATCAATTTACATTATTCCACTTGGAGCTTTGTTAGCCGGAATAATGTTTTTCTGGGTATGTAAACCAAATTTTGCAAGGACCCAAGTTGAAAAAGGATTAGCAAAGCCACTTGGTAAATGGTTTGAACCTATGACTAAATATGTATTTATCGGTTTAACTTTAATAATATATATTTTAGGAATTTTACTGGGTGGAATTGAATAGTTTTTTATTTAACCAATAGCTGTAAAAACAGTCTTTATAAAAATTTTATAAAATGAAAGGATAATTAATATGAAAACAATTTTAGTATTAGGAGTAGGTCAAGTTGGAAAAGCTATAACCAGAAGGATAATAGAACAAAAACCAGAAAGAATTATACTACATAATTTAACAAAAAATGAATCAGATTATTGCCTTGAATACTTTTCTAAAAACTGCAATAATGTTGAACTAATACCATCTTATGGTGATGTCTTCTTACCATTTAATTTAAATAAATTAACTAATATGAATGAAAAACTTGAAAATAAAGAAGAACTTCTTAATTTTTATTACTCAGATTTAGGCCCAAATATCCTAAAAAAATCAACTATTTACAATCTTGTTGAAAAATGGCAACCTGATTTAATCATTGATGCTATGAATTCAGGTACTGTACTAGGCTGCAATTATAAACCAGAATTATTACTAAATAAAGTAAACCATAACAAAGACGTCCATTCAGATGTTGCTACTGAAATTCTTCTAAACGATTTTGTCCCAAAAGCTATAAATTTTGTATATTCTCTTAAATTAGCAATGGAAGACTTTAAAGTAAATAAATTTTTAAAGGTTTCTACTACAGGACTTGGTGGTATGGGTATGAATATGCCTTATACTCACGGAGATACCCCTAAATCTGCCTTATCATTTGCTTTAATGGGTAAAATTTCAGCCGCAGGTGTACTTCATCAATTGCTTTGGAGCCTTTCTCATACTACACATCTTAACATTAGTCTTTTAATTCCGGCAACCTTTATTGGTTATGACAGTGCAAAATTTGAACCAATCGAAACAGACGTTGGATTAATTAAAAAAATTAATAACTATAAAAAATTACAAATTAAAGAAGGCGAAAACCTTACATATTCAACAGGAACCAGTGACGAATACCTTGAGTTCCCTGTTGTTAGAGCTGGTGAAAACCATGTTTATTCTTTATATGAATTATCAGCACTTACTTCTATTGGACAAATGGAGGCAATTACCAAAGAAGAAGTTGCTGACGCTGCGATGGATGATATTCTTGGAAAAACTAAGAAAAATATATTAAACTATATGGATGCTGGTATGCTTAGTTCAACATTTGCAGGAAGAGCTATGGTTGATAAATCTAAATGTGAACTTCGTGAACTTATGAAAAAAAATAATGTCACAAGTATTGCTACCGGAAACTTAGGCGTAACTGTAGCAAAACAACTTTATGAACTTTATATGATAAAACAAATTTGTAAAACCGTTTCTGAACTTGAAAAAATTGATGTACAAGAATTATATAATTTAATATGTAAATCATTTGAAAAAGATAATAACCTTTTAAATGAAATGTTGTCATTAGGTCTACCAGTTGTCACTCAAACTAACAACTTGTATATAGGTGAATACAGCTTATTTCCAGGGAAAGATGCTGATTTAAATATAACAAAAGAAAATCTTGATAAATGGATTCATACAGGTTGGGTAGATTTGCGTATTAATAATATTAACTTTTGGAAAAATGAAATTATTAAAATATACAAAGATGCTAAAAATATTTTATCAGATAGAAACTTTATATTAAATCGTGGTGCCTATTCTATTGATGATGATTACGATATTGGTGAAGTATTAGCATATTACTATAACCTTCAAGAAAAAGGCAGAAAAACTTCTAATGTATAATTTATTTTATAAAAATCCCTTTTAACCTTATGTTAAAAGGGATTAATTTTAGAAATAAGAGGTGAAATCTTGGAACAATTCTTTGTTATTTTACAGCAATTATTTATATTTTCTGTTTTTATTATAATTGGTATTATAAGCGTTAAGTTTAATATTCTTAATGACATTGCTCTTGAATATTTTTCAAAATTTATAATTATGATAACTATGCCAATTATGCTTTTTACCAATATGCTAACTGGACCAAAACTTAATGAATTACTTAAAAGTTTGCCTATATTATTTTTATATCTTATTAGCTTTATTTCTCTTTATCTTTTAAATTCTATCATTTCAAAAATTTTTAAATTTGATAAGAATAAAAAAAATATGTTTAAAGCATTAGCTACATTTTCAAATGCAGGTTTTATTGGTATTCCTTTAATATGTTCATTATTTAATAAAGAAGGAGTCGTATTCATGTCCTTATGTATGATTATTGACCAACTTATGCTATGGACTTTAGGAATTAAATTAACTTCAAAAAGCACTAATAAAGTTAATTCTTTTAATAACTTAAAAAATATTTTAAACCCTGCACTTGTTGCGATTATTTTGTCTATTGCTGGAATTATTTGTGGCTTTACTTTGCCTAGCACAATAAAATTAGCATTAGCTCCTATTGGTAACTTAACTCCCCCTTTATCATTAATATATATAGGTGGCTTAATGTGTTATTCAGATGTGAAAAAATATCTTAAAAATATAGAAATATACATAATAATATTTATTAAAATGCTTCTATTCCCTATTATATTATGGCTCTTTTATAAAAACTTGTCATTGCCAATTAATATGATTAAAACTGTTGTATTGTTAACTGCATTACCAACTATGAGCTCTATAGCTATGTTTGCAAAAAAATATGATAACTACAGTAATTATGCCATAGGAACTGTTTTAATTACAACAATTAGTAGCATAATAACTATTCCCATTGTAAGTCTTTTTACCGATTATTTTTAATATTTTATAAAATAATGGGTATACTCAATAAGGTTAAATGTTGTATAATTGAAAAAAGGAGTGTTTATTATGTTAGATTTGGAAAAAAAGTTAACACAGGAAGAATTTGAAAAGATTTTAAATGATAACCAATTGGTATTAGTGGACTTTTTTGCTTCTTGGTGCGGCCCTTGCAAAATGTTTTCACCAATTATAGAAGAATTATCTCAAAAATATAAAAATAGTATAAAAACTTTAAAACTAGATATAGATGAAAACCAAGACATTTCCGATAAATATTCAATTAATAGCGTACCAACATTAATCTTATTTAAAAATACTAAGCCTGTAGAACGAAATAGTGGCCTTATTCCTCTCAGTCAATGTGAAAATCTCATTAATAAACATTTAAACTAATATTTTTATCTGTTATAAAAATTAAATTATTATCATAGATTATATTATTTACAAAATTAAGGAGATTTAATTATGTCTAAATTTAAAGAAGTTAACTTAAATGACATCGCAATGTCACCTTTTAAACTTATAGGCAATTCATGGATGTTAATTACCTCCGGTAATACTTCTAAGTATAATACCATGACAGCTAGTTGGGGTGGATTCGGCATTCTTTGGAATAAACCTGTCGCTTTTTCCTTTGTGCGTCCTCAACGTTATACATTTGAATTTTTAGAAAATAATGAATTTTTTTCATTATCATTTTATAGTGAAAAATATAAAGACGCATTAAAATATTGTGGTTCTGTTTCAGGTCGAGATGTAGATAAATGTACAGAAATTGGATTTACTCCTTTATTTGATTACGAAGCTCCATATTTTGAACAAGCTACTTTAGTATTCATTTGTAAAAAAATTCATGGTCAATTTATTGAACCTGAATCATTTATTGATAAATCAATAGAAAAAAATTATTCAAATAATGATTATCATAAAATGTATGTTGGTGAAATAGTTAGGGTGATTAAAAAAATATGAAAAAAACTGTTTTAATTACGGGCGCATCTCACGGTATTGGTAAAGCCACCGCTATGTTATTCGCTCGTCAAAATTATAATGTTGTAATTAATTATAATAAATCAGAGTTAGAAGCGAAACTTCTTTCTTCGGAATTAGTTTCGCAGGGCTTTGATACAATTGCAATTAAAGCCGATGTCAGAAATCGTTCACAAGTTGAGTATATGTTCTCAACTATAAATAAAATTTTTGGAGACGTACATATTTTAATCAATAATGCAGGAATTGCTTCACAAAATTTATTTACAGATGTTTCTGAAACAGAATGGGATGATATATTTAATGTAAATGTTAAAGGTACTTTTAATTGTTCACAAGTAGCACTTAAAAGTATGATTAAAAATCATTTCGGAAAAATTATAAATATTTCATCAATTTGGGGTATTACTGGTGCTTCTTGTGAAGTAGCTTATTCTTCTTCTAAGGCGGCTATTATTGGTCTCACTAAAGCCCTTGCTAAAGAAGTCGGACCAAGTGGAATAAATGTAAATGTCGTCGCACCAGGAATAATTGACACAAAAATGAACAGCAACATCGATAAAGAAGTTTTAAATAGTTTAAAAGAAGAAACCCCACTATGTACTATAGGTACATGTGAGGATATTGCCGAAACTATATTATTTTTGGCTTCTGAAAACTCTAAGTTTATCACGGGACAAGTAATAAGCCCTAATGGCGGATTTGTAATTTAATTTATTAATTAAACCAATCCAAATATCCTTGATACATTGGCTACAACAAAACAAATTACTATACCGATTACAGTCGGTAATAAAAAAGATACCGCAGTCCATTTCATGCTGCCGGTTTCTTTTTTTATTGTAAGGCATGTCGTTCCGCAAGGAAAATGCATTAATGAAAATAGCATTGTACAAACTGCTGTTAGCCACGTCCAACCATTATTGATAAGAACCATATAAAGTTCATCTAAACTTCCAAAATCCGTTAAACTTCCTGTACATAAATAGCTCATTATTATTATCGGAATTACGATTTCATTTGCCGGAAAACCTAAAATAAATGCCATTAAAATAACTCCATCAAGACCTATCAATTTTGCAAATGGGTCTAAAAAATTCGAGCAATATGTCAATACACTGTATTCACCTATAAATATATTTGACAATAGCCATATTAAAAGTCCGGCTGGTGCTGCTACAAGCACTGCTCTTCCCAGCACAAATAGTGTTCTATCGAAAATTGATCTTACAATTACTTTACCTATCTGTGGTCTTCTATAAGGTGGCAATTCCAAGACAAATGATGAAGGTATTCCTTTTAATATTGTTTTTGATAACAATTTAGATGTTATAAATGTTACAATCACTCCAATTATTATAACTGCAGTTAAAATTAAAGTAGATACAAATGATTTATATGGTAAGGCAATCATTCCTGCAAAAAACATTGTAATAATTGCTATTAAAGTTGGAAACCTTCCATTACATGGAACAAAATTATTAGTAATTGTTGCTATCAAGCGTTCTCTAGGAGAATCTATTATTCTGCAACCTATAACCCCACATGCATTGCATCCAAATCCCATACACATAGTTAGTGCTTGTTTCCCATGTGTATTTGCCTTTTTAAAAAATTTATCAAGATTAAATGCTATTCTTGGTAAATAACCTGAATCCTCAAGCAATGTAAAAAGCGGGAAAAAAATTGCCATCGGTGGTAACATTACTGATACAACCCATGCTACCGTTCGATATACACCCATAACCAACATATTATTTAGCCATTGTGGCATGCCAATATACAAAAAAAATTCTACTAATTTATCTTGCAAAAAAAATAACACATTAGCTATTATTTCAGATGGATAATTAGCTCCTGTAATTGTAATCCAAAAAATTACAAATAGCATTGCTATCATTATCGGTATTCCTGTACGTTTTGAGGTTAATAATTTATCTATTTTTCTATCTTTTTGAGTATATTTCTTATCTCCTAATTTTACGCTTTGTTCATATATGTCTTGTGCTTTTTTTACTATACTTGATACTATTTCATCACGTATTACCTCTGAATTTACCCCACTCAAAAAAAATTCTCTATTGATTTTTTTTAATTCTTGTTTTATTTCTTCATTTTTCATTATATCAACTAAACAGTGTTCATTTAAAGTTCTATGTAATTTTTCATTCATATCAAGTAAATTTATACTTACCCATCGTGAATTTATTTTATCTTTTACTATTTTTTTTACTAATGGTTCTAGTCTATTAATAGCTCTCTCTATTCTATTACTATACTCTACTTTTACATTAAATGTTTTCTTTTGACCTAAACATAAATTATAAATAGTCTCTTTTAAGTTCTCAAGGCCTTCTCCTTTCCTTGCTGTGGTTCCTATAACCGGTACTCCTAATTGTAATGACAATTCATCAATATCTATATATATTTTCTTTTTTTTAGCTTCATCCATTAGATTAATGCAAACTACTACATTCTTTGTTATTTCAAGTATTTGTAAGATTAAATTTAAGTTTCTTTCAAGGCACGTAGCATCTGCTACAATTACAACTATGTCAGAATTTCCAAAACATATAAAATCTCTGGCTATTTCTTCTTCTGCAGAATTTGACATTAATGAATACGTCCCAGGTAAATCTACAAATATAAAGTCATTATTCTTATACTTACATGTTCCCATCGCATTAGAAACAGTCTTTCCTGGCCAATTTCCAGTATGTTGATTCATTCCAGTTAATGCATTAAATAATGTACTTTTTCCTACGTTAGGGTTCCCTGCTACTGCTATTATCCTAGTGTTTTTTGTTTTTTTTTCAATGTTAAAATCATTATTTATAACAGCAATTCCGGTTGCTTTATTTGTTAATCCCATAAAAACCTCCTATGTGAATATACCCATAATTTATTCTTTATATTATATCTTTTAACTTATTTCCTCTAAAATATTAATTAAACATTTGCTGGCATCTTCTGAACGTATTGCTATTAAAGTCCCTCTGATAAAATATGCTATAGGGTCTCCACACGGGCTTTTTTGGACCGCTTCTACAATAGTTCCTTTTATTAACCCTAAATCTAACATTCTTCTTCTTTCATTTTCTTTTGATAGTAACGAAACAACAACACCTTTTTTACCTATGTCTAATTCATTTAACGGAAAAATTTTTTCATTCATATTGTTCTTCTCCATATAAAATTTTACTTTTAGAAAAATTCTTATTATTAATTTATGAAAAAAAAATTTTTTTGTTAAAGTTTATTTTGTTGTGCTTAATTAATATAATAATTGACATTTTTGCAAAAAAACAGTACAATATATACATTGAGTTAAATGAGGAGGGTTTTATATGTATTCACAAGAAATTTTGTTACCTGTGACTGCGCTTATTACATTTTTATTGTTTATCTTAGTGAGTGGATTTTTATTTTACGTTTTATCTGCTTTAGGCTTAAAGAGAATTGCAGATAAAAACAATGTAAAGCATAGTTGGTTAGCATGGATTCCTGCAATTAATAATTATATCTATGGAAAAATTGCTTTTAAAACTACCTTTCGTGCAGTGCTCTTTACTCTTATTGGTTCTTTCGGTTCACTTTGTACTACAATGATTTTTTTCGCCAGTGAATCGGTTATTTCTTCCATTGCTACTATTTCTCCAGATAATTATTTTCTTATTAGCATTTTTAGCAGTATTCCTGCTCTTTTCCGTTTACTTCTTCCCATTATTACATATGTGCTTTTATTCATTGCAACTTATAAAATATACAAGAAAATGAGTGACAAAGCTACTACTATGCTTGTATTTTCTATATTAAGTTGTGGTTTTTTAATTCCTATTTTTCTTTTTGCAATTAGAAATAACGATGTTAGAGAACAAATTTAATCCATTTCCTAAAATCTTGAACAGATTAACGTAAACATAAAAAAGTCCGCTCATAGCCATTTTCTCAGCTATGAGCGGACTTTTCATACTAAAATTTTAAAATCTAATCTATTTTCTGACACTTTCAATATTTTGAAGTTCAAATCTGTACTTTTGTTTAACATTAGGATACTTATCATGGTCAACTTCGCTTGCAAACATATCATATGGTCTAACAAATAATCCACAATCACCATATAACATACGATATATTACCACTTTATCTCCATTTTCACTATTTGTTGCTATATCCTCTACAAAATACATATCACCTTTAAAATGTTTATATATTGACTTTGTTTGAATTTTTTGCATACTACCTCCGCATATTCTTATATTAGTTTATAAAGTACAAAAAACGATAAACTACATAAAAACAATACAGTTTACCGTTTATTTGGCGGAGAAAGAGGGATTTGAACCCTCGCGCCGGTTACCCGACCTACTCCCTTAGCAGGGGAGCCCCTTCACCACTTGGGTATTTCTCCTCACAATATAAAATTTTGGCGGAGGGGAAGGGATTCGAACCCTTGGTTCCTTTCGGAATCACTAGTTTTCAAGACTAGCTCCTTAAACCACTCGGACACCCCTCCGAATCAAGCTTAAAAATATTACCTTTATACGATACCATATCATTTTTATTTTGTCAATAGAAAATAAAAAATTTTTTTTTCGAAAAATTTCGATAATTTTATGTTGAAAAATTTTCACAACAAAATTATAATTAAATTGACAAAAAATTTCAAATATTTTTAAGGGAGGCCATTTTACATGACTCACAGTATTAATATCTATAAAAAATATTATTCTGAAATTATGAACATTCAATCTAAGGAAAGCGTTTATTACAACTTAATAAAAACTGTTTCGGACACTTTAACTTGTTACGGTGTTGAAATAATCCTTAAAAATAGTTTAGATCAATTAGACACAGTGAAACTTGAAGGCATTTCTGAATCTAAAATTTTCGTACTTGAAATTATAAAATTTTTATATGAAAATTCAATAAAGCCTAACTCTGCACTTGCCATAGTAAGTGATTTGATTTCTGAGCAAGAATATGTATTGGTAAAATAAAATATGAAACAAGATAATATAAAAATATGTATAGTTGACGATAACCTAGACGTTTGTAGTATGTTATCTGATTTTTTTAATAAAATTTCCGATATCAATATTTGCAGTATTGATAATGATGGTGAAACCGGATTAAATAATATTTTAAAATATAAACCAGATATAATTTTGTTGGATTTTATTATGCCTAATTTTGATGGATTGTGTGTGTTAAAAAAACTAAAAGAATTAAATTCACCTTCTAAAGTTATAATGCTTACAGCAATTAGTCAGGACTCCATTGCTCAAGAAGCATTTAATCTTGGCTCGTATTATTACATGTTAAAACCTTTTAAATTATCAGTTTTAGAAGAACGTATTAGATCCATATATAACTTTAATAAAAATGAATTAAGCCATGATTTAGAAATTCATCGGTCAGTTGAAAATCAAATAATAGAGAAAGTTATTAAAGTTGGAATCCCTACTAATATACTGGGGTATCAGTATATTATTGATGCTATTACATTGCTCATCTCTAATAACTCTCCTATATTTATAAAAAATATTTATCAAATTATTGCTGATAAAAACATTACAACTGAAGCTTGCGTAGAAAGTGCCATGAGAAATGCAATTTTACAAGCGTCTAAGCAAAGCAATGAAAGTTTTATAAAAATATTTACGGAAATTAATAAACGTCCAACTAACTCTCAGTTTCTCACAAAATTATGTCAAAATATAAAATTTGGATTGTAAATTTTATTGACGTTCAGTTTTTTAATTGTATAATAATATGTATACAAAGGAGCTGAAAAGATGCAATTATGTGAAAATGAAAATATGTCACAAAAAGCAATATTAGTTAGTATCGACACCGGAAATTTTGATGCCGATTCTTCGTTAAATGAATTAAATGAACTTGCCAAAACTGCCGGTGCTACTGTAATCACTACAATAAAGCAAAATCGTGATAAACCAGACATTGCTACCTGTGTTGGTTCTGGTATGCTTGAGCAAATTAAAAACTTTTGTAATGATAATCAAATAAATATAATCATATTTGACTGTGAGCTTACTCCTTCACAAATTCGCAATATAGAAAATTATACTGACATTAGAACTATTGACAGAACCATGCTTATTTTAGATATTTTTGCCTTAAATGCTAAATCTAAAGAAGGTAAATTACAAGTAGAATTAGCACAACTAAAATACATGCTTCCAAGGTTAACAGGTAAAGGAATATCCATGTCTCGATTGGGTGGTGGAATCGGTACTCGAGGCCCAGGAGAAACAAAATTAGAAACAGATAAACGACATATACGGCATAAGATAGAAAAACTTAAAGAACAATTGCATACTCTTGAAACACGCCGCAAAATGCTTCGAGAAAAACGAATCAAGGATGGTGTCATCACTGTAGCAATTGTTGGTTACACTAATGCAGGTAAATCAACCCTTATGAATACATTAACTGACGCTGGAGTTTTATCTGAAAATAAACTTTTTGCCACATTAGACCCAACCTCCAGAAGTTTAAAATTGCCTAATGGAATGTCTGTTATGTTAATTGATACCGTGGGATTTGTACGAAGATTGCCACATCATTTAATTGAAGCTTTTAAGTCTACATTAGAAGAAGCTACTTTTGCTGATGTAATCTTAAATGTATGCGATATCTCAAATTGTGAAGCTGATATTCATTTGCAAGTAACTAAAAACCTTTTAAATGAACTTGGATTTAATAACAAACCTATTATATCTGTTTTTAATAAATGTGATTTAATAAATTGTGATAATTTAAAATTACCTGAAAATAGTATCAAAATATGTGCTAAAGACGGTACAGGAATAGATTCACTTCTTTTATGTATTGAAAAAAACTTGCCAATTAAACTTTTGAAAAAAAATTTTTTATTTCCATTTAATGAAGCCGGTAAGATTTCTCTTATACGTGAATCATATGAAATTTTGTCTGAAAAATATATAAACGACGGTGTACTAATTACTGCTATCGTTGACGATAAAACTTCTGGAAAATTACGCGATTACATTGTATAAATAAAACCTGCGTTCACTTGTTATTTGAACGCAGGTTTTATTATTTTTTAACATACTTTTTCAAGATCTCTTTTTAGTCTTTCTATAATTCTTTTTTCCAATCGTGATATATAAGATTGTGATATTCCCAAAGAATCTGCTACTTCCTTTTGAGTGTGTTCTTGGTTACCTGAAAGACCAAATCTCAATTCCATAATACTTTTTTCTCTATTGGACAATTTTGAAACTGCATTTAATAATACTTCACATTCTACTTCTTGCTCTATTCTTTTATTTACGACATCTTGATCACTTCCCAATATATCAGACAGTAGTAATTCATTTCCATCCCAATCTACATTAAGGGGTTCATCTATTGAAATTTCATTTTTTGTTTGTGAACTTTTTCTTAAATACATTAAAATTTCATTTTCAATGCATCTTGAAGCATATGTAGCTAGTTTTATATTTCTATCAGGACAAAAAGTATTAACAGCTTTTATAAGCCCAATAGTACCTATAGATATTAAATCCTCTACACTCGCACCTGTAGAGTCAAATTTTTTAGCTATATATACTACCAACCTTAAATTATGTGTTATAAGAGGCTCTCTTGCATTTTTTACCCCTTTTCTTATATCATCCATAATTTTTAACTCTTGAGCTTTAGTAAGTGGTGCTGGTAAAGTTTCTGAACCATTTATATAATGTATTTCATCTATTAAATTTAACTTTACTAAAATATTAAAAAAATAACTTTTTATTGCTTTTGCTATATTATATAAATACTTCATATTATATTTCTCCTTTATTCTATAAGATCAGGATTAATTAATGCATGATATTCATTATTAAATATTTTTTTATCACATATTGCTACATAAGCTTCTTTTTTTACATTTTGAGACTTAGATAATATTTTTATGTAATCCGGTTTAAATGCAGGAAGTAATCCTTCTCCAGATATCGTTTTAAATGGTACTAATCTAAACCCATTAAAACTGAAATCATCATATATATCAAATTTTTTTTTGTGTTCTTCCTCTTCGTTATAAAAATTAAATTTTAAAGATTCCGGTATAATATCTTCTATTTCTTGATGTTGCACTACTATAACTGGTATATTAGAAAAAGGCTCTCTTAACGTACTACCCGTATCTACCTTTGCTTTTACTATGGCTGTCTTATCTTTATTTTTTATTAACAGATTATAACTTAGTATTCCTATGTTTCTATTGGATGTAAATTTATTCATTAATCGTATTGATATGTATGCTGCAAATGTAGATAAAACTAAAAATAATGGAGATAAATTAAAATAAATCATATTATTATTTACAAATATATTATTGGGAGATACAAAGTACCATAAGAAAAATACTATACCTCCAAATAAAAAATTTATGCCATAAAACGTTCCTAAAATTTTAAAAAATACTTTTATTGATGTTATTTCAAACGCTAAAATTACTATTGTCACAGACATAATTAATTTAATAAATAATGATAATACTATATTAATGCTTGGTAACAATATAACTAATGAATATAATGACCCAATAAATGATGATAATATAATTCGTTTTCTTTCTGGTTTTAAGGTTAAAATTTTTGCAACAGATAGTAGCAGAAAATAATTAATAAATAAATTGATTGATATTAGGACATCAATATATATTGTTTGTTTCATATCGACCTCCAAACATGAATAAAACATTTTCTATTTATAATTATCCTTACATTACCTAAATATTTTTGTCACAATATGGTTCTAGTTTCTATAAAAAAGATGCTTACCTACATATCGATAAGCATCTTTTTATAATTTTAAAAATTTTTTCACCTTAGGTTGCAATTTAAAAATATAAATCTGTATAAACTTTGAAACCGCATAGTCATACAATAAAAATGTCACATTTCCCATAGCTAAAAAAAATAGTGGTACCGATACTCCAAATAAAGCAAAGGCATCATCAGGTAAACCCAATAAATTCATTGTTAAAACATAATAGAAAATTATCGAAATATTAAAAATAAACAATTTAAAAAACAACACTAACCATCTATTTTTTATTTTTTCAATTGTTGCTTTTAAAATAGGATAATAACCAAAAAACAATATAAAAATTATTACTGCTTCTTTGTCTGCTGCTATAAGTATTGAAAGCAATGAAGTCACTACATATGTAGCCACAGCCCATTTTTTATTTATTTCTATTACAATTGGCACACAAAAAATTCCTGCTATTGCCGGCAAAGCATATGTGCCAATTGTAATTAATCCTGTAGACATCATTATAGCTGTACAAAGGGCTGCAATTAACGATGATAACGATAAATTTAAGCTTTTTTTTCTCATTACATTATACTCCATATTTTAGTTTAATTAAAATTAACAGCACCTAATAAAATCTCCACCCATACATTCACAACAACAGTCTGCACACATCAGCGATGTACAGACATCGCATCCGCTGCAACCGGTTCTATTCATGTTCATATTGTACCCTGAAAAATTACCATTTCTTTGATTTTGCACTTGATTAAATGCCATTTCATATTCTTTATTCTGTGGGTTCATATCATTAGCTCTTTTAAAATGATTATACGATTCTTCAAGCCAGCCCTTTTTATATAATATTGTCCCCTTTAAAAAATACCATTCTGCGTCCCTTGATGGTTCAGGAACTCCACTTAAAATTTGATCTGCATCAAAAATTCTTCCGCTCATTATCAAACTTCTTACATCTCTATAGTTACTTTTTTCACCATTGTACCAGGAAGTATTATTTTCAGAACGATATTTTCTTCTTTGTTCCATAATGGTATCATAAGCCTCATTTATTTCCTTCATTTTTTCTGCTGCTAAGTCTGCTATAGGACTTGATTCATAATTATCCGGGTGATATTTTTTTGCAAGTTTTCTATATGCACTTTTTACTTCATCGTCAGTGGCATTACGTCCTATACCTAATATTTCATATGGATCAGTCATTCTTTTTCTCCCTTTCCAATATACTTTTCTGAGTATCTAAAAGCCCCAAATAAACAATATTATCTATTATTGGTTTTAATTGTTTTAAATTAATTAAATTATAAGCTGCAAATATTCTCGATAAAGTCTGATTTAAAACCTCATTCATGTAAGAAAATATATCGTTTTGGGGTTCACCTTGTTTTTTTAAAAATTCATTTACAAACGGATTAAAATTACTTTCTTTTTTATCCTTATAAAAATCGTCTGCTGCATCTATTAAATAAATCCATCTTCCTAAAAAGTATGAAAATTCTCTTAGTATTCTGTGTTGTTTGTCATTAATAGGCAACATGTCAGTAATTTCAGAAAGCATAAATGCGGTTGGTTCAGATGCCATGTCTATACTTGTATTTTTATTTTTTTCTATTTTATTTTGGTTTTCAGTCTGTTTAGAGATAATATTATCCACTTTTGGATATAATTTTTTTGCTTTTTTATATGAATGCTTTATTATTGGTAATATTATAATCGACCTTAACTTTTTAAGGCTTTTGCTATCATTGATATCATCAATAACTTTATAATATGCCATTATTGTACATACTGCTGCTGCAAAAACTATGCTTTTTTCTTCTATTTTACAATAATTGCATTTTTTCAATGGATTTACTATACATCTCCCACTTTTAAAGCTTGGACAAGTGTCTGTTAATGAAAAGCATAGTAATGCCAAAAAAGCACTGTCATAACTTAATGTAAATTTCGAAAAAAATCCAAAGTTTTTACTTAAACACTTACATACACTACAATATATAGCTTTGTATATTTCATATTCTTTTACTTTTAATTCCTGTTTATATGGTTTTATATATCCAAACATATATTTGCTTCCTTTACATTGTTTGTTTTCTTTTAGGTTACCATATTAACATTAAATTAAAGTTAAAAATATGTTAATTTTTTATTTGTAAAGAAAATTTCTTAAATATTTGCCTGTATATGATTTTTCTACTTTACATATATCTTCCGGTGTTCCTTTTGCAACTATTTGGCCTCCGTTGTTGCCACCCTCTGGTCCCAAATCAATAATATAATCTGCAGTCTTTATTAAATCAAGGTTATGTTCTATCACAAGTACTGTATTTCCTGCATCTACTAATCTCTGTAACACTTCAATTAATTTATGAACATCCGCTATGTGCAAACCTGTAGTTGGTTCATCTAATACGTATATTGTTCTTCCAGTAGCTCTTTTAGAAAGTTCCGTTGCAAGTTTAACTCTTTGAGCTTCTCCACCAGAAAGTGTCGTAGCAGATTGCCCTAATTTTACATAACCTAATCCTACATCACATAGAGTTTGTAATTTTCGTGATATTTTAGGTATATTAGAGAAAAAAGATAAAGCTTCTTCTATCGTCATTTCTAGCACATCATGTATTGTTTTATCTTTATATTTTACTTCTAAAGTTTCTCTATTATAGCGGTTACCTTTACATACATCACAAGGTACATATACATCCGGTAAAAAGTGCATTTCTATTTTTATCATCCCGTCTCCCTGGCAGGCTTCACATCTGCCTCCCTTTACATTAAAGGAAAAACGTCCACTTTTAAATCCTTTCATTTTTGCATCATTAGTTGCTGCAAAAATTTCTCTTATATCTGTAAATACTCCTGTATATGTGGCAGGATTAGACCTTGGTGTTCTACCTATTGGAGATTGATTTATGTCTATTATTTTGTCTAAATTTTCAACGCCTTCTATACATTTATGCTTTCCTGGTTTTCTTTTTGCCCCGTTTAATTGTGATGCCAAACTTTTATATAATATTTCATTAATTAATGATGACTTTCCTGAACCTGATACTCCAGTAACACAAATAAATTTTCCAAGAGGAATGTCAACATTTATATTTTTTAAATTATTCTGAGTTGCACCTACTATTTTTAGTTTTTTACCACTGCCTTTTCTCCTTTTATTCGGTACTTCAATTGATTTTATTCCACTTAAATATTGACCTGTAATGGAATTTTTACAATTCTTTATTGCATTAATATCTCCACAGCAAACTACTTCTCCTCCATGTACGCCAGCACCTGGCCCTATATCAACTATATAATCTGCAGCATACATGGTATCTTCATCATGCTCAACTACTATTACTGTATTACCAAGATCCCTGAGTCTTCTTAGTGTTGCTAAAAGTTTATCGTTATCCCTTTGGTGAAGCCCTATACTTGGTTCATCCAATATATAAAGTACTCCCATAAGTGATGAGCCTATTTGAGTAGCAAGTCTTATTCTTTGGCTTTCTCCTCCTGATAAGGTACTTGATTCTCGTGCCAATGTTAAATATTCCAGACCAACACTTTTTAAAAAGCCTAATCGTTCTCTTATTTCTTTTAATATTTCAGATGCTATCATCTTTTCTTTTTCAGTAAAGTTAATCTTGTTAATAAAATCTAACATTTCTGTTATAGATTTATGACAAAGTTCACTTATATTTATTCCACCCACAGTAACTGATAGGTTTTCTGGAGATAACCTGTTTCCTTTACAACTATCACACGGTATAGCACTCATATATGATTCTATTTCTTCTTTAACAAAATTGCTTTGTGATTCTCTGTACCTTCGTTCAAGATTATTTATTACTCCTTCAAATGCTGTATTGTACGAAAATTTCACATTTTCACTTTCTCTTGTCATTTTAAACTTTTCTCCATTAGAACCGTACAAAAGTATATCAATAACCTCAGGTGATAAATCTTTTATAGGTGTATCCAAGGAAAATTTGTATTTTTTTGAAAGAGCCTCATAATACATTTTTGCTATAGTCGCACCTTCTGTTGTCCACCCACTTGCCTTTATTGCTCCTTGATTTATTGATAAGCTATGGTCTGGTATTATAAGCTCAGGATCAATTTTCATAAATATTCCTAGCCCCATACATTTTTTGCAAGCTCCATGTGGATTATTAAATGAAAACATTCTTGGTGATAATTCTTCTATACTTGCTCCATGGTCTGGGCATGCATAGTTTTGTGAAAATAAAATATCCTCTCCATTAATAACATTAACTATAATAAGACCACCCGATAAGTTTCCAGCTGTTTCTACTGAATCAGATAATCTTGAACGTATATCTTCTTTAATTACTATCCTATCAATTACTATTTCTATAGTATGTTTCTTATTTTTTTCTAATTTTATGTTTTCTGATAAATCATATATTATCCCGTCTATTCTTATTCTTACATATCCATTTTTTCTGGCATTTTCAATTTCTTTTATGTGTTCACCTTTTCTTGACCTTACTATTGGAGATAATATTTGTATTTTTGTTCCCTCATCCAATTTCATAATTCTATCTACAATTTGATCTACAGTTTGTTTTTTTATTTCTTTTCCACAAACAGAACAATGTGGTATTCCTACTCTTGCATATAATAACCTTAAATAATCATATATCTCAGTTACCGTTCCAACTGTTGACCTCGGATTTTTAGATGTAGTTTTTTGGTCTATAGATACTGCAGGAGATAATCCTTCAATACTTTCAACTGCAGGTTTTTCCATTTGTCCTAAAAATTGCCTTGCATATGAAGACAATGACTCTACATATCGTCTTTGACCTTCTGCATATATAGTGTCAAATGCTAATGATGATTTTCCTGAACCTGATAATCCTGTGATAACAACTAACTTATCTCTAGGAATTTCTACGTCTATGTTTTTTAAATTGTGTTCTTTTGCACCTTTTATATATATACTTTTTTCTGACAAGTCTCTTACCCCCAGCAAGTCTTATTTTATATGTGCGCGCCCAGCCCGATTTTCTTAAAAATCGGGCTGGGCTCCTTATTCACATATATTTATTTCTTATAAAAAGCAATCTTCATTTCATTAAAATCGTGAATAAGGAGCCCAGAAAAAATTTGTAAAATAAATTTTTTCTGGGCGCGCTTTGTTCGCATTCGCCGTCTATTTTTTTAATTTTTCTATTTTATCTCTCAGAAATGCTGCATGCTCAAATTCCAATAATTTAGCTGCAACTTTCATTTCTTTTTCCAACTCTAAAATTAATTTATCTTTTTGTTTTCTAGTTAACTTCTTAGCACTTTTACTATTATCTTTATCATGTGAAGAAATTTCTAATATATCAGACACTTTTTTTACTATTGTTTTAGGTACAATTCCATGTTTTTTATTATATTCCATTTGAATTTTTCTTCTACGTTCAGTTTCCTTAATTGCAACCTCCATAGATGGTGTAACACTATCTGCATACATTATAACTTGTCCATTTGCATTACGTGCCGCTCTTCCAATAGTTTGTATTAATGATCTTTCTGACCTTAAGAATCCTTCTTTATCGGCATCTAAAATAGCAACAAGTGATACTTCCGGAATATCAAGACCTTCTCTTAAAAGGTTTATTCCAATCAAAACATCAAACTCACCTAAGCGTAAATCCCGAACAATCTCCATTCTTTCGACAGTATCTATTCCATAATGCATATATCTTACTTTTATTCCAACTTCTTGCAAATATCCAGTTAAGTCCTCTGCCATTTTTTTAGTTAAAGTAGTCACAAGTACTCTACTTCCATCTTCTATTCTTTTATTTATCTCCGAAATTAAGTCATCTATTTGCCCTTCAATAGGTTTTACAATAATTTCAGGATCGACTAAACCTGTCGGTCTAATTACCTGCTCAACTATTTTAGAGCTTTTTTCTTTTTCAATATCTCCAGGTGTTGCACTTACAAAAATCACCTGATTTATTTTACTATAAAATTCATCATAAGTTAAAGGTCTATTATCATAAGCTGAAGGCAATCTAAATCCATAATCTATAAGGTTTTGTTTTCTAGCTTTATCTCCAGCATACATACTTCTTACCTGTGGCAACATAACATGAGATTCATCTACAAACATAATAAAATCCTTAGGAAAATAATCAATTAAAGTAAATGGTGCTGCACCGGCAGGTCGTCCAGATAAAACCCTTGAATAATTTTCTATTCCTTTGCAAAAACCTATCTCTTCAAGTAATTCTATATCGTATTTTGTACGTTGTTCTATTCGTTGGGCCTCTATAAATTTATCATTGTCTCGAAAAAATTTAATTCTACTACTTAACTCATCTTCTATACTTGAAATTGCCTTTTTCATTTTTTCCCTCGGCACAATATAATGAGATGCAGGGTATATTGCTACATGTTTTATTACTGACTTTACTTCTCCTGTTATAGGATTAATTTCACTTAACCTATCTATTTCATCTCCAAAAAATTCTACCCTTATAACTGTATCATTGGATACTGCCGGAAAAATCTCCACTACGTCTCCTCTAACACGAAATTTATTTCGCGTCAAGTTTACATCATTACGTTCATATTGTAACTCAACAAGTTTTTTTAAAAGCTCATCACGACTTTTTTGCATACCGGGACGTAATGAAATAACCATAGTTCGATAATCTATCGGGTTTCCAAGACTATATATACATGAAACACTCGCAACAATTATAACATCACGACGTTCTGATAATGCTGATGTTGCAGAATGACGAAGCTTATCTATTTCATCGTTGATAGAAGAATCCTTTTCTATATAAGTATCAGTAGTTGCAATATAAGCTTCTGGCTGATAATAATCATAATATGAAACAAAATACTCTACTGCATTTTCAGGAAAAAATTCTCTAAATTCCGAACATAATTGCGCCGCTAAAGTTTTATTATGAGCTAAAACTAATGCCGGTCTATTCAATTTTTCTATAATATTAGCCATAGTAAACGTTTTTCCTGACCCTGTAACGCCAAGCAAAGTTTGTTCCTTATACCCTTTTTTTATTCCCTCAACAAGAGAATTTATCGCTTGTGGCTGATCTCCTGTAGGTTTATATTCTGATTTTAATTTAAAATTCATATTCATCACACTTTTACAATATTTGTTTTCCTAAATCACTATCTGCTATAGATACATAATCATTATCCGCAACTATAATATGGTCAACTAATTTTACTCCAATTAAATTAAGTGCATTCTTTAAGTTAATTGTTGTTTCTATATCTTCTTTTGATGGTAATGCAATCCCGCTAGGATGATTATGTGCAATAATAGCTTTTGTGGCATTATATTTAAGTGAAAGTTCTATTATATCCCTGGGGTAAAATCCTGTTGAACTAAATGAACCCTTCGCAATAATATCACAAAATACCATATTTCTTCTTACATCAAACAGTGCTAAAGCTACATGTTCTTTTATTCTTCCAATAAATTTATTTAATATTATTTTTTCTATTTCCTCTTTTGTTAAATTTTTATTTGGCTTTTTATAGCTTTTTTCCATATAAATTCTACTTAACTTTGAAACCAATTTTATTAATATGGCTGTCGACTCACCTATTCCTTTTATCTCTAACAGACTATTTATAGGCGCATCAAATGCTTGTGGTAAAGAGCCAAAAGTTTCAATTAAAGTATGAGCAAGTTCATTTGTATTCTTCTGTGGTATACCATAAAATAAAAGCATCTCAAGAAGTTCATGCTCTCGAAATGAATCAGCTCCACTTTTCAAAAATCTTTTCTTCATTCTGTCTCGGTGTCCTTCATGCACTTAATACACCTCCTCTTCTTTTATTCCACATATATTTTTTAATTTTGTATTTATTATACAATAAATAACATATTTTGAAAAGTGTTCAAATAATAAAAATCATGTTATAATTAATATAAAAAACAAGAAAGTGAGTCAATTAATATAAAATGAAAGAAATTAATATTAAAAAAAATGATTCCGGTCAACGTTTAGATAAATTTTTAATTAAATCTTTTAAAAACCTTCCCACATCTCTTATGTATAAAGCTATAAGAAAAAAGGACATAAAAATAAATTCAAAAAGATGTACACCAGATTATAAACTTAATACCGGTGACACTTTAAAAATTTACATTAAAGACGAGTTTTTAGAAAAATCAATTGAACAATATGACTTTTTAAAGGCGCCCTCTAATATTGATGTAATTTATGAAGATAAAAATATTTTATTAGTTAATAAAAAGCCTGGTTTAATTGTCCATCCTGACGAAAATTATCATTTTGACTCACTAATTGCAAGAATTCAACATTATCTTTACAAAAACAACGAGTATGACCCTCAAAGTGAAAATTCTTTTGTCCCGGCTCTTGTTAATAGAATTGACAGAAATACCGGAGGAATAGTCATTGCTGCTAAAAACGCTGAAACTTTAAGAATTCTCAATCAAAAAATGAAAAACCGTGAACTTAAAAAATATTATTTATGTATCGCTTACTCAACCTTTAAGAAAAAAAGCGATACTTTAACAGCATATCTTGAAAAAAATGAATCCAAGAACCGAGTTTATATTCATGATAAACCTAAGCCAAATACTAAAATCATAAAAACAAAATATACAGTATTAGCTGAACGAAATAACTTTAGCCTTTTAGAAGTAGAACTTTTAACCGGTAGAACTCATCAAATTCGTGCCCACCTTGCTTTTTTAGGACATCCACTCTTAGGAGATAGTAAATATGGTCTAAACACTATAAATAAAGAAAAAGGTTACAAATGGCAAGCATTATATTCATATAAATTAAAATTCAACTTCACCTCACCCGCTGAAAAATTATCTTATTTAGACGGAAAAGAATTTAAGGCTCCTGATGTTTGGTTCGTAGATGATTTTTATTCTTTTTAATGTGTTTATTTACAACATTATAAAAAAAGCCATATGTATAACAGTAAAACTTATTATACATATGGTATTTTTATTTTGATTTATTCTATTTTCTCTGATTCCTCAGAAGACTCTGTCATAACCTTAGCGAATTCTTCTGAACTCATTTTTTCATTTAAGAACAAGAATTTAGCTACCTCATGAAGTTTAGTTATATTTTCATTTAAAATTGCTTCTGTTTTTGCATAGCCTTCTGTTATGAGTTTTTTAACTTCTACATCTATTTCTGCAGCAACCTTTTCAGAGTAATTTTTCATATGGCCCATATCTCTTCCTATAAATACTTCATCATTTTCTGAACCATATGCTACAGGACCTAAAGAAGCACTCATTCCATATTTAGTTACCATAGAATTAGCAATTTCTGTAGCTCGTTTTATATCATTAGAAGCACCTGTTGAAATATCACCTATAATTAAAGCTTCTGCAACTCTTCCGCCAAGTAATACTTGTATAGTTTCATTCATCTCTAAACGAGACTTATATGACCTGTCTTCAGAAGGCAACGACATTGTATAACCGCCTGCCATTCCTCTTGGAATAATTGATATTTGATGCACAGGGTCTTGAGTCTTGCAAAAATAAGTTACCACTGCATGACCTGCTTCATGATATGCTGTAAGGGTTTTTTCTTTATCATTCATTACTCTAGATTTCTTTTCTGTTCCCACTACAACTTTTATCGTAGCTTCCTCTATTTCTTCCATAGTAATTGCTTTTAGATTTTTTCTCGCAGCTAATAATGCAGCTTCATTTAATAAATTTTCAAGGTCTGCACCTGTAAACCCAGCTGTAGATTTTGCAATAGTATTAAGAACAACATCAGGAGCTAAAGGCTTTCCTTTTGAATGAACCTTTAATATATCTTCTCTGCCTTTTATATCTGGATAACCTACCATAACTTGTCGATCAAATCGACCTGGACGCATCAATGCAGGATCTAAAACGTCTGGCCTATTGGTTGCAGCTATCATTATAACGCCTTCATTTGCTCCAAAACCGTCCATCTCAACTAAAAGCTGATTAAGTGTTTGCTCTCTTTCATCATGGCCTCCACCAAGTCCAGCTCCCCTTTGACGTCCAACCGCATCAATTTCATCTATAAATATTATACAAGGAGAATTCTTTTTAGCCTGTTCAAAAAGATCCCTAACACGAGATGCACCAACACCTACAAACATTTCAACAAAGTCTGAGCCAGAAATTGAAAAGAACGGTACTCCTGCTTCCCCTGCAACAGCTCTTGCTAAAAGCGTTTTTCCTGTACCTGGAGGGCCCACAAGTAATACACCTTTGGGGATTCTAGCACCTAGTTCATTATATTTTTGAGGATTTTTTAAAAACTCAACTAATTCAGCCAGTTCTTCTTTTTCTTCATCTGCACCAGCTACATCTTCAAAGGTTGTTTTTCTTTTTTCATCGGCCATATTTTTTATTTTAGCTTTTCCAAAGGTCATAGTTTTTCCGCCATCACCAAACCCTGACATAGCTCTTCGCATTATAAACCACCATATAACACCAATTCCAATAAACATAACTACTTCTAAAAGTGCCGAAGTCCACCATGAACTCTCATTTGCTCTAATTAAGTCTTGTTTCATTTGATTATCAGGATTACTATTGTTATACTCTTCTATAAATGGTTTTATGTCTTCTCTCACCCAAAGTGCATTAGGGGCTGTATATTTTATTTCCTCATTATTTTTTAGTTTTATATTCATTTCACCTGTCCCCAGGTTCATGCTATATTCTGTAACTTGCTGATCTTTAAAATACTTTATAATGTCTGAATATAATTCTGTCTTTTGAGCCTTTGAACCAAATAATGTTAAAATAAATATAATTATTAATATTGGTATACCAATATAAAATATCATATTTTTAAACATTTTTTTATTTTCCAATAGATTTTCTCCCCTTTTCGTGTGATTACACTTAAATTTATTATATCAAATTAATTATCACTGTATACGTATGGTTTTAAAACCCCTATAAACGGCAAGTTTCTATATTTTTCATCATAGTCAAGACCATATCCAACAACAAATTCATCAGGAACATTAAATCCAAAGTAATCTGCTTTTATGTCTGCTTTTCTTCTTGCAGGTTTATCAAGTAATGTACATATCTTAATACTTGCAGGATTTCTTTCTTTTAATATATTCATAATGTAATTAAGCGTCATTCCACTATCTAATATGTCCTCAACTATTAACAAGTCATATCCTTCAAGTGGTCTATCAAGGTCCTTTAATATTTTTACTACTCCACTTGTTTTTGTTCCTGACCCATAACTTGACACTGACATAAAGTCAATTTCACAATGTTCTGTAATAGCCCTCATAAGATCTGCCATAAATACTACTGAACCTTTCAAAACACTAACAAGCATCAAATTTTTTCCAACATAGTCCTTACTTATCTGCTCACCCAACTCTTTAACCTTAGTTTTTAATTCCTCTTCATTTAATAAAATTTTTTCAATGTCATTTAACATTTTTACTTCTCCTTTGAATAAATAAGTACTATTTTTTTTGTATGTTCTGTAACCTTTGCCTTTTGAGAAATCCCAATGTTATTTATCCACAAAATTTCATTTTCATTTGCCAACATAAGTATTTTCTCACGTTTTTCACAGGGTATTTTTAATTCATTAAATAATTTTTTTACAGTTTTAGTCACGCCCCTGCCACATTGACAAAAAATATCACCAGACCTTCGATTTCTAAAACTCGTTTCTACAGTTATTGTATCATAATCGAGTGCATAAAAAAATAATAAATTGTTAACTTTTTTAAAATTTTCAAAATCTTCTTTATTTAATATTTTTATTATGACCTCTTCTCCGTTTTCTGTCAAGATTTTCCCTTCATTAAACGGTGTCTCAAAATAATCTGACTGTTTTTCTTCTTTTATCTTAGACACTTTTAACGTGTTATTTTTTATATCTACTTTCACACCATGCGGCAAAATAACCGCTCCACTGCCATTTTTTATTATATCTATAATAATTTTTACATGATTTAATGTAATATTAGATTTTGTAAAATTAAATATTGCCATTCTTATGCAACGTGATAATATAGAAAAATGCTGATTTGATATATTATCTAATAAATATTCTCCATAAGAAATTCTATTTTTTTCTAAAATTTGATTGGCTACTTTACAAAGATAGTCTTCATCTGATTTTAATAAATTCATTGTTCTTAATACATTATCTTCAAATTCTGAATTTATTTGTTTCATAACCGGAACTATATCAAGTCTTATTTTATTCCTTGTATATTCTCTTTTTAGATTTGTACTGTCTACAACATAAGAAATGTTATTTTCATCACAATATACTTGTGTCTCTGCTCTTTTTAAAAAAATTAAAGGTCTTATTATATTCCCTCTTTTTGCAGGAATACCACACAAACCAATAGGTCCTGTACCTCGCGAAAGATTTATAAAAGCTGTTTCTACACTATCTGATAACGTATGTGCCGTAGCTATAATAGCATTATATTTATTTGATAATTCATAAAAGAAACTATATCTTACTTTTCTTGCACACTCTTCTATTCCTTCTCCTAAGATTTGTGCCTGCTTTTTTATATCTATTCTTAAACATTCAAAGTTAACATTATTTTTATTACAATATTCTCTAACAAAATTTTCATCCCTGTCAGCTTCATTTCCTCGTAAGCAATGATTAACATGTGCCGCAATTATTTTTATATTTTTTTCTCTAGAATAATCTATAAAAAATTTTAAGAGTGTCATTGAATCAGCTCCACCTGACACTCCTATAACAACTGTGCTACTTTCCTTTAACATCTCATATTTTTCTATTGCATTATTAATTTTTTCATTTATTAACCTTACATTACATTTCACGGCGTCTAACCTCCTTGCCGGTGAAACGCATATATTCGCCTTGCCAGTGAAGTGGCACTGCCCTTGTTTCTCCATGACGGTTTTTTGCCACTATACACTCTCCTGCATTTCTGTCTGCATCTTCATCTGCATTTTCATTATCATTGTAATAATCATTTCTATAAAGGAATAATACAATATCAGCATCTTGTTCAATAGAACCTGAATCACGAAGGTCTGAAAGCAATGGCCTGTGGTCACTTCTTTGCTCACTGGCACGAGATAATTGTGACAATGTAATAACAGGTACATTAATTTCTTTGGCCATTATTTTTAAATTTCTTGTTATTTCTGAAATTTCTTGTACACGGTTATCAATACGTCTACCTCCAGACATTAATTGCAAATAATCTATAACCACTAAATCTACATCTTTTAATCGTCTTAATTTTGCTTTCATTTCAGGTACCGTAATACCTGGAGTATCATCAAAATAAATCTCTGATTTTGATAATATATCTCCGGCTTCAATAAGCCTTACCCATTCATCATCAGCTAATTTTCCCGTACGTAATTTTACTCCACCTACCATAGCCTCCGTAGAAAGTAATCTTGATGTAAGCTGTTCTTTTGTCATTTCAAGAGAAAAGAAAGCTACTCTTCGTTTTTCTTTTACAGCTATGTGCCTTGCTATATTAAGTGCAAAACTTGTTTTACCCATACCCGGTCTTGCTGCAAGTAAAATTAAGTCAGAACGGTTAAGACCTGTTATGGTTTCATCTAAATCGCTTATTCCTGTAGGAATTCCTTGATAAAGTTTGTTGTCGTCAGAATTTAAAACGTCAAGTCTGTCAAAAGTTTCAATGATAGTTTCATTAATTCTTTGTAAGCCTTGCATATTTTTGCCTTGACGTATGTCAAAAATCTTTTGTTCTGCTGAATCCAACAATGTAGATGCATCATTTGTTCCATCTGCAGCTTCTTCTATGATATCACGTGCAGTAGTTATAAGAGTTCTGACATCATAATTATCTCTAACTATATATGCATAGGTTTGCGCATTTTTTATTGATGGAACTATTTGTGCCAATTGCAATAAATAAGTTTTTGCATTATTTTCATCAAAATCATCATTATGTTTTAGCTGATCTAAAACTGTAATAAAATCTATAGATTTACCCAGTGTAAACATTTCAAGCATTACAGAATAAATCAACCTATGATTAGTTAAATAAAAATAGTCTGGCTTAGGTAAAATTTCCGCAATTCTGTCAAGACATGAAGAATCCAACAATATTGCACCAAGCACAGACTGTTCTGCTTCTGCACTAAAAGGTAATTTTAATCCGTCATATCCTGACGTTACTTTTATTTCATCCATTTTCTGCTCCCTTGATTATATCAGAAAATTAATTTTAAAATTATTCTTCCGTTACCATAACTTTAATTTTTGCGTTTATACCATTATATAACTTTACATTACATTCATAAGAACCCAATGATTTAATTTCACTTTTTAATGAAATTTTCCTTTTATCTACAGTTATATGAAAGTTTTTTTCTATTTCAAAAGCTATTTCTTTTGCCGTAATTGAACCAAACAACTTTCCTTCATTTCCTGTTTTCGCTGATATTTTTACAGTTTTTCCATCTATAACATTTGCATGTTCTTTTGCTTTCTTTATTTCTTCATTTGTTTTAAACTTTAATGCCTCTTTCGCATTATTTAATTCATTAATGGCTTGTGGAGTTGCTTCTTTTGCTAATTTCTTTGGTAATAGACAATTTCTTGCATAACCATCGGATACATTTATTAAGTCGCCCTTTTTCCCACTGCCTTTTACATCATTTAATAATATTACTTTCATCGTTTAACCTCCCATAAAAACTCAATATTATTTTGTATATGTTATCATTTCAATTATTTTTTCTCTTACTTGAGCCACACTACTTCCATTAATCTGTGCCCCGGCCATTGTTTGATGGCCTCCACCTCCCAATTTTTCCATTAGAAGTTGTACATTAACGTCACCTAAAGAACGAGCAGACACATTAATTACATCTTTATAAGGATATATAACAAAAGAAGCTCTAACATCTTGTATGTCAAGAAGCTCATCTGCCGCTTGCGCTGATGCTAATTTTATATCCGGAACTTCCTTTTGCGATACGGATATAGCACAATTATTAAATATTTCTGCAGTCGCTACAAGTTGATATTTTTCCTTATATGTTTTTATTGAATTTGAAAACAATCTTTTTACTGATACAGTATTAGCTCCTTTTTTTCTTAAAAAGGCCGCTGCTTCAAAAGTTCTAACTCCAGTTTTTAAAACAAAATTTTTGGTGTCTAGCATAATACCGGCAAGCAATGCCTCGGCTTCAAACCTATTTAAAAAAGACTCTCCAAAATATTGAATTAATTCAGTTACCATTTCTGACGAAGATGATGCTGACGGCTCATGATAAAAAACCAATGCATCATCAATGTGATTAACCATCATTCTGTGATGGTCAATCACAACAACCCTTTTACACTTTTGATATACTTGCTCATCTTCAACAAAATGAGGCGAGTGAGTATCAACTATAACAAGTAACGTTTTGTCTGTAATAATACTCATAGCATTATCTGCATTTATAAAAATTTTATCTTTTACTAAATCATTCATATTTTGAACTAAAGCCTTTGCCAATGTAGATTCTTCATCCAAAACTATATAGGCTTGTTTTCTCTGCCCCTTAGTTATAGCACTCCACATACCTATACATGCACCTACACTGTCAAGATCCGAATACTTATGCCCCATAATAATTACTTTATCGCTAGCTCGTATATGTTCTACTAACGTGTTAGCAATAACTCTTGTTCTAACTTTATCTAATTTTTCGGTTTCCTTAGATATTCCTCCAAAAAACAAATACGTATCTTTTTGTTTTACAACTGCTTGATCTCCACCACGACCAAGAGCCATATTCAAAGCTTTTTTGGCCCATAATTCACTTTCTTTAATATTTGAAGCATCTCTTCCCATGCCAATAGATACCGTAGCATAATTATTAGCATCAAGTTTTATATTTCTAATTGATTCTAATATATTAAATTTTTGTTTTATAAAAGTTTTAACGTATCTTTCTTCTACTATCATCATATAAAGGTCATCAGTTAATTTTCTAAAAATACCTTTTGATTCCTTTGCCCAATTTTGCAATTGCTGTTCTACTTTAGCAATCACTTGACTACTTTGCTCCACCTCTATATCTCGTAAAATTTCTTCCTTATTATCAAAAACAATTAATGCAACAGTAGGTCTGCTTTCTAAATATTCAAATGTTGTTTCCTTATAAAATGTGTCCTCTATGAAATATAAAATTTTTACCGAAGCCGAGTCTATCCCATAAACCGTATAACGTTTACCTGCGTATGATATATCTATGCCTTTATGCTTTAAAATATATTTTACAGTTTTCCCTGAAAGAAATTTTTCTGCTGATTCTCCTACACATTCTGAACCTTCAGTAACAATTTCTTTAAATAAGTCATTTGCAAATATTATTTCATTCTTATTCCCTATAACTATTGCCGGAAAAGGACTGGATTGTAAAAAATCATTTTCATTTGATTGTAAAAGCACCGTATCTTTTATCATTTTTCCAACATATTGTTTAAATTTTGAAAAATTTGCAATTGATATAATAAAAATAAGAACAGATAAAACTAATTCTATTATAAAAACGTATCCATTAAAGAAAAAACTAACTATTGCCATAAAAAATACAACTAAATTTATAATAAAAACCAATGGAGTTGTAACCCATACTTTATTTTTCAAAAAAGCACCCCCGAACAATTATTGAAAAATTTAGATTTCCATAATTATAGGCAATATCATTGGACTCCTTTTTGTTTGTTCATAAAAGAACTTTGATAAATCTTCCTTAATTTTAGTTTTCATTAAGCCCCATTCACGTATTCCTTCGTTATTGCAATTTTCTAAAACTCTTACAACTCTACTTTTAGCTGAATCCATTAACGGTTCTGATTCTCTTACGTAAACAAATCCTCTAGAAACTATGTCTGGACCTGAAACTATATAACCATTTTGAAAATCCATAGTACATACAACAACAATTAAACCATCTTGGGCTAAATGTTTTCTGTCTCTTAAAACTATACTTCCAACATCTCCAACTCCAAGACCATCTACAAGAACTCTTCCTGCTTGAACTTTTCCTAAATACTTCATATAATCTTTATTTATTTCTATTACGTCACCTATATCACCAATGAAAACATTTGACTCTTTCATACCCATATCTTTAGCAAGCTGTGCATGATGCCTTAAATGTTTTTGTTCTCCATGAACTGGTATAAAATATTTCGGCTTTGTAATTCCATGCATAATTTTCAACTCTTCTTGACAAGCATGACCAGATACATGGACTTCATACATTGATTCATATACTACAGTGCATCCTTTTTTTAATAGCTCATTTACAACTGCTCCAACCATTTTTTCATTTCCTGGTATTGGATTTGCAGAAATTATAATAAAGTCGTCTGGTCCCACAACAACTTTTCTATGATCAGAGTATGCCATTCTTGTAAGCGCTGACATTGGTTCCCCTTGGCTTCCGGTAGTTAATAAAACTGTTTTTTCTTTAGGATATTTATTTAATAAATCTATATCTATTATAACTCCCTGAGGTATGTCAAGAAATCCTAATTCTCCGGCTATTGCCATATAATTTACCATGCTTCGTCCTGAAAAAGCAACTTTTCTGTCATATTTTACAGCACAATTTATAATTTGTTGTATTCTGCCAATATTAGATGCAAATGATGCAATTATTATTCTATTATTTTCAGCCTGTTTAAAAAGATGGTCAAAAGATGTTACAACCTTTTGTTCTGTGATAGTATAACCTGCTCTTTCTGAATTTGTAGAGTCTGCAAATAAAGCTAGTACCCCTTCTGAACCTAATTTTGCAAACTTTCCTAAATCAATCATTTCTCCTTGTATTGGCGTACAGTCTATTTTAAAATCGCCAGTATGAACAAGTGTTCCTGCTGGTGAATGTATAGCAACTCCAACAGCGTCAGGAATAGAATGATTAACGTGTATAAATTCTATTTCCATACATCCAAGCTTTACTTTTTGGCCGGATTTTACTACATTTAACTTTGCCTTATTAAACAAGTTATGTTCTTTTAATTTTCCACCTACTAATCCTAAAGTTAAAGGAGTCCCATAAATAGGTAAATTTACTTTTCTTAACAAGTATGGCAATGCTCCAATATGATCTTCATGCCCATGAGTTAAAACAATACCTTTTATTTTATCAATATTCTTTTCAATGTAAGAAAAATCTGGTATAACAAGATCAACACCAAGCATTTCTCCATCCGGAAAAGTCATTCCGCAATCAAGCAAAAACATATCATTTTCACATTCAAATAAAGTTATATTTTTTCCAATCTCATTTAAACCTCCGAGAAAAGCAACTTTAATTGAAGGTTTTTTAGCTTTTTTTCTTGTATTATTATTTTTTATATTTGTATTCTTATTCTTTGTTAAAGATAATTTGTCTTTACTATAATTTGTTTTTTTTGTGTTATACCTATTATTTTTGTTATTATCGTTTTTCTCTTCTATACTTTTATCATTTTTCTTGTCTGCAAAAACATTTTTTGTTCTTCTAACAGCCTTTTTTTTATTTTTCTCTGTTTTATTTTCAAATTCATTCTTTTTTCCGTTCTGTGTACTATTAGCAGATAAAACTTGGTCCGATTGTTTATTTATCGTTTTTGATGGGTGCTGCCTTTTAGGCGCACTTTTTATCGGTTTTGAATTTGCTAAATTAGTCTGATTATTACTTTCTATCATTATAAAAATACCTCCATTTACATTTAAATATAATAAAAAAATTTCTCCGCAAACGGTGCCGGAGTTCCTTAATATACATTTATTATTGATTTTCACAAACTTACAAAAAAATTATTGAAGACATTATAATAAACATCTTTCACTAAAACCGAACACAAACATTGGTATTAGTTTACCATTTTTAACATACATATGTCAAGTTAAAGCAAACTTTATCTTCTTTATAAATTATTCTTTACAATAAGTTCCTTATAATCAAAAATTTTTTATTATATAAAAACAAGAATATTCATTGATTTATTTTTCTTAACTGATATAATATAAATACAGTTTATGATCAAGTAAATTCATAAAGTGAGGTGTAAGTATGGAATATCCCTATTTATTTCCATACGTTAAATTTTGAAAAAAATTGAAATATTTACAGATGGTGCCTGTCAAGGTAATCCAGGTCCAGGAGGTTGGGGAGCTATTTTAAGATATAACGGTCATGAAAAAGAAATCTCTGGTGGTGATGCTCATACTACCAATAATAGAATGGAGCTTTTATCCGTTATTGAATCTTTAACCTTATTAAAAGAACCTTGTGATGTTATCTTGTATAGTGATTCAAAGTATGTCTGTGACGCTATATCTAAAGGTTGGGCTAAAAGCTGGCAAAAAAAAGGATGGAAAAAAAGTAATAATTCTCCTGCTTTAAATTCTGATTTATGGGAAAAACTATTAACACTTATTGATAAACATAAAATTAATGTTGTTTGGATAAAAGGGCATGCCGGTCATCCTGAAAATGAACGTTGTGATAAACTTGCAGTTCTTGCTGCTTCAAAAGCCAAATTAACAAATTTATAGACCATTGCATAAAAAAAATAATGGTTGTATAATAATCTTAATAAGTAAATTTTTAATGAAGGTGACTCTAATGGAGAAGTTTATATACGTGGATAATGCTGCTACTACATCTGTTTCAAAGGAAGTATTAAATGCTATGCTCCCCTTTTATGAAACTCAATATGGTAACCCTTCCAGCATTTATCCTATTGGTCAAACTGCAAAAAAAGCTATTGAGCAAGCACGTAAAATCGTAGCTGAATGTCTTGGTGCAAATTCATCTGAAATCTTTTTCACATCTTGTGGAAGTGAATCTGATAACTGGGCTATTAAAGGCATTGCTCATAATATGATTAAAAAGGGTAAAAATCATATTATTTCAACAAAATTTGAACATCATGCTGTATTGCATACACTTCAGGCCCTTGAACGCGAAGGTTTTTCTGTAACTTATTTAGATGTACATGAAGATGGTATTGTTAGACTTGATGAATTAGAAAAAGCAATTACTGATAAAACAGCTCTTGTTACAATTATGTATGCAAATAATGAAATCGGAACTATTCAACCTATAGAAGAAATCGGTGCAATTTGTCATAAGCATAATGTTCTATTTCATACCGATGCAGTTCAAGCTGTTGGAAATCTAAAAATTGATGTGCACAAACAAAATATTGATCTGTTATCATTGTCGGCTCATAAGTTTCACGGTCCAAAAGGAGTTGGCGCGTTATATATAAAAAATGGTACCAAAATTGAAAGCTTAATTGCTGGTGGGGCTCAAGAAAGAAATCATAGAGCCGGTACTGAAAACGTCGCTGGTATAGTTGGTCTTAGTGTTGCCTTGAAAGACGCATGTGATAACATGGACGAACGTAATAAAAAATTAATATTAATGAGAGATAAATTAATAAAAAATCTTTTGAAAATCGATTTGTCTCGTCTTAATGGTCATCCAACACAAAGGTTGCCAGGCAATGTAAATATGTGCTTTAGAGGCATAGAAGGTGAAGGATTATTACTTTTACTTAGTGCTAAAGGTATTTATGCATCCTCTGGTTCTGCATGTACCTCTGGGTCCCTTGATCCAAGCCATGTGCTACTTGCTATTGGATTACCACATGAAATAGCTCATGGTTCATTACGTATCTCATTAAGTTCTGAAAATACAGAAGAAGATATTGATTATATTTTAGAGGTTTTGCCTCCTATCATAGAAAGATTAAGAAATATGTCTCCTTTATGGGAAAAAATCATAGCTGAAAAAAATAATTAATTGAAAGGAGTAACTTATTTATGATATATAGTGAAAAAGTAATGGAACATTTTTCAAATCCAAGAAATGTTGGCGAAATAAAAGACGCTGATGGAATTGGAGAAGTTGGTAATCCAAAATGCGGTGACATTATGAAAATGTATATAAAGGTTGAAAATGATATCATTACAGATGTTAAATTTAAAACCTTTGGCTGCGGAGCTGCTATCGCTACTAGCTCAATGGCTACAGAATTAATAAAGGGTAAATCCATACAAGAAGCTTTACAACTTACCAATAAAGCTGTTATGGATGCTCTAGATGGGCTTCCTCCTGTAAAAGTACACTGCTCTGTTTTAGCTGAACAAGCAATAAAATCTGCAATTTCTAATTACTATAATAAACGCGGCATTGACCCTGAACCAATTGTAGGCAATATTCCTTGTTGTGACCATGAACATGGAGCTTGTAATTGTTCAAATTAATTAATATAAAAAATACCACACCATTATGGTGTGGCATTTTTTTGCTGCAACTGATATTTCTTATGAAACTTTTGTATTATTTTCTTGATTATTATCAGATTCTAAACTAATTTTATTATTTTTTAATACATAGTCATTTTTGGCTTCATCATCATAAGTTTTATCTGGCATGTCCATTTTAACTTTATAATCATCTACATTTGGAGTTTCTATTTTTGAAAGTTCTGTCTGATGAGATTCTAACTTAAGCTCATTTACATTAGAATTATTTTTATTGGATTCTTTTTTTTCACTAGCAATTTTGGTAGATTTATTTTCACCATTCTGCTTATTATCGCTTGTTTTTAATGTGTCATATTGCATGCTTGGTACTAACTCTAATCTAAATTCATCATTTTCATAATAGACATTATAAGTTTCATTATCAGGGTTTACATTATAGTTGTTATTATTAATTCTAGCTTTTATAATAGAACTTTTTAACCTAGAAATCATTTTCTCTATTTCTCTAGCTCCTTGATTTGTTTCAACTGCTTTATCTGCAATCTTGCTAGTTATGTCAACAAAATTAAATTTAATGCCATATTTCCCTTTATAACGTTTTTCAATTTCTTTTAATTTATTCTCAGTAATTAATTCATATGCTTCTTTATCTAAATTATCGAATTCAACTAAATTAAGACGATTCAAAAATGATTTATCATGATAAACTCTTGTACGAGAACCTGTGCCATCATCTTCAAATTGATCATCATTATTTCCTAGTGTTACTGAAAAATGGTCTTCATTTGAAGTAACTATAACTAAAAGGCCTGAACAATCAATTTTTTCATCATATACGCTAATTTGCCCTCTATCCATTATTGTCCTAAGTACTTCATCAAAATCCTTCGAATGCATTTTGTCATACTCATTTATAATCAAAACAATGTTGGGATTTGTTTTTATTTGACCAACTAAAGATGTATCTTCTAAAATGCCACTAGAAGAAATAGAACCTCTTTTTTGACCCTCTCTCAAATAAAACAACTGCTCTTTTATACTTCTTCCTGATTGAGTATCGATATCTGACGCATCTATATATATTGGTTTTGCTTTTTTCCCCATTATTGCTCTTGCCAAGCAATCTGCAGAAAAAGTTTTACCTACTCCGGATGGTCCTATCATATAGATAACATCACCTTTTCCGTATGATCTTCTATTTTCAATTGCTTCATTTCTTGCATCAATAATTGAAGATACTATTTCTTTCATTTCTTTCTTTGCTTTATCTTGACCTTTTATTTTTTGCAATTCTTTATCTAACTCTTCTGTTACTACGTATATATTAGAATTTATTCGAGACATTTTCATTTTCACTACTTTACTTATTTGCTTTGCCAATAGATAAATACGATACAAAGATATCCCCCCTTCTTCTATCTCTTTAACCTTCTTTCCTACATTGCTTGACCAATCAAGCATTTTACCTACAATCAATTTATTCTTTTTCTCCTGTGTTTCCACATTAGTTATATTGCTTGATACTTTATCTGCAAAAACTACAGTAGAAACATTCATACTACTTACCAATATTGAAACTGATAAGAACACTGATAAAAGCTTTCTCATAAATATACCTTCCTTTATTCATTTATACCAATATTTTAACACATTTTTGTATAAATTACAAATTAAAGAATCTTTTTTATTGTAAAGTCAGGCATTTTTTTATTCATTATAGATATATTAAATTTCTATTTTAAAAAAAGTCTCAACTTAAATCGTTGAGACTTTTTTTCTTTTGTGCTTTGCATATATTATCAAAAACAATATATATAAAATAGTTCCGCCAGCTAAAATATATGATAATATGGATGACGCACTTGCTATACCATTTTGGGTATTAGATGAAATTAACAATGGTGATATTGCATCTCCTATTCTAGATACTAATAAGAAAGAAAACATTACCACTATTGTATCGGCATTAGGTTGCAACCTATAAGCATTTTCAAAAATTATATTTAATCCAAAACCATCTGCTATTCCCAATAAAGTTACTGTTATAATTAAACTTTCTAAATTATTAAAAATTGAAAATAGTCCTATTGAAAATATAGTTATTAATATATATATTAATACAGATTTCTGTTCTCCAAATAATCTCATAAATATTTTGGTTCCAATTTTTGATGTATATGCACTCAAAACAAAGTTTAACATAATTAATGCTGATATAATTGATTCTGATAATCTTGCTTCTTGTCCAAAAAGTGGAACTACATATAGCGTAAATACATTTGCCATATATATTGGTATTATTATTAACAACATATACATAAACATCCTTGGTATTTTTATGAATTTTACTAAACTAAGAGGAGATACTGAATGGCATTCATTATTATCTTTTAACCCAGTAATTTTAATAAAGAATAATCCCGCTATAATTAATATTGATTCAAGAAGAAAAACAAATTTATAAGATATTTCAGTTGAAAATAAACTTCCTAAAACTAATCCACAACTTGTTCCTGCAATTTGTCCTGCTGCAACCGATGCTAATATTTCTAATCTAAATTTTGAATTCTTTTCAAATACCGCACATAGCTTTGTAGATGAAATTATTGCTGCTGTCCCTAAACCTATCACTGACCTCGATAACGAAAAGAGTATCAAATCATTATTAAAAGCCGATAACATAGATCCAATAGAAAATAATATTACTCCTAAAGTTACTATTTTTTTTATTCCTATTTTATTAACTAAAATCAAACAAATTACTAACCCTATCGCAGTAGCTATAGATGTAAATGTTGTCGGTAACCCAATTAAGAATTCTGAATTTTCTTTATGAGGTTTACTATAAAATAAATTCTGTGAAAGCACTGAAATAAATCCTGTATCTAACCTCATAATTAGAAATAATATAAAAAAGAACAATCTTATTCCACGTAAATCAACAGATTTTATTGCATTTTTTTCTTTATTATTTGACCCAAAAATAAATGAACTAACTTCTATTGTAATCAAAACTGTAACAACCAATAAAATTAAAACGCCTAGTAGTAAAGATATTTTATTATTGTTTAAGACCTGTTGATTAAGTTTATACTCTATATTTACATAATAATTTTTATCTAAAATTTTAACTTTTTTTGAAATAGTCTGATTTTCAGAATCATTATTTGATGAAGGATCTATAGTAATACAAACAAACTCATCAATATCACTACAAATTCTTTGTAAATATTCATCTACTCCTTTTAATTCTTCAAATGGAACTCCTTGTTTCACTACAGATTCTATATCATTATCTATGACATTTGAAACTGCATCAGTCATTTTCTCAACAGACTTCATATATTCATCCGTATAATTTGATAATACATACATTCCCAACATTGCTTGATAAAGCACGAGTAATGACACTAATAAATGTTTTAAATTCTTAGATGGTATCTTTCCTTTATTTAATTTATTTAAAATAAAATAAACTATACCTGATAACAAAATAAGTCCTAATATTATAAATAAACTAGCAATTGATATAGTATTTGTATATTGCATAGTTAAATCATTTACATATGTTAAGTCTAACAAAAGTACCATCGTATGATTATCATCTATAACTACTCTAGCAAAAAATCCATTACGGTCAATAACATAATCATTATTTTTTATTTCATAAGGTATTTCTGTCGGCATCGTCTTCGTTGCTGCTATTGATGTATTATTAGCATTATTAATAATACTGATATCTCTTATATCATCTGACAAGCTTTTTGTATTTTCCAACAAGTCATTTAAACCGTAAAAATTTTCTAAAGATTTGCCAAAGGTCATAGAATAATCTATTTTTCGTGTTGCATTTGTCGTAATCTTCACATTAAAATCAACATAAGTTTTTATTAGCATGCTACGATACTGTAATGTATTTAATGCAACCGACACAATTGATATAGGTATTAAAACTATAAGAAATGTAATTAAAAGTCTGGAATAATTTAACTTCTTCATATTATTATCTCCATTTTAATTTTAATCTTTATATATCGTATCCACTATTAATAATTCTGATAGTGAAACTTCAAATCCTATGCGTTTAGCTATATCATAGTTTAACACTAATTTGGGAGTTCCATCATTTACTTGTTCTAATTCATTAAAAGGAGTTCCCTCTAAATATGACTTTATCTGAGTCGCGCCAAAATATCCCTGTTCCATTGTATCTAATATAGTTGTCCCCAATAAAACTCCATATTTTACTTGTTCTTCAGTTGACTGCGCTATTGTGTATATATTATTAGCGTATATATCAGGCTCTAATATACTTAATAGCTTTTCATTTTCAATGGTTGCAGTTGTTATATAAAGAGCATCTATGCCTTCGTTTGCTAATTCCTTATATGCTTTTTTTAAATCATTATAATATCTTTTATAATCATCATTACTTTTAGCTTCATCAACATGCTTTTCCACTATTTCAAAACCAAAAGTTTTGGATGCATTTTTTAATTGTTCTATACCTGAATATGAATATGCTTCTGCATCATTTTGATAAACAACTCCTATTTTCTTAAAGTTAAGAAATTTATATGCTACCATGATTTGATTATCATATCGTTTACTATCGATATGTGCAAACGAATTTTCATTGTATCTTTCTGTTTTACTTTTTAAAATTCCAGCTTTAACTGGATCAGCTGATGCAAAAATCATAAATTTATTTTTTGTTTCATGATCAACAAAATATTTGCCTGCTACTGTACCCATAACTATAATAAGGTCTACATCATCTCTGTTTATAACATTTGAATATTCGCCTTTATCCATTTCTTTCAAATCAAAATACATATCTTTTACAAATTCTATTTTATCTGACTTGCAATTATCACAAATATCTCTCCACACCTTAGAAGAATCTTCTTCTTCTAAATCGACTTTATAACCTTCATCAATTAACCCCACATCTTGAAGTCCTGAAAAAATTCCTGCTAAATGGTGAGAATATACTGCATATGGTTCGCTTTCAACATAACCTATTCTTAACTTTTTATCTGTATTTTCTGAAAAAGCTTGTAAAAAATTAAAGGACAAACAAAAAATTAATATAAATAAAACTACTGTTCTTAAGAATTTTTTCATTTTATACATCCTTTCATTCATACATTTTATTTTTTATATAAAAAATATGTTAATTCAATTTATTTTAGCAGTAATTTTACCATATGGTTAAATTATAGTACAAATTATGCCAATATGTCAAATTTTTATTTTTATAATATAAAAATTCAGTTTATCTTTATATAAAACTTAAATAAATTAACATATACCATTTATTTAAATAAAAATTCATATGTATTTATAATGTGTAAATTATCTTATTTTTTTCTGAAATCAAAAACATTTTTATAATATTTTATCACAGCTGTTATTGGGTTATTTCTTATATAATAAAAAATCTCTGAACGATTTATCGTTCAGAGATTTTAATAAATACATTAAATTGTTTATTGTTGAAATTAAGCAAGCTCTTCCTCATTATTTTCAGCAAGTTTTGCTTCGTACTTCTTGCTAAGACCAAATACAGAGAATACCCAAGTAATAACTGTTGTTGCAAATATAATTGCAATTGATACCACGTGATTCATAACGCCTGGTACTATACCAAACATGATTTGTTGAATGAAAGATGCACCAGCCTTACCTGCACGACCTCCGATAACTTCAACAGCTGCTTGACCCTTAGTCTTAGTGTCTTCATCAAGTGGAATGTATGCCATACTCTTTGTTGTGTCAAATAGTGAATATTTAACACTCTTAACCAATGAATCTTGAACAACACCAAACCATACAGCTACAGAAATAGCAGATAAACCAAAAATTTCTGCTGCTACAAATTGTCTGTAAAGTGTTATTGCAAAGAATATACCACCAACAATTAAGAAGATTAATGGAGTAATAACTGCTGTTGTTCTCCATTTACATTTTCTAAGAATGATTGAACCAAATAAAGTTGCACAAATTGTAAAGATACCTGTGAAGATAGATATGTTTGCTTTCATGTCTGCATAGCCAGGACCATCGAAAAGCTCTTTCATTTGGTTATTTAAAACAACTTCAGCAAAGTTAATAGCCATACCATAACCCATAACTAAAACTGCTACTAAAAGCAAGTAAGTATTAGAGAATAGTATTTTTATACCTTCACCCACGCTAACTTTTTCTTTTTTCTTCTTAGGTTTAATTTGTGATGCATCAAAAAATCTTGGATCTGTTAAAACTTTTTCATTTATGTACCAGTATAGACCTAATATAGCTACACCAAAGCATAAAAGTGCAATCATTAACATCATAACATTGCTTACAGAAGCATCTTTTAAACGTGTTTTAATAGTAACACCAGCTATAACAACACCGATGTTTGCAATAAGTGGAAATAAACCGAAGTATCTTTTTACTTCACTTTTCATGGTAGTTGCATTAGCAAATTGCCAGAATAATGAAGAAATAGCCATTGTTCCCCAAATTTCTGAGAAAATATAGAACAATGCTACTGGCCAGTTTCCAAGACATGTTAAAAATAGTCTAAAGAAAGATGGAGCTGCCTCTGTCATTGCTGTTATTTGCTCTGTTGACATAATTAAATGTTCAAGGTTTGGATAAAGTATAAAACCATAAATTGCATAGAAAACCATAAAGAAAGTAATAATTATGTAGAAAGTTTTCTTAGAACCAAATTTATTTACTAAAAAAGTAAATCCCATAACAGCTAAGAAAGCCATCGGTAAAACGTACCAAACTTTAAGAGCGCTTAGCATTTGAGTTGTATCTGCTTTACCTGCGCCTGCCCACATGTGTGTGTGATATTGCACAAATACGTCTTTTAAGTCACGAACTAATGTATACACGAAAAGTATACAGAACATTAAAATACTCATTGGTAAGAACTTTTTAAGCTCATACTTATGAATAGGCCAGAAAAAAGCCTGAAACTTGTTAAACTCTTTAGGTTGAGTTTGTTGTTGGGTTGTCATTTTTTACATTCTCCTCATTAAAAAACTTTTATTTAAAGAAAATTGCGATTTGCGGCTTAAACTAAAATACAGCTAAAAAGCAACATCTTTCGTAGTATTATTAAAAGAAAGATTTACCCCCTTTAAATAATATAATTTTACGATAATGTGTACGCCCGCAAAACATTAAAATTATAGCAAAAAAGGAACCTTTTTTCAAGACTTTTTTAGAACTATTTTGTGTTTTGGTAAAATAACAATAAATATTATTGTTTTCGACAAAATATTTGTATATTATTATTTTTTGTTTCTCACTTGCTTACGTAATATTGACTTTTTATAATTTTACATCTATTATAGTGTATAATTAAAGAATTGCTATTTTAAAGTAAAAGGAGATAGAATATTGGGTAAAAATTCTATTATTTCACTTAAAAACGTAACTGTTTCATTCAATGGTACTACGGTTTTAAATAATTTTAATTTAGATATAAAAGATGGCGATTTTGTTACTCTTCTCGGTTCTTCGGGATGTGGCAAAACTACTACATTAAGAATAATTGGTGGCTTTGTACAACCTGATAAAGGAGATGTTTTTTTTGCCGGCAAAAATGTAACAAATCTCCCCGCTCATAAAAGAAAAGTAAACACTATCTTTCAAAGTTATGCTTTGTTTCCTCATTTAAATGTATATGAAAATATAGCTTTTGGTATGCGTTTACAAAAAAAATCTGAAGCAGAAATTAAAGAAAATGTTTCAAAAATGCTAAAAATGGTTAGTTTATCTGGATTTGAAAAAAGAAATATTTCTAATTTATCTGGTGGACAACAACAACGTGTTGCCATCGCTCGTGCTCTCGTAAACCATCCAAAAGTTTTGCTACTTGATGAACCTTTAGGTGCTCTTGATTTAAAACTACGTAAAGATATGCAAAGTGAACTAAAAAAAATTCAACAGCAAATGGGAATTACCTTTGTCTTCGTTACCCATGATCAAGAGGAAGCTCTTTCTATGTCAGATACTGTTGTCGTTATGGACAAGGGACGTATTCAACAAATTGGTTCACCTCAAGATATATACAATGAACCCAAAAATGCATTTGTTGCTGACTTTATCGGAGAAAGTAATATCATTGATGGTATTATGAAAAAAGATTATGTTGTGGAATTTGCTGGGAAATCATTCGATTGTTTAGATTCTGGTTTTTCCGAAAATGAGAACGTCGACGTTGTAATAAGACCTGAAGATATTAAAGTTACCCCCCCTAGCCTTGGGCATATTTCCGGAATCGTTACTTCAGTTACTTTTAAAGGTGTTCACTACGAAATTATCGTTGATATTAATGGCTTTAAATGGATGATTCAATCGACGGAGGGACAAAAACCAGGCGATACTATTGGCCTGGTACTTGAACCTGACGATATTCATATAATGAAAAAATCTGAACACTCCGGAGAATATGGTGATTACAGTGCTTTCAGTGATGAAATGTATGAGGTTTATGAAGAAACACATCCACATAACCTAAATAAAGCAGGTGCAAAAAAATGAAATTAAAATCATCATCTTTAATTTATATAATTTGGATGGTTCTTTTCACCATAATTCCTATGGCACTTGTAATTTTCTTTGCTTTTACTAATGAATCTGGCAATTTTACTTTTGATAACATCCTAAGTGTAAATCGTTACTCAAATATATTTTTACGTTCCATTGCACTCGGCGCTCTATCTACTGTTATTTGCCTTCTTTTAGGATATCCTCTTGCATATTTAATTTCTAAAATCCCAATTAAAAGCCAAAGTATTGCTATTATGTTAATTATGCTCCCAATGTGGATGAATTTTCTTTTAAGAACATATGCCTGGATGACTATTTTAGAAAATAACGGTCTTTTAAATAAGTTTTTATCTCTTTTAGGCTTAGCTCCTGTTTCTCTTATAAACACGTCCGGAGCCGTAGTTCTCGGTATGGTATATAATTTTTTACCGTATATGATTCTTCCTATATACTCTACTATCTCAAAAATCGATAAGCGAATCATCGAGGCTGCTCAAGATCTTGGCGCTGGTCGTAGGAAAGTTTTTTCTAAAATTCTTTTACCTTTAAGTGTACCTGGAATCATTTCCGGAATAACTATGGTATTTGTTCCTGCTGTAAGTACATTTATTATATCAAAAATGTTGGGCGGTGGTTCAAACATTTTAATTGGTGATTTGATTGAAATGCAGTTCTTAGGAAGTACATACAATCCTCACCTTGGTTCCGCAATTTCTTTTGTTTTGATGATTTTAATATTTATTTCTATTGGAATAATGAATCAATTTGATGGCTCAGATGACATTGCTATCACAGCGGGTTGCCGTTAATTAAAAAATTTAAGGAAGATGTTATATTGAAAATATTATCTAAAATTTATATGGGATTAATTTTTTTCTTTTTATATGCACCGCTTGTAGTTTTGGTGGTTTTTTCTTTTAATGAATCAAAAAGCAGGAGCTCTTGGACCGGCTTTTCATTTAAATGGTATATAAAGTTGTTCGAAGATAGTGAAATCTTACGAGCTTTATTTAATACTGTAATAGTTGCTATAATAGCCGCTATTTTATCTACTGTTATCGGAACTATTGCATGTCTTGGCATTTTAAAAATGAAAAAGTGGACAAAACGTCTTGTTATGAATATAAATAATTTACCTATGGTTAATCCTGAAATTGTTACTGGCGTATCTTTAATGCTGTTATTTGTTTTTATTTATAATAACTTTGGTATTTTGCGCCCTGGTATGTTAACTTTAATTTTATCACACACAACTTTTTGTTTACCTTATGTTATACTTTCTGTTTTACCTAAATTGCGCCAAATAAACCCTTATCTTTATGAAGCTGCACAAGACTTAGGATGCCATCCGGTTCAAGCATTTTTTAAAGTTGTTCTCCCAGACATTATGCCTGGAATTATCACTGGCATGATTATGGCGTTTACTCTGTCTCTCGATGACTTCGTTATAAGTTATTTCACCAGTGGGACTACTCAAACCTTACCTATTGCCATTTATTCTATGACCAGAAAAATCGTTAGTCCGGAAATAAATGCTTTATCTACTATTTTATTCTTAACTGTCCTCTTTCTCTTGCTTATCGTTAATATAAAGCAAATTAAAGATATTAAAAAAAATAAATAATAGAAACTGGGTGAAAATATATTGAAAAAAAAATTAAGCTTAATTATTATATCTTGTTTAATAATATTTGCTATGTGTATTTGCGTCATTTTTATTAATAACACAAATAATACTCCTGCTGTTACTATAAACGTGTATAACTGGGGTGAGTATATAGCTGACGGTACTGATGGGTCTCTAAACATTAATGAGGAATTCACCAAACGTACTGGCATTAAAGTTAATTACAGCACTTTTCAAAGTAATGAATCTTTATTTGCTAAAATGCAAGGTGGAGGTACTAAGTATGACGTAATTATTCCATCTGATTACATGGTATCTAAAATGATAGAAAGAAATATGCTAAAAAAATTAGACTTTAATAAAATTCCTAACTTTTCTTTTATTGATGAAAGCTTTAAAAATCCAGAGTATGACCCCTCCAATGAATATTCTGTCCCTTATACTTGGGGAACTGTAGGAATTTTTTATAATAAAAAAATGGTGACTGAATCCCCTGAAACAATAAACTGGGACATATTATGGAATCCAAAATATTCTGGAAAAATATTAATGTTCGATAATCCTCGTGATGCTTTTGCTATTTCTCAAATACGCCTTGGAATTCCTCTTAATACTAAAAATGCTGATGATTGGGTACGTACTGCAGATGATTTAAAAGTGCAAAAACCTTTAGTTCAATCGTATGTTATGGATCAAATATTTGACAAAATGGGTAATAATGAAGCAGCACTCGCACCTTATTACACTGGCGATGCTGCACTTTTAACCCAGCGTAATACTAATATTGGGTTCGTAATTCCAAAAGAAGGTACTAATAAATTTGTGGATGCTATGTGTATTTCAAAAGATTCTGAACATCCCAATGAGGCTCTAGAATATATAAATTTTTTATGTAATCCTAACATCGCTACTGAAAATATAAAATATATTGGGTACTCTTCCCCAGAAACTGTCGTAAAAAACAATCTTGATCCTAAAATTTCAAACAATAAAATTTGTTATCCAGATGAAGATGCTTTAAAAAATTCTCAAGTATTTACATCCTTACCAGACAATATCAACACTCTTATGGACAATTTGTGGGTTAATGTAAAAACCGGTAGTTCAGGAAATCCTTTTGCATTATTATTTGTTATTTTAAGCTTTATTTTAATTTACATTACTATAGTAGTTTATAAAAAAAATAAATATAAAAATTAGTTTAATATCTTAGTAAATACTAATAGGTCGGTGAGAAATAAAAAATTTCTCACCGACCTATACTTATTGATATTATAAACGATAGAAGTTAAACTCGTATAGAATTGGAATCTTTTTGATCTACCATTCCTACATTGCACTTATTTCCAAAACGTTTGTTTTTAGCTTTTATATATGCTTCATAAGGTATTCCTGATACATATTTTATTGCTTTTATTGCTTTAAAAGATTTTGTAGCACCTGATTTTAGTACAGACACTGTCTTTACAGGCAACATAACTATTGATTTTGTCGTTGATGCTAATTCTTTTACAGATTTTTTTATTTTTGATGTTGTATCGGCAACTTTATTAATAATTGTATATGTATCTATAGCTATTTTTGTTCCTACATAACATTTTAAAGCCGCTTTTTTATGATGATATATACCCTTAATTAAATAAAATACACCTTTATCTTCCATTTTCATATTATTTGCTAAAACACCAACCTGTTTTTCCGGTAACAAAAGTACATTTTCGGCTCCGGTTCCTATATTTGCTCCAATATTCTTTGTTGCAGCCAATGTATCTTTTGCTTCATTTTCTATACTTGCTTTAGCAGTTTTGGCTACTAAATTTGTATTTCCCCAATCCGTTTTCACATGAGAAGCTGCATAATTTACTGGCTTTTTAGCTATATCAGCTAATTTATCTTTATACTTATAACCTGCATACTTGTAACCTACATAAGCGGCCGCTCCAGCTAATGCCGCGACTGCTACAACCTTTGCTGCAGTTTTTGCAAAATTATTTATCTTAGTCTTTTTTGAATTTTTCTTTTCAATATTTTCTAAAGCTTTGTCCAAATTAGGAAACAAAGGAACTTCTTTTCCTTGATTATTTTTCTGCCAGTCACTTACATTGACGTTATTAAGAGAAGGAAGCGTAGGACCCTTATTTCCTTGAGTAATCTCTTTTCCATCACTTACATTGACGTTATTAAGAGAAGGAAGCGTAGGACCCTTATTTCCTTGAGTAATCTCTTTTCCATCACTTACATTGACGTTATTAAGAGAAGGAAGCGTAGGACCCTCATTTACTTGAGTATTCTCCGGCAAACTTTTACTTCCACCATCTGCAAAACATTGTGAAACTCCTGCTGATGAAACCAGCATACTTACTGCCAAACTTGTTGATATTACCTTCTTTTTAGTTGAACTTACCTTTTTCATAAAATACTCCTTTTTTATCTTCTTTAGTTTTAAAATAAGTTTTTAATTTTATTGGCTACATTTATTCCAACATTCTTTATTTTTAATTTTGTTGTCATTAAGCTATTCATTGCTCTATGAAACTTTTAATACTCATCATTTTATCTGAAGCCTAATTTAAAATATTTTTTCTACTAACCTTGTTTCCATACTAGGCTTTAATACTGACTTTGTGTCCATGCTAGGCTTTAATACTGACTTTGTGTTGAATAGCTTTTTAGCTTTATTTACTATACTTGTTCCGGTAGTTTTTATTTTAACCCATGCATTGCTTACTCCATTTGCTATACTTGTTTTAGCAGTTTTGGCTGCAGATTTTGTAGCTTTCCACGCTGTGTTCATATTGGTAGATACATAATTTGCTGACTTTTTAGCTTTGTTTACCATATTTGTTCTGGTAGTCTTTACTTTAACCCATGCATTGCTTGCTCCATTTGCTATACTTGTTTTAGCAGTTTTGGCTGCAGATTTTGTAGCTTTCCACGCTGTGTTCATATTGGTAGAT
>CAKSPZ010000005.1 GCA_934486635.1 uncultured Eubacteriales bacterium
CAGTTTTGGCTGCAGATTTTGTAGCTTTCCACGCTGTGTTCATATTGGTAGATACATAATTTGCTGACTTTTTAGCTATATCAGTTAATTCATCTTTGTACTTATAACTCGTATAAGCGGCTGCGCCAGTTAATGCAGCTACTGCTACAACTTTTGCTGTAGTTTTTGCAAACTTCTTTATCTTAGTATTTCTTTGATCTTTCTTCTTAACACTTTCTAATACTTTGTCCAAGTTTGGTGTTGTATTTTGATTTGAATCATTTCCATCACTTAAATTGACTTCAGAAAATGAAATATCCTCTTTTACTTGAGCATTTTCTGGCAAGCTTTTACCATCATCTGCGAAACATTGTGAAACTCCTACTGATGAAACCAACATGCTTATCGCCAAACCTGTTGATATTACCTTTTTTTTCATTGAATTTACCTTTTTCATAAAATATTCTCCTTTTTGTTTTTTACATTTTTTAGTTTAAAAAATAAACTTTTATAAAACGATTTTGATGTCGAACCAAAATCATGTTCATATTATACAGCATAAAAATCTCCTTATAATTCCGTAATAGAAAATAAGATTATTTTCTCCTTATCAAACAAACAATCAATATTTTTATATTTACTATTTGTTTGTTTTGCATTATAGTTACAAGTAACCTTTCTTTCTGACAAGGGTATTTGTGTCATTAATTGTTACACTTTTTTTACACTTTTAATCTGTATACTATGATTTTTGTTGGTATTTATTATTCAAATTTTAAATTCATCAAAATCTTTTTATAATCTATCATGCATTGATATTTATATTATAAAAATGTATAATAATATAAAAATATAATTATATTCACGAAGGGATAAACTATAATGCCTACTAATATTAAAAGATTTTTTAACAACATAAAAAATAAAAAAATTGCATTCTGTGGTATTGGAACTAGTAACTTACCTCTTATAAAATTATTTAGTCAAAAAGGTGCTATAATTACTGCATGTGATTCTAAGCCTGCATCGCAAATTCCTGATATTATAGAAAATCTTAAACCATTTGTCGTAAACTTTAAGCTTGGTAAAGATTATCTTAAAGACCTCAACGTTGATATCATTTTTAGAACCCCTGGATTAAAAATTTCAACTCCTGAGTTAATTGAAGCTAAAAATAAGGGAATAATTGTAACATCCGAAATGGAAGTGTTTTTCGATTTATGCCCTTGTAAGATTATTGCAGTTACAGGTAGCGATGGCAAAACTACTACCACTACTATTATTTCTGAATTTTTAAAACAAGAAGGTAAATGTGTTCATATTGGTGGAAACATAGGTAAACCTCTTTTGCCTATAATTGAAACTATTAACGAGGATGATATTGCTGTTGTAGAATTATCTAGCTTTCAATTAATTTCTATGAGAAAAAGCCCAGATGTTGCTGTTGTTACAAACCTTTCTCCTAATCATTTAGATGTACATAAAGATATGTCTGAATATATTGATGCTAAAAAAAATATAATATTACATCAAAATGCTTTTTCTACCGCTATACTTAATATGGATAATGAAATTACTAAAAACTTTTCTAATTTTATTAGAGGCAAAACTTTATTTTTCAGCAATGGTAAATGTGACAATGGAGTATTTTTATCAGATAACATAATATATTTTGCAAAAAATGGCGTTTTTGAGCCTATATTAAATGTAAATGAAATACGTATTCCCGGTAAACATAATATTGAAAATTATATGGCCGCTATTTGTGCTGTTATAGATGATGTTTCAATTGATTCTATTCGTTATGTTGCTAAAAACTTTAACGGAGTTGAACATCGAACAGAGTTTGTTCGTGAAATAAATAATGTAAAATATTATAACGATTCCATTGCTTCTAGTCCAACTCGTACAATCTGTGGAACCTTATCTTTGTTTAATCAAAAAATTATCCTAATTGCCGGTGGCTATGACAAAAAAATTCCATTCGATACTTTGGGACCTGCTATAATAGATAAAGTAAAAGTATTAATACTCATGGGGCAAACATCAAATAAAATCCGTGAGTCTGTTATAAATTCATCTAAATTTGACCCTGAATCACTTAAAATTATTATGGTAAAAGATATGAATGAGGCTATATGTATGGCTAATAAAAATGCTGTACCAGGAGATATTGTTTCTTTATCCCCTGCTTGTGCCAGCTTTGATCTTTATGACAATTTTATGCAAAGAGGTTGGCATTTTAAAGAATTAGTAAATAAATTATAAAATATTGCTAATCTATTTCGGCACCGCACTCAATATTTTTTTAGAATATTGAGTAAAGAAACATATTAATATGTTTCTTTAATTTGTCCGTTTTAATCTTTTATAAAAGATTAAAACGGACTGCGGTGCCCCTTCTTTTTTACTATAAAATAACTATGAAAGGAAACTAAAACAATATGATAAATGAATTAATATGTAAATTATGCACTGGGTTTAGTGGTTCCGGAAATGAAACTCATATTTCAAATATTATAAAAAAAGAACTTTTACAATATACTAATAATGTTTATATTGATAAAAACTATAATGTTATCTGTCAAATTGGTCAAAAAGGCTCTAAAAAACATATTTTGATAGATGCACATATCGATCAAATTAGTATGATTGTTACATCAATAGATAACGACGGATTTATAAGCATTGCTCCATGTGGGGGAATAGATTGTCGTGTTCTTCCTGGTTCAACTGTATATATTCATGGTAAGTCAATTATTACCGGTATAGTTTGCAGTACTCCTCCACATTTATCTTCAAATGACTCTAAATCGTTTGAAAAAACTGAATCTTTGTTTATCGATACTGGGTTATCCAAGCACGATTTAATGGATATTGTATCTGTGGGAGATTATATATCTTTTTCAACAAATCCTCAAAAACTTATAGGTACTAAGATAACTGCACCTGCCCTTGATAATAGAGCCGGAACTGCTGCTTTGATAGAATGTATAAAAATATTAAATTCTCAAAAGCTTGACTGCTGTGCAACATTTTTATTTAGTACGCAAGAAGAAATAGGCTCTTTAGGTGCTAAAACTGCTGCATTTTCCATAGAACCGACTGAATCTATAACTGTTGATGTCAGTTTTGCTAACCAGCCGAATGTACCAAATGAAAAATGCGGCACTTTATCACATGGTCCAATGATAGGTATTGCTCCTTCACTTTCACGTAAAATATCAAATAAATTAATAAATTTAGCTAAGGAAAACAATATTCCTTATCAACTTGAAATAATGAATTCATCTACCGGTACCACCGCCGATGTTATTACTACTTCAAAAAATGGCATTCCAGGTGGAATTTTATCAATTCCTTTACGTTATATGCATACTCCTGTTGAAGTAATAGATACTGTTGACATAAAATATACTGCAAAACTTTTAGCCAACTATATTTTAAAAGGAGATGCTAATAATGAATAATTTAGATCTATTAAAAACACTATGTAATGCTTATGGCATTTCCGGAAATGAAACTATGATATCAGATATTATATTCTCTGAAATTTCTCAATTTGTAGATAATATAAAAATCGATAATCTTGGAAATATCATTGCATTTAAAAAAGGAAAAAATAAACCTGCAAAAAAACTTATGATATCTGCACATATGGATGAAGTTGGATTTATTATAACTTATATAACAGAAGATGGCTTGTTAAAGTTTAATACTGTAGGTGGAATAGACATAAAAACTATTTGTGGAAAAGCTGTGGTTATCGGTGAAAATAATATTCCTGGAGTTATTGGGTTAAAACCGATTCATCTTTTATCTCAAGATGAACGTCAAAAGAAAGTTTCATTAGACGAATTATATATAGATATTGGAGCTACTAATAAAGAAGAAGCTTTACAGTATGTTTCATTAGGAGATAGTGTGTGTTTTACTTCTAATTATACATTAGAAAATAATATGGTAAAGTCAAAAGCAATTGATGATAGAATTGGTTGTTTTATTTTAATTAACTTAATAAAAAATGACCTTCCTTTCGATATGTATTTCTCTTTTGTTGTACAAGAAGAAATAGGACTTCGTGGTGCAAAAGTTGCTGCTTTTGATGTTAATCCTAATGCTGCCATTGTAGTAGAAGCTACAACTGCTGCAGATGTCAAAAATACTCCTGCTGAAAAGCAAGTATGCAAACTAGGTCAAGGTGCAGTTATATCTTTTATGGACAAAAGTACTATTTATAATCGTGAATACTATAATTTAGCTCTACAATGCGCTTCAAAAAATAATATAAAAGTACAAATAAAATCTGCTGTTTCTGGCGGTAATGATGCTGGCGCAATTCATACTTCTCGCAATGGCGTCAAAACTATTGCTATATCTTTACCATGTAGGTATCTTCATACGTCCTGTGGTATGATATGTGTGGATGATATATTTGAAACTCAAAAATTGATACAAAATTTAGCAAAAGAAATTTGTGGTAATTAACTATTAAAGGAGATTTGAAAGTCTTGATGTTCAATATAAGTGAAAAAATAAAAAATTTATCCGAAAAAACTATGGAAATTTGTTCTGATGAATTTAAAAAGATAGATAAAATGACTGAATATAATCAGCAAAAAGTACTAAAAGCTTTTATAGACAACGGTGTCAGCGAAAGCCATTTCTCAGGATCTACCGGTTATGGATACGGTGACCGCGGTCGTGATACTCTTGACAAAGTCTATGCTCAAATATTTAATGCTCAAGATGCTTTAGTCCGTCATAATTTTGTGTGTGGTACTCATGCTTTAACTGTTGCACTTTTTGGAGTTTTGCGCCCCGGTGACACTATTTTAAGTGTAACTGGAACTCCTTATGATACACTTCAAGGTGTAATTGGTATAAATAAAAACTGTTCCGGCTCATTAAAAGAGTTTGGCATTAATTATAAAGAAATACCTTTGAATGACAACGGTTTACTTGACTTTAAAAATATAGAAAAAAATATTACCTCGGAAATAAAAATGGTTTATTTGCAAAGATCTCGTGGATATAATTTAAGGCCTTCCTTATTTGTAAGTGAAATAAAAAAAGTAGCTGAAATTGCTAAACGAAAAGCTCCTAATTGCATTGTTATGTTAGATAACTGTTATGGTGAATTCGTTGGTTATGATGAACCTTTGGCAAATGGAGTTGATCTTATGGCCGGTTCATTAATAAAAAATCCCGGCGGAGGTATTGCCCCAACCGGTGGATACATAGCTGGACGTGAAGATTTAGTTGAAATGTGTTCTTATCGTTTAACCACACCTGGCACCGGCAGAGAAGTCGGCGCTACTCTTGGAACTAGCAGAGAACTTTTTATGGGTGCATTTAATGCTCCCCATGTGACCGGTGAAGCATTAAAAACAGCTATATTCACCTCCGCTTTATTTGAAAATTTAGGATATGAGGTGGCTCCTCGCTATTGTGACCCTCGTACCGATATAATACAAGTATTAAAATTAGGTAACCCGGAAGACTTAATTTTATTCTGTCAGGGAATTCAAAGTGGTGCTCCTGTTGATTCCTTTGTTAAGCCCGAACCTTGGGATATGCCTGGATATGACAATAAAGTTATAATGGCTGCCGGTGCCTTTACTTTAGGTGCCTCAATAGAACTTTCTGCTGATGCTCCATTGCGTGAGCCTTATGCTGTATTTATGCAAGGTGCCCTTAATTTTCACAGTGGTAAATTAGGAGTAATGTTAGCGGCAGATAAAATTATAAATAAAAAATAGAAAGGTAACCTTAAAAATGGATAATAATCGTAAAATAAAAGAAAAAAAAGCACTCCGATCTATTTCAAATAAAATCGGGTTTGCTTATTGCCTAACTATAATTTCTTATGTATTAATTACATTATTAATTTCTGTAGATAAAACTAAAGATAGCTTGCTTTTACTAATTCAATTCATATGCTTTTTTTTAATCTTTTTTCTTTTAATAAAATTATGCCCCACTGATTCTAAATATATAACTTTATTTAAAAAGCCTAAAAAGCATTTTTTCCCTTATATTATAATAGGATTTCCATTATGTTTATTAGCTGGATTTATCACTAATATCGTTTCTGAATTTCTTAAAAATAATCATGTATATTCGCTTCAACCTGATAACTTGAGTCAACCTAATTTATTATTTTTTACAGTTATCGTCGCTCCTATTGTAGAAGAATTCGTTTGTCGCGGTGTAATTTTAGGATTATTAAGAAAATATGGGGATAAATTTGCTATATTCATTTCAGCTATATTGTTTGGATTAATACATGCAAATATCGAACAATTTATTTATGCTTTTTTAATCGGATTATATTTTGGATTTGTATTAATAAAAACTAAATCATTATGGACCACCATATTATTACATTCATTTTTAAACGCTTTTTCTACTTTTAGTTCATTATTTAAAGATCTTTTTCAAAATAACTTATTTGTAATTTTATTCAATGCTTTTCAATTAATTATTATTTTATTGGCAATTTATTTGTTTTTTCATTACAGAAAAATTGATTCTAGTTACTTTTCTCTTACATCATTATCTTATAATAAAACATCTTTAAAACTATCTGAACGGTTAATTGCATTTATTTTCACTCCCGGTATGTTATTAATGTTAGCTTACATTGTTTTCAGCTTTATTAGTTTGGGGCGAATTGAAAGTTGACTTCAATGGATAACTACTTTATGAATGAAGCTTTAAAACTTGCTATGATATCATACTGCGAAGGTGAAGTTCCCGTTGGTGCTGTCATTGTAAAAAATAATAATATAATCGCTACTGGACGTAATAGGCGAGAACTCGGTAAAAATGCCCTTTATCATGCTGAAATAGAAGCTATCGACAATGCATGCAAGGTTCTTGGCGGGTGGCGTTTATGGGACTGCGAACTATTTGTAACCCTTGAACCTTGCCCCATGTGTATCGGTGCTATTATTAACTCTAGAATAAAACGTGTAATTTTTGGAACTTCTGACTTAAAATCAGGTTCTTGTGGTTCTGTAATAAATATATTGGACTATAAATATAATCATATTCCAGCATTAACTAGTGGCATATTAAAAGATGAATCTTCTCAGATACTTACTTCCTTTTTTAAAAAACTGCGTAATAAATAAAGTCTCCGTTAACTCTGAGACTTTATTTATTTTTTGTATTACTTTTTACAATAATAATTATAAAATAAAAATTTATTGTTTTATTGACCTAAATTTACTCGTTTTTATAGTATGCTTACAATTTACTAAATAATCTATAAATATTCCTACAAAGCCCCACAAAAAAGAATATATTAAACATATTTGTCCATATATATTAAATGGCATATTAGAATAATTCCAAACTTTTTGTTTCAATATTATATTAAATATAAATCCAACAAAAAACTCTATAAATGTAATTACTATACTTGCTATTATATATTTTTTTAAATAACTTATTTCTCTATGTTTTTTATAAATTTTATATAAAATTAAAAAACACAAACCTCCAGTAAAAAACATTGAATAGTGTGAATAGCCTCTCCACATCATTTCAATAAAAACATAACATATGCCACTAAAGTTAAAAATAGTAAAATCCTTTATTTTAATTTTATTCACGTAACTGCACATCTTTTCTCTTAAATCTTTTAAGTTCCCTTATATTATAAACGATAAAAATTATTTTTATAAGTTTATTATAAAAAACAAACTTAAAATATTATACTTGGTCGTTAAAAAAAAAAGCATCCTTTATGAAAGGATGCTTTTTGGTGAGCCATCGGGGATTCGAACCCCGGACACCTTGATTAAAAGTCAAGTGCTCTGCCAACTGAGCTAATGGCTCGTATTAAATTTTACCCTCACAAAATAAAAAGCAACCTTTACTTAGGTAGCTTTTTTGGTGAGCCATCGGGGATTCGAACCCCGGACACCTTGATTAAAAGTCAAGTGCTCTGCCAACTGAGCTAATGGCTCGTACTAAATTAAATGGCTGGGATGGCTGGATTCGAACCAGCGAGTGACGGAGTCAAAGTCCGTTGCCTTACCGCTTGGCTACACCCCATTATTCATTTTGGTGGGGTGGATAGTCGGATTCGAACCGACGGTCTCCAGTGCCACAAACTGGCGCTTTAACCAACTAAGCTATACCCACCATATCTGGCGCGCCAAAAGGGACTCGAACCCCTGACCTACTGCTTAGAAGGCAGTTGCTCTATCCAGCTGAGCTATTGGCGCAAATTAATAAATCATGGAGCGGGTGATGGGAATCGAACCCACGCGACCAGCTTGGAAGGCTGGAGTTCTACCATTGAACTACACCCGCATCTCATCGACGAGTTATATTCTATCACATTATTTGTATAAATGTCAACATTTTTCTGAAAAAAAATAAAAAAAATTTTTTATTAATATATTACTATATTGTTTTATACTTTTTCAATTATGCACATATACAAATTATATTTATTATTACTAAAAAATAACCTTTATATTACATAAAGGAAAGGAGTACTAAATACCCCTTTCCCTTATAATTATTTTGCTTTTTGTGCACATTTCGGACAAACAGTAGCAAGCGGATATACCGCATGGTTTACTCCTCCATTTCCAGCTTGAAACCTTTTTCCACACTTTGCACAGTTTGCATATATTGGTCCCCCACAAACTTTGGCTATTCCTTTGGCCATTCCTTTGATCATTACTCCACCCGATACATTGGAGAGATTTTCTTCACTTAAATCCACTCTACCTTTTTTATCTTTTTTCATAAAAACAACTCCTTTCTTTTTCAAATTATATCAAATTTCAATAACAAAGTCAAGTGCAAACAATAAAAAATTATATATTTTTCACTTTTAGATTATTGTTTTCTACATAAAAGACAATATCATTAACATCATTATTATAATTATCTATTAACTCTGAAGCTATTCTTTCTTCTATTTGACGACGAATTAAATTTCTTAAATCTCTTGCTGCACTTTTCCCTCCAAATGATTTTTTTGCTAACCATTTTAACACTTGTTCATCATAAGATAAGTTAATTTCACGCTCTAATAAAAGTTCTTTGTACTCATTTAACATTAACTTCGCTATTTTTTCAAAATCTTCCTTAGTTAAATTTTTAAATACTATTATTTCATCTATTCTACTTAAAAACTCTGGGCGCAAAAATTCCGACAATGCTTTTTTTACTTTTTCTTCTGCTAAATCATCTTGACTTTTTGCAAATCCCATTGCTCCATCTTTTTTATCACTGCCTGCATTAGAGGTCATGACTATTATAGTATTTTCAAAGTTAACCTGCCTTCCTTGAGCGTCTGTTATTTTACCTTCATCTAAAATCTGCAATAAAATATTCATTACATCTGGATGTGCTTTTTCTATTTCATCAAATAAAAGTACAGAATATGGTCTTCTTCTTACTTTTTCTGTCACTTGCCCAGACTCATCATACCCTACATATCCTGGAGGTGACCCAATTATTCTTGACACTGAATGTTTCTCCATAAACTCAGACATATCTAATCTAATAAGAGTTTCCGGACTGTCAAATAATTCCTTTGATAAAACTTTAACTAGTTCTGTTTTTCCAACTCCTGTCGGACCTACAAAGATGAACGATGCTGGTCTCCTTCTAGGACTAATTTTTACTCGGTTTCTTTTTATTGCTGATGCTACTGCTTTTATTGCTTTATCTTGACCTATAATTTTACTTTTCAAACTCTCTTCTATGTTTGAAAGCTTCTTTAATTCATTTTCCTTGATTTTTGAAGACGGTATTCCTGTCCATAGTTCTATAACATGTGCTACATCGTCTTCTGTAACACTCGCACCAAAAGCCGTTGACGATAGCTTTTTCATTTGCTCATCAATTTTTGCCATCTTTGACCTAACTTCTGCTAACTTTTCATAATCTACACTTTCTGACTCCGGTGGCATAAGTTTCGTTTCTTGTTTTTTTAGTTCATTTAATTTATTAAAAAGATTGTCATACTCTTCCATCGCAACATTTCTAAGCGAAGCATATGCACTTGATTCATCCATTAAGTCTATTGCTTTGTCCGGCAAAAATCTATCTGTTATATAACGTTCAGATAAAACTGCCATTTTTCGTATTAATTTATTAGGAATACTTACCCTATGATAAGTTTCATAATAAGATTTTATTCCATTTAAAACGTCTATTGTGTCATCTATAGAAGGCTCAACTATTGTAATTGGTTGAAAACGTCTCTCTAATGCAGAATCTTTTTCAATATATTTCCTATACTCTGCAAAAGTAGTTGCTCCAATAACTTGTATTTCTCCTCTTGAAAGTGCAGGCTTTAAAATATTAGCAGCATTCATTGAGTTGCTCTCAGTTTCTCCTGTTCCCACTAAATTATGAACTTCATCTATAAATAAAATTATATTTCCTGCTTCTTTAACTTCATCTATTAAGCCCTTTATCCTACTTTCAAATTGACCCCTAAATTGAGTGCCCGCTATTAAAGCTGTTAAATCAAGCAAGTATATTTCTTTATTCTGTAATCTCATCGGTACCTTAGCTTGTGATATTGCAATAGCTAAACCTTCTGCTATTGCTGTTTTTCCAACACCAGGTTCTCCTATTAGGCATGGATTATTTTTTGTTCTCCTGCTTAAAATTTGTATGGTCCTAGCAATTTCTTTATCTCTGCCTATTACACAGTCAAGTTCACCTTTTCTAGCCTTTTCTGTAAGGTTATAGCAATATAACTCTAAATGCTTCCTCTTTTTTCTTTTTTGCCCTTTTTCATTACTCCCAATATTTTCTGTTGATGAATCTGAAAATACACTTTTTAAGAAAGGAAAAGTTGCTGCTCCTCCAGATATTAAATCTTCATAGTCTTGACCTGATTCATTTTCAATATTCATTAAAGAGCCCATTTGTTCCGCCATGTTTTCAAAATCTTCTTGTGATACCCCTATCTTATTCATAATATCATCAAGCGGTTTTATTCCCATTTCTTTTGCACAAGTCAAGCACAAACCTTGTGGTTGTGTCTCACCTTTTTCTGCTGCTATAAATACCATTGCAGGTCTTTTTTTGCACCGTGAACATAGCATCATAATACTTTTCTCCTTAACTTAAAAATTAAAATTTATTTACTTTTTTCACATATTGCATCATTGCGTATTAAATCTAAAAAAATAACAAAATATTTAAATAATGCAAAAAACATTAATATTGCCGTTATCGATAATAAAACTACCGATAATGTTGGATTGGTTATCCCCCATATAGCTTTTAATCCAACTATAATTATAACAGATATATAGAAAAAAATTGTCGATAGTTTTCCATACCATTTGGCCGCAGGAGGTTCTATTTCTTTTTTTAATAAAAAGCTACCTGCTATTAGCATTGATAAGTCTTTTAAAATTAATATAATTACTAACGGCACTATTTCAGGAAACTCTATTCCCATACAAATAACAACTGCCGTCAGCGTTAACTTATCTGCTACTGGGTCAAGCACTTTACCTAACTTTGTTATTTGATTTAATTTTCTTGCTATAATTCCATCAAACATATCACTAAGCCCTGATATTACTAACATTAAAGCTGCAGATAAATACTCATCATTTAAAAAATATATTATAAATGGAATAATTATTATAATTCTAATAAAAGATAGCATGTTTGGTATGTTAAAATTTTCTCTTTTAAAAACCTCCACACTAACCACTCTCTTTCTAATTAACGAATATTAATTTTTTAATAAATACTCTTCCAGAATATTTATATTTATGTTATATACTTGATTACATATTGTAGATTCACTTATCGCATTGTTTATAGCATTTGTTATATACTGTTCGGGTGCGAGTAATGATATTCCTTTTATTAATAATGCTATTATAAAAGTAAAGATTAAAAATTTTAATCCTCCTACACATAGACCTAAAAATGAGTCTAATGTTCCAACAATAGGCAATTTAGGTAAATGTAATATTAACTTAAATACAATTTTTAAAATAAAAAACGCAATTATAAATATAAAAAAGAACATAAACATTGTAATCATATCAATTATTATTGGTTCAAAAAGCTTAATTATATGTTCCGCCTTATTTTCCGGTTTTTGTAAAATAATTAAAACTTCTTCAGCATTTATTCCGTATTTTGACAAATCATTATTTATAAATCCCGGTATATTATTTATATAGTTAAACCAACGATTAAAAGGATTTGTTTCCATATTACCATTTTCACATAAAATAGTATTTACTTTATTAATTAAATCGTTATACATAAAATTTTCAAAATATTTTTGGGCTAATATAGGTGAAAAAATATACGACAAAAAAGTTGAAAACAGCATTAAAATAAATCCTACAATTGACTTTAAAAAACCATTTTTTAATCCAACCCATAAAAAAAATAAAGCTATACCCAAAAATACAAAGTCAAATAAAATCCCCATGGAAATATCACCCTTATTTTCTCAATTAATAATTACCTTTAACACAATCTTATCATAATCATTAAAAAAAATCAATATTATTATCAAAATATGTCGATATTGACAGCAATTTTGTTCTTTTTCTTTTAGCACTTCACTCTTCTAATTTCTGTTATCCCTAATATATATGCAGTTCTTCCTGAAGATAAATTAACTTTTCTTGCATCATTTCCTGCTGCTATGGTTTTTAAATTTTTTCCAAATGAATTATAAATATATAAATTTTCATAAGATAAAGCCGCTATTTTTCCTGATTTATAACTTACTGATTTTATAGTGTTCTCAGTATTGATGATGTTTTCTACCTTTCCAGACTTATTTATTAATATCATATGAGTATTATTTCCATCTTCTGATAAAGACAGTGATAAAAGTATTCCTTCTTTTTTATTAATGTCGAAAGTTATAAGAGTTTTATTTTCATAATCATAGTCTTTTTTTTCTCCATTATTAACATTTATTACGCTTAATAGTCTATCTCCTACTGCTACAATATTCCCATTTGATAAATATTCTATTCGTATAAACATATTATCTTTATAATCTAATTTTAATTTAGGTACCTCATTTTTATAGTCAAATACATACACTGTTGAGACTAATGACCCTTCCTGTGCACTGCATCCACATACTGCTGCTGATTTTCCATTATCACTTAATGCAATATCGGTAATATAATGATCTGCAAAATTATACTTATAATATATATCTTTGCCGTCCTTTGAAAATACAGTTAATTGACCTAAAAAGCCATTGGATTCTGTTGCTATTGCGTAAATTCCATTGTTTGAAGCTGCTGCTGATATTATATTATTTTCTAGCTCTACTGTATGTAATGATTTGGATTTGCTCATTATTTCTGCATGTTTTCCACCTAAATCATAAATTATTTCTCTATTGTCATTCACCTTAATCATTGGAGTTTGATAACAGTGTTGTTTTTTATTCATCTCTTTCGCTGAGGCATTTAAGCTTACAAAGGTTGTATCACTAATGACAAATGCATTATTATTAATGTTTTTAAAATTTTGACTCATAACTTTATTTCCATTTATCTTATATGGATAGCCTGCTCCATGTTGATTTTGTACAATTATATCCTCAAAAAAAGCACTTATATAATCCGGGGAAAGCTTTTCTCTATTAATAAAAATTATTACAAATAAAAAACTACATATTAATATAATAAATGATTTTATTACCTTTTTAGGCAATTTATTAAATACCCTGCTAAAAAAACATTTTATCTTTTTTAATGTATTATTTACTTGTAAAAAATTTGTTTTATATTTATATAACTTTTTATAGTATCTTTTTTTACTTGATTTCTTTAGCATAAATTTTTTCCTCCACTTTTAAAGGATTTATTTCATCATAAAATACTTTATTTAAGTATAATCCGTAAGGAACCGCGGTTGGGCCTGCTTTTGCTCTATCTTTTTGAAGCAATACGTCTTTTATATCATCAGGTTCCATTTTACCCATAGCTACACGCAAAAGAGTTCCTACCATAATTCTAACCATATTATACAAAAATCCATCTGCACTAACTCTCATAGTAACTAAACCATTATCTTTTTCAATTGAAAAGTTTTTTACTGTACGTACCATATTGTCTGGGTCCCTATTGTCTAATGTACAAAATGATGTGAAATCATGCTTACCAATATAATTAACTGCAGCTTTGTTCAATTTATCTATATCAAGACGATACCAATAATGTAAAGCTCGTCCATTTAAAAATGGGTTTCTTACCGGTTCATTCCAAATCTTATATATGTATTCTTTTCCTATACATGAATACCTTGCATGAAAATCCATCGGCACTTCCTTAACTGAAGTGACTGCTACATCATCAGGCAAAAATCTATTAATAGCCATTTTTAATCTTTCACATGGTATATCTGAGTTAATCTTCATGCTAACACAATACATATTAGCATGTACTCCTGCATCCGTCCTACTGCAACCCTTTATGTCAACATTTTCTTGTATAATATTATATAAAGACTTTTGGAAAACTTCTTGTACAGTTAAAGCATTTTTTTGTATTTGCCATCCATGATAGTTACTTCCGTCATAACAAAGTGTTAACAATATATTTCTCATATTGTCACCACCTGAAAATAGACATTACTTAATAAAACCATAATGCTTATTATACATATAAATAAACTTAACATTACGTCAAACCACTTTATACGTAATATTTTCATGCGAGTTCTTCCTACTCCTCCATTATAGCATCTACATTCCATTGCTAATGCTAAATCATATGCTCTTCTAAATGAAGAAATAAAAAGCGGAACCAATATAGGTATTAATGATTTAATTTTGCTTATTATATTTCCGCTTTCCATATCAGCACCTCTTGCTTTTTGAGCGTCTATTATTTTATTTGTTTCTTCTAATAATGTCGGAACAAATCTTAATGCTATTGTCATCATCATAGCCAATTCATGTGTTTTTATTTTAAAAATACCCAAAGGTTTCATAATGCGTTCTAGTGCATCCGTCAAATCATTGGGAGATGTTGTAAAAGTTAATAAAGAACTTATTAAAATTAACATAATTAACCTTATTGCAACAAATACACTATTATTAAGACCTTCCTTTGTTATCACTATTGGACCCACTGTAAATAATGGTGAACCCTTTGCATAAAAAATATTTAAAATACTTGTAAATAAAATAATAAATAAAATAAATTTCATACTTTTAAAATAAGTCTTTAATCTTATTTTTGACATAACAATTGCACCTACCACACTTAATGTTATAATCAAAAATGATATATAATTAGACGCTAAAAATACCAATGATAACATTACTATCATTAATATAACTTTTACTCTTGGGTCAACTTTATGTATTATTGAATTTCCCGGGAAATATCTCCCCAAAGTAATATTATTAAGCATTAATATTTCTCCTCTTTGAAATAACTTTTAATATTTCTTTAATTCCTTCATCTACTGTCAATATGCCATCACCCATCTCAGGAACTTCATCTTTCAAACAAGACATTATTCTTGTTATTTGTGGTACTTGCAAGCCTATTTGCTCTAATTCATTTGGATTTGAAAATACAGATTTCGTAGTTCCAAACTTCACCAACTTACCATCATTTAAAACCATTACTTTATCTGCAAAACTTGCTATATCTTCCATATTATGCGAAACCAATATAACTGTTTTTCCTTTTTCTTTATGATATTTATTAATTTGGGTTAATAACTGCTCTCGTCCTTGTGGATCCAGCCCCGCTGTAGGTTCGTCCAATATCAGAACCTCTGGATCCATAGCTATAACGCCCGCTATTGCCACTCTTCTTTTTTCTCCCCCTGATAATTCAAATGGCGACTTATTTAATAATTCCTGACTTAACCCTACAAAGCAAATAGCATCATATACTCTTTCATTGATTTCCTGTGAATATAACCCCATATTGGTAGGACCAAATGCTATATCCTTATATACCGTTTCTTCAAATAATTGGTGTTCAGGATATTGAAAAACCAACCCCACTTTAAATCTTACATCTCGTATTTTTTTAGGCTCTTTCCATATATTTTCTCCATCTAAAAGGATGGTTCCTTTGCTTGGCTTTAAAAGACCATTTAATTGTTTTATAAATGTAGATTTTCCCGAGCCTGTTCGACCAATTAATCCGATAAATTCACCTTTATTCATATTGACACTTACATTATTAATAGCTTTTTTTTCCATACATGTGCCATAAGAATAAATATATGATAAATTTTTTATTTCTATCTGCGACATTAAGTGTCCTCCCTAAAATACGCTTTACATATATAAAAGACTTTATATATAACCTTGACCAAAGGACTCACATACTCCTTTGGCCTTTATATGATATGATATAAATTTCAATTTTCGTTCTTTTTTAGTAGCATTTTTAATGCATCTACACAATCTTCTTCATTTAATATTCCATCTGGTAAATCAAATCCCATTAGACTTAACCTATATATTAATTCTGTAGATTGTGGAACAGATAATTTATATTTTTTCAAAAAATCAATATTTGAAAAAATATTTATAGGTTTATCATCAGCAACAATTTTTCCTTCATTCATAACCACTACTCTTTCTGAATTGATTGCTTCATCCATATAATGTGTTATTAGAACTATTGTTATTCCCTTTTCTTTATTTAATTCCTTTATAGTCTTTAAAACCTCTTGCCGGCCTCTCGGATCAAGCATAGCAGTAGGTTCATCTAGGACTATACATTCCGGTTGCATCGCTATAATCCCCGCTATAGCAACCCTTTGTTTTTGTCCTCCAGATAAATTATAAGTTGCTGCATTTTTAAATTCATACATATCAACTGCTTTTAAAGCTTCGTCTACCCGTTTCCTTATTAATCTTGGCTCTATTCCTTGATTTTCTGGCCCAAAAGCTACATCTTCTTCGACTATACTTGATACAATTTGATTATCTGGATTTTGTAATACTAGCCCAACTGTACTTCTTATATCATACATTTTTGACTCGTCTTTTGTATTTATTCCTTTCACAAATACATCTCCAGAAGACGGTGTTATCATAGCATTTAATTGTTTGGCTAAGGTAGATTTGCCACTTCCATTATGACCTAATATTGTTAAAAATTCACCTTTTTTTATTTCTAAATTAATTCCATCCAGAGTGTTTATTTTATTATCTTCATCATATTGAAATTTTAAATCTACAACGTCTATAAACTTTTCCATAAATCAACATTCCCTTAATCAATACTTTCCCATATTGCTGTTGAACCACAGGGTAAAATAACTTTTTGTTGTGTAACCGGTAATCCAATTTCATCGCATGACACAGTCCCACCAAAGTTCTTTTTAACGGTAACTTCTAAAAGTGCTTGCATAACTGCAGGTGATAGCCCTGTAGTATATGAATTTAAAACTAAAAATTTTGCGTCTTTGTTCATAATTTCCATACATAAGTTTACAAGAAAGAATAATTGTTCCTCAAGTTTCCATACTTCACCGCCAGGACCTCTTCCATAAGATGGTGGATCCATAATTATACCGTCATATTTATTGCCTCGTCTTATTTCTCGTTGCACAAACTTTACACAATCATCTACAAGCCAACGAATTGGTTTATCTGACAATAACGATGCTGCTGCATTTTCTTTTGCCCAGCTTACCATCCCTTTAGATGCATCAACGTGGCATACATTTGCACCAGCTTTAGCTGCAGATAATGTTGCTGCTCCGGTATAACCAAATAAATTAAGTACTTTTAAAGGTTTTGTTGATTTTTTTATCTTTTGTGATACAAAATCCCAATTAATTGCTTGTTCCGGAAATATTCCTGTATGCTTAAAACCCATCATTTTTAAATTGAATTTTAAGTCATTGTACCTTATAGACCACATTTTAGGCATTTTTTTTAATTCTTGCCATGAGCCGCCGCCTGTATTAGAACGATGATATATTGCATGTGCATTTTTCCATAAAGGATTTTCTTTTGGTGTGTTCCATATAATTTGAGGGTCTGGTCTTATTAAAATAATATCTCCCCAACGCTCTAAACGTTCTCCATTAGACGCATCTATTAGCTCGTAGTCTTTCCAATTTGATACTCTCAATTTTTTTCTCCCTTAATTTAATCTTTCTTTTATTAATTCCGCTACTTTATTGGCAAGTTTTGTGATTTTGTCTAAATCTTCTCCTTCAAGCATAACTCTTACCAAAGGTTCTGTACCCGAAGTTCTAACTAAAATTCTCCCAGTATTTGCAGTGCCATCAGTTGATGTAAATTCATTTTTTACATTTTCTATTGCACTTTTTATTTCAAGGTCATTATAAAAATTCATTTTACCCTCATTGCTTATTTTTACATTTATCATAACTTGAGGAAACTTTTTAATTATACCAGCAACTTCAGAAAACGGCTTATTTTCATTTTTTAAGATACTTAAAAGTTGAACAGCTGTAAGTTGCCCATCCCCAGTTGTAGAATAATCCAAGAAAATAATATGGCCTGATTGCTCTCCTCCAAAATTATAATTTTCCTTTAACATTTCTTCTAATACATATCTATCTCCTACTTTGGTAGCCACAAAATTCAGTTCATTATAGCTACAAAAACGGTTAAATCCCATATTAGTCATAACTGTGCCAACTACAGTGTCTCTTTTTAATTTGCCTTGTTGTTTTAAGGCTCTTGCGCATATTGCCATAATAAAGTCACCATCAATGATATTACCTTTATTATCAACTGCTAAACATCTGTCTGCATCTCCATCAAATGCAATACCTGCATCAAAGTCATGCATCTTTACATATTCTGCTAAATTATCTATGTGAACTGAACCACAATTATCATTTATATTAATTCCATCAGGAGTATTGTTTAGCATTACACATTCTACTCCCAAAGCTGAAAATAATTTGCCGGCTGTTCTAGATGCTGAACCATTTGAACAGTCAAATGCAACCTTTAGTCCTGCTAAATTACCATCTATAGTCGTAATTATATGTTTAATATAATCATCAACTGCACTTTTTAAATAAGTTTTTGTTCCAATATCGCTATATTTAATATTATTTAAATTTAATTCTACTTCACCTAAAACTATCTTTTCTATTTCTTCTTCCACAGCATCTGGTAACTTATGCCCTTGCGAACTAAATATTTTAATTCCATTAAATTCAAATGAATTATGTGATGCTGAAATCATAATTCCCGCATCAGCTTTATATTTTCTTACTAAATATGCTACAGCTGGAGTTGGAACTACGCCCAAACAAACTACATCTACTCCTACTGAACAAATTCCGGCAATAAGTGCTCCTTCCAACATGTCTGATGAAAGTCTTGTATCTTTTCCTATTAAAATTTTTGCTCTTTCATTTTTATTCTTTGTTAAAACACTAGCAGCGGCCATACCTATTTTCATTGCTAGTTCACACGTTAATTCTGTATTTGCTATACCTCTAGCACCATCTGTTCCAAAAAGTCTACCCATAAAAAGCTATACTCTCTTCCTAAAAAATTATTTATTCGTCCTTTGGTTCTATTCCCAAGTGTAAATATGCTGCTCTATTTGCAATTCTTCCTCTTGGTGTTCTGCTAATAAACCCTATTTGCATTAAATATGGTTCATATACATCTTCTATAGTAACAGCCTCTTCACCAATAGCTGAAGCCAATGTTTCAATGCCTACTGGACCACCTTTATAAAAATCAATCATAGTCTTTAGCATTCTTCTATCATTGGCGTCCAAACCTAGTTCATCTATTTCAAGTTTATCAAGAGCCATTTTTGCTGTTTCAAAATCAATTTTTCCTTGCCCTTTTACTAAAGCAAAATCTCGTACTCTTTTTAACATTCTATTGGCAATTCTAGGTGTTCCTCGTGACCTTGATGCTATTTCAAGAGCACCATCTTTATCTATTTCAATATTTAAAATATTGGCACTTCTACTTACTATTTTTGAAAGCTCCTTCGGTGTATACATTTCAAGTCGCAAAACTACACCAAACCTATCTCTTAAAGGAGCTGAAAGTTGACCTGCTCTAGTTGTAGCTCCCACTAAAGTAAACTTAGGCAATGGTAAATGATATGATGTTGCCATTTGACCTTTACCTGTAATTATATCTATCGAAAAATCTTCCATTGCTGGATATAATATTTCTTCAACTGTGCGAGGCAATCTATGTATCTCGTCGATAAAAAGAACATCACCTTCATTTAAATTAGTTAAGAGCGCCGCTAAATCCCCTGGTTTTTCAATCGCAGGTCCTGATGTAATCCTAATGTTTACGCTCATTTCATTTGCTATTATACCTGATAAAGTAGTCTTACCAAGACCTGGAGGTCCATACAACAAAACATGGTCAAGTGGTTCTTTTCTTATTTTAGCCGCTTCAATAAAAATTGATAAATTTTCTTTTACTTTATTTTGACCTATATATTCATTCAAATTTTTAGGTCTTAGCGGATTATCAATATCAAAATCTTCAGGGATTTCTTCTGGATCTAAAATTCTGTTTTCAAAATCAAATTCCAAAGTTTATACCCTCCCTGCCATTGATTTTAATGCATTTCTTATAAGTTCCTCCACAGTTAAGTTCTCATCAAATTGCGAAACCGCATTCATAGCTTCACTGTGAGAATACCCCAACACAGACAATGCATTAACAGCTGCTTTTGCATTGCCCATAGGCACTTTTGCAAAACTTTGTTGACTACCTGTTGCTATTGCTTTCTCTCCATCTATTTTATCTTTTAACTCTAAAATAATCCTTTGTGCTAATTTGTTTCCTACGCCAGGTGCCATAGTCAATACCTTACTGTCTCCTGAGACTATTGCCGTCGCCACTTGTTCTGATTTTAAAGTTGATAAAATAGCTATACCAACTTTTGCTCCCACACCTGAAACAGACGTCAACAACTTAAAACAATTTAATTCATCCATTTTTAAAAAACCAAAAAGCTCCATTGCATCTTCTCTAACATTTAAATGCGTATATATATAAATATTCTCACCAATGGCTGGAAGTTCATTTAATGTGTTTTGTGTTACATTACATTTATATCCTACTCCTGCACATTCCACAGCTATTGATAAGTTATCTACATTAATTAATTTACCTCTAAGACTGTAAAACATTATGTATTTGTCTCCTTTGCATCATATTCAATCTTAAATTTGTACCTCCAGCCTGTGCATGACATATGGCGATAGCTAAAGCATCTGCTGTATCATCAAGTTTAGGCATTTTTTCAAGCGCAAGTAATCTCTTTGTCATTTCCATTACTTGTGGTTTTTTTGCTTTACCATATCCGGTCACTGCTGTTTTTACTTGTAATGGTGTATATTCAAAAACCGGTACATTCATTATTTTAGCACTAAGCAATATGACACCTCTTGCTTGTGCTACATCTATAGCAGTTTTTTGATTATTTTGAAAATATAATTTTTCTATAGCCATTGCATCCGGTTTTATTATTCCAATTAATTCAATCATGTCATTATAAATATTTTCTATTCGTTCACAAAAAGGTGTATTAGCACTTGTTTGTATTGCTCCATAACATATTGTTTGATATCTATTTGATTTAAAGGCTATAGCACCATATCCTACTATTGCATAGCCTGGATCTATACCTAGTATTTTCACTCAATACGTCTCCTTTTTGATTTTTATAAAATTACACAATTTAGCATTATAGATTATACCATAAAAAAATAATAAGAGCAACAAAGTTACTCCTATTATAAAGTTATAAATACGTTAATTATTAAGCTACATATCGAGCCAAGCACTGCACCTGCCAGAACATCTGTCGGGTAATGAACCCTTAAATATAGTCTTGAAAAACCCATTAATACAGAAAAAATAAATGCTGGTATAGAAAGTGGCCCAAAACATGACGCTAAAATACATGATGCCGCAAAAGATGATGATGTATGCCCTGATGGAAAAGAATACGTTATTGGTTCTTTTATTAACATTTCCTCTTGAAGTAAAAACTTTGACGGTCTAACTCTAGCTACAATATGTTTAATTAAAATTTCCCCCATGAAACCACTCAATAATAATGCCAATATCATTTTTATTCCAACATTCCTATATTCTTTGTTTAATAAAAATGGAATAGCTACTGCAAACCATATCATCCCATTGTTGCCCAATTTAGTTATAACAATCATAACCTTATTTCTTTTTTTTCTATGTAACTTTTTCATGTTTAACAATATTTTATCATCTATTGACTTTATCCTATTTAACATTCTATATCAAAACCTCTTTTATTTTTTCATATTAATTTATACAATAACCAATAAAAAATCATTATTTTTTATTATAACAAAAAATCACATAAAAAAAAAGTATATACAATTTGAAGTTTATAAAATCGCATATACTTTTTCATTAAATTTATTTTTCTTCAAGTAAATACTTTTCTTCGTTGTTAAGATATTCTTTACACAAATTCAATTTCTTCTGTTTATCTTTAGTTGATATCGGATACTGTGGATCTATGTCGTTTATTGTATCCACCAAAACTTCAGATAAAAAGAATCTTGCAAACCATTTTTTATCTGCTGGAACCACATACCATGGTGCATATGGGGTTCCTGTTTTATTAATTGCATCTTCATATGCTTTCATATAATCGTCCCAATATTTTCTTTCGACCAAATCGGACCTAGTCAACTTCCAATTCTTATTTTTTTCATCTATCCTTTTTAAAAAACGCTTCTTTTGCTCATCCTTTGAAATATTAAAGAACAACTTTACTACTCTTATTCCATTTTGCCACAAGTATTTTTCAAAATTAGCTATTTGCTCGTATCTTTGCTCGAATATTTTATCTGTCTTGCAACGTTCCGGAAGATTTTGATTTTTATATAGTTTATGGACCCTTGAAACTAATACATCTTCATAATAAGACCTATTAAATATTCCTATTTTTCCTCTTTCAGGCAACTTTTTAGCACATCTCCATAAATAATCATGAGATAATTCTTCTTCAGATGGAACTTTAAAATTAACTACATCAACACCCTGCGGATTAACACCACCCATCACATGCTTAATAGCTCCATCTTTTCCTCCTGCATCCATGGCCTGAATTATTATAAGAATTGCTTCTTTTTTTTGGGCATAAAATCTGTCTTGCATAACTTCTAACTTTCTCATATTTAATTGACCAGTTTCAAGAACCATTTCTTTATCCGTAGTTAAATTTTTAGCTTTTGTATCAAAGTTGCTCGCTTTAAATTTTTTAGTTCCATCATATCTAAACTCGTCTAATTTCATTTATTTCCATCTCCTTTTTAATTATTGTTAACATTTTATCATATATCCATCGCAATGTCAATTTTTTTGTGGGTTTTGTCTTATTTTAAAATGTTGGATATTTTTGTAATTAATTCTTCAAGTAACAATCTAGAATCTATTTTTGAACTTTTTAACTGTGCATCAGTCTCTGTAATTAAATTTATGCACTGTCTTATTGAATCAATAGACATATATCTTAAATATTTCTTTACATTTTCAAGCCTAAATATTTTATTTTTATAATCAAAAATTTTGGCCACATCATGAATAGTTTTTCCACTCTGTTCAGCTATTTTAACCCTATAACTGTCAATATAAAAAGATGCCATTATTGAAAGTATGGTCGTTGGTTCTTCCTTTTTATTCAATAGTATATCCAATACTTCAAATGCACGATCATATTTTTTTACACTTATCGCTTTTGTTAACTCAAATACATTTGCTTCTACATTTTCAACTAATACAGTTTCTATTATTTCTGGTGTAATTTCATTTTTATTAGCATATGAGCATAACTTTTCTATTTCTTGCTTTAACATCAATAGATTATCTCCGCATTTTTCTATAATAATTTGTGCATTTTGCAAAGATAGTTCACAAGATAATTTATTTGCCCAACTTATAAGTTGTCGCTGAAGTTTCAATTTATTCATAATAGGTACATTTAAAACTTCACCATATTTTTCAAAAAATTTTAAAAAAGACATCCACTTTGATGACAATTTTTTTCCCATATCAATTCCGGATTGACTTATTATTAAAACTGTGGTTTCCGGTATATCACTTATAATTGCTTTTAATTTTTTTATCGTATCTTGATTTTCTTTTTCTATATCTAAGTCAAATACTCTAACACATTTATTGTTTGACATCAAAGGTAATGCCTCAATAGCATCGTTTAATCTATCCACATCAAAACATTGTTCTGAGAAATCTTGAATATTAAAAGAATTTTTATCAATCGGAATAATTTTATTGGTAAGTTCTGAAGTATAATAATTTACTAAGTACTTTTCTTCTCCATAAATAAAATATGCTTTTTTAAAATTTTTATTTTTTAATTGCATATTAAAATCTAATTCTGTTATTATTCCCATTATATCACCCTTCTTATTAAAATATTCCTTTTTCCCTTAAAATCAAATAATACATTTCCATCACCAGCTGTCGCCATCGGTAATTTATTTGCTTTAGCTAATTCACTAATGGCCTTTGAAGATGTATCAAAGTCTGCAGTAACCACTGCATAAGCACTTGATATTAGCTCTTGATTTTTAAGTGTTCCGGACGTAACCAATACATCACAATTTCTGTATTCATCCGGCAAGGTATATGCATTTCCGCCTGAAGAGTTAATAATGAATTTCACATCATCTATATTTAAAAATATATAACTTTGGTCACTATATTTTAACGTTGATAATTGCACATTATCCCAAAAGCTTATATTCGCTTGATTATTAAAGTAAACCGCATTACTACTGTCAGCTACACTTCTACTTAACTTATCATCTATAGAATCATCTTTAGGCATTACTACGTAATACGGAGAAAAGTTTTTAATAACATCTGTTGCATAGTTTGAAGCAGTATCATTAAAATCACTTAACAACAAATATTCCAATTTATTAATATTTTGATAATTTAAATAACTTTTTAATTTTGAAAATTTTATATCATCCCCACCACAAGATAAAACAGAAGCTCGTCCATTTTTAGAAATTACCGCTGAACAACCATTTCCGGTGTCCAAAAAAGCTAAATGTGTAGTATTTCTATCAATAATCTGATAAGATAAAATACCAACAAATAAAATTATAATTGATAAAATCGCTGATAACTTTATAAATTTATACCCTTTGTATAAAACAATAGCAGCCGCCATTAATACACAAGTAGCTCCTAGCCAAAACAAAATCATTGGTTGTTTTGTGGAAACAGCTGCAAACGGAATTTTTGCTAAAAGGTCAGCACACCATGTTATATAATTAATAAGTATTCCTGACAGCAATGCAAATGGTATAGCAATAAATCTTATTGGTGTAATTAAATATAATATTGCACTAATAAGTGTAAAAATCATCATTACCATCGTAGGTGTTACAATCAAAATATTCGATATAATACTTACAAGAGATATCTTTCCAAAACTCAGTATTATAATTGGCATTGTTGCTATTGTTGCACATATTGTAACTGATATAATTCCCGATATTTTATTAATTACCTTTGAACCATATTTTATTTTTTCCCCTAATTTATTTATTTTTTCTTCAAAATAATTTTCAAATAATATTATTCCAAGTGTCGCACTTACAGATAACAATAAACCTACATCACCTGCAGAAAACGGATTAAATAGTGTTAAAATAAATGTCGCTATTCCCAATGAATTCAAAGAATCTGCTTTTTTATAAAATAGCTCTCCTAAATAAAAAGTTATCAGCATTATGCCTGATCTCATAACTGATGCTGAAAATCCTGTAAGAGCCATAAAACATATAATTGAAATGCAAGTAAAAAAGTTTGTCCATCTTTTTGAAAACTTAGTGGCTTTTAATGCAGTAAAAACAATAGCTGCTATAACTGACGTATGTAAGCCAGATACTGCTAAAAGATGTGATATTCCTATATCTTTAAAATTTGTTTTTATATCATCGTCAAGTAAATATTTATCTCCAAGTAAAACTCCAATAGCTACCGATGCTTGCTCTTTAGGTAATAATGTTCTTATAGCTTCTATCAAATTTTCTCGACTTTTTAAAAAATAATAATATATTGGTTTATTTTGTTGAGATTCTATTTTTACATCTTCATACTCATAAAGATACGATAACATATGTATACCTTTTGATGCATAATAAGATTTCGATGAAAAACCCCCGTCATCTGTAGGTAAAAACATATGCACCTTACCAGTAACTCTATCATATAAATCTGCATCTAACGCCTTTGACATAGATACTCTTAATTTCATGTTTTGATTAATGCCATCATAATCAATTTTATCTGTCTCAATTATATAATAATACCTATTATATGCTTCATATGGTAATTCACATATTTTTCCGGATATAACTACATCCTTATCGTTTAGTTGTTCTATTGGTTCAACCTTAATTTGAGTAAATAAGCTATACATAGCAAAAGCTACGCCAGCTGTTAAAAAGGCTATAGGTAATACTTTCTTTATTCTTATGGGCTTTATTATTAACGAACATAAAAATAAAATCATTAACGTTATTGACAAAATTTTTGATATTTTATTATCAAAATAAGTAGCTGCAACAAGTGCAGCTAAATATGTAAATCCTACAAGAGTCATTGGTCTTTTCATAAAAAAACATTTCTCCTACAGTTAATTATTAAAATATATATTTAAATTATTTTATCAGCCGGCTGGCCACTCCATTTTTCTTCCACCCATTAAGTGAAAGTGTAAATGTTTTACCGTTTGGCCTCCATCTTGGCCACAATTATTAACTATTCTGTATCCATTTTCTAAATGATATTCCTTAGCTATTTTAGCCGCTACCATAAAAATTTTACCTATAATATCACAATTTCTTTCAGATATATGGTTTGTATTTTCTATGTGTTCCTTAGGTATAATAAGAATATGCACAGGTGCCTGCGGTTCTAAATCATTAAAAGCAACTATTTCTTCATCTTCATAAATTTTTTTACTCGGTATCTCATTATTAGCTATTTTACAAAATACACAATCCATATTTATTTCTCCTTATATAGTAAGTTCCCTTAAAACTTTTTAGCAGCATTATGTGCCGGCAGCCATTTTAAAAATTAAAATGGCTGCTTTAAGTTTTTAACTTAAAGCACTACGCCTGAATCCCCTCGGCGTAGTGCCGGCACAATGACATACTTTTAAACTAAAGCATCTTCTACAATCTTATAAGCTTTTCCTAATGCATCATCTAGCTTATCTGTATTTTTTATTCCAGCCATAGCCATTTCTTTGCGACCTCCGCCATTACCACCAGCTAACGTTGCTATTTCTTTAACAAGTAACCCTGCGTTTGCACCTTTACTTATCGCATCTTTTCCTACGCTAACAATAATATTAGATTTATTTGCACAAATATTAGCTATCACTGTAACTGAATTCTCAAATTTTTCTTTAACTGTATCACACATACATTTAAGAGCATCTACATCTATATCATAAAATTTTGATATAATAACTTTTGTTCCTTTAATATCTACAGCATTTGAAACCAATTCATTAACTTTTAACTTTGCTAATTCTGAATTTAATTGATTAATAATTTTTTCTTTATTTTTCAAATCATTTATAATTTGATTGCAACTAGGAACTAACTCTGACTTTTGATTTACTTTTAATATTTTTTGACATTCTAAAATTAAATTCATATTACTATAAAGCAAATCTAAAGCGCCCATAGATGTAACTGCTTCTATTCTTCTTATGCCTGATGCTACCGAACTTTCAGATACAATTTTAAAGACTCCCAATTGAGCTGTATTGGTAACGTGTGTTCCTCCACAAAGTTCTATTGAAAAGTCACCAGCCTTTACTACTCTAACGACTTTTCCATACTTTTCTCCAAACAATGCCATAGCTCCCATTTTTTTTGCTTCATCTATTGGCATTTCTTTTACAATAACATCCTCAGATTTTAAAATTTCTTTATTAATAATAGATTCAATTTCATTTAATTCTTCTGTAGTCAATGTCGAAAAATGTGTAAAATCAAACCGCAAATGCTTATCATTTACTAATTGACCGGCTTGTTCAACATGATTTCCTAAAACCTTTCTAAGTGCTGCCTGCAAAAGATGAGCTGCTGTATGGTTTCTCATAATTCTGTTTCTTTTTTCTTCATTAACACAAGCAGAAACAGTGTCACCTATTTTCAAAGTTCCTTTATTTATTTTAGCATTATGAAAATATATATTCATTTCGTCTTTAGTTGTATCTAAAACCTCTGCCAATACATTTTCATTTTTCAATATGCCCGTATCTCCAATTTGACCACCACCTTGTGCATAAAAAGGTGTCTTATTTAAAATTATTGTGACCTTATCTCCAGAATCTGCTTTTTCTACATATTTTCCGTCATTAATAATCTTAACAACAGTTGAATTAGTTGTTAGCTCTTTATATCCTACAAAATTAGTAGCTTCAAGTTTGGTTGTATCAATGCTTTCACTGGCCCAAGCATCTGCACCAGCATTTGCTCTCGCTGAACGAGCTCTTACTTTTTGTTCCTTTAATAATTTATTAAAGGTAACTTCATCAACAATCATATTTCTTTCTGATAATATTTCTTTTGTTAAATCAATAGGGAAACCATAAGTATCATTTAATTTAAAAGCAGCTTCTCCTGATAGCACATTATTTTCAGATTCATTAATCATTTCATTTAATAGTTCTAAACCTTGATCAATAGTCTTAGCAAAGTTTTCTTCTTCAACGCTAATTAATTTTTTTATAAAATCTCTTTTTTGGACTAATTCTGGGTATGCATTTTCGTTTTCTTTTATAACCGTATCACAGACTTGAGATAAGAATGGTTTTTTTATACCAAGAAGCCTACCATGTCTAGCTGCTCTTCTCAATAATCTTCGTAAAACATATCCTCGACCTTCATTAGAAGGCATTACCCCATCACCTATCATAAAGGTTACACTTCTTATATGATCAGTGATAACTCTTAAAGAAACATCAACCTTATCATTATCACCATATCTGACGCCTGCAATGTCACTTACTTTTTTCATTATATTTTGAACTGTATCTACAAGAAAAAGATTATCTACACCTTGCATAATACAAGCTATTCTTTCAAGGCCCATACCGGTGTCTATATTGGGGTGCTCAAGGTTAGTGTAATTATTGTTTCCATCATTTTCAAATTGAGTAAACACTAAATTCCAAAATTCTATATATCTATCACAGTCACAGCCTACCTTACAGTCTTTTGAACCGCAACCATATTTTTCTCCTCTATCAAAATATAACTCTGAACATGGACCACATGGACCAGCCCCATGCTCCCAGAAATTGTCTTCCTTACCTAATCTTACAATATGAGAAGGATCCACTCCTACTTCTTTTGTCCAAATATCAAAGGCTTCATCATCATCCTTATATATAGAAACCCATAGTTTATCTGTGGGCATTTCTAAAACCTTGGTACAAAATTCCCAAGCCCAAGCCGTAATCTCATGTTTAAAATAATCACCAAAAGAAAAATTTCCTAACATTTCAAAAAAAGTTCCATGTCTTGCTGTAACTCCCACATTCTCTATGTCAGCTGTTCTTATACATTTTTGGCAAGTAGTTACTCTTTTTCTAGGTGGCGTTACCTCTCCGGTAAAATATTTTTTCATTGGTGCCATTCCTGAGTTTATAAGCAATAAACTATCATCATCTTTAGGTATAAGCGAAAAACTTTCTAATTTAAGATGTCCTTTTTCTTCAAAAAAAGAAGTAAATTTTTCCCTTAACTCATTAAGACTTGTCCATTTCATAAAAAATCACATCCAAATATCAACAAATTCGTAAAATCAATTACATATGTTTTTATTATATTCTTGCCCTAGTAAAAAGTCAATTAAAGCAAAAATTTTTAAAAAAAGCCTCCCATTTTTACATGAGAGACTTTTATTATTACATATAGCTTAATTCATGATACTTTTCTTCTTGTGTTTCTTTTTTACTATTAGTTTCATTAAATACTGTTTCTATTACCCTTTCTGAATCTTTAGGAGAATATATAAAATTGTCAATATGGTCTCCACTGTAAAAATAATTTGGAACCTTAGGTCTATATTCATAGTCAAAAGTATCTATAATTATTAATTTTATTTTCATTCTTGACGGTATTATATTTTTTATATAAACACTAGCCTGTTGACCTGGTTTTATTCCTTCTTTAGGTTCAGCCAAGCCTGCTAGATTAGGTGAAAGTTCTATAAATGCACCGTATTCTTCTATCGAACGAACTATTCCAGCGACTGTTTCTCCTACTGAAAAGTATTCAATATTTTCTTCCCACGTACCTAATAATTCTTTATGGGTAAGACTAATTCTATCGTTTTCAATTGACTTTATTATTGCTTTTATATCCATGCCAACTGAAAATCTCTCCCTGGGATGATCTATTCTTGAAACTGATATAGTATCTATTGGTAAAAGTGAAACTATTCCACAACCTATATCAACAAAAGCACCAAAAGGTTCAAGATGCGTAACTCTTGCATTAATTACATCCCCAATGCTACGGGTTCTTATATATTGATTCATACATTTTACCTGTGCTTCTCTTCTTGATAGAACTGCATATGTATGACCATTTTTATCTTTTTTAAATCCTGTTATTATAAAACAAACCGGTCTGTTTACTCGAGATATAACTGCTATGTCTCTTACAGCCCCTTCTTTTATTCCTATAGCTCCTTCTTCTCTATTTATAATTCCTTTCATACATCCTAAATCAACAATTAAATTATGTTCCCCGTCACAAACTAATGCTCTTGCTTCTAATATTTTTTCATCATGACTAGCTTGTGCAAGTGTGGCCGGATTCTGCATTGACAACCTATTTCCTATTGTATCAATTAGCCATCCTTCCGGATAAAAATCTATCATTTTATTTCCTCCTATTTTTTATGTATATATTATCTATATGCACATTTATATGTACAATATAACCTTAATTAAACTATGCTTGAATTATTAATTTAAATATAATAAAATATATCTGTAAATATAAATACGAAAGGATCTTATAATTTATGAAAAAAACATTTTTTAAATCTATTTTTTTGATTCTTTTCTCTCCGCTATTAGCTTTATTTGGTTGTTCTAACACTCAAGATACAGCTAATACTACAAGTAAAAAAGTTGGGTATCAGTTGGACTCCCCAAAAGAAGGCGAAGAAATCGCTGTTATTACTACAAATTTAGGTCAATTTAAAATGAGATTTTTCCCTGAGGCTGCCCCAAAAGCAGTTGAAAATTTCAAAAGTCATTCAAAAAATAACTACTACAACGGATTAATTTTTCATAGGGTAATAAACAATTTTATGATTCAAACCGGAGATCCAAATGGTAATGGCACCGGTGGAGAAAGCATTTGGGGAACTCCTTTCGAAGATGAATTTAGTGATAAATTATTTAATATTACCGGTGCTGTTTCTATGGCAAATAGCGGAAAAAATACAAATGGAAGCCAGTTTTTTATAAATCAAGGTGGCAAAGAAAATTTTTCTGGATGGGATTATCACCAAGCTATATATGATCGTTATAAGGATAATAAAAATATTTCAATTATCGATATGTCAAAAATTACAAATGAAGTAAAAGAACTTTACAACAATAATGGAGGCAATCCTCATTTGGATGGCTATTTTAATACTCAAAAGAAAGGCCACACTGTTTTTGCTCAAGTTTTTGATGGTATGGATACCGTAAATAAAATTGCTAGTACTGAAGTTGATTCTGCCGATAAACCTTTAAATGATGTTATTATTGAAAAAATCGATATAATAAACTTTGAGGGATAATTTTATGAATAATTACGATAAAATGAATATTAAGTTTTTATCTGTTATATCTTATATTGGACCCCTTTTTATAATTGGTAACTTTTCAGCTGAAAAAAACTGTGATTTGGTTAAATTTCATGTGCGCCAGGGAAAACTTTTATTTTTTACTACGCTTATTTTACTCTCACTCAATACTGTTTTAGATTTTACTTTAAGTTCTATTTCAGAAACTTTTGAAATTATAAGTTTTCTTCTTTACATCGCTATTTTTGTAGCATGGTTAATTTTATCCATTATGGGTATCGTATCTGCTTTTTCCGAATCAAAATCTAATTTACCTTTAATTGGGGATTTATTTAATAAAAGAAAAAAATAATAAAGGAGTTTTGTTATGGAGAAAAAAGAAAATAACTTATCAAGCTCTTATACTCAGCAGGAATTTAAATTTTCATCTTTATCAAATCAAAAAATATATTGTATATTATCTTATATATATATATTCTGGATAATTGGTTTACTTGCTGATAAAAATAATAAAACTGTATTATTTCATGTTAATCAAGGAATTGTTTTATCTACGATTTCATTTTTTTCATTATTTATTGTAAACATTCTATCAAATGTTTTCTACTCTATTGCTCCTATTTTAGCCTCTTTATCTGCACTTTTAGAAATCTTATGGCTTTTATTTACTTTTATATTTACTGCTATAGGTATTAAACATGCTTTATCCAATCAACAAAAGCCATTACCTCTTATTGGTAATTTATTTACTGTTTTCAAATAAAATTATACTAAAAAAACACTATGGTATTCAGCCATAGTGTTTTTTCAATCACATTTATTTTTTATTAGCATAATTAAAATTTAATTCCATCCTAGTTCCAAGAAATTTATTCCCTTTACACTGCTTGCAATTACCGTTTTTACATCTGGAATTATATTATCTGGTAAATTATTTAAAGCAAACCATTTTAAATCAAAACATTTATCTGGTTCCTTAATATAAGGAATACCGCTATATTTCTTTATTTCAAAATAAAAAAATGTATACGGTCTATCTTTAAAATTTGTATACGAGCAAGTAGAAAAAATAATATCTTCATAAAGAACATTTATTCCGATTTCTTCATAAGACTCTCTTATAAGTGCCGCAGTAATTGGTTCTGATTCTTCTACATGTCCCCCCACTGCCAGATCCCATTTACCATTTTTTCTTTTTTGAAGTAAAATTTCTTCATTGCCATTTTCACTTTTTCTTTTTATAAGTGCACCAACTGCACATGGTGTCATGAATCTTTTTTTCATAAAAATCCTCCTTAAAAAAAAACAAAATCCACAAACAAAAGTTTGTGGATTTTTATATAAAGTTAAAACTATTTAACTTCTACTTCTGCGCCAGCTTCTGTTAATTTAGCTTTGATTGCTTCAGCATCTTCTTTAGAAGCGCCTTCTTTAACAGCTTTAGGAGCTCCGTCTACAACTTCTTTAGCTTCTTTTAAGCCAAGACCTGTGATTTCTTTTACAACTTTAATAACTGCAACTTTATTTGCACCAGCTGATTTTAAGATTACGTCGAATTCTGTTTTCTCATCAGCAGCTGCTGCGCCTGCGGCTGGAGCTGCTGCTACTGCTACCGGAGCTGCTGCAGATACACCAAATTCTTCTTCTAAAGCTTTTACAAGCTCACTTAACTCTAATACTGTTAATGCCTTTACATCTTCTATTAACTTTACTACTTTATCTGACATGATAAATAACCTCCAAAAAATTTAAAATAATTTTGAGCAATGCTCACTTTTAATAAAAATTATGCACTTTGTTTTTCTGCAATGGCGTTAAGTGCTACAACAAGACCTCTAATAGTTCCGTTAAGCACAGTAACAAATCCAGAAATTGGGGCATTCAAGCCACCCAAAGCTTTGGCAACAAGAACTTCTTTTGTTGGAAGTTTAGCTAAATCATTTACTTCTGCTTCACTTATTACCTTACCTTCTACAAAGCCAGCTTTTGCATTAAAGAATTCATTCTTTTCTGCAAATCCACAAAGAATTCTGGCAGCTGCTACATGGTCATCATGACTAATAGCTATTGCCGTAGTTCCTTCAAGAACAGGGTCTAAACCTTCAAGGCCAGCCTCATTAGCAGCTCTTTGCAATAATGTATTTTTTACAACAAAATATTCAACGCCTGCTTCTCTAAGTTCTTTTCTAAGCTTAGTATCATCAGACACATTGATTCCTTTGTAGTTTACAATTACACCAGCGCAAGAATTTTTTAACTTTTCAGCTAAATCTGCAACAATAGCCTTCTTTTGCTCTAGAATTTTTTCACTTGGCAAATCTTTCACCTCCAAAAGATAAAAGTCTTAGCACATAAAATATAAAAAACCTTTTCCACTTACCGTAGAAAAGGTGTAAACACAAAAATGTATAATCACACTTTCCTCGGTAGGCGTGAAAATCACATTATGCATTATGCACCTACTGTCTTTGGAAAACAGCTTTAATTATAATACCATGTACAATAATTTTTGTCAAGTAATAATTTTTATACAAATCAAAATTTTTAAAACTATACTTTTTTATATGCCACAATTATCGTTGTATTTCCTTGCCTAAACTTACTTTCAACATTTAAAAATCCTGCATTTTTTAGCAATAAAATTTGGTTATCAATAGTACATGGAATATCATAATGATAAAATTCCTCTTCACTATTGTTCATTTCTTTTCGAGCTAATTCACTTTCTTTTAAATATAAATTTTCCTCTTCCACATTAGTTACCATATAGTCGCATTCAATATATAACCCATCTTTTTTTATTGCATTGAATATTTTTTTATATAGCAAAGACTTTTTATCCTTTGGAAAGTGATGCATTGTTTGAAAAGAAATTGCACAATCGTACTGTTCTTTTCCTAAATCCACCTTAAAATAATCACCGCAAATTAAATTAACAGATTTATCTAAATACTTTTGTTCTAATTTTTCCAGCATTGCTGGTGTAAGGTCTATACCTGTAACAGAAACATTAGGAAATAATTTAAAAACTTCATATAACTCTAAACCTGTTCCGCAACCTAAATCAAGTATATTTTTACATTGCTTAGGTATCAATTGAGATAGCTTTATATATCCTTCTTTACAACCCTCAACATTCGCTAACATATGTTCATCATATATATCCACTCTTGAACTAAAAAAATCGATCATTTTCTCCATAGTCTTTTCCCCCTTTTAAATAAAAAAGGTTGTATAATATATAAACATATATTATACAACCAAAAATTTTATAGGCCTACCTTATTTGGGTTTAGTCTGATACCAGGACCCATTGTGGTAGAAACAACACAAGATTTAATGTATTGACCCTTAGCTGCTGCTGGTTTTGCTTTAACAATTGCACCTAGCAATGTGTCAAAGTTTTCAAGTAATTTTTCTTTTCCAAAAGAAGCTTTTCCTATTGGACAATGAATGATATTTGTTTTATCTAAACGATATTCTATTTTACCAGCTTTTGCTTCCTTAACAGCTTTTGCTATATCAGGAGTAACTGTGCCAGCTTTTGGGTTTGGCATAAGACCTCTCGGGCCTAAAACCTTACCTAAACGACCTACAAGACCCATCATATCAGGAGTTGTAATAAGAACATCAAAATCCATCCAACCCTCATTTTGAATCTTTGTAGTCATTTCTTCTGCACCTACAAAGTCTGCACCTGCTTCTTGTGCTAATTTTACGTTGTCGCCCTTACAAATTGCAAGAACTTTTACGTTTTTACCTGTACCATGAGGTAATACTATAGCTCCACGAACTTGTTGATCTGCATGACGTGAGTCAACACCCAACTTTACGTGAACTTCTACAGTCTCGTCAAATTTAGCTGTTGCTGTTTTAACGCAGACATCCATAGCCTCATCGTTTTCATATAATTTTGTTTTGTCGATAAGTTTTACACTATCAACATATTTCTTACCGTGTTTCATTGGTTTTCCTCCCTATTGAGTGGTAAAATCGGATTATTTCCTCCCACCCGGGTTAAATCAATCGATTACTTCTATGCCCATGCTGCGTGCTGTACCAGCTACCATACTCATAGCTGTTTCTATGCTTGCTGCATTTAAATCAGGCATTTTTTGCTCTGCAATCTTCTTGACCTGCTCGCGGGTAATCTTTGCAACCTTTGTTTTATTTGGTACACCTGAACCGCTCTCTATACCGCATGCTTTCTTTATAAGAACTGCTGCAGGCGGAGTTTTAGTTACAAATGTAAATGAACGGTCTGCATAAACCGTAATAACTACAGGAATAATTAACCCTGCATCATTTTTTGTGCGCTCATTAAATTCTTTTGTGAACGCCATAATATTGACGCCGTGCTGGCCTAATGCCGGTCCGACAGGCGGCGCCGGGGTTGCTTTACCAGCAGGAATCTGAAGCTTAATAAAGCCGGTGACCTTTTGAGCCATTTTTTGCACCTCCAAAATTAGTGGTAAACTACGGAACAATTTTGTTTTTTGCTTGTTCCTCCCACATTAGGGCATATGCCCCTCGCAATAGATTTAGTCTATTACAATAATTAGTCCATAAGTTCCACTTGAGCCAATTCAAGCTCTACAGGCGTAGAGCGCCCAAACATGGATACTGCAACTCGTACATAATTATCTTCTGTATTAAGTTGCTCAACAGTACCTACACTGTCTTTTAACGGACCGTCAACAATAACAACTGAATCGCCTACTTTGTAAGAAATTTCTACAGATTTTTTTCCTACACCAAGACGCTCAACTTCCTCATCTGTCAAAGGTATTGGTTTTGACGATGGACCAACAAAACCAGTACAGCCTCGTATATTACGAACCACATACCAAGTTTCATCTGTTAGAATCATTTTGATGATTACATAACCCGGAAAAATTTTACGTTCAACATCACGTTGTTTATTGTCTTTAATCTCAGTGACGGTCTCGGTTGGCACATACACTTCTTGAATCAAATCGCGAAGACCTCTGTTTTCGACGGTTTTTTCAAGGTTCGATGCGACCTTGTTTTCATACCCTGAGTAAGTATGCACAATGTACCATTTTGCTTCTTCTGGCATAGTTTCCCTCCGACCGACTTAGTTGGCAATATTCATTATAGTGCCAAGAAGTTTTGTAAGGCCAAAGTCTAAGGCTCCAATAAAAATAGCACTGATGATTATTGAAGACAATACCACACCAGTATTTTTAAAGGTCATTTTAACAGTAGGCCAAACTATCTTCTTAAGTTCGCTTTTACAATCAGTGAAAAACTTTCCTGTTTTTTGAATGATATTGGGTTTTTTTTCAGCATGTTTTTTTCTAGCCATTATTCTACCCCTTCCGTCCAAGTTACTTTGTTTCTTTGTGCAAAGTATGTTTTTTACAGAATCTACAGTACTTGTTCATTTCAAGCCTGTCCGGATCATTCTTCTTATTTTTCATTGTGTTGTAGTTGCGTTGTTTGCACTCTGTGCAGGCTAATGTAATTTTTACTCGCATGACGGCACCTCCCGGTTATATCGGAATTTTTTAGCCTCCCTCTAAAAGAGCATAAAAAATAAGCCCTCTTCGAGGTACATTTAATATACCATAAAATGTGTATTTAAGTCAAGCATTTTTTGCTATTTTCTTTGTTCTTCCTGTACTGCATTTAATGTATCCGATATAAATGTACGTTTTTTCTTTATTTTTTCTGGTTTTATCTTTTTATTTCTTATTTTGTAAGCTTCTTTCATTGACCCTTTTAAATCTTTACTTACCATTTCTTCAATATTTTCTCGTGACTTTTCATCTTCTATTGCATTTAAAAACACTATTGTTATTATTCCCTTAGTATCCAAATCTCCTGAATCATACAAATTGCTAAACACCGTACAAAGTTTCTTGAATTTATCTTTTGGATTTCCACTAGTTAATGTTTCTTTTACCAAAGGCAAAGCTTTTTCTCTTGCAAATGTTACTCCTCTAAAATTTTCATAATTATCTTTTTCCTTTTGAATTTCTTCCTTTAATTCAGGAAATATATTAGCTATCCTGTTCATTAAAAAAAGCGGATTAGTGTTATTTTCTTCATCATTTTTCTTTTTTTTCTTTGCAGTTTTTTTTATTTTTTTCTTATTTTCTCCTGATACTGTATTTGCAAAATCTATTGCTATATCTTTTGCTTCTTTTTCTGTATCATTGTTAGGATCAAAAAGCCATACTGATATAGATTTTTCTACTGTTTCTTTTTCATTTTCAATACTTATTTCAAGTAAACTAAATCTTTTTTTATCAGGCTCAAAAACTATTTTATATCCACTTGTATTTTTTATAAATGAAACGGATTCTCCTGTATAATTGCTCTTTTCAAAGCCTTTTGGAATTAATGATTCACTTATTTTTTCATCTATAATTTTAAATGCTTTATTGATCAAAATATTCACTCCTATTTTTTATTCTGAGGATATTTTATCACACTTTTATTATATTTGTCATTAATAATAATAAACTTTTTAAATAAAGTTTGCACCATCTATACTAATGTGGTAATATTACATTATTATAGGTGTTTTTATTTTTATTACACCTAATAGGAGGTTTTTATGAATAAAAAAGTAATAGCTGTTTTATTTGGTGGAGTATCCTCTGAACACGAAGTTTCACGACGCTCTGCACTGTCCATCATAAAAAATATTTCAAAAGATAAATACGAAACTGTTTTAATTGGAATCACAAAAAAGGGGCAATGGTATCTTTATAATGGGGACATTTCTAAAATTCCAAACGGCGATTGGGAAAATGATATAAATAATAAAAAGTCCGCATTTATTTCTCCCGATTCTTCTGTCGGTGGTATTGTTGTTATGGATGATAACAAATACTCCATAATAAAAATTGACGTTGTAATCCCCGTATTACATGGAAAAAATGGTGAAGATGGCACTGTTCAAGGTTTACTTCAACTTGCTAATATTCCTTATGTGGGATGTAATCTTTTGTCTTCTGCTACTTGCATGGATAAAATTGATACTAATATTATTTTATGTAACGCCGGCATTACAAAAGCTAAATTCGCTTTCGTAACTAAACATGACTTTAACATTAACAAAAATTCTTGCATTGACTACATTGAAAGTACCTTAAAATCTTATCCTGTTTTTGTTAAGCCTTCCAATGCCGGCTCTTCTGTTGGTGTAACTAAAGCTTCTTCAAGAGAAGAATTAATAAAATCTATAGAAATTGCATTATGCGAAGACGACCGTGTAGTAATTGAAGAAAATATTGATGGGCAAGAAGTTGAATGTGCTGTTTTAGGAAATAATGAGCCTATTGCTTCAGTTGTAGGCGAAATAGCCCCATCAAATGAATTTTATGATTATGAAGCAAAATATATAAGTGATAATTCAAATTTATATATTCCAGCTCATATCAGTGATAAAGTCTCTGATGAAATTCGAAATGTAGCCATAAAAGCTTATAAGGCAATGGGATGTACTGGTCTTTCAAGAGTGGATTTCTTTGTAGAAAAAAACACAAACAAAGTTTTCTTAAACGAAATAAATACATTCCCCGGTTTTACTTCAATAAGTATGTACCCTAAATTATTTGAAAAGACTGGTATTCCTTTTTCTGAATTAATTGAAAGATTAATTAATTTTGCACTTGAGAGGTCTAACTCAAATGAATAATAAACCTATCGGAGTTTTTGATTCTGGTCTTGGTGGTTTAACTGCCGTTAAAGAATTAATAAAAGTTTTACCTAACGAAAATATAATTTATTTTGGAGATACCGGCAGAGTTCCCTATGGAAATAAAAGTCGTCAAGCTATTTTAAAATATGCACTCCAAGATATTGAATTTTTAAAATCTTTGGATGTAAAAATGATTTTAGCCGCTTGTGGTACAGTAAGTTCTATTATAGGTGAGTCAAATGCCAACATAGATGTTCCTTTTACTGGTGTTGTGTCGCCTACTGCTGCCGCTGCTGCTAACGCTACCAGAAATGGTAAGGTTGGTATTATAGGAACCACCGCTACAATAAAAAGTGGTTCCTATAAACACGAACTTCTTAAAATTAATCCAAAACTAGAAATATTTGAACAAGACTGTCCTCTATTTGTACCTTTAGTTGAAAATGGATTTATAGAAAAAGATAATAAAGCTGCTCTTATAATTGCAGAAAAATATTTATCTGCTCTTCGTGAGCAAAATATAGACACTTTAATTTTAGGTTGTACTCACTACCCTATAATATCTGACATTATTTCAAATGTTATAGGTTCTAATGTTAAACTAATTGATTCAGGCAAAGAAGCCGCTGTTTTCGCTGCCAACGCTCTTAGTTTTTCAGAAAATTTATCTACTCGAAAAGAACCAGGTAAATGTACTTTCTACGTAAGCGATACAGTTGATAGTTTTTCAAACATAGCTAGCTTATTTTTACAAAAAAATGTTAATCAAAATGTAAAAATGGTTGATGTCGAAAATTACTCTATTAAGTCAGAAGGAGTCATTTAATATTGGACAAAAAATATTTAATTTCAATTATCGGTAAGCAAAACGTTGATAATCAGGAAACTGAAACTAAATTAGTGGCTCCTTGTGATTATCAATTTAAAAACAATAACGTTTATATTTCCTATGAGGAATATGATAATTCTGAAAATGGGAAAAAATCATTATCAACTATAAAAATTGATAATACATCCATGGTCACTCTTTTAAGACAAGGTGCACAAAGTACAAAACTTACACTCGAGAAAGGCAAACGTCATCTTTGTCATTATTCAACTGAATTCGGGGATACTATGATTGGAATTTTTACCCACGATATAAACTGCAAGTTTAGCGAAAATAATTGTAAAATCATGCTTAATTATGCAATTGATGTAAATACTGAGCATTTAAGTATGAATAATGTTATTATAGAAGTTAAGGAGAATAAAAATGTCTAAAATATTATTGAATACAAAAGATAATTTAAAGAAAATTATTGAGCAAGCCATCAATAATGCAATTAAAGATAATAAATTACCAAAGGTTGACTTAATAAAATTTAACATTGAGATACCTGCAGATAATAAAAACGGTGATTTTTCTTCAAATGTTGCAATGGTAAATGCTAAAAACTTTAAAATGTCACCTATATCCATAGCAAAAATTATTTGCGAATACTTAAATTTAGATAAAACATTATTTGATAAATTTGAAGTCGCAGGCCCCGGATTTATAAATTTCTTTTTCTCAAAAGACTTTTATTCTTCTATTATTGATGATATTTTAAAATTAAAAGAAAATTACGGTAAATCAGATTTCGGACAAAACAAAAAAGTTATGGTTGAATTTGTTTCTGCTAATCCTACCGGTCCAATGCATATGGGAAATGCTCGTGGTGGAGCTTTAGGCGACTGCTTAGCTTCCGTATTAGACGCTGCTGGCTATGATGTAAAAAGAGAATTTTATATAAATGATGCTGGTAATCAAATCGAAAAATTTGGTATTTCCTTAGAAGTAAGGTATTTACAGATATTGGAGGGCGAAGACGCTCACCCACTGCCTGAAGATAGTTATCACGGAGAAGACATAAAAGACCTTGCAAATGAATTTATAAAGATAAACGGTGACAGTTATCTTAATGTAGACCCTACTATAAGACAAAAAGCGTTAATTGATTTCGCTTTACCTAAAAATATAAATAAAATGAAAACTGATCTTGAAAAATATCGTATTGAGTTTGATAGATGGTTCCACGAAATTGATTTGCACAATAATGGAGAAATTGATGAAACTATTGAAGTATTAAAAAACAATGATATGACATATGAAAAGGATGGAGCTTTATGGTATAAAGCTACTAAAATGGGATCCGAAAAGGATGAAGTTTTGATTAGAAAAAATGGGAACCCAACTTATTTTACTGCTGATATTGCTTATCACAGAAATAAATTTTTAAAGCGTGGATTTGATACTTGTATAGATATTTGGGGAGCTGATCATCATGGCCACGTTGCTCGTATGAAAGGTGCTATGGATGCCATAGGCCTTGACGGTAATAAACTCGATGTAATTTTAATGCAGCTTGTAAAACTTGTAAAAGATGGACAAATTGTACGTATGAGCAAACGTACAGGAAAAGCTATTCAATTAGCTGATTTACTTGATGAAGTTTCTGTTGATGCCGCTCGTTTTATTTTCAATATGCGTGAAGCTAACTCTCAAATGGATTTTGACCTGGATTTGGCAGTTAAAGAAGATGCTCAAAACCCTGTCTATTATGTTCAATATGCTCATGCTAGAATCTGTAGTATTTTAAAAGCTCTTGAAAAAGAAAATATTTATCCAAAAAACTGTTCTAAAAATGAATTATATCTACTTACTGCAGACGAAGAAAAAGAATTAATAAGACACCTTTCTATTTATACAAATGAAATCATTGAATCTGCTAAAACTTATGACCCTGCAAGAATTACTCGGTATGTTATCACTTTAGCTACATTATTTCATAAATTTTATAATGCATGCCGTGTTCACTGCGATAATGAATCATTGATGTACGCAAGATTAAATCTTTGTATTTGTGTAAAAATTGTTATAAATAATATTTTAAGTATGTTTAAAATAAGCGTACCTGAAAGTATGTAATAAAAAATAGCCAGTATAAAATACTGGCTATTTTATTATTTTAAGAGCTTTATTTAAATTAGATATTTTTACTTTTTTATATTTTCCGGCATATTCTCCATCCAAATTAAAAGATAATTTTTGGGTTGACTGTATACATATTTCTTTGGCATGACAAAAAGTTATGTATTTACTATCATATTGTTTATTTAATAAATCTTTTAAAGTCATACATAAATCCATTGGATTTTTTGATTTTTTAACTAGAAGAATTTCAAATTGGCCATCATCCAGCAAAACCTTTTCTGATTTAATATCAATTATTCCCCCTACAGACGTCGAATTTATTATTGCACCAAAAATAAAGTCACCCTCTATGGTTTTTTCATCACAAGTTATTTTTAAATGGTATGGGCAAATTTCTTTTATACTTTTTATTCCTGCTAATATATAAGCAAAATGCCCTAACATATTTTTTATTTTTTGAGGTGTTGTATATGGAACTTCACAAAAAGCACCAAAAGAAGCTATATAAGAAAAATAGTCCTCTTCATTAAATAAACCTATATCTTGCTCTGATACCTTATTTCTGCTTATTAAGTTTGCTGCATCATTTAAATTATTCGGCAAATTTAAACTTTTAGCTAAATCATTAGTTGTTCCTGTTGGGATATATCCAACAGGAATATTTTTTCCAGATTTTAATATTCCGTTTATCACTTCATGAAAGGTTCCATCCCCTCCGCAGCACACAACTAAATCAAAATCGTATATGTTTTTATGTACTAATTTAGTTGCATGATTTTTAAACTTCGTAAAATATACTTTACAGTTGAAATTATTTCTATTTAATCTTTTTATGATTTCATTTACTTGAAAGTAAGACATTCTTTTTCCAGCCATAGGATTTACAATAAATAATGTTTTTTTACTATAATTATTGTTTTCTTCTATATTTCCACAACTATTCATATAAATTCTCCTGTACTAAAATTAATAACTATTCCTATTTTGATACACAAATATGAATTAATTATGAATATTTTGTATTTTCAATTTATTGACAAATTAATGCTAATATGATATATTTTTGTAAGGTTAAATTTATTAGAATTTATTTAACTAGTATTGATTTAATAGCTGAACAGCTATTTTCAATACTGGTTTTTATTCTTTTTAGGAGGCTTTTATGCAATCTTTTTTAAAAAAATATAAATTGCTTATAAAAATTACTATTGCAATAGTACTGGGAATTCTAATTGGAACATTTTTTCCAACTTACCTTACTGAATTTTTCATTGCTGTAAATATAATTATAAGCAAACTTTTAAACTTTTCAATTCCTCTGATAATTATTGCTTTTGTCACGAAAGGAATTAGTTCTCTTGAATCCTCAGGAAAAATGTTAGGAATAACAACAATCATATCCTATGTATTTATGTTGAGTGCATCATTTTTTTCTTATTTTACTGCTATTAACCTTTTTCCTTCATTTTTAAATAATGTTCCTCAAAATATTTTTGAATCTGTTAGTACTCCTTCAGGAACATTGTTTTCACAATTATCACAAATAAGTGTTCCTCCTATAATGGACGTAGTTCCCGCATTAATATTATCTTTCATTATAGGTATTGGAATCTCAACTACTAAAAGTGTATATATAAAAAATATCTTTGTAGAATTTCATAGTATTATTAATTTACTCGTGCAAAAATTAATTGTCCCCATATTACCCATATATGTATTGGGGATTTTCGCCAAAATGACTGCATCAGGTCAAGTATACAATATACTCAGCGTTTTTTCAAAGGTATTTCTTATTATTGTTTTGTTACATATACTTACTCTCTTCGTCCAATATTTTATTGCAGGTATTGTTTCTCACAAGAATCCCTTTAAATTATTAAAAAATATTATTCCAGCCTATCTTTCCGCTATTGCTACTCAATCATCTGTTGCGGTAATCCCTATAACTATAAATTGTTCAAAAGAAAACGGTGTATCATCTGATATTGCTGATTTTGTACTACCTTTATGTTCTACTATACATTTGTCCGGTAGTGTTATTTCTATTACTTCTTGTTCAATTGCTGTTTTAATGGTAAGTGGAAAACCAATTGACTTAGCTACCATGATTCCTTTTATGATGATTTTAGGTATAATGATGGTGGCCGCTCCTGGTGTTCCTTGTGGTGCTATTTTAGCGGCATCTGGTATTTTACAGTCTATTTTAGGATTTGATAGTGCAATGTTATCACTAATTATTGCATTACATGTTGCTCAAGACGGATTTGGTACAGCTTGTAATGTTTCTGGGGATGGTTCTATTGCTGTAATTTTAGATACTATTAATCGCAAATTTTTTAACACTTCTAAAACAGATACACAAGAATAAAAAAGAACGGTAAGTTATTCAGCTTACCGTTCTTTTTTTAGTTTTATTCTATATCCTCTTGCATATTTTCAGCATCATCTATACTATCTTTATTTTCTTCTATCGAATTTTCATCTATTATATTATTTTCTGCAGTCTGTTCTATCTCATCATCTTTTTTTAAATTAAAAAGTTCTATCATTTCATTTTTATATTGTTCAACTAATGCTTTAAATTCCTTTTTCTCCATATATGTCACCCCTTATCAACCTTAAAATTATTATATGTTAGATTTATCTTCCTTGTTACCTAAAAACTTTTTAAATATTCAAAAAAAAGGACAGTGATATAAATATAGTCACTGCCCTTTACTTTTAAATTTACCCTTGTAAATTTCTTGATTGCCTATCCATGTCTTCAATGATAATATTATAAATTTCTCCTATTGATGAACAATATTCCAAAACACTCCACGGCTCATTTGTATGAAAGTGTATTTTTATTACATTTTCGTCTCCTACTACTAACAAACAATCTCCTTGAAAATGATCATTAAAATAATTATTAATTTTATCTTCATCTAAATCTTTACCGTCAATTAATAACTGAGTATCATATTTATATTTTAACATATCTTTCCTTCTTTCTATATTATTTTATCAATTTTTCAGTTTGTTTACAACGGCCCTTTAAAATTACTTCTAAAATACAATTTTGTGTATTTTGCATTAATAGCATTTACTTTTTAACGAAAATATGGTATAATTGTTCGCAAATGGTATTGAAAGTGAGGAATTTTATATGAATAATAATATAAAAAAGTTCTATAAATATTTAGCAAAACATACAGAACTTCTAGAAATGATTCAAAAGAACTTAAAAAATATTCATACCGAACAAGAACTTAAAAACTTTATAAAGTTAGAAGTAATGCCATTAGCAAAAAAATTGAATTATAAATTTACACAGGAAGATTTAATTAACTATGAAAAAGAATCCTTACAACATTTAACAAGTGAAGATTTGTTAAATGTTGCAGGTGGTATTTCGCCAAAATCACTTATTTTAAGCGGTGGACTGTTTTATCTAGTCTTACTCGGTTCAGGTACTCTTAGTGGAACCACAGTTCACGCTGCTATTCCTACGAACGTTGTAAAAAACTCCGTAGACAACCATCTTAAAAACAATGGACAAACACTAAAGAATCAAAAAGAAAGCACAAATGGAACTGAACAATCTCCAGAAAATCTTCAAACGCAAAAATCTAACCATACTGCTAAACAAGCAGAAACTTTACAATATCAAAAAACTAAATCTACGCAAACTGCAGAATTTCCTCGGAAGCAAGAGACTAACTTTACACAACCCGCAGAATCGTTACAAAGTCAAGTGAGCACACCTGCACAAGATATAGAACCTTTAAAAGCACAAGACCCTACTTCTACAAAGCTTGCAGAAATTCAACAACAAAAACAAAATACTGAATCCGTGCAAAATGTTAAATCATCCCCAATACTTAATCAAAGTCAAAAAGCTAAACAAATGCCAACGGAAACTATTATAAAATCACAAAATGAGTTAAATGACAGTTTCTTACAAAAAAATGAAGCCAATGAACAACCAGATATGCCATATATTGTTGAAACTCTGAATTTATTAGACCCCTATATTTACAATCTTACTGGAACTACTGAACAAATTAGACTTTTTGATAGTAATAAAAAACAAATTACTTTTGGTAAACCACTCGGTAATAATGTTTCTATTTGGGAATTTAATAAAGATAAAGGTGAAGGTTCTCCAAATTTCATGCGTTGTTTATTTCCTTCATCGGATGGCATATTAAATACTGAAGGTGGAAGTCCTAATATGCCTTCATTTTCACGGGATTGTAAACCAACGCCTGAAATGATTGCTTATATTATTGCTTACATTCATAACAATGTTCGAAATGAAAATACATTTCTTATAAATTTAGTAAACGAATATTATCAAGACTATCATAATTATATTAAGCTTTTTAAATATATAGAAAAATACAAATTAAATGCTGGGAAAAAAGTTCAAAAACAAAGTCTCAGTACATACATAAAAAGTAATCCAAATCTGCTAAATACCGTAAAAAATGCTCTTGAACTTCGTTGTTTGGCGTTTAAACTTAATAAACTTGATACAATCGAAGAGCTTGATAACCTTGTTACAGATATCCAATTTGTAAGAACATATACATACGTAGATAGAGCTACTTCAAATGTTGTTAACAAAAAAGATTATGAAAATTTTGTTAAAACATATCTATACTTATTAAAAAATGTAACACATATGATACAAAACCAGGAAATTTCTGGTAATCAAAAAAATGATAACAAAATTTTTCCTAAATATACCGCCGAAAAAATGCTTATGTGCTACTTTATACAACACTTTAATGGTGAAGATGACGTAACTAGATTTTATAATAAAACAAAAGAAATACTTCTAACAAATAAAAATAATAATTATGATTTACGTTTAAACAAAAACCTAGATAGACTTGAAAAAATAAATACAATTTTAAACAAAATTAATCAGGTAAGTGATTGCCCTTATACTAACAAACTTTTTTCAAACGGTCGTACACAGATTATAGAGTTATCCCAAGATAATAAATTAAAATTTACTACAGATAGTTTTTCCGATTGTGCAGATACTGTTGTCAGACATATTATAAACTTATTAACTTATAATGATGAAGAACAATGGTCCTTTATTTTAGGAGAATATAATAATCAACTACTTGAAGCTGATATTAATAAAATACTAAGTGCAATAAAGGAAAACAATAAAATTGATAAAAAAACAATTAAAGACCGTCTTATTTTATTCTTTTACTATCAAAAAATAAAAGGTGGTGCCGATATTTCCTCTCAAGAGGCCCGAACTTTTTGGAATTATGTAATTAGCAATATGGACAATGAAAATATCGAAAATCCTTACAAAATCACATATTGCCGTCAAAATAATGAACTTAAAAGCGGTTGGATAAATTGCTTAAAACTAACGTATAACATTCTTTCTGTCTTAAAATCTGGTGACAAAAATTTTACAGGTAAATTAGCTAATGCTAAAAGTAAGATCGACGCTTTAATTGAAAATTTTTCCACAGAAACAAGTGAAGATACCTTAAAAAGTAGTCTACAAGAAGCAATCCAATCTACTTTTGAGGTAATGTCAAATGTAAAAGTTCATATTTCTGGTGACTTTGCCAAAAATAATAAAGACATTTTTTCAAAAATTAATATTTCTAAATATGACAAATATGGTAATCTTTTATTCTCATTTCCTATCTTACAATCTGACGGACACGCACAAGTTGATTTTTCTCCATTTACTGTAAAAGAATTTGATGAAAGTGAGAATGATTTAAAAATATTTTTACAACAAGATTCTATTGCTCAACTATTAACTCGGATTTTTAATATCAAACTTCAAACATATACTCCATTTAATTATTGCTTTACTGACAATATTTCAGTTTATAGTATTGATACATTAAGCTCTTTTCATAAAAATTGCAATGCCCTTAAATTTTTAAAAAGTGTTCAAAATGAAGATTTTAACGCAACTTTAATTAACAATAAAATTATACAATATTTTATTACAATTGATAATATGCCTTCAATTAAAATCTTAGTTAAAAACTCTGAGCACAAAAATGATTCTGGCAATGAAGAAACATTTTTCAAACTTATTCTTGATAAATATATAAATGACATACATTTGTTTATTCAAATTTTAGGAGCAGAATCAAACTATAAAAAAGGCAAAAAAGCCTTATTTTTGCCAGACTATACATTAGATCCAGAAGTAATTTATAGCGAACACGACATTAACACGTTAATTCAATCTATAAATTTAAATCCAGAATACTCCAAAAGTCTTTATATTGTCCAGCAAGGCAATAATTTCATTTTAGCAAAAATAAAGCCCGATGAAACTATTTCTATTTTATACTTAAAAAATGATGATAACCTTATAGTCCCTAAAGAAATTTTTGTTAAAGATAAAAGTTATCCTGTATCGGAAATGTTAGGAATATTCAGTCAAAGAGTTAAACAAGTTTCTTTTGAAGACGGATTTGATAAATTAAATATCTGTAAAAATGCTTTTCACCATTGCTATGAACTTCAATCTGTTACTATTCCTAATTCTGTTACTTCATTATATATTGACAATTATGCCTTTTTCAAATGCCCTAACCTTAATACCTTTATTTTTTCTAACTCTGCTACAGACATACATATTGGTTTCCAAGCCTTCTTTGAATGTACTGTGTTAACAAAATTTAGCGTTCCTTATTCTGTTACTTCTTTGTTTATTGATAAAGAAGCTTTTTATAAGTGTAATAATCTTCTCAAATTTAATTTGTTTAACAACATTAGCCTTAAGTCTTTATATATTGGAGCTTTCGCTTTTTACAAATGTACTAATCTTCAAGCATTTGCTGTTCCTGATTCTGTTACTTACTTGTTTATTGGTCAAAACGCTTTTGAAAGTTGTTCCAGGCTTAAAATTTTTTCTATTTTGTCTTCCAATAATAATTCTTTGACCATTAAATTTGAAAGTTTTAAAAACTGTACATCACTTCAATCTTTTATTCTTCCCAAATCTATTACATCACTTTTTATTGAATCAAATGCTTTTTATAAATGTACCAATCTTCAAACATTTACTATTCCTGAGCATGTCACTTCTTTGCTTATTAACTCTAACTCTTTTTATAAATGTACTAATCTTCAAACATTTATTGTTTCCAATTCTGTTACTTCATTATCTATCGGTGCTCATGCCTTTCTTAAATGTGAGCAACTTAATTCCTTTATTATTTCTAATTCTGCTGATTACATATATATCGGTTCTAAAGCTTTCCTTGAGTGTATTAAATTAACAAAATTTAGCATTCCTAATTCTGTTACTTATTTGTTTATTGATAACGCAGCTTTTTCCAATTGTAATAGCCTCCAAGCATTTAATTTGTTTAATAACGTTAACCTTGAGTCTTTATATATCGGAACTTACGCCTTTTACAATTGTACTAATCTTCAAGCATTTGCTGTTCCCTATTCTGTTACTGCCCTGGTTATTGGTCAAAATGCTTTTGAAAATTGTTCTAGCCTTAAAATCTTTACAATTTGGTCTTCTGTTAAAAATTCCTTGCCCATTAACTTTGGAAGTTTTAAAGGGTGCACATCACTTCAATCTTTTATTTTTCCTAATTCTAGTGTATCTCTTTCTATTAAGCAAAATGCTTTTTATGAATGCACTAATCTTCAAACGTTTGTTATACCAGATTGTGTCACTTCTTTGAATATTGAACCTGGGGCCTTTTATAATTGCACTAATCTTCAAACATTTTCTTTACCTAAAAATCTAAAAAAATTGTCTATTCAAGAACGTGCTTTTAGTTGCTGTTTCTCACTTAAAAACTTTAATATCCCTAAATCTCTTGTTTCATTGCTTATAGGACAAAGTGCTTTTCGTAACTGCATAAGCCTTACAAAACTTCAAGTTTTTGATAAAATTCAATATTTACATATTGAAAAATATGCTTTTTTTGACTGTCAAAACTTCAATGAATTTATTGCTCCTGATAATATTGAGAATATTGACCACTTAGTTGTTGAGCGACCTCTAACTAACTTTCCAGAATAAATATATTAGCCTTATTTAATATATTTTAAATAAGGCTTTTACAATCTTATTTATTGTTTAGTTTAATCATACATCTAAAATATTTAATTATAATTAGCTTTAAAAGTACAACTTATTATATATTTTTTACTTATATTGAAACTTATTTTACAAAATTTTTATGGAGGTATTAAACTTGACAAACAAAAATATAACCTTAAACGCCTGGAAAAATAATAATGAAGTTGCAGTAGCCGTTCAAGGAGAAGTTGATAGCCGATTTCTCAATATAAAACTTGAAGATAATGATGGACCAATAAACTTAAGTAACAAAACCGTTAAATTTTTAGCAAGAAAACCTGATGGAACAGTTATATTTAATAACATGACAATCAACAATGCAGAAAAAGGAATTACTACCTTAGAACTTACTTCTCAAATGTCCGCTGTCCCTGGAATTCTAGATGGATGCGAAGTTCATATTATATCTGAAAATGGAGAAACTTTAATATTAAAAAAAATTAATATATATATACAGGAATCTTTAGGTCCTGCTATAGAAGAAAGCATTTCTGAACTTACTGCTTATCAAGAGCTGGTTAATAAAGTAAATAAAAATACAGAACACAGTTCAAGCCAAAATAATCCACACAATGTAACCGCAGCACAAGTTGGTGCACTATTAGATTCAACAAAATATGGCTATTCCTTAGAAACAGAGGGAACAACATTAATCTTAAAAGATCAAGATAATAATATTTTAAGCACCGTAAACACACAAGATACAACTTACGCTGCTGCTACAACACTCCTAGATGGACTAATGAGTGCTTCCGATAAATTAAAACTTGATAATATTGCCGATAACACAAATGTAAATGTGCAAAGTGACTGGAATCAAACTAATGCTAATTCAGATGATTATATAAAAAACAAACCAACAATTCCTTCTGAAATAACCGATTTAAATGGTATTTTGCCAATAAATAAAGGTGGAACAGGAGGTTCAACCGTTGTTTCTGCATTAGAACATTTACAAACATATACAACTGTAGAACAATTAGGTCTAAGTTATCCTTGTACTTCAGTACAAATTATTAAAAAAATGCCTGTTAATTCTGAAGTCAAAATAGCTATAAATAATAAAAGTAATTCTATTACAGATTTACCAACTGATTACTGTTTATTGACAATACGATATAATGCCCTAAATAGATATCAAATTTTTTGCACAAATATGACATCAGTAGGTTCAACTGGAATTTACTTTGGAAATTATGTTAGAAACGAAAATGTTACATGGGAAAAAATATTTACTGACAATAAAATTATTCCAATATCAAATGGTGGAACTGGTTCTGATACGTCTGAAGGTGCCCTAACTGCTTTAGGTGCAGCCAAGTCTGTTGATATTGGTGATGTCTCCACACTAAATACTAATAATAAAACCATTGTCTCTGCAATTAATGAATTGTATGCATTAATTCAAAATTATAATTCATAATCCTTTTAATACGGCAAAAACAGTCACTAATAATGATACAAAGTATCTTTTAGTGACTGTTTTTTATTTTTATAAACTTTTCATGCTATTTTGTTTTATTTCATTAAAATACGGTGTCTTTTTCGCATACTTCCACCATTCTTCGGCTAAATACATTTTGGTAAATCCCTTTTTCCAAGGCTTCTTCCAACCTGAGTAATGTAATATATATGGACTTTCATGTGCCTCAACCCATTCATTTTTATCATAACATTTTCTTAACCATTTATTATTGTTAAATTCATCTATATTTTTAGCTTTATAGTGTAGCATTACATTATACTTACATGGTAAATGATATATTTTATTATAACAAACTGCATTAATTACATCTTGATCATGTAGCAAAATAGCCTTATTATGAGTTATTTTATTATTTATAAAATCCAAAAAACGTTTTTCTAAATTATCTTTTCTCATTTTTCCTAAATTCATAACAAGCATTCCTGAATTAATGTATTGGTCAATTGATTTTATTCCAAGATAATCTGCCCAATTAAAGTTCTCATCTTTGCATATGTATCCATGAGGATTTTTTACCCCTGCTATATAATAATCGTCAATATTAGTTCTAAATAATTCTAATAAATCCTTTTTTATAATCATGTCAACGTCTAAATATATAACTTTATCAATATCAGTTAAAAGGCTAGGTAACATTAATCTATAATATGCAGCTACAGTAATATGATTACTTGTATATGCATTGCTAAATCTATCCTTCATGTTAAATATTTTTACTGAACAATTTTTATATTTATCTTGTATTGATAATAAACGCTTTTTATTTTGTTCTTTTAAGTTTCCTGATAAAAGAATATAATATTCATATTTTGTGTCAGAATTTGCATTTTCTAACATAGACGTCATAGTAACAATAGTAGGCAAAACGTAATTGTTATCCGTTGCTAACGCAATCGGTATAACATTTTTATTTTTCTCATCTGCAAAAACATTTGTCATAATTGAAAAAACAATTATAACTATTAGTATAAATGATAAAGATTTTTTCATTTAAAGTTTTCCTTTCTAATTACAAAATGGTATACCTACATATTCTGGTTGATATTTTTCCTTTATTTCTTTTATAAACCCACTTTTATCAGCGTAATACCACCATTGGTCTGCAAATTTTCTGTTTAATATATTCCACGGCTTTTTCCAAGTATAATGTATTATCACAGGATTGTTTCCTGCTTCTCTCCATTCTTCTTTTTTATAACACTTTCTTATTATCGGATTGGAATTATAATGTTTTAGTGAAAATACTGTTTTTCCCGTCATAGCATTATATTTAAGCGGTAAATGTTTTATCTTTCCAAAACATACGGCATTTAGTATGTCTTGATCATGATGTACCTGCCGTTTTGTCGCATTATTTATTATTGGCATAAAATCCTCAAATTTTTGTTCTAGTTTATCCTTTCTCATTTTTTGCAAATTTATTACAAGTACACCTGCATTAACATAATCGTCCATAGTTTTTATTCCTAAAAAATCAGCATAATCTTTCCCTTTTGCACATATTGCCCAATCTTTTACTCCTGCTATATAATAGTCATCCATTTCCCAATTGTATATATCTGATAAATCCTTTTTAATAATTGTATCTCCATCTATATACAAACATTTATCTTTATTTATTAATATGCTTGGCAATTTTAATCTATAATAAGTTGCTGTTGGAATATGCCCATCAACTCTGTTATGTAAATAACTTTTTCCCATATCAATTAAATTTATTTTACAGTTATACCTGTGCATCAAAGACATAATTTTTTGTTTATTTGAAGGCAAAAAATCCCCAGAAATTAACAATTCAAAGTCAATTCTGGTTGTTGATTTTGTATTTTCCAATATTGACGTCATCGTAACTATAGTTGGTAATGTAAAATTATTGTCTAGTGCCATGGCAACTGTAATTTCCGTTTCATTTTTGACCGAAAACGCGTTACAACTAAAGCCAACAAATAAAATTAAAAAGGTATTTACTATAACTAATAAAGAAAAAATTTTTTTCATAATAATCTCCCTATTTATTATAAACTAAATATGATTAGCACAGTTTTCAATTAAAATTAATTTTTTTCTCGTGATATTATCTAATTTTAAAATGTTATCATTATTAAAAACATCTGTACTTAAAATATCCATTAACTGCTTACAAAAGTCTCCTCTTTTGTCGGTATTAATCTTAGGATAAAAACCAAATTTTTTTACAACATATTCTAAAATCAACTTTTCATTTCCTTTAATATAATTAAATTTTCTCCAATCTTCACATGTATATCTAAATAGGTCTATAAAAAGCTGATATCTAATGTTTTTATCTTCCCATTTGGTATTTGAAATACTTGTTTTCACACCTTTCCTCCAATGATAAAATTTATTTGGAATAAATGTAATTCTTTTTGCTACAGGAAAAACTCTAAAATTAAATACTGTATCAAGACCTATTTTTCCTTCTCTAAATTTTATCATGTTATTGTTTAACATAGATTTTCTATAAATTTTATTCCATACTTGTAGTCTTGCACCGTTATTTTTAAGTAACGCATAAATTGAATTATCTTCATATGTAATATTAGGTGTAGTAAGCTCTTTATCAGCCCATGTCTCTTCTACCTGAAAAGTCTTACCTCCAAATACCACAATATCTGAATTTTTTTGTTTTGCTGTGTTATAGCTAATTTCATAAGTTTCTTTTTCTATATAATCATCTGCATCTACAAAACCAATATATTCTCCATTCGCTAGTTCCAAACCTTTGTTTCTCGCTACATACGCACCTTTATTTTCCTTTTGTTCTATTATTTTTATTCTGTTATCTATTTTCGCATATTTCTTTAAAATAGCAAGTGAATTGTCTGTTGAACAATCATTTATACATATAATTTCTATATCTTTTAAAGTCTGATTAAGTATGCTGTCAATGCTTTTCTCTAAGTAGTTTTCAGCATTATAAATTGGTATTATAATAGAAACTTTTGGTTGAATTGAATGAGCAAAAGTTTTCATATTAAAAGGAAAACATAAAAAAATTAAAATCAAAAATATAATTGAAACAAACTTTTTTATCATTTATTACAACATCCCTTTTTATTATAAATTAATTTTCTTATTTTTATAAATTTATTATATATTAAAACTCACTTAGATTCAATCATTATATAAATTTTCTATATTATAAACCTTTAAAAATATTTTTAATAAATAAAAAATATTGATTCTAACATAATGCCATAGCTTATTATATAATTAAAACTTAAAATCATCAAACATGTCAGAAATAAACTTTTATTGGCTCTTTTAAATAACCAATTGTCAAAAAAGGGATAATATATTTATATTTATAAAAACAGGTATCTAATTTAACAGAGATTAGTATCCTTATATATTATTTTGCACCGCTATGATAAAATAGGTCTATTTTAACCAATTAAAACTTCTTAATCCTGGTTTAGGTTATATAGTAATAATAATTTAAATATTTCGCAGTAAATTTTATTTTTTAAAGAATTAAATGTTTCATGAAAGAAAATAAATAATATAATTCCTAACCCTGATTTTGATAGAAAAAAGCGTTAATACTTTGCAATGGTTATTAATCTTAAACTGTAATAGACTACATAAGTTAATAAAATATTTAAAGGAAAAATTAATATAAGTTTTAAATAATTTGATACTTCAGAATTGAAGAAGCTTAAAAAAATATGCTCAAGAAGCTAAGAATTTATATTATAACACAAATAAATATAAAGAATACCTATCAAAGTCAGCAAAATACAGTAAAAATAATTGGACACAAATATACAAGAAAATTAATGAAAATTTTCCCAGTATAATGTATAAAGGCGCAGATTCTCAAAAAACATTAATAAACACGGATATGGCTTATCTGATTTTATAAACAAATAAATTAAAATTTATTGTAAATAAAATTAGTATCACCAATAAATATCCCATATTACCTTTTATAAATTTTAATTGGAAGTTAAAAACTTTATTTGTGTTATCAGCCCCACAATCTAATTGGCATCTGTTAATTGTAGTAATATAAACAAAATGTTTTCATAAAAAATTTAATGGAACCCTTTTAACTCCGATTCTCCCTTGTCTACCTTGAACTAACAATATTTTCGATTAAAGTCATTGTCGTGCAACGAGTTCAGTCTAACAATTTTCTGTGTTTTTTTATTTTGACATATAACACGTTATCGGAAATATTGTCGCGCTGTTCGCTTGAAACGCTTCTCATCGCTCTGT
>CAKSPZ010000006.1 GCA_934486635.1 uncultured Eubacteriales bacterium
GGGGGTATAGCTCAGCTGGGAGAGCACCTGCTTTGCAAGCAGGGGGTCAGCGGTTCGATCCCGCTTATCTCCACCATTAAGCCGTTTTATGAGGAATCATAAAACGGCTTTATTATTTTTACTTATTAATATTTTAAATCTATAATGCATTAATTTAAAATGACACAAAACTACATATTAATTTAAAAAGTCATAGTAATATGATGAATATAAAGCATTTTAATTTTATATTTAATAAACAGAAATCTTATCGTACACCTTGAATTAATAAAATGTTGACAATATTGCAAAAAAGATATATAATTGCTAAGGGAATTTTATATATAAAGTTACAATAAATTGTAATAAGCTTATAAAGTAAATGTTAAGATGTAAGGAGGTATTTATCATGTTGAAGACTGGAATAAAAGGTGAACAGGACTATACGATTAAAGCAGAAGATACATTAGAATCTTTAAATGCGGGGGGATTAGCAGTTTTTTCTTCTTCGGCAATGATAAAATTAATGGAATCCACTGTTTGCAAAAGTCTAAAAGAAAATTTAGATAAGGGAACTGCGATAGTTGGAACATCAATTAACATCAAACATTTTTGTCCGACTACGGTGGGAACTACAGTAAAGTGCGAAAGCGAATTAACGAAAATATGTGGAAATAATTTAACATTAAAAGTTACTGTAAAGGATGATTTTGGTGTTGTAGGTACTGGAATTTTTGAATCACTTGTAGTTGATAAACAATATTTTATGATGAAGGCAATGTTAAAAAAAGCAGCAGATTAAATAATTAAAAAATTTATTATAAGTATATTGAGGTGTTTGATTTGAATACATTTTGGGGAGTTGTGGGTATAATATTTTTTATTATTATATTTATTCTTTTTTTAGGTTCTATATGGCTGAAAAGGGGGTTGGCTGTTTTAAACAAGACACATACTCCAAGTGAAATAATATTAGGCGAAGGAGAAAAAACTGCTATTATTATTTATCAGCCAACTAAACATGATACGGCATATAATATAACAATGGCAATTGCAAATGTTTTGAAAGAAAATGGTTATACCGTTACTATAAATTATCCATCAGATGAAATAAATTATAATTTGTCAGAGTATGATTTAATTGTATTTGGCTCAGGTGCCTATGTAGGAAAATCTTCACCGGTTTTAGGCAACTATATTTTGAAGAATAGATTCAGGGATAAAAAAGTTTTAATATATACAGTGGGAAAGTTAATAAAAGACGACAGTGATTTAAAAGAATTAAAAGTATTATTAGACGGAGTTAATGATGTTAAAGCAATAAAGGTGAAAAAAGGGCAAGAAGAAAAGATAAAACGTTTTGTTGAAAAAGTAATAAAAGACTAGTATTTTTTATTTAATAAGCAGGCGTCGCGCGATATAGTGCGACGCCTGCTTATTTTAAAAATTAGATATTTCCTTTTATTTTATCTAGAGAATATTTTTCTAGTCTGGATACTTGAGCTTGGCTTATTCCAATTTCAGAAGCTACTTCCATTTGCGTTTTACCAACTAAAAAGCGCAAAGTTAAAATTTTTTTTTCACGTGCACTTAATTTTGAAATAGATTCCTTGAGGACAATTTCATCGAGCCAATTTGTGTCTTCATTTTTATTGCCTAATTGGTCCATAACATAAATAGTATCATTGCCATCCGAAAAAATTGGTTCATAGAGAGAAATTGGTTCAACTACTGATTCTAATGCAACAACGAGGGTTTCTTTTTTTATGTCCAATTCTTTAGATAATTCTTCTATTGTTGGTTCACGATTATTAAGATTAGTAAGCTGTTCTTTTTTTTGCATTGCCTTATAAGCTATATCTCGCATTGATCTACTAACTCGCAGAGAATTATTATCTCTTAAATACCTTTTTATTTCGCCAATAATCATAGGTACTCCGTAAGTTGAAAAACGAACATTAAGATTTATATCGAAATTATCAATTGCTTTAATTAATCCAATACATCCAACTTGAAATAAATCATCAAGATTTTCTCCTCTATTAGTAAAACGTTGTATTACACTGAGAACAAGTTTTAAATTTCCGTTTACTAAATTTTCTCTAGCTTCTTTTTTTTCCTTTTCATTACCGTATTTTACAATTTTTAAAAGTTCAGTTTTTTCGTGTTCTGTTAAAACTTTTAACTTTGCAGTATTGACTCCACATATTTCAACTTTGTTATACTTCATATTTTTATCACTCCGTAATAATATGTTGTAATTTAATTATTGTCTAAAAGCAATATATTAATTCAAATATTTATGTAAAACATAATTTTTCATTAGAGCATAATATAGAGTAGTAGTAAAAAAAGAAGTAAAAAATGAATGGAGGCATAATTATGAAAAAGAAAAATAAATTTAAAAAAGTATATAAAGAAAAGACCGCAATAAGTTTAAATAAACTAAAAATATTTAATAAGATTGGTAAAATAGTGGCCAACCCATTACTTAACAAAAATAATGATTATTTTACTTAATTAAATTACCCCTGAATTAGATTCAGGGGTAATAAAAAAGTTTTAGAAGATAAAAAGAAAGACTTAAATAAAGTCTCACTTTTTTTGTAAACCTTTAATTATTTATTTTTATTTTATGGAAAGTTTTTTTACCTTTTTTTAATATAATAAAATTATCATTAAAATCATTTACAGATAAAGTTTCAGAAATGCTTTCGACCTTTTTATTGGTATCATTTGATATAACTGATAAACCACCTTGCTCTATTAAACGTCTGGCTTCGCCTTTTGATGACACTAATTTAGAAGTAATTAGTAAATCAATTACAGAAATTTTATTTTCAATAAATAAGTCAAGTGTAATATCAGTACAAGGAATATTATCCGTATTATTACCTGACCCAAAAATAGATTTAGCTGCATTTTGTACTTTGGTAGCTTCGTCTTTACCGTGAACTAAAGAAGTGATTTCAAAAGCTAAAATTTCTTTAGCTTTATTTAATTCACTGCCTTGCCATTTTTCAAATTCTTTAATTTGTTCCATAGGTAAAAAAGTTAACATTTTAAGGCATTTTATTACATCTTTATCATCAACATTTCTCCAGTATTGATAGAAATCATACGGAGAGGTTTTTTTAGGGTCAAGCCATACAGCGCCTTTTTCAGTTTTACCCATTTTTTTACCTTCACTATTTGTTAAAAGAGCAAATGTCATACCATAGACTTCTTTATTTTCTTTACGTCTAACTAATTCAACGCCACCGATAATATTACTCCACTGGTCATCTCCGCCTAGCTCTAACATACAGTTATATTTTTGGTTTAATACAAAAAAATCATAGCTTTGCATTAACATGTAATTAAGTTCAAAAAATGAAAGGCCTCGTTCGAGTCGTTGTTTATAACATTCAAAAGATAACATTCTGTTTACAGAAAAATGAACACCAATATCTCTTAAAAAGTCTATATAATTTAAATTAGAAAGCCAATCAGAATTATTTACCATGATAGCTTTATCATCAGAAAAATCTATTAAACTTGACATTTGTTTTTTGAAGCAGTCAATATTATGAGCAATAGTTTCACGTGTTAGCATTTTTCTCATATCAGTCTTACCGCTGGGGTCGCCAATCATACCGGTTCCACCGCCGAATAGAGCAATAGGGGTATGACCAGCTTTTTGTAAATGTGACATAACCATTATTTGAACAAAGTGACCAACATGTAAACTGTCAGCAGTGGGATCAAATCCAATATAAAATTTAATTTTTTGATTATTAAGTAGTTCTTTAATTTTTTCTTCATTTGTCATTTGAGCAACTAAACCTCGCTCTTTTAACATTTCAAAAACACCCATAAATGGACTCCTCTCGTTAAAGAAATTAAAATAAAAAAGGTCTCCTGCAAAAAGGAGACAAAAATACGCATGATAAAAATTGCACATTTTATTAAACTTTTTATATGTAATTAGTTTTATCCTTTTACATTAGACTTTTATTTTACCATTTTTAAAAACTACTGTCAAACATAACAAAATTTTTTGAGGATGGTGGGTTTTCACAAAAAATATATATTTTGTTTGACAAATATTTTTTTTTATGTTACCATAAAAAGGCCGCATATTGTGGGTTCATAAGTAGGAAAACCTCACCTTACAATAGCGAGACTTTAATAAAAGGGCAGGTGCCAAAATTATGTATGCAATTATAGAAACAGGCGGTAAGCAATATAAAGTACAACAAGGTGATGTTATCTATGTTGAAAAGCTTACAGCAGATGAAGGATCAAATGTAGAGTTTAAAACTGTAGCACTATTTGGAGAAGGAAACATTACTACAGGTACTCCATATGTTGATTCAGCTAAAGTTGTTGGAAAAGTGTTGAAAAATGGTAAAGGTAAAAAAGTTACTGTTTTCACATATAAGCCAAAGAAAAGCGTAAAACGCAAACTTGGTCATAGACAACCTTATACAAAAGTTCAAATTGAAACAATAAACGCTTAGTCCATGATAAGGGTAGATTTCTTTATCACTGAAAAAGGGTTAATATTAGGATATAATGTATGTGGGCATGCAGACTATGATGACTATGGCAGAGATATAGTATGTGCAGCGGTTTCATCAGCTGCTCTTCTTACAGCCAATACAATATCTGAAATCATAAAGGTTCCGGCTGATGCAAGCATAGATGGTAAAGACGGAATGAAATTTAAAATTAGTGAAAATAATGCAAATCTTTGCAGAGATGTTTTATTAGGTTTTAAACTCCATATGTTAAGTTTGGAGGAACAATATCCTAAAAATATTACGGTAAATTATACGGAGGTGTAACTAACATGCTTAGAATAGATATACAATTGTTCGCACATAAAAAAGGAATGGGTTCAACTAAGAATGGTCGTGATTCTGAGTCTAAACGTTTGGGTGTAAAACGTGCAGATGGTCAAGTTGTACGTGCAGGAAATATTCTTGTTAAACAACGAGGAACTCATATTCATGCTGGCGAAAATGTTGGGCGAGGTTCTGACGATACACTTTTTGCACTCGTAGACGGGAGAGTAAAATTTGAACGTCTTGGACGCGATAGAAAACGTGTATGTGTTTATGCTGTTGAGCAATAATTTTTTGCATGAGATTATTTGAACCTTAGGTCATTTTTTATACCTAAGGTTCTTTTTACGTTTTTTATAATAATTTTTTTAAAGGGCATTTTAGAGAAAGAAGGTGATTTTTTTTGTTTATAGATATTGCAAAAATAAAAATAAAAGCCGGTAATGGTGGCAACGGAGCAATTTCATTTCACAGAGAAAAATATGTAGCTGCAGGTGGTCCTGATGGTGGAGATGGAGGCAAAGGCGGAGATATAATATTTGTAGCCGATAGTAACTTATCCACTTTAGCTGACTTTAGATACAAAAGAAAGTATATTGCTCAAAATGGCGAAAATGGAAAATCAGGAAGATCATCAGGAAAAAATGCACCCAATTTAGTAATTAGAGTTCCAAAAGGAACAGTAATAAAAGAAGTGAACACAGGTAGAATATTGGCTGATATTTCTACTGATGAGGAAACAGTAGTAGCTAAAGGTGGTAAGGGCGGATTTGGTAATATACATTTTGCAACACCGACTCGTCAAGTTCCGAGATTTGCAAAACCAGGTCTTCAAGGCGAAGAATTCGAAGTACAATTAGAACTGAAGTTATTGGCAGATGTTGGACTGGTGGGATTTCCTAATGTAGGAAAATCAACTTTTATTTCTGTAGTAAGTCAAGCTAAACCAGTAATTGCTGATTATCATTTTACTACAATAACACCAGTTTTAGGTGTAGTTAGAATGCATGCAGAGTCATCTTTTGTTATAGCGGATATTCCGGGATTAATTGAAGGAGCAGGAGATGGTGCAGGACTAGGACATCAATTTTTACGACATGTAGAAAGATGTAGATTGTTGGTGCATATAGTGGATGTATCCGGAAGTGAAGGACGAAATCCTTTAGAAGACTTTGAGATAATTAATAATGAACTAAAAAAGTTTAATGAAGATTTATCAAAACGCCCAATGATAGTGGTAGGAAATAAATGCGACTTAGCAACACAGGAACAAATTGAAAAATTTAAACGGTATGTAGAAGATAAAGGATATAAGTTTTATCCGATAATGGCGCCTATTAATTATGGCGTAGAACCACTATTAAAAGAAATAGAAGGAGAACTTGCTAAATTACCTCCAATTACAATTTATAAATCAGAAGAATTACCTTTAGAATTTATTCAAAAGAATAATGAAGAGTTGAATATAATCAAAAAGAATGGAACGTATTTTGTTACAGGTTCAAAGGTACGCCAATTAATAAATTCAATTAACTTTGATGATTATGAATCATTACAATATTTTCAAAAGATGCTCATATCTACAGGAGTTATAGATGCTTTGCATGAAGCAGGTATATCAGAGGGGGATACTGTTAATATTTATGATTTTGAATTTGATTTTGTAGAGTAGGAGGTTTACAAATGGAACGATTATGTAATATCAACTGCGACTATAAAAGCCTTAGTCCGTTGACACTTGCCTTTGTAGGCGATGGTGTGTATGATTTGCTTATTAGAGAAAAACTTGTATGTAAAGCAAATTGTCAAGTTGGAAAACTTCATAAGATGAAAGTAGAAAAAGTATGTTGTAAGGCACAAGCTGAATTAATTGATAAAATTATTCCCCAGTTAACAGAAGAAGAGTTTTTGATATATAAAAGAGGAAGAAATGCACATACCAATCATACTCCTAGAAATGCTTCAAATGCAGATTATCACAGTGCAACAGGCTTTGAGTCCTTAATTGGGTATATTTATTTAAAAGGAGATATTAAAAGGCTAAGAGAACTTTTTGATATAATAGAAGAATATAAATAGGAGTGATAAATGTGTCCCAAATAAAAAAATCAACAATCAGTGAAGGCATAAAAGATGTCGCAATAATACTTCTTGGATGCTTTATATATGCAATATCAATTAACTGTTTTACTGACCCAAATAATATTTCTCCCGGCGGAGTTATAGGTATTGGCCAGCTAATTGGTGACCTTACGGGATTCCCAAAAGGGTTATTTTGTTTGTTTTTAAATGTACCAATATTTTTATGGGCATTTATGGAGCTAAATTGGAGAGGCCTAATAAAAAATTTGTTTGCTACAGTTTCATTAAATGTATTGGCAGATATAACAGTACCTATTTTACCGGAATACAAAGGAGACATGATGATAGCAGCCATTTTAGCAGGATTAACCGGAGGAGTAGGTTTAGGAATTATTTTTATGCGAGGAGCAGCTACAGGAGGTACGGATTTACTTGCTACACTTACCAAGCTACATATACCACACATACCTGTTGGAAAAATTTTGTTGTGCATTGATGGTACGGTGGTTGGTGTATCAGCTGTAGTTTATAGCTTTGGAAACGAAGATCCATATGCCGTAATAAATGGTGCAACATATGCCACTATATTAATTTTTGTTATGTCTAAAATTATAGACGCAATGATGTATGGAACCAGTTCCGGGACGGGAAGAATGATGTTTATTGTTTCACAAAAAAGTGAAGAGATATCTAAAGGAATAATGAATGAACTAAAAAGAGGTGTAACAGCCTTAAAATCCAGAGGAGCATATACGTCTCAAGAAGGAGAAGTACTTTTAAGTGCTATGAAAAAAAATGAAGTACATAAAGCTTATGATATAGTTAAATCTGTTGATGAAAATGCTTTTATTATAGTTGGTGAAGCAGGAGAAATAACAGGATTAGGCTTTAAGGAATTAGATAAAGAATTAGAAAGGTCTAATTTTTTCAAAAAAATAAAAGAAAAAGGGTGAATTAATGTGGCCACCTCTTAAAATGGAGGTGGTACATTATTTTTTGTTTGATCTAAAGAGAGGGGCAATTTTCAATCAATGCAAATGTTTAAAAAGGTAAATAAAAACAAAAGTATAAAAAATATTATATATGTGATTTTAGGATGCTTTATTTTTTCAATATCAGTAAACTGTTTTACTGCGCCAAATGCAATATCGCCGGGAGGCATAGTAGGAATAGGTCAGATTATTTCTGATTTTACAGGTATATCAAACGGATTTTTATGTATTCTTTTAAATATACCTATTTTTCTTTTTGGGTTCAAAAAGTTTGGACTTAAAAGCATTATAAAAAATGTTTTTGTTGCATTATTTTTATACATATTAATGGATATTACGGCTATTTTTTTACCAGTGTATTTGGGAAATCAATTGATTGCATGTATATTAGCAGGCTTTATAGGCGGAATTGGATTAGCAATGATTTTTGTTACAGGTTTATCTACGGCAGGAACAGGACTTTTGTCAGTTATAATTTCTGATTATGTTCCATATATAAATATTGGCTCCATTATATTGTTTTTAGATGGTACTGTTGTTTTGATTTCAGCTTTGGTTTATGGCGCTAAAGATGGAGATTTTAATGTAATTATAAGTAAAATTGTATATGCAACTGTTATATTGTTTATACAGTCTAAAGTTATTGATAGCATTATTATTTTAAGAGAAAAAGTATTTGGCAAGAGTATGTCTATTATATCAACTCAAAATGAAACTATATTAACTGAAATAGAAAATAAAATATATGCAAAGTTCACTTTGATAGAATCAAAAGGCGCTTATTCTAACAAGGATGGAACAGCGTTGGTTGGTGAGGTTAAATCAAAAGATTTAGACAAGGCGTATAAGATAATAAAATCCGTGGATAAAAGTGCATTTATAATAGTTGGTGATATAGCATCATAAAAAATTTGAACAACATTCCAATTCATAGGAATGTTGTTCAAAAAATATTATTTTATTTTTTAATAATTTTCACCTAATTTTGGACCACTGGGGTCATCTTTGTCATTATTTTTGTTGTTTTTGTTTTGTTTATTATTGTTATTATTTTTGTTTTGACAATTTTGGTTATTCTGTGACATTATAGTTCACCCCCCTATGCATCAATAGCATAACTTTGAGAAAATAAAGACTTGTTTGCATTCAGTTATTTTTGAATGCAATAGTATTATTAGCATAAATAATAATTTTATTCTTAAAAATTCAGGAGGATTTTTTAAAATTATGAATTTACCATTAGAATATAAAAATAGAATGAAAATGTTATTGCAGGAAGAATATGAAGAATTTTTAAGTTGCTGTGATAAACAAAGTTTTAAAGGAATAAGAATTAATACTTTAAAAATTAATGAAGAAAATTTTAAAAAATTTTTTAATGTAGAAATAGAAAAATCTAGTTTTTCAAAAGATTGTTTTTATATTAAAGAAACGGTAAACTCAATTGGAAATCATCCGTTACACCATGCAGGAGCTTTTTATTGTCAAGAACCGTCTGCATCTAGTGCCGTTACAATCCTTGAGCCTAAACCAGGTGAAAATATTTTAGATTTATGTGCAGCTCCAGGAGGAAAGTCTACACAAATAGCTGCTATTTTAAACGGACAAGGATTATTATGGTCAAATGAAATAGTAAAAAGTAGAGCTAAAGTTTTATTGTCTAATATTGAACGAATGGGAATAAAAAATGCAGTAGTTTCATCGTGCTATCCAGAGGTTTTATGCGAAAAGTTAGGTGGATTTTTTGACAAAATTTTAGTTGACGCACCATGTTCAGGCGAAGGTATGTTTAGAAAAAATCCTGCAGCGATTGAAGAATGGTCGGTAGAACATGTAAGAATGTGTGCAAATAGACAACTCTCAATATTAAATACAGCAGCTAAGGCTTTAAAGGAAAATGGAATTATAGTTTATTCTACATGTACTTTTTCTAAAGAAGAAAATGAGCAAACAATTTATAATTTCTTAAAAGAAAATAGGAATTTTATTTTAGAAGATATAAAATGTGATTTTGGAAGACCTGCTTACTATATAGATGGAGATTTGGATGTAGATACAAGAAAAGCAAGAAGAATTTTTCCTCAAGATGGTGGAGAAGGTCATTTTATAGCAAAGTTAAGAAAAAATACTTTTAGCGAAACTAATTTTAAATTTTATAATTATAAAAGTGGAAAAAATAGAGATAATAAGATTGGTTATGATTATTTTAACAAAATTTTTTGCTGTGAACCTTATGGGAATATAGAAAGATTTTCAGATAATTTTATTATTTTACCCAAAGGTTTACCGGATATGTCAGGCTTGGGAGTGTTAAGAGCAGGTGTTTTATTGGCAAGTTGTAAAAAAACATTACTAGAGCCGGCGCATGCAGCATTTATGGCATCAAAATATAGTGAATTGAATCAAAAAATAAATTTTTCATTGGAGTCTAATGAAGTATTTGCATATTTAAAAGGAGAAGAAATAACTATAGAAGACAATTTAAAAGGTTATTTAGGCGTTTGTGTTAATAAGCTGCCTCTTGGTTGTGCAAAAGCTGTAAATGGAAAATTAAAAAATAAATATCCTAAAGGACTACGAATTTTAAAATAATTTATAAAATATAATTAAGAATAAAAATGTAAAGGGACGATATATATGCCAGCAGCTATTACACATTATTTACAAGTTGAAAGAGTAATAAATGGATTAAAAAAATTGCATCCGAATTTTGAGTATAATAGAGATGCTGTTTTGTGGGGTGCACAAGGCCCGGATTTTATTCTTTGTCATAGAGCATTACCTGGACAAAAAGGTGACAGCATTAAAAAATATGGTGCATATTTACAGGATGAAAATATTAATAATTTACAAAGAATGATTTTTAATACAATAAAAAATGATACTTCAAAAAATTTAATTAATTCATATATTATAGGTTTTTTAAGCCATAGTATCTTGGATAGATTAGCATACCCATTTATTAGTTTTAGTGCGGAAAGTTTGAATAAAATTTATAAAGATAAATCTTTGAAAATTTGCAGAAATAATTTAAAATCAACTATTGATGTTATAATATTAAGATATGAAAAACAACAGTTGCCTACTGAGCTTAGATTAAAAACATTAGTTCCGCAAAATGAAAAAGTCTTTACTTTTATGCAAACCTTTTTTACGAATTTAATTAATGATAATTATAATGCAAATGTAAAAAACGAAGACATTCTTGAAGCAATTACAGATTTTAGAAAATTTTTAGGTTTGATGACGGACAGAACCGGAAAGAAAAAAGATTTTTTAAAAAAAATAGAAAAATGGACCGGGAAAGATGAGTATATGTCAAGTTTTATAAGAGATATGACAGAAGATGATAGTTATGATTATTCAAATTTATCACATAAGATTTGGAATTGGCCGCTAGACAGTGAAATAAACAGAACCGAAAGTTTTTTTGATATATATGAAAAATCAATAGTAAACTCAATTTCAACCTTGGATAAACTAATTATTAAATAAATAGTTTTTTATTGAAAAAAAAGTAATATTTTGATATACTAATCAATGGATTTATAAATACAACAAAAAAAGAGGTTACAGTTTTGCTTTTAAAAAAATGGAACGATATTCCTGATACTTTAAAAAATGAAAATACAAAATACTATTATGATATACTAAATAAAAAAAAATTTAGTATATTTTTAAAAAGATTTTTTGACTTTATTGTAGCGGCAATATTATTAATTTTATTGTTACCATTGTTTTTAATTATTACAGTGTTAGTTAAGGTAACGTCTAGTGGACCAATATTATATAAACAAGAACGCATTACTACTTATGGTAAAAAGTTTAAAATATTTAAATTTAGAACAATGGTAGAAAATGCCGATAAGATGGGTTCATTAGTAACAATGGACCAAGACAAAAGAATAACAAAAGTAGGGCATTTTTTGCGGAAGGTTAGATTAGATGAAATACCTCAACTGTTTAATGTTTTATTGGGCCAAATGAGTTTTGTGGGCACAAGACCAGAAGTGCAAAGATATGTTGAGCGCTATTCACCAGATATGCTGGCAACATTATTTATGCCTGCAGGAATTACATCACTTGCCAGTATAAGTTTTAAGGATGAAGACCAGTATTTAAGTGATGAGGAAAGCATAGAAGATACATACATAAATAAAATATTACCTGAAAAAATGAAATACAATCTTGAATATATTGAAAAATTTAATGTGTTTTATGATTTTAAATTAATGTTAAAAACTGTATTAGCTGTTTTAAATTAAAAGCATCTTAATTCACGAGTGTATTTACCATGCGAAAACCTTGTGATTATTTTTTATATTATAGCATGGAGAAAAGATGGTAATTTAAATGAAAGTTATAAAATTTTCCCCTCCGGATATAACAGATTTAGAAATAGCAGAGGTAACTGATGCGTTACGTTCTGGATGGATAACAACAGGGCCAAAAACAAAAAAATTCGAGTCTGAAATAGCTGACTACTGTCATACTAAAAAAGCAGTATGTTTAAATTCTGCTACTGCTTGTATGGAAATGATATTAAGGGTTTTAGGAATAGGACCAGGAGATGAAGTAATTACTAGTGCATATACATATACAGCATCTTGTAGTGTAATTTGTCATGTGGGTGCAACACCAATATTAGTTGATACTTCAAAAGATAGTTATGAAATGAATTATGAAGCATTAAATAAAGCTATAACTCCAAAAACTAAAGCAATTATTGCGGTAGATTTAGCTGGCAGAATGTGTAATTATGATAAAATTTTTGAAATTGTAGAAAATAAAAAATCTTTATTTAAAGCTAATAATGAATTACAAAAGCTATTTGATAGAGTTATTGTAATAGCAGATGCGGCACACGCATTTGGAGCAAACTATAAAAATAAAAAATGTGGTCAAGTTGCAGATTTTACCAGTTTTTCTTTTCATGCTGTTAAAAATTTAACTACGGCAGAAGGTGGAGCCCTTACATGGAAAAATAAAGAAGGTATTGATAACGAATATCTATATAAACAATTTATGCTATGGTCACTTCATGGACAATCAAAGGATGCACTAGCAAAGACACAGATAGGTAATTGGGAATATGATATTGTTTATCCAGGTTATAAATGTAATATGACAGATATAATGGCATCAATAGGTTTAGCACAGTTAAAAAGATATGATGAAATGTTAAGTCGTAGAAAAGAGATAATAAAACAATATGATGAGGCGTTTAAAGATTTGCCAGTATCAACATTATGCCATTTTAATGATGATATAATATCAAGTGGACATTTATATTTGGTAAGATTAAATTCTCAAGGTGAGGAAAATAGAAATAAATTAATAAAAATGATGGCTGAAAAAGGAATTGCTACAAATGTTCATTACAAACCATTGCCGATGCTTACAGCATATAAAAATTTAGGGTTTGATATTAAAGATTATGAAAACGCTTATAATATGTATAAAAATGAGGTTACACTACCGTTACATACACTATTAACAGATGATGATGTCAAGTATATAATATCTTCATTTAAAGAAAGTTTGTCCAGCATATCAAATTAATAAGTTTTATTCTTAATTTAATAAGGAGTTGTAGTTAATTTGATAAAAACTATAAAAAATTTTTTTTCAGATAATATTTTAAATGATAGTGCATTTAGAATAGTTTACTTTACAAATTTATTTTTAAATAGCATTGCAATTTTAGACATTGTTTCCGTCTTTGTTGATGCGTTAATTTTCTTATGGTCAATTTTTATTTTTGCAGATAAAATAAAAAGAAAAGTTTTAAAAGTAAAGTACTTTAATTTAATTTTACTTTTTATTTTATTTTCTTTAATTACGGCTGTTATTAACATTAAAATTGGTTTCCCTATTAATTTTATTGCTAATTTAGGAATGATATATAATACAGTAATATGTTTTTTTATTTTTTATGGTATGTATATGGACAAAAGTTTTAACAATATAAAAAATGAATCAATACTACTTTTCAAAATAATTATAACTTTAACAACTTTTTTTACTATAGTTAGCTTTATTATGATTTTAATGTGTGATTCATTTAGTTTTGGATGGGACATGCCTATAATAGTAAGATATGAGCATGTTTTAGGAATTGTTAAGGGAACAAATTCTTTTAGATTTACTGGGGTTTATACAAATCCTAATATAGTTGCGTTTTGCTCTATTGTTTCGATTATATTTTGTCATATGCTTTATCGTTCATCAGAGTTTTTTAAAAATAAAAGTAATGCTATAAGATTATTCTTTTTAGTTTTATTAATTTCTCTTAATTTAACGGCAATTATATTAAGTGATTCTATAGCTTCGTTCTTATTTTTAGTAATTTATTTTGTATTTTGGATTTTTTATAAATTAATAGTTGAGAATAAAAATTTTTCAATAAAATCTATATTAAAAAAAGGAATAGTTTTTTTTATTGCATCTGTAGCTTTAATTTTTGGCCTTTTTACTATAAGGTCTGACTTTCAAAGTGGTGCTTCTAATGTAATTGATGAAATATATTCTATAATTTCAAATTCAAAAGCAGAAGTAAATTTAGATGAAAATGTTCATTTTGGAAGACAAAATCATGACATAAGAGATGGAAGTGGAAGAAGCCGTCTTTTAAAACAAGCATTTATAATTTTTTCAAAGCATCCAATTTTGGGAATAGGAAATACAAATATAGTTGATTATGGGAAAATTTATTTTGAAGAAGGCATAGCTTTCCCTAACTTTCATAATGGATATGTTTCCATACTTGTATGCAATGGTATTATTGGATTTTTGATATTTATGACCTTTCTTACTTTGGTTTTATTTGAACTTGTTCGGTTTTTGTTTAATTGCAGCAAAAACTTAGGATATAATATTTTTCCTAATTTATTAGTAGCAATTTTATCGTATTTAATTTTTGCGTTATTTGAGAAAACTATATTTTCTGAAGTCAATTATATGAGTTTATTTTTCTGGTTAATTTTAGGTTATGCAGTTTCGTTTTTATATAATAACCAGGATAATTTTATAAAAAATTAATTTAAAATTTAATGAATAAAAAATAAATTATTGGAGGGGCTTGTATGAAAAATGGTTTTGTAAGGGTTGCCTGTGCTACACCAGAAATAAAACTTGCAGATTGTAAAAACAATGCAAAAAAAATGTTGTCCTTAATAAAAGAAGCAAATGAAAAAAATGTATCAATAATAGTTTTTCCTGAGCTTTCAATAAGTGGATACACTTGTGGCAATTTGTTTTTTAATAAAGATTTACAAAAGACAACCAATGAAGCATTAAGTTTTATTTTGAAAGAAACTAAGTCATACGAAATGTTAATAATAGTAGGTCTTGCATGCAAGTTTAATTCGAGTTTATATAATTGTGCTGCTGTTATATGTAAAGGGCGTATTTTAGGAATAGTACCAAAGAAAAATATACCAAATTATTCACAATATACTGAAATGAAGTTTTTTGCAGAGGGCAAAAATAAGGGATTTATAAATATTATAGGTCAAGAGGTTGCTTTTGGAAACAATTTAATTTTTGTGCATGAAAAAATTCCGGAATTAAAAGTTGGAGTCGAAATATGTGAGGATTTTTGGGTGTCAACATCTCCATCAAACGACTTGGCTACAGCTGGGGCTACAATTATTGCAAATTTATCTGCAAGCGATGAAGTAGTTGGAAAAGCTCAAAAAAGGAGAATGCTAATAAATGCACAGTCTGCTAAATTAGTCGCGGCTTATTTATATGCAAATGTGGGTCGTGGAGAATCAAGCACAGATTTGGTCTTTTCTGGCCATAATGTGATTTCTGAAAATGGAGAGATTTTAGCACAATCAAGTTTATTTTCAACAGGACTTACAATTGCAGACTTAGATTTACAGGTTATTGAATCAGAACGTTTACGCCTTAATACTTTTAAAAATGAAAGTTTATTTAATGAAATATCTTTTAATTTATCCATTAAAGATATTGAAACAGATAGAAAAATTTTAAAAAATCCATTTTTAAAGGTTGGTCCCAATGAGTCTATAGGTTCTCTATGCGATGACATTACTAATTTACAAGTTGAAGGGTTAATTTCACGAATAAGAAATACTGGCATTAAAAAAATTGTAATTGGAGTATCAGGAGGAATAGATTCAACCAATGCATTAATGATAGCTGTAAAAGCTTTTAAAAAGTTATCATATGATAAAAAGGAAATAATAGCAGTTATAATGCCGGGAATGGGGACAAGCAGTAAAACAAAAAATAATTCAATTGCTTTAGTAAATAGTTTAGAAACAAGTATTTTGGAAATACCGATAAAATCAGCGATAGAAAATCATTTTAAAGATATAGGAAAAGTTGATAATAAATGTGATACAACATATGAGAATGCACAGGCTAGAGAAAGAACACAGATTTTAATGGACTTAGCTAATATGAAAAATGCTATGGTTTTAGGAACTGGCGATTTATCAGAAATAGCTCTTGGTTTTTCAACTTATAATGGAGACCATATGTCTATGTATAACGTAAACTCAGGTGTACCGAAAACTGTAATTAAGGAAATTTTATATAATGAATCTAAAAAAATAAAGAATAAAACATTGAAAAATGTAATTTTAAATATATTAGAGACACCTATTAGTCCAGAATTATTACCTACAAAATCAAATGTATCTACTCAATTAACAGAAGAAATTATAGGCCCTTATGAATTACATGACTTTTTTTTATATTACTTTTTAAAGTATGGATTTTCTTTTGAGAAAATATTATGTCTTGCAAGTATAACATTTGGTAATGAATATAAAAAAGATGAAATATCTAAATATTTATTAATATTTATGAAAAGATTTTTTAAAAATCAATTTAAGCGGTCGTGTCAACCGGATGGACCAAAGGTTTTAGATATATCTTTATCATCACGAGGTTGCTTTATTATGCCAAGTGATATGCAATTACCTGAAAATTTCATATAAAAATTAAAAAGCTTTCCAAGAAAATAATTTTGTTCTTGGAAAGCTTTTTTATAAAGTAGAAATTTTTAACCACTATAAGTTTTTTAACATGTTTAACCAACTGTTAGACGAAATAGGTTGTTGCACAAAAGCCATAGTTAAAAGTATAAAAATAAAAAATAAAGAAGCAATTATATACCAAATAAGCATAGCTCGTGAATAAGACTTTAAATTTAAATTTGTATTTTTTTTGAATGACCATATTAAAATAAAAATTAAATTAATTATTGGAATAAGAAATAAAAGTTTGGTAAAAAAGAAAGTAGCTGTGCTAAGAGGTTTATTTAATTGAAATTCATTAGTTGAATTTAAATGAGTACTAGGGTTAGAGATATCGTTTAGAATAGAATCTTGTCCATTAATATTGTTGGAGAAATTATCAACATTAGATTCTACAGGGACTTTAGGTATAGCACCACAATTAGTGCATATTTCAGCATTATCAGGTAACTCTTTTCCGCAATTGGAACAAAACATAAATTTAAAACCTCCTTATATTTCCTTTTTATAATTATACATTTATATAAAAATTTTTTCAACTTAGAAATTATAAATATATTATTAAATAGAGTTTCCAAAATGTATTAATATAGTATATAATGTAAGTAGGTTTTATAGGTAAGTTTTTAGGGAGTGTGTGTTATTTGAAAAGATCCAGTACGTATAAATTAGTTGCAACAAGTCTTATGGCAGCTTTTGTAATGGTTTCAACTTTTATAGGGATACCCATACCTATAGCTGGTGGAAGTAATACTATGATACATCTTGGAAACATTACTTGTTTGTTATCGGGAATGCTTTTGGGACCATTATATGGTGGTTTAGCAGCAGCTATTGGGTCAGCAACATTTGATATATTAAACCCTTTGTATATATCTTCAGCACCATTCACTTTTATTTTTAAGTTTATAATGGTTTTTATTTGTGGAAAAATAGCTTATAGTAATGGGAAAAATGCAGATGACCCAATTTACAATATGTTAGGGGCTTCGGTTGGAAGTATTATTTACATATTATTAAGATTTATAAAATCATTAGTTATAAAAGTATATTTTTTAGGAATGGAAACAGAAACAGCATTAATATTATCTTTAAATGATGTGATGATATCTGTAATAAAAACAGTTTTTGTTATAATTGCAATTGTAATTTTAGTTCCATTATTAAAAGAAAAATTGAGAATAAAGAAATTATAGTGGGAGAATAGAATAAAAATGAGTATTAAAAAAAATGATATAGTAGAAATATTAATTGATGCTATGACTTCAGAAGGAAATGGAATTGGAAGATTGGATGGTATGGTTATTTTTGTTCCGGCTAGTGCTGTTGGAGATAAATTAAAAGTCAAAATTTTAAAGGTTAAAAAAAATTATGCTTTTGGAAAAATTGAAGAAATACTGGAACCTTCTAAAAGTAGAATAAAATCTGATTGTATGCAATACTTAAAGTGTGGAGGCTGTGTTTATAGACATATAAATTATAATGAAGAAAAGAAAATAAAAAAACAAAAAGTAATAGATGCATTAAAAAAAATAGGCGGATTTGAAAATATAAAAGTTAATGATATAATTGGTTCAAAAAATATAGATAACTATAGAAATAAGGCACAATTACCTATAGGAAAAAATAAAGATGGAGATTATGAATTAGGCTTTTTTGCTAATCATAGTCATAGAATAGTCAATTGTACAGAATGTAATTTACAACCGGATATTTTTAAAAAGGTCATTGATATTTTTAAAGTATGGCTAAAAGAAACAAGTCCTACAGTATATGATGAAAAAACAGGGAAAGGATTATTAAGACATCTCTATATAAGACAAGCAGAAAATGAATCAAAAATAGAAATTATGGTTTGTATTATTATTAATTCAGATCAATTGCCAATGGAAAAGTTACTAGTAGAATATTTAACGCAAGCTATACCTCAAATTAAAAGTATAATTGTTAATATAAATAAAGATAAAACAAATGTAATAATGGGAAAGAAATGCAAAACATTATGGGGAAAAGATTATATTACGGACAAGTTATGTGACAAAAATTTCAACATTTCAGCACATTCATTTTATCAGGTAAATAAAAAACAAACAGAAGTTTTATACCAATTAGCTGCTACATATGCTAACTGTAATAAAAGCGATATTTTACTTGATTTATATTGCGGTACAGGAACAATTGGCCTTACTATGGCAGATAAATGTAAAAAATTAATTGGGGTAGAAATAGTAAGTGAAGCAATAGAAAATGCAAAGAATAATTCTAAAATAAATAATGTAAATAATGCTGAATTTATTTGTTCTGATGCTGAAAAGGCAGCGGCTATGCTACTAGAAAGAGGAGACCATCCAAACGTAATTATAGTAGACCCGCCTCGAAAAGGATGTAGTATTTCTTTGATAAATACAATAGTTAAAATGAACCCAGAGAGAATAGTCTATGTATCTTGTGACCCGGCGACGTTAGCAAGGGATTTGAAGCTTTTGTTAGAGAACGAATATAATATAATAGAGGTTACTCCTGTAGATATGTTCCCACGGACAAGCCACGTGGAGACGGTATGCTTGTTATCAGGGAAACATTAATTTTATGCTGATTAAAGTGACTTTGATTAAAAAAATGTGCCCTGTGTTTAAATATAATGAAAATTGGTATGGGTTCAAGGATATATAGGTTGTGCGTAGAATAATATTACTTAACACTGAAATAGTACAACTTTGAAATACTTAGTTGTTTAGGATAGGTTAGATATGAAAATTGTGAGTATAATAGGCAAAGATTATTATGGTGAATGGAGCAAATCAAGAACTGCATGTAGAGCAGTTATAATTAATGAAGGAAAAATATTACTTTCCTATGAAAAAAATACAAACCAATGGATGATTCCTGGAGGAGGCCTTGAAGAAAATGAAAAAGAGAAACAATGCTGTATTCGAGAAGTGGAGGAAGAAACAGGTGCAGTAATTGCTATTTCAAAATGTAAGTTAGAAATAGATGAATATTACAAAGACTGGAAATGGGTAAATAAGTATTTTTTAGGAAAAATTGTGGGTACAACTGCAAAAAGATTGACCCAAAAAGAAGAGAAAGTTGGAATGGAACCACGGTGGGTTTCAATAGATGAAATTATAAAAATATTTTCTAGTTATAAATCATATGCTGAGGTTGATGAAATGCGAAGCGGTATGTATCTTAGAGAATATACAGCATTGTGTGAGCTAATAAATGATATTTTTTAAAATTATATTAAGTGTAAGTGTATATTTTAGGGAATAATTAAAAATTTATGATTATATACATCAAGCAAAGCCATGTAAGATTAATAAAAGTAATGTATAAGGATAGTAATTAAATCGCATGATGTTAATGAATTAAATTTTCTAAAAGTGCCAAGAAACATATTGAAAATAAACGTAGAAATCATTGTATATATGTTGTATAAATAAAATGTGTATGAGGGCCATGAAGTAGTAGAAAATATAAAAAATATAATAAAAAGTAGAAGGTAAGATACAGCTTACGGCTGTATCTTACCTTTTATTTGTAGTGGTTACTAATAGTAAATTTAATTTTTATATTATAACTTTAATTGAGTATAGCAATGCCAAGATTTAAATAACCTGCAAATGTTACCCACAAAATGTATGGAAGTAAGAGGTATGCTGATAATTTTGATATTTTATAAAATAATAATATTGTTATAGAAATTAAAATCCATAATATGATTAGCCACAAAAATGAGAAAAAGTATAAGTTAAGGTTAAAAAACCAAATTGACCAGAAAAAATTAAATATAAGTTGAATACCATATGTTTTAAGTGCTTTTTTTAATACATTTTGATTCTTATTATTTGATACAAGTACAAGGTATGATGCAATTCCCATAAGTACATATAAAATTGTCCATACTATAGGAAACAACAATCCAGGTGGTGACAGTGATGGCTTATTCATTTTTGAAAATTGTTCAATACTGTTACCTGAAATAATTCCTGAGAATACTCCTATAATAAGTGGAATTAAAATACATAAAAAAAGTAATTTCCATTTAATTTTCATTTGATTACCTCCTTTTTAAATATATTAAAAAAATTATTACTTATGCTTAATGTTATTTATAAAATATTAATAAATCTGCTTTATTTGCAAATAATATCAATGTCAGTAAAATTTATTGGAGGTTAAATGCAAAATGATTAATGAAGATACAATAAAACTTTTAAAAGAATGTAATTCAGGTGTAAAAATGGGTGTAAGTTCTCTTGAAGAAGTTATGGAACATGTCCAAAATAAAAATTTCGAACATATTTTATCAGATTGTAAGGAAAAACACGAAGAATTAGGAAATGAAACACGCAGACTTTTAAATGAATATCATGATTCTGGCAAAGAGCCTAATGCTATGGCTAAGGGCATGTCTTGGGTAAAAACAAATGTTAAACTTGCAATGAATGAATCAGATAAAACAATTGCTGACTTAATAACAGAGGGCTGCAATATGGGAGTGAAATCATTAAATAAATATTTAAATCAGTATAAAGCTGCGGAAGAAAAGGTTAAAGATATTGCAAAACGTCTTATAAATGTTGAAGAGAAATTAGCATTTGATTTAAGGCAATATCTATGAGCTTAAATGACTTTTATCCAAAACAGATTTATTATGAGCCGCAAATTTTTAATTATGAGTTAGGAAATTATCTAAAAACTAAATATTCTAATATTCCTTGGATTTCGATAGAAAATCATAATAATATTCCATACTTTAGAAGTCAGTCTAACAAAGAATTTGCTAAAATGAAACAAAATATTATTGTTGGAGTTAGAAAAACTCATAGGTATGTTGTGAATCACAAAATTTCTGATTATTTAGTCCCATATACATCTTCAGGTTGTGTAGCTTCATGCCTTTATTGCTATTTGGTTTGTAATTATAATAAATGTTCATATTTAAGATTATTTGTAAATCGTGAACAAATGTTAAATAAATTAATAAAAACGTCTCAAAAAAGTGAAAAAGCACTAACATTTGAAATAGGAAGTAATAGCGATTTAATTTTAGAAAATACTATTACAAACAATCTTACTTGGACTATTGAAAAATTTGCTGAAGAAGGTTGTGGCTTTTTAACTTTTCCAACAAAGTTTGATATGGTAGATTCTTTATTATCACTTAAGCATAAAGGAAAAACAATAATTAGAGTAAGTGTTAATCCTGAAGAAATAATAAAAAAAGTTGAGTTTGGAACGTCGCCTTTGCAAAATAGAATAAGGGCTATAAATAAACTTTGCGAAGCTGGATATCCTGTGGGATTATTGATTGCACCCGTTATTATGATTGAAAATTGGGAGAAGTTATATATAGAACTTCTTGATATTTTACAAGATAATCTTTCTGAAAAAACAAAAAAACATATATCTGTAGAAGTAATATTTATGACTTATAGTTATGTTCATAAAGCAATAAATTCAGAAGCTTTTCCTAAAGCCATTGATCTATTTGACAAAAAGTTAATGACGGTTGGGGGACGTGGAAAATATTATTATAAGCAAAATTTAAAAGACTATGGAAAAATGTTTTTTCAAAGTGAAATCTCTAAAAGATTACCAAATTCAAATATTATTTATATAGTCTAAATAATTAAAAGTAAATTAAAAAATATTCCCAATATAAAAATTAGTTTTAATAAATTAATGGTTTATATATTTACTTACTATTACCAAATGTAAATAAAAAAAGAACCCACTAATTTTTTGGGGGTTCTTTTTCTTTAATTAATAAAAGTCCTTATTTAGTAGAATAAAATTTTAAATACTGTTTTAGGTTAGAAATAATATAATTTGCATTATGGTGTCCAGAAAAAATATGGTTTTCAACTTTGACATTTTTAAAATTTAAAATTCTTGTTAGTTCTTTACAGGCTATATAAAATTGACCTTCATCTTCATTGCCTGCATCTAAAAAAACTTTTATATCCTTTATATTATTGTTTGTTGCTATGGTTATAGGGTCATATTTTATCCACATTTCTTTATTTTTAAAATAGCACTCATCCTCATCTTCAAAATGTAAATCTATTGCAGGCATATGACCGCCCACTTTTGAAAATAAATTTTGATGTCTGAATGCAATATGCAAAGCAGAATATCCACCGGCAGAAATTCCACCAATATATCTGCTGTTTCTATTTGATATTGTATTATATTTTTTATCAATAATAGGAATAATTTCATTAATAAAATAGTTTTCATATTGGCCCTTATGAACAATTCCGTTTTTTCCCTTTAATTCTTTATAGTTTATTGAGGAATTTAACCCTCTGCTATTGTCTATACTAGGGCAAACAATTATCATGGGAAGAATTTGATTAGAGCTAATTAAATCTTGCGCTAGTGTATCCATTACTAGTTGAGTTAGTATTTTACCATTGCCGGTTCTTCCATGAAAAAAATAAAGGACAGGTAGGCTAATATTAGCATATTCATCTGGAACATATATGTAAGTTGTCATTTCCTTTTTTAAGTATTTACTGTATACTTTTATTTGTTGAGTACTCATTCTGTTTTCCTTCTTTCTTTTTATATGCAAATTATAACAAAATATTGAAAAGAAGTAAATTAAATATAAAATATTGTGAATTTAATAAGAGTAATTTTAACAAACGAGCAGTTTGTCAGTGTCTTGTGTATTATATTTTTTATTTATAGAGATAAGTTTACTTTTATGATTAGATGATGATAAAATTTTATATAATTTAATAAAAGATATTGCACCTGTGAAATATTTAAATTATAATTTATCAAATAAATTAATTTTTGAGGAGATAAAATAAATGTTAAAAAATTTTATTTTAACTTGTAGTATATTCATTTTTACGTTAAGTTTAATTGTGCATCCTGTAAATGGACTAGACTTTGAAAAGATGTCAGTAAATCAAAAAATTGGTCAAATGATATGTTTAGATTTTAGGTTTTGGAATAGTGAAGATTTAAAGCAAACTGAAGATATAGGGATTTTATCAAAAGATGAAGACTCAATACAAAAACCTGTTACAGAAATTAATGATGAAATACGAGAAATTATTGCAAAATATAATATTGGAAGTGTTATTTTATTTTCACAAAATTTTAAAGACAAAGCTCAAACTAAAAAATTAGTTTGTGATTTGCAAGAAACGGCTAAACTTTCTGGGAACCCTCCACTTTTTATTTGTGTTGATCAAGAAGGAGGAAGAGTCGAAAGATTCGCTTTTAATAGGGAGAGGTTAGAGGATAATTTAGAACTAGGAAGAAGAGCCAATGCAGAAGAATTAGCCTTTAAAAAGGGAGAATTTATAGGGAAGGAATTAAATGAGCTTGGAATAAATTGTAATCTTGCGCCGGTTGTAGATATTAACAGTAATCCCAAAAATCCCATAATAAATTCACGCTCTTTTGGAGATAATTCTGAGATTGTTTCTAAATGTGGAATTGCATTTATGAAGGGATTACATTCTCAAAAAGTTCTCGGAGTAGCAAAACACTTTCCTGGACATGGAGATACTCAGGTGGATTCTCATATAGGATTACCACGTGTTAATAAATCTTTTTTAGAGCTTGAAAATTTCGAACTAAAACCATTTAAGGCTATGATTGACTCGGGTATAGATATGGTGATGACTGCTCATATAGAGTTACCAAATGTAGAGAATAAGACAATAATTTCTAAAAAGAATGGAAAAGAAATTTTTGTTCCGGCGACTTTGTCAAAAACTATTTTAAACGGTTTGCTAAGAGAAAAGTTAGAGTTTAAAGGTGTAATCGTTACAGATGCAATGAATATGAAAGCAATTTCTGATAATGTTGGTCAGGATGAAGCTATAAAAATGGCAATTAATGCGGGTGCAAATATAATTTGTATGCCGGTTATTTTAAGAAGTAAATATGACATAAAAAAATTGGATTGTGTTTATAAGGCTATATCAAAGGCAATAGATACTGGGGAAGTTTCAATAGCTCAAATAGATGATTCTGTTAGGAGAATTCTGACTTTAAAGGGAAAATTAACCATATAATAAGTTGTAAAAAAGTATATGTAAAATTAGCTTCATTTATATATTACAAATAGCTAAAAGTGTATAAAAAGTTCCCGATGCCTTAATGACATCGGGAAAAATAATTTTTACTTATCAAATTTTTTCTTGTTTACTTTTGAGTTTATTATTAAACCAAGAGCTAAGGTTGTTACTAGGCATAATCCTGAAATTGTAAAATGACAACCTATTTCTTAAAAAAATTAGTTTTAAGTTTTACAGAAAAATATAATTTTAATTTAAAATTTAAGTTACTAATAGTAGGTCAGAATGGTACGAATAATCTGTAATGAAACTTAGAGATAGCTTGTATGCAAAGCAAAAAAAGGCACACTCAAAATATGAGCATGCCCTGTTTTTAGTTTTTGGGGTGTGTACTATTAGGAAATTAAAAACTTAAAGTGTGTGCATAAAAAAGCCACACACTATTTTGTGTGCGACTTGACTCTAGGAATTTCATGGTACGGATAACCAATAGGGACCTGAAGGATGAAAATGCGAGCGTAAAAGAAAACAATTTACTTTTAGCTTCACACGCGAACTGCCTCCAGGTGCTACCTGGTGCGAGTGACGGGACTTGAACCCGTACGTCATAGACACACGCCCCTCAAACGTGCCTGTCTGCCGATTCCAGCACACTCGCATTTATACTAACCTCAAATATAGTACAATATTTAAGGTCGATTGTCAACTATATTTTAAAAAATATTTACTATTATAAAATTTTTAAAATTTAATATTCATGTGTATTGACAGATATAAATAAATAATATATAATGACACAAGTGTAAAGCATTTTTACTTTACAGTGTTTTTGTGAATGAGGTGAGTATGATAGAGAAAAATCTTAAAATTTCAAGTTTATTGGATTTTTATGGAGATTTTCTTACCGTTAATCAAAGAAAAGTTTTGGCTCTATATTATAATGAAGATTTATCATTATCAGAAATAGCAGACAATCAAGGAATAACTCGTCAAGGAGTTAGAGATGCAATAAAAAAGGCAGAATTACAGCTTCTGGATATGGAAGAAAAGTTAAATCTTTATCGTAAATTTACTAGTTTACAAAATAATCTTTTATCAATAATTAAAAATGCAAGTGAAATAGAAGATATATCTACTAATAAAAATATATTTAATTTAGCAAAAATTATAAAAGAAACAGCAATTAATCTTTATGAACAATAAAATTTAGAAGGAGTGTAAACATGGCTTTTGAAGGATTATCAGAAAAATTAACATCTGTGTTTAAAAAACTTCGTTCAAAAGGAAAATTATCCGAAAAAGATGTAAAAGATGTTATGCGAGAAGTTAGGTTAGCACTTTTAGAAGCTGATGTAAACTATAAAGTTGCAAAGGAATTTACAGATAAAGTAGCACAAAGAGCGATTGGTGAAGAGGTTATGCAAAGTTTAACCCCGGCTCAAATGGTTATAAAAATAGTAAATGAAGAGTTAGTTAACTTAATGGGTACTACTCAAAGCCGATTAAATACAGCCTCTGTGTCACCTACGGTAGTTATGATGTGTGGACTGCAAGGTTCAGGTAAAACCACACATTCAGCAAAATTAGCGCTTGCTCAAAAGAAAAAAGGTCATAGGCCATTATTGGTAGCGTGCGACGTTTATAGGCCAGCAGCTATTAAACAGCTACAAGTTGTAGCTTCACAAGCAGAGGTTCCAGCTTTTGAAATGGGTCAAGAAAATCCTGTGAAAATTGCAAAAAAAGCTATTGAATATGCTAAAGACCATGGAAATGATATAGTAATTTTAGATACAGCTGGTAGACTTCATATAGATGAAGAATTAATGGAAGAATTAAAAAATATAAAGGACAAAGTGAATCCCACAGAAATTTTACTTGTTGTTGACGCCATGACAGGTCAGGATGCAGTTAATGTTGCAAAATCATTCAATGAATTGCTATCGATAACAGGTGTAATTTTAACTAAACTTGATGGCGATACTCGCGGAGGAGCAGCTTTATCTGTAAGGAAAGTTACCGATAAACCTATTAAGTTTGTTGGAATGGGTGAAAAACTTACAGACCTTGAAGAATTTCATCCAGATAGAATGGCCTCTCGTATTTTGGGTATGGGTGATATGCTATCATTAATTGAACAAGCAGAAAGTAAGCTCGATCAACAAAAAGCAGAGCAAATGGCCAACAAATTAATGAAAAATAAATTTGACCTTAATGACCTTTTAGATCAAATGAATCAAATAAAGAGTATTGGGTCATTAAAATCAATTGTTTCAAAGCTCCCTGGAGTGGCACAAAAAATAAATGAGGATGACTTGGATGACAGGCAAATAGATAGGTTATGTGCTATTATATTATCAATGACAAAAAAAGAGCGAGAAAAACCGGATATTATAAATGCATCCAGAAAAAAAAGAATAGCATCTGGTTGTGGAATGAAAGTTGAGGATGTTAATTCATTACTTAAACGATTTGATCAAATGCAGAAAGTGATGAAGCATTTTTCTAAAGGAAAAGGTAAAAAAGGATTTTCCAAAATGGGTGGGCTGCCAGGGTTAGGTGGTCTTGGGAAATTTAAATTTTAGTGTTCATCCAAAAGGTAACAAACCTTGTGGTGAAATATATTAGTATTAATTTTGGAGGTGATTTTAGGTGGCAGTTAAAATTAGATTACGTCGTATGGGTGCCAAAAAAGCTCCTTTCTATCGTATAGTTGTAGCAGATTCAAGATTTCCAAGAGATGGCCGTTTTATAGAAGAAATAGGTTACTATAATCCTTTAAAAGAGCCTGTAGATTTGAAAGTTGATTCTGAAAAAGTAAGCAAATGGATATCAAATGGTGCACAACCAACTGATACAGTTAAAGCTTTATTGAAAAAACATGAGATTCTTTAATAAACGGAGGAATAGTCTTTGAAAGAGTTACTGTTAACTATAGCAAGGGGATTGGTAGAAAAACCTAATGATGTTTTTGTTGATGAGGATGAAGTCAATGAAAAAGGCATAAAGGTGTACCATCTTCATGTGGCGCAAAGCGATATGGGGAGAGTAATCGGAAAACAAGGTCGCATAGCAAAAGCAATACGTACAGTTATGCATTCAGCTGCGATAAGAAATAACTGCAAAGTGGTTATTGAAATAGATTAGTCTTTATAAGTATCAAATCTGTTTATTAAGTGAAAGGGCGTATTTTTTATACGTCCTTTTGTCTTTAATAATTATTAAAAAAACTTTACCATGGAGGCATGTATGCTAAAAAAATATTTAGAAGTAGGAAAAATAGTATCTACACATGGTTTATGTGGAGAGTTACGCGTAGAACCTTGGTGCGATTCTGGCGATTTTTTGTGTAATTTTAAAAAACTATATTTTGATGAAGGAAATATAGAATTGAAAGTGAAATCTTCAAGAGTACACAAAAACATAGTTATATTAAAACTTTTTGATGTTAATTCTATAGAACAGGCTGAAAAATTACGTGGAAAAGTTTTATATATAGATAGAGAAAACGTAAGTCTTTCTAAGGGAGAATACTTTATTCAAGATATTATAGGTTTAAAAGTTTATAATAAAGATACAGGTAAGTATTATGGTAAAATTACAGAGATTTTAAAGACAGGTGCCAATGATGTGTATCAGATAACAGATGAAAATAATAAAAATTATCTTATTCCAGTTATTAAAGACGTAGTTTGTGACATAGATATAGAGAATAATAAAGTTACAATATGTCCTCTTGAAGGGATTTTCGACGATGAGGATTGATATATTAACGCTTTTCCCAGATATGTGTGATAAAGTAATGAGTGAAAGTATAATAGGAAGGGCTCAGAAAAATGGAATAATTGATATTAGATGTCACCAGATTAGAGATTATACATATGATAAACATAAAAGAGTGGATGATACAACATATGGTCCAGGAATGGGTATGTTAATGATGGCAGAACCAATAGCTGCATGCTTTGAATCACTATGCAAAGAATTGAATAAGAAACCTCATTTTATATATATGTCTCCTCAAGGTCAAACTTTAACTCAATCAAAGGTAAAGAAATTGGCTGATTATGAAAATATAGCAATATTATGTGGGCATTACGAAGGAATAGATGAACGAGTAATAGAGGAATTTATTGATGAGGAAATATCTATAGGAGACTATGTTTTAACAGGAGGAGAGTTACCAGCACTAGTTTTAGCTGATGCTGTGAGTCGAATGATTCCGGGAGTATTATCAAATAATGAGTGTTTTGAAGAAGAAAGCCATTATAATGCTCTTTTAGAATATCCACAGTATACAAAACCTGCTGTATGGAGAGGGAGAAAAGTTCCCGACATACTTTTATCTGGCCATCATGAAAACATAAAAAAGTGGCGCAGAAAACAATCTTTAATAAGAACAAAACAAAAAAGACCGGAATTATTAAATATGGCTAATTTATCTTTAGAAGATAAAGAATTTCTAAAAGAATAGATTAAATTATAAGTAATCTGAAAATAATAAAAATTATGACATATAATATGTTATTTTTAACAAGAAACCGGCAATAATATATACTTAAAATAGTTCATAAAACTAAATTTATGCGATTGTTATTGACGACACTATTAAATATGATATAATAAATTTAGATTTATTTTATAAAAATTTTGTTGTATATAATAAATTAATGTGTAGGAGTGGTTTCTCATGTATGTAAAAGAAGTAGTAGTACAAAATAAAATTGGTTTACATGCTCGTCCAGCTACTTTTTTTATCCAGAAAGCAAATGAGTTTAAGGCATCAATTTGGGTGGAAAAAGAAGAAAGAAGGGCAAATGCAAAGAGCTTATTAGGGGTCTTGTCATTGGGAATAATTGGAGGAACATCAATAAAAATTATAGCTGATGGACCAGATGAAGAAGATGCTGTTAAAAGTCTTGTAAATCTTGTACAGTCTGGTTTTGCAGATTAATAAAATCTTTTAGTAATACTTATTTTTAAAATTTAGCACCGTTTTTGCGGTGCTTTTTCTGTATTTTGGGGGAGCGGTAAAAATGAATGATAGAATACCCTTTTTAAGAAATAAAGCGATGAATTTACCATATAATCCTGGTGTTTATATAATGAAAAACAATAAAGGCCAAATAATTTATATAGGGAAAGCCAAAGCTTTAAAAGATAGGGTTAGCCAATACTTTGGGTCATCGAAAAATCATGAGGAAAAGGTTAAAAAAATGGTTTCTAATGTTAATGACTTTGACTATATATTAACAGACAGTGAATTTGAAGCGTTGGTTTTAGAATGTAGTTTAATAAAACAATATATGCCAAAGTATAATATACTTTTAAAAGATGATAAAGGCTATAATTATATAAAAATAACAAATGAAAAATGGCCTAAAATTTTAGAGGTAAAACAAATTTTAGATGATGGTGCTACTTATATAGGTCCGTATACAAGCGCTGCATATGTGAGCAAGGCTGTGGATGAAGCCTTAAATATATTTAAATTACCTAGATGCAATATAGATTTTTCAAAAGGAAATAAAAAAAGAGCTTGTCTTAATTATTATATAAATCAATGTAATGCCCCATGTATAGGCAAAATAAGTTATGAAGATTATATTGAAAGCATAAATGATGCAATTGAATTTTTAAAGGGTGGAGATACATTATCAATAAAGAATTTAACGCAAAAGATGCAGGATTTATCTGAAAATTTAGAATTTGAGAAAGCTGCAAAAATAAGAGATAGAATAATTGCAATAAAAAAAATAACTGAAAAACAAAAAGTGGTTTCAACTAAAGAAAAAAATCAAGACGTTATAGCATTGGTGCAAAGCAGTAGTTTATCTAGTTTTGAAGTATTTAGATTTTCAAAAGGACGACTTTATGATAGAGACAATTATATATTAAATGAAGTTGGAAACCCAGAAATAGTACGCTCTGAGTTTGTTATGCAATATTATATGGATAAGGATGACGTACCAAGTCAAATATTAATAGATGGAGAAATAGATGCTATAGAGAGTGTAGCTCAGTATTTATCAGAAAAACAGGGAAGAAAAGTTAATATAATTATTCCGAAAAAAGGTGATTCTTTAAAGCTTGTAGAGATGTGTAGGAACAATGCAGCAGAAAGAATTTCACAACAAATGGGACGCAATTTTAAAGAAACGGCATCTTTAGATGAATTAACTAAATTATTGTCGTTAAAAACTTATCCTCAATATATAGAAGCTTACGATATATCTAATATATCTGGAACAAATAATGTAGCGGGTATGGTAGTTTTTAAAAATGCACGACCGTTAAAATCTGCATATAGAAAGTTCGAAATAAAAAATGTTGTAGGTCAGGATGATTATGCATCAATGTGCGAAGTAATATCAAGAAGGTTTGATAGGTATATTACAACAGAGGATAAAAATGATTCATTCGCAAGGCTACCAGACCTTATTTTATTAGATGGTGGAAAAGGACATGTATCGGCAGTTAAATCGTTATTGGAGTCTAGGGGATATGATATACCTGTGTACGGCATGGTAAAGGACGACAAACACAGAACAAGAGCTATTGCAAAAGATGGAGGAGAAGTATCAATAAATTCAAATAGATTAGCGTTTTCATTAATATCGTCTATTCAAGATGAAGTTCATCGCTTTGCAATAGGTTATCATAGAAAAAAAAGAAAATTAAATACTTTGACAACTGAACTGTTAAACATTCCAGGGGTAGGAGAAAAAAAGTCAAAATTATTGTTGACATATTTTAAAAATATAGAGCGAATAAAAATGGCTGATGTGGATGAATTAATGAAAGTACCCGGAATAAATAATTCTTTAGCAAATGAAATAAAAAAATATTTTGATAAGTAATATAAAATGCAAATTTCTATTAAATAAACAAAAAAATAATAATATATTGACAATAATAAGAAATTATTGCATAATGTAGATGGAATTCGTTGGAGGATGTTGTATTTATGAGGGTCATATCAGGAACTAAAAGAGGAAAAAAACTCGAAACTTTAAAAGGAGATAGCGTAAGACCAACTACTGATAAAGTAAAAGAGTCTATTTTTAACGCTATTCAATTTGATTTGCCTGATTGTAGTTTTTTAGATTTATTTGCAGGGTCAGGTCAGATGGGTATAGAGGCTTTAAGTAGAGGTGCGTCTCATGCTACTTTTATTGATAAGAATAGAAGTTCCATAGATATAATCAAAAAGAATTTAGCATCAACACAATTTTTTAATGATGCAACAGTTTTAAAGATGGATTCAATTTTGTTTTTAAAAAATCAAAAAGAAAAGTTTGATATAGTATTTTTAGATCCTCCGTATAAAGTAGGATTGTTACAAGAAGCATTAAGTTTAATAACAAATGTAATAAATGTAAATGGAAAAATTATTTGTGAACATCCTATAGATGAAAAGATTTCTAATCATACAAAACAATTAGACCTTATTAAAGAATATAAATACGGAAAAATAATGATTAGTATTTATAAATATAAGGATGTGGAAGATGATGAGTTTAGCAATATATCCAGGAAGTTTTGATCCGGTTACTAATGGACACATTGATATTATAAGAAAAGCTTTAAAAGTATTTGATAAATTAATTGTTGCAATTTGTGATAATAAAGATAAAAAGTGCATGTTTTCAAAAGAAAAAAGATATGAATTATTGAAATGTAGTTTATCAAGTTTTATTAATGTGGAAGTTGTACAAGTAGATGGTTTGTTAATTGAATATATGAAAACAAAAAATATTAATATTATAGTTAAAGGTTTACGTAGTGCAGCGGATTTTGAATATGAAAATAAAATGTTGCAAGTTAATAAAATTTTATCTAAGAATATCGAAACAATTTTTTTTGCGGCAAGTCCGGATAATCAATGTATTAGCTCAAGTGCAGTAAAACAAATCTTGAATTTTAATGGTAATATTTCGGGCTTTGTACCGAATTGTATATTAGAAAATATAAAAACAATTAAATTGATGGAGGAAATGCTATGAGAGTAGAAGAAATATTAGAAGAATTTGAAGAAATGGTAAAGGATGCTTGGTCTTTACCGTTAAGTGGTGGAAAAGGATTTGTTAATGTTGAAAAAATTGGAGAATTAATTAATGAGATAAGATCAGAATTGCCCAATGAATTAACACAAGCTAAAGCTATAATATCAGATAGATCACAAATTATAAGCGATGCTAAGAGTGAATCAGAACGTATAATATCTTTAGCAGAGGAAAAAGCAAAAGCAATGGTTAATAGAGATGAAATAGTAAAACAAGCTACTGAAAAAGCTGAAAGTTTGATTTTGGAAGCGAAAGTTCAATCAAGAGATATGAAGAAGGCAGCTCATGAATATGTTGATGATATAATGAAGCGTACAGATGATGTTTTAACAGGAACATTAGCAGAGGTAAGAAAAAACAGACAGAGTTTTAAAAATACACAGCAATAAAAAGATTTTTATATGTTTTAACAGGAGACTAATTTTTGCAAAAGGTTAGTCTCCTGTTAATTTACTTTCTCTAAAAAAGAGGATGTCAAAAAGGAGCGGCGCACTATGTAGTGCGCCGCTCCTATTTTTTTGATAATAAAATAACAGAAAAAAAGGAGAAAAAATGAAAAAAGTAGTAAAAAAGA
>CAKSPZ010000007.1 GCA_934486635.1 uncultured Eubacteriales bacterium
TTCGGCTTGTTTATATTATCACATATTGCTCTTTCCTGTCAACTGTTTTTTACCTTTTTCTCTTTTTTACTACTTTTCTTCCCTCTTCCTCTGCTTTTCTGTTATTTTGTTATCATTTCTACTGTTTCAATGCGGTTGCTCAACGATGACGGCAATCTGTCCACTCTATACAAGTTCTCCCTGCCGCACCTTACTCAATGCATATAATTGGAAAACAAAAAGGAATGAAGCGATTTCAATTAAAAACGAAAAGTTATCGCTTCATTCCATACATATATGTAAATTTAATTTTCAAATATACTATTATGCAGCATTACTTACAGAAACAGTAAATGTTACTGAAGTCGTATAATCTCCTACGTCCATTTGCGTATTTTCAGCAAGTGTAGCTTTAAAACCAAATCCATCATCAAATTTATTTCTGTCAATCTTAGCAACAAGATCCGAACCACTTGATGCATCTGGATCCATCTCTGACGAAGTAAGAGTTATTGTACCAACTGTTTCAGATGAAGTATTTTTTACATCAGTTGTTTTTGGTACTGTAATAATTAAACTCCTTAATCCAATATCAGTCTCATCTGAATTTACAGTTATATTAACCGGTGTTTCTTCATTTTCTGTAGAAATTGTTACTTCCGCAGGAATAGTTACTGAATATTTTGCAGATTTTGTATATTTAAAATTTACATCTCCTGTTTTGTCCACCGTTTGCTCGGTTATTGTAGTATCTGCAGCAGCAGGTAAACAAGCTGCTCCCATCATTCCTATTGCCATTAAACTTGCTATTAACTTTTTCATTTTAATTTCCTTCTTTCTTTTTATTATATTTTTGCTAATTTTTTTAAATTCTCTTCAAATTACACTTATCACCTCCCTAAATTAATTCGTGCAATTTATTAAAAATTCAGCGTTGTATAATAGTAATAATTCATCAATCATTTCACCATTATTATAAACTGCATATTTTTACTTATTTGCTAATTTTTTAAATTCTCTTCAAATTGCACTTATCACCTCCCTAAATTAATTCGTGCAATTTACTAAAAATTCAGCGTTGTATAATAGTAATAATTCATCAATCATTTCACCATTATTATAAACTTCATATTTTTTTATAACGTTTGTGCGACTATATTATATAATATTTACAATGAAATGTCAATATGTTTTTAATTTATATTTTTATAAATATTACTATCTTTATAAAATTTGTAAAATAAAGGCTTGGTTAAACACTTATTAATGCGTCAACCAAGCCAAAATAGAAATTAAATCTCTTAAATAACTTTTTATTTATTCTACTACTAAAGTTGTTTCCATATTTGCACTGTTAGCAGTTGCTCCATCTGCAGTATACGGCTGTGTTTTTATTATAACATCATATGTTCCCGCCGATAATGCTCTTTTTAATACTTCCTGATTCACTGAATAACCAGGTCTTACCTTACCTGACTTCCACAAACTTTCACCTGTATCTTTTAATATTAGCTCAAATGTTAAATAATATGTTTTTTCAGATTCACCATTAGATGACGGATTTAGAAATATTAAATCAATATTTTGAGTATTTGCAGATATTGATAATTCACCATATCCAGGAATGGCCACACCAGTTTCTGCACCACCTATATTTTCTGGTTCCTCCCCAGAATATAGCTGTGCATTAGGATCCAAATCTAAATCTACATTTTCCTTTACGTTATAAATGAACAATACCGCAGGTACTAATATTGTAACCAACACTAATGATAAAATCGCTATCTTCGTTCCAGAAATCCCCATAAATATCGATGGTTTTTTTAAATTTTTATAATGTTTCATTAAAAATCCACTCCTTAGCTTTTAATTTATATTTATTAAAAACTCAATATTTTATCTGTCGTATTTATTATATTTGCACATAACCATTTTGTCAATACTTGCAATTTTAAATTTTAATAATATTTTTTTATATTTATTAGTATCAATAAATATATTTAATTTTAGGAGTGAATATTTATGGCACAAACTTTGTTAAAAAATAACGCAAAAGTTTATTATCAATATGAAACACTCGGAAACATAATAAATTCTGAAATAGAAACTAATTGTGTTACTACCAACATTATTGAAGCAAATTTAAACATATTAAAAACTTCTTCTCAAAATTATTTCGCACCCGGAGATAAAATAACATATAATTTATATATTTCAAATAATACTTTTTCAACTTTATATAATTTAGTTATTGCTGAATCATCATTTGATTATTTCTCATATATTGAAGACTCTGCTTTTATAACTTATCCAGATGGTAAGTGTACAAGTATACCATACTCAAATAATTTAAACTGTGAACAAATTCCATCATCCGGTAATATTGTTTCTGAAGATTCTTCTGGTGACCTTTCGTTCGGATTTAAAATAGGAAACTTAGAGCCAAACTCCAACCTAATTATAACCTATTCTGTAAAAATAAATAATAATGAAAGTCTTCCTAATCAAATAACATCTAGTTCTATTGCATATTATTCATTAACAAATTCTCTATCAGCCACTCGCTTTAGTGTTCAATCCAATGAATGTGTTATAACTAAAGCATTTGCTCAATTATCTGTTTCTAAACAAGTAGATAAAGAAACAGCACTTTGCGGTGATACACTTTGTTATAAAATTTTTCTTTCTAATTCTGGAAATATAGACGCTACAAATGTCCGTATATATGATCATTTACCTATTGAATTTAGACTAAATAACGTAAAATTTAAAATTGCTGATTTACCTTATAACATTAGTTATAACGTCGATGATAATAATTTACTTAGTATTCCTGCTTCTGATTTAGAAGAAGGTTTATGCATTCCCGCAAATACTGACGATAATTGTATTTCCATATATGGAACAATTGATTGTATTTAAAAGATATAATCATATTATAATAACACATTCTTATATATAAAAGGAGCAGATATTTAAATATCTGCTCCTTCCTGGCAATACTATATAATTATTTTTTGCATGAATAACATCGTAACTTTATATTTTTTGAGAATCAAGATAATTTTGTAAAATTATTGTCGCCGCAACCGTATCGACAACTTTTTTTCGTTTTTTACCCTTGGTATCAGTAATATTAAGATAATTATGTGCCGTAATTGTAGTCCCTCTTTCATCCCACATAATAACAGGTAAATTTATTTTTTTTTGTAATAGAAAGCCAAAATCTCTAGCCTGTTTCGCACTTTCTCCCTCTGACCCGTCCATATTTTTGGGAAGACCTAATATTATTTTTGATACCTTTTCACTTACACATATTTTATTTATTTTTTCAGCTAAATTTTCTTTATTTTTTTCTTCTATAGTACAAACCGGTGAAGCCAATATACATGATATATCTGATATAGCTATACCTGTTCTAACTTGTCCTAAATCCACAGCTAAGATTTTCATCTAATGTTCCCCTTTTAGCTCTATATTTTTAAATAGTAAAAAAAAACTTTAAAACAAACATAGTCATACCAGCATTTGACTTATAAACTAAATTTCATATCCACTTCTAGAATATTTCTGCAAAGTCCTTTACTAAAAAATACTTGTCTATCCATAACCGCATTATTTCTTGAATTAATTTTCAAACGCATCCGTTGCTTTTAACTGGATTTTCTTGGTGAAAACTTACTACCTTTAACTGCGCCCATATTTGGCTTATAATCTAATCTTTATATATACTTTAGATTTTCACATAACTTTTAACAAAAACTAAAAAGCCACCTACTTAGTCACAGTTGCATGCTATTTAACCTTATTCTTTACACTAAGTTTTATGTGCGTCCTTCGTTTCTTTTGCCTAGCTTTTCTTTTCGCAAAGAAAAGCGGAAAGATGGGTTACTTTTTCAGAAAGTATTCTTGCACTTTCTCTTACTCCATTTACTACATTCTGTGGTGCCTTTGCCAAAAACTTTTCATTGTTGAGCTTTGCTAAATCTTGATCAAGTTTCTTTTTAGTCTCCTCTAATTCTTTTGTAAGACGTGCAATTTCCGCTTCTTTGTCAACTAGCTCATCCATTGGCATGAAAACCTTAGCATTAGATGTAACTACCGTAACAGCATCATTAACACTAAATTCACTTCCAACTGCAACTTCTTTTGCATAAGCTAATTTTTTTATAAACAACATGCATTCCTCAAAAGCTTCTTGGTTACTAGTTTCAATATAAACATTTGCTTTTTTAGATGGAACTACATTCATCTCAGCTCTTCTATTTCTAATAGACCTTATTAATTCAATAACACCTTGAATATCAACTTCAGCATTTTTATGCATATTTTCATCTTTAAATTTCGGATACTCTGCAACCATAATAGAACTTCCGTTATGAGGTAAAGTTTGCCAAATTTCTTCTGTTATAAATGGCATAAATGGATGTAAAAGCCTTAAAGTATTATCCATAACATAAACCAAAACACTTCTCGTATTATTAGCTGATTTTTCATCATTTTGAATTCTTATTTTTGCAAACTCAATATACCAGTCACAAAAATAATCCCAAATAAAATCGTACAGTTTTTGTACCGCAACACCTAATTCAAACTTCTCTATATTTTCTGTTACTTCTTTTGCAACTGAATTTAATAAACTAATAATCCATTTATCTTCTATATTTAACTCTTTTGGAATTTCATTTTTTACATCATAATTATCAATATTCATATGAATAAACCTAGCAGCATTCCATATTTTATTAGCAAAGTTACGGCTTGCACTAACTTTATCTTCTGAAAATCTCATATCATTTCCCGGGCTATTACCAGTAGCCAAAGAAAATCTTAATGCATCTGCACCATACTTATCTATAACTTCAAGTGGATCCACACCATTTCCTAAAGATTTTGACATTTTTCTTCCTTGAGAATCTCTAACTAATCCATGTATAAGAACATTTTTAAAAGGTGCTTTTCCTGTATGTTCCAGAGCAGAAAATACCATTCTAACAACCCAAAAGAAAATTATATCATACCCAGTAACCAACGTATCTGTTGGATAAAAATATTCATAGTCTTCTGTTTTTTTAGGCCATCCCAAAACAGAAAATGGCCACAAAGCTGATGAAAACCATGTATCAAGTGTATCCTCATCCTGTTTAACATTAGTCGACCCACACTTACTACATTTACATATATTTTCTTTAGAAACCATAGTATTGCCACATTCGTTACAATAATATGCAGGTATTCTATGGCCCCACCAAAGTTGACGAGATATACACCAATCTTTTATATTATTTAGCCAATTAAAATATATTTTATCAAATCTTGCCGGAACAAATTTAGTATCGCCATTTTTTACACATTCTATTGCCGGTTCAGCGAGCGGTTCCATTTTAACAAACCATTGCTTTGAAACTCTAGGTTCAATAATTTCATTGCAACGATAACATGCCCCAACATTGTGCTTCATTGGTTCTATCTTTACAAGATAATTTTCATTCTTTAAATCTTCAACTATTTTTTCTCTTGCTTCTATTCTATTAAGGCCTTGATATTTTCCGCCATTTTCATTAATAACTGCTTCTTCTGTCATTACATTTATAATAGGTAAATTATGACGAAGTCCAACTTCAAAATCATTTGGATCATGAGCCGGAGTAATTTTAACTATACCTGTACCAAATTCAATCTCAACATAATCATCTGCAATTATAGGTATTTCCCTTCCAACTAACGGAACTATTACCTTTTTACCTATTAGATGCTTATATCTTTCATCTTCAGGATTTACTGCAACTGCAGTATCTCCTAGTAGAGTTTCTGGTCTTGTTGTAGCTAACTCAATATAATCATTTGAATCTGATAATTTATACCTTAAATGATAAAACTTTCCATCACGTTCACTGAACTCAACTTCCGCATCAGAAATAGATGTTTTACATTTTGGGCACCAGTTAATTATTCTTTCTCCCCTATATATAAGACCTTTTTTATATAAGTTAACGAAAACTTCATTAACCGCTTCTTTACTATCCTCATCCATTGTAAAACGTTCTCTGTCCCAATCACATGATGAACCTAATTTTTTTATTTGTTCTATAATTTTTCCACCATATTTTTCTTTCCATAGAAAAGCGCGTTTTAAAAATTCTTCTCGACCGATTTCTTCTTTTGTTATGCCTTCTTTTCTCATTGCTTCAACTATTTTAGCTTCAGTAGCTATTGAAGCATGATCCGTTCCCGGTACCCACAAAGCGCTGTATCCTTGCATTCTTTTAAATCTTATTATAATATCCTGTAAAGTTTCATCAAGAGCATGGCCCATGTGAAGATGCCCAGTTATATTTGGCGGTGGTATAACTATAGTGTACGGTTTTTTCTTTTTGTCAACACTTGCTTTAAAATACCCACCCTTTTGCCAAAAATCATATATCTTATCTTCAACCAAATTTGGTTCATAAGATTTAGAAAGTTCTTTACTCACAAAATAGCCTCCTTAAGCTTTTATAGATATATTATCTCATTGTACAGCTTTATTGTCAATAAAACAAAAAAGAGACTTAAAAAGCCTCTTTTATAATTTAAAAATCTTCTTTTCTTTTTGAAATTTTTGTAACTCTTTTCTTAACAGAACTTATAACATCATCCTGAATATCTATTGGAAGAACTCTGTATAAGCTAATCAATGTTTTTTCTTTCTTAGTTAATTCATAAATGTGATTTATGTTCTTCATATCATATTTATAATACAAATCATCACTAAAATCATTCAAGTTTTTGCGCGATTCTGTTTCTTCAGTTTCAAATATCTCCGTGTATGAAACATTAAAAATTTTAGCAAGCTTTATTATGGTATTAATATCCGGAGTAGTCTTTCCTATTTCATAGTAAGCATAAGTTGAACGATCAACGCTTAAAGCATCTGCAATTTGTTGTTGAGTATACCCGCTATTTTCTCTAAGTCTCTTCAAGGTTTGTGATAACATTTTTTCCACCTTTACACTTTATACATTCATTGTTATTGTTTATATTACGACTCCAATGTTTATTTCTATTATTGCAATAAAAATAGCTTCTTACTACTTTTTGTGATGTATATTCACAGGTATTTTGTGGCAATATGTATTTTCTTAAAAATTTTGTTTTTACATATTGCTATAAAAATAAATATGTGATATAATTCTTCATAAAGGTTTATTTTGTTGATTTTAAAAGAGTGGGGTTTCCCGCTCTTTTGTTTATATTGAGGTGAATTGAAGTGAATAAAAAAATCTACAGCAGCAATATAGTTAACTCTGTTTTCAATATTGCCGCTCCTATTGCAAACAGTCTCGGTTTTGACATCTGGGACATAAAATTTGTAAAAGAGGGTTCGGGATATTATCTTAGAATATTTATAGATAATAAAAATGGAATAACAATAGAGGACTGTGAAAAAATGAGTCGCGCTATTGATAAGCCATTAGATGAACTTGATCCTATTTCACAAAATTATTGTCTTGAAGTATGTTCTCCTGGAGTTGAGCGAGAACTAACTCGGGATGAACATTTTGAAAAATTTATCGGACATAAAATTAAAGTAAAATTATTTCGTCCTACAGACAGTGGTCTAAAACAAATAAATGGAGTTCTTTCAGACTTTGACAAAAATCAATTAGTCATCTTAAACCCTGATTTGGGTTCCTTAAAAATTTTACGAAAAAATATTGCATTTGCTAAACTTGATGATTTTGAAAATTAATTGGAGGTAATAAAAAATGAAAAATAAAGAACTTTTTGAAGCCCTTTCACTTCTTGAAAAAGAAAGAGGTATTCCAGTCGAATTTATGATTGACAAAATCAAAAAATCTATAATTACTGCTTGTAAAAGCAGCTATAATGGTAATGATGACGCTATTATAAACATTGATGATAAAAAAGGTAAATTTGAAGTTTATATTAGAAAAACAGTTGTCGATGAAATTACTGAGCCTGGATATGAAATTATATTAAACGAGGCTAGAAAAATTAATCCTAACACTACTATCGGAGAACAAGTTGCTGTAAAGTTAGATACAAAAGAATTTGGTAGAATTGCTGCTCAAACCGCTAGAAACATAATTCGCCAAGGAATACGTGATGGTGAACGTGGTCTTATTCTTCAAGAATTTGAAAATAAACGTCAAGAACTTGTAACAGCTATTGTAGAAAAAATTGACCCAAAAACAGGAACCGCTTCTTTAAAAATAGGTAAAGCTGAAGCTTTTTTACCTAAAAACGAGCAATTAAGTAACGATTCTTTTAAAGAAGGAGACCATATAAAAGTTTTTATAGTTGATGTTAAGGAAACTGAAAAAGGTCCAAAAGCTATTATCTCAAGAACTCACCCTGATATGGTAAAAAGAATGTTTGAAGCGGAAGTTCCTGAAATATACGATGGTACAGTAGAAATTAAGCAAGTTTCAAGAGAAGCCGGTTCAAGAACCAAATTAGCTGTTTTTAGCAAAGATAAAAATGTAGATGCAATAGGTGCTTGCATTGGGTCAAAAGGTTCTCGAGTTAATTCTATAGTAGAAGAGTTATGTGGGGAAAAAGTTGATATAATTGAATATAATGAAGACCCCGTAAAGTTCATTGCTGCAGCATTATCACCTGCTGAAGTTTTAAGTGTAGAAATTGATAACGAAAACGAAAATACATGTAAAGTTATTGTTCCTAATAATCAACTTTCTTTAGCTATTGGCAATAAAGGTCAAAATGCCCGTCTTGCCGCTAAATTAACTGGTTGGAAAATTGATATAAAACCTGAAAATGAAATTGTTAAAACTATAGATTAGCATATAATAAAACAGAAAGAAGAGATAACACAATGAAAAAAAAGCATATTCCCATCCGTATGTGTACAGGTTGCAACAAGATGAAAAATAAAGATGAATTAATCAGAATAGTAAAAACAACAGATTTTGATAATACATCTTGCTCTTTATTAATCGATAAAAGCCTTAAACGCTCCGGAAAAGGCGCTTATTTGTGTAAAAATCTTGACTGTTTAAAAAATGTAAAAAAGACAAAACGTCTTGAACGAACTTTTTCATGCAAAATACCATTAAGCTTTTACAGTGATATCGAGGAGGTCATTCTTGCAAATGAACAGTAAACTTTTATCTATTATTGGTCTTTGTAAAAAATCAGGTAATTTATCTGTAGGATTTGACTCTTGTATTGAATCTGTAAATCAAAAAAATTCAAAATTAATACTTATTACTAAAGATTTGTCAGAACGTACATTAAATAAGCTGTCTGTACAACTCAATAATAAAGTTCCTACTTGTTTCATTAACTATTCCATGGAAGATATTAGACAAATCGTAGGAAAAACAAGTGGAATAATTTCCATAAATAATGATGGGTTTGCTGAAAAAATAAAACAGCTCTTAAATACTTAAACTTAGGAGGAAATCAATATATGATGATTAAATATAGAATTCATGAAATTGCTAAGGATTTAAATGTATCAAGCAGAGAAGTCATTGATTTTATTAAAGAAACAACCGGTGAAGAAAAAAAGCATATGACTGCACTTAATGAGAATGAATTAAACTTAGTTTTTGAGCATTTTTCAAAAGATAAACAGGTTAAAAGCTTTGAAGAATATTTAGCAGGTAAATTAGATGTAAAAGAGCCTTTGAATGAAAATAATAAACCAAAAGCTAAAAGCCCTGTAAAAAAAGCTACTACAGCAAAGAATCAAATTAATAATTCTGATTCTAGCAATAAAACTTCTCAAAACTCTACAAAACAAAAGTCAGCTGAATCCTCATCAAAAGAATCAGCAAAAAAGAGTTCAAATAAATTAAATAAACAAATGCAACCTGTTGATTCTTCAAAAAATAAATCTATAAACAAAAATAATTCTAATACAAAAGCTACTGTTCATAATAACGATAATAAAAAACCTTCTATTACATTTACTAATAATGAAAAAACTGATAAAACAGTTATTCAAAGGCCATCTGTAAGAGTAATAGACACACGTGCTGCACATGTTGATATTGAAAAATATAATGAAAAATATGATAGATTGGCTTCAGAAAAAATAAAAACTGAAAACATTATAAGAAAACAAAAAATTACACAAAAATCTCAACAAAGAGGCAAACCCAAAAATTCAAGAAAAGAAACTGAAGCAGAAAGATTACGTCGCATCGCTCTTGAAAGGAAAAATAAACCTATTACAGTTACAATTCCTGAAAATATAACTGTAGGTGAATTAGCTAGCAGATTAAAGGCTACCGCATCTGAAGTAATTAAAAAACTTATGATGATGGGAATAATGGCATCAATCAATGATACAATTGATTTTGACACTGCTAGTCTTGTTGCTATGGAATTTCATGCAAAAGTTGAAAAAGAAGTTGTTGTTACTATCGAAGAACGTATTATTGATGATAGTGAAGATAGTGATGATAATCTTGTTCCTCGTGCACCTGTAGTAGTTGTAATGGGACACGTTGATCATGGAAAAACTTCATTACTTGATGCTATTCGCCATGCTGATGTAATTTCTACTGAAGCTGGTGGTATAACTCAACATATTGGTGCTTATCGTGTAAAATTAAACAGTGGTGAGATAACATTTCTTGACACTCCTGGTCATGAAGCATTTACAACTATGAGAGCAAGAGGCGCACAGGTTACGGATATTGCTATTTTAGTTGTTGCAGCAGACGACGGTATCATGCCTCAAACTGTTGAAGCAATCAATCACGCAAAAGCTGCTGGAGTATCTATAATTGTTGCTATTAACAAAATGGATAAACCTGGAGCTAACCCTGAAAATGTAAAACAACAACTAACTGAGCACGAAATTGTTCCTGAAGAATGGGGCGGCGATACTCCTTGTATTCCTATCTCAGCTAAAAAACATGAAGGTATAGATGATCTTCTTGAAATGGTTAATTTAATTGCCGATATGAAAGAATTAAAAGCTAACCCCGATAGAGCCGCAAAGGGTACTGTTATAGAAGCACGCCTTGATAAAGGACGTGGACCAATCGCAACTATTCTTGTACAAAATGGTACTTTACATGTTGGAGATATCGTTGTCGCAGGAACTGCCGTTGGTAGAGTTCGTGCTATGCTAAACGACAGAGGCGAACGTGTAAAAGTTGCAGGGCCGTCAGTTCCTGTTGAAATAACCGGACTAGACAGTGTTCCTACCGGTGGTGATATTTTTAATGCCGTTTCTGATGAAAGATTAGCTCGTGAACTTGTAGAGGAAAGAAAAATAAAACAAAAAGAAGAACAATTTAATTCTCAAACGAAAGTTACTCTTGACAATTTATTTGATCAAATGCAAATTGGAGAAGTAAAAGAATTAAAAATTATCGTCAAAGCAGACGTGCAAGGTTCTGTTGAAGCTGTACGTCAATCACTTATAAAACTAAGCAATGATGAAGTTAGAGTTAACGTAATACATGGAGCTGTTGGAGCTATTAGTGAATCTGATGTTATGTTAGCAGACGCCTCAAATGCTATCATTGTTGGATTTAATGTACGACCAGATCCTGTCGCTGCAGAAAATGCTGAAAGAAATGGCGTAGATTTAAGACTTTACAGAATTATATATGATTGCATTGGTGAAATTAGTTCAGCTATGAAAGGGCTTCTTGCTCCTAAGTTTAGAGAAGTTCAAATTGGTAGAGCTGAATGTCGACAAGTTTATAAAATTTCCAATGCGGGTACTATTTCAGGAAGTTATGTTATAAGCGGAAAAATTTCAAGGAATGCTGAAATTCGCGTAGTCCGTGATGGTATTGTAGTAGCGGAAGATAAACTTCTTTCACTCCGTCGTTTTAAAGATGACGTAAAAGAGGTTGCTCAAGGCTATGAATGTGGCATAGGACTTGAAAAATTCAACGATATAAAAGAAGGCGATATTTTCGAAGCATTTATTATGGAAGAATATCGTGACAATTAAATACTTATACTAGATATAGCTCCAACAATGTAGTAATCTCCACATTGTTGGAGCTAACAGGTATATTATTATATTTTTAAGGAGGAATAAAATGTCTGGACATAGAATAGAACGAATAACTGAGGATATAAAAAGAGAACTTACCGCTATATTTAGGGAACTTAAAGACCCTCGAATTACACAAACTTTGCTTAGCATTGTAAGAGTAGAAGTCACTAACGACTTATCTTATTGTAAAGTATATGTAAGTGCCATAGATGGTTTGGATAAAGCTAACGAAGCTGTTTTGGGACTTAAATCTGCAAGTGGATTTATTAAACATGAACTTGGGTTAAGGCTTAAATTACGCCATATTCCGGCATTAATATTTGTTGCAACTGATTCTATTGAATATGGTACCGGTATATCAAAAATGTTAAATAATTTAAAAGGAAGTACGACATATGGAAATAACCATAGATAAGATTGTAAACGAGTTAAAAGGAAATAATAACTTTTACATTCTTACTCATAAGTCTCCTGACGGAGATACTTTAGGCTCCGCTTTTGCCCTTTGTTATGCTTTACAAATAATTAATAAAAACGCCAAAGTATTATGTAATGATGAAATTCCTTTTAAATATGAATTTCTATATAAAAATATAAAAACTCAAGATTTTAAACCAAACTATATTATAAGCGTAGATGTTGCTGATACTCAATTATTAGGTGACAATCTCTTATGTTATGCAAATAATATAGACTTATGTATTGACCATCATGCATCCAATCAGCATTATGCAAAAATGTGGTATGTTGAAGAAAATAGCGCTGCTAATGCCGAGATTATTTATAAAATTCTTAAAAAGCTTAACATTAAGATTGATTCTAATATAGCTAATTGTATATATACAGGTATATCCACTGATACTGGATGTTTTAGACATACTAATGCTACATCTAGATCATATAGAATAGCTGCTGATATGATAGATAATGGAGCTAACGCCTTTAAAATAAATAAGATTATGTTTGATACCAAAAGTAAAGCTCGTTTGTGTATTGAAAAAAATGCTATTGAAAGTTTGGAATTTTTCTGTAAAAATAAATGTGCCGTTATCAGCGTTACAAAGGATGAATTAGATAAAGTTCATGCAAATGAAAGTGATTGTGATGGTCTTTCATCCATTCCTCGTAAAATTGAAGGAGTTTTAGTTGGAATATTAATAAAGGAAAAAGAACCAAATATTTTTAAAATTTCTTTGCGTACAGATGAAAGTATAGATGCTTCACAAATATGTTCTAAATTTGGTGGCGGTGGTCACAAATGCGCTGCTGGATGTGTTATAAAGGGCTCTTTAAATCAAGTAAAAAATCAATTAATACCTTTTATATGTGAAGCTATTGGTGATTAAAATGAATGGAATAATAATAATAAATAAACCAAAAGATTATACTTCATTTGATGTAGTAGCAGTTATGCGAAAATTATTAAACACTAAAAAAATAGGTCACACTGGTACTCTTGACCCATTAGCTACTGGTGTTTTACCTATTTTAATTGGTCGTGCTGCAAAATTACAAAATTTTATTCCAGATACAAATAAGGAATATATTGCTTCTTTTCGCTTAGGAATCACCACTGATACACTCGATATAACCGGAAAAACTATTACTTCTGTTACATCAAATATAAATAAAGAACAAATTGAAAATACTTTAAGTAAATTTAGAGGAAATATAAGTCAAGTTCCCCCCATGTTTTCCGCAGTGCAAAAAAATGGAGTCCGATTATACGATCTAGCAAGAAAAGGCCTTGAAGTAGAACGCGAAGCAAGACCTGTTACTATTTTTAAATTGAAATTAATTGAATTTGATGAATCCCTTCAAAGCGGTAAACTTCTAGTAAATTGTTCCAAGGGGACATATATAAGAACCTTATGTGATGATATTGGTAAAAACCTTAAGGTTGGAGCAATTTTAACTGATTTACAAAGGACAAAAGCTTGTTCCTTTGATATAAAAAACAGTATAACCTTAGACTTTGCTAGAGAACTAGCTCAAAAAAATAGTCTTGAACAGTATGTATTACCATGTGATATTTTCCTTAAAGATTATAAAAAAGCAATTATTTCTCCTGCCCAAGAAACACGATTTAAGAATGGTGGAACCCTTAGCCTTGATAGAATCAATAACCTTGCTGATTTTAATGACAATGAGTTTATTCGTATATATAGTAACCCACAAAAAAAATTTATTGGTCTTGGAAAGATAAATAAAATAAAAAATGAGATATCTGTTGCTTGTTTAATAGATATTCAAAAAAATACATAAGGACATTCAAAAAATGAAAATAAATTATTCTTTTACAAAATCGAATGAAAATACTTGTGTGGCATTAGGTTTTTTTGATGGCATTCATTTAGGTCATCAAGCTATTATTGCAAATACAATAAAAAAAGCTAATTTAACAAACACTATACCTACTGTATTTACTTTTTCTAAACGTCCTAAAAACATAATAAACAATATATATAATAATAATTTAACAACTCAAAAGCAAAAAGAAGAATTATTAAATAATATGGGAATTAAATTACTTTATTGTATAGACTTTTTAAAAATAATGGACTTATCTCCAGAAAACTTTGTAAAAATAATTCTCAAAGACATTTTAAATGCTAAATATGTATTTTGTGGATTTAATTATCATTTCGGTAAAAACGCTATTGCAGGATATAAAGAACTTACGGATATATGCAAAAAATATAGTATTAAAGTCTTTGTCATTGAGCCATTTATTATTGAAAAAAATGCTGTAAGTTCATCCACAATAAGAAACCTTATTAAACAAGGAAACATAAAAAGTGCCAATCAATTACTTGGTAGACCTTTTTATATTGAGTCTCCTGTTAAAAAATTTAATATTGTTAAGGAAAACTGTTCCAATACTACTATAATTGAACAATTTTTTTATGATGATATTATTGTTCCTAAATTTGGAACATATAAAAGTTATGTAATTATTGATGGTATTAAATATAATAGTTTATCTTTTGTAAAAAAATCATTTGAAAACTTAATCTTATGTGAAACGCACATTTTTAATTATAAAAATGACTTACATGCCAAAAGTGCTAAGGTTTTTTTTACTGATTATTTAAAAAGTTATGTTACTCAATAGCATAGTAAAAAAGATGATATACTAAAAAGTATATCATCTTTTTATATTTTAATAAATCTCCATAGTTTATCTCTGTATTCAGCTGTAGCATAGTCTATTCCAATTCTTTTTGTCGCTTTATAATTGAATTTACAACCATCGTCTTCTAGCCACAATCGATTTGATTTTATTAAATCTTCTCCATTTAGTGACCTGTCAATATTTAAAGCTTTTGTTAATTTTCCTGGTCCATCAAATCCTTCTATTCCCCTTATCAATACTGCCTGAGGTTTTCCTTCTTCACCACATACTACATTTAGTAAGTTATGAATTCCATAGCATAAATAAACATATGCTACACCACCGTTTTCATATAAAATTTTATTGCGCTCAGTTTTACCTCTATGTGCATGACATGCTGTATCTTCTTGCCCAAAATAGGCTTCTGTTTCCGTAATTCTATACTTTTCTATATTATTATTTATATTTCTACAAAGTTTCATTCCAAGAAGTTTAGGAGCCAATTCTACTGCGTTCATTTTATATAAACTAGAATTAATTCTCATTGTTATCTCTCACCATTATAATTTATTTTAACTTTATCTAACATAAAGTTAATGTCTGCTTTTTTAGCTTGTTCATGTTGATATTTTCTGTCTATTTTATATATTTTATTATCTTTTTTTAAATACATTCCCGTTTGATGAAACCAAAAAGGAATCTTTGCCTTTACACATTGTTCTCTTATTTTTAAAACCCATTCATAATCACATACTCTTGCATTTACTCCAGATTCCCCACCTACAACAACTTCTTCTATGTTTTTATTAAGATATTTAGATAAATCAATATATTCAAGTAATGGTGAAACTGCAATTAATTTATGTCTTATAGGTAACTTTAAAAATATTGGTAATCTATAATCTGCTCTATTTTGGTTTTCAACAGTACAAGAAATAATTACATTCTCATATCCAGAGCCCCAATCCAATGGTAAATTTACAAAAAACCTATCTATTCTTTTAGTAATTATAAAAAACTTTAAATCCTTTCGTTCTTTTATTATCTTCCATGCATCTATTCTCCAGTCATCAGCATCCTCTAAAAAAAAATCTGACGTAAAACATGTATAAATTATCTCACCTGAAGAAATTTTATATTCTCCATTTCTTTTCTTTCTTACGGGTAAATTAAAATCTTTATTTTTAGTAACAATAGAACTGTCTTTTTCAAACTTAAAGTCTTGTCTATAAACATAACAGTTTTTACAACCCGGACTTATTTTGTGGCACCCATGCCAAGGATTCCACGTCGGCATATAATACCTCCTTTTATATCTAGTTCAGATATATTACATCCATTTGTCTACTTCATCTGCAAGTTTTTGAAATTCATTAAAAAATTTACAAACATGATACCCGTCACAAACTGCATGATGAACCGATATCGACACCGGTAATAATAATTTCTCTCCAAATTCAAAAAATTTACCTACCATAACAAATGGTGCTAGTAAAACAACGTCACTTGTTGATTGACATTCAAAACTAGTGAAACTGCTCCAAGGCAGTGAACTCATATCAAAACAATTAAGCGGATATTCTCCTTTTGCCCTCATACTACGTTTTTTACCATAAGTATTAATATCATTAATAAATCTATCGTAAAAAACTTTAAAGTCGTCAGAATACTCTGTCCACAAAATTGAAATTCTTTTATCTTCTTCGTGAAATATAGGATATCTTGGATGAATTATATCATAAACCCCTAAGTTTCCTTCTTTATCATAAGACATTTTAAATTCTTTATTTGCATTTAATACTCTTGATACAATATAAGTAAAAGTAGGGTAACATCTAATTTTTTTCTCTTTAATTTTTCTTATTAATGTCGTAACATCAATATTCACAGTCATATTAATCTTGCAACGACATTTAGTTGTAAACCAAACATAATTTTCTTTTCTATCCCATGTATCGAGTTCAATTTTAGTAAAATTCATATTTATAAATATCTCCCGTCTTAAACTTAGCTTTATTTTTTATTATTTGGGTCTATTGCTAAAGATTTGTAAATTTGTTAATTAAAGCGAACTCAATATATTTTTAATAATGTCGCTGAAATTATTTCATTATATTTCTCAGTTTACAAATATTATTTTTTAAACTATCTGAATTTTTAATTTAAAGTTTAATTTAATATCCATATGCATGTACTGTACGTTTATCATCAATAAACTCATGATAAATGCCTTCAACTTTTTTAAAACCATTCTTTATATACAATTCAAGCGCTGGCTTATTAACATCTACAACAAAAACGCGTAAATAATCCGCCCACATATTTTTTGATATTTCTTTTGCCTTTTTAACCATTAAACTACCCATGCCTCGTCTTAAATAGTTTACATTTACTCCAAGTCGATTTAAATAAAGTGCTTTAACATCACATTGTTTCCATCTCATTGACTTTTCCCCTGGATTTGAATCACATAATGCAAAAGCCGCAACAATTTTCTTATTATCATTCAAGATATAAAGACGTTTATTTATAATATCATCTTTAAAAAATTCATATGGATAAATATCATCCCACATAATATTAATTTGATTCTCGTACATATTTTTTATTAATTTTCGATACATAGTCTTAAGTTGAGGTAAATCTTCTTTCATTGCTAGTCTAAATTCCACTTTAGTTAACCTCCATATAACCTCTTTGCACTATAAACGTACTACCTTTATGCTATAAAAATAGTGCAACATCCTAAAAAAGCTGTTGCACTAAAATAAATTAATCGTTGCTAAAAGGTAATAAAGCTAAGTGACGAGCACGTTTAATAGCTTGTGTCAAACCACGTTGATGGCAAGCACATGTACCTGTAACTCTTCTTGGAAGAATTTTTGCACGTTCTGATACAAAGCGGCGAAGCTTTGAAATATCTTTATAATCAATGTTTTCTACTTTATCTACACAGAAAACACAAACTTTTTTTCTGCCTTTACGAGCGCCCATACGGCGATTATCCTTCTCGGTTCTTTCTGCCATTTTTTCTTACCTCCTTTGGTATTATAATAACATTAATTAAAATGGTAAATCATCATCTGTAGGAATTTCTCTGAAATCATCAACATTACCATTATCAAAAGAAGACATTGTATTTTCTGATTGCTGATAAGAAGTTGCAGATGGTCCTTTATCATAATTATTATATGAACCATTTTGTTCACGTTTAGCCTCTGCAAAATGAACATTGCTGGCAACTATCTCAAAAGCTTTTCTATTATTTCCATCTTTATCTTGGTATGTTCTTGTTTGTATCGAACCTTCTACTGCAACTAATTGACCTTTAGTAAAATATCTCGATACAAACTCTGCTGTATTTCTCCAAGCTACAATATCTATAAAATCTGTAGCTCTTTCAGAACCTGCTTTAGAATACGAACGGCCAACAGCTAAAGTAAAACTAGTCACTGCTATACCATTTGGTGTATGGCGAAGTTCTGGATCTGCAGTCAATCTACCCATTAAAACTACATTATTGAGCATTATAGAACACTCCTCTTAGTTTTCTTTTTTTACAATCAATGAACGAAGTATTCCGTCTGTAATTTTGTAAATACGATCAAGCTCAGCTGGGAATTCTGATTCACTTGTAAAATTAAAAAGAACATAGTAACCTTCAGACTCTTTATTTATAGCATAAGCAAGTCTTCTTTTACCCCATTCGTCAACACTGTCAAGCACAGCATTTTTTTCAATTAGTTCTTTAAATTTTTGAACCATTGCAGCAACTGCTTCTTCACCATTTTTCAATGAAAAAACAACAACTGTTTCATAAGCATTTTTTACATTTGACATTATCTATTGCACCTCCCTTTGGACATTAGACCCCATAAGACGGGGTAAGGATGTAAATTATCAAAATTTATGACAATTACTAATTAAGTATATCAATTTTAAAAATATAAGTCAAGTTTATTTATTACATCTTTTTAGAAAACTTATAAAAATAATACATTTGTAATACCATCAATAATAATGGCATCATTCCCATAATAACAATAAGTACATACACATTCATTACTTTAAAAAAAGAAACACATAACAATATAGTCAAAGCAAAAATTATTGAAAAAGTATCAAAAGCTTTTGCCTTAGATAATACTGTTATATTATTAAGTCGCTCATCTTTTTTAATTAATTCTACATTTTTCATATGTTCTTTATCCTTACGAGCAGCTATGTAAGCTAATATTGACCCCACACTAAGAAATAAAATTGCAAAAATATATAACAAATTAAAATAAATGTTAGTACTCAAAAATTGCATAACAAAAGCTAATAAAAATAAAACTCCCGATAATAAAATTAAAAGTTTTCCTATTTTGGCATATTTAGTTTTCATACTATTCTCCCCCATAAATAAAAATTTCTTCTATAGTCATATTAAAGAACCTAGCTATTTTAAAAGCTAAATTAATTGACGGATTATATCTCCCATTCTCTAAAGAGCTTATTGTTTGTCTTGTCACCTCTAAAGCATCCGCCAATTCTGATTGACTGATTTTTTTTGATTTTCTGATTAATTCTATATTGTTTTTCAAAATTTCACCTACCATAATATAAAAATGTGTAAAGTTAACTTCACATGTATTTTATCACACGTGTTAGGAGATGTCAAGTTTATTTTACATTTTATTTTTTATAACAATTAGTTTTCCCTTATCATATGATATAAAAAGACGTAAAGGCGCTGGTTGTATGTTAAAAAATATATTGTATGATAGAAAAGCTGCTTTGGAATATGCAAAAAAATGGGCATTTGAAAGAAACCCAAAATATTTCAATTTTGAAAATATAGGCGGAGATTGTACAAGTTATATTTCTCAATGTTTATTTGCAGGTTGCAATGTTATGAATTACACTCCAATATATGGCTGGTACTATAAAAACAGCTATGATAGAGCGCCTGCTTGGAGTGGAGTTGAATTTTTATATAACTTTCTTATCAATAATAAAAGTGTCGGTCCTTTTGGGATTGATACAGACTTAGAATATATTGAGCCAGCTGATATTATACAACTAGGTAGCAACGATAACAATTTTTATCATAATTTATTTATAAATAAAATTTATGAAAATGAAATTTTTGTAAGTTCTCATAGTATGGATTCATATATGCGTCCACTTGAAAGTTATAATTACGACAAATTACGATTCATTCATATAATCGCCGCCCGAAAATATGAATAAATAAATTATTAACCGTAAACACTATTATACAATGGAGGTGATTTTTACGGTTAATAATAACAATAACAAAAATAGCAATATACCTATTGGACTTTCCATGGCCTTATCTCAAAACACAGATGCTATGAGTTTTTTCGGAGCATTGTCACCAGATGAACAACAAGAAATTATAAATCATACTCATACTATTCAGTCTAAGCAAGAAATGCAAGACTATGTAAACGATTTCACTGCATTCCTATAGCAAAATAAGCTCTCCTATTACACAGGAGAGCTTTATTATGCCGTCACAATTTTATTTTTGTTGCATAACAAAATTCATTTTAAAATAAAAAAATACTTACAAATTAAATTTAATAATACCATTAACTAAATTACATACACAAAAAAGCACCAAATATTTTGGTGCTTTTATCATTCTGACTTGGAACTAGCTTTAGCTTGCATAATGTATCCAATAAATCCAATAACTGATATCGGAATTGTAAAAATTAAATGACGTGATACCAAAAAAGTAGAAAAAATATAAAAAACAGATCCTACTAAAGCAGCCCAACTTGACTTTAGGAAAAAAGCCATACCAGCAAATATGATGCTTATACCTATTAAAATCACATTTATTATCATAATAATAGAAATTGAAGCTGAAATAGACTCGGTATAGGTTTTAGGTAATACTCCCTTAAAATAACATACTAAGTAAATAGCATAAACTAAGGCAGAAATAATATACAAAATTATTCCAAGTAAATTTGACCAACTAGACTTTACAAAAAAGTTTAGACAAATAAAAAAAATGCCAAAACCTAAAACAATTACATGAGGAATAAAAACATCCGAAATAAGTGAATTTGGTTTGTCTAATTCATTATTAAAATTAAATAAAAAATAAATTAGATAAGTAATTTCCAATATTACAAAAATAAATAACGTTTTACTTCTTCCTCTAAACATATTTAACCTCCTATTTTTTATAAATATCATTAATTACCTTTCTTTAAAAAATATTTACAACTTAGGTTTCATATAAAAAATTAAACAAGTCTTAACAATATTATATTTTTCATTCAATCATAGATAATTTAAATTATACTTTGTTTTATAGTGCGAGTTAATTATCTTTATTTAATAAAATTTACTATTCTCAAACTTTGATAGTTTTAATTTACTAATAGTAAAAATACTTCTAAATTTTATTACAGAGACATTTTCACTATATTTTATTTCAAGATAAATTAATTATAGAATATTTTACACAAACTTTCTCTTGTTTGTGAATAAACTTCACTCTGAATTTATATTATCCATATCAAACAAATTTCTCACAACATCACACTTTCTGTATCGTGCGTTTTGCACTAATATCATTTACTTTTCAAGTCAAATATGGTATAATTGCTTATGTAATATTGAAAGTGAGGAAATTTATATGAATAATAATATTAAAAAGTTTTATAAATATTTAGCAGAGCATGCCGAACTTAAAGAAAAAATTCAAAAAAACTCAAAAAATATTCATACCGAGCAAGAACTTAAAAACTTTATAAAGTTAGAAGTGATACCATTAGCAAAAGAATTAAATTATAAATTTACACAGGAAGATTTAATTAACTATGAAAAAGAATCCTTACAACATTTAACAAATGAAGATTTGTTAAATATTGCCGGTGGCATTTCACCAAAATCAATTATTTTAAGCGGTGGACTATTTTCTCTAGCTTTACTTGGTTCAGGTGCTCTTAGTGGAACCGCAGCCCACGCTACTGTTCCTACTAATGTTGTAAAAAAGTCTTTTGATAATCATTTAAAAAACAGCGAGTTTTCATCAAACAGCCCAGAAGTCATTATAAAACAACAAATAGCACCTTTACAAGATCAACAATCTTTAACTGAAAACATTTCCGAACCTTCGCAAAACCAAGAATCTGCGTCTACTGAGAATCCTACAAATTTTTCTCATAATCAAGAACCTACTCCCGCTGGACATTCTATAGATTCCTTGCAAAATCAAGAACCAGTGTTCACTGAACATACAGCAAACTTTTTGCACAGTCAAGAAGATACTTCTACTGAACATCCCATAGATTCTTTTTATAATAAAGAACCTACTCCTACTGGACATCCTACAGACTTTTCGCAAAATCAAGAGTCTACATCTACTGAACAGTATACAAACAACTTACAAAGTCAACAAAATGTCACTGAACAAATATCAAAAAAAGCTATTATGGAATCTTCAAAAGTGTTTGCTAATAACTATATACAAAAAGCTGAGACTAACAATCAAATAGATATGACTTATATCGCCAACGCATTAAATTTATTAGACCCTTATATTTATAATTTAACCAAAACTACAGAGTTTTTCAGATTTTTTGATGGAAATAAACAACAAATTACCTTAGGAAAACAACTCGGTGATGAAATTCCTTCTTGGGAATTCAGCAAAGACGAAGGCGAAGGTTCTCCAAATTTTATGCGCTGCTTATTTCCTTCTTCCTCTGGAGAATTAAATTCTGAAGGTGGCAATCCCCAATTACCTTCATTTTCAAGAGATTGCAAACCATCTCCTGAAATGATTGCTAATATTGCCGGATACATATATAATTACGTAAGACGTGAAGACAAACAAATTGTTGAAAACGCAAAAAAAGAGCTTGATTATATAATTGATATACTTAAAAATTTTAATAATAATGAAAATAAAATTGAAGATATTAAAAAATTTTTTAACAATTATCTTAAAGACAATTTAAATGATATTAACATTAATATAGATAGTGTTAAAAGTTTACAAACATATTTATATTTATTAAAAAATGCAACATATATGATACAAGAGCAAGAATTTGGCAATGAACAAGAAATTAAATATAAAATTTTACCTAAATATACTACTGAAAAAATGCTTATGTGTTACTTTATATGTCACTTTAATAACGAAAATGATGTAAATCGATTTTATAATAGAGCAAAAAAAATAATTTTTACAAATAACAATGGTAATGGTTTTAACTTTGAAAATAGCTTAAAACGACTTGAAAAAATAAATAAAATTTTAGATAAAATCTCTTCAACAGATATAGTTCCCTATACCGAACCTCTTGTCGCAAATGGCTGTACACAAGTCATAACAACAAAAGATAATAAACTAAAATTTACCTCTGAGCTATTTGCCGACTGTGCAGATACCGTTGTTAGACATATCATAAATTTGCTGAGCTACAACGATGAAAATCAATGGTTTTTTATTTTAGATAACTTAAGTGAAAATGATAAAAATAGGCTTAAACATGAAATTGATAATATATGTAATGCAATAAAAAACAATAGCGAAATTGAAAAACAACCACTCGCACGACGAATTATTCAATTCTTTTATTATCAAAAAATGAGAGGTGGGGCTGATCTTGCTTCTCAAGAAGCAAGATCCTTCTGGAACTATGTAGTTAATAATATGGACAGTGAAACATATAAAATTAATTACGTACATGAAAATAATGAGTTAGATACAGGTTGGATAAATTGTTTAAAATCAACATATAACATACTTCATGCTTTAAAATCATGTAATCCTAATTTTAAAACTAAATTAGAAGATGCAAAAAACAAAATTGATTATCTTGAGAAAAATTTAATTAATAAAGTAAGCATTGATACTTTAAAAAATAACCTACAAGAAGCAATAAAAGCTACTTTTGGAATAATTACAAATGTAATTGTTGATAAACCTCAAGACATCACTATATCCGATAAAACTAATGACATTTTTTCCTTAATTAACATTTCTAAGTGTGATAAAAACAATAAAATTTTGTTTACATTTCCTATTTTGCAAACAAGCTTTCATGCAACAGTTGAATATTCGCCACGTTCTATACAAAGCTTTAATGAGAATGAAAAAGAACTTATCTCATTTATGCAACAAGACCATATTGCACAACTTTTAACTTATACATTTAATATTTCTTCTCAAACAATATATGATTTTAATTATTGCTTCGGAAAACAAATGGAAAAAATAGACTACATTAACACTTCCTCATTTTGGAGTAATTATACTGCTCTAACATTTTTAAAAGAGGCACAAGGTGAAGGTAATAATTCTGTAAGAATTTTAAATTTGTTGAAACATTATGCTGTGAATATAGCTGATTATTCTGAAATTTCGGTCAAATATAAACGTAATAAAAAGTCTCTATCACAATTTATATTAGATAAATACATAAAAACAAAAGACCATATTGTATGTTTTCTGGATTTAGATAATAATTTGGAAAATGATTGCTATGAAGGATTAGATAAATATGTCAATAAATATAACAATCTTAAACTTATTCATGACAATAACAATATAGCTATATGCAAAATTTTACCTAACAAGACTGTATATATTTTATATTTAAAAAATCAACCGGACCTAATTATTCCTAAAACAATTTCTATTGATAGCACTTCTTATAATATATCAAAAGTTTTAGGAACAATAAGTAAAGATGTAATAAACGTTACTTTTCAAAACGGATATAAAGAACTTTTTATTGAACCAAAATCTTTTAATACTTGTGAACTTCTGAAACAATTTACTATCCCTAACTCTATTACTTCTTTATGTATTGGACAAAAAGCTTTTGAAAATTGCAGTTCTCTTTCCGACTTTATACTTTCTACAAAACTTAAATCTCTAGCTATTGAAAGAAAAGCATTTAGATGTACTGGCCTTTCTACTTTTGCTATTCCTAACTCTGTTACTTCTTTATCTATCGGTCAAAATGCTTTTGAAAGTTGTTCTTCCCTTTCCACATTCATAATTCCCATACATTTAAAATCTTTAACTATTGAAAATGAAACTTTTAATAACTGTACCGAACTGTCTAGTTTTACCATTCCTGAGTCTGTTACTTCTTTATCCATCGGTCAAAGTGCCTTTAAAAGTTGTTCTTCCCTTTCCACATTCATAATTCCCATACATTTAAAATCTTTAACTATTGAAAATGAAACTTTTACCAAATGCACCAAACTATCTAATTTTACCATT
>CAKSPZ010000008.1 GCA_934486635.1 uncultured Eubacteriales bacterium
TTCCCATACATTTAAAATCTTTAACTATTGAAAATGAAACTTTTACCAAATGCACCAAACTATCTAATTTTACCATTTCCAGCTCTGTTACTTCCTTAAAAATTTGCCCAAAAGCTTTTTTTGAATGTTATTCTCTTACTGATTTTAATATTTCTGATTCCATCACCTCATTAGTTATTAGCAATAACAGCTTCTTTAACTGCGAATTACTTTCTACATTTAAAGTTCCTAATAATATAACATCCTTGTTTATTGATAATTATGCCTTTGCTCTATGTCATAACTTATCTAACTTTAGTATCAGTAATAATGTCATATCTTTAACTATTGGTAATTATGCTTTTGCAGAATGTTCTAAACTTTCTAATTTTTACATTCCTGACACAGTTACCCATTTAACTATTGGTAATCATGCTTTTCAAAAATGCTTATCACTCCATACATTTTATGTTTCTAACTCACTTACATATTTAACTATCGAAGAAGGTACCTTTTATTTATGTAATGCACTATCTAAATTCAACATTCCCAATAATATCACAAAACTATCTATTGGCAACTCTGCATTTTCACATTGCAGTGAACTAACTGATTTTAATATTCCTAACAATTTAACAAACCTATTTATTAATAATTTTGCTTTTTGCGAATGTCCTAAACTCGCTAATTTCAACATTTCTAATAATTCTAAACTAGAAACATTAACCATTCTTCGATATGCTTTTTCACAGTGTCCATCTCTTAATAGATTCTTTATACCTGTTTATGTAAAAAATAAAAATATTGATAGCAAAGCTTTTGATATGAATACAAATATAGTATAAAAATTTTTTATAAATTATTTTTATATTAATAATAATTCGCTCTATCTTTTATTTTATTGTTTGTTTCGCACTAATATCATTTACTTTTTTGCTTAAATATGGTATAATTTACTATACGATATCGAAAGCGAGGGAATTTTATGAATAATGAAATAAAAAGGTTCTATGAATACATAATAGAAAATACTGATATTCAAGAAAATTTGAAAGAAAATTTAAAAAATATCAACACACAAAAAGAACTTGAAAATTTTATAGAACTAGAAATTATGCCGTTAGCTAAAGAAAATAACTTTAACTTCACACTTAATGATTTAATAAATTATGAAAAGGAATCTTTGCAACGTTTAACAAGTGAAGACTTATTAAATATTGCAGGAGGCACGTCTCCGAAATCACTGATTTTAAGCGGAGGATTATTTTCTTTAATATTACTTGGCTCCGGTACCATAAGCGGGACCACCGCTCATGCTACTTTGCCTACAGAAGTTGTCAAAAACTCTTTTGAAAAACACTTAAAAAACATTGACTATTCATTAAATAGCTTAGAAGAAAAATCAATTATACTTGAACAAACTTCAAAACCTAAGCAAATTCAAGAAGCTTCACCTGAACTAACTTTAGAAACCAAGCAAACCCAAGAAGCTTCACCTGAACTAACTTTAGAAACTAAGCAAACCCAAGAAGTTTCACCTGAACTAACTTTAGAAACCAAGCAAGCCCAAGAAGTTTCACCTGAACTAACTTTAGAAACCAAGCAAGCCCAAGAAGTTTCACCTGAACTAACTTTAGAAACCAAGCAAACCCAAGAAGCTTCACTTGAGCCACTTGTAGAAAATTCACAAGGCCAAATTTCTGCAGTCAAACAAATGGAAAAAGAAACTGTTTTTAAATCTACAGAGAAAATGCTTGCTGATAACGCTATACAGCAAAATAAGAACAATAATCAAGTCGATATCCCATACATTGTAAATGCATTAAACTTATTAGATCCTTATGTTTATAATATAACCGGTGTCACGGAAAAATTTAGATTTTTTGATGTTTATAAAACACAAATTACTGTAGGAAAACCATTAGGTGATAACATTCCCGGTTGGGAATTTAATAAAGATGAAGGTATCGGGTCGCCAAACTTTATGCGTTGTTTATTTCCTTCTTCCGCCGGTGTTTTAAATTCCGAAAATGGTAATCCTAACATCCCTTCATTTTCAAAAGATTGTAAACCAACACCTGAAATGATTGCTAACTTTACCGGATACTTATATAAATATGTAAGATGTGAAGATGAAAACATCGTTAATGCTGCAAACAAAGAACTTGATAAAACAATAAATATCCTTAACGACTTAGATAAAAATAAAGAAAAAATTAATGATATTAATAATTTTTTTAATAATCGTCTTGGATATAAATTAAACGGTGACTTTAGCAATAATATTAAAAAATTAAAAACATATTTATATTTATTAAAAAATGCAACGTGTATGATACAAGAGCAAGAATTGCTTTATGATGAAGAAACTGAAGAAAGAGTTCTTCCTAAATATACCACTGAAAAAATGTTGATGTGCTACTTTATACAGCACTTTAATCATGAGGAAGAAGTTAATCAATTTTATAATAGAGTAAAAAAAATAATTCTAACAAATAATAAACAAGTTAATTTAAACCTAGAAAATAGTTTAAATCGATTAGAAACTCTAAAAATAATTTTAGATAAAATTTCTAATACACCCAATTGCCCATATACCAATATTTTAGTATCAAATGGTAGTACACAAGTTATAAAACTAAATAAAAAAAATAAATTAATATTTACTTCTGATATATTTGCTGATTGCGCAGAAACTGTTATTAGGCAAATTATCAATTTATTGAGTTATAATGATAAAATAAAATGGTCCTTTATTTTAGATGAAAACAACATTGCTCAAAAGGAACTTGAAATTAATAATATACTTAATGCAATAAATAAAAATAATGAAGTTGATAAAAAAACACTCAAGGAACGTCTTATTTTATTTTTCTATTACCAGAAAACAAGAGGTGGAGCTGATATTTCTTCTCAAGAGGCTCGAACCTTTTGGAATTATGTAATTAGTCACATGAATAAGGAAAGCACTGAATATGTATATAAAATCCGTTATTCTCATAAAAATAATGAGCTAGATACCGGTTGGATAAATTGCTTGAAATTAACATACAATATTCTTCATTCCTTAAAGGCTGATGATCCTTCCTTCCAAAAAAAATTAACTGATGCAAAAAGTAAAATTGATACTCTCGACAAGAATTTTACTAATAAAGAAAATAACTTTGTCTTAAATAATAGCTTACAAGAAGCTATAAAATATACTCTTGGAATTATTACAAATGTAAGCATTGATGAACCTTATGAAATTTTTGTACCAAGCTACAATAAAAATCAAGACATTTTTGCCACAGTTAACATTTCCAAATGCGATGAAGATAATAATGTTTTATTTAAATTTCCTATTTCACAAATGATGGGACATGCTAGTATTGAGTATGCTCCATATTACATAAAAGAATTAAATGAAAATGAAGAAAACCTTAAATTATTTTTAGAAAAAGATTATGTCGCTCAACTTCTGACTCGTAAATTTAACATTGAATGTATCGCAAAATATTCATTTAATTATTATTATGGTTCTGGCATAAGCAAAAAAGAACAGCAAGATATTTTTTTATTTAACAATTATTATGCTCTTTCATTTTTAAAAAGTGTTCAAGGTGAAGGCAACAATTCTCCACAAATAGAATATTTACTTGAAACATGTTATATTTCAGCAGGTTCTTATAATTCCATCAATATTTTACATAGCAGTAAAAACAATAAAGATGAAAAATATACATTTTCAAATTTTATATATGATAATTATATAAATTCAAAAGAAACAATTAGTACCTTTTTCTTTCTTGGTGATGATCTTTCAACAATTGATATTAATTTCATGAAAGATGTAAATAATATTAATGAAATTTATGATATTTCAGAAAATAATAATCGTATTTTATGTAAAATTAAAACAGATAAAACTGCTGCCTTATTATTTTTAGAAAATGATAATGAAATTATAATTCCTAAAGAAATTTCTATTAATCAAAATACTTATGTTGTATCTGAAATATTAGGCACAGCAAATAATAATGTAACACATGTTTCCTTTCAAGATGATATAAAAAAACTAATTATTAGTGATGGTGCTTTTGCCAATTGCAAAGGTCTTAAAAGTTTTTCTATTCCTAAATCTGTCACTTCTTTACTTATTGGCAAATATGCTTTTTATAATTGTACTGAACTTGAAACTTTTAATATCTTAGCAAACATTAATGCTTTAACTATTGATAATGAAGCATTTAGCTCTTGTAAATCTCTTAAAAACTTTATTATTCCTAGTTCTGTTACTTCTTTATCTATTGGATATTCAACTTTTAATAATTGCAAAAAATTCACCGAATTTATCGTCCCTAACTCTGTTACTTCTTTGTCTATCGGAATTAAAGCTTTTGAAAATTGTGAAAACTTCGAAAAATTTTCCTTTTTTGACGGCATTAACCTTCAATACTTATTTATTGGCAATCAAGCCTTTTATAATTGTAAAGAACTTGCTGAATTCAATGTCCCTAATCACATTAATGATATATTTATTGATGAGAATGCCTTTAATGAAAATACTCAAATCCATATGCAATAAACTATAAAAATAAATTTAATTAAAATAAACCACTGCTATTCTCGGTGGTTTATTTTGTTTTATATCACTATACATATAATTTTTATAGTTATTACCTTTACTTATATTTTTTGCAAAACTGTACATATTACACTAATATCATTTACTTTTCGCCACAAATATGGTATAATCTACTATATAGTGTCGAAAATGAGGGAATTTTTATGAATAATGAAATAAAAAGATTTTATGAATATTTAATAGAAAATACTAATGTTCAAGAAAAATTGAAAAAAAACTTAAAAATTATTAAAACACAAAAAGAACTTGAAAACTTTATGAAACTAGAAATCATGCCGTTGGCTAAAAAAAATAATTTTAACCTTAATCTTAATGATTTAATGAATCATGAAAAAAAATCTTTGCAACATTTAACAAACGAAGACTTGTTAAATGTTGCAGGTGGTATATCTCCGAAATCACTAATTCTAAGCGGAGGAATATTTTCTTTAGTATTACTTGGTTCTGGCGCAATAAATGGAAATACCGCTCATGCTGCTTTACCTATGAATCTTGTCCAAAAATCAACAAATAATTTAGAAAAAAGCAAACCTATAATATTAAGTAATAAAAACGACAAATCAGTTGAAAACAATCAACCGAGCCAATTGGATTTAAAACCAGAACCTACCAAAGTTCAAATGGCTCAATCTAAAATTAAACAAGAACCTACCAAAAGTCAAACGACTCAATCTGAATTTAAACAAGAACCTACCAAAAGTCAAACGACTCAATCTGGATTTAAACCAGAAGTTACTGAAGTTCAAGTAGCTCAATCTGAATTTAAACCAGAACCTATCCAAAATCAAGCAACTCAATCTGAACTTAAACAAGAACTTACACCTGAACAAATGCCACAAAATGTAATTATGAATTCATCTGATACACTAGATAATACTTCTTCTGCGAAAAATGAAGTCAATAATACTGATATGACTTATATTGCTGAGGCACTAAATTTGCTCGACCCTTATATATATAATATATCCGGCACTACAGAAAGATTTAGGTTTTTTGATGGAAGCAAAACACAAATTGCAGTTGGTAGATCTCTTGGTGACAATGTTCCCGCTTGGGAATTTAATAAGGATCAAGGCGAAGGGTCTGCTAACTTTATGCGCTGTCTATTTCCTTCTTCAGCGGGTACGTTAAACTCAGATGGTGGTGTTGCTAGTTTACCTTCATTTACAAATGACTGTGCACCAACCCCTGAAACTATCGCACACATTGCTGCTTACATACATAATCATGTTAGACGTGAAAATAGTTCACTAAAAAAATTAGTCAATAAATACTGGCAAGACTATAGTTTCGGCGTAAAACTTTTAGATTTTATAGAAGGATATAGACCCAAACCTAAACCGGGTTCAAAGCGTGAAGACAACAATATTTATACATATATTGAAAAAAATTCAAATTTAATTGACAGAATAAAAAACTCAATTAAATTGAGAAATTGGGATAAAGTTCATGAATTAAAAAACACACAGGAGCTAATTAATCTTGTTAAAGATATTAGTACATTTAATAATTATTTGAAAAGTGTCCCTTCTCATTTTTCTAATAAAGAAAAAAATACAGAATATAAAACTTTTATAAATACATACTTATATTTATTAAAAAACGCCACTTATATGGTAGAAAAACAAGAAATTCTCAATGAAAACCCTACTGATAATCAATTTTTGCCGAAGTATACCACTGAAAAAATGCTAATGTGTTACTTTATTCATAATTTTAATACTGAAAACGATGTTAATCAATTTTACAATGAAGCCAAAAAAATAATTCTAATAAATAATAATAACAATGATAAATTAAGTTTGCAAAATAGTTTAGAGCGCTTAGCCAATGTTAAAAATTTACTATATAAAATTTCTCAAACTAAAGACTGCCCATACACTGAACCTCTCGTTGAAAATGGTAGTTGTCAATTCGTGGAGTTTACCACAAGCAATACACTAAAATTCAACTCTAATACGTTTGCTGATTGCGCTGATACGGTGGTTAGGCATATTATAAATTTATTGAGCTACCATGATAGCAATGGTTGGAATTTTATTTTAGGAAATTTAAATGATTATGATAAAAGCTTTGAAAATAGCGTTAATGATGTATATAATGCTATAAATAGCAATAGTGAAATTGATAAAAAACCAATAAAAGATCGCCTTTTGCAATTTTTTTACTATCAGGCAACAAAAAGCGGTACTACCTCTGCTTCGCAGGGAAATCGAACTTTTTGGAATTATGCAATTAGCAACATGGATAAAGATACACAATATCTTTATAAAATTAGGTATAATAACAAAGGTAACGAACTTAAATGTGGTTGGATAAACTGTTTGAAGTTAACTTATAACATTATTTATACTTTAAAATCCTCAGATCAATCTTTTAATCAACCATTAGCCGATGCAAAAAGTAAAATTGATGATTTAGATAAAAATTTTAGAGATAAAAAAGATTATCAGACTTTAAAGACAAAACTAGACCAAGCGATAATAGCTACTTTTGGCATAATCACTAAAATACAAATTAGTGACGACAATGATAAAACTGAAAAATTTGAAGTCAATGAAAATGATATTTTTACAAAAATTTATATTTCTAAATGCAGCAATAATGGGGATATTATATTCACCTTCCCTATTACTCATCGCATTGGTCACGCATCTATTAATTTTTCACCCAACACTACAACCCCTTTTAACGATACTCCTGAAGATAAAAAACTCGAAGACTTTTTGAAGGAGGATTCTATTGCTCAATTTTTGTCTAATATATTTAATATTTCCTGTAATTCAAAACTCGAGTTCAACTGTATTTTTGGCCCAGGGATTAATATTTCCAAAGATGCGAAAAAAACTAACAATACTACATTTTATAACAATTATAACACTCTTAGATTTTTAAAAGAATCTTTGGGCGAAGCCAATAACGCTTGGAGAATTGACCAATCCTTAAGTTTGTTCTCAATAAATATTAATAACATTTCTAACATCAATGTAAAAAGTAAAAACAATAGTATAGTATCCCTTTCTCAATTTATCTTCGATAGTTATATAAGAACCAGAGACCAATTCATACTCTTTTTAACTATAAATCCCCTTTTCGGAACTCTAAGCCAAAAAGCAGAAAATTATATTAAATCATCTAACACATTTAATTTTATAAATGAAAATAATAACAAGATAATATTTAGAATTAATGTTGATGAAACTGTATCCATACTATATCTAGTAAGTAGCAACAATCTTGTTATCCCTAAAGAAATTTTAGTTGACAATAAATCTTATATTGTATCAGAAATATTGGGTACAATTAATAAAAATGTAAAAACAGTTACTTTTCAAGAAGGCTTTAAAAAGTTAACTATTGGTGAATCAGCCTTTGCTTATTGCAACCAACTTACCACATTTATTGTTCCAGAATCTGTTGTCTCTCTATCTATTGAATTTAATTCTTTTAATAACTGTGAAAAACTTAAAACATTTTCTATGCCAGATTCTATTTCTTCTTTAAATATTAAGTCTAATGCTTTTTTTAATTGTTTATTACTTGATAAATTTAATATTCCTAAACATGTTACATCACTACATATAGAAAGCTATGCTTTTTCTAAGTGTTCCTCGCTTCATGAATTCAACTTTGGTAACCAAATTGTATCATTAACTATAGGTCACGGGTGTTTTAATAACTGTGTTTCACTTGAAAAATTTAATGTTCCTGATTCTGTCACTTCCCTATCTATTATCAATGAGGCCTTTAATGGATGTGTTTTTTTAGAAACATTCACTGTTTCTCGTGCCACAGAATTCTTGTCTATTGGTAATTGGGCCTTTGCTTATTGCGAGTCTTTGATTTCATTTAATATTCCCATTGATAGTAAAATTAATTCTTTAATTATTAAAAAAGGCGCTTTCTTTCAATGTGGGTTACTTGAAAAATTTGATATTCCCAAGTCTGTAACTTCTTTAATTATTCAGGAAGATGCTTTCAAAAGTTGTCAAACACTTAAATCATTTAATATTTATAGTAATCTTGAATACTTGTATATTGATAATAGCGCTTTTAGTGGATGTTCTAATTTAAATACATTTAATCTTCCCGTTTCTTTAAGTTATATATACATAGGTAACAACGCTTTTATCAATAATGTACGGCTTAAAGATTTTAATATTCCCAATAATACTAAAATACACTCTATGTTTATTGGAAATAATGCTTTTTATCAATGCGAATCACTTACTAAATTTAATATTCCTAATTCCGTCACCTCTCTAAATATTAGTGATGGAGCTTTTAATCAATGTACCTTGCTTACGACATTTGGTATACCTGAAACAGTCCTCGAATTACATATTGGATTTCTTTCCTTTGCTAACTGTTCCTCTCTTAAAAATTTAACTGTTCCTAAGTCTGTTACTTCATTACGCTTTAATACATTTGCTTTTGATAATTGTGAAGCAGTAAACACATTTAATATTCCTGATTCTGTTAAATGCTTAACCTTTACTGGAAATATTATTTCTGCATATAGTGCACCTAAAATTTTTAATATTCCTTCATCTGTTACTTCTTTAACTATTACAAGTTTTGCTTTTATGTATTGCAAACAGCTCACAGTATTTACCATACCAAATTCCGTCAAACATTTGTGCATTGACAAAGGTGCTTTTTTTAACTGTTCAAATCTTGTAAAATTTAATATTCCTAAAACGGTTTCACAATTATCTATAGGACATAATAGCTTTATAGGTTGCTCAAATCTTGAAGAATTTAATGTTCCTACAGCCATCTCATCTTTAACTATTGGCTCTGAAGCTTTTTATGATTGTTATAATCTTAAAAAATTTAACTTTTCTGATTCTATTACTTCTTTAACTATAGGTAATGGGGCTTTTTACAATTGTAGAAGTCTTAACAACTTACAGATCTCTAATAACCTTACTTTCTTAACCATTGGCGACAATGCTTTCTATAATTGCTCTTCACTTACTGAATTTAATATTTTAAATAGTACTTTTAGTACATCTTTATCTATTGGTAATAATGCCTTTAAACAATGTTTATCACTTCAAGAATTTAATATTTTGGCCTATACTAAACATTTATTTATTAATACTTCTGCTTTTGATAGTTGCACTTCACTTCAATCCTTTAATGTTTTTGGCATTATAGAGTCGCTAACTATCAATGAAAAAGCTTTTGACCACTGTTTACTCTTAAAAAAATTCAATATATCAAATCATGTTAATTTACAAAGCTTATCTATTGAAAATGAAGCTTTTAATTGTTGTCCATTCATAGAAGAATTCAATGTTCCTAATTCTATTGTATCTTTGTCTATTGGTCAAAAAGCCTTTTATAGCTGTTTGCTACTTAAACAAATTAGCATCCCTGCATCTGTTAAATTTTTACATATTGATTCTCTTGCTTTTAGCGACGATACCATTATCTATTATCAATAAATACGTTATAACGATTTTTTATATGTTGACCCTAATTCTTTAGTGGTCAACATATTTTTTATTTTTATACGTTGTGTACACTTTTCACTAATGTTGTTTGCATTTTTAAATAAAATATAATATAACTCGCTTATTCACGGTATAGAGAACGCGGGAATTTTATAAATATCTACCTATAAATACCAAACTTCAAAATGAAATTACAGACATATGCCATACAATTAACAACAATGAAGTACTAGAAAAAACACTTACAGAACGTATTATACAATTCTTTTATTATTAGGAACTAAACAACGGCATTGATATAGCCTCTCAATAAGCCCGAATCTTTTGGATTCATATAATTAATAATGCAGTTTCTCGTTAAAACTTGTGATATTTTCAAGCGGTATTGATTTATTTCTATAATCCATTATTGATAAATATTCAATGTGCTATAGCCCCTCGATTGTCATGCCAGGTTTCACCTCTTTAATTTAGAAATATTGACCTTAAATTTGCTTAATAAAAAAAACATGTTATAATATATGATTATATGTAATGTTGGAGGAAATAAATTTGAAAATATTAAAAAAGCTAACAATAATAATTTTGTCTGTTTGTATATCTGTTCCACATTTAGCTGTTAGCGCAAAAGCAAATACAAATCCTACTGAACTTCTTGAAAGTTCTTCACTTAAAGAGAACGCTGAACATTTATATGAAGAAATTAACAAATTTCTTTTAGAATATAAAGATGTCCTTCCTGAAAAATTTGATGATATTTGTAAAGAATATATTGCAAAAGACATTACAACAGTAAATTTATTAAACGAAAAAGACTTTCAAGAAAAATCTAAGGATAATATTATTTTATATCGAGGTTTAAATGAAAAATATTTTGCTGATAACTTAAAAAAAGGCATTATTTATTTACCTTCCAATACCAAAAACGTAAGAGGTATGGGAATTTACACCACTACATCTTTCTTTTGTGCTAAACATTATTCTGATAAAAATAATTCTGAAACAATTGTAAAAATGTTAATACCAAAATCAGGAGTAAAAATTTTAGAAAATGAATATTTGGAAAGATTAAAGGACATAATTCGCAGAACGCATCCTAAAGAATTTGGAGCGTTTTCTAAAGAAAACAAAGAAAAATATATATTTGATTCTATGTCGAAGTACATAAATGAACAATTTAACAAAGTGCTTGAAAAAATTGAGAAAGAGAAAATTGACAGTCCCGATGAGCAGCAACGTCTTTTAGATGAATTAGGAGAACAATTAAAAAAAGACCCTACTTATCAAAAGTTAAAAGCCACCCGAAAAAGATATTTTAAGGAAAATAAAGCATCTGTCTTTTATAATTCAGGACTTTTAACCAAACTTTTGGGTTTTGATGTTTTACACAGCATTGATTATTTAAGTAATACAGTTGATTATAAAGAAGAAGAATATTTAGTTATAAATGCTAAGGTTGTAAGCATTCTTAGCATTTAAAATTTGCACAATTTATTTTACTTTCTTAAACAATAGACTTCCGCTTGCTTTTAAATAAAAAGAAAAATTTTCTATTTGCAAGAATTTCCCCGTAGGTAATATAATTTTTATTGTCGGCTATATATTAAACTTCTATGCCGTTTTTCTTCTTTATATGGTCATTTATATTAATCTCAAACAACGTTTCAAATACTGACCACTGACCTTATTTTTGTTCATAAAACACACTCCATAAACGCTCCATATCAGCTTTTTCGGCTTCTAAATCCGGCAATTCTGCTGTAGATTTATAAAATATATATCACAAGACATTGTTCACAGCAGTTAAAGCCATTGCGGACGTAATATTGGTCATCTGCTATATATTCTTCAAAGAAAAAACATTTTAAAACCGGAATTGAGTCATTATCCGGCGGTGTTAAATATACTCTGTCCTCTATATCCATTTATTTTTTCTCCTCGAACTTACGGCAAATAATTTTAAACGATTCTACCGTTTTTTCTTCTAAGTCTTTTATTTTCTGTTCATGTCTTAGATTAACCGCTAAAATTATCTGCATTTTTACTGCTCCTTTACTAAAAAAAAGACACCCATTAGTAAAATCAATACTATTTAGATGTCCTTAAAATGTAATCTTGTAGTTTTTAATACAGCACCTTAAAATTTAATTTTTTCGGTTTATAACTCGTATGGTTGTATTTTTGAATTTTACAATAAACTTTTCATGTTAGAGTCAGTTCTTTATTCGAAGGTATAACAAGCCCCCATGAAATGGGGGCTTGTTGGCTCTCCCTGTTGGACTCGAACCAACGACCCTGCGGTTAACAAGCGCATACCATACCTTTTAACTCCGATTCTCCCTTGTCTACCTTGAACTAACAATATTTTCGGTTAAAGCCATTGTCGTGCAACGAGTTCAGTCTAACAATTTTCTGTATTTTTTTATTTTGACATATAACACGTTATCGGAAATATTGTCGCGCTGTTCGCTTGAAACGCTTCTCATCGCTCTGT
>CAKSPZ010000009.1 GCA_934486635.1 uncultured Eubacteriales bacterium
TCTTTTTTACTACTTTTTTCATTTTTTCTCCTTTTTTTCTGTTATTTTATTATCAAAAAAATAGGAGCGGCGCACTATGTAGTGCGCCGCTCCCTTTGCTTTTTTAATATAATTTTTTTAAATGATTTATTCCGTCTACTATTTCGTCTTTAGAATAATTATGTTTTTTCAATGCATCCTCATCATATTTATTAGCTTCATTAAAAAAATATAGTGCCAATTCAAATTTTTTAGCTGTTTTCTTTTCATTTATTGAATTGAATATTAAATTCTCTGCTTCATTAAATTTCATTTCACTAACATATTTTTTTATCATTCTTTCTAAAATATCATCTTCCATTGAATCTACTGCATTTTCTTCTTGTTCTATATCTAAAATAGTTTTAACCTTATCTTTTCCAAAAAGTATTGCTGCAAATGTATTTGATATTGCTTCTATTTGTCTTTCCATATAATCCTTTTTAAACATAATAAAACTCCTTTTTACTATAAAGTCAATTGTTCTACTTGATTATCTTTATGTCTAGGTAAACTTCCTGTCGCAGGTAAATTTTTAGGTCTATATCTATTTTCATCATTTATCTGACCATTCTTGTAATCATCTACATTTAACAAACGCTGACTTTTTCTCAAGCTCATAACAGCTACACCTTGCGTAGTTTTTGTAGTCTTTACCTGTAACATATCCGTATTTATTATTAACATTCTACCTGATGATGCCGTTAATAGTAAATCTTTATCTGAAATTATATGCTTTATTGCTACCACATTAGATTTATCAGAATACGCATTAATTAACTTTTTTCTATTATTTTTAGTTTTATATACACTTAAATCAAGTTTAGCCACTTTACCGTTTTCAAAGAAAAATAAAACATTTCCACTATAATCTTTCGTAGAAATCATATAGACTACTTCTTCATCTTCATCTAAATCTAACTTAGTTTTTATATATTCGCCCAATACACTAGCTTTTGTATCTTGAAATTCAAATACCTTCGATTTATAAACCTGCTGTTTATTTGTAAAAAACAGCAAATCAAAATTATTATTAGATTCTATTTTTTGTATTACTTCATCTCCTTCTTTAAGTTTTTGCTCACTATTCATCCTTAAAGACTGTGGAGTAATTTTTTTGAAATAATTATTCTTTGTAAGGAATAAATACACAGGATAATCCTTTATTTCCGCTCCTATATCTTCTAATTCTAAATCATTTTTGTATATTAACATAGTTTTTCTCGGACCACCATATTTCTCCGAAACCACGCGTAATTCTTCTGCAATAATTTCTTTTACCTTTGCATCATCATTTAAAATGGATTCTAAATATTCAATATATTCTTTTAAACTTTTTATTTCATCTGTTCGCTTTAAAATATATTCTTTATTTAAATGTCTTAACTTTATTTCAGCTACATAATCGGCTTGTTTTTCATCTATTGAAAAACCTTCCATTAAATTTGGAACAACCATTGACTCTTCTTTAGTATTTCTTATAATTTCTATAGCTTTATCGATATCTATAAGAATTTTCTTTAATCCTTCTAAAAGATGCATCTTACTTTTTTTCTTCGATAAATCAAATTGTGTTCTTCTCTTTACACAATCCTGTCTAAATCGTATCCATTCATTTATTAAAGCTTTTACTCCTAATACACGCGGAGAACCATCTATTAACACATTAAAATTACAAGAAAAGGAATCTTCAAGTGTTGTAAACTTATATAATTTTTGCATTAATTTATCTGGATTTACATTTCTTTTTAAATCTATAGTTATTTTTAGTCCTTCAATACCTGTTTCATCACGTACATCTGAAATTTCTCTTATTGAACCTTTTTTTATAAGTTCTATTATTTTTTCTATAATAGCTTCCGAGGTGGTTGTTGGTGGTATACTACTAATATCAATACAATTTTGTTCTTTGTCGTATGTATACCTTGCTCTTATTTTTATACTTCCTCGTCCTGTTTTATATATATCACTCATTATTTTTTCATCGTATATTATATTTCCACCGCCGGGAAAATCAGGTGCTAAAATAACTTTACTTATATCAGCTTGAGAATCTTTTATCAACATAATAGTAGCGCGGCAGACCTCCTTTAAATTAAAAGGACAAATAGAACTTGCCATACCTACAGCTATTCCTGTATTAGCATTAACAAGAATGGATGGAAAACTAGCCGGTAAAAGTGTCGGTTCCTTTAAAGTATTATCATAATTGTCTACAAAGTCTACTGTATCTTTGTCTATATCTTTAAAAAGTTCTTCGCAAATATCATCTAATCGAGCTTCCGTATATCTTGATGCCGCACACATCATATCTCTTGAATAAAACTTTCCAAAGTTACCTTTTGAATCTACATAAGGATGAAGTAAAGCTTCATATCCCCTACTAAGACGTACCATTGTATCATAAATAGCACTATCTCCATGTGGGTTAAGTTTCATAGTTTGTCCAACTATATTAGCTGATTTTGTTCTTGTTGGCCCCAAAAGGCCCATTTTATACATTGTAAAAAGTAATTTTCTATGTGACGGCTTAAACCCATCTATTTGGGGGATTGCTCTTGAAAGTATAACACTCATAGCATAAGGCATATAATTTTTTTCCAATGTATTAGCTATTTTTTGTTCTACTATTTCCCCTGCTCCATTTATTACTCCGTGACTTTTATTAACACTTCTAGTTGTATTTTTTTTCTTTGACGGCATATCTTCTTCAACTCCGTACATTTAATTTTTAAATAATATTAACTAACATCCGCCGCATCAATATACAAATGGCCATTCTCCACTATAAATTCTTTACGACCAGTTATATTATCTCCCAGTAATACATCGAACATATTTGCTGTACGTTCTGCTTCTTCTGGCATAACTTTAATAAGCCTTCTTGTCTGTGGATTCATTGTAGTAAGGTTCATCATGTCAGGTTCATTTTCGCCAAGACCTTTAGATCTTTGTACTGTATACTTTTGGTTACCTATTGCTAAAATAAAATCATCTTTTTCTTTTTCCGTATATGCAAAATACGTTTCATCTTTTGTATTTATTTCATAAAGAGGTGATTCTGCAATAAATATTTTCCCTTCTTCAATAAGCTTTGGAGTTAATCTATATATCATTGTAAGCAAAAGTGTCCTTATTTGAAACCCATCAACATCAGCATCTGTACAAAGTATAACTTTATTCCATTTTAAAAGATTAATATCAAATGAAGCTAAATCTTTGTTAGCTTTTGATTTTATTTGAACTCCACATCCCAATACTTTTATAAGGTCTGTAATTATATCACTTTTAAATATTTTATTATAATCCGCTTTTAAACAATTTAAAATTTTTCCTCTTATGGGTATAATGGCTTGAAAATTTGGGTCTCTTGCCTGTTTACAGGCACCTAAAGCCGAATCACCTTCCACTATAAAAAGTTCTCTTTCATTTATATCACGACTTCTGCAATCAACAAACTTAGCTACTCTGCTTGTTATATCCATATTACTAGTTAATTTTTTCTTTATATTAAGACGTGTTTTTTCAGCGTCTTCACGGCTTCTTTTATTTACTAACACCTGTGTGGCTATTTTATCCGCATCAAAAGGATTTTCTATAAAATAAACTTCTAATTGATGCCTAAACATTTCTACCATAGCATCTTGTATGCCTTTATTGGTTATTGATTTTTTAGTTTGATTTTCATAAGAAGTTACATTTGAAAACGATGATACTACTATAACTAAGCAGTCCTCAACATCTGCAAAGGTTATTTTGCTTTCATTTTTATTATACTTTCCATTTTGTTTTATATAAGAATCTATCTGATATACAAACGCATTCTTTACGGCCTTTTCTGGCGCTCCACCATATTCGAGCCAACTTGAATTATGGTAATATTCCGATAAACTAACCTTATTTGAAAAAGCAAATGAAACACTTATCTTCGTTTTGTAAAATGGTTTATCTTCTCTATCTCTTACCTTTTTTTCTCCCTCAAAAAACTGAACTGGAGTTAAAAAATCATCGCCAACTATTTCTTTAACATGATCAACTATTCCATGTTCATACTTGAACTCAGTAGTAACAAGTTCACCCTTATCTTGATACTTAAAAATAAATTTTAACCCTTTATTTACTATAGCTTGTCTTTTGATTATATCAAGAAAATATTCCGGATCAATAGATATATCAGTAAAAACTTCTAAATCTGGTTTCCAACGAATTTTAGTTCCTGTATCTTTTTTGTTATAAGGAAGTTTGTGTAAACCACCTACATTTTCACCTTTTTCAAAGTGCAATGAATAAATAAAGCCATCCCTTTTTATTTCAACATCCATATACTCAGAAGAATATTGTGTTGAACATAACCCTAATCCATTTAGTCCAAGAGAATATTCATAATTCTCCGAAGAGTTATTGTTATATTTTCCACCTGCATATAGCTCGCAAAATACTAATTCCCAATTATATCTATTTTCATTGTTATTATAGTCAACCGGTATACCTCTTCCATGGTCCTCTATTTCAATTGAATGATCCTCAAATAAAGTAACAACTATTTCTTCTCCATATCCTTCTCTCGCTTCATCTATTGAATTTGATAAAATTTCAAAAGCAGAATGCTGACAACCCTCTATTCCATCTGAACCAAATATAACTGCCGGTCTTTTTCTTACCCTATCAGCTCCTTTTAGTGCTGATATACTGTCATTTCCATAAGTTGTAGATTTTAATTTCATAATTAACCTCCATTTAAATGACCTTACATCATATAATCCTACTGCAAAAGTTAAAACATTGTCAAGTTTGAAAAACAAAAAAGAGAAATGTTCTACAAAATATTTTTATACAGATACATTAAATAGTTCTTAATAAAAAAAGATTCCTTTATTATAAAGGAATCTAATTATAATACTAAATCATAAAAATATATATTTGCTTTTATAACATTTTAAACTTCACTTATTAATACTTTACAATAGCCTTTTATCGTATAATTTTTTATTTTTGCAGCTATAAAGAAACTATCTCCTTTTTTAAAGTTATATTCTATTCCATTACTTTCTATCATACCATTTCCATCTATAAATTGAATAATATTGAAAGTCTCTTCATTCTTTTCAAAAGATTTAGTTTCTTTAATATCATACTCATTAATTTTAAAATATTTGCAGTCAAATTTTGAAAAATTATTTTTTAATTTTTCGTCTGGTATTGTTTTATTAAAGTTTAATACATCTTTTGCTCGTTCTATATGCAATTCTCTCAAATTACCATTACAGTCTTTTCTGTTATAATCATAGACTCTAAAGGTAGTATTTGAATTTTGTTGTATCTCAGCTACTAATGTCCCACTACCTAATGCATGTATTGTTCCCGCCGGAATATAATATGCTTCACCTTTTTTTACTTTTATTTTATTAAGCATATCACATACTTTATTCTTTTTTAAATTATCTAAAAATTCTTTTTGAGTTATATCTTTGTTAAAACCATAATATATATGAGCATCTTTTTGGCAATCTACGATGTACCAAAATTCTGACTTGCCTCTTTCTCCATTAGTCTTATCAGCTTTTTCATCAGAAGGATGAACTTGTATTGATAAATCCTTTTCAGCGTCTATCAATTTAATTATTAACGGAAAAGCTTCATTGTTTAAAGCCCTTTTCCCTAAAAAGTTAATCTTATCTGTTTCTACTACTTCTTTTAATGTTTTATTTTTATACAATCCATTTTCAATTTTAGTCAAACCATCATCATTGCAAGAAACTTCCCAACTTTCTGCAATCACACTTTTGTCACTATTTTTGTTAAAAGATCTTAAATTTTTGCCTCCCCAAAGATAGTCCTTATATACTGGACACATTTTCATTGGATAAAACTTCAACTGCTCTTTGATCATTCTTAACACTTCCAGATTTAAATATTATAAAATTGTTTTATATCGTCCAAATAACCTGTTTTCTCTGCATAGTCCCACCATAGTTCTGCTTGATTAAAATTTAAATTTTTCCATGGTTTTACAACACAGTGTAATATTATTGGATTTTTATATGCATTTTTTATTTCTGATTTACTATATCGATTTTTTGCAATTAATTTTGAAGCATACATTTTTGCTGATTCCATATCACTAAAATTAAAGATACCGTATTTAGCTGGCAAAACTCCTGTTTTATCTCCACAAACTACGTTTATAACTGTTTGATCATGTTGCTTTAATTTTTCATTATTTAATTCTATAAATTCATTAAACTTATCTTCTACCTTATCTTTTCTAAGATCTTTAAGATTTACAAGCATTACTCCAGAACATATATAATGATCATTTTCTATGCCAAAGTCTTTAGTTCCATTTATGTTGTTATCTAAAAAACCCTTATAATAATAGTTTTTCATATCAATATTAAATAACTTAGTTAAATCATCAAAGATTAATGTATCTCCATCCAACCAAATAATCTTATCTAAATTTGGCAATAAATTTGACAATGATAATCTATAATATGCAGGAGTAGTTATATGTCCCTTATCATTAGCATTTTTATATTTATCTTGCATATCTATTAACTTTATTCTACATCTATTATATTTTTCTTCTAAATTTAGTATTTTATTTTTATTTTCTTGCGTAAACTCACCGGGAGTCATAATGTAAATATCATAATTAGTTTTTTCATTTGAGTTAACCATTAAAGAAGTTATAGATACAATTGTTGGATATGTATAATTATCATCAGCAGCCATTGCAATCGGTACTGTATGTTCATCCGTTATTTGATTTGCATTTACTAAAAAGGCTGTTGTACATATACCTAATACTATAACACATGTAAACATTATAAATAAGATTTTCTTTTTTAATATTTTCTTCATAAACATCACCTCATATACACATTCATACATTATAAAACAAATTACAACATTTTTCAAATACAATATAAAAAACTTCCACACCAGATAACTAATCTTATGTGAAAGTTTTTACATTATATTCAATTTATTAAAAAATTTATTTAAGTCGTTACCACAGAGAAACTAAAAGTAACTCCACCTGGTACTTCATAATCACCTAAATCCACTACTGTATTCTCTGAAGGTTTATTAAGTTTCCAGTATAACTTTTTATTAAAAACGTCATTATCATATTCTTCTCGTGTCATTCTTAAAACTTCATAAGTTCCACTAGTTGGATACTCAACAATATTATCCGTCGATAACCCAAATCCTACCTTCAAATATTTTGTACTATCATAACTATCCCCTATTTTTTGTTTCATAATTATTCCACCTTGTGGTACTATGACATCCATTTTTATTTTTTCATTTGATAACATAGTAGTGTAACTGAGATTAACATCAAAATCTCCACTCATTACTTCGTTTGCTCCTGAAATACTTTCCGGAATAGTTATAGTATACCTAAGCGGCAACCCTATTTTTACTTCTGCAGACGTCGTTCCTAAATTTAATTTTACTAAACGATGTGTTACGTCTGATTGTACACTAAACTTATTGGCATCAGCTTCCGTCATAGCGTACGTACCATCACTTTTAGCGACTGTCCATCCACGAGTTACTACAATTTCTGCCACACTAAAATTAATGTTACTACCATCCGTTAATGCACCTGTAACAATGGAATTTACTGTATTTGCAGAAACCTCAACCTGTCCGTCAATTTTAACCAGATTAGACCAATTAACAGTACCATTATTCAATTTAACGCATGGCATACTGGTATCATTGGTCAAAACTTGTACTCCATTCATGTTTAGCGTTCCAACATTATTATAAATGTTAGATGTAGCGCTATTTATATTATAACTTATGCTAGTTCCATCTGTAACAGTTGTCGTCCCTGCCATAACATATAAGCCGCCACCAGAGCCTGCACTACCTGTCGCAGTATTCCCGGTACCTTCGCCTCCTACTGTTACTCCACTCAAATTTGTAGTTCCACTAGAATATATACCTCCTCCATATCTGGTTGCAGTATTTGACGATATGTGGCCTCCTGTCATCGTAAAGGTACCATTTCCACTTCCAGCAACACATACGCCTCCACCATATTGGATGGAGCTATTGTAAGTTATTTTAGTGTCATCTGTAACAGTTGTCGTCCCTTTATCA
>CAKSPZ010000010.1 GCA_934486635.1 uncultured Eubacteriales bacterium
ATAATATTTAGCAAATTCTTTGTATTTAATATATACTTTATCCTCTTTCATTATTTTTTCTCCGCATTAATATTATGGCACAAAATAATATTCTTTACAACATTTAATCAATAATTATTTCTTGTCCATCTTCTGGAATAATAATATTTTTTATTTTTAGTACCTCTAACATGTTTCTTGTTTCATCTTCTAGATGGCTAACTACAAATGTACAACTTGGATGATTATTTGCTAAATATTTTAGGTTATCTATTCCCATATGTTTAGAATTTCCTTTGATGAACATACAATCACAGAATAAATAACAACATTTTTCTGCCATTATTTCTGTGTTTTTGCAAAGTGATGTATCACCAGTGAAACCTATATATTTTTCATTTTCATTAAAAATATAACCATATGCTGGTTTCATTCTACCATGATCCACAAGTATTTTTTCTACTTTATAATTGTTTAAAACAAAATTATTATTAAAATTAAATTCTAAATTTATTTCTTTACATGCATCTATAAATGAATTAGGAAAAGCTAAAAAACCTATTTTCTTTATTTTAGATTTTCCTTCTTTAGAGCAATAAATAAAAGTTTTTTTATTATCACTTTTAGATTTGTTTAAAATTAAAAATGGTATATCAAAATAATGGTCCCCGTGAAAATGAGTTAATAAAATTTTACTTACACTACTTGGTTTTATATTTTGTCTATATAAATATTTGCATGCTCCATTTGGAAAATCTACCATTATATCTTCATCAATTAAGTAACATGCACTATTATATTTGGTCCACATACTTCCTGAACCTATTACTTTTACTTTCATTTTACCACCTTAATTATATTTTCTTTTTCAGTTAATTTTTATATAACTAATCTTTAAAAATGGTTACCAATCTATCTTCTGTTTCTTTAACTAATTTTAATTGTTGATCTAAAAATCCAATTTCATCTAAAGAATTAGTTTCGTAGTCTTCATACTTTTTTTTATTTCCGTCTATCATATCAATTATCGCTAAAACTTTTCTTATTTCTAAATTTAGTTCATTTCTTTTTTCTTCAATTAATGTTTTATCCATTATCTTCCCGTTCCTTTTAAAGTTTCTGCCATTTCTTCTTTTAAGTTGGCATCCACCATTATTTCACTCATTTGTTCTAAATTATGTTTTTGTTTAGCAAATTCAGAAAAGCTTAAAAAATCATTTTTATTTTGTAAATTAGCGCGATATTTTATATATTCTTTATAGATTGTATTAGCTTGTGGTTTTACATTTTCTCTAGATTTCCATGTTTTATAGTCCGCCAAAAATTCATAAGATTCATCGCTATAGCCAATTCTTATATCATTTAGTTGTTGTGCTGTTAAGTCATCAATTGTAGCATCTGGTTTTATTATTCCTCTTTTTTTGAGATCATATAAACCTCTTTCTTCCGAAGTCATTTCTGCTAAACGCATTAGCTCTTCCATCTTTCTTTTTATCATGCCTTCTTTGTCCATTGCCATTGAACGTACATCACCATTTACAATCTCATAATCTTCATCAAAAGCTTTGTTTCGTTCAAGTTCACGTATTGCTTCTTCTCTAATTTGAGCCATAACGCCTTTTCTTAATTCATTTTCATAGGCTATTTTTTCTTGAACTGCAGCAACTTTCAATTTTTGATCTCTAACAGCTTCATGATATTTTATTTTACCATTAGTTTTGGCACCATCTAACTGACTTTCTGAAAATCCATAAGAGCTTGCACACGCACGCATTTGGGATTGAATTTCTTGTATTTTATCATAATTTGATGGATCTTCTGTCATCACTTTTTCTAATTCATAAGCTAAATTTTCATACATAGTTAAATAATGCTTTTCTTTAGCTTCACGTTCTTCTACTTTTTTCTTTTCTTCAATTTGATTTTTTACATTAGTAAAGTCAAATTTCATGATAAATTTATTAGCTTTTTCTTGTTCAGCATTATATTTATTTTCTAATTTTGTTAGAAATTGTTTTATTATTGTTACATCAATTTCTGTAATATTATTTATTTCAAAAAGTGTGTTAGATATTTTAAGAAGTAAAAGTTTGCATCTTTCTCTAGTGTTCATCGCATCTTCAATTTGTGCTAGGTTGTCTACTATAGCATTTACACTTTTACTTTTTTCTAGTTCTTTATTTTCAACCATATTTTTAATATAATTTAGTAATGTTTTTTCGTCAAGTGGTAATTCTATATTCATTTTATTTCCTTGGAGTGATACAAATTCTGGTGTAAGATTTTTTAACATTTCTCTTTCAACAGTTTTGATTGCTTGTTCATAGGAAATAGACGTTTTATATTGTGTTTTATCATATACTAAAAAGCCTTTTGTAGATAATCCTAATTTGGCTATCATTTTTTGAATTTTAGCACTCATAGTTTGAACTTTTTCTTTTTTATCTTTATTACTATTACTTAAGGCTATAGACACATTTTGCTTTAAGGCATTTTTTTCATCATCAGTTAACAATTGGTATAACCCATTTATATGTTCAACAACTTTTTCTGGCAATTTATATTTCTTATTATCTGAAAAACGCAGATCACCTAAAGCCTGACTTAGTTCTGTTAACCTTCTAATTTGTTCTTGATAATCTTTTATTGCTCCATTCATCGACATTTTATCAATAAAGCCGACTTTTCCTGATAACTTCTCCTTATTCTTTTCAATTCTACCTCTTAATTTATCTATCATTTCATTTATGGATTTATCCATTGAACTACATATAGAATAGCTTGTTACTTCTGTATCTTTCATTTTTTCTTCACCTCATCGCACTTATTGTTAATTTTATTATAGCACATGCTCATTTGCAATGTAAACTGATTTACTTTTGATTTACATTTTTAGGCATCCTTATTAATTTAAAAATTAAATTTGACATATTATAACATAGGGAGGTTGAAATCCATGAATAATTATCAAAAAGCTTTAAAGAAAATTGAATGTGCTAAATTGGAAGGACCAATTTGCGCTTGCTGCCCTATTCCAGGGCCAACGGGACTTCAGGGACCAGCTACGATTGATGTAGGAACGACACATACTATAATCAGGATGCTAAAGTAGAAAACACAGGTACAAATACAAATGCTATTTTAGAGTTTTATATACCTAAAGGTAATGATGGAAATGGAGAAAAAATAATTATTGGAAAAACTGAAACTTTGGATGCTAATGCTAGAGCAAAAGTTATTGATACATTTGATGGAAATACTCATAAACTAGATTTTTATATACCTCAAGGGTTTGATGGAGTAAAGGGTGAAAAA
>CAKSPZ010000011.1 GCA_934486635.1 uncultured Eubacteriales bacterium
GTGTTTTAGCTGGATGCAATTCATTTATTAAATTAATTATTCTTTCTATGACTTCTTTTTCATCTGTTATTTCCATATTCTATATCTCCTTTTAATTCATAGTTTTTATAGCATAGTTAATTATTTTTTAAATACCATTTACTTGGATAGATATACGTTATTTTGTCTTTTTTTGCAACATATTTTTTCTTTATTTTGGTCCTATTGGATTTTAGATCTGGTAATGCTTGTCTACAGTATTTATCTAATTCACAAAATATATTTTGACAATCTATTAATTGTAGTGGTCTATTACAAATTTTTTTAAAATCCAAACCTAATCTTTTAAATTCTTCTTCTTGGTGTTCATACATATATCTGATGATATCTTCATTAGTCTTTTTACCTTTATCTATAAAGCACTTTTTGATGCCTCTTAAAGAGCCAGGTCCGGCTACTGTGAATTCATCCTCACGCCAATTTACAGCATCACTATAATTAATATCTGTTACTAATTGATAAGCCATGAAATTTCCAATTAAAGGGTAACTTTTTATTATTTTGAATCCTTCTTCCATAGTTTTTGCACTTAAAATTTTTAAATGAGCCTTATCAATATTGAAAATCTTATCCAATAATGCTAAATGATTATCATGTTTTCTATCATAACCAAAGGCTTTATTAGCACAGCTTATATAAGCATCATTATATATTTTTATACCATTTAAAATGGCATTTTCTAAAACTTTGGAATACTTTTTCATATCAAATGTTTTTAAAGTAATATCATTAAAATTGTCTAGTAATAATTCCCAAGTTGATTCTTTATTAAATAATTTAAATAAAAGTATTCTAAAAATCATGTCTTCATCACTATATTTTTTTTCGTTGTAGATAACATTTTTAAGTAAATATTGACTAACTCTATCATTTACTCTGTAACTATTACAGAACTTATAAGTTTGTAGTATTTTATCTTTTGTCCATGGGGGTTCTTCACCATTTAATTTTTTCCAAAATATACTTTGTCTTTCATATGCAAAATACCAGTATAAATCATAAACATCTTGCCTTTTTTTCATATCTACCTCATACATTTTGGATCTCTAGAGTTAATACATCTTGTTAATACCTTTACTTTATCATCATCTTGTGAATATTTTGCAATTATTTTTTGACCAATACAGCCACTTTTACAAATACTGTATTGACTGCAAGACGAACAACTATTACTTATATTTAAGTTTCGTAAATTAGTAAAATATTCGGAGTTATACATCTCAATTAAAGAATTTTCTTTTATATTTCCGCTTATACCTAATTCCGTAAAATATTTTATAGAATCACACGGATAAGCAATTCCATCAAAACCAATTATCATTATTTCATCTGCAATGATACAAGGATTATTTTTTATTCCTAAAATATTCCAAGGACTTCCTAATCTAATTCTAGATTGATAACTACTATTTAAATATAAAGCTTTAATTAATAATAGTTCTTCTTTTGATAAATCCATTTCATTTGTTCCTTTACCATGTGGAACAAATCTAAGCAAACTAATTTTATCAAAATATCTTTTGCTATTAAATGTTTGAATAGTTCTGTTTACAACTTCATCTAATCTATCAATAGAATCTTTCGATACAGCGTAATGAAAACCTAAAGTAGCATTATTTCCTTCAAATACTTTGTCAAAAAATTCTTCTTTTTCATATGTGGACAGTTCTTTTTCATTAGTTAAAGCATCAGCTAAGGAGTATATAATTTTATTTAAACCGTTTTCTATTAAAATTTTATATTGTTTTAAAGTTTGATTATTTCTGTATGCAAAAGAATAAATTGTTGATTTCATACCTAGACTTGATGTTAATTTAATCAACTCAGAGAGTTTATCATACATTAATGGTTCTCCGCCAGTAAAAACTATAGTCTCTACATCCATTAATTTTGCTTCTTTTATAATTTTAGTAACATCATTAAAGTCTAGTTCTTGTAAATTTTTCTTATCACTTGTAGCACTACTAGAACAGTGTTTACAATTTCTTGAACATTTATTAGTTAATTCTATTTTTACTTCTTTTAACATATAAATCACCATCCGAATATATAGAAATTATATCATAAAAGTCTGCTATTTCCTAACAAAACTTAAAGAGATATTTTAAAATCATTTAGAAATTAGTATTGAAAATTGAATTGAGTAGAAAAATTGTTTTTAATTTGACAAACAAAAAAATTATAAAATGTAAATACCTTCTAAAAGCATTAGAAAAAAGAATAAAAACTAGCTGGAATGCTAGTTTCTATTAATGTGCACATAAATTTCCGTTTTTTGGGGCTATTGTTAAACTCATAACTCCTTGTAAAACAATTTATTTTCCACAGCAATTCTTATATTTCTTTCCAGAGCCGCAGATGCATGGGTCATTACGGCCTATTTTATGGCTAACTCTTTTGGGTTCTTTCTTTAATTTTTCTTTACCATCATTTGCTGTTCCTTTTAAAGTTTGTTTTCTTTCAACATTTTGACGAACTTCTGCTT
>CAKSPZ010000012.1 GCA_934486635.1 uncultured Eubacteriales bacterium
TTGAAGACCTTAAGTTATTTAAATTAAGTAAATATAATTCAGTGTTTTCAAAATCTAATAATATAATTAAACTATCAGATATTTGTAAAATAGAAAAAGGTAAACAAATAAATAATGATTTATTAAGAGAAGAAGGTAATTATTATATGATAAATGGTGGAATATTACCTTCAGGATATTTAAACGAATATAATACTAATGAAAATACTATTACAATTAGTGAGGGTGGAAATTCATGTGGCTATGTAAATTTTAACAAAACCAAATTTTGGTGTGGAGGACATTGTTATAAAATTATTTCATCATCTATAAAAACTTCTTATCTTTATCACTTATTAAAATACAATGAAAAAATAATTATGGATTTAAGAGTTGGAAGTGGGTTACCAAACATACAAAAAAAAGATTTAGAAGAATTAAAACTATCAATTCATAAAAATGATGATCAGTTGAAAATAGGAATATTATTTGATACTTTTGATAAAAAAATAAATTTAGAGAATAATAGATTAAATAAATTTAAAGAACTAAAAAAAGGACTTATGCAAAGTATGTTTGCGTAGCTGACGATTTTAAATCGTAGTTTTGACATAAGTACTTATTTGTGGTACATGTACTTATACAATGAAAAAATATTAAATCATTTTTGTATGGGGGCTATCTTCGGATAGAGCCCTATTTTTTATGCTCGTTATAAAATTTATCAATGCATACTGACGTTTTTTGCTGTAATACAGTTTGACATATGATAAAATATAACTAATCAAGGAGTACTACATGATGAAGTAATCCAAGTAAAAAATAATTTTTAAAAAGGTTAAGGTGAAGTAAAAATGAAAATGATAGAATATTTAAAAGAAACAAGTAAATTGGATGTATACAATGCATATTATAGAATATCAGATGATCCAAAAGAATATGAAAAAATTACTGGTAAAAAGATCATTGAAGAAATAATGAAAATATATAGTAATTCAAATACCATCATTGAATTATGTACCGAAAAGGAGCTAAAGTTTTTAGAAAGAATTTTAAATAACGAAGATGATCTTTATGACGATAAATATGCTTGGGAACACTTAGAATTAATGAATAAAATGATAATCTATGATACTGGTGAAAAAGTTGATATTTTTGAAGAAATAAAACATTACGTAAAAGAAGCTTTAAAAATAGTTAATTGGAAGAAAGCAAAAGAAAGTGACAAAATAAATGAAGTTATCCTAGGCTATTTAAGAGTAAATGGAAACTCCACAGTGCAAGCTTTAGTGGCAATGATGTCATTTTTACTTGATATACCTCAAAATAAAATAGAAAATTGGATAGAAAATAATAGATTCATAAAATGTTATACATATTATACGGATGAATATTTTGAAAGTATTGGTATGACACTTGATATTATAAATTACTTGAATTACATGGATGTAATGGATGAACTAAATATACAAAGAAGTAAACAAGCCATCGGTGGCGCATCACCTCTTGAACCAAAAGAATACAAAGAAATATTCTACACAGGATTTAGTACCAAAAAAGCATCAGTAAAAAAACTTGTTGATAAACTTGATGAAATCGGAGCATATAAATATATATTTAATAAAGTAATATTAACATTTGCTCTATTAAATACTGACAGAAGCGATCTTAAAGATATGTTAAATGAATTTAGTTTTTTAGATGAAAAATATATGCAAGACTTATTAAGTTTACTTGATGCAGCAATGGACGATATGCCATCCGGAGCTTTAAATGGACTTACACCAAAAGAACATAAAGCCCAAAAGGCTAAAGAAATAGTAACAAATTATAAACACAATGAGGAACATATTAAACAAGAAAATGCGCATTTATCAAAAAAAGATGTTGAACTATTTTATAAGTTATATTTTGGAATACTAGAATTTACAAACAGAAAATATCATGTAGTACCAGGATTAAAAATATATGATGCAAAGAAATTAGATCCAAGAATACTTGTTGATGTTATAAATGAATTCTGGAGCAAAAAAGATTCAATATTGATGGAATTTGCATTTGCTAATCCTTTCAAGTTTAATGATGAAGAAATGAAAATAGTCAGAGACTTTAGAAAAGGAATCAGAGATTTATTTATCATTGTAAAATACGAAGAAGAATATACTACTTTTTTATCAAAAGATAATTTATACATGGTTAAAGGTATAAATTGCAATATAGATGAAATAATACCAAATGAAGAACTACCAGTACCTGCGATAACAACAATTTTACCATTTAAAGACCAAATTGTGTTTGATAGTGTATTAGCAGCTCAAGCAATCAAGATTGGCACTAACATGAGAGAAAATATAATCGAAGAAGTAAAGAATAGTAAAAAAATATATAAACTATAAATTAAAAGCAACACTTATCAAAGAAATTAAGTGTTGTTTTTCTAATAACTAAATTGTTTACATTTATACATAGCAAGTAATTCATTAACATCTTTAATATTATATATTTTATTTATAAAACAAAATCTAATTAT